>NZ_JBASFM010000017.1:0-275089 GCF_049653025.1 Pseudomonas sp. | reverse complement strand
GCAGCGGTAGTTCAGTCGGTTAGAATACCGGCCTGTCACGCCGGGGGTCGCGGGTTCGAGTCCCGTCCGCTGCGCCATTTTTCTCCTCGCTTCATCCCCTCTGTGACATCTCGCACCACTTCGCAATACCTCGCAAAATCCTTTCTAAATATTCAGCTAAACATCTGAACTTATACGCATTTTCTGTCTCCTAACACGGTAGCCAGTGATCGCGACGGCCTGCTAAGCTCGCGCTTTCACACCATTGCCCTAGGGCGCACCGGACAAGGAACAAGCATGAAACAGCATCGTTTAGCAGCGGCGGTCGCCCTGGTAGGTTTGGTTCTCGCGGGTTGTGATTCGCAGACCAGCGAAATCACCCTGGAAACCCCTGCACAGAAAGCCTCCTATGGCATCGGCCTGAACATGGGCAAGAGCCTGGCTCAGGAAGGCATGGATGACCTGGACTCCAACGCCGTTGCCCAAGGCATCGAAGACGCTATCGGCAAGAAAGAGCAGCGCCTGAAAGACGAAGAGCTGATCGAGGCCTTTGCCTTCCTGCAAAAGCGTGCCGAAGAGCGCATGGTGACCATGAATGCCGAGTCGGCCAAAGCCGGCAAGAAATTCCTCGAAGACAATGCCAAGCGTGAAGGTGTGACCACTACCGCTTCCGGCCTGCAATTCGAAGTCGTTAAAAAGGCCGAGGGCGCACAGCCGAAAGCCACCGACGTGGTGACTGTTCACTACGAAGGCAAATTGACCGACGGCAGCGTATTCGACAGCTCGGTTGAGCGTGGCAGCCCGATTGATCTGCCAGTTAACGGCGTGATCCCGGGTTGGGTCGAAGGTCTGCAGCTGATGCACGTTGGCGAGAAGTACAAGCTGTACATCCCGAGCGAGCTGGCCTATGGCGAGCAGAGCCCGACTCCGGCGATTCCAGCCAACTCGGTACTGGTCTTCGACCTGGAGCTGATCGCGATCAAAGACGCAGCCGCTAAAGAGTAATTTCTTTACGGTTCAGGCAGCGCCCCGTTTCGACGGGGCGTTGTCGTTTTTACCAGTCACAATTCGAACCTTGCGGCTGACTGAGCGGTCTTAAAAGACCTATATGGCCGCTTGGGTGTTACGGTTATGCACATTTCACGATTGCGCTGTGAGGGCTTGCGGTAACTGCCGCAAAGAAACCCTTTGTTATTTTTAACTATTTGATTTATATGGTTTTTTACTGTGTGAGCAAAAAATGCCCGATCTGTGGCGAGGCCGCATGGGCTGGGCGTTTGCCAGGCTTATCGAGAATCTGTTCACAAGGTTATCCACAGCTTTAGTGGATAACCATGGCAAGCCCAGTACCCATGCGTGATTGCCGGGAGAAGACGATGCAAGCACCGAAAAATTTCTCGCGTTACCTGTTTCTGGCACAGCGTTTTCTCAAGGCGGGGCGCTTGCCTGCTTTGCTGCTTTCGGTAGCGCGCAAGCGGGAAAAACTGGGTGCTGGCTTCGCCGAACTGGCCGATGAGCTCAAGTTGCTGCAGCAGCTGTGTATGGCTTGGTGGCGCGGCGAATACAGGGCGCTTAGCACTCAGGCGTTACTTGCGGTGGTAGCTGCCTTGCTGTATTTCGTAACACCGCTGGATGCCATTCCGGATTGGTTGTTGGGTGTGGGCTTTGTCGATGACCTGGCGGTGCTGGCGTGGGTGCTGCGTGCCTGGCGCGAAGAGTTGGCGGCCTTTCAGGCGTGGCGAGACGCACAGAGCCCCGAGGTGCTGAAGACGCTGGAGCGTTTGCCGGCGCTTGAGGCACCGTCTGAGCGGGGGCACAAAGAGCTGCAGTAGCTCGTGTGGGGCTCAGATCTGCTTGAGCAGCTGCGCGATCACGCCTTGATCACGCAACTCCTGCAGGACGCGGTCGAGCTGCTCGGCGCTGACCGGCAGCTGCGGGCTGTAGGTGCAATGCATGTCGTAGCGCTCGATCACCCAGGGGTTGAGCTGTAGTGGCGCATCCGGTTGCTGGCTGAGCTGGAAACTGAGCGGACGGCGCATGTCGATGATGGCTCCGAGTCGCTGCTTTTTCAGCAGGTTGATGCCGCTGCGCAAATCACGCAGGTCCTTGCGAGTCACCAGTTGCTTGGCAAAGGCATCCATCAGCTCGGCGCTGTAAACATAGCCGAGCTGGGTACCCAGAACCGTGTCGTGCAGCTCTTGCAGGCTGTTGATCGGGGCTTGCTGGCGATGCAGCAAGAGGACGTCTTCCTCGCTGTAGAGCGGCGGTGACCAGTGATAGCGCTCCGGTTTTTCCATCCATTGCGGGTTGTTGTTGCAGATCACATGAATGCGCCCGCGCTGCATGAACTCGTCGATGCGTTTGTTCGGCACCTCGACAAAGCGCGCTTCGTAGCCCAGGCGTTGGCTGGCCTGCTGGCCCAGTTGGTAGATGAAGCCACCGCGCAATTGCTGTTCGTGCACGTCGACATAGGGCATGCCGTCGGCCTTAGCGAAACCCCAGCGCAGTTCCGCCGCCCAAGTGCAGAAACTCCAGCCGATCAGCAATAACGTTAGCAGTGTGCGCAAAGCTGGCCTCCAGGTTCAGCTTGATTGTCTGCGGGCAGTATAGATCACGCCCTTTGCCGCGCCGGGCTGTTAAGATGGCCGCCTGTTCTGGAGTTGCCGAGAGTGATGGAAGTGCTCTGCATGGAGATTTACAGATGAATGTGCAAGTGATCGAACGCGACGGTGAGCCCGAATACGCGGTGCTGCCCTGGGCGCAGTATCAGGCGTTGTTGCAGGCTGCCGGACGTCCGGCTGCGGTAGCTGCGGTGGCTGTTGATGCAGGCAGACCAGCCTTGAGCCAACTGCTGGCATTGCGCGAGGCCAAGGGCCTGAGCGCCGCGGACCTGGCGCGCAGTGTCGGTATCAGCCCGCATTACCTGAGCATGATCGAGAGCGGCGAGCGTCAGCCTGATGCAGCCATCCAGCGTGCGCTGGCCTGGCACCTGGGTGTCGAAGGTTGGGAGTCGCAGTCTTGAGCGTACGCATCAGCCGACAACACTGGCAGGCCTTGCTGGGCGAACTTGAGGATGCTCAGCGTCAGCGTCACCTGTTGACCTACCGCGCGCTGATCGAGCGCCTGGCGCTGCCCAGCCCGGCCATGCAGACCCTGGCTGCCGCGCTGGAACACCTGGCCGCACTGGATGCCAAGGCCGAGCGTCCGCTGCGCAGCGCGCTGGTGATCAGTCAGGGTGCCAGCCGCTTGCCGCGGACCGGTTTCTTCGAGTGCGTCAGCCGTCTGGGCCGTTTTGTCGGGGCCTCTGACGGCATCGCTGCGGCGTCCTGGCATGCCGCCGAGGTTGCTCGGGTCTTTGAGTTCGACTACCCGGAAGAGGCCTAGGCCGCTAGCTCAGGCCGCGCTGTCGGTCTGGGTGTCGATGATATGCAGGCTGTAACCTGGCACTGCCTTGGCGTGGCGCTTGGCTTCCGAAGCCAGCCCCGCCAGCTGGCTGGCATCCAGGTGCGCACACTGTTCGGGATGCAAGTGCACCACGCCCAATGACAGCGACAGCAGGGCGAACTCCTGGCGCTTACCCGTGCGGTCATGGGCGACAAAGCAACCGGCGTGCAGGTCTTCTTCGCGGTAAAAGCGCCGGCATTGGCTCTGGAAGTCTTCCAGCAGGCGATTGAGGCGGGCACGCCAGTCCTGCGAACCGAGCACCAGCAGAAAGTCATCGCCGCCAATATGGCCAACAAAGTCCCGCGTCGGGTCGACCCGGTCATTCAGGCATTGCGCCAGGCTGAGCAGCACTTCATCGCCCTTGGCATAGCCGTAGAGGTCATTGAACGGCTTGAAGTTGTCGATATCCACGTAGCAGATCACCGCCTCGCGGCTCTGTTGCAGCAGGCGAGTCAGGCACTGCTGGATTGGCACATTGCCCGGCAGCAGGGTCAGCGGGTTGGCATAACGCGCCTGCTGGATCTTCAGTTCGGTGATCAGCTTGAGCACGTCGATCACTCGGCCCATGCCGCTATAGCTGCCGTCCTGAATGATGATGAAGTCTTCTTCGATGCGTTGGCGCGCGCGGCTGGTGAGCAGGCGGCTGACCTGTTGCAGCGACTGGCTGGACTCCACCGCCAGGTAGTCATCGCTCATCAGGCGGCTGATCGGCTTGCGAGCGAACAGTTCGTTGGCGAATGGCTTGAGCAGCGCCTCGGCGAGCGAGTGGCGGTGCACGATGCCCACCGGCTGTTGCGCGGGGTTGAGTACGGCCAGGGAGTTGAGGCTGGCCTGGGCGCGAAACATCTCCAGCACCTCGCTGGTCGGGGTACTCAATGGCACCGCGCGCTGCGGGTTGAGCAGGCCACGCAGGTCGCTGACTTCCTCGCTGAGCAGGCTGCTGCTGTTGCAGGTGGCGGGCAGCAGATTGAGTGCATCGCGCGGCGGCTGTTCTTGCGGACGGCACAGCAGATAGCCTTGCAGCAGGTCGACACCCATCTCCGCCAGCACTTCGAGCTCTTCCGCCAGTTCGATGCCTTCGGCGATCACCTGGGCGCGCGAGGCTTTGGCCATTTTCAGGATCGAGCCGACGAACTCGCGTTTGACTGCGTCTTGATGAATGCCGTCGATAAAGTGGCGGTCGATCTTGACGTAGTCTGGGCGCAGTTCTGACCACAGGCGCAGACTCGAATAGCCGGCACCGAGGTCATCCAGGGCGATGGAGAAGCCCATGGCGCGGTAGTGGTGCAGGGCGGTGTCGAGCAGGGCGAAGTCGTCGGTGGGCGATTGCTCGGTCAGCTCGATCACCACCTGGCTCGGCGGAATGCCCAGGGTTTGCAGCAGTTGTAGGGTGCGTCCGGGCTGATGCTTGGGCTCCATCAGCGAATCGGGGGAAACGTTGAGAAACAGCTTGCCCTCAAGCTTCAGTTGGCTGAAACGCTGGCAGGCGTTCTTGCGGCACAGCAGTTCCAGTTCGCTCAGGCGGCCGGCACTGCGGGCCACGGCAAACAGGTTGATCGGTGAGTGCAGGGCGCTATTGGAGGGCCCGCGACTGAGGGCTTCATAACCGAGGATGCGCCGTTCGGAAAGCGAGAAGATAGGCTGGAACAGGCTGTGCAGGTCGCTGTTGGCGAGGATGGTGTCCAGCGCGCTGAACTGCTCGGTGGCGATCATGATGGGTCTCTGTCGGCATAAAAAACGGGGACTGGCATGGTGACCAGTCCCCGCATTTCACGACAGTTTGATGACCCTTTGATGACTTACTGTTTGGCCAGGCGAGTATTCAGGCCCAGATAGTCGAGCAGGATGCGCCCGCTCTCTGCCAGGTAGGCATCATCTTCCGGTTTGGTTTTTTCATCTTCCACCGGCAAGGCGTCTTCGTCTTCTTCTTTGAGCTTGTTCAGCAGGGCTTCGCCCTTGGCCTTGCGCCGGCTGTTTTCGATGGCCAGTTGCTGGCCTTCGATATCGGTTTGCTGGGCGCGGCGCTTGGCTTCATTGAGGCTGACGGTGGTTTCTTCCATCAGCTTCTGCGCCAGTTGCAGACGTTCGCGGGCGAAGGTGAAGTCGGCGTTTTGCGCCGTACGGCCTTCATAGCGGGTTTGCAGTTCGGCGAGGAACGGTTTGATCGGGTCCAGCTCCGGTTTGATCGCCGGCTTGATACTGTCCCATGGCAGGGCCTCGGGCAGGGCGCTCTCACCGATTTCCTTGTTGTCCATCACGTCCGGGTACTGAATATCCGGAATCACGCCCTGGTGCTGGGTGCTCTGCCCGGATACCCGGTAGAACTTGGCCAGGGTCAGCTTTAGTTCGCCGTGGTTAAGCGGTTGAATGGTCTGTACGGTGCCTTTGCCGAAGGTCTGCCCGCCGAGGATCAGCGCGCGGTGGTAGTCCTGCATGGCACCGGCGAAAATTTCCGAGGCCGAAGCCGACAGGCGATTGACCAGCACGGCCAGTGGGCCTTTGTAGTAGATGCCGGTATTTTCATCGGCCAGCACGTCAACCCGGCCATCACTGTTGCGCACCAGTACGGTCGGGCCTTGGTCGATAAACAGCCCGGTCAGTTCGGTGGCTTCCTGTAGCGAGCCGCCGCCGTTGTTGCGCAGGTCGATGACCACACCGTCGACTTTTTCCTTTTCCAGCTCGGTCAGCAGGCGTTTGACGTCACGGGTGGTGCTTTTGTAGTTCGGGTCGCCTGCGCGGAATGCCTTGAAGTCCAAGTAGAAAGCCGGGATTTCGATCACCCCGAGCTTGTAGTCGCGGTTCTCGTGCTTGAGGTTGAGAATGGACTTCTTCGCCGCCTGCTCTTCCAGCTTGACCGCCTCGCGGGTGATGGCGACTACCTTGCTGGTCTGGTCATTCGGCGCATTGCTGGCCGGAATCACTTCCAGGCGCACTTGCGAGCCTTTCGGGCCGCGAATCAGTTTGACCACTTCATCCAGGCGCCAGCCGATCACGTCGACCATTTCCTTGCTGCCCTGCGCCACGCCGATGATCTTGTCGGCCGGAGCGATCTGCTTGCTCTTTTCCGCCGGGCCGGCAGGCACCAGACGTACCACCTTGACGTGCTCGTTGTCGCTTTGCAGCACGGCACCAATACCTTCGAGCGACAGGCTCATATTGATGTCGAAGTTCTCCGCGTTATCCGGGGAGAGGTAGGTGGTGTGCGGGTCGTAGGACATCGCGAAGGCATTGATATAGGCCTGGAACACGTCTTCGCCGCGGGTTTGCTTAAGCCGCGCGAGCTGGTTCTTGTAGCGCTTGGTCAGCAGTTCCTGAATAGCCTTCGGCTCTTTGCCGGCGATTTTCAGGCGCAGCACTTCATCCTTGACGCGCTTGCGCCAGAGGTCGTCCAGCTCGGCGATATCCTTGGCCCAGAGGGCGTTCTCACGATCGATCAACAGACTTTCATCGATGTTGAAGTCGATGTTGTCGACGCCCTTATCGAGCATGTTCAGGGTGAATTGCAGGCGGCCTTGCAAACGCTCCAGATGGCGCTTGTAGATGGCAAAACCGGGTTGCAGGTCGCCATTCTTCAGCAGGTCATCGAAGCGCGTGCTCCAGCGATCGAATTCGGCGATGTCGGCAGCGGTGAAGTAGCTGCGTGCCGGATCGAGCATCTTCAGGTAGCCCTGATAGATCTTCACCGAGCGCTCGTCATTCAAGGGCGGCTTGTTGTAGTGATGGCGCTTCAACAGTTCCACGACGTTGAGGCTGGCGATCACTTGCTCGCGATCTGGCTGCAGGTATTCCCAGGACTCGTCGCTGCTGGTCTTGGCCGCCAGCGGCAGGGCGCTCAGGGCAAAGGAGAAAGCCAGGGTGACGCTGAGGAGGGATCGCTTCATGCTGATTCGACGTGTGGGCAGTTGATAACGCATATTAGGCCGTCTTTAAGGGCGCCAGGTTCCATCGGCGCAATGCAAAAGCCCAGCGGTCAGCGCCGGGCTCGGTTCAAATGCACTATGGAGGCAGCGTGAAGGCATTGCAAGGCGTTGAAGGCCGCGTGGAGTGGGCGCAACAGCCCAAACCGGTCTGTGATGTTGGGGAAATTCGCATTCGCGTAGCGGCCGCCGGCCTCAACCGTGCCGATCTGTTGCAGCGCGCCGGGTTGTACCCGCCACCGCCGGATGCCAGCGAGATTCTTGGGCTGGAATGCGCCGGTGTGGTCAGTGAAGTGGGTGCAGGGTGTGACTGGAAGATCGGTGATCGGGTCTGCGCACTCCTGACTGGCGGCGGTATGGCCGAGGAAGTGGTGGTCGATGCGCGGCATGCCCTGCCTATTCCCGAAGGCCTCAGCCTACACGAGGCCGCGGCGTTGCCGGAGGTCTATGCCACGGCCTGGCTCAATCTGTTCCAGCTGGCTGCGCTGAAGCCGGGGCAGAAGGTCTTGCTGCATGCCGGTGCCAGTGGCGTGGGCTCTGCCGCCATTCAACTGTGCAAGGCCTTTGGCAGCCCGTGCTGGGTCAGCGTCGGCTCAGCTGAGCGGCTGGCCTACTGTGAGAGCTTGGGCGCGCAGGGCGGCGTATTGCGTGGTGAAGACCAGCTGCAAGCGCTGCGCGATTTTGCCCCTTTTGATGTGATTCTCGACCCGGTAGGCGGCAACTATGCCGCGCTCAACCTGGATTTGCTGGCGCAGGATGGTCGCTGGGTAAATATCGGACTGCTTGGCGGGCGCAAGGCCGAGCTGGACCTGGCTTTGCTGCTGGGCAAGCGCATTCAACTGATCGGCTCGACCCTGCGTAACCGCGATGAGCAGTTCAAGGCTGATCTGCTGCGTGATCTGCAGCAGTTTGTCTGGCCATTGTTTGCCGAGGGGCGACTCAAACCGCAACTTCAGCAGGCTTATGCGCTCAAAGATGCCGAGGCGGCCTTTGCGGCGTTGGCCAGTAATGAGGTCAACGGCAAGCTGGTGTTGGTGATAGACCCAGCATTGGCCTGAGAACCTGCTTACGGTCTGCTGCGCGTCGGCCATCCGGCGTTAAAAACAGCCTCGGAATGCTCATTTACACCAGTAAACTCCGCTTCCTCGGCTGTTTTTGCCTTGTCTGGCTCTAGCTCGCGAGATCGTAAACAGATTCTGATGCTGGCATGTCGATTGGCTTACTCAATCGGAATGATGGCGGCAATCAATAAGCTTTTTTCGTATAAGGCGTTAAAATGCGCCCTGTAAATTTCTAACCCTCAAGAAGGAATCAGAGATGTCCCTCATCAATACCCAAGTTCAACCGTTCGCGGCCAATGCTTTCCACAACGGCGAGTTCATCCAGGTTACCGAGCAGAGCCTGAAGGGCAAATGGTCCGTGCTGATCTTTATGCCAGCTGCCTTCACCTTCAACTGCCCGACCGAAATCGAAGACGCGGCCAACAACTACGCCGAGTTCCAGAAGGCCGGTGCCGAGGTCTACATCGTGACCACCGACACCCACTTCTCGCACAAGGTCTGGCACGAAACTTCGCCTGCCGTTGGCAAGGCTCAGTTCCCGCTGATCGGCGATCCGACTCACCAGCTGACCAACGCTTTCGGCGTGCACATCCCGGAAGAAGGCCTGGCCCTGCGTGGCACCTTCGTGATCAACCCAGACGGCGTGATCAAGACCCTGGAAATCCACTCCAACGAAATCGCTCGCGACGTTTCCGAGACCCTGCGCAAGCTGAAAGCCGCTCAGTACACCGCTGCTAACCCAGGCCAGGTTTGCCCAGCCAAGTGGAAAGAAGGCGAAGCTACTCTGGCTCCATCGCTGGACCTGGTTGGCAAGATCTAAATCTGCCGCCGCTCTCCCTGGGCTCAGGTTCGGGGAGGGAGTACTTAGCGCTGTCAGGGTCGAAACCCGACCCTAGTGGTGCCCGATGCCCGGGCGCGATCCGCCCGGGCATTTTATTGCCCAGAATTTTTGTCATTGAGGACTATCCGCCATGTTGGACGCTAACCTGCAAACCCAGTTGAAGGCCTACCTGGAAAAGGTCACCCTGCCGTTCGAGATCGTCGCGTCCCTCGATGACAGCGCGAAATCCCAAGAGCTGCTGAGCCTGCTCCAGAGCATCGTCGGCCTGACCGACAAGATCACCCTGAAGACCGACGGCAGCGATGCTCGCCGTCCGTCCTTCGCCCTGGTTCGCCCGGGCGCCGATATCGGCCTGAGCTTCGCCGGTATCCCCATGGGCCACGAGTTCACCTCGCTGGTGCTGGCGCTGCTGCAGGTTGGCGGCCACCCGTCCAAGTTGGACGCAGACACCATCGCGCAGATCCAGGCGATTGAAGGCAAGTTCGAGTTCGAGACCTACTTCTCGCTGTCCTGCCAGAACTGCCCTGACGTGGTCCAGGCGCTGAACCTGATGGCCGTGCTCAACCCCAACATCCGCAACGTGTCGATCGACGGCGCGCTGTTCCAGGAAGAAGTCGAGCGCCGCCAGGTCATGGCCGTGCCGAGCATCTACCTGAACGGCGAAGTGTTCGCCTCCGGCCGTATGGAAGTGAAGGAAATCCTCGCCAAGATCGATACCGGCGCCGCCAACCGCGACGCCGAGAAGATGAGCGCCAAGGATGCCTTCGACGTGCTGGTCATTGGCGGTGGCCCGGCCGGCGCTGCGGCGGCCATCTATGCCGCGCGTAAGGGCATCCGCACCGGTGTGGCGGCCGAGCGTTTCGGCGGCCAGGTGCTCGACACCATGGCCATCGAGAACTTTATCTCGGTGCAGGAAACCGAAGGGCCGAAGCTGGCTCGCGCTCTGGAAGAGCACGTTAAACAGTACGAAGTCGATATCATGAACCTGCAGCGCGCCAGTGCCCTGATCCCGGCCAGCGCCGAGGGTGGCCTGCACGAAGTCCGCTTCGACAGCGGTGCCAGTCTCAAGGCCAAGACCCTGATCCTCTCCACCGGCGCACGCTGGAGAGAGATGAACGTGCCGGGCGAGCAGCAGTACCGCAACAAGGGCGTGGCCTACTGCCCGCATTGCGATGGTCCGCTGTTCAAGGGCAAGCGCGTGGCGGTGATCGGCGGTGGTAACTCCGGCGTGGAAGCGGCCATCGACCTGGCCGGTATCGTCGCTCAGGTCACCCTGATCGAGTTCGACAGCCAGCTGCGCGCTGATGCCGTGCTGCAGAAGAAGCTGCACAGCCTGGCGAACGTCACGGTGATCACCAGCGCCCTGACCACCGAGGTCAAGGGCGATGGGCAGAAGGTCAACGGCCTGGTCTACAAGGATCGCAACAGCGACGAACTACATACCGTCGAGCTGGAAGGCATTTTCGTGCAGATCGGCCTGCTGCCTAACAGCGACTGGCTCAAGGGCGTGATCGAGCTGTCGCCGCGTGGCGAGATCATTGTCGATGCCAAGGGCGGCACCAATGTGCCGGGTATCTTCGCGGCGGGCGACGTCACCACCGTGCCGTACAAGCAGATCGTGATTGCCGTGGGCGAGGGTGCCAAGGCGTCGTTGTCCGCCTTCGATCACCTGATCCGCTCGAACTGATGCGCTAAGCGCCTCGCGCTGCACACAACGGACAACCTGCAAAGGTTGTCCGTTTTTTTATGCCTGGCGTTTGCGCGGATGGTCCTGGGTGTTTGTCAGGAAACCTGCCGATAGTTTTTATTATGATCGACATATAATATTTATATTATGTATGTAATATGAGTTGGCGCACTATACCGACAGACACGATCAACCACCTGCAGAATCGAGGAGACAGACAATGAGCAAGCAAAACGCAAAAGGTACCGCGCTGATTACCGGCGCTTCTTCTGGCATCGGTGCCACCTACGCCGAGCGTCTGGCTCGCCGCGGTCATGACCTGCTGCTGGTGGCGCGTGATCTACCGCGCCTGGAGGCGTTGGCCGGGCGTTTGGGCGAGGAATACGGGATCAAGGTTGAGGCGCTGAAGGCCGATCTGACCGACAAGGCGGACCTGCTGAAGGTTGAGCAGCGTCTGCGCAGCGATTCGGCGATCACGCTATTGGTCAACAATGCCGGCATGGCGATGAATGGCAGCCTGGCCGAGGCGGACCTGGACACGACCGAGCGCCTGATTTTGCTCAATATCGTCTCGCTGACGCGCTTGTCCGCTGCCGCCTCCGCCAGCTTTGGCGCAGCTGGGCGGGGCGCGATCATCAATATCGCCTCGGTGGTGGCGCTGGCCCCGGAAATGTTCAACGCCGTCTACAGCGCCAGCAAGGCTTATGTGTTGAGCCTGAGCCAAACATTGCAAGGCGAAATCGGCAAGCTCGGCGTGCAGGTGCAAGCGGTGCTGCCGGGCATCACCCGCACCGAGATCTGGGAACGCAGCGGCATGGATGAATCGGCGTTACCGCCGAGCATGATCATGGAGGTCGGTGAGATGGTCGATGCCGCCTTGGCCGGCTTCGATCAGGGCGAGCTGGTGACCATTCCATCGCTGCCGGATGCTGCAGATTGGGCCGGTCTGGTCAGCGCTCGGGCCAAGCTTGGGCCGAATCTGTCGCACAGCAGTGCAGCGGCGCGTTACAAGTAAACAGCCCTGCAATTGTTGAAAAGCCCTTGGTGCAGCACTGCGCCAAGGGCTTTTTTATGGCGCTAATTTCACGCCTCGGTTGTGGCGCTGCTCTGTTCGATCAGCAGTTCGCGGGCGCTGCTAAGCAAGCGCTCAGACAACTCCGGGTCACTGACGCTGCGCGACAGCATCAATGCGCCCACCAGCGCCGAGAGGATCAGTACGCTCTGCCGGGCAGCGTCCTCGCCGTGCAGGCTGGACTCGATCAGGGCCAGGCGATTGTTCACCACTTCATCGGTGATCGGGCTGGCTTGCCCGCGCTGGCCCAACTCGGCCGACATGGTCGGCAACGGGCAGCCCGCGCCAGGATTGTCGCGGTGGGCGTCCGACAGGTAGCTGGTGATAAACGCCGGCAAGGGCGTCGGGCCGTTCTGGATCTCGGCCGTGACATGGTCGAGGTCCTGCGCGGCCTGGCGCAGGGCGGTGGCCACCAGCTCATCCTTGGATTTGAAGTGCGCATAGAAGCCGCCGTGGGTCAGCCCCAGGGTTTTCATCAGCGGTTGCAGGCCGGTGGCCCCCACGCCATCGCGGCGGAACAGGCGCGCCGCCTCATCGATAATGCGCTGGTGGGTCTGGGCTTTATGGTCTTCTGAATAACGCATGAGGCTCCCTGGGTTTCGCTACTTGAGATGCTGGGCGTCATCTTACCGCCTTGGCGGGCCGTAGTCCGCCGCCGTGATGTTCAGCTGGGCAACTGCAGGATCAGGCAGGTCGTCGAGCCGACGGCATACAGGCGGTCGTCGACATCGTAGATCCGCCCCTCGGCCAGCGCCGTAGTGCGGCCGACATGCACGATGCGGCCTTCCGCGCGGATCGGCCCGACCTTGCTGCTGAGGGCGCGAATGTAGCTGACGCGCAAATCGGTGGTGGTATAGCCCTGGCCGCGCTGCAACTGAGTATGAATGGCGCAGCCCATGCAGGAGTCGAGCAGGGTCGCGGCGTAGCCGCCGTGCACGCTGCCCAGCGGGTTGTAGTGGCGCGCATCGGGCGTGCCCTGGAAGACGAAGCACCCGGGCGACCATTCCAGTGGAATGAAATCGAGCAGGTGGCCGAAGGGTGGGGAAGGCAGTTCGCCGCTGCCGATGCGGTCAAAGAACTCCTGCGGCAGCAGCGCGCTGACTTCGGCCAGGCTCATGCTGCCGGGCGCGCCGAGAGTGGCGCGCATGGCTTGTTCGGCAGCGCGCCAGGCGGCCAGTTTGTCTTCGCGTGATGGGGTGGTCATGGATGGGTCTCCGCAGTGTGGCTGATGAATGGCGGTGGGTATCTGATTTGAATTATAGACATCATTTAATCATTTATATTATGGTCGAAATATTATTGGTTGGCGAGCCACGCCGGCTACCGAATACAGGGTGCAAACCATGCACGGCTATCCATCACCTTCGCGCGGTCTGTTGCTGATTCTGATTGCCTTGACCGCCCTGGGAGAGATCTCCACCCAGCTGATCATCCCCAGCCTCGGGGCGATCGAGCTGGTCATGTCGGCGCAGCCGGGCAGCAGCCTGTTGGCGCTATCGGCGTTTGTCGCGGCCTTTGGTCTGGGCCAACTGGTGCTCGGCCCGCTGTCGGACCGCATTGGTCGGCGGCCGGTGCTGATTGCCGGGTTGCTGGTGTACCTGCTGGCGACGCTGTGGATGCTGCTGGCCAGCAGCATGGGCGAGTTTGTCGCCGCCCGCGTCCTGCAAGGTTTGGGTGCCTGCGCGGCCTTGGTGCTGGCACGCGCCATTGTGCGTGATGTCTGGCATGCGCAAGCCGGCCCGGCCTTGGCCATGACGGTGATCGGCATGCTCTGCGCGATTGTCCTGTCGCCCATGATCGGTGGGGTGTTGACGCTTTATGGCGGCTGGCATGCGCCGATTTTGTTGGCCCTGCTGATCGGCGCTGGCGCGCTGCTGGCGGTGCTGCGTGGCTACCGTGAAAGCAACCAGAACCTCGATCCGCAGGCCGGGCAGTTGCGCGGGTTGGCCGGTAATTACCTCGATTTGCTGAGGTCCGCCTCATTTCGCGCGTTTGCTCTGACGCTGGCCGGCACCTACGGCGCGATGTTCGCGGTGATTGCCGGCTCGTCGGCGGTGTATATCGGCCTGTTGCAGTTAAGCCCGGCGCAGTACGGGGTGACCTTTGCCGCGATCGTTTCGGCATTGATCGCCGGTGCCTTGTTCACCCAACGCATGATCCTGCGCCTGGGCCCGCAGAAAATCGTCGGCATTGGTGTGGCGCTGGTCCTGGCGGGTGCAATCGCCACGCTGCTGGTGTACCGGCTCGCCGGTTTGTCCGTGCTTGGTCTGTCGCTGCCGCAAGTGCTGGTGACCCTGGGCGGCGGCATGCTGCTGCCGGCGTCGGTGGCCGGCGCGGTGATTCCCAATGCCCATCGCGCCGGTTTGGCCGCGGGCTTTATGGGCTTTGCGCAGATGGCCGGGGCCACCTGCAGCGGTCTGTTGCTCAGTGTGCTGGCGGATGGCAGCGCTTGGCCTATGGTGTTGCTGAATGCCCTATTCGCCGTGGCGGCGTTTAGCGCCTTTCACCTGCTGCGCCCGCGGCCGGTGGTGAGCGCCGCGCTGGCCCGGTAAACCCTGACACAGGCTTTTGCGCATCCAGAGGAGCGACTGCATGAGTAACTATGACGTGCTGATCATCGGCGGCGGCCCTGGCGGTTACAACGCCGCCATCCGCGCCGGGCAACTGGGCCTGAAAGTCGCCTGCATTGAGGGCCGCGAAACCCTCGGTGGCACCTGCCTGAATGTCGGCTGTATGCCGTCGAAGGCGTTGCTGCATGCCTCGGAGTTGTATGAAGCGGCGACCAGCGGCGAGCTGAACAACCTCGGCATCGAGGTCACGCCGACGCTCAATCTGGCGCAGATGATGAAGCAGAAGGATGAAAGCGTGACGGCCCTGACCAAGGGCATCGAGTTTCTGTTTCGCAAGAACAAGGTCGACTGGATCAAGGGTTGGGGCCGCTTGAACGGACCGGGCAAGGTCACGGTGACCCTGGCCGATGGCAGCGTGCGTGAGTTGCAAGCCAAGGACATCGTGATTGCCACTGGCTCGGAGCCGACGCCGTTGCCGGGGGTGACGATTGATAACCAGCGCATTCTCGACTCCACCGGCGCGCTGGCTTTGCCCAAGGTGCCAAAGCATCTGGTGGTGATTGGTGCCGGAGTAATCGGCCTGGAGTTGGGTTCGGTGTGGCGGCGTTTGGGCAGCGAAGTGACTGTGGTGGAGTACCTCGACCGCATCTGCCCAGGCCTGGATGACGAAACCGCGAAAACCCTGCAGCGCACCCTGAGCAAGCAGGGGATGAATTTCAAACTGGCAACCAAGGTCAGCGCCGCCAAGGCCACGGCCAAAGGCGTCACCCTTGACCTGCAGCCAGCTGCTGGCGGCGCTGTCGAGCAACTCCAGGCTGACTATGTACTGGTCGCCATCGGCCGCCGCCCCTATACCGCTGGCCTGGGTCTGGAAAGCGTCGGCCTGGCCACCGACAAGCGCGGCATGCTGGAAAACCAGCAGCACCGCAGCAGCGTACCGGGTATCTGGATTATCGGTGACGTGACCTCTGGGCCGATGCTCGCGCACAAGGCCGAAGATGAAGCCATCGCCTGTATTGAACGCATCGCCGGGCATGCCGCCGAGGTCAATTACGACGCGATTCCCGGGGTCATCTACACCAAGCCGGAAGTCGCCACCGTGGGCAAGACCGAGGAACAGCTGAAGGCCGAAGGGCGTGCCTACAAGGTCGGCAAGTTTCCCTTCACCGCCAACAGCCGGGCGAAGATCAACCACGAGGCCGAAGGCTTCGTCAAAGTGCTGGCCGATGAGCGCACCGACCAGATTCTTGGCGTGCATATCATCGGCCCCAGCGCCGGCGAACTGATCGGCGAGTACTGCGTGGCCCTGGAGTTCAGCGCTTCGGCCGAAGATATTGCGCTGATCTGCCATCCACACCCAACCCGCTCCGAGGCTCTGCGCCAGGCGGCGATGAATGTGCATGGTTGGGCCATGCAAGCTTAAGCGCCAAAGCGCTGGAGCTGCATCTCCTGTAAACGGCTCAGGGTGCGGCGAAAGGCGAAGCTCAGGTAACCCTCGGTATAGAGTTCGGCGAGCGGCACCTGGGCCTCGAG
Source organism: Pseudomonas sp. (assembly GCF_049653025.1). GTDB lineage: Bacteria > Pseudomonadota > Gammaproteobacteria > Pseudomonadales > Pseudomonadaceae > Aquipseudomonas. The sequence goes on along the minus strand of NZ_JBASFM010000017.1, from coordinate 258,985 downwards.
ATACAGCGGCACCTTGCGGTCGTAGCACTCATCCACCAGGGCGATAAAGCGCCGTACGCTGTCATCCTTGATCGACAGCGCCGGCAGCTGGCGGTCGCCTGCCACTATTCGTTCGACGCCATCTTCGGTGCCACGGGCAATCTTTGCCGCGCGCTGCGGGCTGCTCAGATTCGGCACCTCGCTGAGCAGGATGGCGCGGAAGCGGTCGCACAGGGCGATAAAGTCCGGCGCGGCCAGGGGCTGCTGGCACAGGTCGGCAAAGCGGCACCAGAGCACATCGGCGCTGTAGCGCAGCACCGGCACCGTGCGGGTGCCAAGCATCAGCGGTTGATCACTGCTGGGGCTGCCTGCGGCCAACTGGCTGAAGATCTGGCTCAGTACGCCAGGCTGCCCCGGTATGGCGACCCAGTAGCGGGTATGCGCGGTGCCTGGGTGCAGGCGGTGGTCTTGCTCGCCGTTGATGCTGACTACCTGCATATGTCGCTGCAAGGCGACCACCGCAGGCAGGAAGCGCTCGCGGTTGAAGCCCTCGGCGTACAGCAGTTCGGGCGGCTGGTTGGAGGTGGCCACCAGCACCACGCCCTGCTCGAACATCACCTGGAACAGCCGACCGAGAATGATCGCATCACCGATATCGCTGACATACAGCTCATCGAAGCACAGCACGCGCACCTCGTGGCTCAGTTGTACGGCCAATGCCTGCAGCGGATCAGGCGTGCCGGTGAGCTGGAACAGGCGCATATGCACCCAGCGCATAAAGTGGTGAAAGTGCTGACGCCGCGCCGGGACGTTCAGGCCCTGGTAGAAACTGTCCATCAACCAGGTCTTGCCGCGGCCAACCGGCCCCCACAGGTAGACCCCACGCACAGGTTGCGCCGGTGCAGGCAGCTGCAAGGCCTGGTGACAGTCGTGCAGGGCCTGGGCGGCCTGCCACTGCGCCGGGTCGGACTTGAACCCGTCGCGGTCGATCGCTTGTTGGTAGGCGGCGAGGGGGGAACTGCTGGGCATGAATGCAGGCGTATGGCTGGGAGGTGGCGCTTTATAGCCTGTGGCCAGGCATCTGCGCCACTTCCCAGATCAATCAGCGCCAGCTGAGGATCGGCCAGCCGGTCTGCTCGGCATACTGCAGCAGGGTGGGGTCGGGGTTGACCACATGGGGCTTGGCGACCACTTGCAGCAGCGGCAGGTCATTGCGTGAGTCGGAGTAGAAGTAGGCCCCGTCGAGGCTTTCGCCTTGTTCTTGCAGCCAATCCTGTAGGCGGCTGACCTTGCCTTCGCGGTAGGTCAGCACGCCCTGAGTACGGCCGCTGTAGTGGCCGTGTTGGATTTCCAGGTCGATGGCCAGCACTTCCTCAATCTTTAGACGCGCGGCGACGGCGCTGACCAGGAAATGCGCCGAAGCGGAAATTACCAGCACCCGGTCACCGGCGGCGCGGTGATGGGCCAGGCAGCGGGTGGCGTCGCTGTAGAAGATCGGCTCGATCACGTCCTCGACAAACGGCTCGACCACATGGGCAACTTCCTCGGGTGTGCGCCCGACCAGGGGCGACAGGGTGAAGGCCATATAGTCTTCCATGGCCAGGCTGCCGGCGGCGTACTGGCGCATCAGCTCCTGTTCATGGGCTAGAAAACTCTCGCCATCGGCCCAGCCGAGCTTGACCATTTCCTGGGTCCACAGGCTGGCACAGTCGCCGCCGATCAGGGTTTCATCCAGGTCGAAAATTGCCAGGGCCATCAGGCCACCTCACAAATAGCGTTGTCTTCAATATTCAGGTTGATCTGCTGGCCTCGGGCATGCAGGTCGGCCGGCGAGCGGTTGAGCACGTCCACCAGCAGTTCGACGCCGCGCGCCTCGATGCGGTAACGGATCACGTTGCCGAGCAGGCGATGGCTGCAAATCTGCCCCTGGATGCTGCCGTGTGCGCCAATCTGGATGGCCTCCGGGCGAATCGCCACGCGGCTGCTGATCGGCCGTAGCAGCAGACGGCTGGCGGCGTCGGCGTCGAGCAGGTTGTAGTTGCCGATAAAGCCGGCGGCGAAGGCATCCACTGGGGCGCTGTAGAGGGTTTCTGCGTCGCCGCTCTGGACGATCTTGCCGGCGTTCATCAGGAAGATCCGGTCGCTCATGACCAGGGCTTCTTCCTGATCATGGGTGACGAAGATGGTGGTCAGGCCCAGCTCCTGCTGGATGCTGCGAATCTGTTCGCGCAGGTGCTTGCGAATCCGTGCATCCAGCGCCGACAGCGGCTCGTCGAGCAGCAGCAGGCGCGGGCGGGTCACCAACGAGCGAGCCAAGGCCACGCGCTGGCACTGGCCGCCGGACAGTTGGTGCGGATAACGACCTGCGAAGTCATTGAGCTCGACCAGTTCCAACACCTCCTTGACCCGCTGCTCGGCTTCGCTGCCGTCGACCTTCTGCATGCGCAGACCGAACGCCACGTTCTGCGCCACGCTCATATTGGGGAACAGCGCATAGCTCTGGAACACCATGCCGATGCCGCGCTTCTGCGGGGCGACGGGCACCAGGTCCTGGCCGTCGAGGATGATCTGCCCACCATTCACCCCAGTCAGCCCGGCAATGCAGCGCAGCAGGGTGGACTTGCCGCAGCCGGACGGACCGAGCAGGGTGATGAACTCGCCCTTGCCGATTTCACAATCGATCTCGCTGAAGATCGGGGTGCTGCCGTAGCTTTTATGCAGGCCGCGGATGCTCAGGTAACTCATGGTCTGTCCTTGTTCAGGCGAGTGGCTGCCCAGGTGAAGATCAGCACGAAGAAGAAGTAGGAAATCACCAGCGCGCTGTTGAAGTGGCCGCTGCTGTTTTTCATGTTGTTGAGGTACACCTGTAGGGTTTCGTAGCGAGTGCCGACCAGCAGGTTGGCGAACACGAACTCACCGAACAGGAAGCTGAACGAGAGAAACAGCGAGACCATCAGGCCCTTGCGCAGGTTGGGCAGGATCACCAGGAAGGCGGCCTGCCAGGTACTGGCACCGAGCAGTTGCGCGGAGTCCATCAGGTCGCGCAGGTTGATCGCCTGCAGGTTGTTGGTGATCGCCCGGTACATAAACGGCAGGGCTACGGTGAAGTAGCAGCCGATCAGAATCCATGGCGTGCCGACCATTGCCAGTGGCCCGGAGCCGTAGACCTGCAGCAGGCCCACCGAGGACACCACCGGCGGCACGGCGAACGGCAGCAAAATCAAGATGTTCATCAGGCCGTCGAGTTTGGGGAAGTGGTAATGCACCACAAACAGCAGCGGCAGGATCAACACGGTGGCCAACAGCAGGGAGCCGAAACACACCAGCAGCGACTGGCCGAAGGCCGCGAGGAAACGCGGATCGCTCCACAGCGCCACGTACCACTTGAAGGTCAGGCCGGACGGCAGAATGGTCGCTGACCAACTGGTGGACAGCGAGTAGAGCAGGGTGCCGGCCAGCGGTAATAGTAGGATCAGGAACAACAGCCAGACCACCACGCGGTGGTACAGCGCTGCCGGTGCAGCATCAGCGTGCGACATGGTAGCTCCTCTTTAGCAGCCACTGGTGCGCGGCGGTGATCACCACCATCAGGCCCACCAACACCATCGCCAGGGCGCTGGCCATGTCCGGGTTGAGGCTGATATCGCCGGCGACCATGGCGGCGATGCGGATCGGCAGTACGTTGAAATTACCGGTGGTAAGCGCATACACCGTGGCGTAGGCGCCGAGGGCATTGGCCAGGAGGATGACGAAGGTGCCGAGCAGCGCCGGGGTCAGTACCGGAATGCCGATATGTCGCCAGAAGTCCCAGGTGCCTGCGCCGAGCAGCGCCGCTGACTCACGCCAGTCCTCGCGCAGGGCGTCGAAGGCTGGGTAGAGCAGCAGCACGCCGAGGGGAATCTGGAAGTAGGTGTAGAGCACAATCAGCCCGGTCTTGGAGTACAGGTTGAAGTCCTCGATCACTCCGGCCTGCTTGAGCAGCAGGGTCAGCGCGCCGTTGAAGCCGAGAATGATGATAAAGGCGAAGGCCAGCGGCACCCCGGCGAAGTTGCTGGTCATGTTGGAGAAGGCCATGACGAAGTCGCGCAGCTTCGAGTCGACCTGGCGCAGCGAGTAGCTGCCGAGCACGGCGATGACGATGCCGAACAGGCTCGACCAGAAGGCGATCTGCAGGCTGTGCTTGATCGCTTGCAGGTAGAACTTGGAGCTGAAGATCTTCTGGTAATTGCCCAGCCCCCAGGCATCGCCGACGCTCAGACTGTGCACCGCCACCCATGCCAATGGGGCGATCTGGAAGGCAATAAAGAAGATCGCGAAGGGCAGCAGGCACAGCAGTGCCAGCCACTTGCCGCGGGGTTTGCTTGCCGTCACTTGAGCAGTTCCTTGCACCAGGGTTTGTCATGCGCGGCACCGAGCAGGGCACAGATGGTGCCGCACAATTCGGTCTGGCGTGGCTGCGCGTTGCCATCCAGGCTGAAGGCGCTGCCAGCAACGAACAACGGTACTTCGCGCTCTTCCGGCAGCAGGCCGTTGTGCGAGCGGTCGTTGTTCATGCCGTGGTCGGCAGTCACCAGCACCTGGTAGCCAGCATCCAGCCAGCGCTGCAGGTATTCGGCCAACAGCAGGTCGGCGTGGCGCGCGCTGTTGCGGTATTGCGGCGAGTCCAGGCCATGTTTGTGGCCGGCGTCGTCGATATTCATCGGGTGCACCAGCAGGAAGTTCGGCTTGTGCTGCACGCGCAGGTGCTCGGCATCGGCGAACAGGTGCGAGTCCGGGTAGTGGTCGGCGTAATAGAAATGGCCATGCTGAATAGGCAAGGCGCTGTCGCTGGTATGGCGGTCGCGGGCCGCATCGAAGGGCGCGCGGTTATACAGCTCGCTCATCCAGTGATAGGCCGCCGCAGCGGTGGAAAGACCGGCAGCACGGGCGTAGTGGAAGATGCTGCGCTGGTTGGACAGGCGCACCACATCGTTGTGCACGATGCCGCTGTCGATCGGCGCTACGCCGGTCATGATGCATTCGTAGAGGGGGCGGGACAGCGAGGGCAGCTCGCACTCGAGCTTGTACAGCGCAGCGCGGCCAGCGCCGCAGTAGGCCTGCAGATGGCCCAGCGCATGGCGGGCCACCTCGTAGTTCAGGCCATCCAGTACCACCAGGATGACGTTGTGTTTCATCGAGCGATTTCCTTGAGCAAAAACACAGCCCGGCGAGCGCCGGGCTGTGGGCGAGCGTTTATTGCATTTCGATGATCACATTTTCCTGCCACAGCTGTGGCAGTGCTTTCGCGGTGGCTTCCCAGGCGGCTGGGTCCTTGATCGGCTGAACCTTGGCGTACTGCGCGTTCGGCAGCAGCTTAGCCTGCACTTCAGCTGGCAGGGTCAGGTGTTCGGCGCGGATCGGCCGGGCGTTGCCCTTGGCCAGGTTGATTTGCCCGGCGTCGCTCAAGATGTACTCACGCGCCAGCTTGGCGGCGTTAGGATTCTTGGCGTACTTGTTGATCACCGTGGTGTAGCCGGAGATCACCGAACCGTCGGATGGGATCAGCACTTCGAAGCGGCTCGGGTCGATCTGGTCGCGGTAGGACAGGCCGTTGAAGTCCCAGACGATGCCGACTTCCACTTCGCCTTTTTCCAGGGTCTGGATGGTCGGGTTGGACAGGCCCAGGCGGCCCTGCTTGGCGATCTCGGCGAAGAAGTCCAGGCCCGGCTGGATGTTCTTCTCGTTGCCGCCGTTGGCGATGGATGCGGCCAGTACGCCGTTGACGGCCTGGGCCGCGGCGCTGACGTCACCGATGGCGACCTTGTACTTGCCCTTCTTCAGGTCGGCCCAGGACTGCGGTACATCCTTGACCAGCTGCTTGTTGACGATAAAGGCGATGGAGCCGGTGTAGGCCAGCATCCAGTGGCCGTCAGCGTCCTTGGCCCAGGTTGGAATCTGTTCCCAGGTGCTGGGTTTGTAGGCTTGGGTAACACCCTGCTGCACGGCGATGGGGCCAAAGGCCGCGCCGACGTCGCCGATATCGGCGGTGGCGTTGTCTTTCTCAGCGGCGAACTTGGCGATTTCCTGGGCCGAACTCATGTCGGTGTCCATGTGTTTGAGGCCGTAGACTTTGCCCAGGTCGACCCAGGTGTCCTTCCAGTTGGCCCAGCTGTCGGGCATGCCCACGCTGTTCACCGCGCCTTCTGCGCGTGCGGCTTGTTCCAGCGCTTTCAAGTCCGTTCCAGCCGCCATGGCGGAGGTTGCCAGGGCGATAGCCGAGCCCATCAGTGAAGCCAGCAGCAATTGTTTCATTGGAAACTCCTTTGCGATGAGGGTGCGTGCGGTGAAAAAGTCTGGTCTAGATCAGCAAGACTTACGCCAATTTAGGCTGCTTTGATTACATTTTTATGTACATTCACCCTCCACTGGCCGACAACTAGCGCTGCGGATGGCTGATCAGCAAGCGTAGACCATCCATAAACCGGCGATTAACCACTGGCAAAGCCCGGTTTTGCCGATTGATAGATGGGTCGAAAGATTTTTGTCACGGCTCGGTCATCAAGACTGCTTAAACTTGAAACATGCTTTTCGAGCCGTTGCCTGCAGCGGTTTCTGCCCCGGAATGGGGCTGGACTAGTCCAAAAATGGAGGTCTTGATGCGCGATGAAGCGCCGCGGGCGGTCACGGCGATCTGCCGGGCATTGGAAGAACAGATCGAGCACGGTCTTTTGCCTTCGGGCAGCCAGCTGCCGGCCGAGCGCAAGCTCAGCGAGGTATTCGATACCACCCGGATTACCCTGCGTGAGGCGCTCAGTCAGCTGGAAGCCCAAGGCCTGATCTATCGTGAGGAGCGCCGCGGCTGGTTTGTCTCGCCGCCACGCCTGGCCTACAACCCGCTGGTGCGCAGCCACTTCCACGCCATGGTGGGCGAGCAGGGCCGGGTGCCGGCCACCGAAGTGCTGAGCGCGCGGCTGATGCCGGCCAGCGCCGAGATCTGCCAACTGTTGGCCTTGCCGGCGCTGTCCAGCGTTTACCAGATCCGTCGTGCGCGGCGTATCGACGGCCGTCTGGTGCTGTATGTCGAGCACTACCTCAACCCGAATTACTTCGCCGGCATTCTCGATTTCGACCTGACCCGTTCGCTGACCGAGTTGTACGCCAGCGAGTACGGCATTCACTACGGCCGGGTGCGTTTCGATATGGTGCCGACGGCCTTGCACAGCGAAGCCGCGTCGGCCTTGAAGGTGGCGGTGGGCAGCCCGGCGCTGCGCATCGTGCGGATCAACCGTGATCAGCACGGTCGGCTGATCGATTGCGACCTGGAGTTCTGGCGCCACGACGCCCTGCATGTGAGCGTCGAAGTGCCAGAGTGATGGCTGCTTAAGCTACTACTTGCCTTTGCAAGGTTGGCAAGAACTCCAGGGTTTCGCCATCCAGCGGGACGCGCAGGCGCTCGCTGAGTCCCCGGCGAGTGGCCTCTTGCAGCAAACCGGCGCGGGTTACCGGGCAATGATCGAGGGCCTCCAGGTGGTTGGCGACCACGATGCCGCTGCTGAGCTGCAGCGCGGCGAGAATATCGGCCTGGCCCATGATGATCTCGCCACCCAGATCGAAACGCGCGCCGCCTGCCGGTAGCACGCTCACCTTCGGTACCCATTGCGTCAGGCACTGGCGAACGTCGGCGGTGAGTAGGGTGTCGCCGGCGATGTAGAGGCTGGGTTCGCCTGCTATCTGAATAAAGTAACCATGTCCATGGGCCATCATTCGGCCGACAAAGCCCTCGCCATGCAGGCAGGGAATGGGTTGAACGCTGCCGCCGAAGAAGGGGCTGGTCATCTGCTCGGGCAGCACCTGGTGGACATTGAGCCGGAGCTTGCGCAGATAGTCCGCGTCTTCGGTCATGCAGATGATCGGCAGCTGGCGCTCGCGCAGCCAGCGCACGCCGGCCCGGTCGAGGTGGTCGAAATGGCCCTTCTGGCAGTGGGTGATCAGGCAGTGGGTCACGCGCTGCAGGTGTTCGCTGGCGTTGTCCGGTAGTTCGACCAGCGGATTGCGCCGACGCCGGGCAAGGTACTTGAGCGCCGGCAGCTGGCCCTGGGCGGCCAGCATCGGGTCGACCAGCAGGCGAACCTCGCCGAATTCGATGATCAGGGTGGCATTGCGCAGTTGGGTGATTTTCATGGCGACCTCCGGGGTAGGAGCGGCCATTGTAAAAATCCATCTGCGGGATAAAGATGGCAGGAATTGCCATAAATAGGACATTTCATGCCTGCGCAGAAGATCGGCCTGTTGCTGTATCCCGGGTGCATGCCGGCCGGTCTATTTGCCTTCGCCGATCTGTTGACCGCGGCCAATCGGCGTGCGGGTGAACAGCGCTTTGAGTTGTGCTGGGTGGGCCTGGATAGTGCGCCGGTCGACTGTACCCAGGGCATGCGCTTGCAGCCGCAGAGCAGTCTGGCGCAGGCCGCGTGCAGCGCCGTGCTGATTCCCGGGTTGTGGGCGGATTCGGAAGCGATGATCGCCCAAGCGCTGGAGGACAACCGTGGGCTGATTCGGGCGCTGAGTCAGTTGCCGCGCACCACACGGCTGTGGAGCTACTGCACCGGTGTGTGCCTGCTGGCGCAGAGCGGGCGTTTGCACGGTGAACGCGCGACGGCCACCTGGTGGCTGGCGTCCAGCCTGCAGGCGCGTTTCCCTCAGGTGAGTTGGCAGTTCGAGCAGACCCAGGTGAGCAATCGCCTGACTGCCACGGCCTCCGGCGTCAGCGGTTACCTGGCGATCGCGCGGACGCTGATTGAGGAGCAACTGGGAGAGGTGGTCTATCGCGAGATCGCCACGCTGATGGTGTTGCCGCGTCCGGAGTCGGCGACGCCGGTGTTTCGTTCAGTCGGCCTGATGCTGCAGACAGAGCCGTTGCTGCGCAGGTTGCATCTATTGGTAGAGCAGCTGCCGGCGCAGCAGCTCAGTGTGCAGCGGCTCGCCGATGAACTGGCGGTATCCGCGCGGACCCTGGCGCGTCAGGTAAAGGCGCTGACCGGGCTGGCGGTGGCCGATCAGGTGCGCCTGATCAAGCTCAACCAGGCCGGCGAGCGGCTGATCCTGACGGCCGATTCGATCAGCCGGATCAGCGACTCACTGGGTTACGGCGATGAGTCGAGCTTTCGCCGCACCTTCAAGCACGTGACCGGCCTGACCCCGGCGGCCTACCGGCAGCAGTACAAGCGCTAGCTGGCAGACAGCTGGGGAATGATCAAGGCAGTTCGGCGCTGGCGTAGAAGGCCGTGAGGACTTTCACCAGATGCGCCAGGTCGTGGCTGCCGGCCAGTTCGCGGATTGAGTGCATGGCGAAGGTCGGCAAGCCGATATCCACGGTGCGCACGCCCAGCTGGCTGGCGGTGATCGGGCCGATGGTCGAGCCGCAACCCATGTCGCTGCGGGTGACGAAGCTCTGCACCGGCACTTCATTTTCCAGGCACAGATGACGGAAAAAACCGGCGGTTTCGCTGTTGGTGGCGTAGCGCTGGTTGCTGTTGATCTTGATCACCGGGCCGGCGTTGAGCTTGGGGCCGTGGTTCTGGTCATGCTTGTCGGCATAGTTGGGGTGCACACCGTGGGCGTTGTCGGCCGAGACCAGCAGCGAGCGCTGGATGGTGCGCACGAAGGCGTCGCCGTCCGGCAGCACGCGGCGCAGTACCTGTTCGAGCATCGGGCCGTCGGCACCGCAAGCCGAGCAGGAACCGACTTCCTCGTGGTCGGTGCAGACCAATACGCAGCTTTCTTCATCCGGCGCCGCCAGCAGCGCCTGCAGCCCGGCGTAGCAGGACAGCAGGTTGTCCAGCCGCGCGCCGGCAATAAAGTCGCTATTCAGGCCAATCACCGCCGCGCTCTGGGTGTCGTAGAAGCTCAGTTCGTAATCGAGCACCGCATCGGCGCTGAAGTCGTGTTCGCGGGCCAGTTGATCGGTGATCAGTGCGCGGAAATCGGCCGGTTCATCGCCGGATATCTGCGCGAGGATTGGCGGCAGCTCGATCTGCTGGTTGATCGCCCAGCCCTGGTTGGCCTCACGGTTGAGGTGAATGGCCAGGTTGGGAATGATCGCAATCGGCTTCTGGAAGTCGATCAGCTGGCTTTCCACCTTGCCGTCGCGGCGGTAGGTCACCCGACCGGCTAGTGACAGGTCGCGGTCGAACCAGGGCGCCAGCAATGCGCCGCCGTACACCTCAACACCGAGCTGGAAAAAGCCCTGTTGCTGCAGTTCCGGTTGCGGTTTGACCCGCAGGCATGGGCTGTCGGTGTGCGCGCCAACCAGACGGATACCGCCTTCCAGCGGCGCGCGCTTGCCAAGCTTGAAGGCGATGATCGAGGAGTCGTTGCGCGTCACGTAATAGCGGCCGCCGGCCTCGGTGTGCCAGCTGGCGCGCTCGTCCAGGTGCTGAAAACCGGCCGCCTCAAGGCGTTGAGCCAGGCTGGCGGTGGCATGAAAAGGGGTCGGCGAGGCCTTGAGGAACTCGATCAGGCCTTGATTCAAATCTTCGCGCATAGGGCACTCCAGGCGGCAATCGGCCGAGTTTAGCGGATTTGCCTAGGGCTTTGGGCGGCTGCGCTCGACAGATCAGCGCGGGATGCTGACCAGGCTCAGCAGATAACCGTCGAATTCGACAAATTGGCCGGCCAGTTCGCTGCCGGCTGGCCAATCCGCGTGCAGGTCAATCAACAGGCGCATACGCACTTTGTTGTCGGCGTCGACGCTGAGCAGTTCGGCATCCTGGAAATAGAAGTGGCGCAATACCAGCGGGTAGAGCGCCTTGAACAGGCTTTCCTTGAGCGAGAAGGTCAGGCTGATGCGCTGGGCGCGCTGTTCGGCAGGCAAGGCTTCGAGGCGAAACAGTTCGGCCGGGGTGAGGATTTCCCCGGCCAGGCGCTCGGCGCGGTTGGCCGGCATGATCTGTTCGATATCCAGGCCCAGGCCGCGCCAGTCGGTGCTGTGACCCACCAATGCGCCGGCCCAGCCGCTGCCGTGGGTGATCGAGCCGAGCGTACCGACGGGCCACTGCGGCGCGCGATCAGGGCCGACTGCCGGCACGGCGAAAATGCCGCTAAGGCGTTGCAGCGCGGTGCGGGCGCACAGGCGACCGGCCAGGTATTCCGCCTGGCGTTTGGCCACACCGGTAATCGGCGGGACGGCGCAGCGGCTGAAGTCATCGGCGTGCAAGAGGGCTGGATCAAAGCGGGTGCTGATCAGCTGCACATTGGCCAGCCGCTGCGGCAGCGGCCAGTGGTCACTTAGCGGGGCGCAGCAGGCGGGCAGGTAGGCTGTATTCATGGGCGCATTCTGCCGCGTGCATGCGCCATCGACCAGCCGGATACGCCGTTTACATTTCTTTGCAAAGCGGCAACAAAGCTAAACGCAGTGGCCGAGGTTTTTTTGCCACACTGCGGCATGCGCTTCCATGGAGGCGCAGGTGAGGTTGTAGCGGGTGCATGCGTGAGGCTTGTACCTGCATTTCTCTGAGAATGAGTGCGGGAGCCCAATTGGGCTCCCGTTTTTTTATGGCCGCATTTTCTGCCTGCCGCTCTACGCCTGGGGCTATTTGCCTACCAGGCTTAAACGCCTACTCCCTGATATGGGCGCACGAGCGGCGATGATGCTGCGGTCCAGGTCGCCCTTGAGGGTTTCGAACAGGTCGCGGGTGAACACGCGGTTGCCGATGTACCAAGAGTGATCCTCGCTGCCGAGAAAATCCTGTGGCTGGTCGCGGGCCTGCATGGCTTTATCGCTGAGCAGTAGCTGATGGTAGGCGGTGCAATCGATATCGGCTGTCGAGTCCGGTGCGTTATCCGGCAAGCCCACTCGGCCCGCGCGTGGCGCGACGCCTGCACGTTTGACGTTGGACAGTTTCAGCACGCTGTCGCCCAAGCTGAAGTAGTTGGTCAGGCGCGTGCAATGGCGGTACAGCGAGTCGCTGCTGGCATGCCCCAGGCTCAACGATGAGGCCGAGATATCGGCTCCGATAAAGCACAGCTGGCTGATCATCCAGCTGTTGTTTTCCAGCCGTGCATCGTCGGCATCGTCGAAGGCCTCGCGAACCACGTAGGTGCCCATGGAGTGGGCAAGAATATGGGTGTTTACCGCGCAATCCGGAGTCTGTTTGGCCGCCAGCAGGGCGATCAGGTCGGTAACCAGCTGCATGGCGCTGAGTTTGGCGTCGTGGCGGTCTTCCAGGTAGCCGACGGTCTTGTTGTCGCTGGGCCAGTCGAACGACACCACTGCGCCTTTCCAACCCAGCGCGGCGAGGTCGGCCTTGAGCCGGCGGTGGCGTTTGAGCACGTCGGGGGCGCTGTTGTTGTAGCCATGTACGTACACCAGAATGTCGCCGCGCTCCGCGCCGGTGCGCTCATCCGTGCCCCAGATCGCTTCGGCCAGTAACTGCTGCAGCCAGGCCTTGACCCAGGTGTCACCCATGCGCCCGTGTTTGGGGTTGGGCTCTTTGGCATCCGGCGGTACCAGCAGCATGTGTGAGGGGCCGGGTTCGGCCTCGAACTCGGCTTGTTTGACCCGACGGGCGCTGACCACGAAATCGTTCATCGTCGACTACTCCTTATCTACTAGGGAAGTGGCTCCAAGCGATGCGGCCGACGAGCTGGCTGGCGTATCTGAGCCTATGGGTTTATCTCTTCACCAGCCTGGCACCCCGCTCATGTCCGGTAGCTTGTGGGCGATGCCCTTGTGGCAGTCGATGCAGGTGGCTGCGCCGCTGGCCAGGGCGGTGGAGTGCATCTGCCGGGCGCGCTGGCCCTGGCGGGTGAAGCCCATAAACTCGAAGTTGTGGCAGTTGTGGCATTCCAGCGAGTCGTTGGCCTTGAGCCGTGCCCACTCGTGTTCGGCGTGTCGCGGTTGGTGGCAGGCATCTCAGCTGACTCCATTCATGCGTAGCAGTCAGGCTAGACCCTACAAGCAATAGGGACAAAAACATTGAGCTGAATCATGACAAGCGGCTTTTTCTCGCCGCCGCCGGAGAGTGGCCGGGCTCTGCCGGCAGAGGGGCTGCCGTGCACCGGGTTCAGTTCAGGTTCAGCAAGGGTTCAGTGGGCGTTCAGCTCGGGGTAGGCAACATGGACCTCGAGTTAAGCAACACCGACTAACCACTGAGGACCGCACCATGAACCACACGCTGAGCAAACTGGCCCTGGCCACTTCCCTGACCTTCGCCGCTGTGGCCGCCAACGCCGCCGACAACTTCGCCGGCCTGACCTGGGGCCAGACCGACAACAACATCCAGAAATCCAGGGCACTCAACAGCAACCTGAACAGCCCGAAGCTCGACAAGGTAATCAATGACAGCGCCACCTGGGGTGTGCGCGCCGGCCAGGTCAGCGATGCCGATCGTTATTACCTGAGCTACGAGAATGTCTCGGACACCTACAGCGGCCTCAAGCTGCGTCAGCAGAACCTGCTCGGCAGCTACGATGTGTTCCTGCCGGTGGGCGACTACAACACCAAGCTGTTTGGCGGGGCCACGGCCGGCCTGGTCAAGCTGGAGCAGGAGAGCAAAGGCTTCAAGCGTGACAGCGATATCGGCTATGCCCTCGGCCTGCAGGCTGGCATTCTGCAAGACATCAACCGCAATGCCTCGATCGAGGCGGGCTACCGTTACCTGCGCACCAGTGCCAGCACCGAAATGGCCGCGCATGGCGCAGGCAAGGCCGGCTCGCTGGACCTGCACAGCAGCGGCCAGCTGTACCTGGGTGCCAACTACAAATTCTAAGAACCAGCCTCGGATCTGCTGCGCGTCGGCCAAACTGCGTTGAAAACGGCCTCGGAATGCTCATTTACAACTCGTAAACTGCGCTTCCTCGGCCGTTTTCGCCTTGTTTGACTCTAGCTCGCGAGACCCGAGACCGGCTCTAACCATCAGGTAGGCCGCAAGGGCCGGGCAACATGCCCGGCCGCTTTATTGGAGGTAAAGGATGAAATTGCTGGTCGTGGAAGATGAAGCGCTGCTGCGCCACCACCTCTACAGTCGCCTTGGCGAGCAGGGCCATGTGGTCGATGCGGTGGCCAATGCCGAGGAAGCGCTGTACCGCGTTAGCGAGTACAACCATGACCTGGCGGTGATCGACCTCGGCCTGCCAGGCATGAGCGGCCTGGACCTGATTCGCCATCTACGCAGCCAGGACAAGAGCTTCCCCATTCTGATTCTGACCGCCCGTGGCAACTGGCAGGACAAGGTCGAAGGCCTGGCTGCCGGTGCCGATGATTACGTGGTCAAGCCGTTCCAGTTCGAGGAACTGGACGCGCGCCTGAACGCACTGCTGCGCCGCTCTTCGGGGTTTACCCAGGCGACCATCGCCGCCGGGCCCTTGCTGCTCGACCTCAATCGCAAGCAGGCGCAGCTCGACGGCCAGGGGCTGGCCCTGACGGCCTTCGAGTACCGCATTCTCGAATACCTGATGCGCCACCAGCAGCAAGTGGTGCCCAAGGAGCGGCTGATCGAGCAGCTCTATCCGGATGACGACGAGCGCGATCCGAATGTGATCGAAGTGCTGGTCGGTCGGCTGCGCCGCAAGCTGGAAGGGCCGCAGGGCTTCAAGCCAATCGAAACCGTGCGCGGCCAGGGCTACCTGTTTACCGAGCGCTGCCGATGATGCCCCATCCGCAAGAGCCGCTTGTACGGGTGCCTCGACGTGGCGCTTCGCTGCGCCTGCGCTTGATGCTCGGCACGGCGGTATTGGCCGTGCTGTTTATGCTGGCGCTACTCCCGGCGTTGCGCGGAGCCTTTGTGATTGCCCTGGAGCAGTCGATTGAACAGCGCCTGGCGTCCGATGCGGCGGCCCTGGTGTCCGCCGCGCGCACTGACAACGGCCGGTTGACGATGCCCGACAAACTGCCGGGTGATGAGTTCGACAGCCTGGAAGCCAAGCTGCTGGGCTTTATCTATGACCGTCAGGGCAAGTTGGTTTGGCAGTCGCGCTCGTCCCTGGATGAAAGCGTCGACTACCAGCCGCGCTACGACGGCCGTGGCCATGAGTTTGTGCGCATGACCGATCGCCACGGCCGCGAGTTCTTCGTCTACGACGCGGAAGTCGACCTGCTGCGCGGCCAGAGCGCCGCGTTCAGCGTGGTCACCATGCAACCGGCCAGCGATTACCAGGCTATGCATGATGGCTTTATGCGCCAGCTCTACCTGTGGCTCGGCGGCGCGCTGCTGGTGCTACTGGGCTTGCTGTGGTTCGGCCTGACCTGGGGCTTTCGCAGCCTGCGCGGGCTTAGCGCCGAACTCGATCAGGTCGAGGCCGGTACACGCCAGGGCCTTAGCGAAGACCACCCCCGTGAACTGCTGCGCCTGACCGGCTCGCTCAACCGCCTGCTCGACAGCGAACGCCAACAGCGCGAGCGTTATCGCCACTCCCTGGACGACCTGGCGCACAGCCTGAAAACGCCCCTGGCGGTGCTGCAAAGCGTCGGTGAAGTGATCGCCACCCAGCCGCACAACCGCGAGCAGTCGCAGGTGTTGCAACAGCAGATCGAACGCATGAGCCAGCAGATCGGCTACCAGTTGCAGCGCGCCAGCCTGCGCAAAAGCGGCCTGGTTCGCCACAGCGCACACCTGGCTCCCTTGCTCGATACGCTCTGCGCTGCGCTGGACAAGGTCTATCGCGACAAGCAGGTGCATGTGCAGCGCGACTTTGCCACGGAGCAGCAGCTACCCATGGAGCAGGGCGCGCTGCTGGAACTGCTTGGCAACCTGCTGGAAAACGCCTACCGCCTATGCCTTGGGCAGATACGCGTCAGCGTCAGGCAGCAGGGCAATGTGCTCGAACTGTGCGTGGAAGATGACGGCCC
Organism: Pseudomonas sp.; assembly: GCF_049653025.1. GTDB lineage: Bacteria > Pseudomonadota > Gammaproteobacteria > Pseudomonadales > Pseudomonadaceae > Aquipseudomonas. The sequence goes on along the minus strand of NZ_JBASFM010000017.1, from coordinate 243,183 downwards.
GGGCGTGCCGGCCGACCAGCGCGAACGCATCCTGCGCCGAGGCGAACGCCTGGACGCCCAGCATCCGGGGCAGGGCATTGGCACTGCGGTGGTCAAGGACATTATTGAGAGTTATGGCGGGGGGTTGCTGCTGGAGGATTCGGCGTTGGGTGGGGCGAGTTTTCGCGTTCGCCTGAGCGACTGAGGTATGGCAGCCCGTAGGATGGGTTGAGCGCAGCGATCCCATGCTGCCGCTGTGATGGCTGTCATCGCTGTGCGATTCGACCCATCCTACGAGCTTCGGAGACGAATAAATTCGTCCCCTTTTTCTTTCAGTTCTGCCTCGTATGGCTATCGAGGCAGGAACCAGCAACGGCTTAGCCGTTCTGTTTTTCGAGCATTTCTTTCGTCACGTCTTCCATGGCAGAAACGCATTCCTCATGGCTGACCCTATCGAAGCTGATGAACTTCCATGTGTCATCCACCTTGAGCAAGAGAGCCTGCAGGTCGCCGGTCTCCTGGCCATTGGTACCCATGGTGTTCACCGTCTGGCAGGCACCGAGATCGTTGACCTCGGTGAACTCGCCAAACTTGTAGACGTCTTTGGCGAGAAGGTTGTCGATAACCACCTGCTGTACATCCGACTCGGCGGAGTCACAGCCTGAAATGACCGTGGCAATAGCGGCCACGAGGCAATATTTCGCCAGAGCCATGGAAGCAAACTTCGATTTTTTCTCAGACACGATAGTCATGCTGCAATCATCCTTGTTGACAGAAATAGAGAGGGGCTGGAGCTGCCTAGAATCCTACGGCCGCATGGCACGATGGCAGTTTTGCAGGGCGCTTACAAGCTGGCCGATTTGGCAAGTGGAACTCTGTCACAGCATGTGTGCGAGCGCAGGGTGAGGGCCGGAATAGTAAGGTAAATACTGATTTTTGAGTCAGTAGGATGGGTTGAACGAAGCGATGCCCATGCCGGCCGATGTGATGCGTGTCATCGCTGTGCGACTCGACCCGCCCCGTTCTGCTAGTGGGCTGCGTGGTTGCAGCTCAGAGCAAATCAAAAGCAAAAAGCAAAAAGCAAAGGTATAACGCCGACCTTGTAGGAGGGGCTTTAGCCGCGAGCTTTGCTGTTTTTTATTTTATTCGGGTTTTGCGGCAAGTTTATTAGCGTGGTGATTTTGGGTTTGGGTTTCGCCCCTTACGGGCGAGTCACTTTTTCCAGTCGCGGAAAAAGTAACCAAAAATGCTTGCCCCGACATCCGGCCCTGCCTGCGGCAGGGTACGTTCACGCCATCATTGCTCCAGGGGCCCGCCGCGAAGGGCCATCCCTGGCCCATCGCGGCTCTCGCGGCATCCATGCCGCTCAACCCCTTACGCAACGATTCTGTTCACCCTCCTGAAGGGGCGTTTGGCGTCGTCTGTAAGTGCGTGGTTTAAGAGCAAAAGCTCAGACGCTGTGGACTTTAACTTTGTAGAAATCTCGCAAGCGCGCGTCCGGGGCCCGTCAGGAGGCCGAGTGGAGGTGCTGTGTAGAGGGGCGTTTGGCATGGATGCCAAACGAGGAACGATGGGCCAGGGATGGCCCACCGTGACGACCCTCGGAACAGCACCGGAGCGAGGGAAGTTGAGCGAAGCGAAACCCGGATGTCGGGTGTGCTTTCTCTTTGGTTACTTTCTCTTTGCACAAGCAAAGAGAAAGTAACTCGCCGTAAAGGCGAAATCAGTAGAAATAGGCGACGGAGAAAATAAGCCGGTCCCCTTTTTCTACTGACGACGGAGTTCCGGATATATGCCTAGTTCGCTAAATCGAAGGTTCGATTTTAATATTTAGCTTGCGAAGCTCCTCGATAAACATCCGAGGAGACCACCCTTTCAGCAGACCGCTAAGGGCATACTCGTCTACAAGATCGAAACCTATGTCAGCTGCAGGTGCCACGAGTGCGCCGATCGTTCCACCGACCGCTAGCCCGACTGGCCCTGCAATTGCACCTACTCCAGCACCAGCGAGAGCCATGACTGTCGTTTTAGTGAGTTTTCCAGCGTGGCTATCAAAGAAGCCCTTCTTGTTTGCTATTGCGTCAATATAAGCTTTTGAAATTTCGCTGAGCTCGTTGTTTTCGACGGTCTCGTCAAGCCAGGAGCGGAATTTTCTAGTGTTTTTATTGCTTCTTATTTTTACAGCCTGTCTAAGAGGAGTGCTTATGTTGGAATAGACTTTCCTCAGGTCGGGGAAGTTTTCAATTTCAATTATTTTTGAGAATGCTTCGGGGTGATTTATTTTTATTATCTTGTTTATACATTCGTTAAGTAAGATGTGACCGCCAACGCTGTCGGTTGAAGTTAGTTTCGCGTTTGTTATGTGCTTGTATTCGAGCAGTTCTTCGGCGCACTTGGATAGTTTTTCTTTCAAATGGCTTGGGAGTTGGTATATGTCGTGTATTTCTTTGTCTAATCCGAGCTTAGAAAGCTTGTTGGAGTCGAAAGCTGATAGGACATAGTCTTTGGAGTTGTGTTCTATGTTGTCCTCTGCGTGCTCGTACAGATATCTGATCTTTCTAATTAAAGTTTTTCGTTCTTTTTTATTTAACTTCTGTGCGAGCGCATTGAGTCCTAGTGAAATTGATTCCTCGGGGTCGTTGTGAGCCTTTGAACTACGGCGCCCAGATGCCAGTGGATACACTCCAGGTATATTTTCAACGAAATGTAGAATCATTGGGGTCCAGTGAGTGAATCGCAGCGCTTCTTGATCTATTAGTTCTTCAATCCCTTTAGTTCCTATTTCTGTAGCTAGAATCGCGAGCGGGATATTTTCTCCGACTACTTTAAAATTAATGGTGTTAAAGAGAAGCATGCTTTCAAAAATTGATGCTTTTATAGCTTCGAAACGTTGCGGGAAAAGCATGATGTCTTCGCGGGTAGGTTGATATTGCCCTTTTAACAAAAACTTATGGCTAAACTCATTTGGTTTTGTGAGGTATGCCGTGCTCATTGACCCTTCCCTTTTCTCAAATACGGCTGCAATTCTTCTTGATTTTCAAGCCTGAACTGAATTCGTTCGTGCAAGCAATATGGCTTTCTACTAATGGACACTTAACCTAGGCAGAAGCGCTCTTTCTCCATTTGATTCCTGAGATCAAGCGAGGTGCGCCAGGATTTGATCGGGGATCAATTCAACGTCGGTACCGGTGGAGCCGTGCTGCTCGAGGTGGCTGTATTGCACCTCAGCCTCACCCTTCCTGCGCCCGATAAGCCCCCGGCGTCAGTCCCGTCCATTTCTTAAACGCTCGATGAAACGCCGACGGTTCGGAGAACCCCAGCTGCTCAGCAATATCCTGAATCGCCAGCTCATCACGCCCCAGGTGATAAATCGCCAGGTCGCGGCGCAGGTGGTCTTTGAGTTCCTGAAAACTCGACCCTTCCTCGCGTAAATGGCGGCGCAGGGTCTGCGGGCTCATATGCAGTTGCTGGGCGACGGCATCCAGGTCCGGCCAGTTGCTGCAGTCGCGGCCGAGCAGGCGGCGGATCTGGCTGATCAGGCTGTCGCCGCCATCCGGGCGGGCCAGTAGGTCGGCGGGGGAGTGTTGGAGGAATTGCTTGAGGGTGCGTTCGTCCTGCAGCAGCGGCATGCTCAGGTAGCGGGCGTGGAACAGCAGGCTGGTGCTACCTGCACCAAAGCGCCGGGTGCCGGGGAACAGCAGTTCGTATTCGCCGGCATGCGCGGGTTGGCTGTAGGTAAAGGTGGCTTCTTCCAGGCGGATGCGTTGGCCGATCAGCCAGCTGCCGAGGCGATGCCAGATCACCAGCAGGCTTTCCACCAGGAAATGATCCGGGTCCAACAGGGTCGAGTCGTCCACGCTCAGCCGCGCCCAGTCGCCTTCGCGTTGAATGCTGATGGCCGGTGCTTCGGGGAACAGGCTGTAGAACAGCGCGCCACGGCCCAGGGCTTTTTCCAGCGAATGGCAGTGGATGATCGCGTAACACATCATGGCGAAGGTGCCGCGTTTGCTGCGCATGCGGCCAAAGCCCAGGTATTCGTCGTCGAGGCTTTCCCACAGCAGTTGCATCAGGCGGGCGAATTGCTCGGGGGCGATGCGTGCGCGTGGCTCTTCGAGCAGGGCCGGTTGAATCCCCAGTTGGCGCAGTAGCGCACCGCAGTCGTGGCCCTGGCGCTCGGCCCCACGCAAGGCGGCGCGGACAAAATGGCTGGCGATGGTGCGTTCGCGCATGGGGTTCGCTCATATAGGAAGGCGGGCCGATGGTAGACATGCGAGCGCCTGTGTCACAAGCAGGCCCTTCGGTTTGACCGTTGCAAGCGCTGGGGGATATCCGCCAACGGCGATGGCTTGAGCGTGCGGGAATCCGCCAGATCACCTCTTCAGGTTTCTGATTAAATTTTTATATCTATGAATTATAAGGATTTTTAGTGTTTTTAAAAAATGGCACAAGGCTTGCGATAGGCGTTGTAAGGCTGCGCTGGACGCACCTACAACAAGTCCCCTCAGTTAAGGGGGGTTAGCGCTTATTAGGGTGCTGCGGGTGTCGATGGATGATGCGCCGCAACACCGCTGAGGATCTCTGCCATGACCGCCACGACGCTCGACGCTGCCCGTCAACCGTTCTACAAAATGCTCTATGTTCAGGTGCTGGCTGCCATCACCATCGGTATTTTGCTCGGCCACTTCTACCCGGAAACCGGTGTTGCCCTCAAACCCCTGGGTGACGGCTTCGTCAAGCTGATCAAGATGGTTATCGCGCCCATCATCTTCTGCACCGTGGTCAGCGGCATCGCCGGCATGCAGGACATGAAAACGGTCGGCAAGACCGGCGGTTATGCGCTGCTGTACTTCGAAATCGTCTCCACCATTGCTCTGCTGATCGGCTTGATCGTCGTCAACCTGGTTGAGCCGGGCGCGGGCATGCACATCGATGCCAGCACCCTGGATGCCAGCAAGATCGCCGCCTACGCCCAGGCTGGCGAAGCGCAGAGCACCATTGGTTTTCTGCTGAATGTGATCCCGTCCACGGTGGTCGGTGCCTTCGCCAATGGCGACATTCTCCAGGTGCTGTTCTTCTCGGTGATCTTCGCCTTCGCCCTGCAGCGCATGGGTGAATTGGGCCGCCCGGTGCTGGAATTTATCGAGCGCATTGCCCAGGTGATGTTCGGCATCATCAACATGATCATGAAGCTCGCGCCCATCGGTGCCTTCGGTGCCATGGCCTTCACCATCGGCCAGTACGGTGTCGGTTCGCTGGTGCAGCTGGGTCAGCTGATGATCTGCTTCTATATCACCTGCGTGTTCTTCATCCTGGTGGTGCTTGGCGGTATTGCCCGCGCCCATGGCTTCAGCATTCTCAAGTTCATCAAGTACATCCGCGAAGAGCTGATGATCGTGCTCGGCACCTCGTCGTCCGAGTCGGCGCTGCCGCGCATGCTCGACAAGATGGAGAAGCTCGGCGCGAAGAAGTCGGTGGTCGGTCTGGTAATCCCAACCGGTTACTCGTTCAACCTCGACGGCACCTCGATCTACCTGACCATGGCTGCGGTGTTTATCGCCCAGGCCACCGATACGCCGATGGATATCGGTCACCAGATCACCCTGTTGCTGGTGTTGTTGGTGGCGTCCAAGGGCGCGGCCGGGGTGACGGGCAGCGGCTTTATCGTGCTGGCCGCGACCCTGTCTGCCGTTGGCCATCTGCCGGTTGCCGGCCTGGCGCTGATTCTCGGCATCGACCGCTTTATGTCCGAAGCCCGCGCGCTGACCAACCTGATCGGTAACGGCGTAGCCACCATCGTGGTCGCCAAGTGGTGCAAGGAGCTGGATGAAGACACCCTGCAGCGTGAGCTGGCTTCGGGCGGTAAAGCCCAGCCGGTTGCCGCCAGTTCCAGCCTGAGCTGACCTGTTTTTTGCCCTGCGTATAGCAGGTGTTTGAGCCCGCCTTTTGGCGGGCTTTTTTATGCCCTGTCATCCCTGGCGGCCACCCAGCGGGTGTCGCGTCAGGGCGATGACCGAATGGGTCAATCAAGCCTGAGCGCATGCGTCATTGAGGCGGCGGGGTGCGCCGCCTACGCTGCGGGACGACTTCAGCTCAGGGAGCACACCCGCATGCAGCGCAATATCTTCGACACCGAACACAACATGTTCCGCGACGCGTTCGCCGCCTTTCTGAAAAAGGAAGTGGTGCCGCATCAGGACGAATGGGAAGCGGCCGGCGTGGTCAGCCGCGAGGTGTGGAAGAAGGCCGGCGATATGGGCTTTTTGCTGCCCTGGGCGGATGAAGAGTACGGCGGTGCCGGGCTCAAGGACTTCCGTTACGAGCAGATCATGTGCGAGGAGCTGGCCAAGATTAACGAGCCGGGCTTTATGCTGCCGCTGCACTCGGCCCTGTGCGGCCCCTATATCGCCGAGTACGGCAATGCCGAGCAGAAGGCGCGCTTTATGCCGGGCATTATCAGCGGCGAGCTGATTCTCGCGGTGGCTATGACCGAACCGAGCGCCGGTTCCGACCTGGCCGGCATGCGTACCAGCGCGGTGGATCAGGGTGATCACTACGTGCTCAACGGCTCCAAGGTGTTTATCTCCAACGGCCTGCTGGCCGATGTGGTGATCGTCGCGGCCAAGACGGATCCTGCCAACAAGCACGCCATGGGTCTGTTTCTGGTCGAGCGCGGGATGGAAGGTTTCGAGCGCGGCAAGAACCTGGAAAAGCTCGGCATGAAGAGCCAGGACACCGCCGAGCTGTTCTTCAACAACGTCAAGGTGCCCAAGGAAAACCTGCTGGGCGATGCCAAGGGCGGCTTCTTCTACCTGATGAATATGCTCGCCCAGGAGCGCCTGACCAATGCCTGTGGCGCGGTGGCCGGGGCCGAGGCGGCGCTGCAGACCACCATCGACTACGTGAAGGAGCGCAAGGCCTTCGACCGGCCGATCTCGCACTTTCAGAACACCCGCTTCAAACTGGCGGAAATGCGTACCCAGATCGACGTGGCCCAGGTGTTCGTCGACCGCTGCGTGCTGGACCACAACGAGAAGAAGCTCACCCCGGAAGTCGCTGCCGAGGCCAAGCTGTTTACCACCGAACTGCTCGGCAAGGTGGTCGACGAAGGCGTGCAGCTGCACGGCGGCTGGGGTTATATGTGGGAATACCCGATCTGCAAGATGTACGCGAACGCGCGCATCCAGCGCATCTTCGCCGGCACCTCGGAGATCATGAAAGAGATCATCAGCCGCGGGATGAAACTCTAAACCAGGCCCGGTTACACTCGGCCGACCGATGGTCCCGGCCCTCAACCGGTCGGGTTTATTCGGTATCGAGTCAAAACAATAAAAAAGAGGGCGGCATATGACGGATCAACTGCCCCTGGAGCGCTTCGCGCTCTGGGTCGAGAAGCGCCCGGATGCGGTCTGGCTCAGCCAGCCGGTCAACGGGCAATGGCATGACTTCACCTGGGCGCAGGTCGATGACCAGGCGCGGCGCATGGCCAGTGCCTTGCACGCCCTGGGTTGCGCGCCGGGTGAGCGGGTCGCGCTGCTGGCAAAGAACTGCGCCGAGTGGTTTATCGCCGACCTGGCGATCATGCTCGCCGGGCTGATCAGCGTGCCGTTGTACCCGCTGCAATCGGCCGAGAGCATCGATTACGTGCTGCGCCATGCGCAGTGCAAGGCGATCTTCCTTGGCAAACTGGATGAGCCGGAAAAATTCGCCGCCGGTATTCCCGCCGAGGTACTGCGCATCGCCATGCCGTACCCGACGCTGCCAGCCGAACATGGCTGGGCGCAGCTGTTGGCCGCGCATCAGCCGTTGCGCGAAGGCCACCCGCAATCGCCGGATGAGTTGCTGAGCATCCTCTATACCTCCGGCACCACCGGCCAGCCCAAGGGCGTGATGCTTTCGGCCAAGGCGTTTGCGGTTGCCGGCGGGCGCTCGGTGAAGGAGTTGCAGATCACCGAGCAGGATCAGTTCTTCTCCTATCTGCCGCTGTCGCATGCCGCCGAGCGTTTTCTGGTCGAGATGAACAGCCTGTTCAGCGGCGCTCCCGTGGCCTTTGTCGAATCCCTGGAGACCTTTGCCCGCGACCTCAAGCGTGTACGGCCAACGGTGTTCTTCTCCGTGCCCCGGCTGTGGACGCGCTTCCAGCAGGGCGTGCTGGAGAAACTGCCGCAGGCCAAGTTGGGCCGCTTGCTGCGCATTCCTCTGTTGGGCGGTTTGGTGGCTCGCAAGATCCGCAAGGGCCTGGGCCTGGATCGCACGCGCATTCTGGTCAGCGGCGCGGCGGCTATTCCGCGTTCCTTGCTCGACTGGTACCAGAGCATCGGCATGACCATCTGCGAGGGCTATGGCATGACCGAGCACCTGGCCTATGGCTGTTTCAACCGACCGGGGCAGGTGCGTTTCGGCACCGTGGGCCGGCCCATGCCGGGCAATGAGCTGCGCATTGCCGAGAACGGCGAAATTCTCCTGCGCTGCCCGAGCCTGATGCTGGGCTATTACCTGGACCCGGAGAAAACCGCCGAAACCATCAGTGACGGCTGGCTGCACACCGGTGACAAGGGCGAGGTGGATGCGGCCGGTTACCTGAAAATCACCGGGCGGGTGAAGGACATCTTCAAGACCAGCAAGGGCAAGTACATTGCCCCGGCGCCGATTGAAGGCGAAATCGCCAAGAACCTCTGGGTCGAGCAGGTGTGCCTGATGGGCAGCAACCTGGACCAGCCGCTGGCGCTGATCGAACTGTCGCCGACGGCCCGTGCGCAGCCGCGCGAACAGCTGGCGCGGGACTTGGAACAGACCCGCCAGCAACTCAATGGCCAGTTGCAGGCCCATGAGCGCGTCAGCCATTTCCTTTTGGTGCGTGATGCCTGGACGGTGGACAACGGCTGCATGACGCCGACCATGAAAATCCGCCGCAATGTACTGGAGGCGCGCTTTGCCGAGGAACTGCACAAGCTCGACGCCAAACAGCCGCTGCATTGGCAATAGCTGAACTGCGATGGGTTGAGCACAGCGATACCCATCGGCATCAACGATTATCCAAAGGAGCTGTTATGTCGGGCCCGTTGTCGTCCCTGAAAGTGCTGGATTTCTCCACCCTGTTGCCGGGGCCGTTTGCCTCGTTGCTGCTCGCCGACATGGGTGCCGAGGTGCTGCGTATCGAATCGCCGAGCCGCATGGACCTGGTGCGCGTACTGCCACCGCACGATGGAGGCGTATCGGCCAGCCATGCCTACCTCAACCGCAACAAGCGCTGCATCGCCCTGGACCTGAAAAAGGCCGAGGCGGTAGAGATGGTCAAGCAGCTGGTGGCCGAGTACGACATCGTGCTGGAGCAATTTCGCCCAGGGGTGATGGACAAGCTCGGCGTGGGTTATGAAGCGCTGAAGGCGATCAACCCGAAGCTGATTTATGTGTCGATCACTGGCTACGGCCAGAGCGGCCCATACAAGGATCGCGCTGGCCACGACATCAACTACCTGGCCCTGGCCGGTATCGCCAGCTACACCGGGCGGCGCGAAACCGGGCCGCTGCCGCTGGGCATTCAGGCAGCCGATATCGCTGGCGGTTCGCTGCACGGAGTGATCGGCCTGCTGGCAGCAGTGATTCAGCGCCAAGCCACGGGGCAGGGCCAGCAGGTGGACATCAGCATGACTGACTGCGCATTCAGCCTGCATGGCATGGCCGGCGCGGGCTACCTGGCGGCTGGCGTAGAGCCGGCGATGGAGAACCAGGCGCTGAATGGCGGCAGCTTCTACGACTACTACCGCAGCCGCGATGGCCGCTGGTTCTCGGTCGGCAGCCTGGAGCCGCAGTTTATGCAGCAGTTTTGCGCCGCCATCGGTCGTCCGGAGCTGGCTGCGCGCGGCCTGTCGCCGAAGCCGGAGGATCAGCGGGCGCTCAAGCGCGAGATCGAAATCGAGTTCGAGAAACGCGATTTCGCCGAGTGGAGCCAGGTGTTTGCCGGGCTGGATGCCTGCGTGGAACCGATGCTCAACCTCAGCGAAGCGGTCGAGCATCCACAGCTCAAGGCCCGCGGCCTGGTCACCGAGGTGCCCCGCGCCGGCAGCGGCCCGCAGAAGCAGATTTCCTGCCCGATCAAGTTCTCCAGCGGTTTGCCCGCGCCTCGGCATATCGGCGCGGTACTCGGCGCACACACCGCCGAAGTGCTCGCCGAACTGGGTTATACGACCGAGCAGATTGCCCAGCTGAAAGCGGCCAAGGTGGTGGCCTGAATCGGCCTGCTGTTTCAGGCAGAGCCTGTCGGCATTAGGGCTGGCGTTGCTACTCAATCTCATGCATTAATCGGCACAGACAAGGCTTGCAGCTAGCAACTGTTCTACTCTTTGACAACCATTCGCCCGTCTGCGCGGATGGCTCTCATGGAGCATTCTGCTGCCTGCCGTGTTATCTCCGAATAATGGATGTGAGGGGAACGCCTGTGTCTATCCGTCACTGTTACCTGCAGGCGCTTGCGCTGAGTACGTTGCTGCTGTTCTCGGGGCTGAGCCTGGCGCTGGAAAAACCCATAGGCCCAGCGGTACTGCGCATCTCCGGGCTGGTCACGCAGCCGAACATGCTGCAGCAGGCCGTGTTCGACATGCAGATGCTGCAAGCCTTGCCGCAACACAGTTTCACCACGCAGACCCCCTGGTACCCCGAACCGGTCAAGTTCACCGGACCCTTGCTGCGCCATGTGCTGGCGGCTGCCGGAAGCGCGGGTGAGAACATCACCGCCATTGCGCTGAACGATTACCGCACCGAGATTCCGTTTAGCGACGCACTCAAGTACGAGCTGATCGTGGCCATCCTGATGAATGGCCAGCCCATGCCGGTGCGTGAAAAAGGCCCGCTGTTTCTCGTCTACCCCTTCGATAGCCAGGCCGAGCTGCAAGCTGCGACGTTCTATAATCGCTCGGCCTGGCAACTGCGCGCGCTGCAGATCAAATAATCATGCGCAAGCAACGACTGCTGTGGTTGTTGATCGCCAGTCTGGTGCTGCTGTATGTGGCGATCGGGGCGATTCTGGCGCATCAGTACCGCAGCTTGAGCGAGGTCATGAGCAGCGGTGACGACAACGCGCTGTGGGCCTTTGCCCAGCTGAGTACCGAGTACCAGCGGTTTGACCATGCGCTGCATGCCTACATCCTTGATCCCGTGGTGCCACGGCGTAATCAGGCAGCTGATCGGCCCGGCAGCATGGGCATCGACGAGCTGCAGTTGCGTTACGACATCTTCGTCAGCCGCGTCAGCACTATTCAGACCGAGTCGGCAATGCGGCTGATGGGCGATGAGGCGATCTACCAGCAAACCCTGCAGGAGCTGGTGGCGTTTGTCAGCACCGCCGATGCCGCGCTTGAGGCTTTTGCCCGGCGTGGCACAGCCCTGGATGCGCCCTTGTTGCGCGAGCAGTTGCAGGTGCTGCAGGAAGATATCCAGGAACTTGGCTACACCTCCGCTCAGTTGGCGGCGCGCACCGTCGATGAACGCAATGCCGAGCTGCGCCAGCAAGTCATCATCACCACCGCGCTGACCCTGTTTCAGGGCATGCTGACCCTGATGTTCGGCCTGGCCATGCTGCGCCAGTTCCGCCAGCGCGAGCAGGCGCAAGAAGCCTTGTTGTCGGCGCAAGGCAAGCTGGTTGAGGCCTTGCAGGAAAATGAAGAAGTGCTCGAAGGGCGCGTGCAGCTACGCACCCAGGAGCTGGCCGAGGCCAACCAGGCCCTGCGCGAGCATGAGGCGGAATTGCAGATCGCCCGGGCCAAGGCCGAGGGCGCATCGCAATTGAAGTCGGATTTCCTCGCCAATATGAGCCACGAGATCCGCACGCCGATGAATGCGGTGATCGGCATGAGCCACCTGGTGCTGGGCACCGAGCTGACCAGCAAGCAGCGCGATTATGTGGAGAAGATCCAGCGCTCGGGCCAGCACCTGCTCGGGCTGATCAACGATATTCTCGATCTGAGCAAGATCGAGGCCGGCAAGCTGGAAGTCGAGGCGGTGCCGTTCGGGGTGCAGGCGGTGCTGGAGAACATGGCCAGCCTGATCGGCGAGAAATGTGCGAGCAAGGACCTTGAGCTGATCTTCGACATCGACCCGGCACTGCCCGAGGCGCTGTTGGGCGACCCCCTGCGCTTGGGGCAGGTGCTGATCAACTATGCCAATAATGCAGTCAAGTTCACCGAACGTGGCGAGATCGTGATCCGTGCGCGTTTGCTGGCTCGGGATGCTCAAGGCGTGCGCGTGCGTTTCGAGGTGCAGGATTCCGGTATCGGCCTCTCTCCCGAGCAGCAGGCGCGGTTGTTCCAGTCCTTTCAACAGGCCGACAGTTCCACCACACGCAAATACGGTGGCACCGGGCTGGGGTTGGCCATTTCGCGCAAGCTGGCGGCCTTGATGGAAGGGGAGGTCGGCGTCGAAAGCGTGCTGGGGCAGGGCAGCACATTCTGGTTCACCGCGCGGCTAGGCGTACTTGAGCGGCAGCCACAGCAGTCGTTCCTGCCCGCGCCGGATCTGCGCAACCGCCGCGTGCTGGTGGTTGATGACAACCCGCAGGCCCTGCATATCCATGCCAGCCTGCTGCGTTCGATGAGTTTCCAGGTTAGTGAAGCGGCCTCCGGTGAGCAGGCGCTGACGTTGGCGGCGGAGGCCTGCCGCGCCGGGCAGCCTTTCGAGGTGGCGTTTGTCGACTGGAAGATGCCCGGCATCAATGGCCTGGAAACCTGCCGCCAGCTGGCCGCGCTTGAGCCCGCGCCGCAGCCGGTGATTGTCACCGGCTATGGGCGTGAGGAGGTGTTTCACGAGGCCGAGCAGGCGGGTATTCCATTGCTGCTGGTCAAACCTGTCAGCCCTTCGTTGCTGTTCGATGCGGCCATTCGCGCCCTCGGTGGCGTCAGCACGGCCGACACCTCGGCGCGCTCGAGCACGATCAGCCGGCAGAACCTCAACCCGTTGCAAGGCGCGCGGGTGCTGTTGGTCGATGACAATGACCTGAACCAGCAGGTCGGCCGTGACCTGCTGGAAGCCGCCGGGGTACAGGTGGCCGTTGCCGAGAATGGTCAGGTGGCGCTGGATATGCTGGCGCGTAGCGATTACCAACTGGTGCTGATGGATATGCAGATGCCGGTGATGGATGGCCTGAGCGCCACCCGGCAGATTCGCGCCAACCCGCGTTGGGCCGATTTGCCGGTGCTGGCGATGACCGCCAATGCCATGAGCAGCGACCGTGAGCAATGCTTTGCCGTGGGGATGAATGCACACCTGGCTAAGCCGATCGATCCCGATGAGTTGTTCAGCCTGCTGCTGAAATGGCTGCCCGCGAATGCACAGCCTGCTGCTAGCGTCTCGACTGCGCGCCAGCCGGGCAGTGCCGAGACGCAGTTTCCGCCGATTGCCGGGGTCGATGTGCAAGCCGGCCTGCGCCGCGTACTGAACAAGCGCGCGGCTTACGAATCGATGTTGCATAAATTTATCCAGGGGCAGGCCGCTGCTGCAGCGCAGGCGCAGCAATGCCTCGCCGAGGGCCGCCCCGACGACGCTATCCTCACCCTGCATACCCTCAAGGGCACCGCGGCGACCATTGGTGCCGAGCGTTTGGCCGAGCAGGCCGGGGTGCTTGAAGATGCCCTCAAGCAGGGGCAGTCAGGTGTTCAGTTCGACGCGCAACTCACAGTCTTGGGCAGCAGTTGCAGCGAATTGATCGCTCGCCTGCAAGCGGTTTTACCCGCGCAAGCGGTGGTTGAGGCGGCCCAGGGCGACATCGACTGGCCCCGCGTGCGGCAGTTGGTGGCCCGGTTGGAGTTTCTGCTTGGCGATGATGATGCCGACGCCATCGAGTTGTTCGAGCGCGAGGCGGCGCTGTTCAAGGCTGTGCTGCGGCAGGGCTTTGCTCCGTTGGAGCGGGCCATCAATAGCTACATCCTGGACGACGCACTGCTGGTACTGCAGGCGGCAATTCAGGACAACCCGCAGCTGAGTAAGGATACGACGCGATGAGCATGGAACTGGGGAGCCGTGAGCGGCCGACGATTCTGGTGGTGGATGACACCCCGGATAACCTGTCGCTGATGAGTGGCCTGCTGCGCGACGCTTACAAGGTCAAGCTGGCACCGAGCGGTGAGCGAGCGCTGCAGGTGGTCAGTGGCGAGAGCAAGCCCGACCTGATTCTGCTCGACATCATGATGCCGGGCATGGATGGCTACGAGGTGCTGCGGCGCTTGCAGCAGGATGCGGCCGCGGCAAGCATTCCGGTGATTTTCCTGACGGCCATGACGGCGGCCGAGGATGAGAAAATCGGCCTGGACTTGGGCGCGGTCGATTACATCAGCAAACCGATCAACCCGGCGATCGTGCTGGCCAGGGTGCACACGCAACTGCAGCTGAAATTTGCCCGTGACGTTCTGCAGAACCACAATGAGTTTCTCGAACGTGAGGTGGCAAAGCGCACCCGCGAAGTGGTGGCGATTCAGGACGTGACGATCCGAGCGATCACTTCATTGGCGGAAACCCGTGACAACGAGACGGGCAATCACATCCGACGTACCCAGCATTACGTGCGCCTGTTGGCCGAGCACCTGCAGGCGCACCCGCGCTTCAGTGCCGAGCTGAGTGCTGAAAATATCGAGTCGTTGTTCAAGTCGGCACCCCTGCATGACATCGGCAAGGTCGGCATTCCCGATCGCATCCTGCTCAAGCCCGGGCGTTTGGACGCCGATGAGTTTGAAATCATGAAAACCCACACCACCCTGGGTCGCGACGCCATCGTGCAGGCCGAGCAGGAGCTGGGCGAGTCCATCACGTTCTTGCGCTACGCCAAGGAAATTGCCTACTCGCACCAGGAGAAGTGGGATGGCAGTGGTTATCCCCAGGGGCTGGTCGCAGAGGCGATTCCATTGTCGGCGCGGTTGATGGCGCTGGCCGATGTGTATGACGCCTTGATTTCGCAGCGGGTGTACAAGCCGGCCTTTTCCCATGACAAAGCGCTAGAGATCATCCGCGAGGGACGCGGCAACCATTTTGATCCCGATATCGTCGACGGTTTTTTGCAGATCAGCGATGGCTTTGCCCAGATCGCCCGGCAATATGGCGATGAATCGATAAAGCCATAGCAGGATTTTCCTGGCGCAGCAGAGGTGCTCCACCGCATGCCAAACAATGCCATCACGCTGTTAGTTGTCGATAGCGACCCCATGCTGACCCGCGCCCTGGTCGAGGAGTTGCAACGCCAGGGCTTTGCCCAGGTTGTGCAGGCCAATGATGTTGCCAGTGCCTTGCAGCAATTGCGGCAGCTGCCCGCGTCACTGGTCTTGAGTGAGCAGAATCTGTCCGGCTCCACGGGCTTGGCGTTATTTGAAGCCATGCGCAGCGAAGAGGCTTTGGCGGATATTCCCTTCGTCCTGATGTCCAGTGCCATGCAGCGCCAGGATGTGCAACGTGCTATTCAGTTGGGCGTCCGCGATTTATTGGTCAAACCCTTTACCACCCAGCGTTTGCTCGAGCGGATTCAGCGCTCGCTGCAGCGCGATGACCTGCTGGTGCCACCTGATCAGCCAGCAAGTGCGGAGCGTGCGAGCATCCTGGTGGTGGATGACACTCCGGACAATCTGCAATTGCTGGCGGGGCTGTTTCGCGATCAGTTCAAGGTCAAGTTGGCGCATAACGGCGAGAAGGCGATTGCCATCTGCCATTCGGACAACCCACCGGATCTGATCCTGCTCGACGTCATGATGCCCGACATGGATGGCTTCGAAGTAGCGCGCAGGCTGCGCCAGCATCATGCCTCGGAACATATCCCGATCATTTTCGTCACGGCCCTGAGTGATGCGCGCTCACGTGAGCAGGGGCTGGCGCTTGGCGCAGTGGATTATGTATTCAAGCCGATAGATCCGACCCTGCTGCAGCTTCGCGTGCGCAACCTGATGCGTTACGTCGAGCACCGCCGGCAACTGCAGATCGACCTGGATCAGCTGCTGGAGCTGGCGGCGCTGCGTGCCGACATGCTGCACTTGGTCAGTCATGACCTGCTGCAACCGCTGACACAATGCCGTGCGACGCTGCACGACCTGAGCCAGGATGCCGAGCTTAATCCCACCCAGAAACAACAGGTGCAACTAGCCACGCAGGGCGGGCAGCAGATGCAGGAACTGCTCGAGATGGCCAGTGAGCAGTTGTCCCTGGAGGCCGGGCAGCGTGAGTTGCGTCCTGAGAGTCTTCGGTTGAACCCGCTGCTGCGTGAGTTGATCGCCTTGCTGCGCCAGCGTTATGGCGACCGCGGCGTCGAGATCCAACTGGAGACCGCGCTGGGCAGCAGCGCCACGGTAATGGCCGACCCAGGGCTCTGCCATGCCTTGCTCTACCGCGTGCTCAAGCATGCTCACAGCGCCTGTCCGGTTGGCAGCCAGTTGAGCCTGGTGATGATCGATGAGAGTCCGGTGCAGGTGAGGTTAGTGCTGCCCACGCGCCCCATTCAGGCCAAACCCCTGGCGGCGGCCAGAGCCTTGGCGCGTGCCCAGGGCGGAGATGTGCAGCAGGACGATGACGGCCCGGGCTGCGTTATTCGGGTCAGCCTGCCACGCGCCTGAGCCAACGCTCAGGCTTTGCGAGCAAAAGGATGCTCGTCAAATAGTTAATTTTCCGGCATAAGCCTGGTGCATTCGAGTCGGCTGACTGTTCGGGAACGGAAAACATGTATCACGGGGAACGCTTCAACGCCTGGACGCATTTGGTCGGGGCGCTGCTGGCCTGCGCCGGGGCAGTGTGGCTATTGGTGCTGGCGAGCCTGGATGGCGAGCTGCGCAAGATCATCAGTGTCGCCATCTATGGCCTGACCCTGGTGCTGCTGTACAGCATCTCCACGCTGTATCACAGCGTGCAGGGCCGGGCGAAAGTGCTGATGCGCAAGCTCGATCATCTGTCGATCTATTTGCTGATTGCCGGCAGCTATACGCCGTTCTGTTTGATAACACTTGAAGGTGCCTGGGGCTGGACGCTGTTCGGCATCGTCTGGACGCTGGCGGTGATCGGCATGTTGCAGGAGATCAAGCCGCGTTCCGAGGCGCGCGTGCTGTCGATTGTGATCTACGCGGTGATGGGCTGGATTGTGCTTATTGCAGTCAAACCGCTGCTTGCCGCGCTGGGCATGACTGGGTTTATCTGGCTGGCCGGCGGCGGGGTGCTGTACACGGTGGGCATCATCTTCTTCGCATATGACAGCCGCTTTCGCCACTGGCATGGCATCTGGCACCTGTTCGTCATGGGTGGCAGCCTGATGCACTTTGTCGCTGTACTGCGTTACGTGCTGTAAAGCGCCGTAGCGCGTTACTCAACGCGCTGTTCGCCCGTATAGCTCAAAGTCACCTTGCAACGCCTGCAGTAGTAGCGCCGGCCTTTGCCGACCAGGGAGTGGCGCTGGGCGGAAAACGGAAACTCCCCTTGCGGGCAGCTGCAACGGTAGATATAGCGGCTGACCGTGCGCCGCTGCACCGCATAGCTGTGGCAGCGGTTGGGCGGCAGCTCATACACGCCGCGCATGATCAGCTGCCATTCCTCGCCGTGGGGCTGGATCTTCAGACCAAACAGCTGATGGGCGATCAGGTGCGCCACTTCGTGGGGCACTGTCTGTTTGAGGAAGTCTTCGCGGTTTTCCCGGTACAGCTGTGGGTTGAAGCGCAGCTTGTTTTCCGTCAGGTGCGCCACGCCGGCCTTTTGTCCGCGCAGCTTGAAGCACACTTCGGCGCGGCGAAAAGGCTGCTTGAAGAACACTTCGGCCTGCTGATAGCAGTGTTCTACGCGTTGGATGAGTTGTTCGGGCATGGAGGCTTGAGGGTGGGGAAAGGCGCTGATTATGCCGAAGCAGCGCAACGATCACAGCCCTGAAACGACGAAACCACCCGTAGGTGGTTTCGTCTTGTTTCGTCAGTAGTCCTAGCTGGTGTACACCGGGCCAACGCCAAAGCCCCAGAGAATTACTGAGCTGGCAATCATCGCCACCAGTACCACCAGGCCTACCGCCAGTACCGAGCTGGAGAACATAAAGCCTTCATCCTCCGGTATGCCCATAAAGGTCGGTATGCCGACGTAAAGTAGGTAGACCGTGTAACAGATGGCCGCCGTGCCCATCACCATGGCCAGCCATAGATGCGGATAAAGCGCCGCGAGCCCGCCGATAAACAATGGGGTGGCGGTATAGGCCGCGAACACCACGCATTGGGTCAGGCTGGGGCTGGCATCGTAGGTGCGCGCCATCCAGTGGATAAAGGCCCCCATGACCGCGATGCCGGCGAGCATCGCCAGGTAGGTCATGATGGTCATTTGCAGTGCACTGGCTTCGGTCAGCATTACCGGGGCTCGGTCGCCGATTGACCAGCCGACCTGGGTAGTGCCGATATAAGCAGAGATTGCGGGAATAGCCGCGAGAATCAGAACGTGGGTGAGATACATGTGGCTGATGGATTCTTCTTCGCCACGGATTTCCTGCCATTCCTGGTCAGGATGGGTGAATAGCCCCCAAACGTGATGGATCATGCCAGACCTCCTATTGTTATAGCGGTCGCCCCCCAGCGCAGCGCCTGATTCGCATGTACAGCGTGATCAGGTACAAGGCCGAACCTATGCGACCGTATGTCGCAGTATAGGCAGGCGTTTGTGGGGAAAAAGGCGCGGCGTTAGAGCAAATCGGACTCTCAAAGTCGGCCGTAATAGCGTTCGAGGATTTCCATGGCCTTGTTGATCGACTGCAGGCGTGCCGTGCTGCCGCCGCGATCGGGATGGTGCTGGCTGACCAGTTGCCGGTAGCGGTGCTTGATAGTGGCGAGATTGAGCGCTTGCGCATTGCCTTCGAGTTCAAACAGCTCCAGTGCCGCCTGTTTTTCTTCGCTGCCGTGCATGCGCGTCCAGAAGCTCAGCAGCAACTTGGCCACATCCTGCTCATCGGTGTCGCTGAGTTGGCTGAGGTCCAGGTAGTAGTCGCGCAGCGGGTCGTGCTCGCTCAGCTCAGTGCTGCCGGGCTGGTAGGGCAGTAACTGGATATTCAGCGCACTGATCTGCAGATAACCGCTCTGCGTCGCCCACAGCCGTTCACGCAGGCGATAGAGGGCGTTGAACAGCAGAAAATGCGTGCGAAACAGCACCAGCTTGTCGGTTAGCGGCAGGTTGGGGATATGCGTGCAGTGGCGGTCTTTCAATTGCTGAATCAAGGCGTACTCAGCCAGGCCGGCAGGCGCGGCGCACAGTAGCTGATGCAGTTGGTCCGGCAGGTCGAGGCCAGGGTCTAGATCGTCGTTCATCGGCCGAGCCTAGCATTTCAGCAACTGCGGGGTAGGGCGCGTCACGCTTTCTGGGTAAAATGCCGCACTTTCGTAAGCCTCCGGATTCCAGCGCACCATGGGCACCCTCTCGGTCAATCAGAACAAACTGCAAAAACGCCTGCGTCGCCAGGCCGGCGAAGCCGTTGCCGACTTCAACATGATCGAGGATGGCGACAAGGTCATGGTCTGCCTGTCCGGCGGCAAGGACAGCTACACCATGCTCGACGTGCTGCTGCACCTGCAGAAGGTTGCACCGATCAAGTTCGAGATCGTTGCAGTGAACATGGACCAGAAGCAGCCCGGCTTCCCTGAGCACGTGCTGCCTGCGTATCTGGAGTCCATCGGCGTGCCCTACCACATTGTCGAGAAGGACACCTATTCGGTGGTCAAGGAGAAAATCCCGGAAGGCAAGACCACCTGCTCGCTGTGCTCGCGCCTGCGCCGCGGCACGCTGTACACCTTCGCCGATGAGATCGGCGCGACCAAGATGGCCCTGGGGCATCACCGCGACGACATCCTGGAAACCTTCTTCCTCAATATGTTCTACGGCGGCACGCTCAAGGCCATGCCGCCCAAGCTGCGTGCCGACGATGGTCGCAACGTGGTGATTCGCCCGCTGGCCTATTGCAGCGAGAGCGACATCGAGGCCTACAGCGTGCTCAAGGAATTCCCGATCATTCCATGCAACCTCTGTGGCTCGCAGGAAAACCTGCAGCGCCAGGTGGTCAAGGAGATGCTCCAGGACTGGGAGCGCAAGTCGCCGGGCCGTACCGAGATCATGTTCCGCGCCCTGCAGAACGTGGTGCCGTCGCAGCTGGCCGACCGCAACCTGTTCGACTTCAAGAGCCTGAAAATCGACGAGAACGCCGCCTCGCGTTTTCTCGATGTAATGAATCTCTGACCCAGCGGTTTCCCGGCTCAAGGACTGCCCGATGCGCGATTACAAATGGCTTAACGAGTATTGCCTGAACCGCTTTGGCTCGGCCGCTGCGCTGGAGTCGATCCTGCCGCAGCCGCGCAGTGATGCCGAGTTGCACAGCTTGAGCGATGACCGCTACCTGTCGACCATCAGCCTGCGGGTGTTTCGTGCCGGCCTCAAGCACAGCTTGGTGGATGCCAAATGGCCGGCCTTCGAGGAAGTGTTCTTCGGCTTTGATCCGGAGAAAGTGGTGCTGATGGGCGCGGAGCGTCTGGAAAACCTGATGCAGGATGCGCGCATCATCCGCCACCTGGGCAAGCTCAAGAGCGTGCCGCGCAACGCCCAGTTCATCCTCGATGTGCGTCAGGAGAAGGGCAGCTTCGGCGCGCTGATCGCCGACTGGCCGGTGAGCGATATCGTCGGCCTGTGGAAGTATCTGGCCAAGCACGGCAGCCAACTCGGCGGCCTGTCTGCGCCACGCCTGCTGCGCATGCTCGGCAAGGACACTTTTATTCCGACCGACGATATGGTCGCCGCACTCAAGGCGCAGCAGGTCATCGACAAGGCCCCCACCAGCCTGAAAGAGCTGGCGGCGGTACAGGCCGCGTTCAACCAGTGGCATGAACAGAGCGGAAGGCCGTTGTGTCAGCTCTCGGTGATGCTGGCGCATACGGTCAATCACTGACAAAGCTACTGCGCGAGTGTGATCTCGGGTTGGGCGGTGCTCGGAATCCTCATGTACTACTCGTACACTCCGGTTCCTGTGCTCCGGCCGCCCCAAGCTGACACCCGCTCGCTACGCTTTGGATTTCGCGAGGAGGTCTTATGGAGCAGGACATCATCCGCGTTGCCCAGGTCATCCGGCATGCCGAACGCATCCTGTTGATCACCGGTGCCGGGCTGTCCGCCGACTCTGGTTTGCCCACTTACCGCGGCCTCGGTGGCCTGTACAACGGCCACACCGCCGAAGGCTTGCCGATTGAGGCGGCGCTTTCAGGCCCGATGCTGCAACGCGATCCGGCGTTGTGCTGGAAATACCTGGCTGAGCTGGGCAAGGCCTGTCTGGGCGCGCAGGCGAATGCCGGGCACCATGCGATTGCCGAGCTGCAACGCAGAAAGCCGCACTGCTGGCTGCTGACCCAGAATATCGACGGTTACCACCGCTCCGCCGGCAGCCCGGCGGAGCGCATGATTGAGATCCATGGTGAGTTGGCACCGCTGTATTGCCAGTCCTGTGGCGCTGTCGATGCTGAGCTGGCCGAGCATCTCGAACGGCCACTGCCGCCCAGGTGCGCGCAATGCGCTGGGGTGCTGCGCCCGCCGGTGGTGCTGTTCGAGGAAATGCTCCCCGAGCAGGCCATCGACACGCTCTACGGCGAGGTGCGCAAGGGCTTCGAGGTGGTGATCAGCATCGGCACCAGCGCGAGCTTCCCTTATATAGTCGAGCCACTGCTGCGCACCCGCCAGGCGGGCGGCTTTACCGTGGAAATCAACCCGCAGCGTACCGACTTGAGCGCTCGCGTGGATGTGCACCTGCAAGGGCGAGCCTTAGATGTGCTGCCGGAACTACTGAGTCACATTTAGGGCCATAGAATTTGCAAATGCATGCCATAGAAGGCATAGTCGCGCTCTTATAAAATTCTCCGACACGGTCGTGCCCATGCTAAAACGCCTCGCACCCCTCGTGCCTATCGCACTCTCCATGGCTCTGGCCGCCTGCGCCAACCATGCCCCACAGTCAGAGCTGGCAAGCCAGCCGGCCGTGTTCTCCTCGACAGAACTTGCTGATTTTGACGAGCAAGCCAAAGAAGCTGCTCTGGGCGACTTCACTGAAGACAAAGCCTACAAACTGCCGCAGCTGGCCGACAGCATCCTGACTCATGGCCTGTCGCTGGTGGGCACCCGTTATCGTTACGGTGGCAGCACGGTCAAGTCCGGCTTCGATTGCAGCGGTTTTATCGGCTACCTGTTCAAGGAAGAGCTGGGCATGAAACTGCCGCGCTCGTCCCGCGAGATGATCAACATCGACGCCCCGCTGGTGGCGCGTGATGAGCTGGAGCCGGGCGATCTGCTGTTCTTCAGCACCAATGGCCGTAACCGCGTCAGCCATGCCGGTATCTATATGGGCGATAACCAGTTTATCCACTCCAGTAGCAGCCGCAGCGGCGGTGTGCGGGTCGATAGCCTGGAAGATCGCTACTGGTCGCGTACCTTTATCGAGGCCAAACGTGCCCTGGCGCTGGCTCCAAGCGAGTCGGTTGTACGTCACCCCTGAGCCCTGTGAGTGGCGGCTGAATCTGTTCGGCCGCTGCAATTAAGTGATATCTCAGGCTCATCTCGATAGTTTTCAACAACCTGCCAAGCAAAGCTAAAGCTTGCACTGCGATGTGCAAGCCGGCAGAGTAGGGCGCATCCCGGCTCAGGATCGCCTCGCCCATGACCGCTATCGCCCGTCTCAGCTTGATTCTGCTGGCCGCGCTGCTCAGCGCCTGCGCCAGCAATGCCCCCGCACCAAGCCCGCAACCCATTACGCATACCCCCATCAGCGGCTTTAACGGCAATGCCGATGATGTGCTGTTTCGCGCCCTGGGCCTGGTCGGCACGCCTTATCGCTACGGCGGCAATACTCCGGATGGCGGTTTTGATTGCAGTGGCCTGATTGGCTACGTCTACCGCGATGCGGCCGGTATCCGCCTGCCGCGTTCGACCCGTGAGCTGATCAGCATGCGCGCCCCAGGCGTTCGCCGCGATGCCCTGCAAAGTGGTGATCTGGTGTTCTTCGCCACCAATGGCGGCAGTCAGGTTAGCCATGCCGGCATCTATGTCGGCGAAGGGCGCTTCGTCCACGCGCCCTCCAGTGGCGGTACCGTGCGCCTGGACAGCCTGAGCAACACTTACTGGCAGCGCACCTACCTGAACGCCAAGCGTGTATTCACCCCGGAGCTGGCGCGTAACCCCTGACCGCCGTGGTTTGCAGAGGGAGTTGGCATGACCAACCGAACGCTCAATCTCGATACCGCCCTGTATCACTACCTGCTGGATGTTTCCCTGCGTGAAACGCCGCTGCTCAAGCGTCTGCGTGAGGAAACCGCGCAGCTGAGCATGGCGCGTTGGCAGATTGCCCCCGAGCAGGGCCAGTTTATGGCCTTGCTGGTGCAGCTGATGGGCGCACGACGGATTGTCGAAGTGGGTACTTTTACCGGCTACAGCGCCCTGTGCATGGCCCAGGCCATGCCTGAGGATGGGCGGCTGATCTGCTGCGATACCCCTGGCGAATACAACGCCACGGCCGAGCGTTACTGGCGCGAAGCGGGCCTTAGTGCGCGCATCGAACAGCGTTTAGCCCCGGCGCTACAGACCCTGGCGGCGCTGGAGGCTGAAGGCCTGGCGGGCAGTATCGATCTGCTGTTTATCGATGCCGACAAGGCCAATTACCCCGTCTATCTGGAGCATGCCCTCAGGCTGGTGCGCCAGGGTGGGCTGATTCTGTTCGATAACACCCTGTGGAGCGGCCGTGTGCTTGAGGAAAACCCCGAAAGCGCCGACACCCGAGCGATTCAGGCACTCAACCTGGCGTTGCGTGATGATCCGCGCGTCGACCTGTCTGTGCTGCCGCTGGGCGATGGCCTGAGCCTGTGCCGTAAACGCTAAGCCCGTATGCCTGAACCGATTCGTCTGCCCGAACAGCCTGATGCCTGCGAACTCTGCGCCCGCGCTGCAGTTTTGACCCGCCATCATCTGATCCCCAAGGCGCTGCACAACAAGGTCTATGTGCAGAAGCGCTTCGGTAAAAGCGAGCGCATCAGCGCCACGCTCTGGGTCTGCCGCGCTTGTCACAACCAGATCCACCGCCTGTTCAGCGAGAAGGAGCTGGCGCTGACCTATAACAGTCGCGATAGCCTGCTCAGTGATGAACGCCTGCGTACGTTTGTTGAGTGGCTGGCCAGCAAGCCCGCAGGCTTTATGCCCAGGCATTGACCGGCTATTTCAATATTGCAGGCGGCGCATTCGTTTGACGCTTAATCGCGAACTCTCTACCCTTCGCGCCTTGTAGCAGGTGCCCCCGACGCTGAGCGTGTGCGGGGTGAAACAGGGAAGTCGGTGCGTTGTGCGTCACCACGCCAGCCATTCCGACGCTGCCCCCGCAACGGTAAGTGAGTCAAACGCCGCAAGTGCCACTGTGCTGCACGCATGGGAAGGCGCGGCTTAGAACCTAGGGGTTCGCTCACAAGCCCGGAGACCGGCCTGTTGCAGTCCACGGCATCGCGGAGGGCGATGGCTGGCGCGTGGTTTGCGCTGTTTGCGAGCCCGCGTCTTGTCTATCCCCGCATGCTTTTTCCAGCCAGATCGCCCTGTGGCGGTGGAGCAATGCGATGACTGAATCGATTGAGCGTGACGCCCGGCACAAGGCGCGCATGGCCCGCAAGAAAGCCCTGATCGACGAGAAGATTGCCCAGGCCCAGGACGAATACGGCCTGCTGCTGGTGCACAGCGGCAATGGCAAGGGCAAGAGCAGCAGCGCCTTCGGCATGGTCGCCCGCGCCTTGGGCCATGGCATCAAGGTCGGTGTGGTGCAATTTATCAAGGGCGCGGCCAGCACCGGCGAAGAAACCTTCTTCCGCCGCTTTCCCGACGAAGTCAGCTACCACGTGATGGGTGAGGGCTTTACCTGGGAAACCCAGGATCGCCAGCGCGATATCGACAAGGCCCGCGAGGCCTGGGCGGTGGCGACGCAATTGCTGAATGACCCGGCCATCGGCCTGGTGGTGCTGGATGAGCTGAATATTGCCCTCAAGCATGGCTACCTGGAACTCGATGCGGTGCTCGCCGATATCGAAGCACGGCCGCTGCTGCAGCATGTGGTGGTCACCGGTCGTGGCGCGCTGCCGGGGATGATCGAGGCGGCGGATACCGTCACCGAGATGAGCCTGGTCAAGCACGCCTTCAAGGCCGGGGTGAAGGCGCAGAAGGGAGTCGAGTTTTGAGCAGCGCTCGCTCATGCCCGGCACTGTTGATCGCCGCGCCGGCCTCCGGCCAGGGCAAGACCACGGTGACCGCCGCCTTGGCACGTTTGCATGCACGCCAAGGCAAGCGCGTGCGGGTGTTCAAGTGCGGCCCGGACTTTCTCGACCCGATGATTCTCGCCCGTGCCAGCGGCGCGCCGGTGTATCAGCTCGACCTGTGGATGGTTGGCGAGGCCGAGAGTCGTCGCCTGCTCTGGGACGCGGCGGGCGAGGCCGATCTGATTCTGATCGAGGGGGTGATGGGCCTGTTCGATGGCACACCGTCGGCGGCCGACCTGGCCCGGCACTTCGGCGTGCCGGTGCTGGCGGTGATCGACGGCTCGGCCATGGCCCAGACCTTCGGTGCCATGGCCCATGGCCTGGCAACCTTTCAGCCTGATTTGCCGTTCTCCGGGGTGCTCGGCAACCGGGTCGGCAGCACGCGACATGGCGAGATCCTGCGCGATGCGCTACCGGCCTCGATCCGCTGGTACGGCGCGTTGCCGCGCAGCGCCGAGGTCGGCTTGCCGAGTCGCCATCTGGGCCTGGTGCAGGCGGGTGAGCTGACTGATCTGGATGCGCGTCTGGATGCCGCTGCCGATGCCTTGGCCGCCAGCGCCGATACCAGCTTGCCAGCGCCGGTCAGCTTCGCCGCCCCCGAGCAGGCAAGGCCCGCGCCGCTGCTCAAGGGTGTGCGGATTGGTGTAGCGCGCGACAGCGCCTTTGCCTTTCTTTATCAGGCCAATCTCGATCTGCTGCGCGAATTGGGTGCGGAGCTTAGGTTTTTCTCGCCATTAATCGACAACCAGCTGCCAGAGGTCGATAGCCTCTATCTGCCCGGTGGTTACCCGGAGCTGCACCTGGCCCAGCTTGAGGCCAACCAGCCGATGGCGGATGCCATTCGAGCGCACCATGCAGCCGGTAAGCCGATCCATGCCGAGTGCGGTGGCATGCTCTATCTGCTCGATAAATTGACCGACAAGCAGGGCGCGAGCGGGCAGATGCTCGGCCTGTTAAACGGCGAGGCGATCCTGCAACCGCGCATGACCGCCATGGCCCTGCAACAGGCTGCACTGCCGGAAGGGCTGTTGCGCGGCCACAGCTTCCACTACTCGGCGCTAAGCAGCGAACTGCAGCCGCTGACTTGCGGCGAATGCCCGAACTACAAGCGCACCGCCGAGGCGGTCTATCGCCAGGGGCGGATGACGGCTTCCTATATCCACTTCTATCTGCCGTCCGATCCAGCGGCTGCCGCCGCGCTGTTTCACCCCGGAGTGCCGGCATGAGTGAGCAGGCCTTCAGCCCCGAGGAGTGCGCGGCGGTGTACCGCGCTATCGCCGAGCGCCGCGATATGCGCCATTTCAGCGGTGGTGAGGTAGCCCCCGAACTGCTCGCACGCCTGCTCGAAGCCGCGCATCAGGCCCCCAGCGTCGGCCTGATGCAGCCCTGGCGGTTTATTCGCATCACCCGCCCGGCCTTGCGCGAGGCGATTCACGGCCTGGTGGAGGAGGAGCGGGTGCGCACCGCCGAGGCCCTGGGTGAGCGCAGCGATGAATTTATGCGGCTCAAGGTCGAGGGCATCCGCGACTGCGCCGAGCTGCTGGTGGTGGCCCTGATGGAGGGCCGCGAGGCCCATGTGTTCGGCCGCCGCACCCTGCCGGAAATGGACCTGGCGTCCCTAGCCTGTGCTATTCAGAACCTCTGGCTGGCCGCCCGCGCCGAAGGATTGGGCATGGGCTGGGTGTCACTGTTCGAGCCCCAGGCCCTGGCGGATCTGCTCGGTATGCCGGTCGGTAGCAAGCCACTGGCGGTGCTGTGCCTGGGGCCGGTCACGGCCTTCTATGATGCGCCGATGCTGGCGCAGCAAGGCTGGGCCGAGCCTCGACCGCTTAGCGAATTGCTGTTCGAGAACCACTGGGGCATGCCATGAGCCTGGTTCTTAGCACCTGCGCCGGGGTCGCCCTGGATGCCGTGTTTGGCGAGTCCAAGGGCTGGCATCCGCTGGTGGCGTTCGGGCAGTTGGCTGAGCGTCTTGAGCAACGCTTCAACCCAGCGGGCGGTGGTTGGCGTAGCCATGGTGTCAGTGCCTGGTGTCTGGCGGTATTGCCGCTGACGTTGCTGGCCTGGCTGCTGAGCCAGATCAGCGGGCTGGGTTGGGCGGTGGAGATTGTCGCGCTGTATGCCGCCCTGGGCCTGAAAAGCTTGGGCGAGCATGCCATGCCGGTGGCCCAGGCTTTGCGTCTGGGCGACCTGCGCCTGGCGCGCGAGCGAGTCGGTTATATGGTCAGCCGCAATACCGCGCAGCTGGACGCCGCCGGAGTGGCTCGGGCGGGCAGCGAATCGGTGCTGGAAAACGGCAGTGACGCGGTATTCGCCGCGCTGTTCTGGTTTGTGCTTGCCGGTGCGCCGGGCGTGGTGCTGTATCGCCTGAGCAATACCCTGGACGCCATGTGGGGCTATCGTAACGAGCGCTTCGAGCGCTTCGGCTGGGCCGCGGCGAAGATCGACGATGTACTCAATTACTTACCGGCGCGGCTGGTCGCACTGACCTACGCGCTGCTTGGCCGCACGATGCTGGCTCTGCGTTGCTGGCGTACCCAGGCACCGCTATGGGACAGCCCGAATGCCGGTCCGGTAATGGCGGCCGGTGCCGGGGCGCTGGGCGTCAGCCTGGGCGGCGCGGCGGAATATCACGGCGAGCTGCATCTGCGCCCGGAACTGGGCGCGGGGCCGCAACCCAAGGCGCGGGATATCGAACGGGCGCTCAATCTGGTCAACGGCGGTGTGCTGCTGTGGCTGGCGCTGCTGCTGTTGTGGGGGGCTTTTTATGCGTGAACCTTCTTATGCTTGAGCACGGCGGGCGCTTGCGCGCGGCGTCTCTGCGTTATGGCATTGCCCTGGCGGATTGGCTGGACCTGTCCACCGGCATCGCGCCTTACGGTTGGCCGCTGCCGTCCATTCCGGCTGCGGCCTGGAACCGTCTGCCGGAGCAGGATGACGGCCTGGAAATCGCCGCTCGCGATTACTACGGGGTGGCCAACCTGCTGCCGGTGGCGGGCTCCCAGGCGGCGATCCAGGCGCTGCCGCGCTTGGTGCGCAATGCCACTGTCGGCATCGTTTCGCCGGCTTACGCCGAGCACGCCGCCGCCTGGCAGCGCGAAGGCCATCGTCTGCTGGAACTCAGTGAAGGCGGCGTCGAACGGGCGCTTGAACGCCTCGATGTGCTGCTGCTGGTCAACCCAAACAACCCAACCGGACGACGTATCGAGCCCCAGCGTCTGCTGGACTGGCACGCGCGTCTGGCCGAACGTGGCAGCTGGCTGGTGGTGGATGAGGCCTTTATCGATTGCACCCCTGAGTTCAGTTTGGCGGCTTTTAGCGACCGGCCAGGGCTGATCGTGCTGCGCTCGTTCGGCAAATTCTTCGGTCTGGCCGGCATTCGATTGGGCTTTGTTTTGGCCCAGCTGTCTGTGCTGGAGCAATTGGCTGAGCTGCTTGGTCCTTGGGCGATTAGCGGGCCAAGCCGGGTAGTGGCCACTGCGCTGCTGCAGGATCAGGTCGGCCAGCGTTTGCAGCGTGAACGACTGTTGGCCGATGGCGAACGGCTGGCTACG
This sequence comes from Pseudomonas sp., assembly GCF_049653025.1. Taxonomy (GTDB): domain Bacteria; phylum Pseudomonadota; class Gammaproteobacteria; order Pseudomonadales; family Pseudomonadaceae; genus Aquipseudomonas. Next base: position 214,370 of record NZ_JBASFM010000017.1, on the reverse strand, counting down.
TTGCTCAGTGCGCAAGGTTTTGCACCGGCCGGTGGCTGTGCTCTGTTTCAGTTCTGCTGCACGCCTATTGCTGCCGAGCTGCACGAGTTTCTTGCCGCGCAAGGCATCCTCACTCGGCTGTTCGTCAGCCCGCTAAGCCTGCGTTTCGGGCTTCCGGCGGATGAAGCCGATTGGCAGCGTTTGCAGCAGGCCCTCGCAGCCTTTGCCAAGGAGTCGCAATGAGTACATTGATGGTCCAAGGCACCACCTCGGATGCAGGAAAAAGTACGCTGGTAACCGCGCTATGCCGCTGGCTTAAGCGCCAGGGCGTCAGCGTGGTGCCGTTTAAGCCGCAGAATATGGCGCTCAATAGTGCGGTGACTGCCGACGGCGGCGAAATCGGTCGCGCCCAGGCGGTTCAGGCTCAGGCCGCCGGGCTGGCTCCGCACACCGATATGAACCCGGTGTTGCTCAAGCCCAATAGCGACACCGGTGCCCAGGTGATTATTCACGGCCGTGCCCTTAGCTGCATGGATGCTGTGGCCTATCACGATTACAAGAAGGTGGCGCTGCAGGCGGTGCTGCAATCGCACCAGCGCCTGAGCGCCGCCTACCCGGTGGTGATGGTGGAGGGTGCGGGTTCGCCGGCTGAGATCAACCTGCGTGCCGGTGATATTGCCAATATGGGCTTTGCCGAAGCGGTGGACTGCCCGGTGATCCTGATTGCCGATATCGACAAGGGCGGCGTATTTGCCCATCTGGTCGGCACCCTGGCGTTGCTCTCCGAGAGCGAGCAGGCGCGGGTGCAGGGCTTTGTGATCAACCGCTTTCGCGGCGATATCGCCCTGTTGCAGCCGGGTCTGGACTGGCTGGAGCAGCGCACCGGCAAACCGGTGCTCGGCGTATTGCCCTACCTGATGGATTTCCACCTGGAAGCCGAGGACGCCATCGATATTCGCCAGAGCGCCAAGGTCGCCGAGCGGATCAAGGTGGTGGTGCCGGTGTTGCCACGCATCAGCAACCACACCGATTTCGATCCACTGCGCCTGCATCCTCAGGTCGAACTGACCTTTGTCGGTCCTGGTCAGGCGATCCCAGCCGCCGACCTGATTATCCTGCCCGGTTCGAAAAGCGTACGCGCCGATCTGGCTTTTCTGCGTCAGCAGGGCTGGCCGGCGGCCATCGCCAAGCACCTGCGTTATGGCGGCAAGCTGCTGGGTATCTGCGGTGGCTTGCAGATGCTCGGCACGCAGATCGACGACCCACATGGCCTGGAAGGTGCGGCGGGTTCTAGCCCAGGGCTGGGGCTGCTGGATTTCACTACCGTGCTGGAACCGGAGAAACAGCTGCGCAATGTGTGCGGCCGGCTGTGTCTGGAGGATGCGCCAGTTAGCGGTTATGAGATTCATGCTGGCGTCAGCACAGGCGAGGGCTTGAACGCGGCTGTGCGACTGGACGATGGCCGCGCCGATGGTGGTCTGAGCGCCGATGGCCAGGTGCTCGGCACCTATCTGCATGGTCTGTTTGAAAGCAGCGCAGCCTGTAGCGCCTTGCTGCGCTGGGCTGGCCTGCGCGAGGTGCAGCAGGTGGATTACCACGCCCTGCGTGAGCGCGATATCGAGCGTCTGGCCGATCTGGTCGAGGCGCATCTGGATACCGCGAAATTGCGGATGCTATGTGGCCTGTGACGCGCTTTTGTGGGAGGGGCTTTAGCCGCGAAATGGCTGACCCAGAAGTGTCGCGGCTAAAGCCCCTCCCACAGTAATCCTTCGTCACCCGTTGCAATGAGAAGGTTATCGATATGCATGAACTGATTCTCGGCGGTGCCCGTTCCGGCAAGAGCCGTCTGGCCGAGCGGCTGGCGGCCGAGTCCGGCCTGGCGGTGACTTATATCGCCACCAGCCAGCCTCTGGATGGTGAGATGAATACGCGTATTCAGCATCACCGCGAGCGTCGTCCGGCGCATTGGCGGCTGGTGGAGGAACCGCTCGTTCTGGCTCGGGTGCTGCGTGAGCAGGCCGCCGCGGATAAGTGCCTGCTGGTCGATTGCCTGACCCTGTGGCTGACCAATCTGTTAATGCTGGATAACCCGGCGCGCCTAAGCGCCGAGCGTGATGCGCTGCTGGACTGTGTGAGCGACCTGCCGGGGCGGATTATTCTGGTCAGCAATGAAACCGGCTTGGGCGTGGTGCCGCTGGGCGAGCTGACCCGCCGTTATGTCGACGAGGCGGGGTGGCTGCATCAGGCCCTGGCCGAGCGCTGTAATCGCGTGGTGTTTACCGTGGCGGGTCTGCCGATGGTGCTCAAAGGAGAGGCGTTATGAGTCTGCAATGGTGGCAACAGGGCTGTCAGCCGCTGGACCTGGTGGCGCGCAACAAGGCCCAGGCGCGTCAGCTCGAACTGACCAAACCGGCAGGCTCGCTGGGCCAGTTGGAGCAACTGGCGATTCGCCTGGCGGCCATGCAGGGCAGCCAGCGTCCAAGCATCGAGCAGCTGTGGATCAGTATTTTCGCCGGCGACCATGGCGTGGTCGCCGAAGGTGTATCGGCGTTTCCCCAGGCCGTCACCGGGCAGATGCTGCGCAATTTCGTCAGCGGCGGCGCGGCGATCAGTGTGTTGGCCAAACAGCTGGGCGCGACGCTTGAGGTGATCGACCTGGGCACCGCCGTGCCGCTGGAGCCGCTGCGCGGCGTGCGTCATCTGCATGTAGGGGCCGGCACGCAGAACTTCCTGCAGGGCCCGGCGATGACCACGGCGCAGCTGTATATCGCCCTGGAGGCCGGCCAGGCCAGCGTGCAGCGCGCCCGTGAGGCTGGCAGCCAGCTGTTTATCGGCGGCGAAATGGGCATCGGCAACACCACCGCCGCCACGGCCCTGGCCTGCTGGCTGCTGGAGTGCCCAGCACAGGAACTGGTCGGCCCCGGCACCGGTCTGGACAGCGTCGGCGTGGCGCATAAATCCAAGGTGATCGAGGCTGCCCTGGAGCTGCATCGCCCTGCGATCAGCGAGCCCATCGACACCTTGCAACGCCTCGGCGGCTTCGAGATTGCCGCGTTGACCGGGGCCTACCTGGCCTGTGCGCAGCAGGGCATTACTGCGCTGGTGGACGGTTTTATCTGCAGCGTTGCGGCGCTGCTGGCGGTCCGTCTGAACCCGGATTGCGCCGAGTGGCTGCTATTCGCCCACTGCGGTGCTGAGCCGGGCCATCGGCGCGTGCTCAAGGTGCTGCAAGCCGAGCCGCTGCTCGACCTTGGCCTGCGCCTGGGCGAGGGCAGTGGCGCGGCCTTGGCGGTGCCGCTGCTGCAACTGGCCTGCAGCCTGCACAACCAGATGGCCACCTTTGCCGAGGCAGCGGTGGCGGAGCGCCCGGCGTGAGGCTGCATCTGGAGTTGTTGCGCCACGGCGAAACCGAACTGGGTGGTGGCCTGCGCGGCAGCCTCGACGATGCCCTGACCGCCACCGGCTGGGCGCAGCTGCGTGCGGCAGTCGCCGACGGTAGCCGCTGGGATCGCGTGGTCAGTTCGCCCCTGCAGCGTTGTGCGCGCTTTGCCGAAGAGCTGGCGGCGCAGCATGACCTGCCGCTTAGCCTGGAGCCGGATCTGCAGGAACTGCATTTCGGGGCCTGGGAAGGCTGCAATACGGCTGAATTGATGCAGACCAGCGCCGAAGACCTCGGGCGCTTCTGGAGCGATCCCTACGGCTTTACCCCACCCGAAGGCGAGCCGCTGCTGGCGTTCGAGGCGCGGGTGCTGGGCGCTGTGCAGCGTTTGCAGGCGCTGCATGCCGGCGAGCGCTTGCTGCTGGTGACCCATGGTGGGGTGATCCGCCTGCTGCTGGCACGGGCGCGTGGCTTGCCGCGTAACGATCTGCTGCAGGTGCAGGTCGCGCATGCCCAGCGTTTTCAGCTCGGCCTGGATGAGCAGGGCCAGCTCTGGGAGCAGGTATGACCGCCTGGTGGATCGCGCTGCAGTTTCTGACGCGCTTACCGGTCCGCCTGGCTGGTATGCCAGCGCCGCAGCAGGTTGGCCGCTCGCTATTGTGGTACCCGTTGGTGGGCTTGCTGATCGGCCTGCTGCTGCTGCTCGCTGCGCAGCAACTGCTGGGCGATAGCGCGGTGCTGTTGCAGGCGGCGTTGTTGTTGGCGGTCTGGGTTGGCGTCAGTGGCGGCTTGCACCTGGACGGCCTGGCCGATAGCGCCGACGCCTGGGTCGGCGGTTTCGGCGACCGCGCACGCACCCTGGAAATCATGAAAGACCCGCGCAGCGGGCCGATCGCAGTGGTGGTGCTGGTGTTGCTGCTGTTGCTCAAGTTTGCCGCGCTGGTTGCCTTGCTGGAGAGCGGCTCCGGGTTGCTGTTGTTGCTGGTGCCCTGGCTGGCGCGTTGTCTGTTGCCGCTGCTGTTTCTGACCACGCCCTATGTGCGGGCCGGCGGCCTCGGTCAGGCCCTGGCCGAGCACCTGCCGCGCCGGCAGCTGCCCTGGGTGCTGGGTGCCAATGCGCTGGCCATGTTGCTGCTGGGCTGGCCGGCGCTGCTGGCCTTGCTGGTAGCCGGGGGCGTGTTTATCTGGCTGCGCAGCTTGATGCTCAAACGCCTGGGTGGCACCACCGGCGATACCGCCGGGGGGCTGCTGGAAATAGCCGAGTGCGCGGTGCTGGTGGCTCTGGCCTGCTAGCGTGTAAGGACAGCAAGACGTAGCAGGGATGTATATGGTGCGCAGGTCGTTTTACTCGACGCTGTTGGCGACGTTGCTCGGGGCCTTGCCCTGTGCCGGCGCATTGCAGGCCGAGGAGCTGGTGTGGGGTGTTGTGCCGCTCTCCGGAGCCGTCAATGTGCACGAGGGGCAGGTGGTTGGCGGGGTGCTGTTCGAGGCGATTCAGCTACTGGCTGCGCGCTTGCCCGAGCTGCAGATGCGTTATGAAGTATTACCCATGGCGCGCGTCGAACAGCGTATGGGCGAGCAGGATGAGATGTGCAGCAGTGGCCAGCTGCAAAGCCCCGAACGCGACCGGGTGGGCTATTTTGTGCCGTATTTGGTGTCTACGCCGATGCATGTGCTGGTGCGCGCACAGACGCGCGAGCAACTGCAGATCGAAGACGGTCAGGTCAGCCTTGGCTGGTTGCTCGATAATCCCTATCTGCGCGGAGCTGTGGCCACGAATCGGGTGTATCCGCCGGATATCCGCGAGCAGTTGCTGCAAGCGCATGCCGAGGGCCGTATTGCCCAGCTCGGCGGCAGCCTGGCGGGGGAGAACCTGCTGCTGATGGTCAGCCATCGACGCTTGGATTACGTCTTCGATTACCCAGTCATCTACACCGAGGTCAGTCGTCATTTCAGCTTGAGTGATGCGCTGGTCAGCGTGCCATTGCGCGAGAGTTCGCAGTTGGTGAGCGTGGGCATTTATTGTTCGCGCAACGAGTGGGGGGCGCGCATGGCCAAGCGCCTCGACCAGGCCGTGCGCGAAGTGGCGGCGGCACCGGCAAGCTACTTGGCGCTGTACCAGCGCTGGTTACCGCCCGAGGTGTTCGCCCATTACCGTGAGCAATTGCTGCAGTACTTCGCGCAACGCGCCAGTGCGCCGCCGCTGTTATTCGAATAGCAGGCTGTTAGCCGATGGTCGGCTTGTCGGCATGACCAACTCAGGGTGCAATCTGTAGCACTGCATTGCCGAACAGCTGTAGCTGTTACCTGAGCGGGTAGCGGTATATACCTGCGCCATATTGCCGATTTCTCGATAAGCGGGTCGTTACCCGTAAAGGACAACCTATGACTTCGTTATGGCGCACCAGTGGTTGGTTATTGCTGGGCGCATCGCTGGTCCTGGCGCTGTCGCTGGGCATTCGCCATGGTTTTGGCCTGTTCCTGCCGCCGATGAGCGCCGAGTTCGGCTGGGGGCGTGAGGTGTTCGCCTTCGCCATTGCCTTGCAGAATCTGATCTGGGGTCTGACTCAGCCCTTTACCGGCGCGCTGGCTGATCGTTTTGGCGCCAAACGTACGGTGATTGTTGGCGGCATTCTGTATGCCATTGGCCTCGGCTGCATGGGCCTGGCCGATTCGCCGATGAGTCTGTCGCTGAGCGCCGGGCTGCTGATCGGTATTGGTTTGTCCGGCACCTCGTTCTCGGTGATTCTCGGTGCAGTGGGCCGCGCTGTGCCGATGGAAAAACGCAGCATGGCCATGGGTATCGCGGCGGCGGCGGGGTCCTTTGGCCAGTTCGTTATGCTCCCCGGCACCCTGGGCCTGCTTAGCTGGCTCGGTTGGTCTGTGGCGCTGATGGCCCTGGGCCTGCTGGTGGCGCTGATCATACCGTTGGCGGCAATGCTCAAGGACACGCCTCTGCGGCTTACCGGCCAGGAGCAGACCCTCGGTGAAGCGCTGCGCGAGGCTTGCAGTCATTCCGGTTTCTGGCTGTTGGCATTGGGCTTTTTTGTTTGCGGCTTTCAGGTGGTGTTTATCGGCGTGCATTTGCCGGCCTACCTGGTCGATCAGCATCTGCCCGCCCTGGTCGGCACCACGGTGCTGGCGCTGGTAGGCCTGTTCAATATCTTTGGCACCTATATCGCTGGCTGGCTGGGTGGGCGGATGTCTAAACCGCGTCTGCTCAGCGCTTTGTATCTGGCGCGTGCGGTGGTGATTGTGGCGTTTCTTATGACGCCGCTGACGGTGTGGAGCGCCTATGCCTTCGGCGTGGCCATGGGCCTGTTGTGGTTGTCGACGGTGCCGCTGACCAATGGCACGGTGGCGACCCTGTTCGGCGTGCGCAACCTGTCGATGTTGGGTGGCATTGTGTTTCTGTTCCATCAGCTGGGGGCTTTTCTCGGCGGCTGGATGGGCGGCTATCTGTATGACCATACCGGCAGTTATGATCTGGTCTGGCAGATTGCCGTACTACTCAGCCTGCTGGCCGCGGCGCTGAACTGGCCGGTGCGCGAGCTGCCCGTGGCACGCTTGCAACAACAGGAGGTGAATGCATGAATACTGACTATGGCTGGAGCACTGCGCTGGTAATGGGCGGTATGTTGGCCCTGGGGCTGGCCTGGTGGGGCTGGCTGCAAAGTGGGATGGCGTTTTTGCAGCTGGGTTTGGGCGTTTGCTGATTTCATCAAGGTGATGCGTATGTGGCGTTTTTCCCTGCTGGTTGTCGTCCTGTTAAGCGCTTGGGTGAGCCCGACCCAGGCGGCGGAATGCCCGGCCTTGTTACAGGGCGAGGTACAGAAGCTGCGTAGCGAGGAGCGTATCGACCTGTGCGCGCAGTTCGCCGGCAAGCCTCTGCTGGTGATCAATACCGCCAGCTTCTGTGGCTTCACCCCGCAGTTCAAAGGCCTTGAGGCGCTCTACCAGCGTTACCAGGCGCAGGGCCTGCAGGTGCTTGGCGTGCCCTCCGATGATTTTCGCCAGGAGGCCGACAGCAGCGAAGAGACCGCCAAGGTCTGCTACGTCAACTACGGGGTGACCTTCCCCATGAGCGAAACCCAGGCCGTCAGCGGTGCGCAGGCCATCCCGTTGTTCAAGGCGCTGGCGGCGCAAAGCCAGCCACCGCGCTGGAACTTCTTCAAATATGTGGTCGACGCCCAGGGCAAGGTGCTGGCCAGTTTTCCCAGCAGCACCATGCCCGATGATCCCAAGCTGATTGCCGCCATCGAGCAGGCCATCGCTTCGCAAATGCAGTAGGCATTGGCCTCACCCATCTGGGCGATGGGCCGTGCTGTACCACCTCCTTACTATGTGCGCACGCCGGACGCAGTCTCCCGGCGTGCCAACAAGAAAAATAAGGAGGCACCCATGCGTCGCGTTATTTCCACTGCTCTAGCTGCCGCAGCCCTGATCGGCGCGGTTGAGGCCCAGGCCAACTACACCCAGACCAAATACCCGATCGTGCTGGTACACGGCGTGACCGGCTTCGACACCATCGGCGGTCTGATCAACTACTTCCACACCATTCCCTGGAACCTCGAGCGCGATGGGGCCAAGGTCTATGTCGCCAGCGTTTCGGCACTCAATGACAGCGAGCAGCGTGGTGCCTCTCTGGCCCAGCAGATCGTGCCGTGGGCCGGTGCCAATGGCGGCAAGGTCAACCTGATCGGCCACAGCCAGGGTTCGCCGACCTCGCGGGTCGCGGCCTCGCTTCGCCCTGATCTGGTGGCCTCGGTGACCTCGATCAACGGCGTCAACAAAGGCTCGAAAGTGGCGGATGTGCTGCGTGGGGTGATCCCGCCCAACAGCGCCATCGAAGGCGGTGCCAATGGCCTGGCCAATGCACTGGGTGCGGTGATCAACCTGCTGTCCGGCAGCAGCAACCCGCAGAGCGGTATCGATGCGCTGAAGACCCTGACCACCGCCGGTACCACCGCGCTGAACGGTCGCCATCCGTGGGGCGTCAACAGCAGCAGCTACTGCGCCAAGTCCACCGAAGTGCATAACGTGCGTGGCCACAACATTCGCTACTTCTCCTGGACCGGTAACGCGGCCTACACCAACGTGCTGGATGCGGTCGACCCGTTCCTGGCGATCACCGGCCTGGCGTTTGGCAGCGAGAAGAACGATGGCCTGGTCGGCGTCTGCTCGACCTATCTGGGGCAGGTCATCGGCGATAACTACAACATGAACCACGTCGATGCGATCAACCACCTGTTCGGCATTCGTGGCTGGACCGAGCCGGTGTCGCTGTACCGCCAGCATGCCAACCGCCTGAAAAACAAAGGCGTCTGACCGTTGCACCAGCGGGCTGCGCCATGCAGCCCGCATTCTGGAGGTCATATGGGCCTGTCATTGCGTTCAACTGTTCCTGTTCTGTTACTGGTCGGCAGCGTTGCCGGCCTTACGCTTTATTGGCAGTGGCCAGCCGCTGCTGTAGCCGTCGTGCCTACTGTGGTTGCCGCTACGGCCCCGCTCGCCGTTGCGCCGAGCTCGCTGCTGCCAGCAGTAAAACCAGGCCCAGCATCTACTCGCGCACCTGCGCAACTGCCCGTTTTGCAGGGCACGGAAGTGGATGGCGAGCTGAAAGTCGACCATGCCGGCAACTTGCAACTGAGCCTGGGATTACGTGATTACCTCGATTACTTCCTCAGCGCGGCCGATCAATCCGGGCTGGATGCCGCAGTGGCGGCCATGCTGGCCGATGCCGGTGGGCGCTTGCAGGAGCCGGCACTGGGCCAGTTTATCGGCCTGCTCGGCGACTATATGGATTACAAGCGCGCCAGCATGGCGCTGCTGCAGCAACCCTTGAGCAGTGCTCAGCAAAGTACGCCGGATGGGCAACTGGCCGCCTTGCAGCGGGCCTTCGAGCAGTTGGCTCAGCTGCGTCGCACGCACTTTTCCAGTGCGGCAAGCGAAGCCTTGTTCGGTGCAGAAGAGGCCTACGGCCGTTACACCTTGGATAACCTGACGTTGATGGCCCGTACGGACTTGAGCGAGCAGGACAAAGCCCTGGCCCAGGAGCGTTTGCGCGCGCAACTGCCCGAGGCCATGCGCGCCAGCGAAGAACGCCAAGCCCAGGCGCAGACCCAGCAGGTGCAGAGCGCGAAGCTGTGGCAGGAGGGGGCCAGCGAGGAGCAGGTGCGCCAGTTCCTTGCCTTGACCTATGATCCGCCCACGGTCGAGCGCCTGCTTAGTGAGCATCGCAGCGAACGGGCCTGGCAACAGCGCTATGCCGCCTATCAACAGGAACTCGCCAGCTTGCAGGGTAATGGTTTGAGCCCTGCGGATCGGCTGGCCGAGCAGCAGCGTTTGCGTCAGCGTTTATTCAATGCCGAAGATCGCCACCGGGTGGAGACCTATGACGCCATTGCCGCCAAGCAGCAGGACAGCCAGTCCCCCGAGTTGTAGTGCCAGACCCCAGTGGCAGGGGCGGCCATGAGCCTCGAACAGCAGGAGGCGCTGCTGTTGCTGCAACAGCGCCGCGGTTACCGCAGCCTGCGTTTCAGCGCTGGCCTGGAGAGCGGGTTTGTCGAGCACCGAGTGCAGCGCATTCGCCGTCGTCTGCTGCTGATCATCAGCACCGCGGTGCTCTTTCAGCTGGTCTATTGCGCGCTGGATCTGTGGGTGCTGCCGTTGCCTGTCAGCCTGATCTCGCTGCCGTTGCGCGTGCTGGGAATACTCGGCGCACTGCTGGCCTTCTTCTATTGTCGCCGCCCCCAGAGTCCGGCGCGTCTGAGCCTGCTGGCCTATGTGGCCGCCTATGCCCTCAACGGCGTTTGCGTGACGGTGATCATTCACCTGTGCTGGAGCCAGGGCGTGGCCATGCCCTACGACGGGCTGTTTCTGGTGCTGCTGTTTGGCTATGTGCTGCTGGGGGTGTCGTTTCGCGCGGTTAGCCTGGCGTCCTGGGGCGTGTGTGGGCTGTTTCTGCTGCTCGGCCTTTGGCTCAGTGGCGGCAGCGTGGCGCTGGGCTACCAGAGCCTGTTCCTGTGCTGCGCCAACCTGATCGGCAGTGTCGGGGCCTACCTGCAAGAGCATGGCCAGCGCGGGGCCTGGCTCAACCTGCGCTTGCTCGACCTGGCCCGCCTGCGCGCCGAAGCCGATGACGCGCGCAAGCTGCGCCTGCTCGCCGCCGCCAGCCATGACCTGCGCCAGCCGTTGAATGCCATGGGCCTGTACGCCCAGCACCTGTTGGAGCAGAACCAAGACCCTGGCGTACACCGCATCAGCAGCCGCCTGGCGGTGGCGGTCGAGCAGCTCAGCCGCTTGTTGCAATCGCTGTTTGACTACACCCGCTTGACCCTGCCTGGCGGGGTGCAGGCCAAGCCGCAGGTATTTGCCTTGCGCCCGTTATTGGCGCGCCTGACCGGCGAGACCCGCAGCGAGGCCGAGGCCCAGGGCGTTGAGCTGCAACTGCAATGCGCCGAGCTCTGGGTGCGCAGCGATCCACTGTTGCTGGAGCGCGTGCTGCGCAATCTGCTGAGTAATGCGCTGCGCCATGCCCAGGCGCAGCGCGTGTGGTTGCACGCCCACGTTGAGTCGGATGGCGTGCGCCTGGAGGTCGGCGATGACGGCCAGGGCCTGAGCGAGACCGAGCAGGCGCAGGTGTTCGAGGAATTCCGCCAGCTGGATAACCCTGGGCGCAATGCCGAACGCGGTTTGGGCTTGGGTCTGGCCATCGTCCAGCAGCTGGCGCAGCTGCTCGGGCATCCGCTGCGATTGGATTCCAGCCCAGGGGCCGGTGCGCGCTTTATCCTGCAACTGCCGCTGGCCGAGGCCGGCGAATGGCAAGCGCCCGCGGCGGTTGCCACGGCATTGAGTGGGCGGGTCTTGTTGCTAGAAGACGATGCGGCCGGCCGTGAAGCGTTGTCCGGTTTGCTGCAACGCTGGGGTTGCGAGGTCTGGGCGTGCGCCGATCTGCCGGCGGCCTTGCAGTGCCTGGCCGAGGCGCAGCCGCAGGTGCTGATCAGTGATTACCGCCTGGCGGCCACCGAGGATGGTTTGCGCGCCCTCGAGCGCCTGCGTGAAGAGGCCGGACGGATGTTGCCGGCACTGCTGGTGACCGCCGATATCAGCGCCGATATCCAGGAGCGCTGCACCCGCGCGCATGTCACCTTGCTTGGTAAGCCGCTGCTGCCGGCCCGTCTGCGTCAGGCCCTGGCGGTGCTGTTGCCGGCGGAGGCTAGAGCCAACCCCGTTGCCGCGCCGCACTGACGCAGGCCGTTCTAGTGTGGACGGCGAACTCCTGAAACAGTGATTTCAGGTGAGTTTTCACCGTGTCTTCGGAGACCCCGAGCTGACGGCTGATCGACTTGTTCGGCAGGCCTTCGGCCAGCAGCTGGAGGATTTCCATCTGCCGCGGGGTGAGTTGTGGTTTGTCGCCAGCCTGCGGCGCGGGCAGGGTTTCCCCCAACAATACGCGGGTCACCGCCTGGCGCAGTTCATCGCTATTGGCACTTTTCGGGATAAAACCCAGCGCGCCGGCTGCCAGTGCGGCCTGGGCGTCCAGATTGGAATCGCTGGCGCTGAGGATCGCCACCGGGGTCATGCGACCTTGCTGTTGCCAGCGTTGCAGCAACTCCAAGCCCGGCACATCGGGCAGGCGCAGGTCGAGCAGAATCAGGTCGACATCACCGGCTTGCAGGCAGGCTTCGGCGGCCGCGGCGGTTTCTGCGGTGTGGATTATCAGGTTGGGGCAAAGCGGGGCGAGGGCCAGGCTGAGGCCGTCGAGAAAGATCCGGTGGTCATCCACCAGCAACAGGCTGAGCTGTTCGGGCAAGGCTGTGCAGAGTGCAGTCATAAGGGCTGTCTCAGGCGGCATTATTGTTCTTGTGAGCGCCGCGCGAGTGTAACCCAAACCGCTGGCTGATTTAGAAGCGGTACGTCACTTGTGCGCCCAGGCCGTGGGCGGTGTTTTTGTAGGTGGCGCTGTAGGCACCCTTACTGGCGCTGACGTGGTCGATCTGGGTGTCGTCTTCCTTGAGATAGGAGTAAGCCAGGTCGATGGTCATGTCCGCGTTCGGGCTCCAGGCCGCTCCCAGGCTGAAGATATTGCGGTCACCGGTGGGGATGCGTGGCGAACGGTCGGCATTGTTGGTTGGCGACTGGTCGACCGCGACACCGGCACGCAGCGTCCATTGCGGGTTCAATGCATAGGCCAGGCCCAGGGCGTGGGCCCAGGTGTCGTGCCAGTTCTGTGGCTCCGCGATGCTGCTGAGGCTTCCCGCCAGCAAACCACCCACTCCTCGGTTCTCTGCGCGGATTTCCTCCAGACGGCTCCAGCGTGTCCAGGAGCTGCCGGCATACAGGTTCCAGTTGGCATCCAGTGCGTGGGTCACGGAGAAGTCCACCGATTCTGGCGTGGTCAGCTCCAGGGAGGCGTCGTAGGTACCGGCAGAAGAGCCAATCACAAAGCCTGGGCCGGAAACCTGAGTGTCGCCTTTCAGGCGGTAATCCACCTTGGAGTGGTAGGTCAGGCCGAAACGGGTTTGTGGGGTAACTTCAAACAGCACGCCCAGGTTGTAGCCCAGCGCGGTGTCATCGCCCTTGATTTTGACCTTGCCGTCCGCTGCTCCGGGTAGCGGATTCTTGATGGCCGAAGTCAGCTCGCCATCGATACGGTTGATGGTCGGGCCGAAGCCGATCGACAGCTGCTCGTTGAAGCGGTAGCTCAGGGTCGGTTGCAGGGTGATCACCCGCACTTCGCTGCGGTCGCCGTAATAGCGGCCCTGGAAGTCGCTTTCGTAATCGGTGACCAGCCCGAATGGCACATACAGGCCGAGGCCGAAGCTCCAGTTGTCGTCCAGCGGTTTGACGTAATAGGCCATGGGCGCACCGATAAACGGCACCATGTCGCCGTCGTTGCTACCGGCGAAAGAGCCGCTGGCGTTATCGATTTCGGTCTGCGCGTAAATCAGTGAGACACCGCCGCTGACTTGCTCGCGCTTGAGGCGTGCCATACCGGCGGGGTTGCCGAAAACCGTGCTGGCATCGTCGGCAGACGACGAGCGGCCGGCATAGGCAGTACCCATATTGCTGACGCTTTGTTCATTGATGGCAAAACCACCGGCCAGGCTCTGCAGGGAGGCGGCAGAAATGGCCAAGGCCAGGCTGGTCTTGAGGACGCGCTTAGTCACGGGGGACTCCTAGGTTGAGCGGGGGGGCGGAAACTAACAAGTTTCCGCAAGCCCTGCCAAGCCTTTGAAGTGTCCGGAATAGAGCGGTTTTATCCTTTAACTGGCGGCTATTTTCTGCTAACTGCTGCTAAGTTGTCGGACAATGACCTGCGCCGAACAGGTCTCAGGCGACCTGGCTGAGTTTGCCAATGCAGCGCTGCCAGGCGGCAATAAAGTCGCGGGGGCGGCCGTGGGGTTTGAATACCCTGCGCCAGATATGCGCCATGCCGAGCAGGTCATCGGCGGCCGGTAACTCGCTGTGATCAGCTTCGATCAGCATCCAGGCAATCGCCGTGGCGTAGCGCAGGTTGACGGTCAGCTCCAGGTGCGGCGCGGCGAGGAAGGCATGCTGGCTGGCGAGGCCGCGCACCTGGCTGGCAAGCTCTGGATCGAGGGCCAGGTGCTGATCCCAGAGTTGTTGATGGCGCTGCGCGGCAATGCGGTAGAGGCCATGGCCGTGTTTGTCATCGAGCACCGAGCCGAGCCCGGATTGGCTGGCCGCCGCGCCCAGCAACAGGGCTTCGGCGGCGATGGAGTGACGCCCAAGGTAGAGCAGGGTAGGGCGGATGACGTACTGGCTTAACTCGCAGGCGGCAATTCCCATATAGCCCTCGGCGAAAAGTGGCCGGTGGGGCCGGGGCGCTGGCAGCTTCGACTTGTTCTGATAAAGGCCCCACCGGAAGCGGGGTTAGCCGCTCATGTTGAAGTGTAGTGCGACCTTTCTACTGTAAAGGGCTGTTTTTAAATTGTTTTCCGCTTTCGGTTATTGTCTATATTCCAGTTGGTACTTAAGCGCGACACACGTTGTGTGGCGCGCCAACCGCGTAACGTCAGCCATTTTTCCAATGGTGTTGGCGTTAGTCGCCGGTCGCTACTGGCCGCGCAGGGTCGGTGATCCACTCGCTCCAGGAGCCGGCGTAGAGCGGTGCCAGCGCATAGCCGGCGAGGCACAGGGCGAACAGGTTGTGGCAGGCTGTCACCCCTGAGCCGCAATAGGCGACCAGCCCGCTGGCCGGGCGCTCAGCGAGTTGCGCGGCAAAGCGCTGGCGCAGCAGGGCGGCATCGAGGAAGTAGCCGTCGCTGTCGAGGTTGTCGGTGAACACGGCGCAGCGCGCGCCAGGAATATGCCCGGCTACCGGATCAAGCGGCTCGACCTCGCCGCGAAAACGCGGCAAGGCGCGAGCATCGAGCAGAGTCAGTTGGCTATCGGCCAGGCGCTGTTGCAGCTGTGCGGCGCTGACCAGCAGGCTGGCATCGGCACTGCCATTGAAGTGGCCGCTGCGTGTAGGTGGCTGCGCATGGGTCAACTCGCCACCGGCGGCGCGCCAGGCCTTCAGGCCGCCATCGAGCAGGTAGACATCGCTGCGTTTGCCCAGCCAGGCCAGCAGCCACCAGGCGCGCGCGGCAAAAGCGCCGGGACCGTCGTCATACAGCACCACCATGCTGTCATCCTCCAGGCCCCAGTCGCGCAAACGCTGCAACAGCAATGCGGGATCGGGCAGTGGATGGCGGCCGGTGACGTCTTTAGTGATTGGCCCCGAGAGGTCGCGCTCAAGATCGGCAAATTGCGCGCCTGGGATATGCCCCTCGCCATAGCTGCGCTGGCCATAGGCCGGGTCATCCAGGGCGAAACGGCAATCGAGCAGAAGCAGGTTCGGTTGGGCGAGACGCTGCTGCAGTTGCGCGGCGCTGATCAATTGAGCGATGGGCATGCCGGTCATCCTGTGGGCAAAGGGGCAGCTGGCATCATAAACCCAGTGCGGCGGCTGCCGGAAAGTGCCGCGCAGAAGAATTTTCTGTCGACAGGGCGCTGCATCTTTGCGCGTTTGTGTGCATGCTGCCTGCCCGTTTTTCCATGACTCAGGCTGCTGCGACCGATGAAGCGTTTTGTACTGCTCGATACCGCTCCGATTCCCGATGGTTCGGGCGCGCTGTGCCTGTTCGAGTACGGCGAGGATTTCGTCATCAAGATCGCCGGCGGCGACGGTGGCCAGCTGATGAACACGCGTATGCATGGCTCCGAAGATGCCCTGGCGGCGATTCCCTGCAAGAAGGTCGCCGGCCGCCCGGACTCCCGCGTTTTGATCGGCGGTCTGGGCATGGGCTTTACCCTGGCGGCGGCGCTACAGAACCTGGGCAAGACCGCCGAAGTGGAAGTGGCCGAGCTGGTGCCAGGGGTGGTGGAGTGGAACCGCGGGCCGTTGGGGGCCAAGGCCGGTTACCCGATCCTCGATCCGCGTACGCGGGTGATTCAGGACGATGTGGCCAACTGCCTGAAGAACGCCGATCAGCGTTATGACGCGATCATGCTCGACGTCGACAACGGCCCCGAAGGTCTGACTCAGAAGCGTAATAGCTGGTTGTATTCGGCGCAGGGCCTACAGCGCTGCCACCAGGCGTTGCGCAACAAGGGCGTGCTGGCGGTGTGGTCGGCCAGTGCTGACCGGCAGTTTTCCGAGAAAATCCGCAAGGCCGGTTTCAAAGTCGAGGAAGTGCAGGTGTATGCCCATGGCAACAAGGGCACCCGGCACACCATCTGGATCGCCGAGAAGCTCAAGTAGGCGAATGCCGAAGATTAAAAAGCCCGCAACCTGATCAGGTGGCGGGCTTTTTTGTGCAGGCGGTTTAGCGAATTTTCAGCTTACCGATCCGGTCATTATCCAGGCTGCCAAGATATAGGTAGTCGCCCACTGGTTTGGCCGAGGTGATCATGCGCAGGTGGGTGCCGCTGGTGTCGTGCAGGCTCTGGGTGATTTCGCCTTGTTCGTTGACGGCGATGGCAAAACCATAGGCCACGGCCTTGGGCCACAACGCGCGCGGCAGTTTGGCCATCTGCGCTTTCAGCCACGGCTGACGGTGGAGAAAGTCTGCGTCGGTGTTGCGCGGCGTTGGCAGGGCGACCCAGAAGGTGCCGTTGCGATCGCCCTGCAGGTTGTCCGGCAGCCCCGGCAGGTTATCGATAAAGATGTCATGTGTGCCAGCCTTGTCGCCGCTCAGCCAGTAGCGGGTGATGCGATAGCGGTAGGTTTCGTTGACCAGCACGAAGTCCTCGGCGGCCGACAGCGCCACGCCATTGGCAAAGTACAGGTCCTTGAGCAGTACCTTGGTTTCGCCGCTGCTTGGGTTGTAGCTGAGCAGGCGGCCATGCGGGCGGGCTTCGAGCAGGTCGAGCAGGTAATCCGGTTGCTCGAAGCGGGCGGAGGCATCGCTGAAGTAGATGGTGCCGTCGCGGGCGATATCCAGGTCATCGGTAAACTTGAAGGGCACGCCTTCGGCTTCGCTGGTCAGCACCTTGATCTGCCCTTGGGCATTGACGCTGAGCAAGCCCTTGTAGGCGTCGGCGACGATCAGGTTGCCGCCGGCATCGAAGTCCATGCCCAGCGGGCGACCTTGAGTATCGGCAAAGGTCTCGACACTGCCGTCGGCCTTGATCCGCACGATGCGGCCGTCATGCAGGCCGCTGTACACCTGGCCTTGGGCGTCCACGGCGCTGTCTTCCGGGCCATGCACCTGGCCACGGCCGAGCAGTTCGGCCTTCATCAGGGTGTCGTTGGGCTCCAGCACGCCGGTCATCGGCGGGATAGCCGGGGCTTCCCAGGCCAGTGGGTCGATCGGGCTGGGGGTGATGGTCAGGTAGATCGCGACAGCCGCGACCAGGGCCAGAAGCAGGCCAAGCAGTTTCTTCATTAGTTGTTATTCCCTGTGCTGAAGGTAAGCGAATGCAAGCGCCGGTCAGATTACAGGGTTCATTCGCATCTGTGAGCCCATGGCGGGAAATGCCCGGCACCGTGCCTGGGCATATATACTGCGCGGCATTCTTGATGGGAGAGCCGCGTGGCTATTGAAATTCACTGGATTGGTGACAATGCCAGCCTGGCGCAAAAATGCAGCGAGTGGCGGCAACTGTCGTTCGTGGCAGTCGACACCGAATTTATGCGGGTCGATACCTTCTACCCGATTGCCGGTTTGCTGCAGGTCAGCGAAGGCGAGCGGGCTTATCTGATCGATCCGCTGCTGATCAGCGATTGGACGGCCTTTGCCGATTTGTTGCAGGACTCGGCTGTGGTCAAAGTGCTGCATGCCTGCAGCGAAGACCTCGAAGTGTTTCTACGCCTGACCGGCAGCCTGCCCACGCCGTTGTTCGACACTCAGCTGGCCGCCGGCTACCTCAATCTCGGTTTCTCCATGGGCTATTCGCGCCTGGTGCAGGCGGTGCTGAATATCGAGCTACCCAAGGGCGAAACCCGTTCCGACTGGCTGCAGCGCCCGCTGTCGGCAACCCAGGTCAGCTACGCGGCAGAAGACGTGCTGCATCTGGCGGAGGTCTATGCGGTGCTGAAGGCGCAGCTCAGTGAGGAGAAATACCGCTGGGTGCTGGACGACGGTGCCGAGCTGGTGGCCAACCTCAGCCGTGAGGTCGACCCAGAGCTGGCCTACCGCGAGGCCAAGCTGGCGTGGAAACTGTCGCGCCAGCAGCTTGCTGTGTTGAAGGCTCTATGTACCTGGCGTGAAGGCCAGGCGCGCAAGCGCAACCAGCCGCGTAACCGAATTATTCGCGAGCATTCGCTGTGGCCGCTGGCCCGCACCCAGCCGGATAATCTGGTGGCTCTGGCGCGGATCGAGGACATGCACCCGAAAACCGTGCGCCAGGACGGCGAGTTTATTCTGCAGCTGATCAAGCAGGCCGCAGCCAGCCCGGCTGAAAGCTGGCCGCCCGCGCTGCCTGAGCCCTTGCCGCTGGAAGCTGCCACGCTGCTGAAGCAGCTGCGGGTTATCGGCCAGCGTGAGGGCGAGCGGCTGAACATCGCCCCAGAGCTGATGCTGCGCAAGAAAACCCTCGAAGCCCTGCTGAAAACCGGCTACCCCAAGGGGCCGTACCAGCTGCCGGAGTCGCTGCGCGGCTGGCGGCGTGAATTGATGGGCCAGGCCTTGCTAGATTGCCTGGCTGCTACCGGAGAGTCCGCGTGAAACGTATTTGTTCGATCTACAAAAGCCCGCGTAAAAACGAAATGTACCTGTACGTGCTGCGCAGCGATGGCCTCAAGCGCGTGCCGGAAAACCTGCTGCTGGCCTTCGGCACGCCGACCCTGGCCTTCGAGATGGTGCTGACCCCCGAGCGCGTTTTGGCTCGCGAGGACATCCACAAGGTGCTGGCCAACCTCGACGAGCAGGGCTACCACCTGCAGATGCCGCCACCCGAGGATGAATATATCGAGCACCTGCCGGATGAATTGCTGCGTCGCAACGACCCGATGTAAGCGCCATGCACACCACTGTGAAGGCTCCGCTGCGTGTGTTGCTTGCTGAAGCCGAGCACGCTCTGTATGCCGAGTTGCTGCGCCAGCAGGCCCCCGAACTTGAACTGTTTGGCAGCGATCAGCCGGCCCGGTTGGCCGAATACGCCGCGGGCTGCCCGATCTGGCTGGGTCAGCCGGATCTGCTCGCGCCGCTGCTGCGCCAAGGGGTTAAACCGCAGTGGCTGCAATCGACCTGGGCCGGGATTACGCCGCTCTTGGCCAGCGGGCTGCCGACGGATTACCTGTTGACCCGCGCAGTGGGCATCTTCGGCCAGGTGATGGCCGAGTATGTGCTGTGCCATCTGCTGGCCCATGAACGGCAACTGTTCGCGGCCCTGGCGGCACAGGTCGAGCAACGCTGGGACAACCGCCGGCCGCACAGCCTGGCTGGGCGCAAGGTGTTGATCGTCGGCACGGGCGATATCGGGCTGAGTGTGGCGCAATTTCTCGCACCGTTTGGCGTTGAGTTGCTGGGGGTTGCCAGCAGCCCGCGGCAGCTGCCGCCGTTTCGTCAGGTTTTAGGGCTGGATGACCTGCCTAGCCTGGCGGGCGAGGCCGATTACCTGATCAACCTGCTGCCGGATACGCCCGCCACTCGCGATATCTACGATGCTGCGTTGTTTGCCCAGCTCAAGCCGAGCGCGCTGTTTATCAATGCTGGGCGCGGCGTCGCGGTGGTGGATGCCGACTTGGTCGCGGCGCTGGAGCAAAGTCACTTGGCTGGCGCGGTGATCGACGTCTGCCGTGAGGAGCCTTTGCCAACAGGTCACCCATTCTGGAGCGCTCCACGCTTGCTGCTGACCGGGCACAGCTCTGCGCCTACTGAGCCGCGTCTGTTGGTGCAGCTGTTTCTCGATAATCTGGCGCGCTGGCAGGGCGGTGATGAGCTGCGCGGGCCAGTGGATTTTGCCCGTGGTTATTAATTGACCATTCGGCATGCCGGCCTTGGCCGCTGCTGGCCTAGCCGCTAGACTGCCGGCCTTTTCACCAGTCACCGTACCCCCGCCATGGCCGCCAAAGTCGAACCCTTCTGGAAACGCAAAACCCTCGATCAGCTGAATCAGGACGAGTGGGAGTCGCTGTGCGATGGCTGTGGCCTGTGCTGCCTGCAGAAACTTGAGGATGAGGAGGATGGCAGCGTCTATTACACGCGCATTGCCTGCAAGCTGCTGGACCTGAAGACCTGCCGGTGCACCGACTACAGCAACCGGCGCAAATTCGTCGCCGACTGCATCCAGCTCACGCCGGCCCAGGCCGACCAATTCCAGTGGCTGCCACCGACCTGCGCCTATCGCCTGGTCAGTGAGGGTAAGGACCTGCTGCTCTGGCATCACCTGGTCTGTGGCGATCCCGAGCAGGTGCACAAGCAGCGTATCTCCCAGGCCGGGCGCATGCTCAGCGAAAACAGCGTGGCCGAGGATGAGTGGGAAGATCACATGATTTTCCGCGCCGGCTAAGCGGTTCTGCATCCAGTTTGAACCTTGCCCGGCAACACCAGCCTAAACTCGTCTGGATCAATGACTGCCTCATGGAGCTTTTCTTATGCTGATTCGCCGTCTGTTGCTGGCTACCGCCTTGCTGAGCCTGAGTACGCCGCTGTGGGCGCAGAAGGTCAATCTGGACTATCAGGTGCGTTTTCTGCCGGACAGCGACCAGGCCGAAGTCAGCCTGACCCTGGCCGATGGCGCGCCGGTGATCAGCCTGGCGTTCAACCTGGGCGAGCAGGGCGTGTACAGCGACTTCAGCGCTGACGGCCTATGGAGCCAGAAAACCCCGCAACTCGGGGTGTGGCAGCCGGGCAAGGGCAAGTCCACGCTCAGCTACCGCGTGCGCATCAACCATGAGCGCAGCGAAGGCCGCTTCGATGCACGCATGACCGAGGACTGGGCGCTGTTGCGTGGCGACGACCTGGTGCCGGCGGTGAAGCTGCGCCAGCAAGACAAAACCGTGCTGGTGTCGCGCCTGCAGTTCGATCTGCCCAAGGGCTGGAAGGCCGTGGAAACTGGCTGGCCGCGCATCGGCAAGAACAAGTTTCGCATCGACAACCCGCAGCGCAAATTTGACCGCCCGACTGGCTGGATAGTCGCTGGCAAGATCGGCACGCGCCGCGCCAAGCTGGGCGAAACTGATGTGGCCATCGCCGCGCCGGTGGGTGAGGGCATGCGCCGCATGGACGTGATGACCCTGCTGACCTTTATCTGGCCCCACGCCCAGGACGTGTTCCCGCGTGACCCGGGCAAGCTGTTGATTGTCGGTGCCGGCGATCCCATGTGGCGCGGCGGCCTGTCGGCAGCCAACTCCTACTACATGCATTCCGAACGACCGCTGGTCAGCGAGAATGGCACCAGCTCCCTGGTGCACGAACTGGTGCATGTGTTCAGCCGGATCAAGGCGCGTGATCGCAGCGACTGGATCACCGAAGGCCTGGCCGAGTATTACGCCATCGAGCTGATGCGCCGCGCCGGTGGCTTGAGCGAAGAGCGCTATCAGAAAATCCGCGAACAGCTGATCGGCTGGAGCAAGCCGGTGAAAAGCCTGCGCACCAGTTACTCGAGCGGCCCGGTAACCGCCCGCGCGGTGTTGTTGTTGCAGGAGCTGGACCGGGAAATTCGCCAGGCCACCAAGGGCACCACTCAACCGCGCTCGCTGGATGACGTGACCCGCGGCCTGATGCGCCTGGATAAAGCCAGCAGCAAGGACTTTATCGAGATCAGCGAAAGCGTCATGGGTGGCGCGTCCAAGGTGCTGGACACCCCGCTGTTGCGCTGAGCGTCGCCCTGAGCAAGCATGGCGGCGCCATTGCTGATCAGGAAACCCTGCATGCGCCGTCTGCCTTCTCTTACCGCGTTGCGCACCTTCGAGTGCGCCGCCCGCCATGCCCACTTTGGCCGCGCGGCCGCCGAACTGTGCGTTACCGACAGCGCAGTCAGCCACCAGATCCGCCAGCTCGAAGAGCAACTCGGCACACCGCTGTTCCAGCGTGATGGTCGCCAGGTGCGCCCCACGCCGCAGGCCAAGCGCCTGTTGCGCAGCCTGCAGCAGGCCTTCGAACTGATCGGCGAGGCTTGCGATGAGCTGCGTGACCCCGGTTCGCAAGCGCAACTGCGCATTGCGGTGACCGCCGAGCTGGCGCAGAAGTGGCTGATCGGCCGCCTGGCGGATTTCAGCGAGCGCTACCCGCAGATCACCCTGCACCTTTACGAACAACCGCTGGAGGCGACCCAGCCAGGCGAAGAGATTGACCTGGCGATCACCTATGGCACCGGCCCAGCGGATGGCAGCGCCTACTTCGTGCGGCCGCTGCCGACTTTGCTGTTCTTTCCGGTATGCAGCCCGAGCCTGTTCAACCAGCTGCCGCTCAAGCACCCGCGTGATCTGGCCCGCCACTGCCTGCTGCACGACGACCAGGACGGCAAGACCTGGACCGCCTGGCTGACCACCCACGCTGGCGATATCCAGCCGCAACGTCATCTCTACCTCGGCCATGCCGGGCTGACCATGGAGGCCGCGGCGCGGGGGCAGGGCGTAGCCATCGGCGACAACCTGACCAGCGCCGAGGACCTGGCCAGCGGCCGCCTGGTGCGCCCATTCGCCGCCAGCGTGGCCTCGCTCGGGCAATACGCGCTGGTCTGCGAGCGGCTGCGTCTGGACAAGCCAGCGGTGGCGCAGTTCGTTGAATGGTTCACTGATCAGCTGATCGACCTGTGAATTGAATTCAGCTATCCCGCGATAATGGTCATTGGTCGCGGGCGCTCTGCCGCGGGTACTGTCGAGCTATTCCTCAGCCACGACGAGTACCTAGCAATGGCCCGTTCCCTGACTTCTCTCCCCAAAGCCGACGGCTTCCGCCTGCCCGGCGAATTCGAACCCAAAGCGCGTTGCTGGCTCGGCTGGCCGGAGCGCACCGATGTGTGGCGCAACGGCGCCAAGCCGGCGCAAAAGGTCTGGGTCGATATCGTCACGGCTATCGCCAGCAGCGAGCCGGTCACCGTGTGCGCCTCGGCCAATCAGTACGCCAACGCCCGTCGCCAGTTGCCGGCCCATGTACGAGTGGTGGAGATGACCTGCAACGACACCTGGTTCCGCGACAGCGGCCCGGCCTTCCTGGTCAATGACGACAGCGGTGAAGTGCGCGGCGTGGACTTCGAGTTCAACGCCTACGGCGGTCTCGACGGCGGCTTGTACTACCCGTGGGACAAGGACGACCAGATCGCGCAGAAGATCCTCGAGATCGAAGGTTTTGATCGCTACCGCGCACCCTTTATCGCCGAGATGGGCGGCATCCAGACCGATGGCCAGCGCACCCTGCTGACCACCGAGCAGTGCCTGCTCAACCGCAACCGCAACGCCCATCTGGGCAAGGACGAGATGACCCGCCGGCTCAGCGACTACTTGGGCGCCGAGCAGGTGATCTGGCTGCCGCGCGGCTGCAAGTTCGATGAAACCGACGGCCATATCGACGACCTGGCCTGCTTCGTACGCCCCGGTGTGGTGGTGCAGCAGTGGACCGACGACCGCTCAGATCCGCAGTGGGAAATCTACCAGGAGGCCTACGACATCCTGCGCAGCACCCGCGACGCCCAGGGCCGCGAACTGGAGGTGCACAAGCTGCCGCAACCTCGGGTGCTCGAGTGGACGGCAGAGGAGGCCGAAGGCCTGGACCAGGACGACGCCACCCACACCCGCCAGGCCGGCACGCAGATCTGCGCCTCGTACATCAATTACTACGCCGGCAACTCGGCCATCGTCGTGCCGTTGTTTAACGACCCCTGTGACCGCGTGGCCCAGGCCACCCTGGCCGAGCTGTTCCCCAAACACCGGATTATCGGCATCGAGAATTCGCGGGAAATCCTCCTGGGTGGCGGCAACGTCGCCTGCATCACCATGCCGCAATACGCCGCGCCCAAGCGCGCCTAGGAGGTTTCGATGAAACTGCACACCACTTTGTTAGCCCTGAGCCTGGCTGCCTGCGCGAGTGCGCAGGCAGCCGAAACGCCGAAACAGGTCAATCTGTATATCTGGAACGAGTACCTGGGCGCAGACACCCTGGCCAGCTTCGAGAAGAAGACCGGGATCAAGGTGGTGGCCGACCATTTCGACTCGCTGGAAACCGTGGAGACCAAGCTGCTCACCGGTCGCAGCGGTTATGACCTGGTGCTGACCGCCGGCCAGCATCTGCAACGGGCGATCAAGAGTGATGCCCTGCAACCGCTGAACAAAGCTGCGCTGCCACATTTCGTGGGTCTGGACCGTGAGTTTACTGGGCATATGGCGACCTTCGATCCCGGCAATCGCTACGCCGGGCTCTACGTCTGGGGTACCACCGGCTTCGGCTATCAACAGCAGGCCATCGCCAAGCGCATGGCCAATGCACCGATCGATAGCTGGGCGATGCTGCTCGACCCAGCGGTGGTGGTGAAGTTCGCCGACTGTGGGGTGAGTTTCCTCAATGACCCCAACGAGGTGTTCGCCGCGACCTTTCGCTACTTGGGCCTGGATATCAATCAGCAGAACCTCGACGACCTGAAGTTGGCCGAGGCGCACCTGGCCAAGGTGCGGCCGCATATTCGCTACTTCGACAACGACCGCAATATCGCCGATCTGGCCAATGGTGATACCTGCCTGGCGATGTCGTGGAACGGCAACGTGTCGATTGCCGCCGGCCAGGCGCAGCAGGCGGACAAGCCGTACAGCCTGCACTACAGCATCCCGCGTGAAGGCACGCTGATCTGGTTCGATGCGATGGTGATTCCCAAGGATGCGCCGCACCCCGAGGCCGCCCATGCGCTGATGGATCACCTGATGAGCCCGGACGTGGTGGCAGGCATCACCAACAGCATCTACTACGCCAATGCAGTGCCGGCGGCCAATCCGGCGGTCGATCCTGCGATTCTCAACGACCCCGGCATCTACCCGCCGCAGGCCGTGCGCGCTGGGCTCTACAGCAAGAACGACAACACTCAGGCCTTCAATCGCGCGCTGACCCGCGCCTTCAGCCGGCTCAAGTCGGGTCTGTAGTGACGGCGCGGCCTATTTGAATTTGGGCCCGGACTTGGTGTTGTTGCCTTTGGCCATGCGGTCGTAGAGCACCACGTTGACGGTGGCGGCGAGGTTCATGCAGCCCTCGGTGGGGATATAGATGACGTCCTCGCACCAGTCGCGGACTTCCTGGCTCAGTGAACCGTCTTCGGGGCCGAAGATATAGATGGCGCGGTCCGGGTGGGTGTATTCGGGCAGTGGTCGCGCGCCATCGACCAGCTCTACGGCGACCGGCGTGCAGCCCAACGGAATGATCTGTTGCAGGTCCTCGACGCCGATCAGCGGAATATCCATATAGATACGCTTGGTGTCGGTGATGAAGTCGCGTGCCCGCTCATAGCGTTTGCCGGTGTAGAACACCGAGGCGACGCCATAGCAGCCGGCCGCGCGCATCACTGCGCCGACGTTTTCCGGGGACTTGGGGTTGAATAAACCAATGCAGCTGTATCGTTTGTTTGCCACGTAACCGGCCTTGTCTTGGCTTTGCAGCCATCGGGGTAAAGGCCGGGATTATACGGGCGCAGGCGGGAGGTGACCTATTCTTTGCTTTTCAGCCTTGCAGCCAAGTCGGCGAAGGGGTTGTGGGTCGCCTGGGCGGTTTTCGGTGTGCTCAGCGAGCCTTCGCTGAAATACTGCTGGTCGGTGTAGCGCGAGTGTTCGTTGTCGTGGCAATACAGGCACAGCAGCTCCCAGTTGGAGCCATCCTGCGGGTTGTTGTCGTGGTTATGGTCACGGTGGTGCACGGTCAGTTCGCTCAGGCGCTTGCCGGAAAACTCGCGAGCGCAGCGGCCGCAGACGTGCGGATACATTTTCAGCGCCTTGTCGCGGTAGCCTTCTTCACGCGAGCGCTGGGCCTCGGCGAGGATGCGGTCAAGCTTGCCGGTGGCGGAGGGGGATTTGTCGCTGCTCATCTGACTTCTCGTGGCGTGGGCGTATGCTGTCAGTCTAGCGCCGTCGGTCGTTGCTGAGAACCGTGGGGGGCACTTACCGACCGGTGTGTGGCCCAATCAGACATTACCTGTAGCCGGAGATAACGTATGCGCCTATCCATGCTGTTGCTTGCCGTGCTGACCACCCTGTGCAGCCTGCCGCTACACGCCCAGCAATCGGCCGTTCGTCCTGCGGGCTCGCCCGGTACCGCGACGCCGCAACCCTATGCCCCCGCACCGACGCTGCCACGCGCGGCACCGAACACCTATGCCAACAAACCTCCGCTGTTGAAGCAGCCGCAAATGCCGGCCCTTAACCCCGGGCGCACTGCGGATCAGGATTTGCCGCTGTTGCAGCAGCAACGGCAGCGCAATGTCGACTCCCTGGGCAAGCCACGCAACTGAGCGGCTAGAGCTGTTGCTCGACCCGTTGCCCGTCGGCCATTCGCAAGCGCCGCGACATGGCCACGGCAATGGCGCGGATGACCTTGGCGGCGGTCTTGGGCGCTTCGCTGAGCATCTTGTCCAGTGAGTCCTTGGCCAGGATCAGCAGGCTGCAGTCACTCACGGCAATGCAGCTGGCCGAGCGGCGTTCACCGTCCAGTACCGCCATCTCGCCAAACGCGCGGCCTTTGCGCAGCTTGGCCAACTCGATCACTTCGCCGGCGGAATTGATCTTGCGCACCGACACCGCCCCCGCATGAATGATGCACATAAAGGAGCCAGCCTCGCCTTCGAGGCAGATGTTCTGATCCGCGTGGTATTTGCTGACATTGAAGTAGCCCGCAGCGCTGAGCAGCTCATTAGGCGTGAGGTTATCGAGCAGGCCGCAGTCGAGCAGCATGTCGCGGATTTCATCGATCAGATGCGAGCTGGGGTGCATGCGGATACGGCCTGGGAAAGTCGGCGGGAGCAGATACTGAGACCTTAGCCGGCCGTTTCCGCGCTCGCCAGCGATAGCCGTGGTGAGCTGCTGATTGGTGCAAACCACCCTGAATACAGGCGTGGCCTAGAAGCTGAAGCGGCGGATAACCCCTTGCAGCCTACCGGACATGGCTTGCAGGGCCTGGATGGCCTGCACGATGCCGCCTTGCGCAGCGGAGTTTTCTTCGACGATTTGCGCCACGCGCTCCACGCTCATGGCCACCTGCTCGCTAGCGGCGCGTTGTTCCTGCAGTGACAGAGAGATCACGCTGACCGCTTGCAGCGATTCATTCAGGGCTTGGCGAATACCGCCCATCGAGCTGCCTGCCTGATCCACCAGCTGAGTGCCAATGCTGACCCGTTCGCAGCCAGCAGCCATGCTGTTTTTCGCCTTGTGCATGCCGCTGTAAATGGCATCGACCAGGGCAATAATTTCGGTGGTGGAATGCGCGGTGCGTCCGGCCAGGCTGCGGACTTCATCGGCGACCACGGCAAAGCCGCGACCTTGTTCGCCAGCGCGCGCGGCTTCGATGGCGGCGTTGAGAGCGAGCAAGTTGGTTTGTTCGGCGATGCCGCGAATGACGTCGACGATGGCGCTGATATTGCGCGACTGCGCCGCCAGGGTTTCGACATCCTGCGAGCTTTCGGCCACCAGCTCAGCGATCTTGTGCATTTCTGCGGTGGCGCGGGCCATCACCAGAATGCCTTCATCGGTCATGTCGCCGGCTTTTTTCGCCATATCGTAGGTTTGCTGAGCGTTTTCGGCGATGTGATTGATGCTCACCGCCAGTTGCTCGACAGTGGCAGCCATGGCGGAGGCGGTATCGCTCTGCACGTTGGCGCTGGTCAGCACCTGCTCGGAGGAGGCGGCCAACTGCAGGGTGGCGCATTCGATCTGCTCGGAGGCTTCACCGATATTGCCGATCATGTCCTGCAGGCCCTTGCGCATGCTCTGCACCGATTTCATCACCCCGGTCATCACCTGGCTGCCAAGGTTCTTGCCGCCCAGGCGGCCTTCGGCGATGCGTGCACTGATTTCCTCCAGCTCGCCGGGTTCGGCACCCAGCTGGCGGCTCATCAAGCGGGTGAAATACAGCACCTGCGCCAGGCCGACAAACAGCGCCAGCAGAAGCACGCCAATGCTCATGGCGAGGTTGCGCGAGTACGCCGCTTCACCAAGCTCATATTGGCGTTTGGCTTCCAGCAGTTGCACGTCGATCAGTTCGGCGAACTTGGCTGACAGGGGGTCGATCAATGGGTAAAGGCGGTCGTTGGCAAAGCCGGCAATACCGTCAGCGTCGCCACGGTTGAGCAGGTTCTGCAGCTCATCCAGCGGTTGCCGGGCCTGCTCCATCAGTGGGTTGATTTGCTTGATCAGCTGGCTTTCTTCGTTGATCAGTTCGGTGGCCAGGTAGGCCTGCCAGGTTTTCTCGATGCGCAGCTGGGCTTGTTCGATCAGTTGCTGCGCGGCTTTGCTGTCGATTTCACCGCTGCGGGCCTTGTGGGTGGCATCGACGATATTCACCGCATACAGGTCGGCGATCAGCTTAAGGTCGCGCAGCGGCACCACACGGTCGAGGTAGACGGTTTGCAGCCCTTTGACGGTGGCTTGCAGGCCATACAGGCCGAGGCCGCCAACGCACAACAGGCCCAGAAGCAGGCAGCCAGCGAGCAAAAAAAGATGGGTTCTGATCTTCCAGTTATTCATCACAAACCTTCCATGGTGAATGAGCCGAACAGGGGAGTGGCAATGCGCCAGCGTGGAAGTCAGGGTAGCCCAGTTTTTGCGTCAGACAGGTTAAATCTGTACGAGTGGTCAAGTAGTTTTTCGCTCTAGAAACCGGGTGTTTAGCGCGAAAAACACTGAGGGTGTGCGCCCGTTCGGTTTTGCCTGAGGTTGGCAGTCGAACGGGCGCGCAGTGGCGGCCGAGTCAGATCAGGCCGAACACCTTGAGGATAAAGGCGTATTCCAGGGCTGCATCCTTGAGGGCCTGGTAACGGCCGCTCATGCCGCCGTGACCGGCATCCAGTTCGGTCTTCAGCAACAGCAGGTTGCTGTCGGTTTTCTGCGCGCGCAGCTTGGCCACCCATTTGGCGGCTTCCCAGTACTGCACGCGGCTGTCGTTGTAGCCGGCCACCGCGAGAATCGCCGGGTAGGCCTGGGCCTGCACGTTCTCGTACGGCGCGTAGCCTTTGATTCGCTCGAATACCTCGGGCTGGTTGGGGTCACCCCATTCGTCGTACTCGGTGACGGTTAGCGGCAGGTCGGGGTTCTGCATGGTGTTGAGCACGTCGACAAACGGCACTTCGGCGATGGCGGCGGCGAACAGCTCGGGGCGCTGATTGAGCACTGCACCCATTAGCAAACCGCCCGCGCTGCCGCCGCTGATCACCAGCTGGCTGGCCTGGGTGTAGCCACTGCCGATCATGTGCTCGGCGCAGGCGATAAAGTCGCTGAACGAGTTGTGCTTGTGTTCCAGCTTGCCGGCGCGGTACCAGGCTTCACCCAGCTCGCCACCGCCGCGTACATGCGCGATGGCGAAGACGAAACCGCGCTCCAGCAGGCTCAGGCGCGCATGCGAGAACCAGGGGTCGAGGCTTTCGCCGTAAGCGCCGTAGCCATACAGGTAGAGTGGGGCGGGGGTGCCGAGCACCTCGCGTTTGGCCACCAGGCTGATCGGCACCTGGCTGCCATCGGCGGCAGTGGCCCAGAGGCGCTGGCTGACATAGCTGTCGGCATCGAACGGTCCGAGCACCGGGGTTTGCTTGAGTACAATCTGCTCGCCAGTGGCCAGTTCCAGCTGACGCACCTGCGCGGGGCGGTTGAGCGCTTCATAGCGCAGGCGAATCACCGGGCTGTGGAATTCCAGGCTGTCCTGCACATACAGGCTGTAGGCGGCGTCCGGCAACTGCACGCGGTAGGTCGCCTGGCCGTGGGGTTGCACCTCGATGATCGGCAGGCCGCCTTCGCGCAGGCTGAGAATCAGCGCGTGTTGATTAAGGCTGATGCCTTCGAGCATCACCTGCGGGTCATGGCCGCGCAGCGGCTGCCAGTGGGCGCGGGTCGGGGTTGCTTCGCCGGCGCTGAACAGGGCGAAGTTGATGCCGCTCTGGTTGCTGCGAATCAACCACAGCCAGTCGCCGCCAAGGGTGCCGTGGTCAGCGTAATACTCGTGGCCTTCCTCGCGCGGGGCCAGGCAGCTGAATGCGGCGTGCGGCGTGTCGGCATCCAACACCCAGGCTTCGCTGGTGGTCTTGCTGCCGAGCAGTAGCACCAGCTGGCGTTCGGAGCTGCTGCGGTAGCAGCTGAGGAAAAAGCGCCCGTCGGGTTCGTGGAATACCTCTTCGGCCGCCTGGGTGCCGAGGCGGTGGCGATACAGCTTGTGCGGCCGGTGGGTGTCGTCCAGTTCGCCGAAGAACAGGGTCTGGCTGTCATTGGCCCAGGTCATGCTGCCGTCGCAGTCCTCGAACGGCAGCTCGATCAGGCTGTCGTCGGCCAGTTCCTTGACGAACAACTGGTAGGTTTCCTCGCCACTGGTGTCCAGGCTGTAGGCCAGGCGCTGGTGATCGGGGCTGATGCTGAACGCCCCCAGCGAGATAAAACCGCCCTCGGCCAGGGCATTGGGGTCGAGCAGCAGCTGTTCGCTGGCGTCATCGACAGTCAGCGAGCCATCGGCGGGTTTGCGGCAGCGGTAATGCCGCGGGTATTCATCGCCAGCCGTGGTGCGCTGGTAGTACAGGTACGGCCCCCAGGGTGATGGCAGGCTGAGGTCGGTTTCGCGGATGCGCCCCTTGATCTCTTCAAACAGCGTTTCGCGCAGTTGCAGTTGCTCGCTGAGCTGGCTTTCCAAGTAGGCGTTTTCCGCCTTGAGGTGATCGAGCACCTCAGCGCTGTCGCGGTTTTCCAGCCAGCGATAGGGGTCGCTAGCGTCGCCTGTGCGGGCGATAGGGGCGTGGTGCATGGGGTAACTCCGTTAGCTGACGGCCGACAGCGGGGACGCCGAAGCAGGCAAAAGCCGTTATCATAAGCGCCACTTTGCCGGCTGGGCGCTTTTTCCGCGTCGGCCAGGCCGCCGCTGCCAGAGAACCTGCGTTTTATGATTGAGAACGACTACCTGCTTGCCTGGAGCGCCTACCTGATCGCCGCGCTCGGCTGCCTTCTGGTGTGGTTTCGCCTGACCAACTGGATGTGGCGCTACCTGCGCGAGCCGCTGCGCGTGCTGGTGCTGGTGCTGCTGTTCAGCCCGACCATCGTCGACCCTGGCAAGGAGCAATTCGCGCCCGCAGTGGCGATCACTGCCATGGACCTGTTGCTGGACGTGGGCAACAACGCCTGGCGTGCGGTGGCTGACCTGAGCATGTACGGTCTGATCGTGTTTACCCTGTACCTGCTGTTTGTTGCCGTTCGCTGGCCTGTAGAGCGTTGGTGGCAGGCGCGCAAGGGGCCGGCACCGATTGCCGCTGGCGAACCGACCCTGCGTGAGATGATGGCGCGCGATGATCAGGATTTCGGCGACACCCGTTACGACGCTCGTGGCGACCGTCGCCTACGTGTTGAGCCGCGCTTGTAATCTGCTCCGTACCCTTGCACCGAGCGACACACCCGTTCAGCATGGCCCATCGCTTATAAGGAGGGGTTATGGAGTGTGTGTTCTGTGCAATTGCCGCTGAGCAATTGCCTGCCGAGTGTATCTACGAGGATGAGCACTTTATCGTCCTGCTGGATATCTTCCCCCTGCGCCCGGCCCATGTGCTGATTGTCAGCCGCGAACATGCGCCCTTTCTCAAAGACCTCTCCACTGCCGCCTGTGAGCGCTTGCTGCCGCTGGCGCAACGTATGGCTGCGGCCCTGCGTGCGGCCGGTTATGGCGAGCAGGGCATCAATTTCCTGGTCAATGACGGGCCGACCTCCAATCAGCATGTGCCGCACCTGCATCTGCACCTGATTCCACGGCGCAGCGGCGATGTCATGCAGTTGCTGTGGCGCGCCCTGACGCGCTTTCTGCCGTTGGCGCGCAAACGTATCGAGGCGCGTCTGGCGAGTGAAGCGCAGCAGCTGCGCGAGGCGTTGCGCCATGTGTGAGTTGCTGGGCATGAGCGCCAATGTGCCGACCGATATCGTTTTCAGCTTTACCGGCCTGATGCAGCGCGGCGGGCGTACCGGCCCGCATCGCGATGGCTGGGGCATCGGTTTTTATGAAGGACGCGGCCTGCGTCTATTTCAGGACCCGCGCGCCAGCAGCGAGTCGGAGGTGGCGCAGCTGGTGCAGCGCTACCCGATCAAGAGCGAGGTGGTAATCGGCCATATTCGCCAGGCCAATGTCGGCCGCGTCTGCCTGGCCAACACCCATCCTTTCGTGCGCGAGATGTGGGGGCGCAACTGGTGCTTTGCGCACAACGGCCAATTGGCCGATTTTGCCCCGCAACTGGATAACTACCGACCAATTGGCGACACCGATAGCGAGGCAGCCTTTTGTGATCTGCTCAATCGCCTGCGTCAGGCCTTTCCCGAGCCGGTGGCGGTGGAGCAGTTGTTGCCCTCCCTGGTCAGTGCCTGCGCCGGGTATCGGCAACAGGGCGTATTCAACTGCCTGCTCAGCGATGGCGACTGGTTGTTCAGCTTTTGCAGCAGCAAGTTGGCGCATATCACCCGGCGCGCGCCGTTTGGCCCGGCGCATCTGAAAGATGCCGATATGCAGGTGGATTTCCAGGCGGAAACTACGCCCAATGACGTGGTCACTGTCTTGGCCACCGAGCCACTGACCGATAACGAAAGCTGGACGCTTTACCAGCCGGGCGAGTGGCGTTTGTGGCGCGGCGGTGAGTGTGTGGCACAGGGTATGGCGAGCTGATTCAGGGCTGAAATTTAACGGGGAGGGAAGCAATGTTTAGAAGCTATCTGCGGTTGGCCTTGTTTGCCCTGGGGTTGCTGGTTGGGGTGCAGGTACCGGGTTTTATCGACGATTACAGCAAGCGCGTCGAGGCCCACCGTATCGAAGCGGAGCAGGGGCTCAAGGGCTTCCGGGACACGGCAAAACGCTTTTTCAAGGGCGATCTGGTGGCCCTGGTCGGTCATTACCAGGCCAGCGCCGATCCGGTGATGCGCAGCGATGCCAAAAGCCTGGGCACGCTGGTCGAGCGTTCGGCCTTTCTCGAGCGCGAAGCCAAGGCCATGCAGGGGCCCTGGTATAGCCAGGTCTGGCATCTGGCGAGCGCCGCTGATCATGAGTTGCTGGAAGAAACCTTCGCCGCCTACCGCTACCAGGTGCTGCTCGCCCCCGAAGCCATCGCCTGGGGCATTGCCTGCGCGCTGCTGCTGGCCTGGCTGCTGGAGTTACTGGGACTAGGTATTGGCCAGCTGCTGGGCAGCGGTCGCCAGCACAGGGTCGTCCAGCCCGGCTCGCGTCACTGGCGCTAAGCCGTGTTCAGGCACCGCTGATCAGGTAGACCTTGCGTACCGGGCTGAGGTTTTCCCAGGTGCCTTCGAACCCGGCGGCGACCACGAAGGAGCTGCCCGGGCCGAAAGTCCGGCTGTTACCGGCGTTGTCGGTCAGGCGCACTTCACCTTCGAGGATATGGCACAGCTCGTCGTAGTCGCAGCTGCAACGCTCCTTGTGCGGGCCGGCCTCCCAGATGCCGGCGGTTAGGCCTTTGCCGGCATTGCTGAAGTGACGCCAGGTGCTGCTCTGGTAGGGCGCGTCGACGATGGCGGGGTCGTTGATCTCGTTCTGCAGGGCCGGGACCGGGCTGCTGGCGAAATCGATGACGTGGTTGGGCAGTGTGCTCGACATACAGGTTTTCCTTGTTCTTGATCAGGAATCGAAGCCGACGCCGAAGGCATCCAGCGTCTTCAGCAGCAGGTTGCGTCGGCCGCTGCGGTCTTCCTCGGCCAGGCCACGCTGCGCCAGACTGATGCTGGCGTAGCGCAGCGGCTCGGGCGGGAAGGGCACCGGTGTACGGTTGAGCATGCGCAGCGCGGTGCGTTCGGTCTGCTGGCCGTCCAGCAGGTCGAGCAGCGTGGCGGCGGCGAAACGGCTGGCGGACACGCCCTGGCCGGTGAAACCCAGGGCGTAGGCGATACGCCCGCCGGCGTGGCTGCCGGTAAACATGGTAGTGCGCGCCGAGGAGTCGATGATGCCGCCCCAGGCATGGCTGAAACGCACTCCGGCGAGCTGCGGAAAGGTCTGCTGGAACTGCTCGGCGAGGCGCACGAAGGTCTGCGGGCGCTGAGTCAGGCCTTCGTCCAGGCGGCTGGCGAAGGGGTACACGGCATCGTAGCCGCCCCACAGGATGCGTTGGTCGGCGGTCTTGCGCAGGTAGTGGAATTGGTTGCCGGAGTCGGCGATGCCGTAGTTACCGCGCCAGGCGATGCTGCGCAGCTGCTCGTCGCTCAGCGGCTCGGTGGTCAGCGCGTAGTCGTAGATCGGGATGATCGCGGACTTGTGTCGCGGCAGCAGGTCGGTGAACACGTTGGTGGCCAGCGCCACTCGCTCGGCCTGGATGCTGCCGTAGTCGGTCTGCAACAGCAGGTGGCCGGGGTACTGTTGCAGGGCCCGCACCGGGCTGTGCTCGTAGATCTCGATACCCTGCTGCAGGCAGGCGCGGCGCAGTTCCCGGGCCATCTTGGCCGGGTTGAGCAGGGCGTAGTTGCTTTCGAACAGGCCGGCGCTGTACAGCGGCGAGTCGAGGCGCTCCTTCAGTGCGCTGCCTTCCAGGTATTCGCAGGCGATGCCGAAACGGCGGTATTTCTCCTCCAGGCTGCGCAGCCCGTCGATCTGCCAGGGGCTGTTGGCCACGCTCAGCTTGCCCTGGCGCTGGAACTCCACGGCCAGACCCAGGCGGAGCACATCCTGTTCCAGTTCGTCGAGGTTCTGTCGGCCCAGGCGGACCAACGTTTCGGCTTCGGCGGGCCAGCGTTTCAGCGCGTTGGATACGCCGTGGGAAATGCTCGGCGCGCAGAAGCCGCCGTTGCGTCCGCTGGCCGCGCCACCGCAGGCCTGCGCCTCGATCAGGGCGATACGCGCCTGCGGATGGCGCTGGCGCGCCAACAAGGCCGTCCACAGGCCGCAGAAGCCGCCACCGACTATCGCCAGCTCGCAGTGCAGTTCACCCACCTGGCGGGTGAAGCTGGGTGCGGGACCCTCGGCGTCCAACCAGTAAGGTTGCGGAATGGTTTGCTCAAGGCTGTGCAGGGCGCGATCGCTCATGGGGGGCTCGCTGGCGGAGTGGTTTATTAGGAGGAGGGGTCGGGTAACTGGAGAATCGCCCGGGCGGCCATTTCAGTGCCGCGCGAGGCCTGCATCTGTGCGCTGGCCTGTTGCAGGTGCTGCTGCATGGCGCTGTCGTCGAGCAGTTGTGCGATGGCTGCGGGCAGTGCCGCGAGCGGGTCCTCGAAGCGCGGCAGGTAGCGGCCGACACCGACTTCCTCGGCGCGCTGGGCGTTGTCGTGGCCGTCCCAGCAGTAGGGAATGATCAGCGACGGCAGGCCAAAGTACAGGGCCTCGCAGAAGCTGTTGTTGCCGCCGTGGTGGATAAACAGCTGGCATTCGCGCAGCACCGCCGGCTGCGGGAACCAGCTGTCCAGGTAGACGTTGTCCGGCACGCTGTCGTACTGGTCGCGGTAGGCGCCGACGTTGATTAGGAAGCGGTAGGGCAGGTCGGCCGCGGTGTCGATCAGGCGCTTCATCATGCCGACGTCGGCGGCACCAAGGCTGCCGAAGCTGAGATAAACCAGCGGCGCGTCATTGTGGTGCGGGAAGGACGGGGCCACGTACGGTGCCTCGCGGCGCACGCAGCCATCCAGGTAGACGAAGCGCGCCGGGTCGAGTGGCTGCTGGCGGGCGTAGCGCACCGGCGTGGGCGACAGCAACAGGTTGAGCCAGGGCGATTCTTCGAGGAACAGGCCCGGAGCGCAGGGATTATGGCCGCAGCCTTCCAGGAAACGGGAGTAGCGTGCATGCGCCGGGGCTACGGCTTTGACGTAGTGCTGCCAGTAGCGCTCGCAGGCGAGCGGGTCGCTGGCGCTGGCACCGGACAGGTAGGGCGGCACGGCGGCATCCGGCAGCTCCGTCTCTGCGCAGGAGATCACCCGCACCCAGGGGCAGCCGGCCTTGGCAATGGCGGGGAACATCACCACGTTGTCCAGCACGATGGCGTCCGGCTTGAGTCGGGCGAGCAGCTGCTGCAAGGGTTTTTCCGTCTCGATGGCGGTATCGATGATGGCTTCCCAGGCCGGCACTACATAGCTGTCGATCTGCTCCAGCGGGGTCTGATCGAAGTAGGGGATGTTGCGCTCGATAAAGCGCTCCCAGTAATGCTGATGCTCCTCGGCGGAGAGCGCACTGCCGAGCAGGATCGGGTATTCGGCGAAACCGTATTCGGCGAACAGCCCCTGGAAATGCTCATGGCAGATGAATACCGGGCGCGCACCCTGCTCGCGCAGCGCCTGGGCGATGCCGATGCAGTTGAGTGCGGCACCGAAGCTGGCTTCGGGAAACAGGGCGATCACTTTTTCTTTGGACATGGCGGGTCGCTTCCGTGACCAGGGCTCAACCCTGGTCGGCCTGGTTTTTCCAGATCATGTATTTTTTGATAAAAAAACACACTGTTTTTTTTGAATAAATTAGTACCGGGGCGAAAGTCAGGTCCGCGGAATGCCGCGGTTGGCGGTCTGTGGGCGCTGCGCGGCGGACAGGCGCAGGTGCAGGCGCATCAGGTCGGCGGCGATTTCCATTTGGCCGCGCTCGATCGCCTCGATGATCCGCAGGTGCTCGCGCATGGCTTCCTGCAGGCGGTGCACGCTGACCATCGGCAGCAGGTTGGGCAGGCGGCGGAGGCGTTGGTGGTGGAGTAGGGCGTCGCAGAGGAAGCGGTTGCCGCAGCTCTGTGCGATCAGTTCGTGGAAGCTGATATCGAGTTCGCGGAACTGTTCGATATCGAAGGCTTCGATGGGTAGGGTGAGCAGGCTTTCCGTGCCGCTGCGCAGTAGCGACAGGCGCTGGCGGTCGGCTTCGAAACCGGGTGAGAGCAGGGCTTCGGGTTCCAGCAGCATGCGGTAGCGCAGGCTGTCTTCGAGGGCGTTGAGGTTGTTCAGCAGGGGGCGGAACAGCCAGGACTGGCCGGGGCCGCGCTCCAGTACCTGGTCCTCGGTCAGCTGGGTCAGCACCTTCTGTGCGGCCGGCCGGCCGATGTCGTAGCGGCGCATGATCTCGCTGGCGTTGACGCTGCTGCCCAGGCGGCCGGCCATGCGGTCGCGCAGTACCGAGGCGGCCGTCTCCTCTTCGGCGGCCTGGGGCAGTGTCGGGTTGAGTGTCTGATTGGCTGGGGCGGCGGTCAGGCAGTAGCCGCGGCCGGCCTGGTGGTCGGCCAGGTGCTGTTCGAGCAGCACATTGAGGCCGGCGCGGATCAAGGTGCGCGATACCTGGAAGGTGCGCGCGAGTTGCTGTTCGGAGAGGGCGTCGCCGGCTTCCATGCCATTTTCCTGGGCGTGCTCGAGGATGCGTCGGGCCAGCTCCAAGTGGTTGATGCGGGGTTTCTTTTCGCGGGTAGTGCTCAATCCGTTTGCTCTCTAGATGGGCTGTTGCAGCGCGTGAATCACCTTATGCCACAGCAGCGACCCCTCCAACAAGAAACAGAAAATTGTTGACTTAATGTTTCGTGTGGTATTTATTCGAAAAAAAAGACATGTAACATCGCTTCAGCTGCCTTCGAAAACAACAACAATCAATCGTTCGTTAGGTGTGCCAAATGAAAACCAGCAGAACCCTGTTGTGCGCAAGTCTTTCCCTGTCCGCTGCCATGGCTGCGCCATTGGTTAGTGCCAAGGATATGGTGATCTCCATCTGGGACGGCTACATGGCCCCGGATGCCCTGGAGAAATTCCAGCAAGCCACTGGTATCGAGGCTGACAAGTCGCTGCATGCCACCAACGAAGAAATCATGGGTAAGGTCATGGCTTCCGGTGGCGAAGGCTACGACGTGCTGTTCGTCTCCTCACCCTTTGCCGAAGTCCTGCACCAGCAGGGGCTGCTGGCCGATATCGATCCGATCAAGGTGTCCAACCTGAAGAACCTCTACCCCGAGGCGCAGGTCCTGGCGTACGACACCGGCAATCGCTACTCCGTGCCCTATACCTGGGGCACCACCGGCATCTGCTACCGCGCTGACAAACTCAGCCAGGCGCCGCAGAGCTGGGGCGACCTGCTCAAGCCGAGCGATGCGGTCAAGGGCAAGGTCACCCTGCTGGCCACCGATCGCTGGTTGCTCGGCGCCGGCTTCCTGGCCAACGGCTGGAGCGTCAACGAGGCGCAGCCGGAGCACATCAAGACCGTGCGCGATCAGTTGATCGAAACCAAGAAGCGCATCCTCTCCTTCGACGACACCACCTTCTACTCCAAGCTGGCTTCCGGCGAGACGCTGATGGCGCACGCCTGGGATGGCTGGTGCAACTACGGCACCCAGGCCAATGCGGACATCAAGTTCATGGTGCCCAAGGAAGGTTCCGACCTGTGGGTCGACACCATGGTGGTACTGAAGAGCTCGAAGAACCTCGACGCGGCTTACCAGTTCGTCAACTTCATGCTGGCCAAGGAAAACCACGCCTGGGTCGCCGAGAACATCCTCTACAAGGTGCCCAATCAGGCCGCCATGGAAGGGCTGGGCAAGGAACTGCTGAGCCAGTATCCGAACCTCACTACGCCACCGGCGGAGCTGGTCAAGCAGGAGTTGCTGCGTGATGTCGGCGGCGCCACGCAGAAGGCCTATACCCGCGCGGTGACCGAAATCATGGCGGCACAAGACTGACGGCCTCCTGGGCGTCGGCCATACGGCGTTGAAACCGGAGCTCGAATGCTCACGTACTTGAGTACGCTGCGCTTCTCACCCCGATTTCGCCTTGTCTGGCTCTAGCCCAGAAGTCCTCGATATTTATGAATAGGTAGCCAGAAAAACTGGCTACCCAATCCCCCGCATTTCGAGATCCTTTAAATGAGTGTTTTGCACGCTGACAGGCGGCTGTCGGCCTGGCTGTTGCTGCCCGCGCTGGGCTGGCTGGCCCTGTTTCTGTTGCTGCCGTGCCTGTTGGTACTGGTTTATAGCTTTCTTGAGCGCGGTGCCTACGGTGGTATCGACTACGTCTTCACCTGGGACAACTACCAGCGCGCGCTCGACCCGCTGTATCTGGAGATTCTCCTGCGCTCGGCGAAGATCGCAGGCTTAGCCACTCTGTACGCGGTACTGATCGGTTACCCGGCGGCCTACGCTATCGCCCGCGCCCCGCGGCAGCGGCAGGCGGTGTACCTGTTTCTGGTGATGCTGCCGTTCTGGAGCAACTACCTGATCCGCACCTATGCCTGGATCGTCCTGCTCAACCGCAAGGGCCTGATCGCCGGCGTGCTCGAGCCCATGGGCCTGTACGGCGAGCTGCTGAATATCCTCTACACCGAGTCGGCGGTGATCCTGGGGCTGGTTTACAACTACATCCCCTTCGTCATCCTGGCGATCTACTCCTCGCTGTCGCGGATCAATGGCGAACTGTGGGAAGCCTCCAGCGACCTCGGTGCCTCAGGCCTGACCACCTTCCGCCGCATCATCCTGCCGCTCAGCGTGCCCGGCGTGGCCGCCGGCGCGGTGTTCGTCTTCGTCCTCAGCATCGGTAATTTCATCACCGCCGACCTGCTCGGTGGCAAGCAGGTGCTGATGGTTGGCAACCTGATCTATTCGCAGTTCCTCACCGCCCGTGACTGGCCGTTCGGCTCGGCGCTGAGCTTCTTCCTCATCGCCATCATGCTGCTGTTGCTGTTTATCCAGGCCATGCTGGCGCGCCGCGCCCAGGGGGCTCGCCATGCGTAACGCGCCGGCTGTTTTGCTGGGCAGCCACCTGTGGCTGGTGTATGCCTTCCTTTATATACCGATCCTGGTGCTGATCCTGCTGTCGTTCAACGCCAGCGGCCTGCCCACCGCCTGGGGCGGGGCGTCGCTGAAGTGGTACGGCGCGCTGTTCGCCAACCAGGCGATCCAGCATGCGGCGCTCAACACCCTGATCGTCGCTTTGGTTTCCACCAGCCTGGCCTGCGTGCTCGGCACCTTGCTGGCACTGGGGGTGGAGCTGCGCAGCCACGCCAGCGGCAATGCGGCGAAGGCGAGCAACCTGGCCGACACCCTGCTGATGGCACCGATGATCATTCCCGACATCGTCCTGGCCATCGCCCTGCTGAGCTTCTTCAACCTGCTGAAGATGAGCCTGGGCCTGCACTCGATCATCTTGAGCCACGTGGTGTTCAACATCGCCTTCGTCTGCGCGGTGGTGCGTACCCGTCTCAAGCACTTCGACTATTCGATCCTCGAGGCCTCCATCGACCTCGGTGCCAACTGGCCGACCACCCTGCGCCGGGTGCTGCTGCCGAGCATCTTCCCCGGCGTGCTGGCGGGCGGGTTGCTGGCGTTCACCCTGTCGGTCGATGAATTCATCATCGCCTTCTTCAACTCCGGTTCGGGCAGCGCCTCGACCACCTTGCCGATGCAGGTCTACTCGATGATCCGCTTCGGCGTCACCCCCGAAATCAACGCGTTGGCGACCCTGGTGATGCTGGTCAGCTTCACCGCGCTGTTCGCTTCCCAGCGGCTCAACAAGGTGCACAGCAAGCATGAAGACTAATAACGCTCCGGTGCTGGTTCTGGACAAGGTCAGCAAGTCCTACGGTCAGGGTATGGCCGTGAAAGACGTCAGCTTGAGCATCCGCGAGAACGAGTTCTTCGCCTTGCTCGGCCCCTCCGGCTGCGGCAAGAGCACCCTGTTGCGCATGCTCGCCGGCTTCGAGACGCCAACCGCCGGCAGCATCTACCTGGACGGCCGCGACATCTCGCCGATGCCGGCCAACCAGCGCCCGCTGAACCTGATGTTCCAGTCCTACGCGCTGTTCCCCAACATGAATGTGCGCGACAACATCGCCTACGGCCTGGAGATGGAGCGCCTGCCCAAAGACGAGATTGCCCAGCGTGTCGACGCCATGCTGGAGACCGCGCAGCTGCGCGACTTCGCCCGCCGTCGCCCGGACCAGCTGTCCGGCGGCCAGCGCCAGCGCGTGGCCCTGGCCCGGGCGCTTATCAAGCGGCCACGGGTGCTGCTGCTGGACGAGCCGCTGGGCGCGCTGGACAAGAAGCTGCGCGGCAAGATGCAGCTGGAGCTCAAGCGCCTGCAACACGAGAGCGGCATCACCTTCATCATGGTCACCCACGACCAGGAGGAGGCGCTGGTCATGGCCGATCGCATGGCCGTGCTCAAGGACGGCGAGGTCAGCCAGTGCGGCAGCCCCAACGACATCTATGAGAACCCGCGCAGCCGCTTCGTCGCCGACTTTATCGGCGTCAGCAACCTGATCGAAGGCCAGCGCATATCAAACGACCAGGTCGATGCCGGCGGGCATCGCCTGAAGATCGAGCCGACCGCCGCGCTGGTCAGCGGCAACGTCGC
Source organism: Pseudomonas sp. (assembly GCF_049653025.1). GTDB lineage: Bacteria > Pseudomonadota > Gammaproteobacteria > Pseudomonadales > Pseudomonadaceae > Aquipseudomonas. The sequence goes on along the minus strand of NZ_JBASFM010000017.1, from coordinate 173,142 downwards.
CCTGGCCCTGCGCCCGGAGCGCCTGCAGGTGCTCGGCGGCGAGTCGCCGCGCTGCGACAACGAAGTCGACGGCCGGGTGGTCGAGGTTGCCTACCACGGCCTGGACACCAACCTGCACGTGCACACGCCGGTCTCCAGCAAGCCGTTGATCGTACGGGTGCCGTCCTCGCAGCACGAATTCACCACCTTCACCACCGGCATGCCGATCCGCCTGGGCTGGAATGCCCAGCATGCGCGCGTGCTGGCCTGCTAAGCCGCACAGAACAAACAAGAACAACAAGAACAACGGGAGTCCAGACCATGAGTGAACGCAAAGTCATCGCCTTCTTCCCCGAGGCCGCCTACGGCCCGGCGCTCAATTCCGTCGGCATCGCCCAGGCGTGCGAAGCGCTGGGGCACAAGGCGGTATTCCTCACAGATCCAGGCATGACTGGGGTGTATTCGGCCTACGGCTTCGAAGAACACTACGTGAACATGTCCGAGCCGATGCCCGCCGAGGAGATGGCGCGCTACTGGAGCGACTTTATCAACGGCCACATTCCGAACTTCGGCAAGGAGCCGATCGACCAGCTCGACAACTATGTGAAGGAGTGTTGGGCGGCCATAGTCGAGACCAGCAAGTGGGCGGAAAAGGAACTGCCGGCGATTCTCGAGCGGATCAAACCGGACCTGATCTGCGTCGACAACGTCATCCTCTTCCCGGCCATCAAGCAATACGGCAAGCCGTGGGTACGGATCATCTCTTGCTCGGAGAACGAGGTCGAAGACCCGGATATCCCGCCGTATCTGTCGGGTATGAGCATCGACGACAAGGCTGGGCACGTGCGCTTCAGGGCGAAATTCGAGGAAGTGATCGCGCCGATCCATGCCGACTTCAACCAGTTCCTCTCCGAGTGCGGCGAGCGGCCTTATCCGCTGGGCACCTTCTTCGAAGAGTCGCCCTGGATGAACCTGCTGCTCTACCCGGACCCGGTCAAGTTCGAGCGCCGCTTTCCGCTGCCGGCCAGGCGCTTCCACTACCTGCAAGGCTGCGTGCGCCAGGACAAGGCTTATGAGATTCCCGAGTTCCGCGCCAACAACGACAAGCCGCTGCTCTACGTCAGCTTCGGCAGTCTGGGCTCGGGCGACGTCAGCCTGCTTAAGCGCCTGATTGCCAGCATCGGCAAGTTGCCGTACCGCGCGCTGTTCAATGTCGGCGAGCATCTGGAGGAGTACAGCGAGCTGCCGAACAACGTGATTGTCTCCAACTGGTATCCGCAGCCCTCGGTCATCGCCCAGGTCGACGCGGTGATCCATCACGGCGGCAACAACAGCTTCACCGAGTGCCTGTACTTCGGCAAACCGGCCATCGTCATGCCCTACGTCTGGGATGGCCACGACAACGCCATGCGTGCAGAGGAAAGCGGCCATGGCTTGCGCATGCACCGCAGCAACTGGGAACACGCAGAGCTGGCCGAGAAGCTGGTGCTGTGTGTCAGCGACGCCAGCATGGCTGCACGCCTGCAGCGCGCCAGCGCCCACATGACCTCACGCAATGGCCCGCAAGACGCGGCCAATATTCTTGATGGAATTCTGAACAATGCCTGAAGCCCGCCTCGATTCCAGTGCGCCACATATCACTGCTGCCTGCGATTACAACGACCTGGTCGACTGGGGCGTGCAGGCCGATGCCATCGCCGGCCAGTCGCATTCCAGCGGCCGCCTGCTGTTCAAGGGGCCGAACAACAGCCCGGAAACCGGGGTGTGGGTGTGCACTCCCGGCATCTGGCGGCTGTCGATCCCGCGTGACGAACTGTGCCATTTCGTGGCCGGCCGCGCCATCTATCGCCACGACAACGGCGAGGTGATCGAGGTCGGTCCCGAGACCCTGGTGTTATTCCCCGCCGGCTGGACCGGCGAGTGCGAGGTCCAGGAGACCCTGCGCAACCTTTATATGCTGGCCTGAGGCCTGCCTGTTCCGCCGCACCTGCGCAGGTGCGGCCCTATTGATAAGTGAGAGTTCGACCATGAAAACCCCCGTTATCTACCGCCCCCTGCAGGTCACCGAGCTCAAGGACTGGGGCGTGATCCCGACCATGCTCGAAGGCGAGTCGCACATCAGTGGCGTAGTGCTGCACAAGGGGCCTGAGGGCCAGTCTGAATGCGGCATCTGGCACTGCACGCCAGGCAAGTGGTTCTGCCACGTGACCAACGACGAGTTCTGCCACTTCCTCGAAGGTCGCTGCACCTACGTGCACGAATTGGGCGAGGTGATCGAGGTCACCCCGGACACCGCCGCCTTCTTCCCCAAGGACTGGAAAGGCGTATGCACCGTCCACGAGACGGTGAAAAAGGTCTACATGATCCGGTGATGACATGAACCAAGCCCTGTCTACTCAAGCCGCAGCCGACGACGCGCGCGCCGCTTTCCTCGCTCTGCATGGTTATGCTGCCACGCCGGTGCGAGCGTTGCCGGCGGACGCCTCGGCGCGCCGCTATTTCCGCCTGGACGGTGCCGGCCTGCTGCTAATGGACTCGCCGCCGGCCAGTGAGCCGCTCGCGCCTTACCTGCAGGTCGCCGAGCTGCTGCGCCTGTTGGGCTTGTCGGCACCGCGGGTGCTGGCGGCCGATGCGGCGGCAGGGCTGGCATTGGTTGAAGACTTCGGCCACGCCACCTACACCCGCCTGCTGGCGGCCGGGCATGCCGAGCAGCCGCTGTACGAACTGGCGGTGGATTGCCTGGTGCAGCTGCACCAGGCACCGGCCAGCCATGGCTCAGCGTTGCCGGCTTACGACGCGGAGCGCCTGGCGACGGAGTTCGGCCTGTTTATCGACTGGTATGCGCCACTGCTGGTCGGCCGCGAACGCGCCAGTGCCCTGCGTGCGGACTATCTGCAGCTGTTCGGCGGGCTCTGCGCGGCGGTGGCCGAACGCCGCGAGGCCGTGGTGCTGCGCGACTTCCATGTCGACAACCTGATGCTGCTGGAAGGCCGTAGCGGGGTGGCCGCTTGCGGCCTGCTGGATTTCCAGGATGCCCTGCAGGGCGCGGCGGCCTACGACCTGATGTCGCTGCTGGAAGACGCCCGTCGTGACGTACCGGCCGCGCTGCGCGCCAGCCTGCTGCAACGCTACCTGGCGCAGCGCCCGCAGCTGGACGCCGAACGCTTTATGGCCGACTACGCGGTGCTGGCCGCCCAGCGCCACGCCAAGGTGCTCGGCATCTTCGTGCGCCTGGCCCAGCGCGACGGCAAGCTCGGCTACCTCGACCATTTGCCGCGCACCCTCGGTCTGTTTTGTCAGGCCCTCGATCATCCTGCGCTGCAGCCGCTGCGCGATTTTCTCGACCAGCAACTCGCGCCCTGGAGCGACGCTCTGCCGGCCAGCGCGATTGCCGTACTGCGCGGCCGCCCCCTTTGACTGCCTTAGGAAATGCCATGAGCACCTTCACCTGCGACACGCCGCTGCGCTTTATCAGCCCCGACTACCAGGCACCGGCCACTCAGCGCCTGCGCGAGATCTTCGACCCGGCGACCCTGCAGCGGGTTGGCACCATCGGCCTCGGCGATGCGACCGACGTGCAGGCCGCCATCGACGCGGCCAATACCGCGCAGCAGGGCTGGCGTCAGACCGATGCCAAGAGCCGCGCGGCGCTGTTGCACCGTCTGGCCAATGCCATCGAAAGCGATGTGGAATGCAACCGTGAAGCAGCGCGGCTGATGACTCTGGAAATGGGCAAGCCGTTTCCAGAGGCCATGGGCGAGCTGGCCAACTGCGCGCCGATATTCCGCTACTACGCCGAGATGGCCCGCGACGAAGCCGGCAAGGTCGCCGGCACCACGCAGATCGGCTCCTTCCAGCACGTGCGTTATGAGCCCTACGGCGTCAGCGTGCACATCATGCCGTTCAACTTCCCGATTCTGCTGATGTGTTGGACAGTCGCGGCCTCCCTGGCCGCCGGCAATGCCTGCATCATCAAACCGGCGGAAAGCACCAGCCTGTGCACTCTCAAGTTCATGCAGTATTTCCGCGCGCTACCGGCGGGGCTGGTGTCCTGCGTGCCGGGGGACGCGCAGACCGCGCAGCTGCTGGTGCAGTCGGAGCGTACCCATGCAGTGGCCTTTACTGGCAGCGTCGCCGCCGGCAAGGCGGTGGCGGTGGCCTGTGCCGAACGGATGAAACCGGCGGTGATCGAGGCCGGCGGCAGCGACCCGATGATCATCAGCAAGCATGCGCCGCTAGAAGTCGCCGCCGCCGGCGCGGTGACCGCGGCTTTCCACCTCACCGGGCAGATCTGCACCTCGGCCGAGCGCTTCTTCGTGGTCGATGAAGTGCACGATGAGTTCGTCGCCCGTTTCGCCGAAAAGACTCGCCAACTGCGTATTGGCCATGGCCTGGAGCACAGCGAAATAGGCCCGTTGGTCAGCCAGGCCGCGCGCGACAAGGTCATGCTCCTGGTCGCCGATGCGGTCGAGAAGGGCGCGACGGTGGTGTGTGGCGGGCGCATTCCGCCGGGACAGGACTGCGGCTGGTTCTATGAGCCGACCATCCTCACCGGCGTCAACGCCAGCATGAAGATCTTCCATGAGGAGTGCTTCGGCCCGGTGGCGGCGATCTGCAAGGTCGCCGACTTCGATGAAGCCGTGCGCCTGGCCAACGACTCGCCGTTCGGCCTCGGTGCCTCGCTGTTCTCCACGGATCTCGCCGAGGCCATGGAGGCTGCCGACCGTCTGGAAGCCGGCATGGTCTGGGTCAACAACCCGCTGATCGACAACGACGCGCTGCCTTTCGGCGGCTGGAAGATGTCTGGCATGGGCCGCGAACTGGGCCGTCAGGGTCTGGATGCATTCCGCCGCTCGAAGATGGTGATCATCGACCACCAGCCGCAGATTCAGTCGTGGTGGTACCCCTACGCCGACGATGTGTTCTATCGCGCCTGAGCCAGGAGTCAGCCATGCACAGCACCTTTCCAGTGTCACCGCCCGCCCGCTGTGTGATGAGGGCGTGGCGATGATCCAGTACGGCGCGGGCCAATCGATGGAAAGCCTGCAGGCCTTCAACCTGTGCCTGCTGCAATTGGGACGCCTCACCCGTGAGCGTGGCGCTTCGCAGTTCATCGCCGAGGGTCTGCAGGCCCTCGCCGAGCTGGTGCCCTTTGCGTCGGCCTGGTGGGGCGAGATGTCCCAGGCGCAGGACAGCGCGCCGCCACAGAGCTGGATGCACGGGCGGATCAACCTGAGCGCCTCGTTCGCCGCCGAGTGGCACCAGGTCGCCGGCAATGATCAGTTTTCCCACGGCACCTTGAATCGCCCGGGGGAGATAGTGCGCGCCAGCGGTTTCAGTGACCCCTGCGCCGCGGTAAACGCCTTCGCTCGCCGGCATGATCTCTACCACCTGTTGTGCATCACCTTCGAGCTGCCCGAAAGCGGCCTGATGTTCTTCGTCTGCCTCTACCGTGGTGTGGCGGATCAGGCCTTCAGCGACAGCCAGGCCAACCTGTTTGCCGCCTTCTGTGAGCACCTGTTGCAGCTCTGGCGCTTTCAGGTGCAGGACATGCAGCGCCTGGCCTCCTGCGCCGGTGCCAGTGATTTCGCAGTGGCCTGCCTGGACGGCAGCCTGCTGTATATCGGTGCCCGGTTGTGCAACAGGATTGCCGGCGCGGAGCCCGGTTGGCATGGCTCGCTGCTGCCCGCCGCGCTGATCGAGCAACTGCCCAAGGCACCCTGCGTGGTGCGCCTGGGGCGGGCGACGCTGACCCTGACGCGGGTCGGCGAGCAGGTGCTGCTGGCGCTGCAGACGCCCTCGCGCAGCACGGCCCTGGCACCGCGCGAGCGCAGCGCCGCCATGCTGTTCGCCGCCGGTCACTCGTACAAGGAAATCGCCCGGATGCTGGCCCTGAGCCCAGCCACGGTGCGCACCTACCTACGCAACTGTTACCTGCATCTGGGCGTGCGCAGCAAGGTCGAGCTGGGTTCCATCCTGCGCCTGTCGCTGGCGGCCGAGCCAGGTCAGGTCCACCTGCGACAGAGGGCGAGTAATCGTGTTGCCCCCCCTCATTTGTAGAGGGCCATAGCTGGCTTCGGCTCGCTAGGCTGGGCCAGCCTGCTAAGGCAGGCGCGGTGGTCGCTTCGGATCACGTACTGAACACTCACAGAGGTGCAGAATTTGAAACTCTCCAGATTATCCATAGCGCTTGCCAGCACGACCTTCTCGACCCTGGCCCTGCTCGGTTGCCAGACCGCCAGCACGCCACCGGCCGACCTGGTGCTGCGCAACGGCTTCGTCTACACCGTCGATGGCCAGGACTCGGTGCAGCAGGCGGTGGCCGTGGCCGCCGGAAAGATCGTCTATGTCGGCGACGATAAAGGTGCCGCCGCCTACATCGGCAAGCAGACCCAGCAGGTCGACCTGGGTGGGCGCATGCTGATGCCCGGATTCGTCGATGCTCACATGCATCCGGGCGACGGCGGCCGCGCGCTGTCGCTGTGCGACCTGAAGTACCAGGCCATGACCAAGGCCGACTTCCAGAAAGCCATCCAGGCCTGCCTGGATGCCAGCAAGGACAAGGGCCCCGATGTCTGGCTCGAAGTGGGCAGCTGGGATCGCATGGGCATGAACAACCTCGACGGCGACCCCGACAAGTCGACCCTGGATGCGCTGAAGACCGACCGGCCGATCCAGGTGCGCTCCACCGACTTCCACACCGTACTGGCCAACTCGCGCGGCCTGGAACTGGCCGGGGTGAGCAAGGCTACCCCCGATCCCGAGGGCGGCAAGTTCGCCCGTGACAGCGCCGGCAACCCCACCGGCATCAGCGAGGACGGTGCCGCCGAAATTATCGCCATGGCCGTGCCACCGGTTACCGATGCGGAGAAGCTGGTGCAGATCCGCCGTGCCCTGGACGCCATGCGCCAGCAAGGCATCACCAGCTTCTTCGACGCCCTGTCCGGGCCGGAGAATGCCAAGGCCTTCAGCAGCCTGCAGCAGTCGGGCGAGCTGAGCGCCCGCGCCCTGTTGTCGATCAAGCTGGACCCGGCCGCCGCCGCGGACCCGGTCAAGACCATTGCCGAGGCCAAGGCCCTGGCGCAGACCTACGACCAGGGCGCGCTGCAGGTGAGCCCCGGGGTGAGCATGCGCCACGTCAAGTTGTTTATGGACGGCATCATCAACGCCCCGGCCGATACTGGCGCGCTGCTGACCCCCTATAACCAGAATGCCGGCAGTGACGCCGCGCCCAAGTGGGTGCCGAGTAAAAACCTCGGCGAGCTGTACTACTCCGCCAAGGTGCTCAATCCATTGCTGCTTGAGGCGGTGAAGGCCGGCTTCGACCCGCACCTGCATGCCACCGGCGAGCGCGCGGTGCGCGAGTCGCTGAACGGCTTCGCCTACCTGCGTCAGCAACTGCCGGAGACCGACATCCGCCCGGCCATTGCCCATGCCGAGACGGTGGATCCAGCCGACTACGCCCGCTTCAAGGCACTCGACGTGAGCGCCACCATGTCCTTGCAGTGGGGCCAGCAGGCACCGTTCTCGGTCGACGGTACCGACGACCATATTGGTGCTGAGCGTTTCGCGCGCATGGAACCCTCCGGCAGCATTCAGAACGCAGGCGGGCGCATCGCCTTTGGCAGCGATTGGCCGGTCGATCCACTCGACCAGTTCCTCGCCCTCAAGGTCGGCGTCACCCGTGCCGGCGACCCCACTAACCCACACAGCTATGGCCCCGACTACGCCGCCCGTCTCAACGCCGACCCGGCGCTGTCGCGCAGTGCCGCGCTGCGCGCGATCACCCTCAACGCCGCCGAGCAGCTGCGCCTGGATAAAGCGGTCGGCTCGGTCGAGGTTGGCAAGTTCGCCGACCTGATCGTCCTCGACAAGAACTTCATGCAGGTGCCGGAGGCTGAACTGGCGCGTAACCAGGTGCTGCTGACCCTGGTGGGCGGCAAGGTGGTGTTTGCCAAGGACCAGTTCAGCAGCCTTGAAACCGCGCCGCAGACCACCGCAAGCAAGTGAGTGGTACGCCAATTCACTGATGACGAAACAGCTGCTGGGTCGCAGCCCGACACGCTCGATCCGGCAGCAACTGCCGAACCCATAACAACAAGAGAAAGGGAATCAAGATCATGCAAATGAACAAGTGCAGCCTGCTGGCCCTGGCCATCGCGCTGGCCACGACCCAGCTGGGTTATGCCGCGGAAGTGGCCAACGATGACTCCAAGGACATAGGCCCCGAGCTGTTGGCGCAAGGCATGGAGGGCTCCAGCCAGGCCCAGGCCAAGGGCTTTATCGAAGACAGCCACCTGACCTTGCTGAGCCGCAACATGGCGTACTACAAGAACTTCAGGAACACCGACGCGGACAGCCAGAACTATCGCAATGAGTGGGGCCAGGCGGAAATGCTGACCTTCACCTCGGGTTATACCCAGGGCACCGTCGGTTTTGGCCTCGACGCATTTGCCAATGGCGCGGTGCGTCTCAGTGGCGGTGGCGGCACCGGCGGCAGCAGCATCTTGCCAAGCAATAACAGCCATTGCGCTGAAAATGCCTTGGGCGAGACGATCAGCTGCCAGGGTCAGGACGCCTACGGCATGGTGGGCGGTGCGCTGAAAGTGCGGATTTCGGAAACCGAGATCAAAGCCGGCGACCTCAACCCGCAGAGCCCGGTATTCGGTACCTGGGACGGCTATCTGATGCCGGCCCACACCAATGGGGTGATGTTCAGCAGCAACGAGATCAAGGATCTGGCGCTGCAGGGCGGTCACTTCACCTCGGGTAACAACGAGAACAGCACCAACCGCAGCGGTAACCTGGGCACCATCTATGGCTATACCCGGGTCGATCGCGCCGACTATATCGGTGGCGATTACACCTTCAGCGAGAGCCTGTCGGGCGGTCTGCACGCGTCCGACTATGAAGATGTATGGCACCAGTACTATGCGGACCTTTACCACTTCTGGGCGCTGGGCGAAGACACCTCGCTGCTGACCAGCATCAACTACTACAAGACCGATGACGCAGGCGATTCACGCGCTGGCGAGATCAATAACGATTCGTTCAGCGTGGCCTTGGCACTGACCACCGGGGCGCACACCTTCACCCTGGCCCATCAGCGCATCAAGGGCGACACGCCATTCGACTACCTGGGCATCAGTGGCTTCAGCGGTGCCGATAATGGTGTCAACGGTGCCAACCCGCTGGGTGCCTACAACGGTGGCGGCTCAATCTGGCTGGCCAACTCCTCGCAGTGGTCTGACTTCAACGCCCCGGGCGAGAAATCCTACAAGCTGCAATATGACCTCGATGCCAGCAGCCTGGGGGTGCCGGGGCTGAGCTTTATGATGCGTTACGTCATGGGCAAGGATTCGGATGGCAGCGGTGCCGATCCACTGGGTGCCTATGCCTGGGAGGCCGGAGTGGTCGATGGCAAAGAGTGGGAGCGCGATATCCAGGTGGCCTACGTCGTACAGGAAGGGGCGGCCAAGGGCTTGGCGTTCAAGCTGCGCCAGGCGACCTATCGCGGTAACAGCGCCGCCAATATCAACGCGGGCGCTGACAACGACGAAGTGCGTTTCAGTACCGAATACCCGTTGGAGATTTTTTAATTCTGCACGGCGCTAGCGCCCCGAGAACCCGTGTTTTCGGGTTCTCGGGGCATCCCTGATTTTCTGCCGGCCAGGCTGCTACTGCCTGGCTTGTGCCTGCTTGAAGCACCCTGCAACAGGCGTGTGCCATGCGTACCGCCGTGTTTCCCCTTGAAACAAGAGGCATCTATGAGCAACAGCCTTCCATTTCCCACCCTGGCGGTGATTCTCGCCGCCGGCCAGGGCACGCGGATGCGTTCCAGCCTGCCCAAGGTGATGCACCAGGTAGGCAACCGTCCGCTGCTCGGCCATGTGCTGGCTACGGCCGACGCGGCGGGTATCGAGCAACTGGCGGTGGTGGTCGGCCCGGATACGCCGGCCGTGGCCGAGTACGTCCGCCAGGCAGCGCCGGCTGCCCAGCAGTTCATCCAGCAGCAGCGTCTGGGCACTGCCCATGCGCTGCTGTCCGCGCGCCCGGCGCTGCTCAAGCATGAGCAAGGCTGTGTGCTGGTGCTGTTCGGCGATTCACCGCTGATCGGTGCGCATACCCTTGAGCGTCTGCGCCAGACCCTGATCGATGGTGCCGCGGTGGCCGTCGCCGGTTTCACCAGCGCGCAGCCCGGCCCTTACGGGCGCCTGCTCACCGAGGGCGGGCGCTTGCTGGCGATCCGCGAGGCCAAGGACGCCAGCGCCGAGGAGCTGCAGATCAACCTGTGCAATGGCGGCGTCATGGGTTTTCGCGCCGACCACTGCCTGTGGCTCCTGGAACGCATCGGCAATAGCAATGCCCAAGGCGAGTTCTACCTCACCGATGCGGTCGAACTGGCCAATGCCGCCGGCCTGTCGGTAGTCGCCGTGGAAGTGGCCGAGGAGGAGATCCTCGGGGTCAATGACCGCGAGCAACTGGATGCCGCGGAGCAGATCTTCCAGCGCCGTCTGCGCCAGCAGACGCTGCCCAGCAGCCATAGCGAAGCGCCGGCGCTTAACGCCTAAACCCGTATCTGGAGACTTACCGCATGTACCACTACGAGCACTTGTATATCGATGGCCAATGGCTCGCGCCGGTTCGTCAGGGCTGCTTCAACAGCTTCGACCCCTGCGACGAAAGCCTGTTGGCCAAAGTGGCGGCGGCCAGCGCCGAGGATGTCGAATTGGCCGTCGCTGCGGCGCGCCGGGCCTTCGATCAGGGCGACTGGCCACGCCTGTCCGGTCACGAGCGGGCCAGTGTGCTGCGGCGCATCGCCGAGGGCATCCGCGCGCGCCAGGACGAACTGGCGATACTCGAGGTGCGCGACAACGGCAAACCGCTGGCCGAGGCGCAGGGGGACATCGCCGATGCCGCCGGCTGCTTCGACTATTACGCGGGCCTTGCCGAAGCCGCCGATGCCGCTCCGCGGCAGAGCCTAGAGGTGCCTGACCCGCGCTTTAGCTGCTGGGTTGAGCGCGAGCCGGTGGGCGTGGTGGGGGCCATCATCCCGTGGAACTTCCCCCTGCTGATGGCCGCCTGGAAGGTCGCTCCGGCATTGGCGGCGGGCTGCACCCTGGTGCTCAAACCCTCCGAGCTGACGCCCTTGAGCGCCCTGGAACTGGCGCGCATCGCCCATCAGGCCGGGCTGCCGGCCGGGGTGCTGAATGTGCTCAGCGGTCTGGGCAGCGAGGCCGGTGCAGCGCTGGCCGAGCACTCGGGCATCGACAAGCTGGCCTTTACCGGCAGCGTGCCGACCGGGCGGCGGATCATGCAGGCCGCTTCCCGCGAGATCAAAAACTTCAGCCTGGAGCTGGGCGGTAAATCGCCCCTGATCGTCTTCGCCGACAGCGACCTGGACGCGGCGGTGGAATGGATCATGTTCGGCATCTTCTGGAACCAGGGCCAGGTCTGCTCGGCCACCTCGCGCGTGCTGGTCGAGCGCGCGCTGTATCCGGCGCTGCTCGAACGTCTGGTCGAGCAAACGCGCAAGATCCGCATCGGCCAGGGCCTGGAGGAGGGTGTGCAGCTCGGCCCACTGGTCAGCCGCGGCCAGTTGGACAAGGTGCTGACTGCCATCGCCAGCGGTCAGCAGGAAGGTGCGCGCCTGTTGCACGGCGGCCAGCGCCCCGCGCACCTGGAACAGGGCCATTACCTGACCCCGGCGATCTTCGCCGATGTGCCGGTCGCGAGCGCGCTGTGGCGCGAGGAGATCTTCGGCCCGGTGGTCTGCCTGCGTGCGTTCGACCGCGAGGAAGAGGCGCTGCGCCTGGCCAACGACTCGGTGTACGGCCTGGCCGCCGCGGTGATGTCGCAGGACCTCACCCGCGCCGAACGGGTGGCGCGTGGGCTGCGTGCCGGCATCGTCTGGATCAACTGCTCGCAACCCACCTTCAACGAGGCACCCTGGGGCGGTTACAAGCAGAGCGGCATCGGTCGCGAGCTTGGCCAGTGGGGCTTCGACAGCTACCGCGAGGTGAAGCAGATCACCCGCTACGACAGCGCCAAGCCCTGGGGTTGGTATCAGCAATAAGCGGCTGACCGCGAGTCAGTGCAGCAGTTAGCCGGGCCCGCGCATGGCCCGGCACACGCGTTTCTCTTTAGCTGTTCAAGTATCTGGAGAAAACGGCTAGCGCCCGTCGGTAGTGGTGTTTCGTGGGATTGCCGTCGCCCTAGCCAAAGGCAAGCACATTCACTGCGGTACTTAACCAACCTGAAAGTGGAGCATCCCATGAGTCGTAAATCACGTCGCTCGAACTCCCCGCTAGCCCGCCTGCTAAGTCGCCTGCAATGGGCCCATAACCAGTCCGGGCTGACTGGCATCCCCGCTGACGAGCTGCTGGCCATGCACCGCGAGCAAGAGCAGCAGGCTGCCCTGCAGCGCAGTCGGCGCGACTTTATCAAGACCGTTGGCGGCGGTATCGCCAGTGCCGGCCTGCTCGGTGCCATGGGCCCGGCCCTGGCCGCCATGGATGGCGGTGGCCGTAACCCGGGCCGGGTCATTGTCATCGGTGCCGGTCTGGCCGGCCTGCGCTGTGCCCACCGGCTGCAGCAGTATGGCTATCCCTGCACCGTCTACGAGGCGAGCACGCGCATCGGCGGGCGCGCCTTCACCACCCGCGGTTTCTTCGACGAGGGCATGGCCGTGGAGCGTGGTGGCGAGCTGGTTTCCACCGAGCACCGCGAGTTGCGCCAGCTGGTGCAGCAATTGGGCCTGAGCCTGGAGGATGTCAACAGCGGCTCCTTGCCGGGTGGCGAAGAGCTGTACTACCTGAACAACCAGTTCTACCGCGAGGAACAGCTCGAGGCTGACTGGCGCGAAGTCCACCAGCTGTTCAAACGTACCCAGCAGGCCGCGCCCTGGCAGCCGATGTACAACAGCCATAATGCCGAACATGCGCGCCTCGACCAGATCAGCGCCAGCGACTGGCTGGACCAGGTCGGTATCGGTGCCAACAGTAGCTTCGGCCAGCTGATGCAGAGCAACCTGATCTCCGAGTATGGCCTGCCGCCGGAGCAGCAGAGCTGCCTGAACATGATCTACCTGATGGCCTCAAACCCGGCCGCCGAGCCCTTGCCCATGGCAGGTACCGACGAGCGCTACCACATCGTCGGCGGCAACGATGCAGTGGCCTATGCCATGGTCAACCAGTTGCCGGCGGGTTGTGTGGTCACCAGCAAGGCGCTGACGGCCATTTCCGGCAGCGCCATGGGGCCTTACGTCTGTACCTTCAGCGATGGCTCCAGCGATATCTGCGACCAGTTGGTGCTGGCCTTGCCCTTCAGCAAGCTGCGCGAGGTGGAGCTGTCGCCGCAGGTGCGGGCGACCTTTTCCCCGGCCAAGCAGCTGGCGATCAACGAGCTGCGCCTGGGCAGCAATGGCAAGCTCCATATCCAGTGCGGCTCGCGCCCCTGGGATGCGCTGCATTACGTGGACGGCCATCCGGTGCAGATGGGAGGGGTGAGTTATTCCGGAGCCAATGGCTTCGTCACCGTATGGGACACCCAGGTGGGCAAGCCCACCACCGGCAGTGTGCTGTGCAACTACCTGGGCGGTCACCAGGGGAAGGCTCTGCACAGCAACCAGCCATTCGCCCAAGCGGCCGCCAAGGACATCAACAAGTTGCTGACGCAGATCGAGCCGGTATTCCCAGGCACCACCGCGGCCTATCAGGGCAAGGCGCTGGTCTCCAAATGGTCGGCCAACCCCTGGAGCAAGGGCAGTTACAGCGCCCCGGCCCTGGGTGACTACACCCGCTTCTGGGGCGCGCAGTGGCAGCAGGACGTCGGCAACCGCATCCACTTCTGCGGTGAGCACTGCTCGCAGGAGTTCTGGGGCTTCCTCAATGGCGCGGTGGAGACCGGCGAGCTGGCGGCCAAGGCGTTGGTGCAAGGCTAGTTCGGCACCCTCACAACAAACGCCCCGACTGGTTCGGGGCGTTTGCTTGTGTGCTACGCGGAGCGTCGGTCGCTAACCGGCCGCCTGCTAGTCATTGCTTATGCTTCCTGCTTGGCGTCTGGAGCGCATTGCGCAGGGGCAGGCTGCGGCTGCGCGGGCAGCTTTTTGCGCCGCGAGACGAGCAGCACGCCGGCCAGTACCAGGCCGGCACCCGCCAGTTGCGCAAACGAAACCGGTTCGGACAGCAGCACCCAGGCGAAGAAGATCGTCAGGATCGGACCCAGCGTGCCAATCAGCACGGTACGCGCCGAACCAATAAGACGCAGCGCCGCGGATTGCCAGAACACCGGCAGCACCGTGGAGAAAATCGCCATCGCCGCGCTGTATGCGTAGATCTCTGTGGGCTGATTCAACACGGAAAGCGGTTGAGTGGCCAGGAAGTGAAGCTGCGTGGCGAAGGTAGAGACGATAATCGCCAAGGCGGCAAAGCGGACGGTGCCAATACGGTGAATGGCAACCTCGGCCCCCGAACTGTACAGCGCGTAGCACAGCGCCGAGCCGAAGATAAAGACGGCACCGATCAGCACGCTATGCAGGTCATCCGCCACGTGCAGGTCGTGGGCGAACGCCAGGCCGATACCGGCATAGGTAAGCAGCAGCGCCGCAACCTGGCGCTTCTCCAGGCGCTTACCCATAAACAGCACGCCGATCAGTACGGTTATGGTCGGGTAGATAAACAGAATCAAGCGCTCAAGTGCCGCCGAGATGTACTGCAGGCCAATGAAGTCCAAGATGCTGGCCCCGTAATAACCCAGCAACCCCAGCGCAATCAGCAGGCTCCAGTCTCTGCGCGTCAGCGGTGGCGCAGCGCGGCACAGCCACAGCGTGGCCCACAGCGCGATAGGCAGGGCAAAGCTCATGCGCAGCGTCAGCAGGGTGACCGCGTCGACTGGCGCGGCGGTATAGGCCAGCTTGACGAAAATCGCCTTGAACGAAAAACCGAAGGCGGCGAGCAACGCCAGCGCGATGCCCAGGCGTTCGGCTGACCAGGATTTCCATGGCATGGCAGGTGAAGTCCCAACAAGCGGTTGACGGTCTCGCCAGCTGGCGCGAGGCAAGGCGCAAAGAATAACGGGCCCTGCTGGGCCCGTTGGTCTTATTTGGAAAGAAACTTCATGCCGTCTTCCAGACCTTGCAACGTCAGCGGGTACATCTGCTCCTCCAACAGCTCGCGCATGATGTTGGTCGAGGCGGTGTAGCCCCAGGTGTCCTTGGGGTAGGGGTTGATCCAGATAAGCTTTTTGTACTTCTCCATAAAGCGCTTGATCCAGACGTAACCCGGCTCCTCGTTCCAGTGCTCGACGCTGCCGCCGGCCTGGGTGATCTCGTAGGGGGCCATGGCCGCGTCGCCGACGAACACCACTTTGTAGTCCGCGCCGTACTTGTGCAGCAGGTCCTGGGTGGAGAAGCGCTCGGAGGTGCGGCGCAGGTTGTTCTTCCACACCGACTCGTACACGCAGTTATGGAAGTAGAAGTACTCCATGTGCTTGAACTCGGTCTTGCAGGCGCTGAACAGCTCCTCGCAGACCTTGACGTGGGCGTCCATCGAGCCGCCGATATCGAACAGGATCAGCAGCTTGACCGCGTTGCGCCGTTCCGGGCGCATCTGGATATTCAGCAGGCCGCCGTCCTTGGCGGTGTGGTCGATGGTGCCGTCCAGATCTAGCTCGTCCTGCGCGCCCTGGCGGGCGAACTTACGCAGGCGGCGCAGGGCCACTTTGATATTGCGCGTACCCAGTTCGACCTGATCGTCGAGGTTCTTGTACTCGCGCTGATCCCATACCTTGACCGCTTTGCCTTGGCGCTTGCCGGCGTCACCCACGCGGATACCTTCCGGGTTGAAGCCGCCGGAGCCGAACGGGCTGGTACCACCGGTGCCGATCCACTTGTTGCCGCCTTCGTGGCGTTCCTTCTGCTCTTCGAGGCGCTTCTTGAACTCCTCGATCAGCTTGTCCAGGCCGCCGAGTGATTCGATCTTGGCGCGCTCTTCATCGGTCAACGAGCGTTCGAACTCCTTGCGTAGCCACTCATCGGGGATCAACGCCTCGATGTGCTGATTGAGGTTTTCCAGGCCCTTGAAGTAAGCGCCGAACGCGCGGTCGAACTTGTCGAAATGCCGCTCGTCCTTGACCAGGATGGTGCGCGAGAGGAAGTAGAACTCGTCCATATCGGCGAACACCACGTTGTGTTTCAACGCGTTGATCAGGTCGAGCAGCTCACGCACCGACACCGGCACCTTGGCGGCGCGCATTTCGTTAAACAGGTTGAGCAGCATGGCTGCGCCCTCGTGAATTCAACTGACTATGGCGCTAGGAGCGCCGCTCCAATGGCAGGCCATCGTTGATGGCGTACCAGTCGGCCTTCGATTCCGGAAAAATATGCTTCTGCGCGATTTCACCTACGTGCGTATCAAGCGTGCCCAGCGCGACTGAAAGCCAGTTCGGGTGGGGCTGTTCGCTGTACCACTGCAGGGTCGAACCACAGTGCTGGCAAAAAGTCCGCGTCACGCCCGGCGAGGACTGGTAGACGCCCAGTGATTCCTCGCCTTGGGTGAAGTGGAAATCCCTGCGCCGCACGTTGCCGTAAGTGGCGAATGCCGCGCCATGGGCTTTGCGGCACATCGAACAATGGCAATGAGTCGCCGACTCGATAGGCGCATCGATGCGGTATTTCACTGCAGCGCAAAGGCAACTGCCGCTGTGCATTGATTTCCCTCCCGTTCGGCAGCCCGCTTCAGCGGCTGGCGCGGCGGCTCATAAAGGCCAGGCGCTCAAGCAGCTGCACGTCCTGCTCGTTCTTCACCAGGGCCCCGGCCAGCGGCGGGATGGCCTTGGTTGGGTCGCGTTCGCGTAGCACCGCTTCGCCGATATTGTCGGCCATCAGCAGCTTGAGCCAGTCGACCAGTTCGCTGGTGGACGGCTTCTTCTTCAGGCCCGGGACCTTGCGCACGTCGAAGAACACATCCAGCGCCTCGGCGACCAGGTCCTTCTTGATGTTGGGGTAGTGCACATCGACGATCTTCTGCAGGGTCGCGCGATCCGGGAAGGCGATGTAGTGGAAGAAGCAGCGGCGCAGGAAGGCGTCCGGCAGTTCTTTTTCGTTGTTCGAGGTGATGATGATGATCGGGCGTTTTTTCGCCTTGATCGTCTCGTCGGTCTCGTAAACGTAGAACTCCATCTTGTCGAGTTCCTGCAACAGGTCGTTGGGGAACTCGATATCGGCCTTGTCGATCTCGTCGATCAGCAGGATGACCCGCTCCTCGGACTCGAAGGCCTCCCACAGCTTGCCTTTCTTGATGTAGTTGCGAACGTCGTGAACCTTGTCCGAGTCCAGCTGCGAGTCGCGCAGGCGGCTCACTGCGTCGTACTCGTACAGGCCCTGGTGGGCCTTGGTGGTGGATTTGATGTGCCAGGTGATCAGACGCGCGCCGAAGGACTCGGCCAGTTGTTCGGCCAGCATGGTTTTACCGGTGCCGGGCTCGCCCTTGACCAGCAGGGGGCGTTGCAGGGTGATGGCGGCATTGACCGCGAGTTTGAGGTCGTCGGTGGCGACGTAGGACTGGGTGCCTTCGAACTTCATCGGTAAATCCTCGAACGGTAACGCGCAGGGCCATACCCGCGGGTTCAGTATTTGAAAAAACAGACTATAACGCGCAGCCCCGGTGACTGTGAACGCAGACGGGCCATTCAGTCACTGAATAGCGGGTCACGCCCTGTGCTGGACGGCTGCTGGCGCGCGTTTTAGTCTGGTGGACTCTCGGCAACCCACGCACAAGGACATCGTCATGAGCCGCATCTTCGCTGACAACGCACAAGCCATCGGCAACACTCCGCTGGTTCAGATCAACCGCCTGGGCCCGGCGGGTGTGACCATTCTGGCCAAGATCGAAGGGCGTAACCCAGCGTACTCGGTGAAGTGCCGGATCGGCGCGAATATGGTCTGGGATGCGGAAGAGCGGGGCGTGCTCAAGCCGGGCATGACGATTGTCGAGCCGACTTCCGGTAATACCGGCA
Organism: Pseudomonas sp.; assembly: GCF_049653025.1. Classification (GTDB taxonomy): domain Bacteria; phylum Pseudomonadota; class Gammaproteobacteria; order Pseudomonadales; family Pseudomonadaceae; genus Aquipseudomonas. The sequence goes on along the minus strand of NZ_JBASFM010000017.1, from coordinate 155,148 downwards.
TCGGTCTGGCCTTCGTCGCTGCGGCGCGCGGTTACAAGCTGCTGCTGACCATGCCGGCGTCGATGAGCCTAGAGCGGCGCAAGGTGCTCAAGGCCCTGGGTGCCGAACTGGTGTTGACCGAGCCGGCCAAGGGCATGAAGGGCGCCATCGAGAAGGCCGCGGAAATTGCCGCTTCCGACAGCAGTACCTACTTTATGCCGCAGCAATTCAATAACCCGGCCAACCCGGCGATCCATGAAAAGACCACCGGCCCGGAAATCTGGAACGACACCGACGGCGCGATCGACGTGCTGGTCGCCGGCGTCGGCACCGGCGGCACCATCACCGGGGTGTCGCGCTATATCAAACAGACCCAGGGCAAGCCGATTCTCTCGGTTGCGGTCGAGCCGATCGTCTCGCCGGTGATCAGCCAGACCATCGCCGGTGATGAGGTCAAACCCAGCCCGCATAAGATCCAGGGCATCGGTGCCGGCTTTGTCCCGGGCAACCTGGACCTGAGCATGGTCGATCGGGTCGAGCTGGTGAGCGACGACGAATCCAAGGCGATTGCCCTGCGTCTGATGCGTGAAGAGGGGATTCTCTGTGGTATCTCCTGCGGTGCGGCCATGGCGGCGGCACTGCGCATTGCCGCCGAGCCGGGCATGCAGGGCAAGACCATCGTGGTGATCCTGCCGGACTCGGGCGAGCGCTACCTGTCGAGCATGCTGTTTAGTGATCTGTTTACCGAGCAGGAACTGCAGCAGTAAGTACCGCCATAAAAAAGCCGCCCATAAGGGCGGCTTTTTTATAGGTGTTGGTTTTCTGTTCGCTCAGGCCGCAGCCTTGGCCGGGCTACTCGGCCGCACCACCAGCCATAGCGCCACGGCGATCAGCACGCCACCGTACAGGTAGGCCCAGGACAATGGTTCGTCCAGCAGCAGCGCGCCCCACAGCACGCCAAACGGCGGAATCAGAAAGGTGGTGGTGCTGGCCTTGATCGGGCCGATATCGCTGAGCAGGCGAAAATACAGCACGTAGGCGAATGCGGTGCAGATAAACCCCAGCCCTGCCAGCGACAGCCAGACGTCGAGCCCGCCCCAGCTGGCCGGCGGTTGCACAACCAATGCTCCGGCGAACAGCGGCAGCAGGAACAGGCTGGCACCACACAGGCTGGCGAAGGCTGTCAGGCGGTTATCCAGACCGCCTTGCTGGCCGATCCAGCGGCGCGTGAGAAAGCCGGCAAAGCCGTAGCAGGCGGTTGCCACCAGGCAGGCGGCTGCGCCCCAGAGCAGGCTCAGATCAAACTCCACCGGGCCGGTACGGGTCAGCACCGCCACGCCAAACAGGCCGATGGCCACACCGGCGGCTTTGCTCCAGGTCATGGCTTCGGCAAAGAACAGCATGCCGATCAGCACGCCCATCATCGGTGTGGTGGCATTCAGAATCGCCGAATAACCCGCTGGCAGCACCAGTGCGGCCATGCAGTACATGGCCGAGGGCAGGCCGGCGTTGATCACCCCGAGAATCAGGCAGTGCTTGAGCTTGCCGGTGAAGTCCCAGCGCACCCGCATCAGCAGCAGGAGGGCCAGCAGGCCGAGCATGCCCAGGCTGGCGCGAAAGAACGCGGTCGGCATGCTACCCAGCACCGGCGCGACGATGCGCATAAACAGAAAACTCGCGCCCCAGATAGCAGCGAGCAGCAGCAGGCGCAACAAATCAGCAAGGCGCACGACACACTCCATATGCAGTTGAACAGGCTGAGCAGTGTTGCCGGGGCGCTGGGTCAAGGCAAATCGAAATGCGCTTTCAAACTGCTTTTTGCCAATATTTCGCAGCAGATAAAGCTTTTTCACCCATTTGCCGGCTTTTACTTGGCGCGGCCACTGGATAAGCTCGGCGGATTATCCGCATGTCTTCTCTAGGGGTTCGCTTTATGCCACAGCAATGGCCCGCCGGCGCTATCGCCCAGCTTATTCTCGATGGCTTCGACGACTATCGTGAGCAGTTCCGCCAGATCACCAATGGGGCGCGGGTGCGCTTCGAACAGGCGCAGTGGCAGGAAATCCAGCAGGCCGCGGCGGCACGTATCGCCCTCTATGAAGAATTCGTCAGCGAAGTCGGGGCGCGTCTGCGCAAGGCCTATAGCGATGAGGTATTGCTGGAGGTGGCGCAGTGGCCCCTGGTCAAGTCGGCCTATATCGCCCTGATCGACCTGCGTTATGACGACGAGCTGGCGGAAACCTGGTTCAACTCGATCTTCTGCGGCCTGTTCAGCCACGACCAGATCAACGATGGCTGCATGTTTATCCACACTACGCGCCCGGCGCTGCGGGTCAACGAGCGTGCGCCGCAGACCCGGGTGTATGAGCCAAAGGGCGATGTCGAGCAGGCGTTACGCCAGGTCTTCGAGGATTTCAGCTTCGAAGTCGGCTATGAAAACCTCGAGCGTGACCTTGCACGCCTGCTCAAACAGTTGCACGCCAACTTGCCGGACTGGGTGTGCAAGGACCCGGATTTGCGCATCGAGCTGTTTGCCTCGCGCCTGTACCGCAACAAGGGCGCATACCTGGTTGGGCGCATCTACACCCGTGACGAGCAATGGCCGCTGGTGATTCCGCTGCTGCACCGCGAGGAGCAGGGCATCCAGATCGATGCGCTGATCACCGACGAGGCGGAGGTGTCGATCATCTTCTCCTTCACCCGTTCCTATTTCATGGTGCGGGTTGGCTACCCGGCGGAGTTCGTCGGCTTCCTCAGGCGCATTCTGCCGGGCAAGCACATTGCCGAGCTGTACACCTCGATCGGTTTCTACAAGCACGGCAAGTCGGAGTTCTACCGCGCGCTGATCAATCACCTGGCCACCACCGATGACAAGTTCATCATGGCCCCGGGCGTGCGCGGCATGGTGATGAGCGTGTTCACCCTGCCGGGCTTCAACACCGTGTTCAAGATCATCAAGGACCGCTTTTCGCCGTCGAAGAACGTCGACCGCGCCACGGTGATCGAAAAGTACCGCCTGGTGAAAACCGTCGACCGGGTAGGGCGCATGGCTGATACCCAGGAGTTCGCCGATTTCCGCTTCCCGGTCAGCAAATTCGAGCCCGAGTGCCTGGCCGAGTTGCTGGAGGTTGCGCCGTCCACCGTCGAGGTCAATGGCGACACGGTGTTGGTGCGTCACTGCTGGACTGAGCGGCGCATGACCCCGCTCAACCTGTATGTCGAAAGCGCCAGCGACGCCCAGGTGCGTGAGGCCTTGGAGGATTATGGCCTGGCGATCAAGCAACTGGCGGCGGCGAATATCTTCCCCGGCGACATGCTGCTGAAGAACTTCGGCGTGACCCGCCACGGCCGTGTGGTGTTCTACGACTATGACGAGATCTGCTACCTGACCGAGGCGAATTTCCGCCGCATTCCACCGCCGCGCTACCCGGAGGATGAAATGTCCTCGGAGCCCTGGTACTCGGTGGCCCCGCTGGATGTGTTCCCCGAAGAATTCCCGCCGTTCCTGTTTGCCGATATCAAGCAGCGCAAGCTGTTCAGCGAGCTGCATGGCGACCTGTATGACGCCGATTACTGGAAAAGCCTGCAGGAGGCGATTCGCGCCGGCAAGGTGATCGACGTGTTCCCCTATCGGCGCAAGGATCAGGCCGACAAGGAATATTGAGCGGCGTGCGCCTGCCGCTGCTTCGCAGGCTTGCGGGTTGCGGCCTGATAGCCATCAGTGTGCTGTCGCCGGCTGTTGAGGCGGCATCAGCGGTTGAGCTGGCACCGCTGTTGATCACCTCTCCACGCAGCAGCGAGCGTTGGCTGAACACGCCAGCGGCGGTCAGCGTGGTGCAGGCCAGCGCCGTTCCGGGCGAGCAGAGTCTGGCGCTGGACTCGCTGCTGGTACGGGTGCCGGGGGTGTTCAGCCAGAACCGCTACAACCTGGCCCAGGGCTTGCGCCCAGCCATTCGCGGGTTCGGCGCACGTGGCACTTTTGGCGTGCGCGGGCTGCGGGTGCTGGTCGATGGCGCACCCTTGACCATGCCTGATGGGCAAACCGAACTGGATGGCCTGGATCTGGGGCTGGTCGAGCGCATCGAGGTGCTGCGCGGCCCGGCAGCGGTGCTGTATGGCAATGCGGCGGGCGGGGTGTTGGCGATTACCACCCGCGAGCCACCGAGCGAGCCCTATTCACTGTTTGATCTGAGTGCCGGCGGCCTTGGCTACCAGCGTGCACGTAGCGAAATTGGTGGCAGCCAGGGCAACCTCGGCGGTTTGCTGGCCTTCAATCACAGCAGCCTGGAGGGTTACCGCGAGCATGGCCGTGGTGAAACCAACAACCTCACCGGCAAGCTGCGTTGGTACGGCGCAGCGGGTCGTCTGGGCTTGAACTTCAACGCCATCGATAATCGCGCCGAAGACCCTGGCGGCCTTACCGCTGCCGAGGTCGACGCCGATCGTCGTCAGTCCGCGCGAAATAACCTGCGTTTCAATGCCGATGAACAAATTACCCAGCAACGCCTGGCACTGGTCTGGGATGGCTATGCCGGTGGGGCCGACGAGTACCAGCTGCGCAGTTATCTGGGGCAGCGCGAGTTCGCCAATCGATTGGGTTTTACCACGGCCGGCCAGACCACCTTTACTCGGGAGTTTGCCGGGCTGGGCGGGCAATACAGCCATCACCGCGAGCTGTTTGGACTGGCGCATCGAGTCACCGGCGGCTTCGATCTGGAGGCGCAGCAGGATGATCGCCGGCGTTACGACAACCTGCTCGGTGCGCGTGGCCCGTTGCGTTTGCAACAGGACGAAACGGCGCTGAGCCAAGGATTGTTTGTCGAAGATCAGATCAGCCTGACGGATAACTGGCAGGCCACGCTTGGTGGCCGCTACGACCAGGTGCGTCTGGCGGTGGATGACTTCTATATGGCGGATGGTCGTGATGACTCAGGTTCGCGTAATTTGGCCGACTGGAATTACAGCGCGGGCCTGAGTTACCGCCTGACACCTCGGCAATCGGCTTATGCGCGATTGGCCAGCTCATTCGAAACACCGACGGTCAACGAGTTGGCCAACCCGCAGGGCGGCGGGTTCAACTCGGCGTTGCAACCGGCGCAGGCGTTCAGCCGCGAGCTGGGCCTCAAAGGTGAATGGCCCGCGCTGCGTTATGAGCTGGCGTTGTACCAGATCGACCTCGACGACGAGCTGCTGGCGTTCAGCCTGCCAGCTCAGCCTGGTCGTAACTTCTATCGCAATGCCGGCGAGTCACGCCGTCAGGGCCTGGAGCTGAGTCTGGATTGGCAGTTTGCCGAGTCCTGGCGCTGGTCGGCGGCCTACGCCTATAACCGCTACCATTTTCGCCAGTACCGTACGGCGCAGGCTGATTACTCCGGCCAGCGTGTGCCCGGTATCCCGTCGCAGACCTTCTCCAGCGAGCTGGCATATGAGCGAGCGGGCGGTTATGTGCGCGTTGGCGTCAATGCACTGAGTGGTTTCTACGTCAACGATGGCAACAGCGTGAGCGTGCCGGGCTATGCCGTGGTCAATCTGCGCTTGGGCAAGCGTTTGCTGTTCGCCCAGCAAAGCCTGGAGCCTTATCTGGGCATCGATAACCTGCTCGATCGCGAGTATTTCGACAATGTCCGCAGCAACGATGGCAATGCCCGTTACTTTGAGCCTGGGCCAGGGCGCACGTTGTATGCGGGGCTGAGTCTGCTGTTCTGATGTCCGTACGTCGTTGCGCAGAGCTATAGCACGCGGCGTTTTTCGCCAGGCTGAACTAGGCTCAAAGAAGGTGCCCAGGCACCTTCTCGAAGTCCTTGGCAGGAGGTGATTGCATGAACGCCAAGTTGCAAAATGCCTTACATGATCTGCTGGTTGCTCTTGGCCTACGCGAACGGCCAAAGCTGCAACCCATCCCCGTGCGCCACGATAAGCCGGGCAACCCGAGCAAAAATCGTCGCCGCTGATGCACTCAAACCAGGGCTGGCCGCGATGCTGATACATCGCTGAGTGGCCCTGTTTGTAGCCAATATTTTTTCATGCCTGTCTGCGCAGGTTGCCTGCTGTTCGGCTATAGGCACAGAAACTGTGCGGATTTGCGCGCGCGTTGGCACGGCTGTGCTAGACCTACAGCAGCAGTAACAAAAACTCAGCTCAGACAGGGACGCCGCGATGCGCCAGAATCTCCCCATTACTCAACGGGAAAGAACTTTCCCTGAGCATGAACGCCTGATCTCTACCACCGATCTCAATAGCCTTATCACCTACTGCAACGATGCCTTTGTCGAGATCAGTGGCTTCACCCGTGAAGAGCTGATTGGCCAACCGCATAACCTGGTTCGCCACCCCGATATGCCGCCAGGGGTTTTTGGCCATATGTGGGAAACCATCAAACAGGGCAAGCCCTGGATGGGTATCGTCAAGAATCGCTCGAAAAACGGCGATTTCTACTGGGTCAGCGCCTATGTCACGCCTATCTATGAAAATGGCCGGGTAGCCGGCTATGAATCGGTGCGTTCGTTGCCGAACGAAGCGCAAAAGCGTCGGGCGGAAAAGCTCTACACCCGGTTGCGTGAAGGCAAACCGCCGGTGCCGAAGCTGGAGTACTGGACGCTCGATATCATCCAGTCGTGGCCATTGATTCTGGCCGGCATGGCCATTCTCGGTGCGCATTTCCTGCTCAGCGGCCCCTGGATGTGGGGCTTTATCATCGCGACGATGTTTGGCCTGGGTTCGTATCAGCTTTACGCCAAGCGCAACCTGATTCGGCAGACCCTCGCAGAGCACCCCAAGGCCTTTACCAGTGCCCTGGTTGCGCTGACCTATACCGACAGCCGTGGCGCGCAGGCGCTGCTCGATATGGCGATGATCAGTGAGGACGCGCGGTTGCAGACGGCCCTGACCCGCATCGAAGATGCCGGGGCGAGTGTCAAGAAGCACGCTAGCCGTTCTGCTGATCTGTCGCGATCAGGTGCGAAAATGCTCGATCAGCAACGCAGTGAAACCGATCAATCCGCTACGGCGATCAACCAGATGGCCGCAACCATTCAGGAAGTCACGCACAACGTGCAGAGCACCTCGCATGCCGCTGAAGAGGCTGATCGTCTGGCCAGGCAAGGCTTGCAGTTGGCCAGCGGCAGCCTGGATTCCATGCAGCATATGGCCAAGGCCGTGGTGGATATTGGCCAGGCGGTTAATGACCTGGCCAACTCGACCCAATCCATCGGCAGCGTGGCGGATGTGATCACCTCGATTGCCGAACAGACCAACCTGCTCGCGCTCAATGCGGCGATCGAGGCGGCGCGTGCTGGTGAGCAGGGCCGCGGTTTTGCGGTGGTGGCCGATGAGGTGCGCTCACTGGCCTCGCGCACGCGTGAGTCAACCGAGCAGATCCACCAGATCATCTCATCGTTACGTGCTGGCGCTGAGCGGGCGGTGATCACCGCAGGCAAGGGGGAGGCGATTTCCAAGCAGAGCGTCGAAAGCGTTGAATCGGTGCGCACTGCGCTGGATGGCATCAGCGAGGCGGTCAGCCGGATTACCGGGATGAGCCAGCAGATGGCTTCCGCCTCCGAGCAGCAAAGCCATGTGGCGGAAGATATCAGCCGGCAGATAACCCAGATTGCACAGCTTTCCGACCGCAGTGCCGAGCAAGCCCATCAGGGTGCTGCCATTGGCCAGGAGCTGGAGGACATGGCGGATTATCTGCATAGCCTGGCGGAGCGCTTTAACCGCTAGATTCCCGACGCGTTGTAACCAGGCTCGGTCGCCGGCGACTCGAGCCTGTTCGCTTCAGGCACGCCTTGCTGCTGGCTATGGCAAACTGCGCGGCTGAGGAGATACCGTCGATGCCCCGCGCCCAATGTCCACGTTGTACTCGTCCGTTCGAGCGCTGTTTGTGTGCGCTTATTCCGCAGCTGTCCAGTCGGAGTCGCATCCTGATTCTGCAGCACCCCAGCGAGGTCAAACATGCCTTGAACACCGCACGTCTGGCGGCGCTCGGGTTGTGCAATGCCGAGTTGCTGGTGGGGGAGGTGTTCGAGGAGTTACCCGCGCTTTTGCAGCAGCCCGGGTATCAGACCTGTCTATTGTTCCCTGGCGATGCAGCATTGCCTGCTGCGCAATTTGCCCAAGCGCAAACGGGTTTGCCGCTGCTTCTGGTGGTTCCGGATGGCACCTGGCGTAAGGCGCGTAAGCTGCTGCACCTCAATCCGGTTCTGGCTGCACTTCCTCGGGTGGTACTGCCAGATGGCTTGCAGTCACGTTATCGGCTGCGCAAAGCACCAATGCCAGGGGCGTTATCGACCATCGAGGCGATTGTCAGCGTGCTGAATATTGTCGAGGCCCCGGCATGCTTTGATGCGTTGCTCAGGCCGTTTGAGGCGTTGATCGAAGGGCAGATTGAGGCAATGGGCGAGCAGACCTATCAACGCAATCATGGTGACTCGGGGCGGCAGGTGTAAGGCCGGAGTAGCCATTGTGCCGTTCTAGCGCTCCCGCATGGCTTCCGAGCGCGCCTTGAGTACGGGTTTGAGCAGGTAATCCAGCACGCTTTTCTCACCGGTGATGATGTCCACTGTGGCGACCATGCCGGGAATGATCAGCAGTGGGTGCTCCTCATTGCCCAGGTGGCTTTTGTCGGTACGCACCTGGATCAGATAGAAGCTATTGCCTTCCTCGTCGGTGATGGTGTCGGCGCTGATCAGCTCCAGCTTGGCCTTGAGGCCGCCGTAGATGGTGTAGTCGTAGGCGGTGAACTTGACCATGGCTTTCTGCCCTGGGTGCAGAAAGGCGACATCCTGTGGGCGCACCTTGGCTTCGATCAGCAGGCTGTCGTCCAGAGGCACGATTTCCAGCATGTCGCTGCCCGGCTGTACGACGCCGCCGATGGTGTTGACCTTGAGCTGTTTGATCACCCCGCGCACGGGAGAGGCCACAGTGGTGCGGCTGACCCGATCGTCGATGGCGACGCTGGTGGCGGTAAGTTTCTGCAGTTCGGTACGTATTTCATTGAGCTCTTTGAAGGCATCAGAGCGAAAGATCAATTCCGATTCTTCTATCTTGCTTTTGATTTCATCCATCGCCGATTCGGCGCGTGGTATGGCCAGGTTGGTAGCATCCAGCGAACCGCGGATTTCCACCAGGCTGCGACGCAGGCGGAGGATTTCAACCTGGGAAATGGCTCCGGTTGCTACCAGGGGCTGCGACATATTCAGCTCCTGCTGCAGCAGCCCCATGCTGGAGCGGTACTGTTGGGACTTGGCGCGGAACTCGGCAAGCTCCTGGGTCTTCTGTCGCAGTTGTTCACCGAGGGTACGTTGTTCGCTTTGCAGGCGATTCTGCCTGGACTGATACAGCGCCAATTCATCCTCTGCCAGTTGCGGGGCGAGACGCAGGATGTCCGCTGGCATATTGATTGGCCGGCCTTCTGCTTCAGCGGTCAAGCGCTCGACCCGGGCGATCAGGGCCAGGCGGTCGGCTTCGGCTTCGCCGCGGTTAGAAAGAAAGCGAGTGTCATCCAGGCGCAGCAACACCGCGCCTTTTTCCACTATCTGGCCTTCACGCACGAAGATTTCGCTGACGATGCCGCCTTCCAGGTTCTGGATTACCTGAATCTTGCTTGAAGGAATGGCTTTACCCTCACCGGTGGTGACTTCTTCAAGTACCGCAAAGTTGGCCCAGATCAGCGCCACCAGCAGGCAACTGCTGACAACCCAGACGGTTATCCGGGTGAACCAAGGCGAATCCTCAAGGATGGCCCCGTCAACTTCGGGCATGAACTCGGTGTCTTGCTTGCGCTGGCGCATGCTGGCGAAGTAGTCGCGAATCGAGTGGCTCATTTGCATGACATTTCCTAGACCGCCGCAGGGCCGACTCGACCTTTGCGAAGGGCTTCGATGACCGCCTCTTTAGGGCCGTCTGCAACAATATGGCCGTTATCCAGTACCACCAGGCGGTCAACCAGGCTGAGCATGGAGGCGCGATGGGTGATCAGGAGCATGGTCTTGCCTTGTGCCCAGGTCTGCAGGCGGTTGCGCAGGATTTCCTCGCTGGTGTTGTCCATGGCGCTGGTCGGTTCATCCAACAGCAGGATCGGCGGGTCCAGCAGCAGGGCGCGGGCCAGAAGCACCGCTTGACGTTGGCCGCCAGAAAGCAATTGGCCACGTTCGCCAACCGGGCGATCAAAGCCTTGCGGGTGTTGCCTGGCAAGGTCGACGACACCAGTCAGTTCGGCTACCTCAAGCATCCGTGCGTCGCTGACATAGCGTGCACCCAGGGTCAGGTTGTCGCGCAGGCTGCCGGACAGCAGAGGCAGGTCATGGGCCACATATCCAATCTGGTGACGCAGGTCGGCGACATCGAGCTGACGCAGATCCAGATTGTCGAGCAGTATTTGCCCCTTGTCAGGGGTGTAGAAGGCCATGACCAGGCGTGCCAGGGTACTTTTACCCGAACCGCTGCGGCCAATGATGCCGATGCGCTCGCCAGCGGCCAGGCGCAGGCTGACATTAGTCAGGGCTGGGGTGCTTTGCCCGGGATAGCTGAAGGTGACTTCACGAGCATCCAGGGCACCGTGCAGCTGGGTGCGATCCAGTGGCCGTTGCTTCGCTTGGCGTTCCTGCGGCAGGGCCATCAGGGCATCAGTGCTGGTCATGGTCAGGCGCGCTTGTTGATAGCGGGTGATAAGCCCAGCAATTTGCCCCAGTGGCGCAAGGATTCGGCTGCCGAGCATGTAACACGCGACCAGTGCCCCCACGCTGAGTTTGCCGGCAATAATGATGTAGACCCCGGCCACGATGGTGGCCATGCCAGCGAATTGCTGGAGGAACAAGGTGCCGTTGGTGGCAATGGCCGCCAGCGAGCGGGCGTGGACATCCAGGCGGGTCAAGGCACCGTGGGTTTTTTCCCATTGATGCTGGCGTTCACTTTCTGCGCTGCAGGCTTTCAGGGTTTCCAGCCCGCCGAGGGTTTCGATCAGCAAGGCTTGGCGTTGGGAGGCCAGCTGCAGGCTTTTTTCCACGGTGTCGCGTAGACGCGCCTGGATAATAAAGGCGAAGAGGGCGGTAAGCGGAAAGGCCAGCAGAGGGATGACCACCAGCCAGCCGCCGATCAACCAGATCACGACAATCATGAAAAACGAGAAGGGCAGGTCGATCAGGCTGGTTAGGGTTACTGCCGTGAGAAACTCGCGCAGTCCCTGGAAGTCATGAATGCTTTGCGCAAAGCCACCGATGGTCGCTGGCCGCGCTTTCATCGACATGCCAGTAATGCGTTCGAATAAGGTGGCCGAGAGCACTACGTCGGTTTTCTTCCCGGCGGTATCCAGCAAGTGGGCACGCAGTACTTTCAGCAAAAGCTCGAAGCCCATGCCGATAAACAGACCAACTGCCAATACCCACAAGGTAGACGTCGCCTGGTTGGGTACTACGCGGTCATAGGTCTGCATGACAAAGAGCGGCACCATCAAGCCCAGCAGATTGATCAGCAGGCTGGCGAGAATGGCGTCGGTATAGAGCCAACGTGACAGTTTAAGCGTGTCGCGAAACCAAGCCTCAATGCGCGGTACCAGGGGCGAGCGTGCTTCTTCCAGTTCATGCCGAGGGCGGGCAAAGAAGGCTTGCCCGCTGTACTCGCCGGCCAGTTGCTCACGGCTTACCCATTGCTCACCGCCATCGGCTTCGCACGGCAGTATCTGCGCCTGGTTTTTGGGCCCCCATTGACGCAAGACCGCGCTGCGGCCGTTTTTCAACAGCAGCAGCACCGGTAGGTTGAGAGTTGAGATGCTGGCTAAATCGCGCTGCAGCAAGCGGCCTTGCAAACCCGCCCGCGCCGCAGCGCGGGGGAGCAAGTCGGCGGTCAGGCACTGTTCTGGTAAGGGCAGGCCTGCGCTTAAGCTGCCACGGCTGGCCGAGCAGCCGTGGAGTTTGCAGAGAATCAACAAGCCATCAAGCAGCGGGTCGTCGTGATTGAGACGCGGATCGCTGGATGACCCTGGCCGTTCCATGGTGGTCAAGGTCTACTACTCCTTATGCCGGTTCTATTTCATTTCCGGCAGACGGGCCTCGCTCTTCACCTCGGTGAGGGCTACAGCTTCTGCCGGTACGACCACTTGCTGCTGACGCAGCAAATCACCCATAGCTGTTGTCACTCGGTACATGGAGAACTCTTCGAGGAAACGGACCTCGCTGTAGCGGCGGTTAGCCGTGAAGAGTTCGTTCTCACTGTCCAACAGGTCGAGCAGGGTGCGTTGGCCCAGGCTGAACTGCTGTTGATAGGCCTCGCGAACTCGCGCGGTGTAGTCGGCGTAGTCACGGGCTTTGGGGGTTTGCAGGCGCGCGTTTTCCATGGCGTTCCAGGCCAACGAGAGGTTTTCGTTGAGAACGCGCAGGGCGTTGTTGCGAATGTCCATCGATTCATTGATCTGATGGGCAGTTGATTGCAGACGGGCTTTGTCACGCATGCCGTTGAACAGGTTGTAGTTCATCACGACGGCAGCGCGCCAGCCATTGTTGTGGCCTTCATCGCCCTGGGTGTTGTCATCGGCGTTGGTCGCCAACTCTAGGTCAACACGCGGATAGAACGAGGATTTAGCCACCTCGTATTGTTTCTCGGCAGCTTGCACGTCCGACTGGGCCGATTTCAGGTAGGGGTTGTTGTCGAGTACGGTTTGCCGGGCATCTGCAAGGTTCTCTGGCAACGTGCCTTTCAATGAGGCCGGTGACTCCAGTTCATCAGGCATCCGCCCGATGGCACTAAAAAAGTTGGCTTCGGCATCGGCCAGGTTTACTTGCTCGGTATAAAGGTTGTTTTCGGCAAGGGCCAAGCGGGCTTCAGACTGATCCAGGTCGGCGGTGCTGCCAACGCCTTGTTGGCTACGCAAGCTGATCTGGTCATGAATGCGTTGGTGAGCTTGCAGGTTGTTCTTCGCCAGTTCGACCATTTCGCGGCGTTTCAACACATCCAAGTACACCTCGACGCTGCGCAACGCCAGGCTCTCAGAGGTGCCGAGCAGGCGGTAAGCCCGTGAGTTCACTACAGCCTTGGTGCGCGCTACTTCGTTGGGGGTATTGAATCCGTCGAAGACCATCTGGCGCAGGCGCAGCTCAGAGGTGCCGTATGTGAGTGTTTCGGTGTTGTGGTCGCCTAGCGCTCGTGTACTTGGGCTGTCGGTGTTTTCCCGGCCATACCCCATCAGCAGATCGACTGTTGGCAGGTAGCCACCTTTAGCAATCTTTACGTCTTCATCCGATGAAAGACGGCTGTTGGCCCCAGCATGAACTTCTGGATGGTTATCCAATGTGCTTTGGATCGCCTCCGACAACGTAATGCCTTGTGCCTGGGTACAGACCGCTGCCAGCACAATACTGCTCCATAAAGGGTTGAGTGCGCGCATCTGGTAACTCTCCTTATAAGATTATCTAAATCCAGTCGCCAAAAAAATGGCTCGTCTGCCTGCTAAAACTGCCTCAGCGTGTAACATCACAGCTAAGAACACTTTTCAGCGTAGCTAAGAAAAAATTGTTACAAGGCCTATAAGAAAAAAATCTTATGCAGAGTGCGAAAACCAGCACATTGTTTTCAATCAGAAGCCGTGCATTTCGTGCTCTTAAGTGGCGTGCGCGGCTAAAACAGATGGTCAAATGCAATAGGGGCGGGATCTTTCTGGTGCGGTAGGGCGACGTAGGTCAGGGTGACAGTTTTTTGTCGTTATTGTTTTTGAGTGTGACGTCGTTTCAATTCAGCCAGCTGTTCTGTTCTCTCCCTCAAGTGTGTCTTGGCCTTTTTTGACATACGTGTCGACGGTGGTCGGCAGTTGTAGTGAGGATGGAATCATGGCTACTTTGATTGGTGTCGTCAGCCAGGTTATCGGCGAAGTCTATGCAGTAGCTGGCGATGGAACGCGTCGGCCACTTAGTGAAGGTGATCGAGTTTTTGCCGGCGAGCAGATCGTCACGGGAGCGTCTGGGTCGATTGCAGTGGCCATGAGCAATGGCCAGCAACTCACCCTGGGGCGCGATAGCAGCCTGAATCTCACCGAACAAATGCTCGCAGGCAGTTCCGAGCAGCAAACCCCAACTGCAGATACGCCTCCAGCAGCGCCCAGTGATGGCGAGCTGACCGATGTTGAAAAACTGCAGGCCGCGATCGAGGCCGGCGTCGACCCAACCCTAGAAGGTGAAGCAACCGCAGCCGGCCCTGGTGCTGGCGGCGGCGGTGGTGGTGCCGGTGGCGTCGGGGGCGGTCACTCATTCGTGTTGCTGGGTGAAACCGGTGGCCAGCTTGACCCAACCATTGGTTTCCCTACTGCAGGTTTCAGCACCGGGCCGGAGTTTCCCAATCCAGAGCCTGAGGTTACTGACCCTGATTTCAATCCGACGATCACAATCGAATACCGTGATGCCGAAGGCTCGTTGGCCACAGGGCCAGGTATCGTCGATGAAGAGGCGTTGATCGATGGCACCAACCCAGGTAGCGATGCCGAACAGGCCAATGGCGCGATCATCATCGATTCGCCTGATGGTATTTCCTCGCTGCAGATCCAGGGCTTCAACGGCGTCTGGGTCGATGTAACTGCTGGCGGCGTCGTGCAGGGCCAATATGGCACCCTGACTGTTGATGCTGCTGGCAACTGGACCTACACCCTCACCGATAACACCCTCGATCACACCGATCCTAATGCCACTGGGGCTGACGATCAGCTTGGCGAAAGCTTCCCGGTTCGGGTGTTCGACCTAGACGGCGACGTGTCGCCGACCGTGTTGCTGAACGTGCTGGTCAACGACGATGGTCCGATTCTCAGCGAAGGTGAGCAGTCGTCGGTAAGGGCAATCGTTGATGAAGATGAAACGATTGATGGCAACAGCGATGGCGATGGCGTGACCAACGTTGCTGCTGGTGGCCCAGGTGCCCTGAGCGCGCTGGTTAACTTCGGCGCGGATGGCATCGGCAGTTTTGGCCTGAATGGCACTGCGCCAGCCATAGCGACCCTGGAGGCCCAGGGTTTGAGCTCCGGCACTACCGCGCTCAGCTACACCGTGGTGGGCGATACTCTGACCGCATTTGCAGGCGCGGAGACTATTTTCACCTTGCAGGTGGGCGGTGACGGCAGTTTCACCTTCACGCTAATCGGGCAACTGGATCACCCAGTCACCGACGGTAATGACGATGAAATGCTGGACTTCCCGATTGATTTCTCGGGCGTACTGACCGCTACCGACGGTGATGGCGACTCGGTAGGAACCTTCAATGAAGGCAGCTTTGTCATTGGCGTCGAGGATGACGTGCCGGTACTTGCCGGTGGTGACTGCGAGTATGGCGATAACGAGTACGAGTCCGAACAGTCATTCGTCTATCGTCCTTCGATAACGACTGTGGGCGGTATCGTCCACGAGGATGCACTGACTATCGGCGGGGAGTTCAATGCTCCGCACGAAGGTAACAATGAGGATCTCGATGGTGTTGGTCAGGACGATGACCCTGCCCAGACCGTGACACTGAACGGTGGGCCTGGAGCGTTGAGTGTTCTGGTTAACTTTGGTGCTGACGGCCCTGGTGATTTCGGCCTATCTACTGATCTTTCAGGGCTAGATGCACAGATGCTGACCAGCGGTGGCGTGCTAATCACCTATGGCTTTGAGGGTGACATGCTGGTCGCCAAGGCCGGCTCGGTAGAGATATTTACCCTGTCGGTCAATGGTGATGGCAGCTATGAGTTCGTACTCAAAGGGCCGCTGGATCATCCTGTTCATGACAGCGATTTTGATAGCGAAACACTGCCTGGCCTGGGCATCGACTTCTCCAGTGTGCTGACCGCCACCGATGGCGACGGCGACCCCTTGGTCGGCGGCTTCCCTGGCGGCAGCTTTGCCATCGATGTGGAAGACGACGTACCTGTACTCAATGGCGGTGCCGCTGTCGGCACCACGCTGACGGTGACCCTGGAGGGGAGCAACGCAGGTTTCGCCAACACTTACGGCTACTACGTTAAGGATGCACTGGGCAACCCGGTCAGCGGCACCATCATCTGGGCTAATGTGCAGGATGTGGGTGCGCCCATCCAGTTGGAGGGGGTAAACCCGGATTCGATTGGTTTCTTTATCATTCCCAATGGCGCGTCCAACAACGTGCTCAGCGGTTATGAGAATGGTGCGGACCTGACTTTCGTAGAAGTCGCAGGTGAATGGCAGGCGTTCCTGAATGGTCAGCCGTTGGTCGGTAGCGGTGGCGCTAATGTGCTCTTTGACAATCCGCTGCTCAATCCCTCGGCCAGCGCTCAGTTCACGGATAACGGCGCGCCCGGCAATCAGAACTGGGAGGATATCAGCGGCGGCGGTGATGGCGATTTCAACGACGTCAACATCCAGGTGGACTGGCAACACGCCACGGTCAACGAGGACGCTCTGAGCAGTCCTCACGATGGCAACGACGATCCTGATCAAACTCTGGTGGCCAGCGGTTCGGGGGCCAGTGGGCTGTCGTCGCTGGTCAACTTCGGTGCAGATGGTCCCGGTGAGTTTGGTCTGAGTGACGACCCGGTTGATATCGCTACCATGGAATCCCAGGGTCTGACTTCTGGCGGCGTGGCGCTGACCTATGGCGTGGTGGGCAATGTGCTGACCGCTTCGGCGGGCGCTGACACCATCTTCACCCTGACGGTGAATGCCGACGGTAGCTGGGAGTTCGTGCTGAGCGGCCCATTGGATCATCCGCTGCCCGGCAGCACCGATGACAATCAGCTGCTCGGCTTGCCGATCGACTTCTCCGGTGTGCTGACCGCCACCGATGGCGATGGCGACCCGGTCGGCGGCTTTGCCGCAGGCAGTTTCGCGGTCAACGTGGAAGACGATGTACCCATCGCCCAGAATGACAATGCCACCGTACTGGCCGGCGAAGGCCTGGACTTCAATGCGGTGTTTGTTCTCGACTTCAGCGGCAGTATCGACAACACCGAGCTGAACACCATGCTCGAGGCCGTGCGTGCGGCTGGGCAGGCGTTGTTTAGCGGCACTACGGGCGATGTGAATATCCAGATCGTCGCCTTCTCCGGCGATTCGAGTTCCTACCCGGTACTGACTGATTTCGCCAGCTTCTCGGCGCTGATCGACAGCCTCAATCCGGCCGATGGTGGCACGCGTCCATTCAATGGGTCGACCGACTTCACCGATGGCATCCAGGAAACCATGGCGGCCTATACCCCGATTCCAGGGTGGAGCAACCAGGTCTTCTTCATCAGTGACGGTAACCCCAACGAGCAGACTGGTACCGGTGGCAATTCGCTGAGCGATGCGACAGCTGCCGCTTGGAACACCTTTGTCGACAGTAATGGCATCAATGTCACCACCATTGGTATCGGTGACGGCATCAACGGTACCCGCTTGCAGGATGTCGATCTGGATGGCAGCGGTGCACCGATTCTGGTCGCCAACTTCGACGACCTGATCGATACCCTGGTTGATCAAGTCATTGGTGGCTTGGTCGGCGGCAATGTGTTGCTCGGCAGTGACAATGCTGTGGGCGGCGGGGATGACGATGCCTTTGGTGCGGATGGCCCCGGTCAGATCCTCTCGATTGATATCAATGGGGTGGTTTACACCTGGGACGGTACGGGCAACATCGATGCCAGTGCTGGGCCGGATATCGCCGGCAATCAACTGACCGATATCGACACCGCAGAGGGCGGCAAGCTGTCCTTCAACTTTGCTACCGGTGCATGGAACTATCAGGCACCGGCTAGCGTAAGTGGCGATCAAACCGAGACCTTCACCTACACCATCATCGATAACGATGGTGACCCGTCGACTGCCAACTTGACTGTATACGTCGAGGACACCAGCCCGGTTATTGCTGCCGTCGATGAAGACGAGCTGCCTGGCGGTATCACCGATGGCGACACTGTAACCACAGTGGCAAATGGCAGCCTGAGCGATCTGGTGGTCGGCCCGCCAGTTGCCGCGCAGTTCACCTTGTCCACCGATACCAGTGGCCTGGCTCCAGCTACATCCAATGGGGTGGCACTGGTCTATGGCGTGGTGGGTAACCTACTGACTGCTACCGCAGGGGCTGCTGGCCCTACGGTGTTCACCTTGCAGGTACAGAGCAACGGTGACTACACCTTCACTCTCAGCGGTCCACTGGATCATCCGTCTGCGGGTACCGATGACAGCGAGCTGCTGGTGATGAACTTCGCCAGCATTCTTGAGGCCACCGATGGAGTCGATCCGCTGGCTCTGGCCGGCGACTTCCTGGTGCAGATTGAAAACGATGTGCCGGCGATTTCTGCCGCAGCAGCGCCCAACGACTCGTTGCAGGTCGATGAAACCAATCTGTCGCTCAACAGCACGGCCAACTTTGGTTCCTTGTTCACCAGCGGCTATGGTGGTGACGGCCCAGGTACCACGGCCTTCAGCTTGCAGATCAGCGCCAGCGGCGTGAACACTGGGCTGGACGATGTGGCCACGGGCAATAGCATCTTCCTGTTTATGCAGGGCAATGATGTGGTCGGCCGCGTCAGTAACTCCGGCGGTGCCATTGTTTTCCGCGTGTCGGTCAACAGCAGCACCGGTGCGGTGACCCTGGATCAGCTGCGTGCCATTGAGCATGAGCCCAACACCACAGCAGACCAGGAAGCCAGCCTGGCGGCTGCTAATCAGATTCAACTGGTCGGCACGATCATTGATGACGACGGCGACAGCAGCTCGGCCACCGTCAACCTGGGCAGTGCCATCAGCTTCAAGGACGACGGCCCGAGCATCAGCGCTACTGCTGTAGCCGCAGGTTCGCTGCGGGTGGATGAAAGTGATCTGGGTGACAACGACACGGACGATTTCAGTTCGCTGTTCATTAGTAGCTATGGTGCCGACGGTGCCGGTGATATCGACTACGACCTGAGTGTCAGCGCCGTTGGCGCAGACAGCGGGCTGGACGACACCGCTACTGGGCAGAGCATCCTGCTGTATATGCAAGGTAACGATGTGGTGGGCCGCGTAGGTGGCCCGGCAGGTGCCATCGCTTTCCGTGTGTCGGTCGACGGCAGTGGTGATGTTACGTTGGATCAGCAGCGGGCGATCATCCACACCCCGAACACTGGGCCGGATCAGACAGCCAGCCTGGCGGCTGCCAATCTGATCAAGCTGACCGCCACCATCACCGACGAGGACGGTGATAGCGCCAGCTCGACTATCGATATTGGCCAGAGCCTGGCCTTTGAGGACGACGCGCCCGAGATCGATGGCCGTAGCGTCAGCAACGACAGTCTGCAGGTGGATGAAACCAACCTGTTGGGCAATGACAGCAACGATTTCTCTGGAAACTTCGACGACGATTACGGCGCGGATGGTGCAGGCACCACGGTGTACAGCCTGAACGTCAGCGCGGCCGGTGCCAACAGCGGGCTGGACGACACCGCCACCGGGCAGGACATCCTGCTGTACAACGAGGGCGGCATGATAGTCGGCCGGGTAGGTGGGCCTGCCGGTGATATCTCCTTCACCGTCTCGGTCAACTCTGCCACCGGCGTGGTCACTCTCGATCAGCAGCGGGCGATCTTCCATACACCGAACACTGGGGACAATCAGGAGTCCAGTCTGGCGGCCGCCAATCTGGTTCAGCTGAGTGCCACGATCACCGACAAGGATGGTGATACTGACTCGGCCACGATCAACCTCGGCAATGCCATCAGCTTCCGCGACGATGGCCCTAACCTCAATGCCAGTGCACCTGCCGACAACAGCTTGCAGGTGGATGAAACCATTCTGGCAACGGATGTCACGGTCAACTACGCCGGTAATTTCACTGGAGGCTATGGTGCCGATGGCGCGGGCACTACGGTTTACAGCCTGAGTGTCAGTGTGGCCGGTGCTAACAGCGGCCTGGATGACACGGCCACCGGCAGCGACATCCTCCTGTATATGCTGGGCAACGATGTGGTCGGTCGAGTTGGTGGCCCAGCCGGGGCTATCGCCTTCCGCGTATCGGTCAATGGCAGTGGTCAGGTCACCCTGGATCAGCAACGGGCCATCGAGCACGAGCCCAACACCACCCATGATCAGGAGTCCAGCCTGGCAGCGGCCAATCTGGTGCGCTTGACTGCCACCATTACTGACAAGGACGGCGACAGCGACTCGGAAACCATCAACTTGGGCAGCGCCATCAGCTTCAAGGACGATGGCCCAACCCTTAACTCCAGCGCGCCTGCCGACAATAGCCTGCAAGTGGATGAAACCATTCTGGCAACGGATGTCACGGTCAACTACGCCGGTAACTTCACTGGCGGCTACGGTGCCGATGGCGCGGGAACGACGGTTTACAGCCTGAGTGTCAGCGTGGCCGGTGCTAACAGCGGCCTGGATGACACGGCCACCGGCAGCGACATCCTCCTGTATATGCTGGGCAACGATGTGGTCGGTCGGGTTGGTGGCCCAGCTGGGGCTATCGCCTTCCGCGTGTCGGTCAATGGCAGTGGCCAGGTCACCCTGGATCAGCAACGGGCCATCGAGCATGAGCCCAATACCACTAATGATCAGGAGTCCAGCCTGGCTGCTGACAATCTGGTGCGCTTGACCGCCACCATCACTGACAAGGACGGTGACAGCGACTCGGAAACCATCAACCTGGGCAACGCCATCAGCTTCAAGGACGACGGCCCTAGCGTCACCAGCAATGCCGCCGTGCAACTGGACGACGACGCGCTGGCTAACGGTATCCCCGGTGGCCCTGGTGGCACCGATGATGCTAACTCAGCCAATACCAGCGGTACCGTCGGCCACAATTTCGGTGCCGATGGTGCGGGTAGCGTGCAATGGCTGACCACGGGTGCTCCGGGCGGCTTCACCTACGCGGCAGGCCCTGCTGGCTCGCTGCTGGTCAAACAGGGTGCGACCACGGTGCTGACCGTGACGCTGAACAGCGCCACGGGTGCCTACACCGTTACCCAAAACGCACCGATCCAGCATGCCAATGCCGATCTGGAGAACAACCAGGCCTTTACCTTGACCTATCAGGTCACGGACAAGGACGGCGACACGGCCAATGGCTCGCTGTCGATCAACGTCGACGACGATACGCCGGTGGCGCAGAATGATGTGGCCTATGCCAGTACTGGCCAGGTCGAAGACATCAACATGGTGTTCGTTCTCGACTTCAGCGGCAGCATCAGTAACAGCGAGCTGAACCTGATGCTGGATGCCGTACGCACGGCCGGCCAGGAGCTGTTCAACAGCGCCGGTGGCGCGGTGCAGATCCAGATCGTGGCCTTCTCGGACGACTCGATCGGCTACCCGGCAGTCGCCGACATCACCGCCTTCACTAACCTGGTGAACTCCCTCAATCCGGACGAGGGTGGCACGCGGCCGCTGAACAGCACCACCGACTTCACCGATGCCATCCAGCAGACCATGGTGTCCTATGTGCCGCTGCCGGGCTGGAACAATCAGGTGGTGTTCATCAGCGATGGCAACCCGAACGAGCAGACTGGCCCCGGCGGCGTTCCTTCGCTAACCGAGCCGACGGCTACCAACTGGAATAACTTCGTCGACGGCAACGGCATCTCCATCACCACCATCGGCATAGGCGACGGCATCAACGAAGACCGCCTGGAAGATGTGGATGTGGATGCCGGGCCGAACAACGCCCCGCTGCAGGTGGATGACTTCGACGACCTAGTCGACACCCTCCTCGATAATGTGGTGGGTGGTCTGGTCAATGGCAACGTGCTGCATGGCAGCGACGGCATCAATAACGGCGGTACCGGCGACGACGACGGCTACGGTGCCGACGGCCCAGGCTACATCCAGTCCATCGTGATCAATGGCATCACCTATGTGTGGGATGGCGCAGGCACCATCGACCCAAGTGTCGGGCCGAATATTGCGGGTAGCCTATTGACCGACATTGCTACCCCGGAAGGCGGCACGCTGGACTTCAACTTCAGCACGGGTGCCTGGACCTACCAAGCACCATCCAATGTGGTTGGCGATAAAACCGAGACCTTCACCTACAGCATCGTGGACAAGGATGGCGATCCATCGACCGCCACCTTGACCGTCTATGTCGAGGACAGCAGCCCGGTCGAAGGCTATGTCGATGAAGACAACCTGCCTACTGGCATTATTGACCCTGATGCAGTGACCGATGTTGCCACGGGCTCCGTGGCATCGCTGGTGGTCGGGCCGGATGCCGGTTCGCAATTCACCTTGTCCAACGCTCCGGCGGATCTTGCCGACATTACGGCTGCCAGTTCAGGCGGTGTGGCGTTGGTCTACAGCGTGCTCGGCGATACCCTGACTGCTACCGCTGGCCCTGCGGGCCCTGTGGTATTCACGTTGCAGGTGGCCAGTGATGGCACTTATACCTTCAATCTGGATAAGGCTCTGGACCATCCACTGGATGGCAGCAACGACGCGCAATTGCTGACGCTGGACTTCACCAGCATCCTGTTGGCCAGCAATGGCGTAAATCCACTGGCCTTGGCTGGTAGCTTCCTGATTCATGTCGAGGATGACATCCCGCTGATCGATGCTGGCCTGAGCGGCCAGCTACCGGCAGCGCTCAATACTCAGGATGCGCAGACCATTGGTGTGAACACCGATACCGCCAGCAGTAATTTCAGCGGAGCCTTCTCGGCTACAGCCAACCACGGTGCCGATGGCCCTGGCGTGGTGAGCTGGAGCTACTCGCTGGGGCTACTGGTTGCCGAAGGTACGCTGTCTGGCATGAGCAGTAATAACCTCACCGTCAAACTGTATGAAAACGCTGGCGTGATCACCGGCTCGACTGCTGGCAGCGAAGCTGGGGTCAATGCTGGGAACACCGTCTTTACCCTTTCGGTGAACGGTGCCGGGTTGGTGACTCTGAATCAGTTCGCTGAAATTGATCACACCCCAGGCGGTGCCACCAGTAATTACGATGCGCAGGAAGCGCTTCTAGCCTCCAATCTGGTTGGGCTCACCGGTACGGCGAGCATTACTGACTACGACGGGGATACCCACGTCGACAGTGCCGTACTGGATCTGGGCGGCAAGGTGGCCTTCGATGACGACGGTCCGAGCATCAGCCTGGGCTTTGGTACCAGCCCCGTGCCGGTACTCAACACCCAGGATGCACAGACCATTGGCGTGGCTTCGGACAGCGACAGCGCAAGTTTCAGCGCGGCCTTCAACGTCACCGCTTCAAACTACGGTGCCGATGGCGCAGGCACTATTGGAACCGCCTACGCATTGACCATGCTCGCCGCAGAAGGAACCTCTTCTGGAATGAGCAGTGATGGCGCGACCATCTACCTCTACGAGAGCGGCGGGGTCATTACCGGCTCCACTTCGCTGAGTGAGGCGGGTGTTGATGGAAGCAACAGCGTCTTCACCCTGTCGGTGAATGGTGCAGGGCAGGTAACCCTGACTCAACTCAAGGAGATCGACCATACCCCAGGCGGTGCAACCAGCAACTACAGTGCACAGGAAGCGGTTCTCGCCAGCAACCTGGTTGGTTTGAAAGCGACTGTTACCATCACTGACGGTGACGGCGACACTGCAACCGCCAACCAGACACTGGATCTGGGCGGCAAGGTCGCCTTCGATGACGATGGCCCTAGCGTCAGCGCCACTGCCCCTGGCAGCAACAGCTTGCAAGTGGATGAAACTAACTTGTCGGGCGATTTCACTGCCAACTACGGCGGATTGTTCAGCCCTAACTACGGCGCGGACGGTGCGGGCACTACGGTTTACAGCCTGGGTGTCAGTGTTGCAGGCGTGGACAGTGGCTTGGATGATTCAGCCACTGGCAGCAGCATCCTGCTGTTCAACGAGGCTGGCGTGATCGTTGGCCGCGTAGGCGGTGCGGCAGGTGCCATTTCCTTCACCGTTACGGTGAATGCAAGCGGCCAGGTCACACTGGATCAGCAACGGGCAATCATTCATACGCCGAACACCACGGCCGATCAGGCGTCCAGCCTGACTGCTGCCAATCTGGTGCAGCTGAGTGCAACCGTTACTGATGGCGACGGCGACATTGCGGTGACCACGGTAAATCTGGGCAGCGCCATCAGCTTCAAGGACGATGGTCCGAGCACCAGCAGCAATGCCACGGTGCAACTGGACGATGATGCCCTGGCCAATGGCATCCCCGGTGGCCCTGGTGGCACCGACGATGTCAACTCGGCTAATACCAGTAGCACGCTGGGTCTTAACTTCGGTGCTGATGGTGCGGGGACTGTGCAATGGCAGACTAGCGGTGCACCGGGAGGCTTCACTTACGCAGCAGGCCCTGCTGGTTCGTTGCTGATCAGCCAGGGTGCCACCTTGGTGCTGACGGTGACCATGAACAGCGCCACTGGTGCCTACACCGTGACGCAAAACGCAGCAATCCAGCACGCCACGGCCAACCAGGAGAACAACCAGGCCTTCACCTTGACCTATCAAGTCACAGACAAGGATAGCGATACGGCGACTGGAACCTTGACGATCAACGTCGACGACGATACGCCGGTTGCGCAGAACGATTCTGCCTCGGTGGCCGAAGGCAGTGGCGAGGACTTCAACGTCGCCTTTGTGCTGGACTCCAGTGGCAGCATCAGCAACAGCGCCTTCACCACCATGATGAATGCGGTGAAGGCGGCTGGGCAGGAGATCTTTAACGGCACCAGCGGCGATGTGAAAGTCACCATCGTGGCGTTCTCCTCGGATTCGTTGGCCTATACGCCGGTGACCACGCTGGCCACCTTTAATGCGCTGGTTGATAACATCATCGCTAATCGTCCGTTCAGCGGCAGTACTGACTTCACTGATGGCATTCAGGAAACCATGGCGGTCTACAGCCCGATCTCAGGCTGGAGCAACCAGGTGTTCTTTATCAGCGACGGCAACCCTAACGAGCAGACCGGCACGGGTGGTAACTCGCTGAGCGATGCGACTGCTGCGGCCTGGAATACCTTCGTCGATAGCAATGGCATCAACGTTACGACCATCGGTGTCGGCGATGGCATCAACAACGCGCGCTTGCAGGACGTCGATCTTGATGGAAGCGGTGCGCCGATCTTGGTCAGTGAGTTCGATGAGTTGATCGATACGCTGCTGGATCAGATCGCTGGCGGCGATATCAGTGGCAACGTACTGCTGGGTAACAACAATGCGGTGGGCGGTGGTGATGACGATGGCTTCGGTGCCGATGGCGCGGGTCGGATTCAATCCATCGCGATCAATGGCATCACCTATGTGTGGGACGGTGGCGTGGTTATCGACCCAAGCAGTGGGTCGAATATTGCGGGCAATTCACTGAGCAATATCAGCACAGCCCAGGGCGGCAAGTTGAGTTTTAACTTCGCCACTGGCGCGTGGAGCTACGTAGCACCGGTATCGGTTAACGCTGATACCAATGAGGTGTTCAACTACACCATCCTGGACAAGGACGGCGATCCATCCAGTGCCAACCTGACGGTCACCATACTTGACGTCAATCAGGCTCCGAGTGGTGCCAATGCCACGCTGAGCATTGCCGAAGACAGCAGCAAAGTGTTCTCTGCTGCCGACTTTGGTTTCACTGACTCGGATGGCGACAGCCTGCTCTCGGTGAAAATTACCACGCTGCCGGCTGTAGGTACGCTGGCTTATAACGGTGGGGCGGTTCCGGCAGAGATCTTGGCGGGCAACCTCGGTCTGTTGGTCTACACACCGGCAGCCAATGCCAGTGGCAATGGCTATGCCTCGTTCACCTTCCAGGTACGCGACAACGGCGGCACGGTGGGTGGCGGAGTGGATCTGGATGCAACCCCGAACCAGATCACCTTCAATGTAACGCCAGTCAACGATGCGCCGACGGCAACCATCACTAATGCCAGCTACAACGCGACTGAGGACAGCAACTTGGTTCTGAAGGGCACTGGCTTGTCGGTTGCGGACGTCGATGCGGGCAGCGGTGTGGTAAGCGTGACGCTGAGTGTTGGGCAAGGTCGCCTGACCGGTACTGCAGGCAACAGTGGCGTTACGGTTGGCGGCAACAACACGGCGGCATTGACCCTTAGCGGCACGCTCGCTCAGGTCAACGCCTTCCTCGGTGCGGCCAGCACCAGCACCTTGCTCTATAACGCCAATATCAATGCGCCAGCGGCAACCACCATGCTGGCGCTGCTGATCAACGATAATGGCAATACGGGTGGTGGTTCGCTCAGTGCAATTGACACCGCGGTGATCAACATCGCCGCAGCTGGCGATGATGCCAATACCAGCAACGATGCTGTTCGCACCAACGTTGGTAACGTATCCGTGGCGATACCCGAGTGGGCGCTGCTGTGGGACGACAGCGATCCGGATGGTCGGCTGGATATCAGCGCCATCAGCTCGGTGACCGGTGGCGTTGCTTCGCACACCACGGGCACCAGCTTCTATGGCGCGGTGAACTTCAACGATAACAACGGAGGCAGCGGCTCAGACTTTGACTACACAGCCTCCTCAGGTGGTGGAGCGAGCGATACCTCTACGGTAACGGTTGCACTGGATACCAGTGGTGATCTGGATGGCACCAGTGGTGATGACATCTTGGTCGATGGCTTGGCCGGTGCTCATACCCTCGTCGGTGACAATGGCAACGACATCCTGATCGGCAACGATGGTAACGACACCCTCAACGGTGAAGATGGCAATGATCTGCTGGTGGGCGGTAGCGGCAACGATGCCCTCAACGGCGGTTCAAATACCGATACCGCCGGATACTTCGATGCTGGCAGCGGTGTGACGGTGAACCTGAGCGTTGCAATCGCTCAGAACACCGGCGGAGCTGGCTCCGATACGCTGAACTCGATCGAGAACCTGGTCGGCTCGAGCTTCGGTGATACCTTGACGGGCAGCAGTGGCACTAACTCGCTAATCGGCCTGGAAGGTGATGACATCCTGATCGGCAATGGTGGCACTGATAGCCTCACTGGCGGCGATGGGGCTGATACCTTCAAGTGGCTGGCGAGCAATACCGGTACCACCACGGTGACGGACTTCGTCAAAGGCGTCGATTCGCTGGATCTGTCCCAGCTGCTGACCGGTGAGGACGATACGGCTTCCAGCCTTAGTCAATACCTCACCTTCTCGTTCAGCACCGATACCACCATTACGGTGGATAGCAATGCCGGAGCAGGTGGTGGCACAGGTCAGAGCATTGTGCTGCAGGGCATCAATCTGCAAGCGGCCTACGGTGCTGCGGATGCGGCGGGTGTCATAACCGCGATGCTGGGCGATGACAGCCTCAAGGTCGATACTGTCTAACCCTTGCGGAAACGAATAGCCCGCTGCCCTTATGGGTAGCGGGCTTTTTTATGCCTGCTTTTTGTGCCTACGGCACTGAGTAGAAGCCGAAAGGGTTTAGCGCTGTTTTTGCAGTTGTTGCAGGTGGCCCACTACATCCGGTGCACCCGCCAGGCGCAGGCCTTCGCCGAGGGCGGTGGCTTCGCTGGAGTGTTTGGGTAGCAGGAGGAATTCGGGGAGCCCGGGGCCGCGTTGCAGTGACAGACGGGCGTAGGGCAGGCCGCTATCGAGAAGTAGCGCCATAAAGGGTGGGTCGCTCCAGGCCGCGTTCGGCATGGCCAGCACGTGATAGTGCTGTTGCAGCTCGTTGAGCCCTTGTTCGTTCAGGTGGTAGTGGCTGAGTTCAGCGGGGAGGGTGATTTCCAGCTCGCGACGGCGGGCGTAGGCAATGGCGCAGGCAAAGGCTTCATTGTGATGCTCGGCCGCCCAGAAGATCCGTTCACCATGCCAGCTGGCTTGCCGCAGGTTGATGCATTCGCCCGCAAGGAAGCGTGGTAGTGCCAAGCTGATGGTTCTGACGAAATCCTTGTAGCTGATGATGCGTACGTGGCGGCAGGCCTCGCTCGCGGAGAAGTCTTCAAAACTGCTGTAGTGCGCCTGCTCCGCAGTGCAGCCGGAGAGCCCTCCAATCATGCGCAGATCAAATAAATCCAGCTGCTGCTCTTGCCTCTCAATGATGCGAATCAGCATCGCATGAGCTTGAGCCTTGTCTTCCTGTACCGGGCCTGACAAGGCGCTGCGGGGCAGGTCGAGTAGGCGATGCAGTTGGGGGCCGTCTTGCCAGCTGATGCTCTCACGAGCATTCGGCAGGGGACTGAAGGGCAGGCGCAGTTGGCTGGCACGCTCGAGTATTTGGCGTGGTCCACGGCCAATAAGGCCCAGCCGTTGCGCCAGGGCACCAAGGCGTGAGCTGAGGGTGGAGGGCTGCTCAGACAGACTCATGGCCAGGTACGAACTCCAAAGTCACCATTGCCAGTTTGGCAGAGCCGCGCAGGCACTGCACAGGCTTTGTCGGCCGATCCGGCAGGTTTTTTATGGCCTTCCATCCCTGGCGGCCACCCTTCGGGCCGTCGCTGCGTGACGTTAAAAATGGCTCCCGGCCATTTTTTACCGGGCTTGCGCGCGGCGTATGGCAAGATTGACGCAGTCATTTGCGAAGGTGCCTCCATGCCCAGTCTGGTCTTGGATATTGCGTTGTCGGCCGAGCGCATGCGCGCGGTGTATCAGGGACGTGCCAATCGGATAGTAGTGCATAGTCGTGACGGACGGCGGGTTAGCCTGCCTGCCCATCATTTCCGCCAGTTTCTGACCCATGACGGGGTGCACGGTTCCTTTGAACTTGAATTCAGCGCGACCGGCGAGCTGCTAAGCCTGCGCCGTTTAGGCTGAAGCCGCCTTGCGCCTCGCCTATCAGGCGAGCAGGCAGCTATAATCGCGGCCTTTGTAACTTTATCGAGCTAAGCCTGCCCATGTATACCCTGGCCCGCGAGCTGCTGTTCAAACTTTCTCCTGAAACCTCCCATGAATTGTCCATCGATCTGATCGGTGCCGGCGGTCGTCTGGGGCTTAATGGCCTGCTGACCAAGAGCCCGGTTGCGCTGCCGGTCAAGGTGATGGGGCTGGACTTTCCTAACCCGGTCGGCCTGGCTGCCGGTTTGGACAAGAACGGCGATGCCATCGATGGTTTCGCTCAGCTCGGTTTTGGTTTTGTTGAGATTGGTACTGTCACGCCACGTCCGCAGCCGGGTAACCCCAAGCCACGCCTGTTCCGTTTGCCGGAGGCCGAGGCGATCATCAATCGCATGGGCTTCAACAACCACGGCGTCGATCACCTGCTGGCCCGTGTGCAGGCTGCCAAATACAACGGCGTGCTGGGTATCAATATCGGCAAGAACTTCGATACCCCGGTCGAGAACGCCGTGGATGACTATCTGCAGTGTCTGGACAAGGTTTACAACCACGCCAGCTATGTGACCGTTAACGTCAGCTCGCCGAATACCCCAGGGCTGCGCAGCCTGCAGTTCGGTGATTCGCTCAAGCAATTGCTGGAAGCCCTGCGTAAGCGCCAGGAAGACCTGGCCGCGCAGTACGGTAAGCGTGTGCCGCTGGCGATCAAGATCGCCCCGGACATGAGCGATGAAGAAACCGTTCAAGTTGCCAATGCGCTGGTTGAGGCCGGGATGGATGCGGTGATTGCCACCAATACCACCTTGGGTCGTGAAGGTGTGCACGGGTTGGAATACGCCGATGAGGCAGGCGGATTGTCCGGTGCGCCGGTGCGTGACAAGAGCACCCACATTGTTCAGGTGTTGGCGGGCGAGTTGAAAGGCCGTTTGCCGATCATCGCTGTCGGCGGCATTACTGAAGGCAAGCATGCGGCTGAGAAGATCGCCGCGGGTGCCAGCCTGGTGCAGATTTATTCCGGGTTTATCTACAAGGGCCCCGCCTTAATTCGCGAGGCGGTGGATGCCATTGCGGCGTTGCCGGCCAAAGCCTAGAAATAGAAAGGGCTCCCTAAGGGAGCCCCTGGGCTCGCGCCCGCCGCTCGGATGGAGCGCGCATGGTGAAGTCGGTAGGTTCCTGAATCAGCCGACAGCGTGGAGTTCGTTGAGTCGATGGATGCCGGCGGTGCCGGTCATGCCGTCCCAATTGTCACCGCGGCCTTCGCGCCAGCCGTTTAACCAAGCTTGGCGGACAGAGGGGAGGGTGAATGGACAGAGTTCGCGGGATTTACCATGGATGCCGTATTGATAGCCGCGCAAAAAAGCTCTTTCTAATGGATCACGCTTAAGTCTTCTCATAGGGTGAAGCCCTCAATGTTGACTGTTATGTCCCTTAGACCTTGTCGCAAGGTCAGGCAGAAATGGTCTGCCTTACGGAGTTCGCTGCCGGCGTCGCGAGCCTCCTTGCCAGCACCGTTGCAGTGATGGCCTAGGTAGATTTCTAACGAATGCGCGGGTGCCTGTGAATGACCGTTTCGTCATAAGGCCGTAACCTTTTTGCGGGTCAGGCCATAAGGCGTTGTGGCGAGCGCCCGGAGTTTTCTCTGTAGCGCCTATGCTGTGGGCGTATGCGCCGGGTGTGCTGGTGTTTTGCTATCGCGAATGAATTGCGATTGCGACTGTTGTTTATTCCGACGAAGGGTCGCGCTGCGACGCTTTGTCACTTATTTTGGCCGTGCTGATTGGTCTGCACGCCGTTGATTGCCTTAGGCACTGGAAACTCCCATGTCGGATCGTTACGAACTCTTCCTCACCTGCCCCAAGGGCCTCGAAGGTCTGCTGCTCGAAGAAGCCAGCAGCCTCGGCCTTGAGGATGCGCGTGAGCACACTTCGGCCATTCGTGGCATGGCCGACATGGAAACCGCTTATCGTCTGTGCCTGTGGTCGCGCCTGGCCAACCGCGTGCTGTTGGTGCTCAAGCGCTATAGCGTGCAGGACGCCCAGAGCCTCTACGAAGGCGTGCTGGAGGTTGACTGGTTCGAGCACCTGGAATCCACCGGCAGCCTGGCTGTGGAGTTCAGCGGTAACGGCTCGGGCATCGACAACACCCACTTCGGTGCCTTGAAGGTCAAGGACGCCATCGTCGACAAGCTGCGCCTGAAAGACGGCACGCGGCCATCGGTCGACAAGCTCAATCCGGACCTGCGCATTCACCTGCGCCTGGACCGCGGCGAGGCAATTCTCTCCCTCGACCTGTCGGGCCATAGCCTGCACCAGCGCGGTTATCGCTTGCAGCAGGGCGCTGCGCCATTGAAAGAAAACCTCGCGGCTGCCGTATTGATCCGCGCCGGCTGGCCACGTATCGCGGCCGAGGGCGGCGCACTGGCCGACCCAATGTGCGGTGTCGGCACCTTCCTGGTCGAGGCGGCGATGATCGCCGCCGACATTGCGCCGAATATGACCCGCGAGCAATGGGGCTTCAGCAAATGGCTGGGTCACGTGCCAGCTCTGTGGAAGAAACTGCATGCCGAGGCCGAACAGCGCGCAGCTGCAGGCATGGCCAAGCCACCGCTGTGGATTCGCGGCTATGAAGCCGACCCACGGTTGATTCAGCCAGCACGCAATAACATCGAACGCGCGGGCATGAGCGATTGGGTCAAGGTTTATCAGGGTGAAGTGGCGACCTTCGAGCCGCGTCCGGATCAGAACCAGAAAGGCCTGGTGATCTGTAACCCACCCTACGGCGAGCGCCTGGGTGATGAAGCCAGCTTGCTGTACCTCTACCAGAACCTCGGCGAACGCCTGCGTCAGGCCTGCATGGGTTGGGAGGCGGCGGTATTTACCGGCGCGCCAGACCTGGGCAAGCGCATGGGCATCCGCAGCCACAAGCAGTACGCCTTCTGGAACGGCGCGCTGCCGTGCAAGCTGCTGCTGATCAAGGTGCAGCCGGAGCAGTTCGTCACTGGCGAGCGCCGCACGCCTGAGCAGCGCGAACGTGACCGCGAGCAGGCCGAAGCTGACAAATCCCCGCTGGAGCCGCTGGAGCGCCAGTACAACAAGAACGGCAACCCGATCAAACCGGCTCCGGCACAAGCGCCGGTGGTCGAGCAGGCTCGCCTGAGCGAAGGCGGGCAGATGTTTGCCAACCGCCTGCAGAAGAACCTCAAGCAACTGGGTAAGTGGGCGCGCAAGGAAGGCGTTGAGTGCTACCGCCTATACGACGCCGATATGCCGGAATATTCCATGGCGGTGGATTTGTATGGTGACTGGGTGCATGTGCAGGAATATGCCGCACCCAAGTCCATTGATCCTGAGAAAGCCAAAGAGCGCATGTTTGATGCCATCGCCGCGATTCCGCAGGCGCTGGGCGTCGACAAGAGCAAGGTGGTGATCAAGCGCCGCGAACGCCAGAGCGGCACCAAGCAGTACCAGCGCCAGGCGACCCAAGGCCAGTTTCTGGAAGTCAGCGAGGGCGGCGTAAAGCTGTTGGTCAACCTCACCGATTACCTGGATACCGGATTATTCCTCGATCACCGTCCGCTGCGCCTGCGCATTCAGAAAGAGGCCGCCGGCAAGCGCTTCCTCAACCTGTTCTGCTACACCGCCACCGCGACTGTGCATGCGGCCAAGGGCGGTGCGCGTACCACCACCAGCGTCGACCTGTCGAAAACCTATCTGGATTGGGCGCGGCGCAACCTGTCGCTCAATGGCTATTCGGATAAGAACCGTCTGGAGCAGGGCGACGTGATGGCCTGGCTGGCCGAAGACCGTGGCGAATACGAGTTGATCTTTATTGACCCGCCGACCTTCTCCAACTCCAAGCGCATGGAAGGCATCTTCGATATCCAGCGTGACCACGTGCAGATGCTCGATCTGGCCATGGCGCGTCTGGCGCCGGGCGGCGTGCTGTATTTCTCCAACAACTTCCGCAAGTTTGAACTCGATGAGAGCCTGGCGGCGCGTTATCAGGTTGAAGAAATCAGCGAGTCGACCCTCGATCCGGACTTCGCCCGCAACCAGAAGATTCACCGCGCCTGGCGTTTTAGCCTGCGTGGCTGATCATTGCGCGCGCCTGCTAACAGGCGCGCAGCGTTAACTCTTGTTGCGGATCAGTGCACGCAAGGCGAAGCGATTCGGATGGCAGGCCTGCGCTACATCAGCAGGCACTGGCAGTGGCTCGTTGTTCAGCCAGGCGGCGATCAGCTCACCGGACAGTGGTGCGGTGATCAGCCCGCGTGAGCCATGCCCGCTGTTGATATACAGGCCGTCGAGCCAGGGGCAGGGCGTGTCCGGCACCTGGCGGGCATCCTTGCTGAGCACCGCATAAGCCTCGGCAAAGGTGGCTGCATCGGCTAGCGGGCCGACAATCGGCAGATAGTCCGGGCTGGTACAGCGAAACGCGGCGCGGCCTTGCAGTTGCTCGGGGTCGAGTGCTGCAGCATTTAGCGCGAAGGCAAGCTCGGGCGAGATTTCTTCCAGCAGTTGCAGGTTGCTTGCATGATCGGCGCTGTTTAGCGTCAGGTCGTCGCTGTTGAAGTCGAAACTCGCGCCCAGGGTATGTTCATCCAGGCGCGCCGGGGCGACATAACCTTCGGCGCACACCACGGTGCTTAACGCGCGGCTGCCTACAGTGGCCGGCAGGCGGCTGATCTGCCCGCGGATGCGTTTCAGCGGCAAATCGGCGCTCTGATTAAACCCCTTGATCTCGGCAGCGCTGGCCAAGACCACCACGCTGGCACTGGCCAGTAGCTGCTCGCCGTTCCAGGCCTGCCAGCTATCACCGTCGCGACGCAGCTCCAGCGCTTCCTGATGCAGTTGCAGCTGGATATTGGGCTGCTGGCTAAGCAATTCACACAGTGCTGGTGGATGCACCCAGCCCGCCTCGGGGTAGAACAGACCGCCGGCGGGCAGGGGGATGCCGGCCTTGGCTTCGGCGTCGCTTTTGTCCACGTTCGTCAGTAGGTCGGCCGGAAAGGCCGCAGCAAGCTGCGCCTGGCGCTGCGCTTCCTTGGCGTCGAAAACCAGTTGCAGTACGCCGCAGTTATCCCAGTCTTGGCCTTTGTGTAAGCGCTCCAGTAGTCGGCGGGTATGGCCGAAACCGCTGACGATCAGGCGTGACAGCGTGGTGTGATGGGCCGAGAGCTTGAGATAAAGCACGCCTTGCGGATTGCCCGAGGCTTCCTGGGCTATGGCGTTATGCCGTTCCAGCA
Organism: Pseudomonas sp.; assembly: GCF_049653025.1. Lineage (GTDB taxonomy): Bacteria > Pseudomonadota > Gammaproteobacteria > Pseudomonadales > Pseudomonadaceae > Aquipseudomonas. Next base: position 121,254 of record NZ_JBASFM010000017.1, on the reverse strand, counting down.
GAGTGACCTGCCAGCCGCGCTGGGCCAGGCTGGCGGCCGTGGCACAACCGGCCAGGCCGGCACCGATCACCAACGCGCCGCGCGGGCCGGCAGGCTGCGGCGGGCGGGCAAACCAGGGCTTTTCGGCTGTTTCAGTTGTGCCGATAAACGCGCCCTTGAGCACTTCCCATTTCTTGCCGAGGCCCGGCACACGTTTCATCTTGAAACCGGCATCGTTCAGCCGGCGGCGCACATAACCGGTACTGGTAAAGGTGCCCATTGTGGTGCTGGCGTGGGACAGTCTGGCCAGCTCGGCAAACAGCTCCGGCGTCCACATATCCGGGTTTTTCGCAGGCGCAAAGCCGTCGAGAAACCAGGCGTCGACATAGGTGTCCAGTTGGCCGAACAGCTCCAGCGCATCGCCAATCAACAGGGTCAGGACGATACGGCCATCTGCAAAAATCAGGCGCTGAAAGCCCGGATGCAGCGCCACGTACTGCGCTAGTAGCTGCTCGGCGTAGGGCGCAAGCTCAGGCCATAGCGCCAACGCCCGTTGCAGATCGGCCTTGTTCAGCGGGTATTTTTCCACGCTGACAAAGTGCAGGCGGGCTCCCGTTACGGCGTGCTGTTCAAACAGCTGCCAGGCGCAGAGAAAGTTCAGCCCGGTACCGAAGCCGGTTTCGCCAATGACCAGTTGCTGATCGGCCGTTAGCGCGGCGAAGCGCTCCGGTAACTGATTGTTGGCGAGAAACACATAGCGGGTTTCGGCCAGAGCGTTCTCGTTGGAGAAGTACACATCGGCGAATTGGCTGGAAAGCGGCTGGCCCTGCTCATCCCACTCAAGGCGTGCTTGCTGGGGTGGGGCGTTAGGTGCGGGGGGCATGCTTGGCTCGGTCACGGGTAGTCGATGGCGACGATGTACCAGGTCTTCTCGCCAGTTGGGGTTTGCACCCGCACTTCGGCGTCCAGGCTCTTGCCGATCAGGGCGCGGGCCAGGGGCGAGTCGATGCTGATCAGGTTGTTTTTCAGGTCCAGTTCGTCCGGGCCGATGATGCGGTAGCGCGACTCGCTGCCGTCCTCATCTTCCAGGGTCACCCAGGCGCCGAAGTAGACCTTGTTCGGATCGCTGGGGTGGGCGCTGACGACCTTGAGGTTTTCCAGGCGCTTGGTCAGAAAACGTACGCGGCTGTCGATCTCGCGCAGCATCTTCTTGCCATAGGTGTATTCGGCGTTCTCCGAGCGATCACCCTGCGCGGCCGCTTCGCTGACCGATTGAGTGACCTGTGGGCGGCGCACATGCCAGAGCTCATGCAGCTCGGCGCGCATGCGGGCCTCGCCCTCGGGGGTGATCAGGGGCGTGCCAGCGGCGCGGGGTGGGCGATAGCGACTCATAAGAACCTATTTAACGTCTGCTGCGCGTCGGCCCTGCTGCGTTAAAAACAGGCTCGGAATGCTCATGTACAAAAGTACACTCCGCTTCCTCGCCTGTTTTCGCCTTGCCGGGCTCTAGCTCGCAAGACATTAAACAGGCTCTTAGACGGCTGAGAAAAGTGGTGCGCGAGTCTATCAGCCCTCGCGCAACACCGTCAGCGGGCTGATATTCAAGGCGCGGCGGGTGCCTAGAACGCCAGCCGTGCCTACCAGAAGCGCGCCGATCAAGGGCAGTAACAGCAACCAGGGATGGGGCTGCCAGCTCAGGTCGAAGGCAAAGCGGTAGAGCAGGAAGCTGATCAGCTCGCAGCCCAAGGCCGCCAGTAAGCCGCTGGCCGCGCCAAGCAGGCCGAACTCGGTGCTGCGTGCCTTGAGCAGCAGGCGACGTTCGGCACCCAGGGCGCGTAGCAGGGCACCTTGGCGGATGCGTTCATCCAGCGTGGCTTGCAGCCCAGCGAACAGCACCGCCATGCCGGCGGCCAGGACGAACAGCAGCACGAATTCGATGGCCAGGGTGACCTGGGCGAGGATGCTGCGCAGCTGCGCCAGCAGCGCTTCGACCTGCAGCAAGGTGACCGCCGGGAATGCGCGCGACAGCTCGACCAGTTGCCGTTCGTGCTGCGGCGGCAGGTAGAAGCTGGTCAGGTAGGTGACCGGCAGGTCCTGCAGGGTGCCGGGCTCAAAGATCATATAGAAGTTGGGCTGGAAGTTGTTCCAGTCGACTTCGCGCAGGCTGCTGACCACGGCGTCGCGGTTGAGGCCGCCGACGCTGAAGCTCAGGCGGTCGCCGACTTGCAGTTGCAGGCTTTCGGCCAGTTCCGACTCCACCGATACGCCCGGCAGTTCGGTAGCTGCGGATGCGTCCCACCAGCTGCCGGCGATTATCTGGTTGTCCGCCGGCAACTCGGCGGCCCAGGTCAGGCTCAGGTCGCGGCGAATCGCCCGTTCACCCTGGGACTCCTTGCTGACGATCTGCCGCACCGGTTCGCCGTTGATCATCACCAGCCGTCCAGGCACCACCGGGAACAACGGTGCGGGGCGTGGCGACAGCGCGTTCAGACGAGCGCTGAAGGCATCCTTGTCGGCCGGCAGGATATTCAGCGCAAAGTGATTGGGTGCCTGCTCGGGCAGTTGATCCTGCCAGGTGTCGAGCAGCTCGCCGCGCAGCAGGGCAATCAGCGCCATGGCCAGGATGATCAGGCCAAACGCCAGCGATTGTCCGGCAGCGGCCAGTGGATGACGCAGCAGTTGGCCCAGGCCGAGCCGCCAGGGCAGTGAAGCGCCGGCCAGCAACCGGCGTAGGCTTTGCAAGCCGAGCAGCAGCAGGCCGCCCAGCAGCACGGCGGTAACCAGGCCGCCACCGAGCAGGGCGAAGGTCAGCTGCAGGTCGAGGCTCAAGCGCCACATGATCAGGCCGAGTGCCAGCAAGGCTGCGCCATACACCAGCCAGGAGCTGGCCGGCACCGGCAGCAGGTCGCGGCGCAGCACTCGCAGTGGTGGCACGCGGCCGAGTGCGGCCAGCGGTGGTAAGGCAAATCCTGCCAGGGCGACCAAGCCTGTGGCCATCCCCGCCAAGGCCGGCCACAGGCTGCCGGAGGGAATCTGCGCGGGCAGCAGGTTCTGCAATAGGTTGAACAGTGCCAGTTGGGCAAGCCAGCCCAGCAGCGCGCCAATCAGGCTGGCCGTGATGCCCAGTAATGCCAGTTGCAGGCTGAACAGGCCCAGCGCCTGGTTGCGCGACAGGCCCAGGCAACGCAGCAGGGCACTGGCATCGAAGCGCCTGGCAGCAAAGCGTGCGGCCGACAGCGCCACGGCCACCCCGGCCAGTAGTACGGCGGCCAGACTGGCCAGGTTGAGATAGCGCTCGGCGCGGCCGAGGGCGCTGCCGACCTGGCGATTGCCATCCTTGGCATCTTCCAGGCGCTGATTGGCTTGCAGCGTGGGTTCGATGGTCTTGCGGTAGTCGGCCAGCATCGCACTGGGGCCGCGCCACAATTCTTGATAGCGCACGCGGCTGCCGGGCTGCACCACGCCGGTGGCGGGTAAATCATCCAAGTGCATCAGCAGGTGCGGCGTCAGGCTGTAGAAATCGCCGGCTTCATCGGGCAGAAACGTCAGCACGCGGGTCAAACGTAGGGTTTTTGCGCCGATCTCGACGCTGTCGCCAGGCTTGAGATTTAGGGCGACAAACAGGCGCGCTTCGGCCCAGGCTTCGCCTGGTTGCGGCCCGGGACCGGTGTGTTCGACGTCATACAGCGCGGCGGCGCTCTTCAATTCGCCGCGCAGTGGATAGGCGCTGTCCGCTGCCTTGACGCTGGCTAGTTGGATGCCGGCCTCGCTGGCCACCACGCTGGAGAATTCCACCAGCTGCGCGTGTTCCAGCCCTAACTGTTTGCCCGTGTCGATCTGTTCCGGGGTGTTGGCCGAGCTGCTGCTCAGGCGCAGGTCGGCGGCGAGAAACTCGGTGGCACGCAGCAGCATGCCGTCGTTCAGGCGTGCGCTGAAATAACCGATGGCGGTACTGGCCGCTACCGCGATCAGCAGGGCGAAAAACAGCACACGCAGCTCGCCGGCGCGGGCGTCGCGCAACAATTGGCGGCTGGCCAGCGACAGCAGGCGGTTAAACGGCAGAGGGTTCATCAGGGTTCCACATGGTCGACCAGATGGCCGCCTTCCAGGCGGATCAGGCGTTGGCAGCGATGGGCCAGGCGCTCGTCGTGGGTGACCAGTACCAGGGTCGCGCCGCGCTCCTTGTTCAGCTCGAACAGCAGGTCGCTGATGCGTTCGCCGGTATGGCTGTCGAGGTTGCCGGTGGGTTCGTCGGCAAACAGCACCGCCGGTTCCGCGACAAAGGCGCGGGCAATGGCTACGCGTTGCTGTTCACCGCCCGACAGTTGCCGTGGGTAGTGGGTCAGGCGTTGGCCCAGGCCGACGCGTTCGAGCAGGGCGCGGGCGCGCTGGCGAGCGTCGGCATGACCTTCGAGTTCCAGCGGCAGCATGACGTTTTCCAGGGCGTTCAAACTGTCGAGCAGCTGGAAGGACTGGAAGACAAAGCCGACATGTTCGGCGCGCACGCGAGCGCGCTGGTCTTCATCGAGGCTGCCCAGATCATTGGCCGCCAGCACCACGCTGCCGCTGCTGGGCAGGTCGAGGCCGGCGAGCAGGCCGAGCAGGGTGGATTTGCCCGAGCCGGAGCTGCCGACAATCGCCAGGCTATCGCCCGAGGCAAGCTCCAGCGACAGGTCATGGAGTATGGTTAGCTCGCCTTCCGTGCTGGGCACCACTTTGCTAAGGTTTCGCGCGGTGAGAATGCTTGAGCTCATGGAGAATCCAATGCGTAAGTGGTTGATCGGTACTGCCCTGAGCCTGCTGCTGTGGGGGCCGGCGGCGTTTGCGGGTACCGTACTGGTCGTCGGCGATAGTATCAGCGCGGCTTTTGGCCTGGATACCCGCCAGGGTTGGGTCAGCTTGCTGGAAAAACGCCTCTCCGAGCAGGGTTTCGCGTACCAGGTGGTGAATGCTTCGATCAGTGGCGACACCAGCGCAGGCGGTGCCGCACGGCTGCCGGCGCTGCTTGCCGAGCATCAGCCGAGCCTGGTGATTATCGAGCTGGGCGGCAACGATGGGCTGCGTGGCCAGCCTCCTGCGCAATTGCAACAAAACCTTGCGGCCATGGTGCAGGCGTCGCAGCAAAAGGGGGCCAAGGTGCTGATCCTGGGTATGCAGCTGCCGCCGAATTACGGCGTGCGTTACACCACGGCGTTCGCTGAGGTGTTTCCCAAGGTGGCCAAAGAGCATGGCGCCGCTCTGGTGCCTTTCATGCTGGAAGGCGTAGGTGGTGTGCCTGCGCTGATGCAGAACGATGGCATTCACCCCACTGCCGAAGCGCAGCCCAGGCTGCTGGATAACCTCTGGCCGACCCTGCAACCTTTGCTCTGACAGGCTTTTCTGCGCAGTGCCTTTCGGCTAATGTGGCGACCCCGCACTGGAGCCCTCAATGCCGCGTCCTGCTTGGTCCTTGCATGCCTACCAACTGATCGAACCTGACGAGCAGCTTGATCTGTTCGCCTGTCGAGAAGTGCGTGTGCATTTGCTGGCGCGTCAGCTGGAGTTGGGCGGCTTTGCCGACCGCACGCTGTGCGGAGGCTTGCTGCCGGCGCAGCCGGTGTGGCGTGACCTGGATAAAGCGATGCTGCGTGACAAGCGCCTGTGTCTGGCCTGCCGAGCGACATTCGATGCCGAACGACGCGGCGAGCGCCCGTCGTTGTTGGCGCGCTGAGGCCTCCCAGGCCTTGCTCAACCGGTGTACAATCGCCGCTTACATTTACCAGCCTTTTCGTCAGGAATTCCCGGATGTTGCCGCGTGCTATTGCCGTCACCCGTTGCCTGTCTCTCGCCAGCCTGTTCGCTGTAGCGTCTGCCAATGCCATTGAACTGCCTTTGCCGCCGCCCGGCGAAGACATCGTGGGCCAGGTGCAGGTGGTCAAGGCCAAGTATGAAGATACCTTTGCCGACCTTGGTGTGGCCAATGACCTGGGTTATCTGGAAATGGTCGTGGCCAACCCGGGTGTTGACCCTTGGCTGCCGGGCGAAGGCAACGAGATCATCCTGCCGACGCGCTACATCCTGCCGCCAGGCCCGCGCGAGGGCATCGTGATCAATCTCGCCGAATACCGGCTGTATTACTACCCGAAAGGGCGCAACGTGGTTTACACCTACCCGCTGGGTATTGGCCGCGAGGGCTGGAGTTCGCCGGTTGCCAATGCGCGTATCACGGCCAAGGTACCGAACCCGGGCTGGTCGCCGCCCAAGTCGATCCGTGAAGAACATGCCGCCGATGGCGATCCGCTGCCGAGCTACGTGCCGCCAGGCCCCGACAACCCGCTGGGTCCTTACAAGATGGGTCTTTCGGTGCCGGGCTACCTGATTCATGGTTCGAACAAGAAGTTCGGTATCGGCATGCGCGTCAGCCATGGCTGCTTCCGCATGCTTAACCATAACGTGCTGAAGCTGGCCTCGATGGTGTCTGTGGGCACGTCGGTGCGCATCGTCAATGAGCCGTACAAGTTCGGTCGCAGTGGCGGCAAGATCTACCTTGAGGCGCATGCGCCCCTGGATGACACTGGCGACGCCTCGGTCGTGGATAAACACACAGCAGTGATCAATGCGCTGTTGAAGAACGACGAGTTCGCCGGTCTGCGCTTGGACTGGGAAATGCTGCGTGAAGTGGTGGCCGCCGAAGACGGTTTGCCGGTTGAAATCGCCCAGCCTGATCAGGCCGTGGTCGCGACAGAGCCAGCTATCTGATAGCTGCTGAGTTTAAAGAGCCCGTTATGCGTAGCGCTGACGGGTTTTTTATTGCCTGCCATCTCTGGCGGTCACCCTTCGGGCCGTCGCTGCGCGACGTTAAAAATTGTTCCAGACAATTGTTTATTGCCTGTTGATTGCGCGAGTGGCTTTTCGCTGGCAATAAAAAAGCCGACCCAGAAACTGGGTCGGCTTGTCATAGCCTTGAGGGGCTATTACTTACGGCTAGCTTTTTCCAGCATACGCAGAGCGCGCTCGTTGGCTTCGTCAGCAGTTTGCTGAGCCTTCTGAGCAGCGGCCAGAGCGTCATCAGCCTTACGGTAGGCTTCGTCGGCACGGGCTTGAGCGCGAGCAGCTGCATCTTCAGTTGCAGTCAGACGAGCTTCAGTTTCTTTGGACATGCTGCTGCAACCGGTAGCCAGAACTGCGGCCAATGCCAGAGCAGAGAATTTCAGAACGTTGTTCATCGTGTTCCCCTTAAGGTGGAGTTTTTTCCATAAAAGCAATTTCCTGATGGTAGGAAATTAGCCGGCGTACATACTACCTGTAACTTGTAGTAAGTAAACGGAACCTAAGCAAGTGGTGCAGGTTTTTTTCTGCTGAGTGAGACCTTTAACCGTAATCAAAGAGAAATTGGTTAAAAAACAAGCAGCTCGAGCAGTTTTGGCAGTTTGTTGCGCAGTCTTAGTTGTTATGTGCGAGTGCAGTCAGCGCTGAAAAATGGGTTGTTATGGGTATCTGCCTGATCCAAGTTGGCGATTGTTTAAGCCAGGCAAAAGACATACTCGCAGAGTGGTATGTCAGTTTGTCGCACCAATGAAGTTCGCCCGGGTTACTCGTCGAGAGCATTGCACGATGTGCGGCACGCAGAACAGGCTGTGACCAGGCGCAGTATTGCGGTGTTGAACCTGCGCTAAGTTATTGATTCGCGTGACCGCGGCGGTTTTGGCCTGATAAGCTCAGGAGATATTGCCTATAACTACAGGTGCGGCATGCCGTAACCCGGATGCCATGCTGGCAAGTGCGGGTTGCCAGGGTTAACAGAGGAATTGCGATGAGCGAGGCGTTGTCCATTCACCATGACCTGTCGGGTCATCAATTCGAGACCACAGTGGAGGGTGATCGGGCGTACCTGGCGTATATGGATCTGGGTAAGCAGACTCTGGATATCTATCGCACCTTTGTCCCCAACGCGCTGCGCGGGCGTGGCATCGCCGCAGCCTTGACCGAGCATGCCCTGCAGTATGCCGAGCGCCTGGGTTATACGGTGATCCCTTCGTGCTCCTATGTAGAGCGCTATATGCTGCGCCGCCAGCGTCAGGTCGATAAAGGCTGAACGCCCGCCAGAAAACAAAAAAGGCCAGTCATTCACGTGACTGGCCTTTTTTATGCTGCCTGGATCAGTTCTTGGCGATCAGGTTGCCGGCGTGCAGTCCGCATTCCTTCTGGGTGGCTTCTTCCCACCACCAGCGGCCTTCGCGCTCATGCTGGTTGGGCAGTACGGGGCGGGTGCAAGGCTCGCAGCCGATGCTGATAAAGCCGCGTTCATGCAGGCTGTTGTAGGGCAGTTCTAGCATGCGGATGTAGGCCCACACCTCTTCGCTGCTCATCTGTGCCAGCGGGTTGAACTTGTACAGGGTGTTGTCCGCGGTGGAGAAGGCTGCGTCGAGCTCCACCACGGCAACCTGGCTGCGTGTCCCCGGGCTCTGATCGCGGCGTTGGCCGGTGGCCCAGGCCTTGACCGTCGACAGTTTGCGCCGCAGCGACGCGGTCTTGCGGATGCCGCAGCACTCGCTGTGGCCGTCCTTGTAGAAGCTGAACAGGCCCTTGTCCTTGACGAACGGCTCGAGCACGGCGGCGTCGGGGCTGAGGATGTCGATGCTGATCTTGTAGTGCTCGCGGACCTGATCGATAAAGCGATAAGTCTCCGGGTGCAGGCGACCGGTATCCAGGCTGAACACCTTGACGTTCTTGTTGAGTTTCCAGGCCATGTCCACCAGCACCACGTCTTCTGCGCCGCTGAAAGACACCCACAGCTCATCGCCAAAGTGCTCGAAGGCGAGCTTGAGAATGTCCTGAGGCGACTTATTGGCATAGCTGGCTGCCAGTTCGGCTGCGTCGAAGGGGTGGCTCATCGGGCTGAATTCCTAGTTATGGTGACGTCAGGCGTCTTGTGTGGCGATGGTAGCAAAAGCAGCTTATACAGCTAAATAACCAAGTGCCGCAGTAGACCTTTGTTTTGGGTATAAAGAGTGCGTTGCGCAGCCTGGGGCGAGTCGCTAGAGTGCCGCCTTCTTTGATAAATCCAAGCTAGGAGTGTCCTGTGGAAATCGCGTGTCTCGACCTGGAAGGCGTGTTGGTCCCGGAAATCTGGATCGCCTTCGCGGAAAAAACTGGCATCGAAGCGCTGAAAGCGACCACCCGAGATATTCCGGACTACGACGTGCTGATGAAGCAGCGTCTGCGCATCCTCGACGAGCACGGCCTGAAACTGGCCGACATCCAGGAAGTGATTGCCACCCTCAAGCCGCTGGACGGCGCGGTGGAGTTTGTTAACTGGCTGCGCGAGCGTTTCCAGGTCGTCATTCTTTCGGACACCTTCTACGAGTTCTCCCAGCCGCTGATGCGTCAGTTGGGCTTCCCGGCGCTGCTGTGCCACAAGCTGATCACCGATGAGACTGATCGCGTAGTGGGCTACCAGCTGCGCCAGAAAGACCCTAAACGCCAGTCGGTGATCGCCTTCAAGAGCCTGTACTACCGCGTAATTGCCGCCGGCGATTCGTACAACGACACCACCATGCTCAGCGAAGCCCATGCAGGCATCCTGTTCCATGCGCCGGAAAACGTGATCCGTGAGTTTCCGCAGTTCCCAGCCGTGCACACCTTTGAAGAGCTCAAGCGTGAGTTCCTCAAGGCGTCCAATCGCGAGCTGAGTCTGTAATCAGCCCGTTGTAAAAAAGCCCGCTTACGCGGGCTTTTTTGTGGCCTGCCATCCATGGCGGCCAGCCTTCGTGTCTGCCGTTTAGGTCAGTCGCAGAGCTGCTCCAGGGTGTCGAGCAGCACCCTGACCTTGGTGATCGACTCCTGGTATTCGGCTTGCCAGTCGGAGTCGGCGACGATGCCGCCGCCGCCCCAGCAATTGAGTTGCCCGTCCTTGGCCAGCAGGCTGCGGATGGCGATCGAGCTGTCCATTTCCCCGCGTACGTCCAGATACAGCAACGAGCCGCAATAGAGGGCGCGGCGGGTCGGCTCCAGTTCGTCGATGATCTGCATGGCGCGGATCTTCGGTGCGCCGGTGATCGAGCCGCCGGGGAAGCTGCCGGCGATCAGGTCCAGGGCATCCTTGTCGGCCGCCAGCTCGCCGGTGACCGCGCTGACTAGGTGGTGCACGTTGGGGTAGCTCTCCAGGGCGAACAGTTCCGGCACGCGCACCGAGCCAATTTTGCAGCTGCGGCCGAGGTCATTGCGCAGCAGGTCGACGATCATCAGGTTTTCCGCACGGTCCTTCTGGCTGCCGAGCAGGGCGTCGGCCTGCGCCTGGTCTTGCTGCGGGTCGGTATGTCGCGGCCGGGTGCCCTTGATCGGTCGGGTTTCCACTTGGCCCTGGCTGATACGCAGAAAGCGCTCCGGCGACAGGCTGATGATGGCTCCACCGCCTGCCAGCGCCTGGTAGCCGGAAAACGGTGTGGGGCAGGCCGCGCGTAGCGCTTGGTAGGCCGTCCAGGCTGAACCCTGGTAGGGCGCACAAAAACGCTGGGCAAAGTTCACCTGATAGCAGTCGCCGGCCTGGATATAACCCTGGATGCGGGCAAACGCGCGCTGGTAGTCCTGGGCGCTGATGTCGGAGTGGAAGCGCCCCAGCAGCTTGAAGGGCTGTTCGGCAGGTGCTGTGGGGGCGGCGAACAGTTCGCTCAGGCGTTGCCGTTCGGCCTCACTGAGGCTTGGGTGAAATACCAGCTGGCTGACTTGCCGCTGGTGGTCGCTGATCAGCGCCCAGGCATAAACCCCGAAGCGCGCGTCAGGCAGGTCAAGGTCGTCTATGGCCTGGGCGGGCAGTTGTTCGAGGCGGCGGCCGAAGTCGTAACTCAGATAGCCAATCAGGCCGCCGACGAACGGGAGCGGATTATCGGCCGGTGCGTCGGCCTGGCCAAGAGTACAGAGGCTCTGGCGCAGGCGTTGCAGGAAAGCGTTGGCCGTTTCGTCAGGCGTCGGTGCCAGCTCTGCCAATGGCCAGGCGCTAATAAGGTCATAGCGTCCACGCTGCGCGCTCGGGCGCCCGGCATCCAGCAGGACTGCGCCTGGGGCATGCATGACGGCACTGAAGTAGCTGGAAGGGTCTGCTCGGTAGGGCAGAGCCTGTACAAGGCAAGTAGGCATGTGACACTTTCGAGGTCGCGGATGCCGATTGTAGAACGTCGCCAACATTCATCCTAGAGCTTGCGCATGGGTTTACTCGGGATGCTACAGCTCATTAGTATGGACAGGTCCCCGGATGTGCTACGTAACTCATAAAACAATAATTAATACGGGATCAAGGCCATGGATGAAGTTATAGATCCTGCTGCGGGCAGCCTTTTGCGCTCCAAGTTGATGCCGCCTCAGGCCTCTGCCGATTACCTGATCCGGCCGCAGTTGGAGTCGGCGCTGTCAGCCAATCCCCATGCACGGGTGCTGCTGTTGGCCGCGCCCGCCGGCTTTGGCAAAACCAGTGCGCTGGTGGCGCTGGCCAATGCCCGCGAGCAGAGTGGCCACGCGGTGGCGTGGTTGTCGCTCGGCCCCGGCGACGATGAGCCGTCGCGTTTTCTCCTGCAATTGATCGAAGCGCTGTCCGGCCTGTTGCCGGAGTTCGGCAGCGAGGCGCTGGCCTACCTGCAGAACACCATGCGCGTGCCGGTTTCCGCCGTGATGGAAAGCCTGCTGGTTGACCTGGCGCAGCTGGATACGCCGCTGCTGCTGGTGCTCGATGATCTGCACCTGATCCAGGATGGCGAGCTGATCAGCGCGCTCAACCGCCTGATCAAGTTCGCTCCCGAAGGCTTTACCCTGGCTATCGGTAGCCGCTCGCAACCGGCCTTGAACCTGGCCACCCTGCGCGCCAAGGGCCTGCTGATCGAGATCGGTGAGCAGGAGCTGCGCCTGAGCAAGGCGGAAACCCGCGATTACCTGACCCGCTGCGGGCTGCAGCTGGATGCCGTGGCGTTCAGCGCGCTGTACAGCCAGACCGAAGGCTGGATGGTCGGCGTGCACCTGGCCAGCCTCTGGCTACGGCATCAGCCGCAGGCTGCCGCGCAGATCACCGATATGGGCACCGACCAAGCGGCTGTTGGCGCGTACCTGCTGCGCAGCGTGTTCGAGCAGTTGCCGGCCGACAAGCAGGAACTGCTACTGGCCCTGGGCGTCGCCCAGCAATTGAGCGGCGATCTGGCCAACGCCCTGACCGGGCGTCAGGATGGTCAGCACCTGCTCGAAGAGCTGGAAGCCATGCAGCTGTTCCTCCTGCCGCTGGACCGCGAGCGCCAGTGGTATCGCTTCCACAACCTGTTCGCCGAATTCCTCCGTGGTCGTCTCAAGGAGCGCGACCCCGAGCGCTTCAAGCAGCTGCATTTCAATGCCAGCCTGTGGTTTACCAACCACCATATGCAGAACCTGGCGATCGAGCACGCCTGCTTGGCCGAAGACCCTGAGATGCTTGCGGCGCTGGTCGATGGCTGCGGCCTGGAACTGATCAACCGCGGCCAGCTGCACAGCATCTACAAGTGGCGTCAGCACGTCCCGGATGAAATTGCCGAGCGTTTTCCGGTGCTGGTTCTGGCCGATGTCTGGACCCGCGCTGCCGAACTGGGGCTGGTGGAAGCCAACCGCATGCTTGATGAGTTGCTCGAGCGCTGGGGCGAAGCCAAGGCCAATGGCCCGCTGAGCGACAAGCTGCTGGCCACTCTGGCAATCAAGGCGGTCATCGCCTTGCAGAAGGATGATCTGCAAACCTGCATCGCCCTGGCGCGCCGGGTCGAGGTGCAACTGGGTCAGCACACCGCATTCCTTGAAGTGGCAATGCTGATTGTCGGCGCGCTGGCCAATGTCATGATCGGTCAGCCGGACCACGCCAAACGCCTGCTGGCACTGGCGCAGCAGCGCAACCACTTCCTCGAAGGCCGCTACCTGGATATGCAGCTGGCCAATGTCGAGGTGCTGCTCAGCCTGGAGCAGGGGCAGATCCGCCAGGCGGAATTGCTCTTCGCCCAGTTGCGCGCCCGGGTTATTCCCTGGTTTGCCGACAAGTCCCGCGCCCTTGCGCTGCCCACCATCACCGAGGCGCTGATTGCCTATAACCAGGGCCGCCTGGAAGGCATCGAAGAGCGTCTGCGCTGGGCGCTGGCCACGGTCGATGTGATCAATCCGATCGACCTGTATGCCCAGGGCATGCTGTGCATGGCTCATGTGCAGCGCATGCAGGACAACCCGAAAGAGGCCTACGCCAGCCTAGTGCTGATGCAGAACCTGGCGGCGCGCAACCAGTCCTGGCGCTTCTATGCCCAGGCGGTGGCCGATGAAGTGGTGCAGATTCTTCAGGAGCCGGCGGCGGATCGCCTCAAACGCGCCGAGCAACGGTTGAAAACCGTCGACTGGAACAAGCTCGCCGAGCACTACCAGCACATGCGCTTCAACCCGGTGCTGTGGGTACGCGGCCTGACCCGTATTCGCCTGCAGCAGGCGCGTGGTCATTACAGCGAGGCGCTGCATGAGATCACGCAGCTGCGCGGCATGTTGCTGGACAACTGGCATGGCTTGCAGCGCCTGCGCCTGGATCTGCTGGCGGCGCTCAGCTACCAGCGCCTGGGTTACCAAGAGCGCGCGCAGAGCCTGTTGGTGCAATGCCTGATCGGCGCCGAACGCGAAGGCGTGCGCAGCCTGTTTGTCGAGGAAGGCGAGGCCATTCGTTTGCTGCTGCAACAGCTGGAAGCCGCCGAGCGTCAACCGGCCTTGCAGGGTTTTATTCGCGGTTTGCTGGCCATCTGGCCGGGTAGTCACGCGCGGCAATCGCTGGAAGTGCTTGAGGAAGGCTTGACCGAGCGCGAGCGCGAGGTGGTCTGCCTGGCGGCGCAGGGCATGTCGAATGATGAGATTGGCCAGCAGTTGTCGCTGGCCCTAGGTACGGTCAAATGGCACCTGCACAACATTTACGAAAAGCTCAAGGTGCGTAATCGCACGCAAGCCATCCGTCGCGCCCGTGAACTGAGTCTCCTCGAACTATGAACAGCCAAACTCTGCCTCGTCCGCGTCGCTTGCCGTTACTGCGTACCAAACTGTTCCCCGCCGAATCTGCCGGGCGGCCTTTGCTCGCGCGTTCTGCGCTGCTCGATCGGCTGTTCAGCGCCCGTCAGCAGCGCCTGATTCTGCTGAGCGCGCCGGCCGGCTTCGGTAAAAGCACGGTGCTCAGCCAGTTTCGCCTGCGCTTGCTCGAATCGGGTGCGCGGGTGGCCTGGCTGTCCTGCGATGAGGCCGACAGCGAGCCGCAGCGCCTGCTGCATTACCTGATTGCGGCGATCGATGCGCAGTTACCGGGCTTTGGCGAACACACCGCGCGCCTGTTGCGCGACGATTTGAGCCTACCCAATGAAGTGCTGCTGGATTCCTTTATCGGTGATTTGAAGAAGGTTCAGGGCGATCTGTACCTGATCTTCGATGACTTCCACCGGGTACGGCATGTCGATCTCGGGCCGCTGGTCAGTTACTTCGTCAAACAGGTACCGGCCAATGTGCGGATGATCGGCAGCACGCGCTTCCAGCCGCGCTTTCTCGATGAGCAGCCGACCAGTGCCTCATGGGCCCTGTGGGTCAAGGCGGAAGAGCTGCGCCTGACCCGTAGCGAAACCGCCGCCTATTTCCATGAACTGAAACAGTTGGACTTGAGCGCGGCGGAGCTGGACCTGCTGCATGGTCGCACCGAAGGCTGGATCACTGCCTTGCACCTGGTGGCCCTGGCGTTGGCGCGTCACCCCGAGCGCAGTGCGTTCCTGGCTGGTTTGTCCGGCACCGAGCGCAATATTGCCGATTACCTGGCCGAGGACGTGCTCGACCATTTGCCGCCGGAGCAGCAGTTTTTCCTCGACCAGACCTCGGTGCTGGATGAGTTCAATGCCGAGTTGTGCAACGCCCTGACCGGGCGCAGCGATGGCGCGCAGATGCTGCAACGCCTGCAAGCGGCGCAGCTGTTTATCATCGCCCTGGATGAGCAGGGCGAGTGGTTCCGCTATCACCACCTGTTTGCCGAGTTCCTGCAAAGCCGCTTGAGTCGCTCGGGTGATCCGACCCACTTGCTGCATGCCGCCGCACGCTGGTGTGAAAGCCATGAGCTGACCGACAAATCGGTCAAATACGCCTTGCGTGCCCGCGACTACGGTTTTGCCGCCGAGCTGCTGGAGCGCCAGGGGGCCAACCTGATTGCCGGCAATCAGGTGTACGGCATTCTGGCGATCCTCAAGGATGTGCCTGCCGAGGTGATTCGCGAACACCCGGTGTTCCAGATATTCTATGCCTGGCAACTGGCCTTCGAGCAGAAGTACGCCGAGGCCGAAGCGCTGATCGAGGAAGTCAGCACGCGCCTGATGCAGGGGCGTGGCAAGCCGATGCACTTCGGCCTGGCGGTGTTGCTGGCGGTGGCCCAGGTGCTCAAGGCGCTGGTGCTGTTGTATCAGGACAAGCTGGAAGCAGCGCTGAAGGTGGCGCGTCACTGGCTGGCCCTGGTGCCGGACAACCAGCCGATTTTCCGCGCGAGCATGTCCTGCATTCAGGCGGCAGCCTACGCGTTGCTCGGCGAGTTCGGCGATGCGGCCAAGTCGATTGCGGTGGCGCGCGACAACCTGGAGCAGGCCGACAGTGAATATTTGCATGCGGTGGTCAGCCTGATCGAGGCGCTGATCTGCAAGGAGATGGGCCAGCCGGAGCGCGGCCGCGCGCTGGCAGAAAGTGCGCGAGCACGGGTCGAACAGGTGTTTGGCCGTCGTAGCCGAGTCGGTGGTCCGCTGGCGCTGGCCTATGCCGACCTGCTGTATGAGCAGGATCGGCACGCGGCGATTCTTGCGGAGTTGCCACTGGCGACCACCTGGCGTGATGTGGCAACGCCGATCGAGTTGATCAGCCGCGGCAAACTGGTTATGGCCAAGGCGCGCTTCTTTGCCGGCGAAGGTGAATCTGCCCTGGCCGAGTTGGATGAATGGCTAGGCGGTCTGCATGGCCCGGGTTATGAGCGGGTTTATGCCCTGGGCATGAGCTGCAAGGTGCAGTTTCTGCTCTGGTTGCGTCGGCCCAATGAAGCCGAACGCACCTGTTTGCAGTTGCAGCGCCATCTGGCCGTGCTGCAGCCGGGGCGCTATGCCGATGCGGAGACTGTACTGGTACTGTCCGAGGCGCGCCTGGCGTTGACCGAACGGCGTGCCGAC
This sequence comes from Pseudomonas sp., assembly GCF_049653025.1. Taxonomy (GTDB): domain Bacteria; phylum Pseudomonadota; class Gammaproteobacteria; order Pseudomonadales; family Pseudomonadaceae; genus Aquipseudomonas. The sequence goes on along the minus strand of NZ_JBASFM010000017.1, from coordinate 105,097 downwards.
AAGGCGCAAACCGCGCTGGAAGCCTGCCTGGCCAAACAGACGGCCGATCACCAGCGCGACCGGCGTTTGCGTCTGGCCTTGTTACTTTCTGTGGCGTATTGGCGCAAAGGTAACAGCGACAAGGCTTTTGCCCTGTTCAAGGCGACGCTGGAAGACGCCTGGGCCAGCGGTTATCGGCGCATCTTTCTCGACGATGCGTTGTGGCTGCTACCGCTCTGGGACGCCTGGCACAACGCCGAAGCCAAGCGGGCCGGAGCCTGGCAAGGGCTGGCCGAGCAGTTGCGTGAGCAGTGCCGCCGGCTGTCCATCGATTTAGAAACTTTCGATGAAAATCAAGATGTTAGCCATCGCGAGCGAGAGATTTTGCGCTTCGTGGCGGCCGGCTTGTCCAACCGCGATATTGCTCAGGCGGTGCATCTGTCCGAAGCCACGATCAAATGGCACCTGCATAACCTGTTCGCCAAGCTGGGTGTGCGCAGCCGTACGCAGGCGGTATTGAAGGGCAAGAGTCTGGGGTTGTTAAGCGAGGCCTGAGCTTCATGGGCTGAGAGACAGGCTGTTGGCGCTCCATCCCTTGGATGGGCTGGCAGCCAGGGCAGGCACCAGTAGTTTTAGCGTCAGGACGAGAAGCATGCCGCTTCACGATTCCAAGCCTGACGCGACTAGGGAAGCAGTGTCAGACCTGGTGAGCGATGCAAGTCGCTGTAGCTGAGATGGACAGGAGTCCAGAACAGCCTGCCGGGGACAACCCATTAGTGAACTGTGGAGACAATAACAATGAAAACTCTTAAGCAACTGGCTCTGGCCGCCGCTGTTCTGGCTGTTCCTTTTATGGCTCAGGCTGAACTCAAGGCCATGGACGACACTGCTCTGGCCACCGTAACCGGTCAGGACGGCATCAGCATCTCCGGTAGCTTCAACGGCACCATCGGCAGCCTGGTTTACACCGACGGTGACACCGGCGGCGGTTCCCTGCGCATGGAAACCGTTTCCTTCACTGGCTTCAACATCTCCGACACCGCTCCGGTCAAAGTCGACGTAGTCGAAAACGCCAGCGGTACCGAGCAGCTGCAAATCAGCCTGCCGACCATCACCGGTCAGCTGAGCGTTGGCGCAATCAAAATTGGCGACGCCAGTGCTGCCAGCATCGGCTCCCTGGCCGTCAACGACATGAACATGGCCGGCACCACGATCAAGGTCTGGGGCCACTAAGTTCGCTTAGTCGTTGCGTGTGTCGAAAAGTCTTACCGGTTTCGGCTGGTAGGACTTTTCTCTTGATGGGCAGGAGTGCGGTTGGTCAATGATCGAGATTTTGCTGGGCAGCCTGATCGGCGTGTGGGGCTTTACCGAGGCGGTGGATACCAAGCCGCCGGCACCGGGCACCGTGCACATTAATCAGCAGTCGCTGCCGAACGGCCCGTTGCGCGAGACCGTGACGCTTGAACCGATGAACCAGTTGCAGTTTCGCAATGTGATTCGTCAGGCCTATGACTACAGCTGTGGCTCGGCGGCCTTGACCTCACTGCTGGACTATTTTCTCGGCCGCAATCTGCAGGAGCGCCAGGTCATGGAGGGGCTGCTGAAGTTTGGCGAGGCCGACAAGATCGTCGAGCGCCGCGGTTTCTCGCTGCTCGACATGAAGCGTTTTGTCACGGCCATTGGCTACAAAAGCGGCGGTTTTCGCGCGGCGTTCGCCGACCTCGATGCGCTTGAGCATCCGGCAATTGTTCCCATCGAATATGCCGGCTTCAAGCATTTCGTGGTGGTGCGCGATGTCTACAACGACCACGTGTTCGTGGCCGATCCCGCGCTTGGCAACATCAGTTTCACCCGTACGCGCTTCGAGGAAATCTGGGATCAGAACGTGCTTTTCGTGATTTTCCCGAACGGCAATGAACCACCGAATGCCCTTGCCTTGAGCGAGCAGGACTTGCGCATCATCGATGATCGCACCGTCAGCTTGCTGGCATTTCGTGAGTTCCCACAAATCACCAAGTTCACCGAGAACCAGGCCACAGAGCTGGGGTCCGGTGGCGATATTCGGTATATCCGACGCAAGTAAACGCCCGGCATAACAATAAAATTTGGGGGCTGCGCCATGAGAGTTTTGCATTATGTATGGCTGGCCATGCTGGCAGGGGCTGCCAGTTCAACGGTTTGCGCCGATCCGGCTTCGGTCGATCAGGCCCGTGAGGCATTGAGCAAGCAGGAAGACGACGCCGACAGTGCCAAGGCGCTGGAGGAAGTGTTCCAGGCGGCGGAAAAAAGCTACACCCTGCTGAAAAAGGGTGAGCGGACCCTGACCTATGGCGTCGATTACGCCTTGGTGCGCGACACGGTTATCGAAACCGTACGCACCGGCAACAACATCCTCAGCGTGGTCGGGCAGAGTGAGGCGCAGCACACCTTCACCAACTCGTTTACCTTCGATTACGGCGTGTGGGACAACCTGACGTTCAGCGTGCGCCTGCCGATGGTGGCCAAGTACGACACCGAGCGTGATATGGATGCCTACAGCCTGGGCGATATCTCCGCCAGCCTGCGTTGGCAGCCATGGACATCCTTGCGCGGCAAGCCGGTCACCACCCTTTACGCGACCCTTGGTTTGCCGACGGGCAACAGCCCTTATGACATCAATGCGCAGAGTGATCTGTCGACCGGCAGCGGTTACTACAGCCTGGGCGTGGGGGCCAACCTGTCATATGTGATCGACCCGGTCGTGCTCTTCGGCTCAGTCGGTTACACCTACAACCAGCCGATTACTGGCATCAGCCAGGTGCGTGGCGGGCGGTTGCTTGAGGATGTCGATCCAGGCTCTTCATTCTCCCTGAGCATGGGCTTTGCCTATGCCCTGTCGTATGACGTGTCGCTGGCGACCTCCTACCAGATGTCGCACACCCTGAAGCCGACGTTCGGTTTTGCCGACGGCGATATTGAAGGTCGCGGCCAGACCAGCGCGGTGATGAACTTCTCGCTGGGCTTGCGCACCTCGCCGGAACGCATCGTCAACGTCAATGCCGGGTTCGGTATGACCGAGGATTCGCCGGATGTGTTGTTGGGCATCTCCATGCCTTTGGATATCAAAGGCCTGAAGGCCCAATAAGCGCGAGCGAAACTCCTATGAACATGCGAATTTCGCTGCTCAGGCAGGCGATTTTTTGGGCCGGCTTGCTTGTCGCAGGCTTGGCCCAGGCTCAGCTGGCGCAGAACCTGACCATTGGCAGCCCCAAGGCCATGGCCTTGGGTAACGCGGTGACCGCCGACTTTACCGGCATCGACGCGGTGCATTACAACCCGGCGGCGCTGAGCAAGCTCAAGGGCCGGCAGACCACGGTCAAGTTCATCACCGGGATGATGGACATTCGCGCCGACTTCGATGCGCCAGAAGGTTATGGCAGCAGCTTTTTGGGGCTGGACGATGACCCGATCGCCAACTCCTCCAGTCGCGCCAGCTCGGCCATGATGTATTTGCCCGGAGTCGGCGGAGCCACCGAACTGCCCATGCTGTTTGCACCGCTGGCCGGGTTGTCGATCACTCCGCCGGGCTCCAAGCTGACGTTCGCCACCAATATGTACACCCCGCAGGCGCTCGGCTTTGCTCGCGAGGACGATGATCCGGGGCGCTATCAGGGCAAGGAGTTGGTGCTCCAGCGCCTGACCTATTTTTCGCCCTCGCTGGCCTACCAGGTCAACGACGAGTTGTCGCTGGGCCTGTCGGTCGGCTTCTCGCACCAGGCCATGGCGCTGAACCAGGACTTCCGTGCGCCAGGGATTCTCACCGGGTTTGTTGGCGTGGCGCAGGATGCCTTGTGCCTGGTCGACAACAACCCATTTGAGATATTTCTGAATATCTGCGGTGGCGAGCTGGGGCCTTTTACCGATATCGCCAATATCGACATCGATATGCAGCAGACCCTTTCGCCGACCTGGAACGTCGGTTTCCTCTGGGAACCGCGTGACTGGTTCGCCCTGGGCATGGTTTACCAGAGCGAGGCGAAGATGCGCCTGAAAGGACAGTACGTGGTGGATTACTCCGAGAATTGGCAAGGCTTCTGGCAGGGCCTGGACAGCTCGTTTATCGGCGCGGTGTTCAACACCCTGACACCGGACGGTTTGTTCGATGAAGAGCAGGGCAACGTATCGATGGACATGACCTACCCGGCGCACTTTGCCACGGGCATCAAGTTCAAGCCGCATGAGCGCTGGCAGATCAACCTGGATGTGAAATGGACCGACTATGCGGCCTGGGACAAGTTCGAGCTGGAGTTCGATCGTCAGCTGGACATCCTGACCATCGCCAGCCTGTTCTCGCCGGAGAACGCCACCTCGACCAGCATCATCCTCGACCGTGGTTATGAGTCGGTGTGGAGCTGGGCGGTGGGGGTTGAGTATCAGGTCAATGACCGTCTGAGCCTGCGCATGGGTTATGAGCCACGGCCTTCGGCGATTCCCGGAAACAAGGCGGATGTACTGGCCCCGCTGGGCGATGCGAAACTCTATGGTCTGGGCATGGGCTATCAGTGGGACAAGGAAACGGTGATCGATCTGGGCTTCAACTACCTGGTCAGCAAGCAGGACATTCCGGCGCGTTCCAGTTGCAACATCAACTGCTCATCCATCGACAGCATGGTGTACAACCCCTATGCCGATCTTGATGTGAAAACCAGCGTCAAAGCCTATGTGTTGGCGCTGACTTACCGCACTACTTTCTAGGTTCTGCTTATGCGCGTTCTGTTGCTGTTGGGATTGACGCTAATGGTCGCGCAGGTGAATGCGAGCGGCCGCTACCTGACTTGGGTGGATGACCAGGGCCGGGTGCATAACACCTTTGTCGACGCCAGTTATGCCAAGCACCAGCGCCTTGCAGTGGGCAATATCAGCCGCAGCGATCAAGCCCGCCTCAAGGACGGTGAGGTGTCAGGGTGGCCGGGCAGTCAGGCTAGCATTGAAAGCAAGCGCCGCTACTTCACCTGGGTGGATGCCAGCGGCAACTTGCAGAACAGTTTCTATGCCGGTCAGCAGATGCAGGCCGGTGGTAATGAAGTGCTGCTGGGCACCGGCGAGCGTTCCAGCGCCTATATCGATTCGGATGTGCTCGAAGGCCGCGAGTTCTCCCGCGACGAGGAGAATGGCCGTTACTTCACCTGGGTCGATGAGCAGGGGCGCATGCGCAACTCCAAGGTGCCTGCCAAGGGTGCCAAGGCACCGCAGCAGCCGGATCCGAATATCCGATTTACCCAGGGCCGGGAAGTCGAGTTTGATGCCGCGCCGCAAGCGCTGCCGGGCCTGGACGGCCAGCCGAATGCGGCCATGCAGGCCTTGCTCGCCGGTACCGAGAGCGCCGGGGCAGGGCGCTACCAGGAGTTGGTCGAGCGTTGCTGCGGGCAATTGAGCGAGGATGCCTTTACCCCGTTGAGCGCCGATGAACCACGCTATGAGGAGCTCAACCGGTTTTCGTCCAGCCTGGATTTTCCCATGGGCAAGAGTTATTACGCCGCGCTGAAGTTACCGCGCTCGCAGCATAACTTTGGTTTGCGCATTCGCAGTTTCGCCAACAAACAGGTCGCTTATCCGTCGCTGCTTTTTCTCGATGAAGCCAAGCGGCCGACCCGTTTGGTCAGTGATGCGGTGTACCAGCTGCATGCGGAAACCTGGTACCGCTATGCCTTTATCGAAGGCACCGTGCCGGTCAAGGCGGCCACCGGTGAGCATTACGTGCTGCTGCTGACCACCGACGAGGACCGCAGCCTGAAAACCCTGGATAACAAGCCGTTCAAGCGTCCGCTGCAGGCTCTGGACGTCGACGAAGCGGGCATGCAAGCACATGCGCACAGCGATGAAGGGGCTTTTGAATTGGCGATTGTGCGTTAGTGGGTTGAACAGGCAGCCATAAAAAAGCCCGGACTTATCCGGGCTTTTTTATGGTGCGGTCGGTCAGATCTGCGCAATCGACACGTGGCCAAACAGCTCCTGCGAGAAGCGCACGCGCTCTTCGGGCGTTTCCACTATGCCTTTCTTAGCCAGCTCGGCCAGGCGTGCTTCGACAGCGTGGGCACGGTGAGTCAGGCCGCAGTCGTTGGCGATCTGGATATTCAGGCCCGGGCGGGCGTTGAGTTCGAGAATCAACGGGCCCTTGTCCTGATCCAGGACCATGTCCACACCGATATAGCCCAGGCCGCAGAGCTCATAGCAGCCGGCCGCCAGCTTCATAAAGCCATCCCAGTTCGGCAGTTGCACGCCATCCACCGCGTTGGTGGTGTCCGGGTGTTTGCTGATCTTGTTGTTCAGCCAGGTGCCGCGCAGGGTTACGCCAGTCGCCAGGTCCACGCCCACACCGATTGCGCCTTGGTGCAGGTTGGCTTTGCCACCGGATTGGCGGGTGGGCAGCCGCAGCATGGCCATCACTGGATAACCCATCAGCACGATGATGCGGATGTCCGGCACGCCTTCGTAGCTGATGCTTTTGAAGATCTGGTCCGGAGTCACCCGGTACTCGATCAGCGCACGGTCGCGGTGGCCGCCCAAGGAGTAGAGGCCGGTGAGGATGCTGGATATCTGATGCTCGATCTCCTCATGGCTGATGATCTTGCCCGAGACGGTCTTGTACTTCTCCTCGAAGCGATCGGCTATCACCAGGATGCCGTCGCCGCCCGCGCCTTGCGCGGGCTTGACCACGAAATCCGGGCGATCCCCGATGATTGCACGCAGGTTATCGATGCCTTTTTCGGTATCGATGATGCCGTACATTTCTGGCACATCAATGCCCGCTTCGATGGCGCGCATCTTGGTGATGATCTTGTCATCGACGATCGGGTACAGGTGCCGTTTGTTGTACTTCAGCACGTAGTCCGCGTTACGCCGATTGATGCCCATGATGCCTTTGGCTTCAAGGGCTTTCCACGTCTTGATCAGACCGAACATGGCATTAGTCCTTGAGGAAGGCTTTGAAGCGGAACAGTTCGGTCAGGCGGTAGCCACGATAGCGACCCATCGCCAGCATGAAGCCCACCAGCACCATCAGGATGGCTGGGAAGGTGAAAACGAAGTAGTTCAGTTCCGGCACGCTCATCAGCAGGTGCGCCAGGGTTGCGGCGAACAGGGTGCCGATGGCGACCTTGAAGGCATGGCCACCGCCGCGCTCTTCCCAGGTGATCGACAGGCGTTCGATGGTCATGGTCAGAATCACCATCGGAAACAGTGCTACCGACAGGCCGCGTTCCAGGCCCAGCTTGTGGCTGAACAGGCTGATCACCGCGATCAGTACCACAACGAAGGTCAGTACCACCGATAGCCTTGGCAACATCTGTAGCTTCAGGTGCTCGAGGTAGGAGCGTAGCGACAGGCCGAGCGCGGTAATCACGGTAAACAGGACGATGCCGAAGCCCAACTGGGTTTCGCGGAAGGCCAGGGCGATCAGTACCGGGGTAAAGGTACCCAGCGTCTGCAGGCCGCCGAGGTTGCGCAGAATCAGGATCACCAACACGCCGATCGGGATCATCACCATGATCATAAAGGTCTGCTGGGTCTGCAGTGGCAGGCCGTACAGGGTGTATTCGAGGAAGTCGGCGTCGGTGTTTTCGTCGGTCAGCTTGGCCAGGCGAATAGCGTTCATTTCGCTGTTGTCCAGGCTGAAGCTGACTTGCGCCTGCTTGCCGCCTTCCAGGCTGACCAGGCTGCCATCGCCGATCCACCAGACCAGGCGGTCGCCAGGCAAGCCTTGCTCACCGGTTTCCGGGCTGAAGTACAGCCAGTTTTCACCGTTGAAGCTGCGCAGCCACAGTTCCGGGCTCTGCTGAATATCGGCCGCCAGGCGAATGGTGTGCACGCGCTCCATCGGTACGTGGGCGATGGACAGCAGCAGTTCGATGACCTTGGCTTTATTCGGCGTTGAGGCATCGCCGCCCAGCAACAGCTTGACGTTGTCGTCATTGACGTTGTTGACGCGCTTGATGGTCTCGCTGATAAAGGTTTCGACGTCCGCCGAGTGCTGGCGAATCGGCGCAAGCAGGGCTTCGGCGGCAATCTTCTCGGCCCCTTCAACCGGGATGCTGTCGCGGAAGATCGGGCCTTTGGCCTTGGCCTGCTCACCGCTGTAACGCTTGGTCAGCACCAAACGGTAGTACAGGGTCTGCTTGCCACTGGCGCGCCGTGCGGACCAGGTGACTTTGCGGTTGCCGTCGGCGCGGTTGATGCTCACGCCGTAGTTGTTCGAGATAAAGCTCTCGTTGAGGCTGACGTAATCCTGGGCCAGGGGCGGCACAAACATCTGCAGCTTTACTGGCTCGCGCGGGCTGGCCTGGAACTCGACTTTGGCGTCGATGTTCCACAGGTCGTCAGTCTCATCTTCGGTCACCGGAATGCCGAGGATAAAGATCTGATAGGCCGTGATCAGAACGCCCAGACTCACCAAGAGTATGACCAGGACTTTCAGATGAAGGGTAAGAGAGCGCATGGGAGTTACTCGCCAAGGTTTGCGGCAGGGGCGCAGGCAGGTTTTCCTGCTGCGTATTTAAGACTCGGGTCGACCAGGGCCGAAAACCGCTTGAGTGCTTCGGAGCCTATCAACAACGGGTATTGGAAAGCGCTGCGGTCGGTCAAGTTCACTTCGATCGTACGCAGGGTTTTGCCCATGCAAATATCCATTTCGATCACGGGGCGTGCGGTGTAGGTTTTTTCTTCATCTGCATCATAGTCGCCGGCGCGTCGCTTGATTTTGCTGATGCGCGCCAGAGGGCGTTCGATGGGGCTGGTGTGGGCTTCATCTATGGCCAGGTAAAAGCGCACCCAGGTTTCGCCGTCACGCTTGAAGCGCTTGATGTCGCGAGCGCTGAGGGAGGCGGTCTTGGCACCGGTGTCGAGTTTGGCTGCCAATTTCAGGTCGAGGTCGAACAATCTGACGTATTCATTAAGCCCATAGACTGTCTTTTCCGCGGCAAGGCTCAAGCCGGGAGCAAGTAGCAGGCAAAGCAGCACGATGGAGGGCTTTAGTGTCATAAGTCCTGAAGGCATGGTGTCAATGATGAGCCGAGCATGTGATGGCAGCGCGTGGTGCAGTTGGCGTGCCTGAGTCTGGAGTCTAGCAGGCCGCCTGAACAAGCCTGCGGGCAACAAACGGCCGGCATTCTACCATGGGCTTTTTCAGTCAGGACAGGCGCTTATACGCGTTTGTGCAAGTAAGCTCGCTCTCGCCGGTAGTCGAAAAGATCATGGATATTGTCGACAGTGCTGTTTGTTTGTTTGACAGATAAGGCTTTCGAGGGTAGTTTTCAGGCATTAATCACTAACAGTGTCGACAATATGCTGGATGTAATCGAGCCGCTGGAGTCCGCCCAGGATGATTCGGAAACCCTTTCCGAGCAGGTTTTTCGGCGTATCCAGGCCGCCATCGTCAAAGGTGAGATCGCCCCGGGCAGCAAGATTTCCGAGCCGGAGCTGGCGCGCACCTATGGCATCAGTCGAGGCCCTTTGCGCGAGGCCATTCACCGCCTGGAAGGCCAACGCCTGCTGGTGCGTGTGCCGCATATCGGCGCGCGGGTGGTCTCACTCAGCCATGCCGAGCTGATCGAACTCTATGAGATCCGCGAGTCGCTGGAGGGCATGGCCTGTCGCTTGGCTGCCGAGCGCATGACCCAGGCGGAAATCGACGAGCTGCGTGCGGTACTTGACCTGCATGAGCAGGACGCGGCCTTCAAGGCGGGTGTCGGCTATTACCAGCAGGAAGGCGACTTCGACTTTCACTACCGGATCATTCAGGGCAGCGGCAACAAGACCCTGACCCAGATGCTCTGCGGTGAGCTGTACCAGTTGGTGCGCATGTACCGCCTGCAGTTCTCCGCAACGCCGAACCGACCGCACCAGGCGTTCGCCGAACACCACCGCATTCTCGATGCCATCGCCGACCGTGACGGCGAGCTGGCCGAGTTGTTGATGCGCCGACATATCGGTGCCTCAAAACGCAATATCGAGCGCCACTACGCCATCAGTATGGGGCAGGGCGCGCACTCCAAGACAGCCAAAACCCGAGGTGAGTCATGAGCTTGAAGAGTCCCGGCCAGCGTTTCCGTGATGCCGTCGCCGCAGAGCACCCGCTGCAAGTCATCGGCGCAATCAACGCCAACCACGCTTTGCTGGCCAAGCGCGCCGGTTTCAAGGCGATCTACTTGTCTGGCGGCGGGGTGGCTGCCGGCTCCCTCGGGCTGCCGGACCTGGGCATCACTGGCCTGGACGATGTACTCACCGACGTGCGCCGTATCACCGATGTGTGCGACCTGCCGCTGCTGGTGGATGTCGACACCGGCTTTGGGGCCTCGGCGTTCAACGTCGCACGCACGGTCAAATCGATGATCAAGTTCGGCGCGGCAGCGATTCATATCGAAGACCAGGTGGGCGCCAAGCGCTGCGGTCATCGTCCTAATAAGGAGATTGTCACTCAGCAGGAGATGGTCGACCGCATCAAGGCGGCCGTCGATGCCCGTACCGACGACAGCTTTGTGATCATGGCACGTACCGATGCCCTGGCGGTTGAAGGCCTGAACTCGGCGCTGGACCGTGCTGCCGCCTGCATCGAGGCCGGTGCCGACATGATCTTCCCGGAAGCCATCACCGAACTGGCGATGTACAAGACCTTCGCCGAGCGGGTGAAAGCGCCGATTCTGGCCAATATCACCGAGTTCGGTGCCACACCGCTGTACACCACCGAAGAACTGGCCGCAGTCGACGTGTCCCTGGTGCTGTACCCGTTGTCGGCTTTCCGCGCCATGAACAAGGCGGCCGAAAACGTCTACATGGCGGTACGCCGCGACGGCACCCAGAAGAATGTGGTCGATACCATGCAAACCCGCATGGAGCTGTACGAGCGCATCAATTACCACGCCTTCGAGCAGAGCCTCGACGCGCTGTTTGCCGCTAAAAAATAACCGGAGCGCAGGTCTTAGCCGCCTGTGTATTAAACGGATGAGGAGAGATAAGTGATGAGTGCTACCCCAGAAACCACCACCGGCTTCAAGCCGAAGAAATCCGTGGCCCTGAGCGGCACTGCGGCCGGTAACACCGCGCTGTGCACGGTCGGCCGTACTGGCAACGACCTGCATTACCGCGGCTATGACGTTCTCGACTTCGCCAATCGCTGCGAATTCGAAGAAATCGCCCACCTGCTGGTGCACGGCAAGCTGCCGAACGCGGCCGAACTGGCTGGGTACAAAGCCAAGCTCAAGGCCCTGCGCGGCATTCCGGCCGCCCTCAAGGCGTCCCTTGAGCAGCTGCCGCCGTCGGCCCATCCGATGGACGTGATGCGTACTGCCGTGTCGGTGCTGGGCTGCGTGTCTCCGGAGAAGGAAGACCACAACCATCCGGGTGCCCGCGATATCGCCGACAAGCTGATGGCCTCGCTGGGTTCCGCGCTGCTGTACTGGTACCACTTCAGCCACAACGGCAAGCGCATCGACGTGGAAACCGACGACGACTCCATTGGTGGTCACTTTCTGCACTTGCTGCACGGCGAGAAGCCGCGTGCGTCCTGGGTGCGCGCCATGCACACCTCGCTCAACCTGTACGCCGAGCACGAATTCAACGCCTCCACCTTCACCTCCCGGGTGATCGCCGGTACCGGTTCCGACATGTTCTCCTGCATCGCTGGTGCCATCGGCGCACTGCGCGGGCCGAAGCATGGCGGTGCCAACGAAGTGGCCTTCGAGATCCAGAAGCGCTACGACAACCCGAATGAGGCCGAGGCCGACATTCGCGCCCGCGTCGAAAAGAAGGAAGTCGTCATCGGCTTCGGTCACCCGGTGTACACCGTGGCCGACCCGCGCAACAAGGTGATCAAGGACGTCGCCCGCGAGCTGTCTGCCGAGCAGAGCAATATGAAGATGTTCGATATTGCCGAGCGCCTGGAAAGCACCATGTGGGAAATCAAGAAGATGTTCCCCAACCTCGATTGGTTTAGCGCCGTCAGCTACCACATGATGGGTGTGCCGACTGCCATGTTCACTCCGCTGTTCGTGATTGCGCGCACCTCGGGCTGGTCCAGCCACGTGATCGAGCAACGCATCGACGGCAAGATCATCCGTCCGAGCGCCAACTACACCGGTCCTGAAGACCTGAAGTTCGTGCCGCTAAAGGATCGCCCATAACCATGAGCATCCAAATGAATAGCCAATATCGCAAAAACCTGCCCGGCAGCGCGCTCGACTACTTCGATACCCGCGAGGCGATTGATGCTATCGCCCCTGGCGCCTACGCCAAGCTGCCTTACGTCTCTCGCGTGCTGGCCGAGCAACTGGTGCGCCGCTGCGAGCCGGCCGCGCTGACCGATTCGCTCAAGCAGCTGATCGAGCGCAAGCAGGACCTGGATTTTCCCTGGTACCCGGCTCGCGTGGTCTGCCACGACATCCTCGGTCAGACTGCGCTGGTCGACCTGGCCGGCCTGCGTGACGCCATCGCCGAGAAGGGCGGCGACCCGTCCAAGGTCAACCCGGTGGTGCCGACGCAGCTGATCGTCGACCACTCCCTGGCCGTGGAAGCCCCAGGCTTTGACCCGGACGCCTTCGCCAAGAACCGCGCCATCGAAGACCGTCGCAACGAGGACCGTTTCCACTTTATCGAGTGGACCAAGACCGCGTTCAAGAACGTCGATGTGATCCCGGCCGGTAACGGCATCATGCACCAGATCAACCTGGAGAAAATGAGCCCGGTGATCCAGGCGCGTGGCGGCGTGGCCTTCCCGGACACCTGCGTGGGCACCGACTCGCACACCCCGCACGTTGATGCCCTGGGCGTGATCGCCATCGGCGTCGGCGGTCTGGAAGCCGAAACGGTGATGCTCGGCCTGCCGTCGATGATGCGCCTGCCCGACATCGTCGGTGTCGAACTGACTGGCAAGCGCCAGCCTGGCATTACCGCCACCGACATCGTCCTGGCGATCACCGAGTTCCTGCGCAAGGAGCGTGTGGTGGGTGCTTGGGTCGAGTTCTTCGGCAAGGGTGCGGACAGCCTGACCATCGGCGACCGCGCGACCATCTCCAATATGTGCCCGGAATACGGTGCCACTGCCTCGATGTTCTACATCGACCAGCAAACCATCGATTACCTCAAGCTCACCGGTCGCGAGCCGGAGCAGGTCGCCCTGGTCGAGAACTACGCCAAGCTCACCGGTCTGTGGGCCGATGCGCTGGTCACTGCCGAGTACGAGCGGGTGCTGAGCTTCGATCTGTCCACCGTCGTGCGCAACATGGCTGGCCCGTCCAACCCGCACAAACGCCTGCCAACGTCTGCTTTGCAGGAGCGCGGTATCGCTGGCGACGCCATGCTGGCGGCGTCCAAGGTCGAGGAGGCCGAAGGCCTGCTGCCCGATGGCGCGGTGATCATCGCCGCCATCACCAGCTGCACCAACACCTCCAACCCGCGCAACGTGGTTGCCGCCGGTCTGCTGGCGAAGAAGGCTAACGAACTGGGTCTGCTGCGCAAGCCGTGGGTCAAGACGTCCTTCGCTCCTGGTTCGAAAGTCGCCAAGCTGTATCTGGAAGATGCCGGCCTGCTGACCGAGCTGGAAAAACTCGGCTTCGGCATTGTCGGCTATGCCTGCACCACCTGTAACGGCATGTCCGGTGCGCTGGACCCGCTGATCCAGCAGGAAATCATCGACCGCGACCTGTACGCCACCGCGGTACTGTCCGGTAACCGCAACTTCGACGGTCGTATCCACCCCTACGCCAAGCAGGCCTTCCTGGCCTCGCCGCCGCTGGTGGTGGCCTACGCCATCGCCGGTACCGTGCGCTTCGACATCGAGCAGGACGTGCTGGGTACCGATAAAGCGGGCAACCCAATCACCCTGAAGGATCTGTGGCCGAGCGATGAGGAGATCGACGCGATTGTCGCTGCCAGCGTGAAGCCGGAGCAGTTCAAGCAGATCTACATCCCGATGTTCGATCTGGGCACCATTGCCGAAGCTGAAAGCCCGCTGTACGACTGGCGTCCGATGTCCACCTACATCCGTCGTCCGCCGTACTGGGAAGGTGCCCTGGCGGGCGAGCGTACCCTCAAGGGCATGCTGCCGCTGGCGATCCTGCCGGACAACATCACCACCGACCACCTGTCGCCGTCCAACGCGATCCAGATGAGCTCGGCGGCCGGTGAATACCTGCACAAGATGGGCCTGCCGGAGGAGGACTTCAACTCCTACGCCACCCACCGCGGCGACCACCTGACGGCGCAGCGCGCTACTTTCGCCAACAAAGAACTGGTCAATGAAATGGCCGTTGTTGACGGCGTAGTGAAGAAGGGCTCGCTGGCGCGCGTCGAGCCGAAAGGCAAGGTCATGCGTATGTGGGAAGCGATCGAAACCTACATGAACCGCAAGCAGAATCTGATCATCATTGCCGGTGCCGACTACGGTCAGGGCTCGTCCCGCGACTGGGCTGCCAAGGGCGTACGCCTGGCTGGCGTGGAAGTGATCGTCGCCGAAGGCTTCGAACGCATCCACCGCACCAACCTGGTCGGCATGGGCGTGCTGCCGGTGGAGTTCAAGCCGGGCACCACCCGCCTGACCCTCGGCCTCGACGGCACTGAAACCTATGACATCCAGGGCGAGCTGTCGCCGCGTTGCGATCTGACTCTGGTCATCAATCGCAAGAGCGGCGAAGTGACCAAGGTGCCGGTGACCTGCCGCCTGGATACCGCCGCCGAAGTCAACGTGTACAACGCCGGTGGTGTGCTGCAGCGCTTCGCCCAGGACTTCCTGGAGTCGACGGCCACGGCCTAATCGCCTGGTGCAGTCTCAGTCCTGCTTATCGACCCGGTGCGGCCTCCGCTCCGGGTCGATAAGCAAAGGACTCAAGAATTCAGTTTGAGGAATATGTCCATGGCTCATGTACCCCAGATCAAAGTGCCCGCCACCTATATGCGTGGTGGCACCAGCAAGGGCGTGTTCTTCCGCCTGCAGGACTTGCCGCCAAGCTGCCAGGTGCCGGGCGCGGCGCGCGATGCGCTGTTTATGCGCGTGATCGGCAGCCCCGATCCTTATGCCGCGCAGATCGATGGCATGGGCGGCGCGACTTCCAGCACCAGTAAGTGCGTGATTCTCTCGAAAAGCAGTCAGCCGGATCACGATGTCGACTACCTCTATGGTCAGGTCTCCATCGATAAGGCTTTCGTCGACTGGAGCGGCAACTGCGGCAATCTGTCGACCGGCGCTGGAGCCTTCGCCATTCATGCAAGTTTGCTTGACCCTGCACGTATTCCGGAAAACGGCGTATGCGTGGTGCGTATCTGGCAGGCCAATATCCAGAAAACCATCATTGCTCATGTGCCGGTCAGCAATGGCCAGGTGCAGGAAACCGGCGACTTCGAACTCGATGGAGTGACCTTTCCGGCGGCCGAGATCGTGTTGGAGTTCCTCGATCCGTCCGACGATGGCGAGGAGGGCGGCTCGATGTTCCCCACCGGCAACCTGGTCGATGATCTGGACGTACCGGGCATTGGCACCTTCAAGGCGACCATGATCACTGCCGGTATCCCGACCGTGTTCGTCAATGCCGAAGATATCGGCTATCAAGGCACCGAGCTGCGCGAGCAGATCAATGCTGATCCTGAGCAGTTGGCGCGTTTCGAGAAAATCCGCGTGGCCGGGGCCCTGCGCATGGGGCTGATCAAGACGGCAGAAGAAGCGGCGACCCGTCAGCACACGCCGAAGATCGCCTTTGTCGCCAAGCCCAAGGACTACGTCTCGTCCAGTGGCAAGACGGTGCAGGCCGGTGAAGTCGATCTGTTGGTGCGCGCGCTGTCCATGGGCAAGCTGCACCACGCGATGATGGGCACCTGCGCGGTCGCCATCGGCACGGCGGCGGCGATTCCCGGCACCTTGGTCAATCTGGCGGCCGGTGGCAGTGCGCGCGAAGCGGTACGTTTTGGCCATCCGTCCGGCACGCTGCGGGTGGGTGCACAGGCGGCTCTGGTCGACGGCCAGTGGACGGTAACCAAGGCCATTATGTCGCGTAGCGCGCGGATATTGATGGAAGGCTGGGTGCGGGTGCCTGGCGATACTTTCTAGCGTTTATAAACAAGAAAAGGCTCGATGTGTTCGAGTCTTTTCTTTTGACTTCAATGGGTTGAGCGGGTTACTTGAGGCGGCGCTCAACACCTTTTTCCACCAGAATCTTCGCGGAGATCTCTTCCACGGAGAAATAGGTGGAGTTGATAAAGTTGATGTTCTCGCGGCGGAACAGGTTTTCCACCTCGCGCACTTCGAATTCGCACTGGGCGAAGCTGGCGTAGCGGCTGTTGGGCTTACGCTCGTGGCGAATGGCGGTGAGGCGATCCGGGTCGATGGTCAGGCCAAACAGCTTGTCCTTGTGCTTTTTCAGCACGGCCGGCAGCTGTAGGCGCTCCATATCGTCTTCGGTCAGCGGGTAGTTGGCGGCGCGAATGCCGTACTGCATGGCCATATACAGGCAGGTCGGGGTCTTGCCGCAGCGCGAGACGCCGACCAGGATCAGATCGGCCTTGTCGTAGTAGTGGGTGCGCGCGCCGTCGTCGTTGTCGAGGGCGAAGTTGACCGCCTCGATACGCTCCATGTAATTGGAGTTATGGCCGATGGAGTGGGACTTGCCGACGGAGTAGGAGGAATGCGACGTCAGTTCCTGCTCCAACGGGGCGAGGAAGGTCGAGAAAATATCGATCATAAAGCCTTCGGACTCAGCCAGGATGTCGCGAATGTCCTGATTGACGATGGTGTCGAAGATGATCGGGCGAGCGCCGTCTTTCTCGGCCGCGGTGTTGATTTGTTGTACCATTGCGCGCGCTTTTTCCACGCTGTCGATGTAGGGTCGCGTGAGTTTGGTGAAGTCGATGGTTTCAAACTGTGCCAGCAGACTCTGGCCCAGGGTTTCGGCAGTGATGCCGGTGCCATCGGAGATGAAAAAAGCGGTTCGTTTCATTTGCGCCATGGGCCTTAAGCTGAGGACGAATCTTGGCTATCATAGGCCCGCCGTTGCAGGGCCGATCTGGCCGGCATTGTTACTTATTTTCCAGGGCCAGGCCACAATCGTGCGGGCATGTCTGCCGCCGAGCTTCCCAGCCCCTAGAGAGCCTTGAATGGGTTCTGAGCTTTTCCAACATTTAGTGGAGAGATCACCTTGGTAGAGTACGTAGTTTCCCTCGATAAGCTCGGCAACCACGATGTTGAGCACGTAGGGGGCAAGAACGCCTCCCTGGGCGAGATGATCAGCAACCTAGCCGGTGCCGGAGTTTCGGTGCCCGGTGGTTTCGCCACCACAGCCCAGGCCTACCGGGACTTTCTCGAGCTGAGCGGTCTGAACGCGCAGATCCATGCCGCGCTGGATGCCCTCGATGTCGATGACGTCAACGCCCTGGCCAAGACCGGCGCGCAGATTCGCCAGTGGGTGATGGATGCGTCGTTCCCCGAAGAGTTGAACGCGCAGATCCGCACCGCCTTCGCTGAAATGGCCGGTGGTAACGACAATATGGCGGTTGCCGTGCGCTCCTCGGCCACCGCCGAAGACCTGCCGGACGCCTCGTTTGCCGGCCAGCAGGAAACCTTCCTGAACATTCGTGGCGTGGAAAACGTGATCCGCGCGGCCAAAGAGGTATTCGCCTCGCTGTTCAACGACCGCGCCATCGCTTACCGCGTGCACCAGGGCTTTGACCACAAACTGGTCGCCCTGTCCGCCGGTGTGCAGCGCATGGTGCGTTCGGAAACCGGCACCGCCGGCGTGATGTTCACCCTGGACACCGAGTCGGGCTTCCGTGACGTGGTGTTTATCACCGGCGCCTACGGCCTCGGCGAAACCGTGGTGCAGGGTGCGGTCAACCCTGACGAGTTCTATGTACACAAGCAGACGCTGGAAGCCGGTCGCCCGGCGATTTTGCGCCGTAACCTGGGCAGCAAAGCGATCAAAATGATCTACGGCGACGAAGCCAAGGCCGGCAAATCGGTCAAGGTCGTCGATGTCGATCGCGCCGAGCGTGCGCGCTTCTGCCTGAGTGACGCCGAGGTCAGCGAGCTGGCCAAACAGGCGATGATCATCGAGAAGCACTACGGTCGTCCGATGGACATCGAGTGGGCCAAAGACGGTGATGACGGCAAGCTGTATATCGTCCAGGCGCGCCCAGAGACGGTGAAAAGCCGCACCAACGTCAATGTGATGGAGCGCTACCTGCTCAAGGAAACTGGCACCGTGCTGGTGGAAGGTCGCGCTATCGGTCAGAAGATCGGCGCGGGCCGCGTGCGGGTGATCCATGACGTGTCCGAGATGGACAAAGTCCAGCCCGGTGACGTACTGGTCTCTGACATGACCGACCCGGACTGGGAGCCGGTGATGAAGCGCGCCAGCGCCATCGTCACCAACCGTGGCGGGCGTACCTGCCACGCCGCGATCATCGCCCGTGAGCTGGGTATTCCGGCGGTAGTCGGCTGCGGCAACGCCACCCAGGTACTGAAAGACGGTATGGGCGTGACGGTTTCCTGCGCCGAAGGCGATACCGGCTTTATCTTCGAAGGCGAGTTGGGCTTCGATATTCGCAAGAACTCGGTCGATGCCATGCCTGAGCTGCCGTTCAAAATCATGATGAACGTCGGCAACCCGGACCGTGCCTTCGACTTCGCCCAACTGCCCAACGAAGGTGTTGGTCTGGCGCGTCTGGAGTTCATCATCAACCGCATGATCGGCGTGCATCCGAAAGCGCTGCTGAACTACGCTGGCCTGCCGCCAGAAATCAAAGACAGCGTCGACAAGCGCATTGCCGGTTACGACGATCCGGTCAACTTCTACGTCGAGAAGCTGGTCGAAGGCATCAGCACCCTGGCCGCGGCGTTCTGGCCGAAGAAGGTCATCGTGCGTCTGTCGGACTTCAAGTCCAACGAATACGCCAACCTGATCGGCGGCAAGCTGTATGAGCCGGAAGAAGAGAACCCGATGCTGGGCTTCCGTGGCGCTTCGCGTTATATCAGCGAATCGTTCCGCGACTGCTTCGAGCTGGAATGCCGTGCGCTGAAGAAAGTGCGCAACGAGATGGGCCTGACCAACGTCGAAATCATGGTGCCGTTCGTGCGTACCCTCGGCGAAGCCAGCCAGGTGGTTGACCTGCTCGCTGCCAACGGCCTGGCCCGCGGTCAGGATGGCCTCAAGGTCATCATGATGTGCGAGCTGCCGTCCAACGCGATTCTGGCTGAAGAGTTCCTTGAGTTCTTCGACGGTTTCTCCATCGGCTCCAACGACCTGACCCAGCTGACCCTGGGCCTGGACCGCGACTCCGGCATCGTCGCGCACCTGTTCGATGAGCGTAATCCGGCGGTGAAGAAGCTGCTGAGCAACGCCATCCAGGCCTGTAACAAGGCCGGCAAGTACATCGGCATCTGTGGTCAGGGTCCTTCAGATCATCCGGATCTGGCGCGTTGGCTGATGGAGCAGGGCATCGAAAGCGTGTCGCTGAACCCGGATTCGGTGCTCGATACCTGGTTCTTCCTGGCCGAAGGTCAGTCGCCGGCCTGATTAACGCTGCTAAATCTCTATCCAAGGGCGGGTTGATCCTGCCCTTTTTTATGACTGCCTTTCCTGGCAGTCACCCTTCGGGTCGTCGCGAGCGACGTTAAAAATTGCTCCCGACAATTTTTTGTGCCAGAGCGAAGATGCAAAGCAGCAGTGAGCTTTTCCCCGTCGCCTTGATCAGCGCGGAATTTCGCGGTGACTTGAGTGAGGATATCTATCGCCTCAAGCCCGGCAACAGTCCGGATAGTAGTGTCGAACTGGCTCTGACGCGCCTGGGGCGTGCCGGGCATGAGCAGGATCGCGGCGTGCCGGTGATTCTGATTCCCGGCAGTTTCTCCAACCGGCGCTTCTGGTATTCGCCTAAAGGCATTGGCCTGGGGCCGTATCTGGCGCGCGCCGGTTTTGATGTGTGGATCGCCGAGATGCGTGGCCACGGTTTGTCGCCGCGTAACCGCGACTATCAACGCAACACCGTCAGCGATTACGTGCGCTATGACCTGCCGGCGATTGCCTCGTTCGTTTATGAGCAGAACCCACAGAAAGCCCACTGGCTGGGCCACTCCCTGGGTGGGATCATTCTTGCCGGCGCGCTGGGTGGGCGTTATCTGAATGAGTCGAATGTCGCCTCCAGTGTGTTGTTCGGCAGTCAGATCAGCCGCGTCTACTGGCCGCTGAAGATTCCGCCAGTGGAGTGGGGTGGGCGTTTTCTGCTCAAGCGTTTCTCCGCCATTTCCGGTTCCCGGCTCAAGCGCGGCCCCGAGGATGAGCCGATTGGCCTGGCCGTCGAGAGCCTGCGCTGGCATGGCCTGTTTGGCCGTTTCGGCGATGCTGACCGCGACTGGTGGGCGGGTTTGGCCGAGGTGCGGGTACCGGTCATGGCGGTGGCGGCATTGGGTGATAGCCAGGACCCGGCGTGGGCCTGCCAGAAATTACTCAAACAGTTTGGTTCGCCCCTGAGCGAGTTTCTCTGTCTGGGTAAAAAACATGGTTTCAGCGGCGATTTCGGCCATGTTGAAATGTTGGTCAGCAAAGAGGCACAGCGTGAAGTCTGGCCGTTGGTCGAGCAGTGGCTGCGTAAAAGCCCGCAGGTGGCTGCCGAGGTCGCCGCCAAGGTTGAAAGTGCCGAGCTAGAGCGCAACAAAGCCGTTTCGCCGGATTAAGCTTTGCGACTAGTATCTGGCCTGCAGCGATTTATACGTCCATCCCTCTCTTA
Source organism: Pseudomonas sp. (assembly GCF_049653025.1). Classification (GTDB taxonomy): domain Bacteria; phylum Pseudomonadota; class Gammaproteobacteria; order Pseudomonadales; family Pseudomonadaceae; genus Aquipseudomonas. The sequence continues at coordinate 84,382 of NZ_JBASFM010000017.1, read as the reverse complement.
AGGAGCTTTGCCATGCACTACATCACTCCCGACCTGTGCGATGCCTACCCGGAGTTGGTCCAGGTGGTTGAGCCGATGTTCAGCAACTTTGGTGGCCGCGATTCCTTTGGTGGCGAGATCGTCACCATCAAGTGCTTCGAGGACAACTCGCTGGTCAAGGAGCAGGTCGAGCAGCCAGGCAAGGGCAAGGTGATGGTGGTCGACGGCGGGGCCTCGATGCGTCGTGCGCTGCTCGGTGACATGCTCGCCGAAAAGGCGGCCAAGAATGGCTGGGAAGGCATTGTGGTTTACGGTTGCGTGCGCGATGTCGATGTCCTGGCGCAGACCGATCTGGGCATCCAGGCGCTGGCCAGCCATCCGATGAAAACTGACAAGCGCGGCATTGGTGACCTCAACGTGCCCGTGACTTTCGGTGGCGTGACCTTCCGTCCGGGCGAGTTCATCTACGCCGACAACAATGGCGTGATTATCTCGCCCTCTACGCTGCAAATGCCGGAGTGAGTTGATTTTGCAGGAAGCCGCACGCTACGAGGACGACAACGCGCAGTGGGGCCTGGTGCACGCCTTCGTCCTGGATGGTCAGGGCGGTGCGCGCGGCATCGCCCGGCAAGACTTGCAGGACCTGGTGCTGGCCGAGCAGGAAAGCCTCTGGTTGCACTGGGACCGCAGTCACCCGCACACCCAGAGCTGGTTGCGCAGCGACAGCGGCTTGAGCGAGTTCGCCTGCAACCTGCTGCTGGAAGAAAACACCCGACCGCGACTGCTGGCCATGCCTGAGCAGCAGCTGTTGCTGTTCCTGCGCGGCCTCAACCTCAACCCGGGTGCCGAGCCCGAGGACATGGTGTCGGTGCGCATATTCGCCGACACGCGCCGCGCGATCTCCCTGCGGCTGCGCCCGTTGCATGCAACCGATGTGCTGATCGAGGATTTGGCTGCCGGGCGTGGGCCGAAAACCGCCGCCGAGCTAATTCTCAGCCTGGCGCACTACCTGACGGACAAGGTCGAGCCGTTGCTCGCTGAGTTGTCCGAGCGTATTGACGAGCAAGAGGAGCGAATGGATGCCGATGAGCGGCAGGCGCCCGACCACGCTGGGCTTTTGCACATGCGCCGACGTGCCGCCGGTCTGCGGCGCTTTCTGGCTCCGCAGCGCGATATCTATGCGCAATTGGCGGCCAGCGCCCAGGCCTGGTTCGTTGGCGCTGACAGCGGCTACTGGAACGAGTTGAACAACCGTCTGACCCGTTACCTGGAAGAGCTTGAGCTGAGCCGCGAGCGCGTCAGCCTGCTGCTTGAGGCGGAGAACCGGCGCATGGATGAGCGGATGAACCGCACCATGTACCGTTTCGGCATCATTACCGGAATTTTCCTGCCGATGACCTTTCTGACCGGCCTGCTGGGCATCAATGTTGGCGGTATTCCTGGCTCCGAAAGCCCTTATGGCTTTCTCCTGGCCTGTTCATTGGTGGCGGCCGTGGCCTTTGGCCAGTGGTTGCTGTTTCGCCGTTTGCGCTGGATCTGATGTGACTTGTACGGGCTTCGCCTCGTCTAGCCGTCACATACCCTGAGGTGCGCCATGCACGACCCCTTCGAAGAATCCCTGCGCGACTTGCTCAAGTCGCCCACCTCGAGTCATGACGATGATGCCTGCTTGCATCGTGTGCTCAAGACCGCCAATCGTCAGGTTGGGGCGGGTGATTTGTTTGCGTTGATGGGGCACTGGGCGAGTGCGCTGATGATCGCGCTGAACAACGGCTCGGCGCATGTTGCGCCGGTTTCTCGCCGTAAACCTTCAACTAGTTCGACTGATAAGGCTGACTGAGCATGGAATTTACTCAAGTTCTGGTTGACGCGATGGCCGGTGTTTGGACTCCGATTGCCGCCTTTATCCCGCGTCTGTTTGGGGCCATGGTGGTGGTGCTGCTGGGTTTCGTGGTGGCTAAGTTTCTCGATACCCTGTTGTCCAAATTGCTCGGAAAAATCGGCCTAGATCGCCTGATGGCGGGTACCGGCCTGACCAAGCTGCTGAGCCGCGCCGGCATTCAGGTGCCGGTATCGACCCTGATCGGCAAGATCGTCTATTGGTTCGTGCTGCTGATCTTCCTGGTCACGGCTGCCGAGTCCCTGGGCCTTGAGCGGGTTTCCGCGACCCTCGACGTGCTCGCGCTGTACTTGCCAAAAGTCTTCGGCGCGGCGCTGGTGCTGCTTGCCGGTGTATTGCTGGCACAACTGGTCAGCGGCCTGGTACGTGGCGCGGCGGAAGGCGTTGGTCTGGACTACGCCAATGGCCTGGGGCGTGTTGCCCAGGGGCTGGTTATCATCATCAGCATCTCGGTGGCAATCGGTCAGTTGGAGGTCAAGACTGACCTGCTCAACAACGTGATCGCCATTGTGTTGATCTCGGTCGGCTTGGCTGTCGCTCTGGCGCTGGGCTTGGGCAGTCGCGACATTGCCAGCCAGATTCTGGCCGGTATTTATGTGCGCGAGTTGTATGAGGTTGGGCAACAAGTGCAGGTTGGTGCGGTCGAAGGGCAGATCGAGGAAATCGGTACGGTCAAAACCACGCTGCTGACGGAAGCCGGCGAGCTGGTTTCAGTGGCCAACCGTACCTTGCTCGAGCAGCAGGTAAGCAGCCGCTAAGGCCAATCCCTGCTATTGTATGCGGCCAATCACGCAGCCTGAATTCAGGTTGCGTTGGCCTTTGTCCTGACTGTCGGCCCGACTCGTTTTGAATAAAGCCCAATCTGTGTCTTTGCGCTACGACCCCCGCGAACTCTCGGACGAAGAGTTGGTGGCGCGTGCCCACGACGAGTTATTCCATATCACTCGCGCCTATGAAGAATTGATGCGTCGTTATCAGCGCACGTTGTTCAATGTGTGCGCGCGATACTTGGGTAACGATCGCGATGCGGACGATGTATGCCAGGAAGTCATGCTTAAGGTTCTGTATGGCCTGAAGAACTTTGAAGGTAAGTCCAAGTTCAAAACATGGCTATATAGCATCACGTATAACGAGTGTATTACTCAGTATCGCAAAGAGCGCCGTAAGCGCCGTTTGCTGGATGCCTTGAGTCTTGACCCGCTTGAAGAGGCGTCCGAAGAAAAGACGCCAAAGCCCGAAGACAAAGGCGGTTTAGACCGCTGGTTGGTGCATGTAAACCCAATTGATCGGGAAATTCTGGTGCTACGTTTTGTCGCAGAACTGGAGTTTCAAGAGATCGCCGACATCATGCATATGGGCCTGAGCGCCACCAAAATGCGCTACAAACGCGCCCTTGATCGCCTTCGCGATAAATTTTCCGACAGCGCCGAAACTTAGTTGGGATAAAAACATCATAATTAGCGGCTAATTCTGATAGAATCGCCGGCTGAGTTGTCTTGCGTCTGTCAGACAACTTACTGACCACCAAGATAGGGATTTTAGTAATGAAATTGAAAAACACTTTAGGCGTTGTCATAGGCTCGCTGCTCGCCACTTCTTCCGTTTGCGTGATGGCTCAGGGTCAAGGCGCTGTAGAAGTGGAGGGCTTCGCTAAGAAGGAACTCTTCGATAGCGCCCGTGATTTCAAGAACAACGGCAATCTGTTTGGCGGCAGCATCGGTTACTACCTGACCGACGACGTTGAACTGCGCCTTGGCTACGATGAAGTGCACAACGCTCGTGGCGAAGACGGTCGCAACATCAAGGGCTCGAACACTGCCCTGGATGCTCTGTACCACTTCAACAACGCTGGCGACGCTCTGCGTCCTTACGTTTCCGCCGGTTTCTCGGACCAGAGCATCGGTCAATCCGGTCGTGACGGTCGTAACGGCTCCACCTTCGCCAACGTTGGCGGCGGTGCCAAGTACTACTTCACTGACAACTTCTACGCCCGTGCTGGCGTTGAAGCTCAGTACAACATCGACCAAGGCGACACCGAGTGGGCACCAAGCGTCGGTATCGGCATGAACTTCGGTGGCGGCAGCAAGCCGGCTCCGGTTGCTGAAGTTGCTCCTGAGCCGACTCCTGCCCCGGTTGCTGCTGAAGAGCCGATGGAACTGGTTCGCGTTGAACTGGACGTCAAGTTCGACTTCGACAAATCCAGCGTCAAAGAAGAAAGCTACGGCGACATCAAGAACCTGGCTGACTTCATGAAGCAGTACCCACAGACCACCACCGTGGTTGAAGGTCACACTGACTCCAAAGGCAGCGACGCCTACAACCAGAATCTGTCCGAGAGCCGTGCTAACGCCGTTCGTGACGTTCTGGTCAACCAGTACGGTGTAGACGCTGCCCGCGTTAACGCTGCTGGCTACGGCGAAGCTCGCCCGGTTGCTGACAACGCCACTGATTCCGGTCGCGCTGTTAACCGCCGTGTAGAAGCTGAAGTAGAAGCTCAGATCAAGCAGTAATCGATCTGGCTTTATAGAAAACCCGGCTTCGGCCGGGTTTTTTTATGTCTGTAAAAAATTGCCGAAAATAGTTTTAACGTCGCGCGCGATGACCCGCCATAAAAAAGCCCGCTTGGGGCGGGCAAGGGGAACAACTCCGCAGGAGCGCGAAGCGGTTATGCACTCATGGCCGTAGCCATTACCTGCCGCTGGGCGGCGACTTCGCCGATCACCAGAATGGCCGGGCTTTTCAGCTGGAAGTCATGGGCATCCTGCTGCATTGCGGCGAGTGAGCTGCGGCACTCGCGTTGTTGCGGCAGCGAGGCGTTCTCGATCAGTGCCACCGGCATGTCGGCACGCATACCGCCGGCCAGCAGGCTTTCGCGGATTTCCGGCAGCTTGGCTACGCCCATGTACACCACCAGAGTGGTGCCGCTTTGGGCCAGGGCCGCCCAGTTGAGGCTGCTGTCGTCCTGGGTATGGGCAGTGACCAGGGTCACGCCGCGGGCTACACCGCGCAAGGTCAGGGGAATACCGCAATTGGTCGCTCCAGCCAGACCTGCGGTGATGCCGTTGACCATTTCCACCTCTATGCCGTGTTCGCTCAGCCAGTCGGCTTCTTCGCTGCCGCGGCCGAAGATGCACGGGTCGCCGCCTTTCAGGCGCACCACGCATTTGCCCTGGCGTGCATAGCGCAGCATCAGCCGATGGATAAAGGCCTGCGGGGTGGAGCGACAGCCGCCGCGCTTGCCCACCGGCATGATCCGCGCGTTAGGGCAGTGCTCCAGCACCGCCGGGTTGACCAGGTCGTCGATCATTACGATCTCAGCCTGATTCAGGGCTCTTACCGCCTTGAGGGTCAGCAACTCCGGATCACCTGGGCCTGCGCCTACCAGCCAGACTTTTGCGCTCATGTTGATCTCCTCAGGCATTCGCTACGGCGGACACGGTTTGTGTCGCCAGCAGTCGTTTGATTTCTGGTACGCAGGAGCCGCAGCTGGTGCCGCATTTCAGCTCCTGCTTGAGGCCATTCAGGTCGAGGCCGCGGGCGATACCGGCGCAGACCGTGGCTTCACTGACGTTCAAGCAGTTACACAGGGTTTTGCTGGCGGTTTTAGTGCTGGCACTGCCCGGTGGTGTCGATACTGGGGCGAGCAGCCAGCGGCGCAGGTCGGCATCGGCCTGGCCTTCGCTCCACAGGGTTTTCAGCCAGTCGCGGGCGGCAGTTTCACCGGCCAGGCGGATCGCAGTGATGCGGCCGTCTTCGATGCGTACGCGCTTGCCGACGGCTTTGCGCGGGTCGTCATAGGCCAGTACCGGGCCCTTGGTCAGGCCGAGCAGGCGGTCGATCTGTGCCAGTAATTCGGCCTCGGGTGCCACCGCGCAGGCCGCACGGATCAACAGAGCAGGGCGCTCGCGACCGGTGAGGGTGAGGTTGGCGTAGGCAAACTCTTCGAATAACGGACGCAATGCCTCGAAGCGCGACTGCACATCGCCTTCGACCAGGGCAAAGAAGCTCCAGGGCAGCTCGACCTTTTCCACTTCGATGCCGGCATGTTTCAGTTCCGGTTGTTTAGACAGCGGATCGAATGCCGGCTGGGTCAGCACGTTGGTGCCCAGCCCCTTGAGAAAGCGATTGCCCCAGTGCATAGGCATATACGCCTGGCCGCTGCGTACCGACTCATCGGCCACTACCGGCACGATCAGACTGCCGCGGCGACTGCGCACCTTGATTAGGTCGCCGCTCTGCAGGCGACGCCGGCGCAGTTCATCCGGGTGCATGCTGAGCAGCGCTTCAGGGGCGTGACCAAACAGTTGTGCGGCGGAGCCGGTGCGGCTCATGCCATGCCACTGGTCACGCAGACGACCGGTGTTGAGGGTCAGGGAATAGCGCGTCTCGCGTTTTTCCTTGGCCGCACGGAACGGCTCGGCCTGAAACTGCGCACGACCGTTTGCAGTTGGGAACTGGCCATCGCCATACAGGCGCGCAGTTCCCTGAGTAACGCCGGCCGGGAACGGCCATTGCTGGGGACCTTGGTTATCCAGAATCGCGTAGCTCAGCCCGGAGAGGTCGAGGTCGCGCTTGGCGGTCAGGTGTTTGTATTCCTCGAACAGCGCGTTAGGGCTGTCGAAGGTGAACAGGCTGGGCAGGCCGGGGCGGAGCAGAAGTTCTAAGCGGCGGGCGAAATCCGTGGTGATCGCCCAATCCGGCCGCGCCTCGGCGGGCGCTGGCACGGCGCGGCGCACATGGGTAATGCGCCGCTCGGAGTTGGTCACGCTGCCTTCTTTTTCGCCCCAGCTGGCAGCTGGCAGCAGAAGGTCGGCGTAGTGGCAGGTTTCGGTGGTGAAGAAGGCTTCCTGCACCACGACAAAGGGGCAGGCGGCCAGGGCTTCATGCACCTTGGTCTGGTCCGGCATGGATTGCGCCGGGTTGGTGCAGGCGATCCACAGGGCCTTGATTTGGCCGACGCGCACCGCTTCGAACAGCTCGACAGTGGTCAGGCCGGTACTTTCTGGCAGCGCGTCGACGCCCCAGTAGCGGGCGACTTCGTCACGGTGCTCGGCGTTTGCGGCTTCGCGGTGGCCTGGCAGCAGATTGCTCAGGCTACCGGTTTCGCGGCCGCCCATGGCATTCGGTTGGCCGGTCAGGGAGAACGGGCCGCTGCCGACTTTGCCGATCTGCCCAGTGGCCAGATGCAGGTTGATCAGCGCGCTGTTCTTGGCTGAGCCTGCGGTGGACTGGTTGAGGCCCATGCACCACAGCGAGAGAAAGCTCGGCGCCTGGCCGACCAGCTGGGCGCACTGTTGCAAGCTTTCCACGCTGATGCCGCACAGCTCGCTGACCATCTGCGGGTTGTAGGCGTGCACCAGGCTTTTCAGGGCGTCGAAGCCCTCGGTGTGGGCATCGATATAACGGCGGTCGATCCAGCCTTCCCACATCAGGATATGCAGGATGCCGTGAAACAGCGCCACGTCGCTGCCGGGCAGAATCGCCAGGTGCAGGTCGGCCAGGTCGCAGGTGTCGGTGCGCCGCGGGTCGATGACGATGACCTTCATCTGCGGGCACTTGGTTTTGGCTTCTTCCAGGCGGCGGAACAGCACCGGGTGGGCGTAGGCCATGTTGCTGCCGGCGATCAGCACGCAATCGCTCTGCTCGATGTCCTCGTAGTTGCACGGCGGCGCATCGGCACCCAGGCTGCGCTTGTAGCCGACCACGGCCGAACTCATGCACAGCCGTGAGTTGCTGTCGATATTGTTGGTGCCGACTAGGGCGCGGGCCAGCTTGTTAAAGGCGTAGTAATCCTCGGTCAGCAGCTGGCCGGATATATAGAAAGCCACGCTGTCCGGGCCGTGCTCGCGGATGGTTTCGGCGAATACATTGGCGGCGTGATCGAGGGCGCTGTCCCAATCCGTGCGCGAACGCGCCAGGCCCTTGGCCAAACGCAGCTCGGGATAGAGCGCGCGGGCGGCGAGGTCGCCGGTCAGGTGCAGGCTCGCGCCCTTGCTGCAGAGTTTGCCGAGGTTGGCCGGGTGGCTGGGATCGCCTGCGACGCCAAGAATCTTCTCGCCGTCGTGTTCGATCAGCACGCCGCAGCCGACACCGCAGTAGCAGCAGGTCGAAGCGGTGATTTGATTGGCCATGGCCGTTTCTCCGTGTGCAAGCGCGGATTGCTCCGCGCCTACAGGGTTATCAGGCTGTTGAAAAACTACCTGCGTTGCCATCGCGGCGTTAAAAACAGGCTCAAAATGCTCATTTACAGCAGTAAACTCCGCTTTTTCGCCTGTTTTTGCCTTGCGCTGGCTGCCTCGCCAACGCTTTTCAGCGGCCTGTTATGCGCACTCGGCGGTGGCGACTTTCAGGGCCAGCAGCACGCGACCGTTTTCCACCTTGGCCTCATGCTTGTGCGCACAGCCGACATCCGGTGCGACCGCCACACCGCTTTCCAGCTCGATCTGCCAGTTGTGCAGCGGGCAGGCCACGCGCTTGCCGTAGATCAGCCCCTGAGACAGCGGGCCGCCCTTGTGCGGGCAACGGTCATCGAGGGCAAACACTTCGTCGTCACTGGTACGGAAGATCGCGATATCGCCTTTCGGGCCGCTGATGATGCGCGAACCGAGCACGTTGATTTCTTCCAGGGCGCAGATATCCAGCCAATTCATACGGTGGCCTCCTCGACTTGCACGACGCTGATGCGGTCGAACTCTTTTTTCAGTTGCGGGGTTTCAATGCGTTCTTTCCACGGGTCCTGCTCGAACGACAGGGCGAACTGCAGGCGCGCATTCAGCGCTTTGCGGTTGTCCTCGCTTTCCAGCACGGCCTTCTTGATGTGCTCCATGCCGACGCGCTGCATGTAGTGCACGGTGCGCTCCAGGTAGAAGGCTTCCTCGCGGTACAGCTGGAGGAAGGCACCGTTGTATTCGCGCACTTCTTCGGCGGTTTTCACCTTGACGAAGAACTCGGCGACCTCGGTCTTGATCCCGCCGTTACCGCCGATGTACATCTCGAAGCCGGAGTCCACGCCGATGATGCCGACGTCCTTGATACCGGCCTCGGCGCAGTTGCGCGGGCAGCCGGAGACGGCCAGCTTGACCTTGTGTGGCGACCACATATTGAACAGGTCGTGTTCCAGATCGATGCCCAGCTGGGTTGAATTCTGTGTGCCGAAGCGGCAGAACTCGCTACCCACGCAGGTCTTCACGGTACGGATGGATTTGCCGTAGGCGTGGCCCGAGGCCATGTCCAGCTCCTTCCACACGGCCGGCAGGTCTTCCTTCTTGATGCCCAAGAGGTCGATACGCTGACCGCCGGTGACCTTGACCATCGGTACGTTGTACTTGTCGGCGACGTCGGCGATGCGACGCAGCTCAGACGGGTTGGTCACGCCGCCCCACATGCGCGGCACTACCGAGTAGGTGCCGTCTTTCTGGATGTTGGCGTGGGCGCGTTCGTTGATCAGGCGCGACTGCGGGTCGTCCTTGGCTTCGCCCGGCCAGGTGGAAATCAGGTAGTAGTTGAGCGCCGGACGGCAGGTGGCGCAGCCGTTTGGCGTGCTCCAGTGCAGCGCGCTCATGGTGTCGGCCATGGTGATCAGATGCTGGTCGCGAATCGCCTGGCGGATCTGCCCGTGGTTCATCTCGCTACAACCGCAGATGGCTTTCTCGCTTTTCGGCTTCACATCGGCGGCGCCGCCGACGGTGCTGATCAGAATCTGCTCGACCAGGCCGGCGCATGAACCGCAGGAGCTGGCGGCCTTGGTGTGCTTCTTCACCTCATCCACCGAGAACAGGCCGTTCTCCTGGATGGCCTTGACGATGGTGCCTTTGCACACGCCGTTACAGCCGCACACTTCCATGCTGTCGGGCATGTTGGCGGTGCTGCTCTGACCCTGGTGGCCGACGTCGCCCAGGGCGTTTTCGCCGAACATCAGATGATCGCGGATCTCGCTGATATTGGCGTTCTCCTTGACCTGGCGGAAGTACCAGCCGCCGTCGGCGGTGTCGCCATACAGGCAGGCACCGACGAGGATGTCGTTCTTTACCACCAGCTTCTTGTACACGCCGCCAATCGGGTCGGAGAGGGTGATGGTCTCGGTGCCTTCGCTGCCCATGAAGTCGCCGGCGGAGAACAGGTCAATGCCGGTAACTTTCAGCTTGGTCGAGGTCACCGAGCCTTGATAGCGGGCGAAACCAAGCTGGGCCAGGTGGTTGGCGCAGACCTTGGCCTGCTCGAACAGTGGCGCGACCAGGCCGTAGGCGATGCCGCGGTGGTTGGCGCATTCGCCAATCGAATACACGCGCGGGTCGTAGGTCTGCATGGTGTCGTTGACCAGAATGCCGCGGCTGCACGGAATGCCGGCTTTTTCGGCCAGTTCGGTGTTGGGGCGGATACCGGCGGCCATCACCACCAGGTCGGCTGGGATCACGTCGCCGCCCTTGAACTGTACGGCGCAGACGCGGCCGTCGCCGTTGTCCATCAGCTCTTCGGTCTGCTCATTGAGGCGGAAGTGAATGCCGCGCGCTTCCAGCGCGGTTTGCAGCAGCTTGCCAGCGGTTTTGTCCAGTTGACGCTCCAGCAGCCAGTCAGACAGATGCACCACGGTCACGTCCATGCCGCGCATCTTCAGACCGTTGGCCGCTTCCAGGCCGAGCAGGCCGCCGCCGATGACCACGGCGTGGCTGTGGGTCTTGGCGGTGTCGATCATGGTCTGGGTGTCGGCCACGTCACGGTAGCCGATCACGCCTTCCAGCTTGTTACCTGGAATCGGCAGAACGAAGGGGTTGGAACCGGTGGCGATCAGCAGGCGGTCGTATTCGGCGCTGCTGCCGTCATCGGCGATGACCACGCGCTTCTTGCGGTCGATGCTGACCACTTTGCGGTTGAGCATCAGCTGGATGTTGTTTTCGGCATACCAGTTGAGGTCGTTGAGGATGATCTCCTCAAAGGTCTGTTCGCCGGCCAGTACCGGCGAGAGCAGGATGCGGTTGTAGTTCGGGTGCGGCTCGGCACCGAACACCGTAATGTCGTAGAGGTCGGGGGCGAGCTTGAGCAGCTCCTCCAGCGTCCGTACCCCGGCCATACCGTTACCAACCATGACCAGCTTGAGTTTTTTCATGCCGGCTATCTCCTGCGTATAGAAATCACGGGGAAAATGTCGGGAGCATTTTTTAGCGTTGCTCCGCGACGACTCGAAAAGTGGCTGCCAGGGATGGCCGGCCATAAAACAAAAAAGGCGTCCCGCTAGTCACCTAGCGAGGACGCCTTTGTCCAAGTCCCGTTCTATCGGGAAGTGCGGCCCTCTTCGTTGAAGGCTGCGCTTTATTAAATTATGCAATTGCCTTAGCAGGGCTTGTGCCAACTTCTGTTATTGGCGTTTTTAAAGGCTTTTCAGCGACTTGCAGTAAAGGTCGCGGCGCTATTGCGCACCTTTTCAATGCAGATTGCGCTGCTTTGGTGCGCGTGCGGGTTTATCCAGCTACAGCAACCAGACCAGCAGCGCCAGGTTGAGCAGCAGGGAGAACAGCGCCACGCCGCGCCAGACCCGCAGCGGCTCACGTTCAAGCAGCGGTCGTGGTCGGCTGCTGAGGGATTTACGTTCCGCCTGTTCGAGGCTCAGCAGCCACTCTTCGGCGGTTTCATAACGCTGCTTGGGATCGGCGCTGAGGGCGCGGCCCAGGCTGTCGTCGATCCAGCTGGGTAGGTCAGGGCGGTAACGGCTGGCAGGTGTGGCCTGGCCAAAACGCGGGTGCTGGAACGCCTCGATTTCGCCATGGGGGTAATGCCCGGTCAGCAGGTGGTAGAGGGTTACGCCGGCGCTGTAGAGGTCTTGCTGCGGCGTGGGGGCGGCTCCGCTGAACGCTTCGGGGGCGATATAACTGGGGGTGCCCGGCAGGTCGCAGGCTTCGTCGCGGCTCAGGCCTGGGCAGTAGGCCAGGCCGAAATCCAGCACGCGCAGCTCGCCATCGTCTCCCCACAGCAGGTTTTCCGGCTTGATGTCGCGGTGCAGGATATTGCGCCGGTGCAGCATGCCCAGAGCCTTGATCAGGCGCGGGGCGATGTCCAGCCACTCCGGCAGGCCCAGCGGGCCGCTCAGGCGCAGGTGTTCGGCGAGGGTTTGCCCGGCGTATTCGCGTTGCACGTAATACAGGTGCTGACGCTGTGGCAGCGGGTGCACGTCGGCAAAGAAGCGCCCGGACACGCGGCGCAGAAACCATTCTTCGAGGAGCAGGGCAGAGCCGGCTTGCGGTTCGTCGCTGCGCCCACTCGGCAGGGTTTTCAGCAGCCAGCGCCGCGTCTGGTTGTCGCGCACGCGGTAGACCAGTGATTGGCGTGACTCTGCCAGCAGGCGCTCGACCTGCCAGCCTTCGAAGGCTTGGCCATCGCGCAGTTTCGGTGGCAAAGGCCAGTGTTCGAGCTGGGCCAGGGTATCGGCCAGATCACTTTCCGGCAGGGCATCGACGCGCAGCAGCAGGGCGCTGGCGTTGTCCTGGCTGCCGGCCAGGTGCGCGGCATTGACCAGCGCGCGGCTGGCGGCCTCGAGTTCCTGCTCATCGTGGAGGATACGCTGGATGCCGGCGTCGCCGAGGGTCGCCCAGACTCCGTCGCTGACCAGTACGAAGCTTTCGCCCTGGCGCAGTTCACCGTCCAGGTAATCCATCACCAGATGCTGATCCAGGCCCATGGCGCGCTTGAGTACATGCTGCATGCCGGGTTGCTCCCAGACATGGTCTTCGCTGAGGCGTTCCAGCGTGCCGCCCAGCCAGCGATAGGCGCGGCAATCGCCAACGTGCGCCAGGGTAAAGCGACGGCCGCGCAGGATCAGCGCGCTGAGGGTGGTCAGCAGGGGCTGGCCGCCGCCGTTGGCTTGCAGCCAGCGGTTATGCGCCACCAGCACGCGGTCCAGCGATTGGGTGACCGCCCAGGTTTCCGGGGTGGAGTAATAGTCCAGGGCCAGCGCCTGCAAGGTCGCGCGTGCGGCCAGACCGCCGTCGGCGCACTGGCTGACGCCATCGGCCAGGGCGAACAGGTAGCCCTTGCTCGCCGCCAAGGCGGGTGCAGGGGTGACGACCCGGATGGCGTCCTGGTTCTCGCTGCGTGGGCCAATGGCGCTGGCTTCGCCGAAGGTCAATTGCAAGGCCATGCGGACATCCTGAGTGGGAAGGGTTGAGGCAAAGGCGAGACCGGGGCCGGGCTGCACGAGTTTGTCGTTGCCGACTTCACTCGCCTTTCCTGACCAGTGCAATGCAGCGCTGCCGGTCAGCCCCGCCTTTGCCTCAACGCTCCAGTGGTTGGGCCTGGGGTGGATCGCGCTTGTCGATCCACCTTTGGCTTATGGTGGATGAAAAAGGCGTCATCCACCCTGCGTCTGGGCAATTACACGCGGGCAGCGGTCACTGCCGCGCTGCCCCAGGTGGTGCGCCAGCGCTGTTTGACACCATACAGGCCGAACCAGGCGAGTACGCCGAGGCTGGCGAACAGCCATAGGCCCATCTGGTAATCGCCAGTCTGCTGCTTGATGGTGCCCAGGCCAGCGGCCAACAGGAAGCCACCGATGCCGCCGGCCATGCCGATCAGCCCGGTCATCACGCCGATTTCCTTACGGAAACGCTGCGGAACCAGCTGGAACACCGCGCCGTTACCGGCACCCAGGCCGAGCATGGCGGTGACGAACAGCGCCAGCGCGGCAGCCGAGCTTTCCAGGTTGAAGCCCACCGCGGCAATGCTCAGCGAGGCCAGGGTGTACATCATCAGCAGCGAGCGAATACCGCCGATGCGGTCAGCCAGGGCACCACCGAGCGGACGCATCAGGCTGCCGGCGCAGACGCAGGCGGCGGTGTAGTAGCCGGCCGTCACCGGGCTCAGGCCGTACTGGTCGTTGAAGTAGCCCGGCAGGGCGCTGGCCAGGCCGATAAAGCCGCCGAAGGTGACGCTGTAGAAAAACATAAACCACCAGCTGTCACGGTCACCCAGGGCCTTCAGGTAATCGGCCAGGGCTTTCGGCTTGGGCCGCTCCGGCGCGTTCTTGGCCAGCAAGGCGAAAATCAGCAGGGTGGCCAGCAGCGGGATCAGCGCCCAGCCAAACACGTTCTGCCAGCCGAACAGGGCGGCCAGGCCAGGGGCGAACAGGGCCGCCAGCACGGTGCCGGAGTTGCCCGCACCGGCGATGCCCATGGCTTTGCCCTGGTGCTGCGGCGGATACCACTGTGAAGCCAGCGGCAGAGCCACGGCAAAGGCGGCCCCGGCAAAGCCGAGGAACAGGCCGAGCAGCAGGGCCTGTTCATAGCTCTGGATGCCGATCTGCCAGGCGCAGAACAGCGCCACTATGACGATGACCTGGCCAATCAGGCCGGCGGTCTTGGGTGACAGGCGATCACAGATAAAGCCCATCAGCAGGCGCAGTACGGCACCGGCGAGAATTGGTGTGGCCACCATCAGGCCGCGTTGTTGCGCGGTCAGGTCGAGTGCCGTGGCGATCTGCACGGCCAGTGGGCCGAGCACGTACCAGACCATGAAACTCAGGTCGAAATAGAGAAAGGCGGCGAACAGCGTCGCGGTGTGGCCGGATTTCCAGAAACTTGTATTCATCGAAAACCTCATTCAGCAATAAAGGGTCCCGGTGGGTGCAGCTCGCCATGATCGTGGGCATGGCGGCTGCAACCCTCCGGGGAGGTGCCGTACTTGTGGTGCGGCACCCTGAGGCCGAAGCCGCAGCTGGGTTGAGAGAGTTGCTGGCGCAAGCTCTGGATCGCAGAGCAGGCACCCGCCCCACGCACTGGGGCTAAAACGCAAAACGTCGCATAACCCGAGCGCCCTGGGGCGTGGGTGATGCGACGTCTTTGTCGTTTGTCGAGCAGCCGCCTTTGGCTACCTGTGCCTGTGTATTAGCAAGAGCTGCGCCAACTGGCGGATTTATCGTGATAACAGGACTGTCGGGGGTTGAACTGGGGCAAAGTCGCTACAAAAAGAGGCGCTGTGGGATTTTGCGCACTTGGATGGGGCGTAGGGTGCATGCCCGGTTCTGGCAAACCAGGAGCTGAGCCGCGCAGGCCATGTAGGGCCTTATGGGCAGTGCTTTAGCCGGCGTGATTGAGGCCGCTGCACCGCTGTTCGCTTGGTTGGCTGTCGAGCGCGCTAGGGCTCTTGGCCTGGGTGGGTAAGGGAAGGGTGAGAAGGGCCAGAGCGAGTAGGTTGCTCAAGAGCCCGGCTTGGCGGACATGGCTGCGCGTGGTCGGCATAGCAATTCCCCTGCTTTTGTTGTTATGCCTAAGGCGTAGCAGAGGATGAGGGAACTGTCACTGCGGCAACCAATGAAATGTGCAAGAACAGTGCGATAAACAGGTGTATGCCGTGATCAACCTGGAACCGGCAGGTAACTCGCCGCGTTCTGACGAGAATTGGGGTGTTTTATCAATCCAGCCAATTGACCTTGCTGAACTTGCCGCTGAACGTGGCAGGCATACCGACCACTTTGCCCAGCTTGTAGTTGAAGAACACGAAGCCGGACTTGGCCATGGCCACCAGCGCACCATCGAGTGGGCGGGTGATGCGGAAGGTGATATCGCCGCCGTACTTGTTGAAGTCCATCACGCCAACCTCGAACAGCAGTTGGTCGCGGGCGTGGGCCTCGGCGCGGTAGGTGGTGGCGAGATCCGTGACGATGATGCCGGTGCCGTCTTCCTGGGTTTCCTCGATGCCGAACTCGAAGAGAAAGCGCGCCCGCGCCTCGGAAATCATCGAAATCATCGAGTCATTGCCCAGGTGGTTGGCCGCGTTGATATCGGTGACCCGCACAGTCAGGTGGGTGGCGTAGCAGAACTGGTCTTCAGGGAACTCAAGCGTCAGGCGGGCCATGCCAATATCCGGTCGCAATCAATAGGGGCGTCGATAATACTGCTGTTCGCCGGGTGCGGGCAGTCACCCAGGGCATTCCGGCGCTGGATAATACCCACGGCTGGCAGGCCGCGGGCGATAACGGTGATGATTACGCGGGTGGCGATAATATCTGTATCGGCAGGGAGCAACAGATGACAGCAAAACACCTACTTTGCCTGGCCTGGCTGGCGCTGTTTTTGAGCAGCAGCGCGGTGGCCGGGCTCGCTGACCGCCTGAGTGAGCGGCGCAGCGCCAAGGCCGTGGCCGCACTGGGCGGTGAGCTGCTGGCCGATCTGCCCTATGGCAGCCATGAGCGTCAGCGTCTGGATGTCTACCGGCCGCTGCAGGCCAGCGCTGCGCCCATTCTGCTGATGGTGCATGGCGGAGGTTGGGCCAAGGGCGACAAGCGCATGGCGCGGGTGGTGGAGAACAAGCTGGCGCGCTGGTTGCCCCAGGGGTATCTGTTGGTCTCGGTGAACTACCGCTTGCTGCCGGATGCCAGGCCCTTGCAGCAGGTCGAGGACATTGCCCAGGCGTTGAGTTACGTGCAGCAACAGGCGCAGAGCTGGGGCGGTGATCCGCAGCGCGTGGTGTTGCTCGGGCATTCGGCTGGTGCGCATCTGGTCAGCCTGCTGAGTGCCGACAACGCCATCGCCACGCGGTTTTCCGCCAAGCCCTGGCTCGGCACGGTGGCGCTGGACAGCGCGGCCTTTGATGTCGACAGCATCATGCGCGGCAAGCATTACCGCCTGTACGACCAGGCATTTGGCACTGAGCCCAAGTACTGGCGCATCGCCTCGCCGTATTGGCGGTTGCAGCCGGCAGGCGCGCCGCTGTTGGCGGTGTGTTCCAGTAAACGAGAGGAAGCCTGTCGCCAGGCCGACGCCTTTGCCGAGCGTGGCAAGCAGCTGGGGCGCTCGGTGCAGGTGTTGCCGCAAGCGCTGTCGCATGGCGCGATCAATCAGCAACTCGGTGAGCCCGGGCCTTACACCGACGCGGTTGAAGCCTTCTTCAAACGCGTCGGTGCAGTGCCTAAGCCAGCGCTGCCTTAGGCCGCCGGACGCTGCTGGCGCTGATAGAGAAACTCCAGCACGGCGCTGCGGTAGGCGTGGTACTGCGGGTCATTGGCCAGCGCCAGGCGATCACGCGGGCGCGCCAGTTCGACCTTGACGATATCTCCGATGGTCGCCGCCGGGCCGTTGGTCATCATCACGATGCGATCCGACAGCAGCACCGCCTCGTCGACGTCATGGGTGACCATCACCACGGTGCTGTGGGTCTCGCCAACGATGCGCAGCAGCTCGTCCTGCAGATGCGCGCGGGTCAGGGCGTCCAGCGCGCCGAACGGTTCGTCCATCAGCAACACCTTGGGCTCCATGGCCAGCGCGCGGGCGATGCCGACACGCTGTTTCATGCCACCGGATATCTCGTTGGGGTGCTTGTAGGTGGCGTGGCTGAGGCCAACCATAGCCAGGGCCGCTTCGGTGCGCGCCTTCAGCTGGGCCTTGCTCTCCTTGCCGGCGAAGACCTTTTCCACTGCCAGGTAGACGTTGCCGAAGCAGGTCATCCAGGGCAGTAGGCTGTGGTTCTGGAACACCACGCCGCGCTCTGGGCCGGGGCCGTCGATTTCGCGGCCGTTGCAGATCAGGCCGCCTTCACTGGCTTCGAGCAGGCCGGCGATCAGGTTGAGCACGGTGGATTTACCGCAGCCGGAGTGGCCTATCAACGAAACGAACTCGCCCTTGGCGATGCTCAGGTTGACGTCACTGAGCGCCTGGAAGCGGCCTTTCTTGGTGTCGAAATGCTTGCTGACCTGGGTCAGCTCTACGAACTTTTCCATGTGATTCTCCTCAGCTGGCCTGCTTTAACTGGTGTAATCGAAACGTTTGGCCAGCAGCAACAGCAGCTGCTCCAGGGCCAGGCCGACCAGGCCAACGATGATGATGGCGATGAGGATGTGTTCGACGTTGAGGTTGTTCCACTCGTCCCACACCCAGAAGCCCAGGCCGGTACCGCCGGTGAGCATCTCGGCAGCGACTATCACCAGCCAGGCCACGCCGATGGCCAGGCGGATGCCGGTCATCAGGTGCGGCAGCACGGCGGGGAAGAGGATGCGGGTGAGCACCTTGAACTCCGACAGCTTGAGCACGCGCGCCACGTTCAGGTAATCCTGCGGCACGCTGGCGACGCCGGCGGCGGTGTTGAGGATGATCGGCCAGATCGAGCTGATAAAGATCACCCAGATCGAGGCAGGTCCTGCGGCCTCGAACACCAGCAAACCGATCGGCAACCAGGCCAGCGGCGACACCGGACGCAGCAGGCTGATGATTGGCGAGAGCATATTGGCGAGGAAGGCGAAGCGGCCGATGGCGAAGCCCAGCGGAATCCCGATCAGCGCCGCCAGGCCGAAGCCCAGACCGACCCGGCCCAGGGAGTGCAGGATATTCCAGCCGATGCCCATGTCGTTCGGGCCATTGTCATAGAACGGATCAGCAAACAGCTCCAGTGCCGCCAGCCAGGTGCTCAGCGGGCCGGGCAGGCCCTCGCTCTTGGTTGCAATCAGCGCCCAGACGCCAATAAACAGGGCAATCCCCAGCAGTGGTGGTACGGCGCTTCTGACCAGGTTGGCCAGCAGCGCCGCGCCCGGCAAGGCCAGGCGCGGCGCTTTGCTGATGGCCAGCGGCAGCGGTAATGGCGTTTTCAATGGTGCGTTCATCACGAACCTCCCCGTCAGGCTTTGATCGCAAAGGATTGGGCGTAGGCAGCCGGGTCGGCACCATTCCAGACCTTGCCGTCAATCAGCGTGCTGCTGCGCAGTGAACTGGCCGGCACGGGGATGTTCAGCGCACTGGCGGCTTCCTTGTACAGCGCCACTTGGTTGACCCCGGCGGCGACGGCGGCGTAGTTCGGGTCTTGCTTGATCAGGCCCCAGCGCTTGAACTGGGTCATAAACCACATGCCGTCGGAGTGATAAGGGAAGTTCACCGTGCCGCCCTTGCAGAAGGCCATGGCGTGGTCGTCCTTCCAGCTGTTGCCCAGGCCGTCTTCGTACTGGCTGAGGAAGCGCGGCTCGATGACGCTCACCGGCGCGTTGACGTAGGCCTTGCCGGAAATCAGCTTGGCGGTGCTCTTGCGGTTCTCCTCGCTGGCCTCGATAAACTGACTGGCTTCCAGTACGGCCATGATCAGGGCGCGGGCGGCATTGGGGTATTGCTCGATAAAGGCGCGGGTGGCCCCGAGGACTTTTTCCGGATGATCCGGCCAGATCTGCTGGGTGGTGGTGGCGGTGAAGCCGATCTTGTCGGCAATCGCCCGCGCGCCCCAGGGCTCGCCCACGCAGAAACCGTCCATATTGCCGACGCGCATATTGGCGACCATCTGCGGTGGCGGCACGACGATGGTTTTGACATCGCTCATCGGGTTGATGCCCAGGCTCGCCAGCCAGTAATACAGCCACATGGCGTGGGTGCCGGTGGGGAAGGTCTGGGCGAAGGTCAGCGGGTTGCCGCCTTTTTTCACATGCTCGGCCAGTTGCGCACCGTTGGTGACGCCCGCTTCCTTGAGCTGTTTGGAGAGGGTGATGGCCTGGCCGTTCTGGTTCAGCCCCATCAGCACGGCCATATCCTTCTGCGGCCCAGCGATACCCAGCTGCGCGCCGTACATCATGCCGTACAGCACGTGGGCGGCATCCAGCTCGCCGGTATTGAGTTTGTCGCGTACACCGGCCCAGGAGGCTTCCTTGCTCGGGGTGATGGTCAGGCCGTATTTCTCGCCAAAGCCCTGGGTCGCAGCGACCACTACTGACGCGCAGTCGGTCAACGGGATAAAGCCAACTTTCAGCGCCGCCTTTTCTGGTGCATCGGAACCGGCGGCCCATGCCACGCTACGTAACGAGGCGGGCGCGCTTAGGCCAAGGGCGGCGACACCGCCGACAGTGCCGGCGACGGCAATCGAGGTTTTCAGGAAGTTACGGCGGCTGTGCAGGCTTGGGTGCTTCGAATCACGATCAGTCATTGGTCTGTCCTTTCTGGCCGATAAAACGGCTGAAACAAAAAACGGCGTACGCCAGGCCACCTCTAAGGAGGGGACCTGACGGACGCCGTTGTCCGTGATCCGCGGCTCACCGCCGTTGGTGGGCTGCGCAGGAATCTTGTGAGGACAATTGCAAGGGGCTTGCCAGTTTTACTGAAGCGCGGCGGCTAGCCGCTGCCGGAAGTTGCTGAAGGCGGCTCGAATAAGACTTAGGTTGGTAGGCTTAAGCGCTATAAATCATGGGTTTAAGCGCAATGTTGAATGCTGAATAGAGCACATGGTTATTGCTATAGCCACTCACCATACTGCTGCTCAGCAGCGCTTTCAGGCGGTTTATTGAGCCAATGCTGTGCATGGCTGAACCGCAGTCGAGCGCTTTTGCTTCGCCTTGGTGCTGGCTGAGCCCAGGTGTTAAGCGCGTGCCAGCGCCTTAGCGCGACAGCGTTTTGCTCTGGGCTTCCTCGACAAACTCCTTGAGCCAGCGCAGCACCTCCACCGCCTCCCAGCGCGTGGGGTCGAACATGGCATAGGCCTGGCCCTGATAGCCGACCACATCCAGCTGGCGGTGATATCCCGCGCGCTGCAACAGCGCCTCGATTTCGGCAAAGCAGGTATTGAAGTGCACGCGTGAGAAGGGCGTCTTGCCTTCGGTGACGATGCCTTCGAGCTGTAACTCTTCAACAGTCGTCCGGACTTTTTCCAGCGGCATGCGATTCACGGTGTGTTTGAGCTGCAGTACGTCGAGCATCGGTGTACTCCTGTTGACGCCTTGGATTGGCCAGTTTGGCGGTCTGCGGATCTGGCTGGATGACGCAGACAAGGGTAATCGAAAAATACTGTACAAATAAACAGTATTCGATAATAGTAAGCCCAACGCCCTAATCGGCACCTACTCGATCACTCGCGCCATCTGCCCGCAAAGCCAATGGCCACAGGCACTGCAGAGGAGTCACTAACAATGCAACAGATGCTGATGACAATTGTGCTGTTGGGTCTTTTGGCCGGTTGTGCGCAACCGCAGCTTGATCAACCGAGGGCCAATGGCACCTACCTGGTGATCGAGAACGGCCAGGCCTGGGCGGTGCTGGTATCCGATGGCAAGCGTGTGGAAGAGCAGGGCACGGTGGTGGATGTGCTCAAGTTACCCAACCAGGATTCGAGCGTGGCGGCCAGTTATGTGATCGAAACGGTCAATTGCGGGCGGGTGCAATGGTTGAGCGAACGCTCGGATGCCGCCGACGGCATGACCACGCTGATGTCGTTGCACAGCAACAGCGAACAGCTGGGGCAAAGCGGTTGTGTGATCGCCGAGGGGCTTAGCCGGGTGTGGACGGTGCTGGACTATTCGAGCTGATGCAGTTCGAGCCGATACGGCAAACGCCGCTAGCGATGGGTTAGCCGCTAACGGCTAACCCATCTTCAGGTTTTGACTAGGGTGTGTTCTTGGTGGGCTTGTTGGCGGCTGGTGCGTCGAGCAAACCATCGGCACGGAACATGGCCTTGATGCCGCGAATCGCTTGACGGGTGCGATCCTGGTTCTCGATCAGGGCAAAGCGTACATGGTCATCGCCGTAGTCACCAAAGCCGATGCCGGGGGAGACGCAGACCTTGGCCTCCAGTAGCAGCTTCTTGGCGAACTCCAGCGAACCCAGGTGAGCATAAGGCTCGGGGATCTTGGCCCAGATATACATCGAGGCCTTGGGGTTCTCCACCATCCAGCCGATTTCATGCAGGCCTTTGACTATCACATTGCGGCGCTGGCGGTATTGCTCGGCGATATCGCGCACGCATTGCTGATCACCTTCAAGAGCCGCGATGGCTGCAACCTGCAGCGGGGTGAAGGTGCCGTAGTCGTGGTAGCTCTTGATCCGTGCCAGGGCGCTGACTAACTCTTTGTTGCCGACCATAAAGCCGATGCGCCAGCCGGCCATGTTGTAGCTCTTGGACAGGGTGAAGAACTCTACGGCGATGTCCTCGGCACCCGGCACCTGCATGATCGACGGGGCTTTCCAGCCGTCGTAGACGATATCGGCGTAGGCCAGGTCGTGGATCACCAGCACGTCGTACTGCTTGGCCAGGCTCACCACACGTTCGAAGAAGTCCAGTTCCACACACTGCGCGGTGGGGTTGGAGGGGAAGCCGAGAATCATCATCTTCGGCTTGGGAATCGATTCGCGAATCGCCCGTTCCAGCTCGGCGAAGAAGTCCACGCCGGGCACCAGCGGCACCGAGCGCACCTGGGCACCGGCGATCACCGCACCATAGATATGGATCGGGTAGCTGGGGTTGGGCACCAGCACGGTGTCGCCATGGTCGAGGGTGGCCAGCATCAAATGCGCCAGGCCTTCCTTGGAGCCGATGGTGACGATGGCTTCACTTTCCGGGTCGATCTCGACCGCATAGCGATCTTTGTACCAGCGCGAGATGGCGCGGCGCAGGCGTGGGATGCCGCGGGAGGTGGAGTAACCGTGGGTGTCTTCACGTTGGGCGACCTGCACCAGCTTTTCGACAATATGCGGTGGCGTGGGGCCATCCGGGTTGCCCATGCTGAAGTCGATGATGTCTTCGCCACGGCGACGCGCGGCCATCTTCAGTTCGGCAGTGATATTGAAAACGTAGGGGGGGAGTCGATCGATGCGCGCAAAGCGGCGCGAAGCTTGGTCAGCCATGCTTTCCTCGGATACGTAAGCGCCCGGAACCGTCCGAGCGACGTTGGCCAGTGCGCTGGCCAGGAGGCGAAGATAAGCGCGGTGCAGCGCCACTGTCCAGAGCAGTTGCGGGGAAACTTGGGAGTACAGCCGTAGGATGGGTTGAGCGCGCCTCAACCCATCCTACGCAGGCGTTCCTCTTAGCTGCCGAGCATGTCGTGCATGGCGATGATCTGCTCGGCCACCTGCGCCAGTTTCTGCTGACGGCTCATGGCCTGACGGCGCATCAGGGTGTAGGCCTCTTCCTCGTCGCAGTTCTTCATCTTCATCAGCAGGCCCTTGGCCAGCTCGATGCGCTTGCGTTCGGCCAGTTGGGCGTCGCGAGCCTGCAATTGCGCACGCAGGGCTTGATCGCTCTCGAAGCGCGCCATGGCCACGTCGAGAATCGGCTGCAGGCGCTGGGCGTGGATGCCTTCGACGATATAGGCGCTTACGCCGCTTTGGATGGCTTGGCGCATCACGCCGGGGTCGTGCTCGTCGGTGAACATGACAATCGGTCGCGGCTGGTCGCGGCTGACCAGCACCACTTGCTCCATGACGTCGCGGCCAGGGGATTCGGTGTCGATCAGGATCACGTCGGGGCGCACCGCCTCGACCCGTTCGGGCAGGTCAATGGTCAGGCCGGACTCGTCAATCACCTCGAAGCCGGCCTCGATCAGCGCCGCTTTCAGTCGCCCGACCTTCTTTGGCGTGTCGTTGATCAGCAGGATACGCAGCATCTTAGCGACTCTCCTGCAGGGCGCTGGCTGGCGCGTCGGCCAGCGCGTGCAGGGCAAAGCTGCGGGCGTAGGCGGCAGGGTCGCTGCCGTCCCAGTGCTTGCCATCGAGTAACTGGCAGCTGCGCATCTCGCCAGGAGTCTGGATATTCAATGCTTCGGCGGCCTGGCGGTAGAGGTCGAGTTGTTGCACCTGACGCGCGACCGCCAGGTAGTCGGGGTCGTCGCGCAGCAGGCCCCAGCGGCGGAACTGGGTCATAAACCACATGCCGTCCGACAGGTAGGGCATGTTCACCGTGCCTGCGCCATGAAAACGCAGAGGATTACTGTCCTGCCATGCATGACCGAGGCCGTCCTGGTATTGGCCGAGAAAGCGCGGCTGGATCGCCGACAACGGGGCGTCGACATAGTCGCTGCCGCTGAGCAATTGCGCGGTGCTGCGTTTGTTTTCTTCGCTCTCATCGATAAACCGGCTGGCTTCCAGCACGGCCATTATCAGGGCGCGCGCGCTGTTGGGGTTGTGCTCGACAAACTCGCGAGTGCAACCCAGGACTTTCTCCGGGTGATCCGGCCAGATCGACTGGCTGGTGGTCAGGGTGCAACCCATCTGTTCATCCACCGCCTGGGCGCTCCAGGGTTCGCCGACGCAGAAGCCGTCGATACGTCGGGCTTTCAGGTGGGCGAGCATCTGTGGCGGCGGTACCACTACGCTGTCGACATCGCGCAGCGGGTGAATGCCCTGGCTGGCCAGCCAGTAATACAGCCACATGGCGTGGGTGCCGGTGGGAAAGGTCTGGGCGAAGGTGAGCTTTGCACCGCCTTGGTGCGCGCGCTGTGCCAGCGCGCTGCCGCTGCTCACGTTCGCAGCCTGCAACTCTGGCGACAGATTGATGCTCTGGCCGTTGTGGTTGAGGCCCATCAGCACGGCCATATCGGTGGCAGGCGCGCCGCCAAGTCCTAGCTGAACGCCATAGATCAGGCCGTAGAGGCTGTGGGCCGCATCCAGCTCGCCGCTCAAAAGTTTGTCACGCAGGGTGGCCCAGGAGGCCTGGCGCTGCAGGTTAAGCGTGAGGCCGTACTTCTCGGCGAAGCCTTGCGTAGCGGCAACTATCACCGACGCGGCGTCGGTCAGGGCCATAAAGCCGATATTCAGCACCGGTTTCTCCGGTGCACTGCTGCGGCTGCTGTCGTGCTCGCTCATTACGCTTTTCCTTTGGCCACACAAAAAGGTGCCGTGCCAATTGCCGACTCAGTCTGCGATTGGAACGACACCATTGTCTATCGAGCCGCTTCCGCCGTTGGAATGCGCTCTGCTGGCTAATGCAAAGCAAGGCATATGCCAGAGCACGGCTGGGAATGCTGCAGAAAAAACAAACCCCGCCGGGGCGGGGTTTGCGATGTGCTTGCGGACGCTTAACGTTCCAGCATCTGTTTGACCGAGCTTTGCGGGATTTGCTGTACGCGACCTTCGCTATCGGTGAACTCGATCATGCCGGTGTCCTCGTCCAGCTGCGGTTTGCCATCACTGGTCAAAAGCTGCCCGTCGGTGGTGCTGATGATGTATTCGCTGCTGCAGCCAGCCAGGCTGAACAGGCAAAGTGCAGCGATGATCCAGTGCTTCATGTGTTTCTCCTAATGGTGATGCGGTGCGTTGTGCCCCCAGGCGCAGAAGGTAGCTGTTTGGCTTTGTTCTGTGCAATTGGCGCGTAAAGAAAAAGCCCCGCACAGGGCGGGGCTCTTCTTTGATACATGCAGCGAGATGCGTTGTTTCGTTAGGCTTGAACGACCGGGATCTGGGCGTTTGCAGCAGCTTCACGGAACTCGGCGATCTGATCGAAACTCAGGTAGCGGTAAACGTCCGCGGCCATGGTGTCGATTTTCTTCGCGTAGACCATGTATTCCTCAACAGTCGGCAGCTTACCGGTGATGGCCGCAACAGCCGCCAACTCGGCCGAAGCCAGGTAGACGTTGGCACCATCGCCCAGACGGTTGGGGAAGTTACGGGTGGAGGTCGAAACCACAGTGGAGTTCGCCTCAACGCGTGCCTGGTTACCCATACACAGCGAGCAGCCCGGCATTTCCATGCGCGCGCCGGCTTTACCGTAGATGCCGTAGTAGCCTTCTTCGGTCAGTTGATGCTGGTCCATCTTGGTCGGCGGCGACAGCCACAGACGAGTCGGCAGGGTGCCTTCGACTTTTTCCAGCAACTTACCGGCAGCGCGGAAGTGACCGATGTTGGTCATGCACGAACCGATAAACACTTCGTCGATCTTCTCGCCCTGAACGCTGGACAGCAGACGAGCGTCGTCCGGGTCGTTCGGTGCGCAGAGAACTGGCTCGTTGATGTCGGCCAGGTCGATTTCGATGATTTCGGCGTACTCGGCGTCCTTGTCGGCTTCCATCAGCTTCGGATCGGCCAACCAGGCTTCCATCGCTTGAGCGCGACGTTCCATGGTGCGCGCATCGCCGTAGCCTTCGCTGATCATCCAGCGCAGCAGGGTGATGTTCGAACGCAGGTATTCGGCGATGGCCTTTTCCGGCAGCTTGATGGTGCAGCCGGCAGCAGAACGTTCGGCGGAGGCGTCGGACAGCTCGAAAGCCTGTTCAACGGTCAGCTCGTCCAGACCTTCGATCTCGAGGATGCGGCCGGAGAAGATGTTCTTCTTGCCTTTCTTCTCGACGGTCAGCAGGCCTTTCTGGATGGCCACGTAAGGGATGGCATGCACCAGGTCACGCAGGGTGATGCCTGGTTGCAGTTTGCCCTTGAAGCGCACCAGTACCGACTCCGGCATGTCCAGCGGCATTACGCCAGTGGCAGCGGCGAAGGCAACCAGACCGGAGCCGGCCGGGAAGGAGATGCCGATCGGGAAGCGGGTGTGCGAGTCACCACCGGTACCGACGGTATCCGGCAGCAGCATGCGGTTCAGCCAGCTGTGGATGATGCCGTCGCCAGGACGCAGGGACACGCCGCCACGGGTGCGGATGAAATCCGGCAGGGTGTGGTGGGTGGTGACGTCGATTGGCTTCGGATAAGCAGCGGTGTGGCAGAACGACTGCATCACCAGGTCAGCGGAGAAGCCCAGGCAAGCCAGGTCTTTCAGCTCGTCGCGGGTCATCGGGCCAGTGGTGTCCTGGGAGCCGACGGTGGTCATCTTCGGTTCGCAGTAGGTGCCCGGACGGACGCCTTTGCCAGCCGGCAGGCCGCAGGCCTTACCAACCATCTTCTGCGCCAGGGTGAAACCCTTGGTGCTAGCAGCAGGTGGCTCAGGCAGTTTGAACAGATCGGTTGGGCCCAGGCCCAGTTCGGCACGCGCTTTCTCGGTCAGACCGCGACCGATGATCAGCGGGATACGGCCGCCAGCGCGGACTTCGTCGAGCAGTACTGGGGTCTTCATTTCGAAGGTGGTCAGTACTTCGTCGGTGCCGTGTTTGCAGACTTTGCCAGCATGCGGGTACAGGTCGATCACATCGCCCATGTGCATGTTGGAAACGTCGAATTCGATTGGCAGAGCGCCGGCATCTTCCATGGTGTTGTAGAAGATCGGAGCAATCTTGCTGCCGAAGCAGAAGCCGCCAGCGCGCTTGTTCGGCACGTTAGGGATGTCGTCGCCGAAGAACCACAGCACCGAGTTGGTGGCGGATTTACGCGAGGAGCCGGTACCGACTACGTCACCGACGTAGGCAATTGGGAAGCCTTGACCGCGCATGGCTTCGATCTGTTTCATCGGGCCGGTTACGCCTTGCTCGTCCGGCACGATGCCGTCACGGGCCATTTTCAGCATGGCCAGGGCGTGCAGCGGGATATCCGGACGCGACCAGGCGTCTGGAGCCGGCGACAGGTCGTCGGTGTTGGTTTCGCCAGTCACCTTGAATACGCGCAGGCTGATCTTGTCGGCCAGAGTCGGGCGGTTCTTGAACCACTCGCCGTCAGCCCAGGATTGCAGTACGCCTTTGGCGTGAACGTTGCCGTTCTTGGCTTTTTCAGCGACGTCGTGGAAAGCGTCGAACATCAGCAGGGTGTGCTTCAGTTGCTCGGCAGTCACGGCAGCCAGTTCGCTGTCGTCGAGCAGCTCAACCAGGGTGGCGATGTTGTAACCGCCTTGCATGGTGCCGAGCAGTTCAACAGCGTGTTGCTTGCTGATCAGTGGGGAAGTGACTTCGCCTTTGGCAAGGGCAGAGAGGAAACCGGCCTTGACGTAGGCGGCTTCATCGACGCCTGGCGGCACGCGGTTGGTGATCAGGTCGAGCAGAAAGGCTTCTTCGCCGGCTGGCGGAGTTTTCAGCAGCTCGATCAGGCCTGCGGTTTGTTCGGCGTTCAGCGGCTGGGGCACGATACCCTGAGCGGCACGCTCTGCTACATGTTTGCGATAGGCTTCAAGCACAGTTATTACCCTCATCAGTGGTCCCAAAGGGTTGTCCGGGACGCGATCCAGAAAACACCGAACCAAGCGCTTCGTGGCTTTATGGGCCGCTCAGCCGAGGTTTCGCTGCTTTCTTGCAGAAGCTGTTTTCAAAGTTTTACGCCGGCAGGACGGGCTTGATGAGGGCTGGTGCAGACACTTGAAGGGTGGCTCAAGGGTCGGCACCAACATCGAACCTGCAGGATTGACTGTGCTCGTGACGCTTTGAAAACAGCTTCCAACGGACGTTGCTGCCTCTAAAAGGCCGGCCGATTCTACTGGAAAGATTTTATAAAGTTAAGTAAAAGCCCCAGCCGATCTAGGGGTGATCTGCCTTAGACAAAGGGCTAAGATGCCAGCCTGTCCGCCAGTATCTATGCCTTTCGTCATGTCCAATCAACGTATCAAAACCCCTTGTGTTGGCCTGTGCTCCACTGTTTACGGTGATTTGGTCTGCCGTGGCTGCAAGCGCTTCCATCATGAGGTGATCAATTGGAATGGCTATAACGAAGAGGAAAAGCACGCGGTCTGGCTGCGCCTGGAAGTGCTTCTGGTGCAGGTGATGGCCGGCAAACTCGAGATTTTCGATACGGCGCGCCTGCGCAACCAGCTGGAGCAGCGCAAGATTCGCTTTGTGCCACAGCAATCGCCGTATTGCTGGGCGTACCAGCTGATTGCCCGTGGCGCGCGGGTGATCAGTCAGTTGAATGCCTACGGTATGGTGCTGCTGCCGGAATTTCGTGAGTGGAACCTGCCAGAGCTGCGTGACGCCATCGACCGCGAGTTCTTTCTGCTTTCCGAGGCGCACTACGAGCGCTATATCGCCCCGCGATTTTTGCGTGAAGGCCTGGAAATCAGGGTTTAAATCGGGTTTTAAACGACAAAGCCGCCTTTTTAGGCGGCTTTGTCGTTTCAGCGGCTGGCTCAGCGTTGGGCAACCAGCTCTTCCAGGTGGGCGATGATATCGTCGGGTTTGAGCACCAGCACGTCGCTTTCCAGTGAGTCGAGAATCACCTCGGCGGTGTTGCCGATCAAAGCTCCGGAGATCCCGGTACGTGCCACGGTGCCGATCACCGTGACGCCAGCCTTGAGCTGGTGCGCGGTATGCGGAATCAGCACGTCGGCCGGGCCTTCGGCGATATGCAGGCGCTCATCGCTGATCTCGTATTCGGCCTGGAACGCCTTGCACTGTTCACGGTAGCGCGCCTCGATGGTTTCCTTGAGTTGGAAGGTCGGGTCGGCGGCCGAGAGCATGGGGGCGGGGTGGGCGCTGATCACATGCAGCTCGGCCTTGGCCAGTGCGGCGATATCGAAGCCGTGGCTGACGATGCTGGTGTGCAGGGTGCGGTGTTCGTTATCGGCGTTGCCGACATCGACCGCAGCCAGAATGGCGGTGCCAGCCCAGGATCTGTCGGTTTTGACCATCAGCACCGGTGCTGGGCAGTAGCGCAACAGCTTCCAGTCGTCAGGGGTGAGCAGGGCCTTTTTCAGCGGGTTGTCGGGGAAGTGCTGCTTGATCACCAGGCCGCAGCCTTCTGCCTGCTGCACGCTGATAATGGTTTGGTGCAGGTTTTCATTCCAGGCCTGCTGGCTGGAGGTGCTGAAACCTTCGCTGTCGAGCAGGCCGGTCAGGTCACGCAGGTAATCGCTGTGGTCACCCTTCTTGTCGCACACCAGCAAGTGCAGGTGCGATTGAGTGACGCCGGCAATCAGCTTGGCGCGTTTCAGGGCCAGACCTTCCGCGTGGTTTGGCTCCATTACCACCAGAATGCTGCGAATAGCTTGCATGATCATCTCCATGTGCAGTCGGTTGTACTGTTTATCACTATAGATCGCTGCCGCCCGGTTGGTGCTTGATCGGTGTCAAGCGAGTGGCTGTTCGCGCGCTCATTCGTATAATGGCCGCCCTGTAGCGGCCTCACGCCAGCCTGCCTAATTTTGTGAATTTATGTATCTGTTAGCCGAAATCGATTACCTGCTGCGTTGCAGCGCTTCCGCTCTCCGGGATATGCGCCCATGAATCTGCCGGAGATTCACGAGTTTCTCGGTTGCCGCACGCCGGATGGCTGGCTCGCGGCCGCCTTGGCTGACCAACAGACGTTGCTGATCGATCACAAGAACTGCGAGTTCAAAGCCGCGAGCACGGCGCTGAGTCTGATGGCCAAGTACAACACCTATGCCGACCTGATTAACGCCATGTCGCGCCTGGCCCGCGAGGAGCTGGTGCATCACGAGCAGGTACTGCGCCTTATGAAGCGGCGCAAGATTGGCCTGCGCCCGGTGTCGGCGGCGCGTTATGCCTCGGGCCTGCGCAAGGCGGTGCGTACCCATGAACCGGTCAAACTGGTGGATACCTTGGTGGTTGGCGCGTTTATCGAGGCGCGCAGTTGTGAGCGCTTCGAGGCGCTGGTGCCGCACCTGGATGAAGAACTGAGCAAGTTCTACTTCGGTTTGCTGAAGAGCGAGGCGCGGCATTTTCAGAACTATCTGAAACTGGCCTATCAGTACGGCGAGGAGCGTGACGTCAACCAGGCCATCGAGCGGGTGAGGGCGGTTGAGCGCGAGCTGATCGAGTCGCCGGATACGGAGATGCGCTTTCACAGCGGCGTGCCCACGCTCTAAAACAAAAAAGCGCCCTGATGGGCGGTTTTTATTGATCACTGATGTGGCGTTACTGCTTTACGCTCAAATCCAGCGCCAGATCGCGCGCGGCCTTGGTCGCCAATACGCCCATCAATTGGCCGATTTCATCCTGGCGGCTGCTTGCGCCGTCCTTGCCGCCGCCCATCATCACGCTCGGCACCGGAGCCTGCGAGGCCGCTTGCGCCCAGACCTTGTTGATTTCGATCAGCGCATCCAGCTTGGGTTGCAACGCACCGTCCGCCTTGATCACCGCTTCACGGGCGTAGGCCTCGGCATCGGCGGTGATCTTCGTGGCATCGGCGGTGATTGCGGCCTTGTCGCGTAGCAGCTCGGCGGTCTGCTTCTCGATTTCGGCGCGGCCTTTTTCGCGTTCGGCGTTGATGCGCGCCAGTTGCTTCTCGGTTTCCGCCTGGGTAGTGCGTTCGATCTGGTCGCGCAGGGTTTCCTGGCGACGCGCTTCCACTTCCTTCTCACCGCGGGCGGTGACCAGCAGCTTCTCTTCCTCTTCCTTCAGACGGTTTTGCCGTGCCACAGCCAGTTCGGCCAGTGCCTGCTGCACCTTGACCATGCGCTGTTTGTACTGCGGGTTGGGGTCGACGTTGGTGATGCGCGCCTCGACTACTTCCACGCCGTACTTGCGGAACTGCTGCTGTTTGCGCACTGGGATGCCCTTGCTGTCCATGACCTTCTCGGTAACGAACTGGCTGGCGTTGTTATCGCCGAACGCGCCTTGTTCGGTGCCGGCTTGGAGAATGGCGGTCTGGCTCGGCTGATGGCCACGCGGGCCACGCACTTCGCGGCGTTTGATCAGGTACAGGCCGTCGTTGAGCTGGTTTTCGAACTCGGCGGCGAATTCGCTGCGCGCGCCGGCATAGAAGTCATCGGCGCTCATCAGCGAGGCGGTGGCTTGCAGGGTTTCCTTGATCGCCGGGACCAGCGCGGTTTTGATGAAGTTCTCCGGGTTGCGGTATTCCTGGGCAATCTTCAGGAACTGGTCGCCCGCCGGCAGGCGAAAGCGCGCAGACGACTCGACCTTGGCATCGACGTTGCCGAGAAACACGATGGGGAAGGCTTCAATGGTCGCACCGAGCGAATCGTTGTCGCTGCTGTCGTCGATGGCCAGGGCTTCGGTGAGCACCGATTGCACGCTAAGCGCCTTCTTCCAGGCGGTGGCACGGCCGAACCATTTGGTCGCGTAGCCCACGTCGTCGACGATCTTCTCTTCACCGAAGATGGTGCGTACGTGGGTAGCGAAACCGGCTTCGTTATAGAAGAACACGCCGTTGAAGGTGACGAAGCCGATTGCGGCGACCAGTACGGGCAGGCCGACGTACTTGACGAGGGAGCGTTTTGAGGGGGCTCCGTTGGAGATTTCCATGATCTGTCCTTGATGAGGGGAAAAGAGTTCGAATGCTGGGGAGGCGCGCGCTGGGCGTCAAGTCGGGCAGGGTCGATATGTGCCTTGCCTCGCGTGGATTCTTCAGGCGAGCGGGAAGGGTGCTTGCTGAAAACCGCTGGCGTCGACCTGCAAGGCCCAGCCCTGGCTGTCCCAGTCGCCCAGGACAATCCGCCGCGCCGCTTGGCCGTCAACCGCCAGCTGGTGCACCGCCGGGCGGTGGGTGTGGCCGTGAATCAGCGTGCGTACGCCATAGGCGGTCATGATCCGCGGCACTTCTTCGGGCGTGACGTCGATGATCTGGCTGGCTTTCATGCGGGTTTGTGCACGGCTTTCGCTGCGCAGCTTGCGCGCCAGTTTGTGCCGGGTGCTCAGCGGCAGGTTGCGCAGGATAAACAGCGAAAGCGGGTTGCGCAGCCAGCGGCGCAGCTTCATATAGGCCAAGTCCTGGGTGCACAGGCTGTCGCCATGCATCAGCAATACCTGTTCGCCGCCTAATTCGACCAGGCAAGGGTCTTTTAGCAGGGTGCAGCCGGCTTCGCGGCAGAAGGCCTTGCCGAGCAGGAAATCACGGTTGCCGTGCATCAGGTAGATGCGCGTGCCGCTGTCGCTCAGTTGGCGCAGGGCTTGGGCAATCGAGCGTTGAAAGGGGGTAATGGCGTCATCGCCGACCCACACTTCAAAGAAGTCGCCGAGGATATACAGCGCCTCAGCCTGGGTCGCGCGAGTCTTGAGGAAGTCCAGGAACGCCCGGCTGATGTCCGGGCGCTCCTGTTCAAGATGCAGATCGGAGATCAGTAGAATCACTCAACGATCTCGGCGCGCTCGATGATCACGTCATCAACCGGCACATCCTGGTGGCCGGATTTGCTGGTGGTGGCGACGCCCTTGATGGCGTTGACCACGTCCATGCCTTCAACCACTTCACCGAACACCGCATAGCCCCAGCCTTGTACGGTCGGCGCGCTGTGGTTGAGGAAGCCGTTGTCGGCAACGTTGATAAAGAACTGCGCGCTGGCCGAATGCGGCTCCATGGTACGGGCCATGGCGACGGTGCCGATCTTGTTGGCGACGCCGTTGTTGGCTTCGTTCTTGATGCTCGGGCGCTTGTCTTGCTTTTCTTTCATGCCTGGCTCGAAACCGCCACCCTGGATCATGAAGTTGCTGATCACGCGGTGGAAAACGGTGTTGTCGTAATGACCGTCTTTGACGTACTGCTTGAAGTTGGCCACGGTTTCCGGGGCTTTGTCTTCGAACAGGTTGAGGGTGATAACGCCGTGGTTGGTGTGCAGCTTGATCATCGAGATAGTCGCTCTGTCGAGAAATCCACGAACCGTCGGAATTTCCTTTGGTTACGCCGCATTAGCGTGAGGTAAAGGTTATTCAAGCGGTGCTTGGGCCTGTCAGGGGGTTGACAGCTTCGGCTATGATAAGCGCTTTGTTTTAGTCGGCCTACCCTACGCCGCGCACCAGCATGATCAAGGACACCATGAGCAAGCCAGAAACTGTCGCCGCCGCTAACTTTCTTCGCCCCATCGTCCAGGCCGATCTGGATGCCGGCAAGCACGCGAAGATCATCACCCGTTTTCCGCCGGAGCCCAACGGCTACCTGCATATCGGCCACGCCAAGTCGATTTGCCTGAACTTCGGCCTGGCCCAGGAACTGGGTGGCGAGTGCAACCTGCGCTTCGACGACACCAACCCGGCCAAGGAAGACCAGGAATACATCGACGCGATCAAGAGCGACGTGCAGTGGCTGGGCTTTCAGTGGGCCGGCGAGGCGCGCTACGCCTCCAACTATTTCGACCAATTGCATGACTGGGCCGTCGAGCTGATCAAGGCCGGCAAGGCGTATGTCTGTGATTTGTCCCCGGAACAGGCTCGCGAATACCGCGGCAACCTGACCGAGCCGGGCAAGAACAGCCCGTTCCGCGAGCGCAGCGTCGAGGAAAACCTCGACCTGTTCGCCCGTATGAAAGCCGGCGAGTACCCGGACGGCGCTCGCGCCCTGCGTGCGAAGATCGACATGGCTTCGCCGAACATGAACCTGCGCGACCCGATTCTCTATCGCATTCGCCATGCTCATCACCATCAGACCGGCGACAAGTGGTGCATTTACCCGAGCTATGACTTTACCCACGGTCAGTCGGACGCCATCGAAGGCATCACCCACTCCATCTGCACCCTGGAATTCGAAGATCACCGCCCGCTCTACGAGTGGTTCCTCGAGCAGCTGCCGGTGCCGTCGCAGCCGCGTCAGTACGAATTCGCCCGGCTGAACCTGAACTACACCATCACCAGCAAGCGCAAGCTCAAGCAGTTGGTTGACGAAAATCACGTCAATGGCTGGGACGACCCGCGCATGTCGACCCTCTCGGGCTTCCGCCGCCGTGGTTACACGCCGGCGTCGATCCGCACCTTCTGCGACATGATCGGTGTCAACCGCGCCGGCGGCGTGGTCGATGTCGGCATGCTCGAGTTCGCCATCCGTGACGACCTCGACGCCAATGCCGCACGTGCCATGTGCGTGCTCAAACCGCTGAAAGTGGTCATTACCAACTACCCAGAAGGCCAGGTCGAGAACCTCGAACTGTCGCGCCATCCCAAGCAGGACATGGGCGTGCGTGTGCTGCCGTTCAGCCGCGAGATCTATATCGACGCCGGTGACTTCGAGGAAACCCCGCCGGACGGCTTCAAGCGCCTGATTCCGGGTGGCGAAGCGCGGTTGCGCGGCAGCTACGTGATTCGCGCCGACGAGGCGATCAAGGACGCGGCGGGCAATATCATCGAGCTGCGCTGCAGCTACGACGAGAACACCCTGGGCAAGAATCCCGAGGGCCGCAAGGTCAAGGGCGTGATCCACTGGGTGCCGGCCGCCGAGAGTGTCGAGTGCGAAGTGCGCCTGTACGACCGCCTGTTCCGCTCCGCCAATCCGGAGAAGGACGAAGAGGGCGGCAGCTTCCTCGATAACATCAACCCGCAATCGCTGGTGGTGCTCAAAGGCTGTCGCGCCGAGCCGTCGCTGGCCGATGCGGCACCGGAAGAGCGCTTCCAGTTCGAGCGCGAAGGCTATTTCTGCGCCGATATCAAAGACAGCAAGCCAGGCGCGCCGGTGTTCAACCGCACCGTGACGCTGCGTGACTCCTGGGCCTAAGAGTCTGTCTCGGATCTACTGCGCGTCGGCGATACTGCGTTAAAAATGGCCTCGGAATGCTCATTTACAGTTGTAAACTCCGCTTCCTTGGCCATTTTTGCCTTGTCTCGCTCTAGCTCGCGAGATCCGAAATAGCCTCTAAAGGCTCAGGCGCTCTGATTAGAACCGGGCCGGCATACTGGCCCGTGGTTTTCCAAGGAATATCGATGCTCTCGATCTACAACACGCTGACCAAAAGCAAAGAAGCCTTCAAGCCGCTGGACGGCAATAAGGTGCGTATGTACGTCTGCGGCATGACCGTGTACGACTACTGCCACATTGGTCACGGTCGCAGCATGGTGGCGTTTGACCTGGTGACTCGCTGGTTGCGCTTCAGTGGTTATGACCTGACCTATGTGCGCAACATCACCGACATCGAAGACAAGATCATCAACCGGGCCCGGGAGAACGGCGAGCCGTTTGATGCCCTGACCGCGCGCATGATCGATGCCATGCACGAGGATGAGGCGCGCCTGAATATCCTCAAGCCGGACATGGAACCGCGCGCCACGGATCATATTCCGGGCATGTTGAGCATGATCCAGACCCTGATCGACAAGGGCTACGCCTACGCTCCGGGCAATGGCGATGTGTACTACCGCGTCGCCAAGTTCATGGGCTACGGCAAGCTGTCGCGCAAGAAGATCGAAGATCTGCGCATCGGCGCGCGCATTGAAGTCGACGAAGCCAAGCAGGACCCGCTGGACTTCGTGTTGTGGAAAGGCGTCAAGCCGGGCGAGCCGAGCTGGGAATCGCCGTGGGGCGCGGGTCGTCCGGGCTGGCATATCGAGTGCTCGGTGATGTCGACCTGCTGCCTGGGTGAGACTTTCGACATTCATGGCGGCGGCAGCGACCTGGAGTTCCCCCACCACGAAAACGAAATCGCCCAGAGCGAGGCGGCCACCGGCAAGCCTTACGCCAATGCCTGGATGCACTGCGGGATGATCCGCATCAATGGCGAGAAGATGTCCAAGTCATTGAACAACTTCTTCACCATTCGCGATGTGCTGGAGAAGTACCACCCCGAGGTGGTGCGCTACCTGCTGGTATCCAGTCACTATCGCAGCCCGATCAACTACTCGGAAGACAGTCTCAAGGACGCCAAGAGTGCATTGGAGCGCTTCTATAACGCGCTCAAAGGTCTGCCGGCCGTGCCGGTGGCCGGGGGCGAGGCATTCGTCGAGCGGTTTGCTGTGGCCATGAACGATGACTTCGGCACGCCGGAGGCTTGCGCTGTGCTGTTCGAGCTGGCTCGTGAGATCAACCGCCTGCGCGAAACAGATCTGCAGGCCGCTGCTGGTTTGGCGGCGCGTTTGAAGGAGCTGGCCGGGGTGCTCGGCGTCTTGCAGTTGCAGCCGGACGACTTCCTTAAAGCAGGAGCCGAGGGCAAGGTTGACGCCGCCGAAGTGGATGCGTTGATCGCCGCGCGCCTGCAGGCTCGCGCCGAGAAGAACTGGGCCGAGTCCGACCGTATTCGCGACCAGATCACCGCCATGGGCGTGGTTCTGGAAGACGGCAAGGGTGGCACCACCTGGCGTTTGTCTGAGTAACCGTTCTGCTGGATTGAAAAGGCCGCTCTCGAGCGGCCTTTTTATTTGGCGCGGATTGCGCCCTGTTCCCGCACCCCAGTAACCAGAACGGCACCCGAAGGTGCCGTTTTGCATGCGCTAAGCCGGCATTCAGTTATGCAGGTGCTCGGCCGCGTGCAGGGTGTTTTCCAGCAGGCAGGCGCGGGTCATCGGGCCAACGCCGCCGGGCACCGGGGTGATCCAGCCGGCGCGGGGCAGGGCGGTTTCATAGACCACGTCGCCGATCAGCTTGCCATCGGCCTGACGATTGATGCCGACATCAATCACGATCGCCCCTGGTTTGATCCATTCGCCGTGCACCAGGCCAGGCTTGCCGGCTGCGACCACGACGATATCGGCCTGGCCAACATGCATCGGCAGGTCTTTGGTGAAGCGGTGGGTAACGGTGACGGTGCAGCCAGCCAGCAGCAGTTCCATGGCCATCGGTCGGCCGACGATATTCGAGGCGCCCACCACGACCGCGTGCATGCCGTACAGGTCGGTACCGGTGCTTTGCAGCAAGGTCATGATGCCTTTCGGCGTGCAGGGGCGCAGCAGTGGCATGCGCTGGGCCAGGCGGCCGATGTTGTACGGGTGAAAACCGTCGACGTCTTTGTCCGGGCGAATCCGCTCAAGCAGCAAGGAGGCATCGAGGTGTTCAGGCAGCGGCAGCTGTACGAGAATGCCGTCGATGCTCGACTCGTCATTCAGTCGGTCGATCAGCGCCATCAAATCGGTTTGACTGGTGTCCGCCGGCAGATCGTAGGCCTGCGATACAAAGCCAACTTCTTCACAGTCTTTGCGCTTGTGCGAAACATAGACCTGGGAAGCCGGGTCGCTGCCAACCAGAATGACAGCCAGGCCAGGTGCGCGTAGGCCTTGCTGATGCCTTTCGGCGACACGTTTGGCGATCTGCTGGCGGAGGCTGGCGGCAATCGCTTTGCCGTCGATCAGTTGTGCGATCATTGCGCTTGGTTAACCATAAAGAAGGATGGAAAAAGGACGCGCATTCTCGCATGACCATGCTGTGGGGCAAAGGCGCACGCCACGGTTTTCGCGTAACTCCTTTAAATGGCTGAATTTTTTTAACTTTTCCTGTTGACGACCTGGAACCGGCTCTATAACATTCGCCCCGCTTGTCGAGCACAGCCAGTCGCTGGGTAAGACGGCAAAGGTAGAAGCTGCAAAGTTTTTTCCGAAGCCGAAAGCTTTAAGTCTGCATCTGCAGATGGATAGGCGCCCGTAGCTCAGCTGGATAGAGCATCCGCCTTCTAAGCGGATGGTCGCAGGTTCGAGTCCTGCCGGGCGTGCCATTTGGCGGTCTTGGCTCAAGCAAAATGCAATATGGTGGGCGTAGCTCAGTTGGTAGAGCACAGGATTGTGACTCCTGTTGTCGTGGGTTCGATCCCCATCGTCCACCCCATATTCCAAAACGCCAGGTTAATTCCTGGCGTTTTTGTATAAAAGCTTTACCACGCGGACGTGGTGGAATTGGTAGACACACTGGATTTAGGTTCCAGCGCCGCAAGGCGTGAGAGTTCGAGTCTCTCCGTCCGCACCATCTTTTAGCTCCCTCCCGTTTGCCGCCTGCATCTAGGGTGACTTCTGCAAATCGACCCTCTAGAATGCATGCCCTTGATTAGGGGCCGGCAAGCGGCCGGCTTATGTCTGTGCAACGAGGATTATCCATGCAAGTTTCTGTTGAAAGTACTTCTGCTCTCGAGCGCCGTATGACCGTTGGCGTCTCTGTTGAGCGCATCGAGACTGAAGTCAACAAGCGTCTGCAGCAGACTGCCCGTCGCGCCAAGGTTCCTGGTTTCCGTCCTGGCAAAGTGCCAATGAGCGTGATCCGTCAGCGTTATGAAGATGCTGCGCGTCAGGAAGCGCTGGGTGACCTGATTCAATCCACTTTCTACGAAGCCGTTGTTGAGCAGAAGCTCAATCCAGCTGGCGCTCCGGCCGTTGAGCCGAAGTCGTTCGAGAAAGGCAAGGATCTGGAATACGTTGCGACCTTCGAAGTCTTCCCGGAATTCACCGTTGCTGGCTTCGATTCGATCGCCATCGAGCGCCTGCAGGCTGACGTAGCTGACGCCGACGTCGACAACATGCTGGAAATCCTGCGCAAGCAGAATACCCGTTTCGCCGCCGTTGAGCGCGCTGCTGAAACTGGCGACCAGCTGAACATCGATTTCGTTGGCAAGATCGACGGCGAAGCCTTCGCTGGCGGTTCGGCCAAAGGCACTCAGCTGGTTCTCGGCTCTGGCCGTATGATCCCTGGCTTTGAAGATGCCCTGGTCGGTGCCAAGGCGGGTGAAGAGCGTGTAATCAACCCGACTTTCCCGGCTGATTACCAGAATCTTGATCTGGCTGGCAAAACTGCCGAGTTCAGCGTCACCGTCAACAGCATCTCCGCACCTCAGTTGCCTGAGCTGAATGACGACTTCTTCGCCCTGTTCGGCGTGAAAGAAGGCGGCATGGAAGGCTTCCGCGCTGAAGTGCGTAAGAACATGGAGCGCGAACTGCGCCAGGCCATCAAGTCCAAGGTCAAGAATCAGGTAATGGACGGTCTGCTGGCTGCCAATCCGATCGAAGTGCCGAAGGCGCTGATCAGCAACGAAGTGAACCGTCTGCGCGTGCAGGCTGTTCAGCAGTTCGGTGGCAACCTCAAGCCTGAGCAGCTGCCAGCTGAGCTGTTCGAAGAGCAAGCCAAGCGTCGCGTTGTCCTGGGTCTGGTTGTGGCTGAAGTGGTCAAGCAGTGCGAGCTGAAGCCGGACGATGCCCGCGTTCGCGAAATGATTCAGGAAATGGCTTCGGCTTACCAAGAGCCTGAGCAAGTTGTGGCCTGGTACTACAAAAACGACCAGCAAATGAACGAAGTGCGTTCGGTTGTGCTGGAAGAGCAAGTTGTAGATACTGTTTTGCAGAAGGCCAACGTGACCGATAAAGCGGTCTCGTACGAAGAAGCTGTCAAGCCGGTAGAAGCACCACAAGCCGCCTGATTTCTTTACCTCGTTCGAACACGCCATAAGCCAGCCTCCGCGCTGGCTTATGCGTATTTGTGACATGACTATTTAGGGAGCGAGTGCAGCATGTCCCGCAATCCTTTTATGCAGCAAATGCCCGATATCCAAGCCGCTGGCGGTCTGGTTCCTATGGTTGTCGAGCAGTCGGCCCGTGGTGAGCGCGCCTACGACATCTATTCGCGCCTGCTCAAGGAGCGAGTGATCTTTCTTGTCGGCCCTGTAGAGGACTACATGGCCAACTTGATCTGTGCGCAACTGCTGTTCCTTGAAGCGGAAAATCCGGACAAGGACATCCATCTTTACATCAACTCCCCAGGCGGCTCGGTGACGGCGGGTATGTCGATCTACGACACCATGCAGTTCATCAAGCCTAACGTGTCCACCACCTGTATTGGTCAGGCATGCAGCATGGGCGCATTCCTGCTCACCGCTGGCGCTGAGGGCAAGCGTTACTGCCTGCCGAACTCGCGCGTGATGATTCACCAGCCACTGGGCGGTTTCCAGGGTCAGGCGTCGGACATCGAAATCCACGCCAAGGAAATCCTCTTCATCCGCGAACGTCTTAACACGCTGATGGCCAAGCACAGCGGGCACACTCTGGAAGAAATCGAGCGCGATACCAATCGTGATAACTTCATGAGCGCCGAAGCCGCTCGTGAATACGGGTTGATCGACGCAGTGATTGAAAAACGCCCCGCTTAATATAAGCAGCTCAAAATAGGGCTGGTCGGCGTGTCCGGCCGCCGGCGGGCTTGAAAACGCCCGCATTTGCCCTCATCTTGTGTTTCAAGCCTACCGGATTGGATTGAACGAATGACTGACACCCGCAACGGCGAGGACAACGGCAAGCTGCTTTATTGCTCCTTCTGCGGCAAAAGCCAGCATGAAGTGCGCAAATTGATTGCCGGCCCCTCGGTCTTTATCTGCGACGAGTGCGTCGACCTGTGCAACGACATCATCCGCGAGGAGGTGCAGGAAGCCCAGGCCGAGAGCAGTGCGCACAAGCTGCCCGCACCCAAGGAAATCAGCACCATCCTCGATCAGTATGTGATCGGCCAGGAGCGTGCGAAGAAGGTTTTGGCGGTAGCGGTGTACAACCACTACAAGCGCCTCAATCAGCGCGACAAGAAAGATGATGTCGAGTTGGGTAAAAGCAACATCCTGCTGATTGGTCCGACTGGCTCGGGTAAAACCCTGCTGGCCGAAACCCTGGCACGCTTGCTTAACGTACCGTTCACCATCGCCGATGCCACCACCCTGACCGAAGCCGGTTATGTCGGTGAGGACGTCGAGAACATCATTCAGAAGCTGCTGCAGAAGTGTGATTACGATGTCGAGAAGGCCCAGATGGGCATCGTCTACATCGACGAAATCGACAAGATCTCGCGCAAATCGGATAACCCGTCGATTACCCGCGACGTATCGGGCGAGGGCGTGCAGCAGGCACTGCTCAAGCTGATCGAGGGTACGGTTGCTTCGGTTCCGCCGCAGGGCGGTCGCAAGCACCCGCAGCAGGAATTCCTGCAGGTCGATACGCGCAACATCCTGTTTATCTGTGGTGGTGCGTTCTCCGGTCTGGAAAAAGTCATCCAAGGCCGTTCGACCAAAGGTGGAATCGGTTTCAACGCCGAGGTTCGCAGCAAGGAAGAGGGCAAAAAAGTTGGCGAGTCACTGCGTGCCGTCGAGCCTGATGATCTGGTCAAGTTTGGTCTGATTCCTGAGTTCGTGGGCCGCTTGCCGGTTATCGCAACCCTGGATGAGCTTGATGAAGCGGCTTTGGTGCAGATTCTGACCGAGCCGAAAAACGCCCTGACCAAGCAATACGCCAAGCTGTTCGAGATGGAGGGGGTTGAGCTGGAGTTCCGCCCGGATGCCCTCAAGTCTGTGGCTCACAAGGCCTTGGAACGCAAAACCGGTGCCCGCGGCCTGCGTTCGATTCTCGAAGGTGTCCTGCTCGATACCATGTACGAAATTCCATCGCAGTCCGACGTCAGCAAGGTGGTCGTCGATGAAAGCGTCATCGAAGGCACCTCCAAGCCTCTGCTGA
Source organism: Pseudomonas sp. (assembly GCF_049653025.1). GTDB lineage: Bacteria > Pseudomonadota > Gammaproteobacteria > Pseudomonadales > Pseudomonadaceae > Aquipseudomonas. The sequence goes on along the minus strand of NZ_JBASFM010000017.1, from coordinate 42,917 downwards.
TTTACGAGAACAGCGAGCTACCAGCCAAGGCTGCGCCTGACGCGTAATCAGTTCGTAACATGTTGAAAGCAAGGGGCCTGCGGGCCCCTTTTCTTTTGCTGTGCCAGTGCTTGTTTTTTGTTGGGGCTGCCCCCATCTTAGGGTCAAGGGTCATCCCATCTGTTTACGGCCGTATGGCCGCCGTAGAGCCGAAATCATGAAGACAACCATCGAATTGCCTCTCCTGCCGTTGCGCGATGTTGTGGTCTATCCGCATATGGTCATCCCGCTGTTTGTCGGGCGTGAAAAGTCCATCGAGGCCCTCGAGGCAGCGATGACCGGTGAGAAGCAGATTCTGCTGCTCGCGCAGAAAAATCCGGCGGACGACGATCCAGACGAAACCGGCCTTTACCGCGTGGGTACTGTCGCCACCGTCCTGCAATTGCTGAAACTGCCCGACGGCACGGTCAAGGTGCTGGTCGAAGGTGAGCAGCGCGGTGAGATCGAGCGTTTTATCGAAGTCGATGGCCACTGCCGAGCGGAAGTGCAGCTGATCGATGAGGTCGAGGCCGCCGAGCGTGAGTCCGAAGTATTCACCCGCAGCCTGCTCAGCCAGTTCGAGCAGTATGTGCAGCTGGGCAAGAAAGTCCCCGCCGAAGTACTGGCTTCGCTCAATGGCATCGATGAGCCGGGTCGCCTGGTCGACACCATGGCCGCACACATGGTGCTGAAGATCGAGCAGAAGCAGGAAATCCTGGAAATCACCGATCTTTCCACCCGAGTCGAGCATGTCTTGGCCTTGCTGGATGCCGAGATCGACCTGCTGCAGGTCGAGAAGCGCATTCGGGGGCGGGTCAAGAAGCAGATGGAGCGCAGCCAGCGCGAGTACTACCTGAATGAGCAGATGAAGGCCATTCAGAAGGAGCTCGGCGACAGCGAGGAGGGCCACAACGAACTCGATGAGCTGAAAAAGCGCATCGAAAATGCTGGCCTGACCACTGAAGCCCACACCAAGGCCAATGCCGAGCTGAACAAGCTCAAGCAGATGTCGCCGATGTCGGCCGAAGCCACTGTGGTGCGTTCTTATATCGATTGGCTGGTCAACGTGCCATGGAAAGCGCAGAGCAAGGTGCGCCTGGATCTGGCGCGCGCCGAAGCGATTCTGGATGCCGACCACTATGGGCTGGATGAGGTCAAGGAACGCATCCTTGAATACCTCGCCGTGCAAAAACGTGTGAAGAAAATCAAGGGTCCTGTGCTCTGTCTGGTCGGCCCGCCTGGGGTGGGTAAAACCTCCCTGGCCGAATCGATTGCCAGTGCCACCAACCGCAAGTTCGTGCGTATGGCTCTGGGTGGCGTGCGTGACGAGGCCGAGATCCGTGGGCATCGTCGCACCTACATCGGTTCGATGCCGGGTCGCCTGATTCAGAAGATGACCAAGGTTGGGGTGCGCAACCCGCTGTTCCTGCTCGATGAAATCGACAAGATGGGCCAGGACATGCGCGGCGACCCGGCTTCGGCGCTGCTGGAAGTGCTCGATCCCGAGCAGAATCACAACTTCAACGACCATTACCTGGAAGTCGATTACGACCTTTCCGATGTGATGTTCCTCTGCACGGCCAACTCGATGAACATTCCGGGCCCGTTGCTGGACCGTATGGAAGTGATTCGTCTACCGGGTTATACCGAAGCCGAGAAGATCAATATCGCGATCAAGTACCTGGCACCCAAGCAGGTGCAGGCCAATGGCCTGAAGAAAACCGAGTTGATGTTCGAGGATGCCGCGATCCGCGACATCATTCGTTACTACACCCGTGAAGCCGGTGTGCGTGGCCTGGAGCGGCAGATTGCCAAGGTCTGCCGCAAGGTGGTCAAGGAGCACTCAACCGAGAAGCGCTTCCAGGTCACTGTTACGGCCGATTCGCTCGAGCATTTCCTCGGTGTGCGTAAGCACCGCTACGGTTTGGCCGAGCAACAGGATCAAATTGGTCAGGTCACCGGTCTTGCCTGGACCCAGGTCGGCGGCGAGCTGCTGACCATCGAAGCGGTGGTGGTGCCTGGCAAGGGTCAGCTGATCAAAACCGGTTCGCTCGGTGATGTGATGCTGGAGTCGATCACTGCTGCGCAGACCGTGGTGCGCAGTCGCGCCAAGAGCCTGGGCGTGCCTGTGGACTTCTATGAGAAGCAGGACATTCATATCCATATGCCGGAAGGTGCGACGCCTAAAGATGGCCCCAGCGCGGGCGTTGGCATGTGTACGGCGCTGGTTTCAGCCCTGACGCAGATTCCTGTGCGTGCGGACGTGGCAATGACCGGTGAAATCACCCTGCGTGGCCAGGTATTGGCAATTGGTGGTCTGAAAGAAAAACTGCTGGCCGCTCACCGTGGTGGAATCAAGACCGTGATCATTCCGGAAGAGAATGTGCGCGATTTGAAAGAGATTCCGGAGAATATTAAGCAAGACCTGCAGATTAAACCGGTTAAATGGATTGACGAGGTCCTGCAAATTGCGCTGCAATACGCCCCGGAGCCCTTGCCTGATGCGGCTCCCATGGTTGCAAAGGATGAAAAACGCGAGACTGATTCCAAGGAGCGAATTAGCACGCATTAGCCGGAGGGGTTTCTTGACACATTTTTAGAGCCCTTGTTATAAAGCGGCTCTTATCGTGTCAGCAGGCTCTCCAGCACCAGCTTCGCTTACATTTAAAAGCAAGAAATAAACTCAACAGAAATTAAGGGGACTTAAGAGTGAACAAGTCGGAACTGATCGATGCCATCGCTGCATCTGCTGATATCCCAAAAGCTGTTGCCGGCCGTGCGCTGGATGCAGTGATTGAATCCGTTACTGGTGCTCTGAAGGCTGGTGACTCCGTTGTACTGGTTGGCTTCGGCACTTTCGCTGTTAAAGAGCGTGCTGCTCGCACCGGCCGTAATCCACAGACTGGTAACCCGATCAGCATCGCTGCTGCCAAGATTCCAGGCTTCAAAGCCGGTAAAGCTCTGAAAGACGCTGTCAACTAAGCCTCTTTCTGGGTTTACCCAGCAGATCAGTTGAATGGCTGATCTGTCAGCGGGGCGGGTTCGATACGCTTCGCCAGTTACGAGAAGGCGCATCCACTGATGCGCCTTTCTTCTATCCGGATTTTACCCACACTGCGCGACTGCTTTTTTTGTACAGTCGTTCTGGGGGACGCATGCTGCAGAATATTAGGGACAATTCACAGGGTTGGATTGCCAAAACCATTATCGGCCTTATCGTCGCGCTGATGGCGCTGACCGGTGTCGATGCCATTTTTACCAGCACCAGCAACAGTCAAAATGCCGCTGAAGTGAATGGCGAAGAAATCACCACCGCAGAGCTGAGCCAGGCCGTTGAAATGCAGCGCCGGCAGTTGCTACAGCAGTTGGGTCAGGATTTCGATGCTTCCTTGCTGGATGAAAAGCTGCTGCGTGAAGCGGCACTGAATGGCTTGGTCGAACGTACGTTGCTGCTTGATAGCGCTAAAGACGCCAAGTTCGCCTTTTCTCAGCAAGCACTCGATCAGCTTATTCTGAAGACTCCCGAGTTTTTGGTGGATGGCCAGTTCAGCGCCGAGCGCTTCGATCAGGTGATTCGCCAGCTGGGTTACACCCGCCTGCAATTCCGTCAGATGCTTGAGCAGGAAATGCTGATCGGTCAGTTGCGTGCCGGCTTGGCCAATAGCGGGTTTGTGACCGACGCCCAGGTCAAGGCTTTTGCCGCACTGGAAAAACAGACCCGCGACTTCGCCACCATGACCCTCAAGGCGGACATCAACTCCGTTACCCTGAGCGAGGATGACATCAAGGCCTATTACGATGCGCAGGCCGCTGAGTTCATGAGCCCTGAGCAAGTCGTGCTGGAGTATGTCGAGCTGAAGAAAGACGCGTTCTTTGATCAGGTCGAAGTCAGCAAGGAAGAGCTGCAGAGCGCGTATCAGAACGAAATCGGCAACCTCGCCGAACAGCGTCGCGCCGCGCATATTCTGGTTGAAGTCAGCGATAAGCTGAACGACGAGCAGGCCAAAGCCAAGCTGGTCGAGGTGCAAAAGCGCCTGGAGCAGGGCGAAGACTTTGCCGCATTGGCCAAAGAGTTCTCCGATGACTCGGGTTCCGCCGGTGAAGGTGGTGATCTCGGCTTTGCTGGCCCTGGCGTGTATGACCCAGCCTTTGAAACAGCGCTCTACGCGCTGACTGAAAATGCGGTGTCGGCTCCAGTGCGCAGCGAGTTCGGTTGGCACCTGATCAAGCTGCTGGGCGTGCAGGCTCCGGAAGTACCGAGCTTTGCCAGCCTGGAAGAAAAGCTGCAACGTGACCTCAAGGCACGTCAGGTCGAGCAGCGTTTTGTCGAAGTTTCCAAGAACCTCGAAGATGCTGCTTTCGAAGCGTCTGACCTGAGCCAACCGGCTCAAGAGCTTGGCTTGCAAGTCAAGGTCACTGAAGCGTTCGGACGTCAAGGCGGCGCTGCCGGCCTGTCGGCCAACCGCCAGGTAATCCAGGCTGCGTTCAGTGACGAAGTGCTGGAAGACGGCAGCAACAGCAGCGTGATCGAGCTTGATCCGAATACTGTGGTGGTGGTGCGGGTTAAACAGCACAACAAGCCAGAGCAGCTGCCGCTCGAACAGGTTGCTGACAGCATTCGTGCCCAGCTGACCAAGGTTCGCGCCACCGAAGCAGTTAAAGCCAAGGGTGAAGAGCAGCTGGCCGCACTGCGCTCCGGGCAAACGCCGGTTGCCCAGGCGGATGCCAAGCAGACCTGGCAGGTCGTTGAAGCGGCTACGCGTAGTCAGGAAGGAGTTGATCCAGCGGTATTGCAGGCTTTGTTCCGCATGCCCAAGCCCGCTGATGCCGACAAGCCGAACTTTTCCGGGCTGAGCCTGAGCAATGGCGACTTCGTGATTGTGCGCTTGAATGGCGTAAGCCAGCCCGAGCAAGCACTGTCGGACGAAGACAAGGCCATGTACAGCCGTTTCCTCGCTTCGCGCGTGGGCCAGCAGGACTTCGACGCGTTCCGTAAGCAGCTGCAAGCCCAGGCCGATATCGAGCGTTTCTGATCGGCAGCGCTGAATGAAGAATGGCTGGGAGCCATTTTAAACGTCGCATAGCGACGGCCCGAAGGGTGACTGCCATGGATGGCAAAGCATAAAAAAGGCCGCTTAGTTAAGCGGCCTTTTTTATTGCTGCGATTTAACGACTTACTCTTCCATGGCACCCATGGCGGTGGTGTTGAAACCGCCATCGACGTACATGATCTCGCCGCTGACGCCTGACGCCAGGTCGGAGCAGAGGAAGGCACCGGCGTTGCCGACTTCATCGATGGTCACGTTGCGGCGTAGTGGAGTCTGCTTCTCGTTGGCGGCGAGCATCTTGCGGAAGCTCTTGATCCCCGAGGCCGCGAGGGTGCGGATCGGCCCAGCCGAGATGGCGTTAACGCGAGTGCCTTCCGGGCCGAGGCTACCGGCCAGGTAACGCACGCCAGCTTCCAGGCTGGCCTTGGCCATGCCCATGACGTTGTAGTTGGGCATGGTGCGCTCGGCACCCAGGTAGGACAGGGTCAGCAGGCTGCCATTGCGGCCTTTCATCATCTCGCGGCCGGCTTTGGCCAGGGCGACGAAGCTGTAGGCGCTGATGTCGTGAGCGATGCGGAAACCTTCACGGGTGGTGACGTCGGTGAAGTCACCGTCCAGTTGGTCGCCAGGGGCGAAACCAACGGAGTGGACGATGCAATCCAGACCATCCCACTTCTTACTCAGGGCTTCGAATACCGAGGCAATTTCCTCGTCGTTAGCCACGTCGCAAGGGAAGCACAGGTCAGCGTTCGAGCCCCAATCAGCGGCAAAACCTTCGACGCGGCCTTTGAGTTTTTCGTTCTGGTAGGTGAACGCCAGTTCGGCACCTTCACGGTGCATGGCTGCCGCGATGCCGGAGGCGATGGACAGTTTGCTGGCGACGCCAACGATCAGTACGCGCTTGCCGCTTAGAAAACCCATGGGTGTTTTTCCTCTTCCTGTCTACAAGGATTGGCAGGCAGTTGAAAAACTACCTGCGTTGCCATCACTGCGTTAAAAACAGGCGAAAAATGCTCATTTACAGCGCGTAAACTCCGCTTTTCCGCCTGTTTTTGCCTTGCGCTGGCGGCCTCGCCAACGCTTTTCAATAGCCTGTTAATCAGCTGGGGCCATAAAGGCCGCTTCCAGCAACTGCTGTGTATAGATGTCCTGTGGCGCGGCAAAGACACGTGCGGCCGGGCCTTGTTCGACCACCTTGCCTTGTTTGACCACCATTACCTGGTGGCTGAGGGCTTTGACCACGGCCAGGTCGTGGCTGATAAACAGGTAGGTCAGGTTGTACTTGGCCTGCAATGACCTTAGCAACTCCACCACCTGGCGCTGCACGGTGCGGTCGAGGGCCGAGGTGGGCTCATCCAGCAGGATCAGCGCCGGTTTCAACACCAGTGCGCGGGCAATGGCGATGCGCTGGCGTTGGCCACCGGAGAACTCATGCGGGTAGCGATGACGTGTTTCCGGATCCAGCCCGACCTCGACCAGTGCGGCGATAATTGCCTGTTCCTGCTCGGCCTCGCTGCCCATGCGGTGAATCTGCAAACCTTCGCCGACGATCTGGCCCACCGACATGCGCGGACTGAGGCTGCCGAACGGGTCCTGGAAGACCACCTGCATCTGCCGACGTAGCGGCCGCACTTCATGCTGCGATAGACCATTCAAAGCCTGGCCCTGAAAACGAATGCCACCCTGACTGCCGAGCAGACGCAGAATCGCCAGGCCCAGGGTGGATTTGCCCGAGCCGCTTTCACCGACGATGCCCAGGGTATGGCCCTGGGGCAGGCTGAAGTTGATCCCATCCACCGCCTTTACATGGTCGACGGTGCGGCGCAGCAGGCCTTTTTTGATCGGGAACCAGACGCGTAGGTCATCGACTTCCAGCAAGGGTTCGCCGGGCGGTTGATCGACCGGGCCGCCGCTGGGTTCGGCACCCAGCAGTTCGCGGGTGTAGGGGTGCTGCGGCGCATGGAACAGTGTTTTGCAGTCGGCTTGTTCAACGATATGCCCGTGCTGCATCACGCAGACCCGGTGAGCAATCCGCCGCACCAGATTGAGGTCGTGGCTGATCAGCAGGATGGCCATGCCCAGGCGCGCTTGCAGGTCCTTGAGCAGCTCGAGGATCTTCAGCTGCACGGTGACGTCCAGCGCGGTGGTCGGTTCGTCGGCGATCAGCAGCTCCGGCTCGTTGGCCAGGGCCATGGCGATCACTACGCGTTGGCGTTGACCGCCTGACAGTTCATGCGGATAGGCCTTGAGGCGTTTGTGCGGTTCGGGGATGCCGACCAGCTCCAGCAGCTCCAGGGTGCGTGCGGTGGCGGCTTGGCCGCGCAGGCCTTTGTGCAGGGCCAGCACCTCGTTGATCTGCTTCTCGATGCTGTGCAGCGGGTTCAGCGAGGTCATGGGCTCCTGGAAGACCATGGCGATGCGGTTACCGCGAATACCACGTAGCTTGTTTTCGCTGAGCTTGAGCAGGTCTTGTCCGGCGTAGTGAATGCTGCCGCTGGGGTGCTGGGCTAGCGGGTAGGGCAGTAGACGCAGGATCGAGTGCGCGGTGACCGATTTGCCCGAGCCGCTTTCGCCGACCAGGGCCAGGGTTTCACCGCGCTTGATATCGAAGCTGACGCCTTCGAGCACGCGTTGCTTGAGGCTGCCGCTGACAAATTCGACCGCCAGATCACGGACTTCGATGAGGGTGCTGGATTCGCTCATATTATTTCCTCGGGTCGAAGGCATCGCGTGCCGCTTCGCCGATAAACACCAGCAAACTCAGCATCAGGGCGAGCACGGCGAAGGCGCTGATGCCCAGCCAGGGCGCTTGCAGATTGGATTTACCTTGCGCCACCAGCTCACCCAACGAGGGCGCGCCGGGCGGCAGGCCGAAGCCGAGGAAGTCCAGAGCGGTGAGGGTGCCAATCGCGCCGGTGAGGATGAACGGCATAAAGGTCATGGTCGAGATCATGGCGTTGGGCAGAATGTGCTGGAACATGATCGCGCCGTTCTGCATGCCCAGCGCCCGTGCGGCGCGCACGTATTCCAGGTTGCGCCCGCGGAGGAACTCGGCACGCACCACATCCACCAGGCTCATCCAGGAAAACAGCAGCATGATGCCCAGCAGCCACCAGAAGTTCGGCTGTACGAAGCTGGCCAGGATGATCAGCAGGTAGAGCACCGGCAGGCCGGACCAGATCTCCAGAAAGCGCTGTCCGGCCAGATCGACCCAGCCGCCATAGAAACCCTGCAGGGCCCCGGCAAACACGCCGATCACCGAACTCGCGAGGGTCAGGATCAGGGCGAACAGCACGGAAATGCGGAAGCCATAAATCACCCGCGCCAGTACATCGCGGCCCTGGTCATCAGTGCCCAGCCAGTTCTCTGCAGAAGGCGGAGCCGGGGCGGGCACTTGCAGGTCGTAGTTGATGCTGGAGTAGCTGAACGGTATCGGCGGCCAGATCATCCAACCTTGCTTGGCTTCGATCAGCTCGCGGATATACGGGCTCTTGTAGTTGGCCTGCAGCGGGAATTCGCCGCCAAAGGTGGTTTCCGGGTAGCGCTTGAAGACCGGGAAATACAGCTCGTTGTCGTAGCTCACCACCAGCGGCTTGTCGTTGGCGATCAGATCGGCACCCAGGGTGACGAAGAACAGCGCGAGGAAGATCCACAGGGACCACCAGCCGCGCTTGTGCGCCTTGAATAGCTTGAACCGGCGTTGATTGATCGGGGACAGTTTCATCTCAACTCTCCCGGCTTTCGAAGTCGATGCGCGGATCGACCAGGGTGTAGGTTATGTCGCCGATCAATTTCACCACCAAGCCCAGCAGCGTAAAGATAAACAGGGTGCCGAAGACCACCGGATAATCGCGGTTGATCGCCGCCTCGAAACTCATCAGGCCCAGGCCATCGAGGGAGAAGATCACCTCGATCAGCAAGGAGCCGGTAAAGAAGATGCCGATAAAGGCGGCCGGAAAGCCGGCGATGATGATCAGCATGGCGTTGCGGAACACATGGCCATACAACACACGGGTATTGCTCAGGCCCTTGGCGCGGGCGGTGACCACGTATTGCTTGTTGATCTCATCGAGAAAGCTGTTCTTGGTCAGCAGCGTCAGGGTGGCGAAGTTACCGATCACCAGGGCTGTCACGGGCAGCGCCAGGTGCCAGAAGTAGTCGAGCAGTTTGCCGGTAAAACTCAGTTCGTCGAAGTTGTTCGAGGTCAGCCCACGCAGCGGGAACCAGTCCCAGTAACTGCCGCCTGCAAACAGCACGATCAGCAGGATGGCGAACAGGAACGCCGGAATCGCATAGCCGACGATGATCATCGAGCTGGTCCAAACGTCGAAGGCGCTGCCGTGGCGGGTGGCTTTGGCGATGCCCAGCGGGATCGACACCAGGTACATGATCAGGGTGCTCCACAGCCCCAGCGAGATCGACACCGGCATCTTCTCGATAATCAGGTCGATCACTTCGGCATCGCGGAAGAAGCTGGAGCCAAAATCCAGTTGCGCGTAGCTCTTGAGCATCAGCCAGAAGCGCTCCGGGGCCGATTTGTCGAAGCCATACATGCGCTCGATTTCCGCCACCAGCTCCGGATCGAGGCCTTGGGCACCGCGGTAGTTGGAGCCTGCCACGGATACCTCGGCACCGCCGCCGGCGATCCGGCTGGTCGCGCCGTCGAAGCCTTCGAGCTTGGCGATCATCTGCTCGACCGGGCCGCCTGGCGCGGCCTGGATGATGATGAAGTTGATCAGCAGAATGCCGAACAGCGTGGGGATGATCAGTAAGAGGCGACGGAAGATATACGCCAGCATCTTATTGCTCCGTGCTCAAAGGGGCTGCCGCGGCTGCCGCTTCCGGTGATTGCTCACGAACCCACCAGGTGTGCAGGCCGATGTCGTATTGCGGGGTGACCTTGGGATGCTCGAAGCGGTTCCAGTAGGCCACGCGCCAGGTCTTGATATGCCAGTTGGGTACTACGTAATGGCCCCACAGCAGCACGCGGTCGAGGGCGCGGGTGTGGGTGATCAGGTTCTGGCGCGAGTCGGCATTGATCAGGCCATCGACCAGCTTGTCCACTGCCGGGTCTTTCAGACCAATAAAGTTGCGGCTGCCAGGGTTGTCGGCGCTGCTGGAGTGCCAGTATTCACGCTGTTCGTTACCCGGCGAATTGGATTGGCCGAAACCGCTGACGATCAGGTCGTAATCGCGCGAGCGCAGGCGGTTGATGTACTGCGAGACATCGACGCGGCGAATCACCAGTTCGATACCCAGGTCTGCCAGGTTGCGCTTGAACGGCAGCAGGATGCGTTCGAACTCGGTCTGCGCCAGCAGGAACTCGAAACTCACCGGTTTGCCGGTGCTGTCGAGCATCTTGTCGCCATCGATACGCCAACCGGCTTCCTGCAGCAGTTGGTAAGCGCGGCGCTGCTGCTCGCGAATAATGCCGCTGCCGTCGGTGACCGAGGGCTGGTATTCGCTGGTGAACACCTGCGGCGGGATCTGTGCGCGCAGCGGTTCCAGCAGCTTCAGTTCGGCGGCGGACGGCAAGCCGCTGGCGGCCAGTTCGGAATTGTCGAAGTAACTGCGGGTGCGGGTGTAGGCGCCGTTGAACAGCTGCCGATTGGCCCATTCGAAATCAAACAGCAGCCCCAGCGCTTCGCGTACGCGGCGATCGCTAAACAGCGGTCGGCGGGCATTGAAGATAAAGCCCTGCATGCCGGTTGGGTTGTGGTTGGCGATCTCTTCCTTGATCAACTGGCCGTTGGCTACGGCCTCGGTGTTGTAGGCTGTGGCCCAGTTCTTTGCGCTGACTTCCAGCCAGTAGTCGAACTGCCCGGCCTTGAGCGCCTCCAGCGCCACGGTGTTGTCACGGTAGTAGTCGGTCTGCAGGGTGTCGAAGTTGTAGAAACCACGGTTGACCGGCAGGTCCTTGCCCCACCAGTCCTTGACCCGCTCATAGCGGATCGAGCGGCCGGCCTGCACATCGGCCACTTTGTAGGGGCCGCTGCCCAGGGGTATTTCCAGATTGCCCTTGGCGAAATCACGGCTGGCCCACCAATGCTTTGGCAGCACCGGCAATTGGCCGATGATCAGCGGCAGCTCGCGGTTACCGGCCTGTTTGAAGATGAAGCGCACGGTGCGCGGCCCTTCGATTTCGACGCTGGCGACATCGGTGTAGTAGCCGCGGTACATCGGCGCGCCTTTGCTCATCAGGGTATCGAAGCTGAATTTGACGTCCTCGGCGGTCACCGGCTGGCCGTCATGGAAGCGCGCCTCAGGGCGTAGGTAGAAGCGTACCCAGGCGTTATCCGGGGCCTTCTCGATTTTCGCGGCGAGCAGGCCGTACACGCTAAAGGGTTCGTCCAGGCCTTGGCGGGTCAGGGTGTCGTAGATCAGGCCGATATCGTCGGCAGGCACGCCCTTGTTGATAAAGGGGTTGAGGCTGTCGAAGCCGCCAAAGCCAGCCTGGCGCAGGATGCCGCCCTTGGGCGCATCCGGGTTGACGTAGTCGAAGTGTTTGAAATTGGCCGGGTATTTGGGCGGTTCGTCATACAGCGTTTGCGCATGCTTGGGGCTGGCTAGCGCGAGGCCGGCGAGGCTGAGCAGGGCGATGCTGCTGCCGTGGACGAAAAAGGCGCGCAATGCACGGGTCATTCAACGTTCTCCAAGGATTTCAGCCACCAGGTCCGCAGCCCGAGGGTGTAAGGCGGCGTGGCGACGAAGGCAAATCGGTTGCGATAGGCCAGGCGGTGATAGTCGATATACCAATTGGGAATGCTGTAGTGCTGCCACAGCAGCACACGGTCGAGGGCGCGGGTGGCGGCGATCTGCTCGTCGCGGGTCTGCGCCGTCAGGAGTTTTTCGATCAGGTTGTCGACCACTGGATGGGTCACACCGGCGTAGTTCCTGCCGCCTTTGACCTTGGCCTGGGACGAGTGGAAATACAGCGATTGCTCGAGGCCCGGACTCAGGGTTTGCGGGAGGGTCAGCAAAATCATGTCGAAGTCGTATTGATCGAGACGCTGCTTGTATTGCGCGCGGTCGATAGTGCGCAGATTGGCCTGAATGCCAATGCTGGCGAGGTTCTCGGTAAAGGGCTGGAGAATGCGCTCAAGGTTCGGGTTGACCAGCAGGATTTCAAACTTCAGCGGCTCGCCTTTGGCGTTTTGCAGCTGTTGTCCGGCGGGCTTCCAGCCGGCTTCAGCCAATAGACCCAGGGCGCGGCGCAAGGTTTCCCGCGGAATGCCACGGCCATCGGTCTGCGGCACGGCGAAGGGCTCGCTGAACAGGCGCGGCTGTAGCTGTTTGCGGTACGGCGAGAGCAGCAGCCACTCGGCCCCTTCCGGCTTGCCGGTAGCGGAGAACTCACTGTTGGGGTAATAGCTCTTGGCGCGGGTGTAGGAGCTGTTGAACAGCGCGCGGTTGGCCCATTCGAAGTCGAACATCAGGCCCAGGGCTTCACGCACGTTGCGCTCGGCAAACACGGCGCGGCGGGTGTTCATGAACAGTGCCTGGGTTTGGGTCGGGATTTTGTGCGGGATTTCCGCCCGGACCACCTCGCCACGGCTCAGCGCCGGAAAGCGGTAGGCGCTGGCCCAGTTCTTCGCCTGTTGCTCGATATAGATGTCGAACTCACCGGCCTTGAACGCCTCGAAGGCGACGTGGCTGTCGCGGTAGAACTCCACGTCCACCCGGTCAAAGTTGTATTTGCCGCGGTTGACCGGGAGCTTTTCGCCCCACCAGTCCTTGACCCGCTCGAAGCTCAGGCTGCGTCCGGGGCTGACCTGGGTGATACGGTAGGGGCCGCTGCCCAGGGGCGGCTCATAGGTGGTGGCTTTGAAATCGCGGTCTTTCCAGTAGTGCTGGGGCAGTACCGGCAACTCGCCGAGGCGCAGAAGCAGCAGTGAATTGCCGCCGCGCTTGAACACGAAGCGAATGCTGTGGCGATTGAGGATATCGACCCGTTTTACTTCCTGCAGATTGGTGCGGTACTGCGGATGCCCGTCCTTGAGCAACAGTCGGTAGGAAAATGCCACGTCGTAGGCGGTAATCGGCTTGCCATCATGAAAGCGTGCCTCGGGTCGCAGGTTGAACACCACCCAGCTGCGATCATCGCTGTATTGCACCGATTGGGCGATCAAACCGTAGCTGGAGGCCGGTTCGTCGCCGGAGGGGTCGAAGGCCCCGGTGCCGACCATCAGCGGCGCGTTCAGCTCGTTGACTCCGTATTGCAGGAAGTTGGCCGTGCTGATCGGGCTGCTGCCCTTGAATGTGTAGGGGTTGAGTGTGTCGAACGTACCGTTGGCCATCATCCGCAGCGTGCCGCCTTTGGGCGCTTCCGGGTTGACCCAGGTGAAGTGGGTGAAGCTGGCGGGGTACTTCAGTTCGCCAAATTGGGCATAACCGTGGCTTTCATAACGAGTAGCCCAGGCGGATGAGGCGATGGTCAGGCAGAGGAACAGCGAGAGGAGGGGACGTATCAAGTGAAATATCCGATCCGTGGCATCTGGTGGGCTGCTGGTCAGGCACATTAACAGCTTGTATCGGCAGGAAAAAGGGTAGGATCGCCGGCGAGCAATAGCGGCACTTTGACTACACTGCATTTACTAATCGCGAGGGTATTAACTTGGCTACAGCGTGCCATGGTCTGCAGTCATGGATTGACCGTTTCAACCAAGCCGAGCTCCCCGCTCTGGCTACGGTGGTGCAGGACTTACACCGACTGACCCTGGGTGATAAATCCTCGGTGCAACAATTGGCCGATGTGTTGCTGCGCGACGCGGCGTTGACCACCAAGGTGCTGCGCATCGGCAATAGCGTGTATTACAACCCCTCCCAGGAGACCATTCGCACCATTTCTCGAGCCATCGTGTTGATCGGCTTCGATAACGTGCGCCAGATCGGCCTGTCGGTCAGTCTGATCGACGGCCTGCTGGCGCGCAGCTCCCGCGATCAGTTGGCGGAATTGCTGGCACGCTCGTTCCACGCTGCCGTGCAGGCGCGCAATATCGCCGGCTATGTGCTGACCAAGAATGATGAAGTGGTGTTTATCGCCGCCTTGCTGCACAACGTTGGCGAGCTGGCGTTCTGGGGCTGTGCCGGTGATGACGCCGATGAGCTGGCCAGTGCTTTGGCCCAGCCTGGGGCGGATGAAGATGAAGTGGTCATGCGGGTGCTGGGCACCAGCTTCCGCCAGCTGAGTCAGGCCCTGGTGAAAAGCTGGAACCTGGGCGACACCATCAGCCTGGCGCATCAGTCGACCAGCCAGAATGACCCAGCGGTGAAAGCGGTGACGCTGGGCGCGAAGATCAGCCAGGCGGCGCTGGATGGCTGGGATACGCCGGCCATGGAAGCGCTGGTTGGACAGTTGGCCAGTTTTATCGGGGTGACCCCGCAGGAAGCCATGCAGCAGGTGCTGGCCAGTGCCGAGGAAACGGTGAAGATGGCGGCCACCTTCGGGGCCAGCCAGTTGTGCAAGCTGATCCCCAATACCGATCCGGAACAGATCCGCATGCAGCAGGAGCAGCGTAAGGCGCGTCTGTTGCAGCCCAACCTGCTGGTTTTGCAGCAGGCCCTGCAGGACCTTGGGCTGATGGTTTCGCGTCGCGGTGATCTTGGCCAGGTGCTCGATACCCTGTTCAAGGGCCTGCATCAGGGCGCAGGGCTGGAGCGCATCATGCTGGTGGTGCTGGCCGACGGGCAGAGCTGCTTTCGCGCCAAGCGGGTGATCGGCGAAGGCACCGAGAGCTGGGCCAGCGATTTTGTCCTGCCGGTAGAGCAGCGCGAGCAGCAGCATATTTTCAGTTATGCGCTGCGCAACAAGGAGGCGTTGTGGATGGGCGTTCCGGCCAGCTACAACCTCAATGAGCTGGTGACCCAGCCCATTCGCCAGCGCCTGGGGCAGGGCATGTTCTTTATCGCGCCACTGCTGGCCGGTACGCGTGAGATTGGTCTGGTGTATGCCGACAGTCGGGTGTCGGGGCGGGCCTTGAAGCACGAGCAGTTTGTCGCGTTTCAGCGGTTTACCCAGCTGACCGGGCGCTGCCTGGAGGCGATGAGCAAAAAGGCCTGATCAGTTGACGCTGTACAGGGTCAGCGTCTGTCCTGGCTTGAGGGCCCTGCCGGCCCTTGGGTTCCAGGTTTGCAAGCTCTTCATTGGCACATTGAAGCGCTTGGCGATCAGGTACAGCGAGTCGCCCTGGCGCACCTTGTAATAGGTCGCACTCTTGCGCGGTGCGCTGCCACTGCCGCCAGTGCTGGACTGGCCCGCCTGCAAGCTCAGCACCTGACCGACCCGCAGGCTCTTGCCGGAGAGCTTGTTCCAGCGCTGCACATCCTTGACTGCAACCTTGTGGCTCTTGGCAATCTGCCAGAGGTTGTCGCCGCTTTTCACCCGGTAGGTGCGTGTTGGCTCTACGTGCGCAACCGCGCGTTGAAACAGCGGTTCGCGCGCTTGCACGCCAGGCTGGGTGGGGATGCTGAGCAGTTGGCCGGTACGTAGGCTGTTGCCTTTAAGCTTGTTGATGTCTTTCAGGGTGGCCACCGTCAGTTGGTGGCGGTTGGCAATGCTGTGCAGGCTGTCGCCGGAGCGCACCCGGTATTGTTGCCAGCTCACCTGTTCCTGAGGCTTCATCAGCGACAGGTTGGCGGTCAGCAGGTCGGCCTTGTCGGTCGGCACCAGCAGGTGTTGCGGGCCGTCCAGGGTCACGCCTTTCTTGAACGCAGGGTTGAGCAGGTACAGCTCGCTTTCATCCAGGTCGGCCATGGCCGCGACGCGCGCGAGGTCCATGCGCTGCTTGAATTCGACTTTCTCGAAGTATGGCTCGTTGGCGATCGGGCTGAGGCTGACGCCATAGGCCTGTGGCGTCATCACCACTTGTGCCAAGGCCAGCAGCTTGGGCACATAGTTCTGGGTTTCGCTGGGCAGCGAGAGGTTCCAGTAATCGGTTGGCAGTCCGAGTTTTTGGTTGCGCTCGATCGCCCGGCTAACCCGGCCTTCACCGGCGTTGTAGGCGGCGAGGGCGAGCAGCCAGTCGCCGTTGAACATTTCCTTGAGGCGCGTCAGGTAGCTGATCGCGGCGTCGGTCGAGGCCATCACATCACGGCGGCCGTCATACCAGTTGGTTTGGCGCAGGTTGAAGTTGCGCCCGGTCGAGGGGATGAACTGCCACAGGCCAACCGCGTTGGCGGGGGAGTAGGCCAGCGGGTTGTAGGAGCTTTCGATCATCGGCAGCAGGGCCAGCTCCGTCGGCATATTGCGCTGTTCCAGGCGCTCGACGATAAAGTGGATATAGGGGCTGCTGCGTTCGCCGGCCTTTTCGATAAACGAAGGGTTGCTGACAAACCACAGGCGCTGCCGCTCGATACGCGGGTTGAGGGTGATGTTGTCTTGCAGCTGATAGCCGTTGCGCACCCGCTCCCAGATGTCCTTGGGCTCTTCGGCGGCAGGCTGAATGCTGCTGGTGAGCCATTCCGGCTCTTGCTCGAGGCCGACCGCGCGGTCGGTGTCGCGGCCATCGTCGGCGCGCTTGTCACTGATGCTCTGGCAGCCTGCCAGGGTTACGCACATGATCACCACCAGCGTCTGAGCGCTATGTGCCAATGCCTTTAAATTCAAGGGTTTGCGTGGTGATAGAGGCATTGGCGGCGGTGTGCGTTCCAGCGAAAAGGTCGGGCGATTCTAGGAACCAGCATGCGCCTGGTCAAGTTTTAACCAATCTTTTGTGTGGTCGTCGAGCTTTAGAAGCTGTCTTTCCAGGCCCGCAGGGCCGCGAATGCCTCGATGTTAGAGCGCTCTTTAATGCCGTCACGCGCTGCGAGTGTGGTGCTGACCGCCGCCTGTGCGCTGCGCAGGAAGGGATTGGTGGCGCGCTCCAGGCCAATCGACGACGGCAGGCTGATCTGCCCGGCCGCGCGCCACTGGCTGACTTGCTCCAGGCGCTGGGCGATCTGTGTGTTGAGCGGTTCAACGGTCGTGGCAAACCGCAGGTTGCTCAGGGTGTATTCGTGGGTGCAGTACACCTGGGTCTGTTCCGGTAGCGCGGCCAGGCGGCTGAGCGAGGCATGCATCTGCTGCGGCGTGCCTTCGAACAGGCGGCCGCAGCCGCCGGCGAACAGCGTGTCACCGCAGAACAGCCAGTGCTGGTCAGCCTGGTGATAGGCGATATGCCCCAGGGTGTGGCCGGGCACTTCGATAACCTGAAAGTCGTGCCCGAGTACCGTGACTCGATCGCTTTCGCCGAGCGCCAGGTCGCGCCTTGGAATCTTCTCGTTGGCCGGTCCCAGCACGCGTGCGCCGCTGCTTGCTTTCAGCTGTTCGATACCGCCGACATGGTCGAAATGGTGATGAGTGATCAGGATGTCGCTCAGTTGCCAACCCGGGTTGGCCGTCAGCCAGGCTTCGACCGGGGCCGCGTCACCGGGGTCGACCACCGCACAACGGCGTTGCTCGGGATCTTGCAGTAGCCATATATAGTTGTCGGAGAATGCAGGCAGTGCGTCGATTTTTATCATGAGCAGGTCGCTAAGCAGGGCACAAAGGTGCATCTTAGGTCTCATTGGCGGTGCTGACTACTTAGGCGATCCTTATGTCCGATCACCCGTTTGCCCATGCCGACAGTGACTGGCTGAGCCTGATTGGCGCGGCGCGCACCTGGTTCAATGGTCCGCTCGGGCAGTTGCTGCTGGAGCAGGAGCGGCAGTTGCTGGAGGACGAACTGGCGCGTTTCTTTGGCGGCTATCTGGTGCATTACGGCCCGACTGCAACCACGTTGCCCGATGCCGTGCAGATTCAGCGCAGCGTACGCTTGGGCGCGCCCTTTAGTGGGGTGGAGATCGTCTGCGAAGAGCAATCCTGGCCGCTGACCGAACACGCCGCCGATGTGGTGCTGTTGCAGCATGGCCTGGATTTCAGCCTGTCGCCCCATGGCCTGCTACGTGAGGCCGCGCGCAGTGTACGGCCGGGCGGCCATCTGCTGATTGTCGGGGTCAACCCGATGAGTGCCTGGGGTATGCGCCATCTGTTCACCCGTGATGCCTTGCACCAGGCGCGCTGCATTGCGCCCAGTCGGGTCAGCGACTGGTTGCACCTACTGGGCTTTGCGCTGGAGAAACGCCGCTTCGGGTGCTATCGTCCGCCGCTTTCTTCGCCGGCCTGGCAGGCGCGATTGGCTTCACTGGAGCGCTTAGGTGCGGCCTGGCAGCCTCCCGGCGGCGGTTTTTACGTGCTGGTGGCGCGCAAGCTGGTGGTGGGGCTGCGGCCATTACGCCAACCCAACCGGCAGACGGTTGGCAAGTTGATCCCCATGCCTGTGGCCAAAGTCAGCCGGCGCGAAACGCCGGATGAACAGCATCGGCCGATAAATTGAGCGAGAGATTGCAGATACATGAGTGAACAGGTCGAGATCTACACCGATGGTGCCTGCAAGGGCAACCCTGGCGTCGGTGGCTGGGGCGCGTTGTTGATTTGCAAGGGTGTAGAGAAGGAACTGTGGGGCGGTGAGCCCAATACCACCAATAACCGTATGGAGCTGATGGCGGCGATCTGTGCCTTGATCGCGCTGACCCGGCCCTGTTCGGTGCGCCTGATTACCGACTCGCAGTATGTGATGAAGGGCATCCAGGAGTGGATGCCGAACTGGAAGAAGCGTGGTTGGAAAACCGCCGCCAAAGAACCGGTGAAGAACGCCGATCTATGGCAGGCGCTGGACGAGCAGGTCAATCGCCATGAAGTGACGTGGCAGTGGGTGCGCGGTCATACCGGTCACCCAGGCAACGAGCGTGCTGACCAGTTGGCCAATCGCGGTGTGGATGAAATAAGAGGGTTAAAGCATGCGTAGCGTCGTACTCGACACTGAAACCACCGGTATGCCGGTGGCCGATGGCCACCGGATCATCGAAATCGGCTGTGTCGAACTGATTGGCCGGCGCCTGACCGGGCGGCATTTCCATGTCTACCTGCAGCCGGATCGCGAGATCGACGAAGGCGCTATCGCGGTGCACGGCATCACCAATGATGCGCTGAAGGATAAGCCGCGCTTCAAGGAAGTTGCCGACGAGTTCTTCGAATTCATCAAGGGCGCGCAGCTGATCATCCACAACGCGGCGTTCGACGTTGGCTTTATCAACAACGAATTCGCCCTGATCAAGCAGGACGAGCGCGCCGACATCAGTGAGCACTGCTCGATCCTCGACACCCTGATGATGGCCCGTGAGCGCCACCCGGGGCAGCGCAACAACCTCGATGCGCTGTGCAAACGCTATGGCGTCGACAACTCCGGTCGTGACCTGCACGGCGCCTTGCTCGATGCTGAGATTCTTGCCGACGTCTACCTGACCATGACCGGCGGGCAGACCAATCTGTCCCTGGCCGGCGATGGCTCGGAAGGCGATAGCAATGGGCGCCAGCAACCCAGTGCGATCCGCCGCCTGCCCGCCGAGCGCGCCCGCACCCAGGTGATTCACGCCAGCGCTGCAGAACTGGCCGAGCATGCTGCGCGCCTGGCGATTATCGAAAAATCCGCTGGTGCGCCACCGCTCTGGGTGCAAATGGAGCAGCCCAAGATCGAAGCTTGATCACGTCGCGAGTTATCCACTCGCGACCTTTTCGTACAGCGTCACGCAGAGGGGGTTCCGCCTGACGGAGCCAGCCTCTACCCTGAGGTGATAGGCAGGCTCAGCCTGTCACTCCCAGGGACGCCACAATGTATAAAGACCTCAAGTTCCCCGTCCTGATCGTGCACCGTGACATCAAGGCCGATACCGTGGCCGGTGACCGGGTACGCGCCATCGCCCAAGAACTGGAGCAGGACGGTTTCAGTATTCTTTCCACCGCCAGCTCCGCCGAGGGGCGCATCGTTGCCTCCACCCACCACGGCCTGGCCTGCATCCTGGTGGCCGCCGAAGGTGCGGGGGAGAACAAGAACCTGCTGCAGGACATGGTCGAGCTGATCCGCATCGCTCGCCGCCGTGCACCACAACTGCCGATTTTTGCCCTTGGCGAGCAGGTGACCATCGAGAATGCGCCGGCCGAGGCCATGGTCGATCTCAATCAGTTGCGCGGCATCCTTTATCTATTTGAAGACACCGTGCCGTTCCTCGCCCGCCAGGTGGCGCGCGCCGCGCGTAATTATCTGGATTGCCTGCTGCCGCCATTCTTCAAGGCGCTGGTGCAGCACACCGCGCAGTCCAACTATTCCTGGCACACGCCTGGCCATGGCGGCGGCGTGGCTTATCGCAAGAGCCCGGTGGGGCAGGCGTTTCACCAGTTCTTCGGTGAGAACACCCTGCGCTCCGACCTGTCGGTGTCGGTGCCGGAGCTGGGTTCGCTGCTCGATCACACTGGCCCTCTGGCCGAGGCCGAGGCCCGCGCTGCGCGTAACTTCGGTGCGGACCACACCTATTTCGTGATCAATGGCACCTCGACGGCCAACAAGATTGTCTGGCACAGCATGGTCGGCCGTGACGATCTGGTGCTGGTCGATCGCAACTGCCACAAGTCGATCCTGCATTCGATCATCATGACTGGCGCGATCCCGCTGTACCTGTGCCCAGAGCGCAACGAACTGGGCATCATCGGGCCGATTCCGCTGAGCGAATTCAGCCGTGAGTCGATCCAGGCGAAGATTGATGCCAGCCCACTGGCGCGCGGCCGTGTGCCAAGCAGCAGCGGGGCGATGGTCAAACTGGTGGTAGTGACCAACTCCACCTATGACGGCCTCTGCTACAACGCCGAACTAATCAAGCAAACCCTGGGCAATAGTGTCGAAGTGCTGCATTTCGACGAAGCCTGGTACGCCTATGCGGCATTTCATGAGTTTTATGCCGGGCGTTATGGCATGGGCACGGCGCGCACCGAGGGTGCGCCACTGGTGTTTACCACCCACTCGACGCATAAGCTGCTGGCTGCGTTCAGCCAGGCCTCGATGATCCATGTGCAGGATGGCGGTGTGCGTCAGCTTGACCGCGATCGTTTCAACGAAGCCTTTATGATGCACATCTCCACCTCGCCGCAGTACGGCATCATCGCTTCGCTGGATGTGGCCTCGGCGATGATGGAAGGGCCGGCGGGTCGCTCGCTGATTCAGGAAACCTTCGATGAGGCCCTTAGCTTCCGCCGCGCCCTGGCTAACCTGCGGCAGAACCTCAGTAGCGACGACTGGTGGTTCAGCATTTGGCAGCCGCCACAGGCAGAGGGCACCGATGATGTGGTGACCCAGGATTGGTTGCTGCAACCGCAAGCCGACTGGCACGGCTTTGGCGATGTTGCCGAAGACTACGTGCTGCTCGATCCGATCAAGGTGACCTTGGTCACGCCAGGGTTGACCGCTGATGGCAAGCTGGACGCCCGCGGTATTCCGGCGGCAGTGGTCAGCAAGTTCCTCTGGGAGCGCGGCCTGGTGGTGGAGAAAACCGGTCTGTATTCCTTCCTGGTGCTGTTCTCCATGGGCATTACCAAGGGCAAGTGGAGCACGCTGCTGACTGAATTGCTGGAGTTCAAGCGCAGCTACGACGCCAACTTGCCACTGAGTGATGTGCTGCCCTCGATTGCCCAGGCCGGCAAGCTGTTCTACCAAGGCATGGGCCTGCGTGACCTGTGCGATGCCTTGCATGCCTGCTACCGCGAAAACGCCACGGCCAAGGCACTCAAACGCATGTACACAGTGCTGCCGGAGGTGGCGATCAAGCCGGCCGATGCCTACAACCAGCTGGTGCGTGGCGAAGTCGAGGCGGTACCGATCGAGCAGCTGGAAGGCCGGATTGCGGCAGTGATGCTGGTGCCGTATCCGCCAGGTATTCCGTTGATCATGCCAGGCGAGCGCTTTACCGCGCAGACCCGCTCGATCATCGATTATCTGGAATTTGCCCGCACCTTCGACCGCAGCTTCCCTGGCTTCGATGCCGATGTGCATGGCTTGCAGCGCGAGGAAGGGCTATATACCGTCGATTGCATCAAGGCATGATGCTCACTTGGCCCGCAGTTTTTGTCGGCGGGCCAGGTGAGAAGCACCGGAATCGGCTGTGATCCCCAGTAGATCAAGCGCTTATCACCGATAGGTAAAAGTTGAGCTTAACTTTAATGACGTGTTCTGCGTCACAGTGGCCAGCATCGACTTTTATCTGTTGATTGTTATAGTTGCTCGATTTTTAGCATAAGAACAATTCCATCGTGCGCTTGCGCCCCAGCTGAGGATGACTGCCGTGTCCGACTACAAAGCCTTTAATGTCGTGTTGGCAGATAAGGTCGCCCATGTGGTGATCAATCGCCCGGAGAAGATCAACGCCATGAGCGCGGACTTCTGGAGTGAAATCATCGAGATCTTCCGCTGGATCGACGTCACCGACGAGGTGCGCGCGGTGGTGATTTCCGGGGCCGGCAAGCACTTCTCTTCGGGTATCGACCTGATGATGCTGGCGCAACTGGGTAGCCAGATGGGCCCTGATGTTGGCCGTAATGCGGAAAAACTGCGGCGCAAGATTCTTGAACTGCAAGCCTCCTTCAACGCCGTGGACAACTGCCGCAAGCCGGTGTTGGCAGCCATTCAAGGCTACTGCCTGGGTGGTGCCATCGATCTGGTGTCAGCCTGCGATATGCGTTATTCGACGGTCGATGCGCAGTTCTCGATCAAGGAAATCGATATCGGCATGGCGGCCGATGTCGGCACCCTGCAGCGTCTGCCACGCATCATTGGTGACGGCATGATGCGCGAACTGGCCTTTACTGGGCGCACCATTGGCGGTGAAGAAGCGCGCAGCATTGGCCTGGTCAACCGCACTTATGCCGACGTCGATGCCTTGCTCGATGGCGTTATGGGTATTGCCCGTGAGATCGCCAGCAAGTCGCCAGTGGCCATTCGTGGCACCAAGGAAATGATTCGCTATATGCGTGATCACCGGGTCGATGACGGCTTGGAATACATTGCTACCTGGAATGCCGCGATGCTGCAATCGGTAGACCTGCGCGTGGCCATGGCGGCCCATATGAGCAAGCAAAAACCGGAGTTCGCTGACTGATGCCGTCCTTCCAGCTGTTTTCATTACTTACGCGGGAGGCGCAATAGCTCATGGTTTCTGGAGCCACGTCGCTTAATTTGGTGCGTGACGAGCTGTTCACCACCATGGAAGAGGCCGAGTCGAGCCTTGAGCAGTTTATTGCCGACCGCCACAACGGCAGCCTGCTGCAACAGGCCGTGGAAAACCTGCATCAGGTTCGCGGCACACTGAACCTGATCGAGCTGGCCGGTGCCGAGTTGCTGGCGCAGGAAGTTCTCGATCAAGCTACCGACATTCCCGCGGGTGCCGGCGAAGAGCGCGATGTGCAGCTTTCCGCCCTGAGCAATGCCTTGCACGTGCTGCGCCGCTACCTGGAAAACGTCGAGGCGCATCGTCAGGAAATGCCCGAGCTGCTGCTGCCGGCGATCAACGACCTGCGTCAGGCCGGTGGCCAGCCGGCATTGCCGGAAAGCTTCTTCTTCAGCGTACGCCTCGATCATGCGCGCCCGCGCACTGCGCCAGCCTCGGTTGACGGGGCTGCTCGCGAGAGTGAGGGGCGGCGCTTGCGCCATATGTATCAGGTCGGGCTGCTTGGGTTTATTCGCGAACAGAATCCCCAGGCCAGTCTCAAATTGATGGGGCGGGCGCTGACGCGTCTGGACAGCTTGTATGCCAACGAGCCGCGCGGCCGCCTGTGTTGGGTTGCGGCGGCCTCGGTCGAGGCCCAGGTGGACGGCCAGCTGTTGTCGCGCAAATCGCGCAAGCAGCTGTTCTCACGGATCGACCGTGAACTCAAGCTGATGCTGGCCAACGGTCAGTACGAAGCGCCGCGCAATCTGCTTAAAGAGTTGTTGTATCTGGTGGCGCTGGCCAACAGCCGTGGCCCTCTGGCGAGCGCTCTGGGTGAAGTGTTTGCACTGACGCCGCTGCCGTTTACCGACCATCTGTTGGAAGAGGAATACCAGCGTCTGGCCGGCCCAGGTCAGGCGGTGATGCGTTCGCTCAGTTCGGCGATCCGTGAGGAGCTGACCAGCGTCAAGGACATGCTTGACCTGATTGAACGCGGCACGCTGCAAAGCGAAAGCCTGAACAACCTGCATGCCTTGCTCGGCAAACTGAGCAAGACCCTTGGCATGGTCGGTCTGAGTTCTGCCGGCAACTCACTGAGCGCCCAGCTGCAAACCGTTGCCGGTTGGAGCGAGGAGAGTGCGCCGCAGCCGCAGGAACTGCACAAACTGGCCGATGCGGTGCTGTATGTCGAAGGCATGGTCGCCAGTCTGGAGCGTGGCGAGCGGCGCGATGCGCGTTCGGCGCAAACCCAGTCCGGCACCGAGGCCGAGTCGTTCGCCCTGCATCAACTGAATGAGGCGCGAATTGTCGTGGTCGATGAGGCCCAGGCCGGCCTGGCCCTGGCCAAGCGCGCAATTACTGCTTACCTGGAGTCGGGTGGCGAGCGGATGCACCTGTCGAATGTGCCGTTCAGCCTGCAAGCTGTGCGCGGTGGCCTCTGGTTCCTCGGTCAGGAGCGCGCGGCGCTGTTGGTCGGAGCTTGCGCCGATTACATCCAGAAGCATATGTTCGATGCGCAGCAGATGCCGTCCGAGCAGATGCTGGAAACCCTCGCCGATGCCCTGAGCAGCCTTGAGTATTATCTGGAATCTGGCGCGGTGATGCGTCCGGAAACCCAGCCGAGCGTGCTCGATCTCGCCGCGGAAAGCGTGCGGGCTCTGGGTATGCCTTTGGGCGTTTGACGATGCAGCGCTGGCAGCCGGCCCACCTCGACAGCCAGCAACCCGGTGGCTGGGTACTAGCACACTGCAAGCAGCACTTTCTGGCCGACACTAATGGTGTGCTGTTTCCCCGGGAATGGCTAAAGAAGCAGGATCTGCCGATTATCGCCGAGCATGGTCTGGGCCATTTCAATGGCGATGCCATCTACCTGCTTGAGCTGAGCCAGCCGTTCGAGATGCCGGGCTGCGCCTGGCAGAGCCTGCGCCAGTTTATGCTGCAGGGCGATGCCGATACCTTCAAGCTGCTCAGCTACGCCACCCAGATCGGCACCTGGGCCAGTCAGCACCGCTTCTGCGGCAGCTGTGGCGGGGCGATGCAGCATATCCCTGGTGAGCGGGCCATGCATTGTCCGCGCTGCGAGCTGCAGCATTACCCACGGCTCTCACCGAGCATGATCGTACTGGTGACCCGTGGCGATGAGATCCTGCTGGCGCGCTCGCCGCGCTTTGTCGCCGGGGTTTACAGCACCCTGGCGGGCTTCGTCGAGGCGGGCGAGTCGGTCGAGCAGTGCGTGGCCCGCGAGGTGCGCGAAGAGGTCGGGGTCGAGGTCACTAACCTGCAGTACCTGGGCAGCCAGGGCTGGCCATTTCCGCATTCACTGATGCTCGGTTTTCACGCCGAGTACGCCGGAGGCGAGATCGTGATGCAGGCCGATGAAATCGAAGATGCGCAGTGGTTCAGCGTGCACGACCTGCCGCCACTGCCGGCTTCACGTTCGATCGCCCGCTATCTGATTGATGTCTACGTGGCGCGTCGTTTAGGCCAGCCCGAACCAGTGTTGCCAGGCTAGGCGAGCCGTCAGGGCCAGCACCACTAGAATGAACACTGGGCGGATAAACTTTGAGCCGCCCTTGATCGCGGTACGTGCACCGAGAAACGCCCCGATCATCAGGGCCAAACCCATGCAGATGCCCAGTAGCCACGCCACTTGCCCGCTGATGACAAATACGCTGAGCGCACAGGCGTTGCTGACGAAGTTCATGCTGCGCGCCACGCCACTGGCGCGCACCAGATCGAGCGGGTAGAGCAGCAGGCTGCTGACCGTCCAGAAGGCTCCGGTACCGGGGCCGGCTACCCCATCATAGAAGCCCAGCCCCAGGCTTTGCGGCCATTGCCGGCCTTGCGCGATGGGCGCATCGGCAACTGGCGGAGTCGTGGGCGTCTTGCCAAACAGCAGATACAGGCCGCAGGCGAATACCACCACTGGCAGCATCTGATTCAGCCAGGCCGACGGCAGCCAGTGCGCCAGCGCTGCCCCCAGTAGCGCGCCCACCGCAGTACCGATCAGGGCGTTGCGCCATTGCCTGGGGTCGAACAGTTTGCGCCGGTAGAAGGTGTAGCTGGCGGTGGCCGAGCCGAAGCTGGCGCAGAGCTTATTGGTGCCCATGGCCAGGTGCGGTGGCAACCCGGCAGTCAGCAGGGCGGGAATGGTCAGCAGGCCGCCACCGCCGGCAATCGCGTCGATAAAACCGGCAATAAAGGCCACCAGAGCGAGAATCGCTAGGGTCGATAGATCAACGCTGAGTTCAAAGGGTAAAGCCATCAAAAACACGCCCTGTGTCTAATTGTGCGGTTCTCTTGCTGTTCGCCAGACCGCTAGCTGCGCATAATGCCGGCAATTTCAAGCATAAGGAATGCAGGGCGATGCAATACGGCGGACTGGCGTGGGCAACGGCATTGCTGGCAGTGCTGGCGGCTTTTGTTGCGGCTCGAATCCTGTTCAATCGGCAGTGGTTTCTCGGCTGGTTGCGGGGCACCTGTGGCCTGGCCTTTCTGGCGCTGGCCGCGCTGATTGGCGTGCTGGCCTATGACCTGCGCAGCTATGCGCCTATTCCCGAAGGTAAGCCGCTGGCCACGCTGAGCTTCAAGGCTGACGGCCCGCTGTATCGGGTCAGTGTGCTGGAAGGCGGTCAGGAGCGCAGCCTGACCATGGAAGGCGATCTCTGGCAGCTAGATGCGCGCTTCCTGCAATGGAAGGGCCTGGCCGCCTTGATCGGCTTGCAGCCAGGTTATCGTCTGGAGAAGTTGTCCGGCCGTTTCCTCGCCATCGAGCAACAGACCCTGGCTCAACACACCCGCGTCGAACTGGCGCGCAGCCCCTACGGTATCGATCTGTGGCGCTGGCTGCGGCTGGGTCAGCACGACCTGTTCCTGTTCGATCCGCAGGCGCGCCGGGTCACCTATTTGCCGCTTGCCGATGAGGCAGTCTACAGCATCAGCCTGACGCCGGCCGGCTTGTTGGCCGAGCCGATGAACCAGGCCGCCAAGCAGGCGCTGAAAGACTGGCAGTAAGCTTGTAGACAATAAAAAAGGGACCCTCGGGTCCCTTTTTTATTAGGGGCTACCTCAGGAGAGGAAGCCGCCGTCCACGTTCAGCGCCACACCGGTGGTGTAGCTGGAGGCATCGCTGGCCAGGTACAGCACGGTGCCGGCCATTTCGCTCGGGGCAGCTACGCGCTTGAGCGGGATACGCTGCAGAGCGAGGTTGAGGATGGCGTCGTTCTTCACCAGCGCAGAGGCGAACTTGGTATCGGTCAGGCCTGGCAGCAGGGCGTTGCAGCGGATGCCGAACTGCGCGCATTCCTTGGCGAAGACCTTGGTCATGCTGATCACGGCGGCCTTGGTCACCGAGTAGATGCCCTGGAACTCGCCTGGCGAGACGCCGTTGATCGAGGCGACGTTGATGATGCTGCCACCACCGCCTGCCTTCATCAGCTTGCCGCCTTCGATGGACATAAAGTAGTAGCCGCGGATGTTCACATCGACGGTCTTCTGGAATGCACCCAGGTCGGTGTCCAGCACGTTGCAGAACTGCGGGTTGGTGGCGGCGTTGTTGACCAGGATGTCGAGGCGGCCGAACTGCTCCTTGATCTGCGCGAAGACATTGCTGATTTGCTCCATCTCGCCGATATGGCAGGCAATCGCAGTGGCCTTGCCGCCGTCGGTGATGATCGCGTCGGCGACTTTCTGGCAGTCGTCGATCTTGCGGCTCGAAACGATCACGTGAGCGCCTTGCTGGGCCAGCAGTTTGGCAATGGCTTCACCGATGCCGCGGCTGGCACCGGAGACGAAAGCGATCTTGCTGTCGAGGTCGAACAGTTGGGTCTTGGACATGGGCTTTTCCTTTCCTAATTTAAGAGGCCTGTTCGGCCGGTTACAGCTGCGATTTATTGATGACCTGCAGGCTCATCTGCTCCAGCAACTTGTTCATCTGAATGAACTGCGCGAAGCGTTTGTCCTGGGTCTGGCCATGGAAGTAGCGGTAGTAGATTTGCTGCACGATGCCGGCCAGGCGGAACAGGCCGTAGGTGTAGTAGAAATCGATGCTCTTGATTTCGATGCCTGAGCGTTCGGCGTAGTAGTCGGCGAACTGCTGGCGAGTCAACATGCCGGGGGCGTTGCTCGGCTGGCGGCGCATCATCTGGATCGGGGCCGAATCGCCGGCTTCGATCCAGTAGGCGAGGGTGTTGCCCAGGTCCATCAGTGGGTCGCCGATGGTGGTCAGCTCCCAGTCCAGTACGCCGATGATCTGGCTCGGGTTCTGCGGATTGAGGATCACGTTGTCGAAGCGGTAGTCGTTGTGCACGATACCGGGCTTATGGTGGTCGGCGGGCATCTTGTCCTTGAGCCAGGCTTTAACCGGCTCCCACAGCGGCGCGTCGGGGGTCAGGGCCTTGTCGTAGCGATCGCTCCAGCCACCGATCTGCCGTTGCACATAACCTTCGGGCTTGCCCAGGTCGCCCAGGCCGCAGGCCTGATAGTCGACGTTGTGCAGCTCGACCATCTTGTCGATAAAGCTTTTGCACAGCTCGCGGGTCTGCTCGGCGCTGAAGTTCAGTTCAGCCGGCATGTCCGAGCGCAGGATGATGCCGTTGACCCGTTCCATCACATAGAACTCGGCACCGATCACCGACTCGTCGGTGCAGTGCACGTAGGCTTTCGGGCAGTAGGGGAAGCCGGCGTTGAGCTGGTTGAGGATGCGGTATTCGCGGCCCATGTCGTGGGCCGATTTGGCTTTGTGGCCGAATGGCGGGCGGCGCAGAACGAATTCCTTATCAGGGTATTCGAGCAGATAGGTCAGGTTCGAGGCACCGCCGGGGAACTGGCTGATACGTGGCTCGCCGGTCAGACCAGGGATATGCGCCTTGAGGTACTGGTCGATGATCGCGGCGTCGAGTTCTTCGCCTTCGCGGATACGGGTGGACTGGTCAGTAAGCGCCATGTTTATCCCTTCTGCTTATGATGGGTGCCTAAGATAATTAGCTAATCTAATGCTGCTGGGGCCGCCTCACAAGGATTACGCGCCGTTATAGGCGGGCGTGTTGCTACCCAATCAAGCTGCCTGATTGGCTGTTCTGGTGCGTATTGAGGACGAAAAAAAACCGGAGTCGAGGACTCCGGTTTGTTTTGTAGCGCAGTAGCCTTGTCGCTTAAACCGGGAACAATTCACCCAGTTTCATGGCCAGCATCATGTCGCCTTCGGCGCGCAGCTTGCCGGACATAAAGGCTTGCATACCGTCGGTTTCGCCGCTGGTGATGCCTTTCAGGGTGTCGGTGTCCATGATCAGGGTCACGTTGGCGTTGGCGTTGTCGCCTTTCTCAACGGCGCAGGTGCCGTCCTTGACGATCAGGGCGTAGTTTTCGCCGTCTTCGATGTTGAACTGGAACACCAGGTCCAGGCCGGCAGCGGCTGCTGCGTTGAATTTGGACTGCATGGTATTGACGATGTCTGCAACGCTCATGGTTTCTTCCTTTTTCTCAGGTTTTTTCTAGCGCCCGTGATGGGTGCAGTGGGCCGCAGCTCAGCGATAAGTGATGAGCTCCGGCGCCTTCAACAGCTGTAAATGCACATGGCTGTTGAAGGAGGCCAGGCTCACTTGGCTGCCGCGAAACTTCAGGCAGCTTAGTGAGGTGTTAACAATTTGCCAGTTCAGCTCGAAAGCCTGCGCCGGCGCAATACCGGTAATCAGGTGCAGCAGGGCGGTAATAGTGCCGCCAGAGGTGAATACGGCAATGTTCTGTTTGCTTTCGGCCTGTTCCAGCAGGCGGTTGAGGCCGCCCTGCACCTGCTCGACGAAGCCTTGCCAGCTTTGCAGCTCCGGCATGTCATGCTCGCCGGAAATCCAGCGGCCAATCAGCTTGGCGAACAGACGCTGAAATTCAGCACGATTACTCGCGCCGTTACGCAGGATATGCAGGGCTTCAGGTTCTTCGCCAAGCATGCCCGGCAGCAGGCTGCGGATCACCGCGTCGGCATCGAACTCATTAAAGGCAGAATCAATTTCCAGTGGCGGTATGGCAATGCCGGCCTCACACAGCTGTTGCAAGGCGCTGTTCGCCGTGTGTTGCTGGCGCCGCAGATCACCACTGACGCTGCGATCAATGCGCGTGCCGAGTTGCGCGAGGTGCACGCCCAGCACTTCGGCCTGGCGAATGCCGATGGGCGATAGCACATCGTAATCGTCTGCACCGAAGGAGGCTTGGCCATGTCGAATCAGGTAGATGCTGCCCACGTCCGCTCGATTCCGGTACGGTGAAAGTTTCGCGAGGGTATGAGGAAGCTCAGGAGCTGTCAACGTAAAAACATACGCTTGTTTGAATTGTATCGGCGCGCTGAATGTCTAGGTCTTGCTTGCTGGCCGCCAACCCATGGCCTCGGTATGCTTGGGCACTATTCAGTGCGGTCGATGAGCACGCGCTGCCATTGGGACGAGGGGGAATACGTGGAGTTTTTTGCAGAGTACATCGGCTTTCTGGCCAAGACAGTGACCCTGGTTGTGGCCATTCTGGTGGTGCTGGTGACGATTGCCGCACTGCGCAGCAAGGGCCGGCAGAGCACTGGCCAGCTGCAGGTGAACAAGCTCAACGACTTCTTCAAGCAGCTGCATCAGCGCATGGAACACGCGGTGCTCGACAAGGAGCAACTGAAAGCTGCGAGCAAAGCCGAAGCCAAGGTCGCCAAGCAAGAGAAGAAGGCCGGTATCCACAAGCCGCGGGTCTATGTGCTGGATTTCGATGGCGATATCAAGGCCTCGGCCACCGACAGCCTACGCCATGAGATCACTGCTGTACTGAGCATGGCGACGCCGCAGGATGAAGTGGTGCTGCGCCTGGAAAGCGGCGGCGGCATGGTCCACAGCTATGGTCTGGCGTCCTCGCAGCTGGCACGTATCCGCCAGGCGGGTGTACCGCTGACCGTCTGCATCGACAAGGTCGCGGCCAGCGGTGGTTACATGATGGCCTGCATTGGCGAGAAGATTATCTCCGCGCCTTTTGCCATCCTCGGCTCGATTGGCGTGGTGGCTCAGCTGCCTAACGTGCACCGCCTGTTGAAGAAGCATGACATCGACTTCGAAGTGCTCACCGCCGGTGAGTACAAGCGCACCCTGACCGTATTCGGCGAGAACACCGAGAAGGGCCGGGAGAAGTTCCAGGAAGACCTGGAAACCACCCATGAGTTGTTCAAGGGCTTTGTCGCCCGCTATCGGCCGCAGCTGGATATCGATCAGATTGCCACCGGTGAAGTCTGGCTGGGCCTGACGGCGCTGGAGAAGCAGCTGGTTGATGAACTGAAGACCAGTGACGAATACCTGGCAGAACGCGCGAAGAGCGCCGAGCTGTTTCATTTGCACTATACCGAGAAGAAAACCCTGCAGGAGCGCGTTGGGCTGGCGGGCAGCGTGGCGCTGGATCGTTTCGTGCTGAACTGGCTGAGTCGTTTGAATCAGCAGCGCTTCTGGTAACCGTTTAAAGGGAGTCGATATGAGCAAGTTCAATGCATTGCAGGCCCGTGAGAGCGCAGCGGGCGGTTTTGAACAGGTGATTGTGCAGCGTGAGATCGATGACTTGCCGGCCGGCGAGCTGCTGATTCGGGTCAAGTATTCCTCGCTAAACTACAAGGATGCCTTGTCGGCCAGTGGCAACCGCGGCGTAACCAGGAGCTTTCCGCACACCCCCGGCATCGATGCCGCCGGTGTGGTGGAAGCCTCCAGCGTGGCCGAATTCAGCGCTGGCGATGAGGTGATTGTCACCGGCTATGACCTGGGCATGAACACCTCGGGCGGCTTTGCCCAGTACATTCGTATTCCCGCCAGCTGGGCCCTGAAGCGACCCAAGGGTTTGTCGCTGCGCGATTCGATGGTGCTCGGTACGGCCGGGCTGACGGCCGCGTTGTGTGTCGACAAGCTGGAACGTGCCGGGGTGATGCCCGATGCCGGCCCGATTGTGGTGACAGGCTCGACCGGTGGCGTCGGCAGCATTGCCGTGGTGGTGCTGAGCAGTCTGGGTTACAGCGTGACGGCGGCAACTGGCAAGGAGTCGCAGGCGGAATTCCTCAAAAGCTTGGGCGCCGATGCGGTGGTGCTGCGCAGCCAATTGCAGGAAGGCACGCAGCGGCCACTGTTGAAAGAGCAGTGGGGCGGCGCGGTGGATACGGTCGGCGGCGAGATTCTGTTCAACGTGCTCAAGTCGCTGCGCTACGGTGCCAGCGCGGCCTGTTGCGGCCTGACTGCCGGGGTCGACTTCAATGCCAATGTGCTGCCGTTTATCCTGCGCGGAGTGAACCTGCTGGGTGTCGACTCGGTCGAGCTGCCGCTCGTGGTCAAGGCGTCGATGTGGGACAAGCTGTCGCTGCAGTGGAAGGTCAATCTGGACGCGTTGGTCAGCGAGGTGACGCTGCCGCAACTGCCCAAGGCTATCGAGCAGATTCTGGCCGGTCAGCAGGTCGGGCGAGTGTTGGTCAAACTCGACTGATGGCTTCTGTGTAAATAAAAAGCCCCGCATTTGCGGGGCTTTTTATTTACTGAGTATTACTTAGGCGCGGCGGCGGAACAGCGGTTGCGGCTGGTCGGCAGACGCCTGATAGACCTCGGCGAACTCCTCGAAGGCTTTCAGAGCATCCAGCGGATCTTTGTCTTCACGCAGGGCGAAGGCGTCGAAGCCCACGCGCAGATAGGAGAACAGCTGGTCGCGCAGTACATCGCCAATCGCGCGTACTTCGCCGGTGTAGCCGTAGCGGGTGCGCAGCAGGTAGGCGGTCGAGCAATGACGGCCATCGGTGAAGGCTGGGAAATTCAGCGCGATCACCTGGAAGTTATCCAGTTGATCGGCGATTTCTTCGATTTCCTCACCGGCATCCAGCCATACACCCAGGCCGCCATCACGGGCCTTGAGGGCGGTGGCATGCTCGACCCACAGCGCCAACGGCACGATCAGGTCGTCGCAGTTGGAAATGCCGTCCAGCGTGGCGTCCTTGGGCAGCAGGTGCCAGGTCTCGTCGAGCAACTGGCCGTTTTTAATGATTCGCTGCATATACGCGCTCCTTGAACGGGTCGACGCCGACGCGGCGGAAGGTGTCGAGGAAGCTTTCTTCATCGGTACGCTGCTCGACATAGACCTTGATGATCTTGTCGATCACGTCAGCCATGTCGGCTTCGGCAAAGGACGGGCCGAGGATCTGCGCCAGGCTGGCGTCGCGGCCGGCGCTGCCGCCGAGCGACACCTGGTAGAACTCCTGACCTTTCTTGTCCACCCCGAGAATGCCGATATGGCCAACGTGGTGGTGGCCGCAGGCGTTCATGCAACCGGAGATGTTCAGGTCGATATTGCCGATGTCGAACAGGTAATCCAGGTCATCGAAGCGACGCTGGATGGCTTCGGCAATCGGGATCGACTTGGCGTTGGCCAGCGAGCAGAAGTCGCCGCCGGGGCAGCAGATGATATCGGTCAGCAGGCCTACGTTCGGCGTGGCGAAACCGTTCTCACGCAGCTCGCCCCACAGGGTGAACAGCTGCGCCTGCTCGACGTCGGCGAGGATGATGTTCTGGTTATGGCTGTTACGCACTTCGCCAAAGCTATAGCGGTCGGCCAGGTCGGCGATCACATCCAGCTGCTTGTCGGTGACATCGCCTGGCGCCACGCCGGTCGGTTTGAGCGACAGGGTGACGGCGACATAACCGGGCTTCTTGTGGGCGAAGGTGTTGCGCTGACGCCAGCGGGCGAAACCCGGGTGCTCGGCATCCAGCGCAGCAAGTGCGGCGTCCTGGTCGTCGAGGGCCTGGTAGCTTGGGTCGATAAAGTGGGCAGCAACGCGCGCCACTTCGGCTTCGGTCAGGGTGGTTGGGCCGTCTTTCAGATGGGCCCACTCGGCATTCACGCGCTCGGCGAACACCGCAGGGGTCAGCGCCTTGACCAGAATCTTGATCCGCGCCTTGTACTTGTTATCACGACGGCCATAGCGGTTGTACACACGCAGGATGGCGTCGAGGTAACTGATCAGGTGCTGCCACGGCAGGAATTCGTTGATAAAGCTGCCGACGATCGGGGTACGGCCCAGGCCGCCACCGACGGATACACGGAAGCCCAGCTCACCCGCGTCGTTCTGTACCGCTTCCAGGCCGATATCGTGCACTTCAATCGCGGCACGGTCGCTGACTGCGCCGTTGACGGCAATCTTGAACTTGCGCGGCAGGTGGGTGAACTCGGGGTGGAAGGTCGACCACTGACGGATGATTTCGCACCACGGACGCGGGTCGATGATTTCATCCTTGGCCACACCTGCGAACTGGTCGGTGGTGGTGTTGCGGATGCAGTTGCCGCTGGTCTGGATTGCGTGCATCTGCACGGTGGCCAGCTCGGCGAGGATATCGGGCACATCTTCCAGCTCCGGCCAATTGAACTGGACGTTCTGGCGGGTGCTGATGTGCGCGTAACCCTTGTCGTAGTCGCGGGCAATCTTGGCCATCATGCGCACTTGGGCGGACGACATCAGACCGTACGGCACGGCCACGCGCAGCATTGGCGCGAAGCGCTGGATATACAGGCCATTCTGCAGGCGCAGCGGGCGGAATTCTTCACCGCTCAGCTCGCCAGCCAGGTAACGGCGGGTTTGATCGCGATACTGCTTGACGCGGTCTTCGACGATTTGTTGATCGTACTGGTCGTATACGTACATGGAGTGTCTGTCCTGTTATCAGGCTTTTTACAGCTAATCAGCGCGCACGGCCGCGCACCCCTGGCGGAGCCGGGGGAAGATACCAGTTCAGGGTTATGCGCAAAAGTGATGTTTGAGTATATGGAAAGAACTTAAAGCGATAAGACCGCAGCCAAACATAGCTGCGCCGCTTGAGTAAGCGCGCTGGCTGGTCTTAACTGCAGAAGCGATTCGCCCATAAACAGAACAAGAGGGGTAGTCCATGACCGAGCATTCCGAACCCGATAACCGCGACAGCGCAGTAGATGCCAAGGCGATATTCGCCCTGATTGTGATCTTCGTCGCCACCGCGGTGTTCTGGGTCAGCCAGCAATAGCGGGCGCGCCCACAGCCATTTTCACTCGATAAACAAAAAAGCGGGTCCCCGATAACGAGGGCCCGCTTTTTTATTGGCAGTCTAGTGGCAGCTGAGGCTATCTGCCTGGCGATAGAGCATGAGCAGCTTGCGCGTAATGGTTTGCTGGATATCGTCGCGCTCAAAGGTCGACAGCCGGGTCAGGCGGCTGACCTGCAAGCGATGCAGGTGGATGTAGGGCATTTTTTGATCGAATTCGCGCAAGTCACCTTTCATCAAGATCGGCAGGAAGATATCGCCAGCCTTTTTCTGGTTGCTGATGATCTGCGCCAGGGCCGGTTTAAATGCCATGGTCTTGGGCGCAGGGCCGCCTTCCGTGAACATGGTGGTCAGCAGCAGGCCCGGTTTGTTCAGCACCACGCCAGGCAGCACGCAGAGCCCGGTCTTGCGCACGGCATGCGACTCGATGCCATGCAGGGTGTCGTGGAAGGCATAGGGGTTGGGCAGTACCACCATCTTGCGGCCCATGTCGCTGGGAAAATGCAGGTCATAGTTGGTGTACAGCTGGCGTGTCGATTCCGAATACACGCACAGGCGGTTCTCGAACAGCTTGATAAAGCGTTCCGCCAACTCGCGCCGGGCAATGCTGTCCAGGTCCCAGATCAGGTCCTGGTTCTGCGGTTTGCTGAGGTCGACTTCCTGATGTTCCATGCTGCTCATTTAGCTCTCATACCCTGAACTGCCCAAGCAGCCGATTTAGCTGTTCGGCCAGTTGGCCTAGATGCTGTCCGGCATCGCTGGATTGCTGCGCGGCCATGGCATTGTTATGGGCCAGGCTGGCCGCCTGGGTGACGTTCTGATTGATGTCTTCGACCACATGCGATTGTTGCAGCGTAGCGCTGGCGATGGAAGCATTCAAACCGGTCAGGTTGCGCAAGCCGCTGGCAATCTGCGCCAGGCTCTCGCCGGCCTGGCTGGCCTGTTCGATGGTGAGCTCTGAGGCTTTGCTGCTTTCATTGATGACCTTGACCGCAGCCTCCGAGTTGCCTTGCAGGCGCTCGATCATCACCTGGATTTCCGCCGTGGATTTTTGCGTGCGTTGCGCCAGCAGGCGTACTTCATCGGCGACCACGGCAAAGCCGCGGCCCTGCTCGCCGGCGCGCGCGGCCTCGATGGCGGCGTTAAGCGCCAGCAAGTTGGTCTGTTCGGCAATCGAGCGTATCACCTCCAATACGCTGCCGATCTGCGTGCTTTCCTGGGCCAGGGCCTGAATCACCTCGACGGCTTGGTTGATGGTGCTGGACAGCTCGTTGATCTGGCGCAGGCTGGCCTCGATGTTCTGCTGGCCTTGCAGGGCTTGCTCTTCGGCCGCGTGCACTTCGGTTGAGGCATGCTCGGCGTTCTTCGCCACATCCTGCACGCCGTAAGTCACCTCGTTGATGGCCGTGGCCACCAGCTCCATCTGTTGCGACTGCTGTTCGCTGTGCTGCTGCGCCTGGCCGGCCACCTCACCGAGGTTGCGCGCGGCATCGTCGAGCTGGCCGGCGGAGTCGAGCGATTGTTTGA
This sequence comes from Pseudomonas sp., assembly GCF_049653025.1. GTDB lineage: Bacteria > Pseudomonadota > Gammaproteobacteria > Pseudomonadales > Pseudomonadaceae > Aquipseudomonas. Next base: position 6,229 of record NZ_JBASFM010000017.1, on the reverse strand, counting down.
TCACCAGACGCAGCTTGTCGGTAAAGGCATTGAAGTGGCGGGAGAGGGCGGACAGTTCATCACGGCCATGGGTATCCAGGTTGCGCGTCAGGTCGCCATCGCCGCTGGCGATATTGGCCATGGCGCTGACGGCCTGCTGCAGCGGCTGGGTGATGCTGCGCACGATCAACACCACCAGAATGGCCACCAGCACGGCAATCGCCAAACCGATCAGCACCGCATGGGTGGCCTGGGTCTGGAACTCGGCCTGTACATCATCAACATACACGCCGGAACCGATGATCCAGCCCCAAGGCTGGAACAGTTCGACATATGAAACCTTGGGCACTGGCTCGCTGGCACCCGGCTTGGGCCAGCGGTAGTTGACCTGGCCAGCACCTTTGTCCTTGGTGACCTGCACCATGTCATTGAACAGTGCCTTGCCGTCGGGGTCCTTGAAGCCTGAGAGGTTCTGCCCGTCGAGCTTGGGGTTGGTTGGGTGCATGACCATCACAGGCGTCTGGTCATTGATCCAGAAGTACTCCTGGCCGTCATAGCGCAAGCCCTTGATCACGGCCATCGCCTGCTTCTGTGCGTCTTCACGGCTCAGCCCGCCTGCGGTTTCCAGGCTGTGGAAGTGCTTGAGAATACCGGCGGCGCTCTGCACCACATGCTCGGTCTTCTCGCTCTTGGCGGCATACAGGTCGGCATGAATCTGTTGCAGCAGCAGGGCACCCTGGATGATCAGCATGACGATGGCGACCACCAGGATCAGCCACAGGCGACGGTTGATGGGCAGGCTGCGAAGGCTGTTCATGGCATTGCTCTCCCTTTTTATTTTAGGCGTTGGGTCGCCTCTTATAGGCCAACAGCGCGCGTTCACTACGTTAGACCTTAGGCTAGTTGATGAAATAACGGCGTATTGCTGTGCCCACTCACTGCGAACGTCTGAGCGCTGCGGTTGCGGTTTGTCGCGCGAGGCCCTCGCGTTCTCTGCTAGGATTTGCCCGCTTATGGGTTAAGCAAATGATTTGCCTGCTGTTTCTACGCCATACGGGTTGCTGTCATGGCGCTGCTGGCAGGCAGCGATTTTACCGGCAGTGCCGTTGCAGGTGCGTGTGAAGCACCGTTTGAGGAGTGGGGATGGATCTTTGGGTGGCCGTTCAGGCGCTGATACTGGGCATTGTTGAAGGCATTACCGAGTTTTTGCCGATCTCCAGCACCGGGCATCAGATTATCGTGGCCGACCTGATCGGCTTCGGCGGTGAACGGGCGATGGCCTTCAATATCATCATCCAGCTTGGGGCGATTCTCGCGGTGGTCTGGGAGTACCGACGCAAGATCCTCGATGTGGTCATCGGCCTGCCGAAAGAGCGCCAGGCGCAGCACTTCACCCGCAATCTATTGATCGCCTTCTTTCCCGCCGTGATTCTCGGGGTGGCGTTTGCCGACCTCATCCATCATTACCTGTTCAACCCGGTCACCGTGGCCATGGCCCTGGTGGTGGGTGGGGTGATCATGCTCTGGGCCGAACGCCGCGCGCATGTAGTACATGCCGAGACGGTCGATGACATGAGCTGGAAAGATGCCCTGAAAATCGGCTGCGCGCAGTGCCTGGCGATGATTCCCGGCACCTCGCGCTCGGGGGCGACGATCATAGGCGGCCTGCTGTTTGGCTTGTCGCGCAAGGCGGCGACCGAGTTCTCCTTCTTCCTGGCGATGCCGACCATGGTCGGGGCGGCGGTGTACTCCGGCTACAAGTACCGCGAGCTGTTTCGCCCGGACGATCTGCCGGTGTTCGCCATTGGCTTTGTCACCTCGTTTGTCTTCGCCATGATCGCGGTGCGCGCGCTGCTCAAATTTATCGGCAACCACAGTTACGCAGCCTTTGCCTGGTACCGCATTGGCTTTGGCTTGCTGATACTGGCGACCTGGCAGTTGCAGTGGATCGACTGGAGCACGGCGCAGGGCTGATTGCTGGCGCTGTATTCGGCAGATCAATAAAGGCGCACCCATGGGTGCGCCTTTGTCATAGTGGCGTCTGCTAAAGGAGGCGCGCATGCACCCGCTTGAACATCAGTTACTCTCGGTCAACGGTATCCAACTCAGCCTGTACAGCGCCGGTCCCACCACGAGGCGACCGCTCTGGCTGCTGCACGGCTTTCCCGAGTGCTGGCATTCCTGGCGTCAGCAGATTGCGCCATTAGCTGCGGCGGGTTACCGGGTGCTGATCCCGGAAATGCGTGGTTATGGCCAGAGCAGCGCGCCGCGCGAGCCAGCGGCCTATGACCTGATCACCCTGTGCGGCGATATCCAGGCGGCTATGGACGTTCTTGGTCAGCATGAAGCCTGCGTTATCGGTCACGACTGGGGCGCGCCGGTTGCTTGGCATCTGGCGCTGCTCGAACCTGAGCGAGTGCAGGCGGTGGTTGGTATGGCCGTGCCGTTTGGCGGGCGACCCCGGCAGCCGGCTACTGAGCTGATGCGCCAGCTGTATGCCGAACGCTTTCATTACATCCTGCATTTCCAGCAGCCGGGCGTGGCCGAGGCGGAAATGGATGCCGACATCCCCCGCACCCTGCGCATGATGATGCACAACACCTCGGCGGCCGTGCCCAAGGACTTCTTCCTGCAGGAAAAACCTACCGGGGCCTGGCTGTTCGATGGCATGCAGGACCCCGGCGTGCTGCCCGAGTGGTGTGATGAAGATGCTTTTGCGCAGTACCTGAAAACCTTCGAAGGCCGTGGCTTTTACGGCGCGCTGAACTGGTACCGCAACTTCGAACGTAACTGGCAGCGCACCGAGGCCTTGGCCGACCGGCAGATCGAACAGCCGGCGTTGTTTCTGCTGGGTGATAAAGACCCGGTCGGCACCCTGGAGGCTTACACCCTCAAGCAGATGCCCAGACGTGTGACCCAGCTGGAGCAGCATGTGCTGCAGGATTGCGGGCACTGGATTCAGAACGAGCAGGCCGAACAGGTTAATCAGCTGCTGCTGGCCTTTCTCGCGCGGCATTTTCCCCGTTAAACCACGGGCGTAATGAGCGCCGCATGGCTATATCGGTTGATCCCAACGGCTAAAGGCATCACTCAGGTGTTCGATCCACGCCCGCACGGCTGGCAACATGCCGCGTCTGTGGGTGTACACCACCTGCAGATTGCCACCGGGCAGTGTCCAGTCAGGCAGCAGGCGGATCAGTCGGCCATCGGCCAGCTCCTCCTGACACAGGTGCTCGGGCAGCATGGTAAAGCCCAGGCCGCTCATGGCCGCGTGTTTGCGCACGTTGAAGTCCTCGATGGCCAGACGCGTCTCCAGCACGACTTCCTGCACGCGGCCGCCGTCATGCTGCAAGCGCAGGTGAATTCTACGATCCGCATCTAAAGCTCCCAGGGCCGGCAGCGCTGAGAGGTCGTCAGGTGTACTGATAGTGGCGTACTGCAGTAATTCGGGTGCAGCCACCATAAAGGCCTGCGCCGGGCGCAGACGGCGGGTGATCAACGTAGGGTCTTCATTCTCGGCGCTGCGCACACGCAAGGCGACGTCTACGCCTTCATTAAGCAGGTCGATGCGCCGATTGGTCTGAATCAGCTCCAGCTGCACCTTGGGGTAGGCCGCGAGAAAACTCACCACCAGCTCAGGCAGTAGGGCGATGCCGCCTGGCGCGCTGACCCGCAGGCGACCGCGTGGCTCGCTGGTTAGGCTGGCCACGGTTTCCTCGGCCTGTTCGGCCTCCAGCAGCATGGCCTGGCAATGGCGCAGGTAACGCTCGCCGATATCGGTCAGCGCCAGCTTGCGCGTGGTGCGTTGCAACAGGCGCGCGCCGAGGCGGTTCTCCAGCTCGACAATGCGCCGCGACAGGCGTGATTTGGGGATGCCGAGGATGCGTCCGGCTGCGGCGAAGCCGCCGGCTTCCACCACCTTGGCAAAGTAGAACAGGTCGTTGAGGTCATGCATGGTTTTATCGTCCTATCAGTGGGACGAGCTATCGCATTTACGCCGACTAATCGGCTATTGCTTTCATCGATAGTATCTCCAGCATCTTGATCGCCGTGGGGCGATCTCAATTTGGAGATTGTCATGAAACTACTGCACCTCGATTCCAGCATCCTCGGCGACTCGTCCACTTCCCGCCAACTCAGCCGCGCCGTGGTCGACGCTTGGTTGGCCGCCGAGCCTGAAGCACACGTGAGCTATCGCGACCTGGCCAGCGATGCGCTGAGCCATTTGTCCGCCGCCAGTCTGGTCGCCGGCGGTACCCCAGCCGAACTGCGCGATGCGGCGCAAAAGCATGAAGTCGAGCTGGCCGAAGGCACCCTCAATGAGTTTCTCGCCGCCGATGCCATCGTGATTGGCGCGCCGATGTACAACTTTACTGTGCCGACCCAGCTCAAGGCCTGGATCGACCGTGTGGCCGTCGCCGACAAGACCTTTGCCTACGATGAGAACGGCCCTAAAGGTCTGGCAGGCGGCAAGAAGGTGGTGATTGTTTCCACTGCGGGCGGTATTCACGCCGGCCAGCCAAGCGGCCAGGCCCATGAAGAGTATCTGCAGCTGGTGCTGCGTTTCCTCGGCATCACCGACATCGAGATCGTCCGCGCCGAAGGCCTGGCCTACGGTGAAGAGCCGCGCGCCAATGCCCTCATGGCGGCGCAGGCGAAGATCGCGGAGTTGTTCGTCACTGCGTGATAACACGCATAAACAAAAAGCCCGCTTAATAAGCGGGCTTTTTGTTGGTCGGCAGTAGCTGCCGGTTTAGACGATCACGCCCTGGCTGCGCAGGTAGTCGTCATAAGTGCCGCTGAAGTCGGTGATGCCGTTGGCCGACAGCTCGATGATGCGGGTGGCCAGGGAGCCGACGAACTCACGGTCATGACTGACAAAGATCAGCGTGCCCGGGTAGTTCTCCAGCGCCAGGTTCAGCGCTTCGATGGACTCCATGTCCAAGTGGTTGGTCGGTTCGTCCATGATCAGCACGTTCGGCTTTTGCAAAATCAGCTTGCCGAATAGCATGCGGCCTTGCTCACCACCGGAGATGACTTTTACCGACTTGAGGATATCGTCGTTGCTGAACAGCATGCGCCCCAGGGTGCCGCGGATCATTTGCTCGCCGGTGGTCCACTGGCCCATCCAGTCGAACAGGCTGACGTCGTCTTCGAAGTCGTGGGCGTGATCCTGGGCGTAGTAGCCGAGCTCGGCGCTGTCGGTCCATTTCACATGACCGGCATCCGGGGTCAGTTCGCCGACCAGGGTGCGCAGCAGGGTGGTTTTACCGATCCCGTTCGGGCCGATAATCGCGACGCGCTCGCCGGCTTCAACCTGGAAGCTGAAGTTCTTGAACAGCGCCTTGCCGTCAAAACCCTTGGCCATTTTGTCGATCATCACGGCCTGGCGGTGCAGCTTCTTGTTCTGTTCGAAACGAATAAACGGGCTGACGCGGCTGGATGGCTTGACCTCGGCCAGCTGGATCTTGTCGATCTGCTTGGCGCGCGACGATGCCTGCTTGGATTTCGAGGCGTTGGCCGAGAAGCGGCTAACAAAGCTTTGCAGCTCGTTGATCTGCGCTTTCTTCTTGGCGTTATCGGACAGCAACTGCTCGCGCGATTGGGTCGCAGCGGTCATGTACTCATCGTAGTTGCCCGGGAACAGGCGCAGCTCGCCGTAATCCAGGTCAGCCATGTGGGTGCAGACCGAGTTCAGGAAGTGACGGTCGTGAGAAATGATGATCATGGTGCTGTTGCGCTGGGTGAGGATGTTTTCCAGCCAGCGGATGGTGTTGATGTCCAGGTGGTTGGTCGGTTCGTCCAGCAGCAACACTTCCGGATCGGAGAACAGGGCCTGCGCCAGCAATACGCGCAGTTTCCAGCCCGGCGCGACTTCGCTCATCGGACCGAAATGCTGCTCCAGCGGAATACCCAGACCGAGCAGCAACTCACCGGCACGGGACTCGGCGGTGTAGCCGTCCATCTCAGCGAACTCACCTTCGAGCTCGCCGACCTTCATGCCGTCTTCTTCGCTCATTTCAGCCAGCGAGTAGATGCGGTCGCGCTCGGCTTTGACCTTCCACAGCTCTTCGTGGCCCATGATCACGGTGTCGATTACGCTGAATTCTTCGTAAGCGAACTGATCCTGGCGCAATTTACCCAGGCGTACGTTCGGCTCCAGCATCACCTGGCCACCGCTCGATTCCAGGTCGTCGCCAAGGATTTTCATAAAGGTCGACTTGCCGCAGCCGTTCGCCCCGATCAGGCC
>NZ_JBASFM010000016.1:0-462177 GCF_049653025.1 Pseudomonas sp. | reverse complement strand
ATCCCGAACTCAGTAGTGAAACGATGCATCGCCGATGGTAGTGTGGGGTTTCCCCATGTGAGAGTAGGTCATCGTCAAGCACCTATACCAAAACCCCCGATCAGGAAACTGGTCGGGGGTTTTACTTTGTGCCGTGAAAACAAACCCCGCACAGATGAGCCTTTGATCAGGGTTTTTGATACCAGCCTATGACTAAAAAGCGCGTTCTTGCGTGAGCGCGCTACGGATCCTAGTTGATGGCGTCGCTCAGGGCTTTGGCTGGCACGTATTTGACAACTTTCTTTGCGGCAATTTCGATGGGTTTCCCCGTTTGTGGGTTACGGCCTGTGCGTGCGGGGCGCTCACTGATTTTGAGCTTTCCTATACCGGGCAGAGTAATTTCGTCACCGTTCTCTAATGCATCGCTGACAATTTCACTGAGCTGCTCGAGTGCTGCACGCACAGTGCTTTTCGGGGTGTCGATGGCTTCTGCGATATCACTGATCAATTGGTCTTTGGTCATGGCCATGGTGTTATTCCTCTGAGCGGAGAGTGGGGCTTTCGAAAGTCTTGCGCAGGTTACTGTGATTTGCTCTGTGATTCACAGTGTGTGGTCCAGTTAGCCTGCAATCTGGCTCTTGCGCAGATGTCTGTGGCGCGTGTCTTGGCACCTTTCATAAGGCTTTGCCTGGCGTGGTCTAAGCTGATGCTACTTGGCCATTGCCTGGGAGAGCCCGCATGCTTCGCATCTTTGCTGATTTAGGATTCCGCTGGAAAATAGCCCTGCCGATTCTGTTGTTGGCGGTGCTTCTAGTGTCTATGGGCTTCTTGGGTATGCGTGGAATCACTCAAGTCGCTGATTCGAGCACCAGGCTGACGAATCGTTTCCTGCCTGGTATCAGCCTGCTCTTGAATGCGGATCGCGATCTTTATCAAGCCTTTGTTGCCGAGCGTAGCCTGCTCGATGAAGGGGTTGCTGAGCATGCCAGCGCCCTGAGCAGTGGGCACGCAGAAAACCTGCAGCAGGCCTATGACCGGGTGCACAAGTTTGCAGATATGCAACCTGGTGCGGAGGCCATGCAATTGGTTGCCCAGTTTGATAGCGGATTCGAACGCTGGAAGGCGACTTCGCAGCAGGTCCTGCAGCTGGCTGCCAGCGATCCTCAGGCGGCCAGTGCGCTGAGCTTTGGTGCAAGCGAAGAGCAGTTCGATGTGATGCGCACAGCCATCGACAAGCTGGGTGAAATGGATGATCAGGCCGCCAATGATGAAGGGCAGGCGGCTATCGCGCTGGGTGAAACATTGAGTTGGCAGCAAGGGCTGATTATCGCCATTGGTTTATTGGTCTGCATTGTTCTGGTTGTGGGTTTTCCAATCCTGGTTACAAGGCCGCTGCACAGCCTGCTCAACCGTATTGAGCAAATTGCCGACGGTGATGGTGATTTGCGGGTGCGGTTGGATGTGCTTTCCAATGATGAACTGGGCAAGCTCAGCCATGCCTTCAATCGCTTTCTCGATAAGCTGCAGCCGCTGATCAAAGAGGTCGGGCGTGTTACTGGCGAGGTTGAAAGCTCGGCGCAGAGTTTGGCAGGCATGGCGGCGGCTAATGACCGCTTGATCAGCAGTGAGCACGCGGCGGTAGATCAGGTCAGCACGGCGGCGACAGAGATGAGTTCGGCTGTGCACGAGGTCGCACGCAATGCGCAAAACGCTGCAGATGCTGCTCGCAGCGCTGAAGCTCAATCACGCGAGGGTGCACAGGTGGTGGGGGCGACCATCAACTCGATTCGCCAGTTGGCGCAAGAGGTGGAAAGCGCGTCTGCAACCATTCAAACCCTCGAGCAGGAGGCGGCCAATATCGGTGCGGTGCTGGCTGTGATCCGAGGGATTGCTGAACAAACCAACTTGTTGGCGCTGAACGCAGCCATCGAGGCGGCCAGGGCCGGTGAACAGGGGCGTGGTTTTGCGGTGGTGGCGGATGAAGTTCGGGCGTTGGCGGCGCGAACTCAGGAGTCAACCAAGGATATCCAGGTGATGATCGAGCGTTTGCAGGTGGGAGTGCAGAATGCGGTCAAGGCAACTCACTCGGGTAGCAGTAAGGCGCGACAAAGTGTCGAGCAGGCCGCCGGGGTCGATCAGGCGCTTACCGATACCAGCGATTCGGTGCAGCGAATCAATGATATGACTGCGCAAATCGCCACAGCGTGTGAGCAGCAAAGCAGTGTGACTGAGGAAATAGCTCGCAATATCAGTGATATTCGAGACATATCTAATGAAGCGGCGCAAACCTCCGAGCAAAGTGCGCAGGCCAGCCAGCGTTTATCTGAGTTGTCGCACGGTCTGACTACGTTGGTTGGCCGGTTCCGTGTCTAGGTGTATGAGCGGTTTCTATCTGTTGCTTGTGATCTACGCGCTAAGTGTTTGAAACGGTTGTAAGTTCGGGGTAAGCCGGTACAATGACGCGGCTCGCTTCTGGCGAGCTGCGTTATGGTGGCCCTGCCGGTCCCCCCGCAACGATCAGCCGTGAACCCGGTCAGGCCTGGAAGGGAGCAGCCGCAGCGGTGACATTGTGTGCCGGGGTGTGGCTGGCAGGGTTGCCTCCAGTGCTCTAGCTGGTTGATTTATAAAGGTTTTTTCACTCCAAGCCGCGCGGTGGTACAAGGAGTGATACAACCGATGTCCAGCGCTCCTTCCTACCTTCTGCTGTCTCGCCACTCGGTCTATTACTTCCGAATCGTGGTGCCTGACGTCATTCGCCCGTTGTTCCCTCAAAGGGAAATCCGGCGCTCTCTCCAGGCCCGTTGTAGGCGCGAAGCGTTGATTCGTGGGCGCGAGCTTTTGCTGCAAGTTCAGCGGCTATTCACCGAGGCATTCCAGGGCATCAAGCCTTCGGTTGAACGCCTAGTCTGTATTCGATTCTGGTCTCGGGCGTGCTCACCAATCGCTCAATAAAAAGCCCCGCCAATGTGCGGGGCTTTTTATTCTCAGGGTGCGTCAGTTGCCGTTGTAGCTGAGTACGCTGTCCTGTTCCTTTAGCGCTTTGCGCATATCCGCTGGGATGTTGCCGGAGCGCATGGCGAGTTCCAGGCGGATGTCTTCGAGGCTTTGCGCAAAGGCCTGGGCGTCGGTGCGTTGGGCTTTACTCAGGACGCGACTGTAGGCTGTGGCGTCAGACGCGTCGAGCAGCGAGAGGATGACGCCGCCATCAGGGCGTGGGGCGCTAAAGGTGGCGCGCAATGGGGCAAACAGCTGTTCTACGAGTTGGTGATTGATGCTATCCATAACGGTGTTCCATCCTGAGGGTGATAGCTTCTGACCTCAGGATGGCAGGATAGTTCACCAGCTTGGCGGTCAGGCGGCCAATGATTGACGCGCGCGATCAATCACTTGCTGCAGGTGTGCGCCGCTGTACTGGCCAGGGTAGAGACGCTGGCTGTGTTGGGCGATGCCGGCATCGTTAACGATGGTGAAGCTGAAGCTGCCTTTGCGGGCGGCCAGAATTCGGCAGTCAAAGGGTGCAAATGCACTGGAAAGGGTGCGAATGGCATCCTGAATTTGATGTTGAGTATTCATTTTTTTGGGTGTTTCCTAAAAACTACAAGGCGCGTCATTGCGCTAAATAAGGCTCCAGGCTGTCGACATGATTGTCGATTGCATGTTTCAGATCGGAGCAGGACTGCGCGCATAAGTTCCCTATGAAGGGCGTCGTATGCGGGTCGGTACTTCGGAGGCGGGCTGAGTCAGCGCTTGCGCGGGACGGCCAGATCAGTCAGCAGGTTGGGTCGGGCTAGAGAGCTGTGCGGCATTACCGGTGAGGTGAATGCGCTCTTTAGTTGGAAACCATCGAGGTGGCCAAAAGGCCTAATTGACTTACAGCGTGGTACGAACGTGGCGGATGATAGCGGTTTGATCAAACTTTAGCCAGCGCTATCTTCGTGCCAGCCCTCAGTTATTGATGGCTGGGCCTAGCATCGGATGCAATTTACCCCATGCTCCGTTAGGATTAGCCCACTTTTGCTTTCCTCTCGTGACGGGTTTCGATGAGTTATCAGGTTCTTGCACGCAAGTGGCGTCCGCGCTCGTTCAGCGAAATGGTTGGCCAGACTCATGTGCTCAAGGCGCTGATCAATGCGCTCGACAGTCAGCGCCTGCACCACGCCTATCTGTTCACGGGCACACGTGGGGTGGGCAAGACCACCATCGCGCGGATCATCGCCAAGTGTCTGAATTGCGAAAGCGGAATCAGCTCGACGCCTTGTGGCGTGTGCTCGATCTGTAAAGAGATCGATGAGGGGCGCTTTGTCGATTTGATTGAGGTCGATGCTGCCAGCCGTACTAAGGTTGAAGATACCCGTGAGTTGCTGGATAACGTGCAGTACTCGCCGAGCCGTGGGCGTTTCAAGGTCTACCTGATCGACGAAGTGCACATGCTCTCCACCAGCTCTTTCAACGCGTTGTTGAAAACCCTGGAAGAGCCACCGCCCCACGTCAAATTCCTCCTGGCCACCACTGATCCGCAGAAGCTGCCGGTCACCGTGTTGTCGCGCTGCTTGCAGTTCTCCCTGAAGAATATGCCGCCGGAGCGGGTGGTCGATCACCTTGCTCATGTTCTGGCTGCGGAAAATATCCCGTTCGAGAATGACGCGCTCTGGCTGCTTGGTCGAGCGGCCGATGGTTCGATGCGTGATGCCATGAGTTTGACCGACCAGGCGATTGCTTTCGGCGAAGGCAAGGTTTTGGCTGCCGATGTGCGCGCCATGCTCGGTACCCTTGATCATGGGCAAGTCTATGGCGTGTTGCATGCCTTGCTTGAGGGCGATGCGCGGGGCTTGATCGAAGCGGTTCGTCATCTGGCCGAACAAGGTCCGGACTGGAATGGCGTGCTGTCTGAAATGCTCAACGTGTTGCACCGCGTGGCGATTGCCCAGGCACTGCCGGAAGCGGTTGATAATGGTCAGGGCGACCGTGAACGGGTGCTTGAGTTGGCCAAGGTCCTACCTGGCGAGGATGTACAGTTCTATTACCAGATGGGGCTGATTGGGCGGCGTGATCTGCCGCTTGCACCTGACCCGCGCAGCGGCTTCGAGATGGTGCTGCTACGTATGCTGGCGTTCCGGCCCGCGGATACCGACGCTGCGCCCAGGGTGACGCTAAAGCCGCTGGGGATTAGTCAGGCCACTGCTGATCCCGCGCCGAACCCAGTGGCCGGCGCAGCTATGGCTGCGCCGGTTATTACCAGTGTCGTGCCTGAGCCGGCACCGGTGCTAACGCTTGTACCTGCTGCCGAGCCCGCGGTGGTGAGCGCGGTTACGGCTGCGCCTGATGAGCGGCCAGTAGCGACTCCCATAAACGCAGCCCCAGTTCCTGTTGCGGTACCGGAATCAATCGAAGCTGCTCCCGCGCCTGAGCCTTATGTAGCGCTCGAAGTCTCGCCTGCTGTACAGGCCGCGGTCGAGGTTGTGGATCTGCCCTGGGAACAGCAGGTTGTGAGCGTGGCTGCGCCAGAGCCCACGGCCGTGGTTGAGACCGCAATCGCCCAGCCACCTGTCGAGCCTGAGCCGCAGGTGACTGTCGCTGCTGCACCGGCTGCGGACATTGAGGATGATGAGCCGCCACTGGCTGACTACGATTATGTGGAAATGGACGCCGGCGCGTTTGACTATGACTTCGATGCCGTAGAGCGCGACGATATGCCTGAGCCTGAGGTGCTGCCAGCCGCACAACCGGCGACGGGGTTGGCGGCTGAGTGGTTGGAGCTGTTCCCCAAGTTGGGGTTGTCGGGCATGACCGGTAATATCGGAGCCAACTGCACCCTGATTGCGGTAGAGGGCGACAACTGGCTGCTGCACCTCGACCCGGCGCATGGGGCCTTGTTCAACCTGACTCAGCAACGCCGCGTGAATGATGCGCTCAACCAGTTTCATGGGCGTGAGCTCAAGTTGCAGATCGAGTTGGTCAAGCCCGAGCAGGAAACCCCCGCGCAAGCCGCCGCACGCAAGCGGGCAGGCCGCCAGCGTGACGCTGAGGCCTCTATTCATAACGATCCATTGATCCAGCAGATGATTCAGCAGTTCGCCGCCGTTGTTCGCGCGGACAGCATCGAACCCATAGATACCCCCAGTTAACCCCTAATTACCGAGGACTAGCACCATGATGAAAGGTGGCATGGCCGGCCTGATGAAGCAGGCCCAGCAGATGCAGGAAAAAATGCAGAAGATGCAGGAAGAGCTGGCGAACGCCGAAGTGACCGGTCAATCCGGCGCTGGGCTGGTCAGCGTGGTGATGACAGGTCGCCACGACATCAAGCGTGTCAGCCTGGATGACAGCCTGATGCAGGAAGACAAGGAAATCCTTGAAGACCTGATCGCCGCTGCGGTGAACGATGCGGTGCGCAAGGTTGAGCAGAACAGCCAGGACAAGATGTCGGGCATGACTGCCGGCATGCAACTGCCGCCAGGCTTCAAGATGCCTTTCTAATACAGCGCACAGCGTTGCTTGTGCCGCCTTATACAGCCGTCATCGTGTCGAGGCTGGATAAGGCGGCGGCTCACATTGCATCCACGCACAACATTCAGTGATCACCGAGTACCGTCCATGAGCTTCAGCCCGTTGATCCGCCATCTGATCGACTCCCTGCGTATCCTGCCGGGCGTGGGGCAGAAGACTGCTCAGCGTATGGCCTTGCAGATGCTTGAGCGCGACCGCTCTGGCGCGTTGCGTCTGGCTCAAGCGCTGACACGGGCGATGGAGGGTGTTGGCCACTGCAAGCAGTGCCGCAGCCTGAGCGAAGACGAGCTGTGTCAGCTGTGTCTCGACTCGCGGCGTGATGACAGCCTGCTCTGTGTGGTCGAGGGGCCGATGGATGTGTATGCAGTCGAGCACACCGGTTTTCGTGGGCGCTACTTTGTGCTCAAGGGGCACCTGTCGCCGCTTGATGGCCTGGGGCCGGAAGCCATTGGTATTCCCGAGCTGCTGGCACGAATCGCAGCGGGTAATTTCAGTGAAGTGATTCTCGCCACTAATCCCACAGTGGAGGGCGAGGCGACGGCTCACTACATCGCTCAATTGCTGGCAGGCAAGGGCCTGATTGCCTCGCGCATCGCCCATGGCATGCCGTTGGGTGGCGAGCTGGAGTTGGTCGATGGTGGCACTCTGGCGCATTCAATCGCAGGGCGGCGGCCGATTCAGTTATAGCGCACCAGGCCTATTGAGCCGTACGCGGCCTGATCGGCGTTGCACATGGCGTAATCCTCGCCTTGTAAACCAAGCAAGCGCTTGGTAATTTCCCTGAAACCTCAGTGGAAATCCCTCATGTCAGCTTTCCAAGAATATTTTGATGATTCCCACCAACTGGTGCGTGATTCGGTCAGGCGCTTTGTCGAGCGCGAAATTCTGCCGAATATCAACGATTGGGAAGAGGCCGAGGAGTTCCCGCGCGAGCTCTATCTCAAGGCCGGTGCCGCAGGCATCCTCGGTATCGGTTATCCGGAGGCGTGCGGCGGCAGTCATGAGGGCGACGTCTTTGCCAAGGTGGCGGCCAGCGAAGAGCTGATGCGTTCGGGCTCAGGTGGCCTGGTCGCGGGGCTGGGTTCATTGGATATCGGTTTACCGCCGGTGCTGAAATGGGCCAAACCCGAGTTGCGCGAGCGCATCGTTCCGCAGGTGTTGGCGGGCGAGAAGATTATGGCGCTGGCCGTGACCGAGCCGTCTGGCGGCTCCGATGTGGCTAATCTGAAAACCCGCGCGGTACGTGATGGCGATTACTACCGGGTAACAGGCAGCAAGACCTTTATCACCAGTGGCGTGCGTGCAGACTATTACACCGTGGCCGTGCGCACCGGCGGCGATGGATTCGGTGGCGTCAGCCTGCTGTTGATCGAGAAGGGCACGCCAGGCTTCAGTGTGGGTCGCAAGCTGAAGAAAATGGGCTGGTGGGCATCGGATACTGCCGAACTGTTCTTCGACGACTGCAAGGTGCCGGTAGGTAACCTGATCGGTGCGGAGAACATGGGCTTTGCCTGCATCATGGCGAATTTCCAGAGCGAGCGTCTGTCGCTGGCGATCATGGCCAATATGACGGCGCAACTGGCGCTTGAAGAGTCGATGAAATGGGCCAAAGAGCGCGAGGCATTCGGCAAGCCGATCGGCAAGTTCCAGGTGCTCAAGCATCGTCTGGCGGAGATGGCGACTCAGCTGGAGGTGTCGCGCGATTTCACTTATCGCCAGGCGGCGAAGATGGCTGCGGGCAAGAGTGTGATCAAGGAGATTTCGATGGCCAAGAACTTCGCGACCGATATTGCCGATCGCTTGACCTATGACGCCGTGCAGATCATGGGTGGTATGGGCTATATGCGCGAAAGCCTGGTCGAGCGCCTTTACCGTGACAATCGCATTTTGTCGATTGGCGGCGGCTCGCGGGAGATCATGAATGAGATCATCAGCAAGCAGATGGGGTTATAGGCAAGGAATTATTCAACAGTAGAAAAAACAAACCCCGCGAGCGCGGGGTTTGTTTTGGAGCGGAACAGGGGCTTAAGCCACCTGCACCTCTTCAGCTTGCATACCTTTCTGACCGCGAGCGGCCACGTAGGTAACAGTCTGGCCTTCTTTCAGGCTTTTGAAACCGTCGCTTTGGATGGCTTTAAAGTGAACGAAGAGGTCATCGCCGCCGTTAGTCGGGGTAATGAAGCCGAAGCCTTTCTCATCGTTGAACCATTTGACGGTGCCAGTTTCGCGATTTGCCATGGTGTGTCTCTTAAATCGATACGAAGTGCGGTGCCAGAGTGCTCATAGCACCTATGCGGTTTTGCTGATACTACAGGTCAGCTCAACCATAATAGGCCGTTTTCACGGATAGTGTTGGGATTAACGTTAATTATTCATATTTTTATCGTGCAAACAGACGCTAGGCCTCTATTTACCTGGGCTGCAGGGTGGTCAGGTATTAGATGAGCGTGCTGTTTCAGGCGGAGCTGCGCAGGCGGGCCAGGTCGCGCGAGGGTGGAGCACCGAACAGGCGACTGTATTCACGGCTGAACTGCGACGGACTTTCGTAGCCGACGCGGTAGCTGGCCGAGGCAGCCTCCAGGCCCTCGCAGAGCATCAGGCGTCGCGCTTCCTGCAGGCGCAATTGCTTCTGATACTGCAACGGGCTGAGCGCGGTGACTGCCTTGAAGCGGTGGTGCAGGGTGGAGGGGCTGAGATTGACCTCGCGGGCCAGGTCCTCGATGCGCAGCGGTTGATCGAAGTGCTGATTCAGCCATTCGATGGCGCGGGCGATGCGCTGGCCCTGGCTGTCGGCGATGGCAATCTCATGCAGGCGCTGGCCCTGCGGGCTATGCAGCAGGCGGTAGAAAATTTCGCGCAGGGCCAGCGGCGCAAGCATGCCGATGTCGCGCGGCGTATCCAGCAAACGCAGCAGGCGCAGCACGGCATCCAATAGCTGAGCATCCAGGCGGTCCAGGTACAGCGCCCGCCGTGGGCCGGGATTGGGTACGCCGATTGGCCCTATGTCGGCAATCAGGCTGGTGATCTGCGCCGGGTCGATGTCCAGGCGCAGGCTCAGGTAGGGCTGCTCGGGGGTGGCGTCGATCACCTGGCCGGTAACGGGCAAGGTGACCGAAGCCACCAGGTAGTTCAGTGGGTCATAGCTGTACTGTTCGCCACCGAGATGAATGTCCTTGCGGCCCTGGGCAATGATGCACAGGCACGGCCGGTACAGCGTCGGCATGGGCAGGCTGGGCTGGGTTGCGCAGGCCAGGTCGAGACCGGCGATTGCCGTGCCATGCAGGCCTTCGCCCGGGCACAAGCGCTGGATCAGGGCGGCCAGTTCGGCCTGGCGCGGGGCCAGGTTTTCGTCGAGGGCTGAGGGGCTGGCGGGTGATGTCATGAGCAGGGCTCCTGTGGCTGGTTTGCAGACTAGCCCGGTTTTTCAGGCAAGTCTGCGCTGAGCATAAGGCGTTGCAGGATCAGGCAATAATTCCCCAGCAATAGGCAAGATGCCATGTTCTATGGGCTTTAAAGCCGTCAGTGAGTTGCTGGGCGGGTGCGCGCAGTTATTCAAGCCGAATCTACGCATTGCAGGTTTAGGCAATAACTCGGCAGTAATCGACTAACCCAGAACCTGTCATCTGGCGGAATCTGTTGCTGTCGCGGCAGCCCTTGCCGCTTATCAGCAGAGGATTCGGCCATGTTGAATATCCAAGACAAAGTCATTCTGATCACCGGTGCCAGCAGCGGTATTGGCGAGGCCTGCGCGCGCTTGCTGGCCGAGAAGGGCGCGCGGTTGTTGCTCGGCGCGCGGCGTACCGAGCGCCTGGAACAGCTGGTCGGTGAGATCCGCGCGGCCGGTGGCAACGCCGAGTATCGCCGCCTGGACGTGACCAGCCAGGCCGATACCCAGGCGTTTGTCGACGCCGCCCTGGCGCAATACGGCCGTGTCGATGTGCTGATTAACAACGCCGGAGTCATGCCACTGTCGCGCCTCGATGCACTGAAAGTGGATGAGTGGAACCGCATGATCGACGTGAATATCCGCGGCGTTCTGCACGGTATCGCCGCCGCGCTACCGGCGATGCAGCTTCAGCGCAGCGGTCAGTTCGTCAATATCGCCTCCATCGGGGCTTACAGCGTGGTGCCGACCGGTGCGGTGTATTGCGCGACCAAGTACGCCGTGCGCGCCATCTCCGAAGGCTTGCGTCAGGAAGTGGGTGGCGACATCCGCGTGACTCTGGTCTCGCCGGGAGTGGTCGAGTCGGAGTTGGCCGAGAGCATTTCCGATGCGCCGAGCCGTGAGGCGATGAAGGCGTTTCGCAAGGTCGCCATCACCCCGGATGCGATTGCCCGCGCCATCGCCTATGCCGTCGAACAGCCGGCGGATGTCGATGTTAGCGAGCTGATCGTGCGGCCGACCGCCAGCCCTTACTGAGTCTGTGCCACTGGAGAGCATGCCGATGCTAAGCCATACCGCAGTGCTGCACGCCGCCTATGGACGTGCCGAGCAAATGGGGCGGTGCCTGGATGACCTGTGCGAGCCCGTGCAAGCCATGGCCGGTTGTCTGGGCGTCGAGGTGCGGCAACTGCCAGATGATGCGGCGTGCTGGTTGTTGGAGAGCCGCTGGCAATCGGCAGCGGCGTTGCACGCATTCTTCGCCGCGCCGCTGTTGCAACAGATGCTGGATCACGCCTTGCAGCAGGGTTTGCTTAGCCGCCTGCACTGCGAGGCTGCTTGAACGGCAAAACGCCCCGGCGCTGGTGACAGCGGCGGGGCGTTGCAGATGGCGCTGGCAGCTGAGGGTTAGTCGACCAGCGTCAGGGTGACGTCGATATTGCCGCGGGTGGCGTTGGAGTAAGGGCAGACGATGTGCGCGCGGTCGATCAGGATCTGTGCTTGCTCGCGGTCCATACCCGGCAGGCTGATGCGCAATTCGACTTCGATGCCGAAACCGTTGGGGATCGCGCCGATACCCACTACACCTTCAATCGATGCGTCTGCTGGCATCGCCAGCTTGTCGCGGCCAGCGACGAACTTCATCGCACCGATAAAGCAGGCCGAGTAGCCCGCAGCGAACAGCTGCTCCGGGTTGGTGCCCGCACCGCCAGCACCGCCGAGTTCTTTCGGGGTGGTCAAGGCGACGTCGAGCACGCCGTCGGAGGAGATGGCACGGCCATCACGGCCGCCAGTGGCTTCTGCGTAGGCACGGTAAGCAATGGTTTGAATCGACATGGTGGAATCCTCTGAGCTGATTGGGTTGGGTACGCGTTACAGGTGCTGCGGTATCTGTGGTTGATCAGCCAGCGTGGTTGATCAGCCACGCTGGGTACAGGCCCTTGCCGTTCTGTTGCTGCTTCTGGCTGTGGTCCGCCAGTACGGCTGCGGAGAGCGTAATGGCGATGGTGAATGTGATCAGGGTTTGCATAACGGTTCTCCTCAAGTTGCTGGATTGTTCAGTGGGTTAGTGGATTTAATTAGCGCTAAAATGTTGCGCGCTAATCAGTTGCGTGGAGAGAACTCTAGTTCTCATTAATTTAGTGCGCAAGATATATTTTTGAACATTTAGCGATAAGTGCTGCTGTGCTCAGGCATAAGCGAGGAGTGGCGGGCTGTTGCGCGATGTAATCGAGGGCGGCGGCTGGGCGAAATCGTTGAGCGAAGTGTGAAATAACGAGTAGGAAGGGCGCGAGACGGGCGACAGGTCTGTCGCCCAGGTGCTTATACGGCTTGTTGCAGGCTGCTGCGCAAGGCGACCAGCTCAGCTTTCAGGGCGCCGAGTTCCGCGGTGGATTGCTGGCTGGCTGCGAGAATGCAGCTGGGGATGGATTTGGCCTGTTCATACAGGCTGCGGCCCTTATCGGTGAGGAACAGCTCAACCACACGTTCGTCGACACTGCTGCGGGTGCGCTTGAGCAGGCCTTCGGCTTCCAGGCGTTTGAGCAGTGGGGTGACGGAACCGGGGTCGGTCAGCAGGCGACTGCTGATATCGCCCACGGTGATGCCATCGCCTTCCCAGAGCACCATCATCGCCAGGTACTGCGGGTAGGTCAGGCCCAGCTCCTGCAGCAGCGGCTTGTAGACCTTGGTCAGCAGCAGCGAAGTCGAATACAGGGCAAAGCACAGCTGGTTATCGAGCAGCAGTTCGGCGCAAGGGTCTTGCGTGTTCATGGCGTTCTCCAGCGCTCCAGGACAATTGCCGACAATTTATCGCGCTAACTACTGTTATGCCAATTGAATGCACTCGGTATTCATCCCGCGCAGACAAGTGCCAGGCATAAAAAATGGCCGGGAGCCATTTTTAACGTCGCATAGCGACGGCCCGCAGGGTGGCTGCCAGGGATGGCAGGCATAAAAAAGCCCCAGACACCTTGCGGCGCTGGGGCTTGAGCGGTTGCCGCTTACTCCACGGCAGCCTGGGCTTTCTTGCTCGAACCTTTCGGCGCAAAACGAGCGGCCAGGCGCATGGATGCAGTCACCAGGCGCTGATAGAACGCCGGCAGCAGGCGCTGCATGCCATCCAGGGCGTAGGCGTCCGGGCCGATCAGGATGCGTCGCTTGTTCGCCAGCGTGCCGTTGATGATCACCTGGGCGGCTTTTTCCGGTGTGGTGCGCAGCAACTGGTCGTTGAACTGCTGACGCGCCTTGTCGGCATCCTGGCCGGTAACACTGCTCAGGCTGGCGTTCATCCGCGCGGTCTTGGCGATATTGGTCCTGATTCCGCCAGGGTGCACGCAGCTGGCCGACACGCCGCAATCGGCCATGTCCAGTTCCTGACGCAGTGATTCGGTAAAGCCGCGCACGGCGAATTTGCTGGCGTTGTAGGCGCTCATGCCCGGCTGGGCGAACAGGCCGAACACACTGGAGACGTTGACGATATGGCCGCTGCCGGAGGCTTTGATATGCGGCAGGAAAGCCTTGGTGCCGTTGACCACGCCCCAGAAGTTGATATTCATGATCCACTCGTAGTCGGCGTAGTCGTTGCCTTCCACGGTGCCGCCCTGGGCCACGCCGGCGTTGTTGAAGATCGCGTTGACCCGGCCGAATTCGGCCACTACCTGATCCGCCCAGGCATGCACGGCTTCACGGTCGGCGACGTTGACCAGGGTTTCACTGACCTTGACCCCAAGCTTGCGCGCCTGGGCAGCGGTTTCCGCCAGGCCTTCAGCATTCACATCGGAGAGCGCCAGCTGGCAACCCTGACGAGCCAGGCCGAAAGCCAGGGCGCGGCCAATGCCTGAACCGGCGCCAGTGATGGCGGCTACCTTGTTTTCAAACGACTTCATGCGCTGGCCTCCTGGGCAGTCAACTGGATAGCGCTGTTCTGCGCCGGGTGTGCCGCGTGTTTACGGCTGAAATGATAGGCCGCTGGGTCAAAGTTGCGCGTCAGCAGGCGGAAGCGCCAGGTAAAGCCCGGCCATACCGTGCAGTTGCGGCCACTGACCGGATGCAGGTACCAGCTGGTGCAGCCGCCGGCATTCCACACGGTGTTGTCCAGGCTGCCTTGCAACTTGCCGTTGAATTTGTCCTGCACCGCCTGCTTGACCTCCAGGCTTTGCAGCGCTTGCTCGCCAACCAGTTTGAGCGCGCCCAGCACGTAATGGATCTGCGACTCGATCATATAAACCATCGAGTTGTGGCCCAGACCGGTGTTCGGCCCCATCAGGAAAAACAGGTTGGGGAAGCCGGCGGTTAGCGTGCCTTTGTAGGCCTGCGGGCCTTCAGGCCAGGTGTCGAGCAGGTCGACGCCACCACGGCCGAACACCACACCGCGTGGCAGCGGGTCGCTTGGGGTGAAGCCGGTGCCGAAGATGATCGCGTCGATCTCACGCTCTTTGCCGTCCACGGTGCGGATGCTGCCGCTGCGGATTTCGGCGATGCCATCGGTGATCAGGTCGACGTTGGGCTGAGTCAGCGCCGGGAAGTAGTCATTGGAGATCAGCACGCGCTTGCAGCCCATCAGGTAATCCGGGGTGACCTTGGCGCGCAGCACCGGGTCCTTGATCTGCTTGTTGATGTACCACTTGCCGACTTTCTGGGCGATGGTCATCACTTTGGGCAGCATGGCAAAACCAATCACCCGGCTTTCCAGCAGGGCGTAGATGGTGCCGCGCCAGAGCTTTTGCAGCAGCGGGAAGCGCTTGAAGCGGTTGCGCTCGCGCTCGCTGATGGCGCGGTCGGGCTTGGGCATGATCCACGGTGCGGTGCGCTGGTACAGATCGAGTTGGCTGACCTGTTTCTGGATCTGCGGCACGAACTGGATCGAAGACGCGCCGGTGCCGATCACCGCGATGCGTTTGCCGGTGAGGTCATAGCTGTGATCCCACTGCTGCGAGTGGAAGATCTTGCCGGTGAAGTCTTCCAGGCCATTGAGCGCGGGAATTGACGGCGTCGACAGCGCGCCCATGCCGGACACCACAAATTGCGCGGTGTAGTGGTTGCCGGCGCTGTCACTGATGCGCCAGAACTCTTCTTGCTCGTCCCACGCCAGGCGGGTGATTTCGGTGTTCAGTTGGGTGTGGTTCTGCAGGCGGTACTTGCTCCAGCAGCCTTCCAGATAGCCCTGGATTTCCGGCTGCTTGGCGAACATGCGCGTCCAATTGGGGTTCTGCTCGAAAGAGAACGAATACAGGTGTGATTGCACGTCACAGCCGCAGCCCGGGTAGTTGTTGACCCGCCAAGTGCCGCCGACGCCGGCTTCTTTTTCGAACAATAGGAAGTCATGTTCGCCGGCCTGCTTCAGGCGGATGGCCATGCCCAGGCCGGAGAAGCCCGTGCCGATAATGGCGACCTTGCAGTGGCGGGTGGCAGAAGGGGGTGAGACGGGTGCATTCATGGCCAAGCTCCTGTTATGTTTATTGCTGGCGTATACAGCTGTATACCAAGGTAGACAAGTGTATACTCGCCAGCAAGCACCATTCTCACAAGCCAACTTTTAGGTAGGGTTCGTCATGCAGGCAGACGCCAGCGAGCAGCAGCCAGCCGCAGAAAAAGCCACCGAGGCCCCCGGCAAGACCCTGTTACTGGAGGCCGCGTTACGTCTCACCTCAACCAGCCGCAGCCTGAGCAATCTCGGCCTGCGTGAGTTGGCGCGTGAAGCCGGGCTGAACCCCAATACCTTCTATAGGCACTTCAAGGATGTGGATGACCTGGGCCTGACGGTGATCCGGCAAATCTCCACCCAGCTGCGCCAACCGCTGCGCGACCTGCGCCGTGAAGCCGCCGAGCGCGCCGTGCAGTCGCCTCAGGCAAGCTCTCCGATGCTATTTGGCATCGATCTGCAGCGCAGCCGGCGGGTGTGCCATGAAACCGTGCAGCTGTTCTTCGATTTCGTCGCACAGAACTCCGAGGCCTTTATCATCGGCGTGCGCGAACTGCATGGCGCATCTGCCGTGCTGCGCGCTGCCTTGCAGGAGGTGATGGATGAGTTCGGCGCAGACATGGCCGAGGACATCATTGCCTTCAAACTGCTGCCGGAGATGGTCAACCCGGCGGTGGTGCTGCAGGTGTCCAACCTGATCAGTCGCAACCTGTTCCAGCTGTCGCTGGACTATATCGGCCAACCCGAGCGGCAAGCGGCAATCTGCGCTCTGGCCGAAGAGCAGATCGTTATGCTGTTTACCGGGGCCAGCGTGCTGCAGGGCTTGGGGCAGCTCAAGTTGCCGGTTGCATAGCGCTTAAATCGCCAATAAAAAACCCGGCCGAGGCCGGGTTTTTTATGACTGGGCTGCAATCAGTTGTTAAAGCCCAGGCGCTGACGCCAGCGCTGTTCCAGCGCCTTGCTGTCGTGGTCGAAGGGGTGGAAGCCGGGGCGGTAGTAGTCCAGGTACGGCAGGATCAGTTTGGTCAGGAAGCCGTTGCGTGGACCGAACAGGGTTTTCAGGCCTTTGCCCCAGCTGCGCCAGTTGAACAGTTGGCCGTCCTTGCGCAGCAAGTGCAGCTGGAACCAGCCGATCACGCCGAAGAAGATCACGGTGGAAATCGCCATCATGCCGACGCGGGTGAAGTAGCCGCCGTAGACCTGCTGGTACACGTCGTAGCAGACCGCCTTGTGTTCGTTTTCCTCAATCGCGTGCCACATCCACAGCTGATAAAGCTTGGGGTCGTTCATCTGGGTGGTCAGGTCTTCGCGTTGCAGCAGCTGCTCGGCCATGGTCGCGGTGAAGTGCTCCAGGGCGCAGGTGGCGGCCAGACGCTGCTTCTTGGTGGTGATCCGGGTTACCCATTCCAGCAGCACCTTGATCCGCAGTTCGAGAATTTCCAGGTCGATATCGTGCTCGGCGGCGTAGTCGTTATAGGCCGCGTGCTCCTTGGAATGCATGGCTTCCTGACCGATAAAGGCACTGATGTCCTTCTTTAGCTGCGGCTCAGTCACCTGCTCGCGCACGGCGCGCACACTGTCGACGAAGAACTTTTCGCCATAGGGAAACAGCGACGACAGGTTGTTCATGAAGTGGCTCATAAAGGGGTCGCCGGCAAACCAGAACTTCTGGCCTTCGGTGAAGCTGAAGTCCATGCGGCGTACGGGAAAGCTGGCGGTTGGGCTACTGGTTTTGGCTGTCATAAGGGCGACTCCTCGGCATATTGATCGCGTTCGCGACCGCTCTTGTTATGGGGCTTGGGACGACAGGCTGGGCTGTCTTGGGCCGTGATTTATCTTTAGCCGAGGGCGTTTTCGGCGCGAGGTCATTCCTGGCCAGGGCGGCCGGAATTGGGCCAACTTATGGATAGTTGTCAGACAGTTTGCACCAGGCAGAAACGCAACCGCCCGCAGGTCGCGGGCGGTTTGCCAAGCCAGCGCGGTTACTGGTCGGTGAGGGCGAAGGTGGTCAGGGCGAAGGTCGGGATGCCACTGTCTTGCAGCTTCTGCGAGCCGCCCAGTTCGGGCAGGTCGATGATCGCGGCGGCTTCGATGATGCTCGCGCCCATGCGCCGTACCAGTTGCGCGGCGGCCAGCAGGGTGCCGCCGGTGGCGATCAGGTCATCGAAAATCAGTACCTTGTCGCCTTCGCAGAGGCTGTCGGCGTGCACTTCCAGTTTGGCTTCGCCGTACTCGGTCTGGTAGCTCTCGCTGAGCACGTCGGCGGGCAGTTTGCCTTGCTTGCGGAACAGGATCAGCGGCTTGTTCAGTTCGTAAGCGATGATCGAACCGATCAGAAAGCCGCGCGCGTCCATGGCGCCGATATGGCTGAAGTCAGCCTCGACATAGCGCTGGATAAAACTGTCGGCGACCATGCGTAGGGCACGTGGCGACTGAAACAGCGGGGTGATATCGCGAAAGATCACCCCCGGCTTGGGGAAGTCCACCACCGGGCGGATCAGGGTCTTGATGCTGAATTCGTCGAAGATCATCGGTTAGGTCCTGCGCTGAGCGGGTCGGTCAGCCCTCAAGGTTGCCACCGGCCAGGGCGCACAGCTCGATCGGGTCGAGAATGTGCACTTCCTTGCCTTCGGCTTCGAGCAGCTTGTTCTGTTGGAAGCGGGTAAATACCCGCGACACGGTCTCCACCGCAAGGCCCAAATAGTTACCAATTTCGTTGCGCGACATGGCCAGGCGGAACTGGTTGGCGGAGAAGCCGCGGGCGCGGAAGCGGGCCGACAGGTTGACCAGGAAGGTGGCGATGCGTTCATCGGCGGTTTTCTTCGACAGCAGCAGCATCATTTGCTGATCGTCGCGAATCTCCCGGCTCATGACGCGCATCAGCTGGCGACGCAGTTGCGGCAGCTGGACGGACAGCTCATCCAGACGCTCGAACGGGATCTCGCACACCGAGGTGGTTTCCAAGGCCATGGCCGATACCGGGTAGCTCTCGCTGTCCATGCCGGACAGGCCGACCAGCTCGCTGGGCAGGTGGAAGCCGGTGATCTGTTCGTCGCCGGCATCGCTCAGGCTGAAGGTTTTCAGCGCGCCAGAGCGTACGGCGAAGACCGAGTTGAAGGTGTCGCCCTGGCGAAACAGGAATTCGCCTTTTTTCAATGGGCGGCCGCGTTTGACGATATCGTCGAGCGCGTCCATGTCTTCCAGGTTCAGGGACAGCGGCAGGCACAAACTCGCCAGGCTGCAATCCTTGCAATGGGCTTGGTGTGGGGCATGCAACTTGATGCTTTCGGACATCGCTGGCGATCCTGGCTAAACACACAATAGTCGTAAGGTTACAGCAGGGCGCAGGGCAGGGCCACTAAGACTCAAGTCTGATCGAATGTTCAGGTTTTATCTCGTGCGGCCGATAAAGCAGGCGGCATTTAATTATCTGCAAGGAGCACGCGTATGCGTCTGGAATCGACCCACTTGAGCACCCGCATGAACGTTGCGCTGGAGCGCAAGAACGCGGCGGCCGAAGGTGTTGTAGAAAGCAGCGAGGGCGATCAGCAGGCGCTGCGCGACAGCCTACGGGTGAGCCTGTCGGAGCTGGGCCAGGCGCGCTCCGCCGCTGCGCAGAAGAATCGCGACATTGATGAGAGCAGCCTGCCGGACGTGGTCAAGGATCTGCTCAAGCGAATCCGCGAGTTGAAAGAGCAGATCGAGGCGAAGAAAGCCGAACTGGAAGAGGTCATGCAGGATCAGAGCCTCGACCCTGAGACCAAGCGCATGAAAATCGAAGCGTTGCAGGGTGAACTGGCCTCGCTGCAGGGCGCGCTGAGCGGCGCCAACGCGACGCTGCTCAAGGCCATGGGTGAGCAGAACCTGAGCGATCAGCAGATGCAGGAAGTGGCCAGCCTGATCATAAAATAACCCCTGCCTACTAAATCACTCGGGAAAAACGCTGCCTGCTCAGCTCATTCAGGTAGCGATCAAACAGCATGCACAGCGATCGCACCAGCAGTCGTCCCGCTGGCCGCACTTCGATGCCCTGGGCGGTCAATTCAATCAGCCCGTCAGTGGCCATCTGCTGCAGCTGCGGCCAGATATCGGCAAAGTAACTGCGAAAATCGATGGCATACGCCTGTTCGATATCGGCAAAGCGCAGCTGGAAATGGCAGATCAGCTGCTGGATAACGGCTCGGCGCAAGCGGTCGTCGGGGTCACAGTGCAGGCCGCGCAGGGTGGCCAGTTCGCTATGGTCGAGGCTGTCCTGGTATTTGCTCAGGTCGCTGTTGTTCTGGCAGTAGAGGTCACCGATCTGGCTGATCGACGACACCCCCAGACCGATCAGGTCGCAGTGGCCGTGGGTCGTGTAGCCCTGAAAGTTGCGTTGCAGGCTGCCATCCTCCTGGGCGCTGGCCAGCTCGTCGTCGGGCAGGGCGAAATGGTCCATGCCGATATAGCGGTAACCAGCGGCGCTCAGTTGCTCGATGCTGGCTTGCAGCATGGCCAGCTTGTCGCCTGGGCTAGGCAGGTCGCTGGTGTTGATCCGCCGCTGCGGCATAAAGCGCTCCGGCAGGTGGGCGTAGTTGAACAGCGACAGGCGGTCCGGTTGCAGGGCAATCACTTCGGCGACGGTGCGGGCGAAGCGCTCCGGAGTTTGCAGCGGCAGGCCGTAGATCAGGTCGATATTCACCGAACGGAACTGCAAGGTGCGCGCGGCTTCGACAATGGCGCGGGTTTCTTCCAGGGTCTGCAGGCGATTCACCGCCCGTTGCACGGCCGGGTCGAGGTCCTGAACGCCCAGGCTGACGCGGTTGAAACCCAGCTCGCGGAGCAGGCCCATGGTCGACCAATCGGCTTCGCGCGGGTCGATCTCGATGCTGTAGTCGCCGCTGTCGTCATCCAGCAGGTTGAAGTGTTGGCGCAGGTGGCCCATCAGGTGGCGCAGCTCATCGTGGCTGAGAAAGGTCGGCGTGCCACCGCCAAAGTGCAGCTGCTCGACCTTCTGCTGCGGGTCGAGATGACGGCCGATGATCTCGATTTCGCGTTCGAGTTTTTCCAGATAGGGCTGGGCGCGGCCGCGATCCTTGGTGATCACCTTGTTGCAGGCGCAGTAGTAACAAATGTGCGCGCAGAACGGGATGTGCACATACAGCGACAGTGGCCGCAGGGCTTTGCGGCTGTCGCGCAGGGCATGCAGCAGGTCGAACTGGCTGACGCGCTCATGGAACTGCACGGCGGTCGGGTAGGAGGTGTAGCGCGGGCCGGCCTGGTCGTAGCGGCGGATCAGAGTGCTGTCCCACTGGATGGCATTGAGCATGCGGGTATTCCCGGTTTGGCTATCAATGCCGGGAAGTCTAAGAGCGGCGCGCCTGGGGTGTTTTGACCTGTATCAAGCGGTTGGTTAGCGCTTAGTGGCCCATCAGCCAGTGCTGGTGCGGGCCGGGCAGGGTCCAAAGGCCGAAGAGGATTACCAGAATGCCGCCGGCCATACGCACGCCCTGTTTGCGCAGCAGTGCAGTCAGGCGTTCGGCGGCCAGGCCGGTGGCCAGCAGCACCGGCAGGGTGCCGAGGCCAAAGGCAAACATCAGCGCGGCGCTGTCGACGGCATTGCCTTGGCTGGCGGCCCACAACAGGGTGCTGTAGACCAGGCCACAGGGCAGCCAGCCCCATAGGCTGCCCAGTACCAACGCGCGCGGCAGGCTGGTGACCGGCATAAAGCGCCGGGTCAGCGGCTGGATATGCCGCCATAGGCCACGGCCTAGCGCCTCGATACGGGTCAGGCCGCTCCACCAACCGGCCAGGTACAGGCCCATGGCAATCAGTAACAGCGCCGCGACAATGCGCAGGCCCATCACCAGCGGACTATTGGCCAGCGCCCAGCCCGCCAGACCCAGCAGCAGACCGGCCAGGCTGTAACTGCAGATGCGCCCCAGGTTATAGGCCAGCAGCAGCTGAAAGCGCTGTGCGCGTCGCTCGGCTGGAATGGCCAGGGTCAGCGCGCCCATCAGCCCGCCGCACATACCCAGGCAATGGCCGCCACCGAGCAAGCCGAGAATCAGCGCCGAAACCAGCAGCGGCAGCAGCTCAAGCATCGGGCTTGTCCTGCTGAGAGTCTTTGGGTTGGTCTTGTTGCTGCGCCTGGTTTACGGCCGCGGTGTGCTTGGGGTCTTCGTCGTCGAATAGGATGCTATGGGCCGGGCCGTCGAGGTCATCGTACTGGCCGCTGTCCACCGCCCAGAAGAACAGCCAGATGGCAAAAGCCACCAGGGCAATGGCGACCGGGATCAGGATATAGAGCGCGGGCATAGAATCTCCGGATTCGGGCGAGACGTAGGGTGGATGTCGCTTTTTACATCCACCATGGCGGCGCTGTGGTGGATCGGTGAAACGTGATCCACCCTAGGTGCGTGTCAGTCGCAGGGCATTTAGTACGACCAATAGCGAGCTGACTGACATACCCAGCGCGGCCCAGATCGGGGTGATCCAGCCGATGGCGGCGAAGGGCAGCACCAAGCCATTGTACAGACTGGCCCAGCTCAGGTTCTCGATGATGATGCGCCGAGTTCGTTGCGCCATATGTAGCGCCTGCACCAGGCTGCTCAGGCGGTTGGACAGCAGCACCGCATCGGCGCTGGTTTTCGCCAGGTCGGTGGCGCTGCCCATGGCCACGCTGATATCCGCGCCGGCCAGCACCGGTACATCGTTGACCCCATCGCCAAGCATCAGCACCCGCCGGCCCTGGTTGTGCAAGTCCTGCAGCACGGCGAGCTTGGCGTCCGGGGTTAGGCCGCCACGGGCATCGTTGATGCCGAGTTGACGCGCCACTTCCTGAACCATCGGCGAGCTATCGCCGGACAGCAGCATGATCTGCCAGTTACGCGCACGCGCCGTCTCGATCAGCTGCGGCGCGTCGTCGCGCACGCGGTCAGTCAACACGAACCAGGCCAGTGGGCCCTGGGCGTCGCCGAGCAGCAGCCACTGGCCGTGTTCGCCGGCAATGGCTGGCGCGGGTTGGCCGCTGAGTGCGCAGACGAAATCGGCCTGGCCGATGCGCAGCAAACGGCTGCCAACCTGGCCCTGCAAGCCCAGCCCCGGATAACTGTCGACCTGGCTGGCAGCCTCACTGGCCTGGCCAAAGGCGCGGGCAATCGGGTGTTCCGAGCGGTTCTCCAGCGCTGCGGCCAGGGCCAGGCAGGCATCGCTGTCCAGTTCGCGCAGTGGGTGGATCGCGCTCAAGGTCAGGCGGCCTTCGGTGAGAGTGCCGGTCTTGTCGAGAATCAGTGTGTCGATCTGGTTAAGCCCTTCCAGTACATGGCCGCGAGTCAGCAGCATGCCCAGTTTGTGCAAGGAGCCGGTGGCGGCGGTCAGCGCAGTGGGGGTGGCCAGGGCCAGGGCGCAGGGGCAGGTGGCGACCAGTAGAGCGAGGACAATCCAGAAGGCGCGCGAGGGGTCGAGTTGCCACCAGATCAGGCCGACCACGGCGGCGGCCAGCAGCACGATCAACAGGAACCACTGCGCAACTCGGTCGGCTAATACCGCCAGGCGCGGTTTGTCGCTCTGCGCACGCTCAAGCAGGCGGACGATGGCGGACAGGCGGGTGGCATCGCCCAGCGCTTGCACTTCGACGGTCAGCGGCCCTTCGACGTTGAGCGTGCCGGCGGTGACGTGATCACCGACGCCGCGCGCTTGTGGCAGGTATTCGCCGGTCAGCAGCGCTTCATCGATGCTCGACTGGCCTTGCAGGATGCAGCCGTCTGCCGGCAGCAATGCGCCGGGCGGTATCAGCAGCTGATCGCCGAGCTGCAGCTCGCTGAGCAGAATGCGCTGGCTCTGGCCGTCGGCATCCAGGCGCAGGCAGGAGGCGGGCAGCAGCTTGACCAGCTGCGCGGTAGCGGCGGCCGTGCGTTCGCGGGCGCGGCGTTCCAGGTAGCGCCCAGCGAGCAGGAACAGGGCGAACATGCCCACCGCATCGAAATACAGCTCGCCCTGGCCGGTGATGGTTGACCAGATGCCGGCGACGTAGGCCCCGCCGATGGCCAGGGATACCGATACATCCATGGTCAGGTGGCGGGTGCGCAGGTCACGCAAGGCGCCGCGAAAGAACTGGCCGCAGCAGTAGAAGACAATCGGGGTGGTGAGAAACAGGCTGGTCCAGCGCAGGATTTTGTCCAGCTCGGGCGACAGGTCGACGTTGAATTCCGGCCAGGTGGCCATCGTCGCCATCATTACCTGCATCCACAGCAGGCCGGCCACGCCCAGTTCGCGCATGGCGCGACGGTTCTCGCGTTGCAGCTGGTCGGCGGCGGCATCGGTCTGCCAGGGGTGCGCGGCATAACCAATCTTGCGCAGCGCCTTGAGCACATCGCTAAGCGGGATCTGGCTGTCGGCCCAGCGCAACTGCAAGCGGTGATTGGACAGGTTGAGCGTGGCCTCGGTGATGCCGGGCAGGCTGCGCAAGTGTTTCTCGATCAGCCAGCCGCAGGCGGCGCAGCTGATGCCTTCGATCAGCAGGCAGGTCTGGCTCAGCTCGCCTTGGTGTTCGACAAAGGGTTGCTGTACGTCGCTGCGGTCGTACAGCGCCAGCTCATCGGGCAGGGCTTGCGGCAGGCTGCGCGGGTTGGCTGCAGTTTCGCTGCGGTGGCTGTAGTAGTGCTGCAAGCCACCGGCGACTATCGCCTCGGCCACCGCCTGGCAGCCCGGACAGCACATCTCGCGGGGCTCGCCCAGGATGTGCGCGTGGAAACGGCTGCCGTTAGGTACCGGCAGGCCACAGTGGTAGCAGGGCGTTGGGCTGGCCATCAGGGTGCTTGCTGCGCGTCCCCGAGACGAATGACGCTGCCGTTCTGCACGTTCTCTTCCTCGAACAGGCGCCAGTCTTTGCCGCCTTCCTGGCCGATCAGCTCGATAAAGCGGCGGCCTTGCACGGCGTCGATCATCTGCCCGCTGTAGCTGCCGTCAGCTTGCGGTTGCAGGATCACTCGGCGGTCGCGCTCCGGCTGGGTCGGCGAGATCAGGTTGAGTTGCAGCTGTTGCGGGCGGCTATAGCCTTCAAGTTGCAGGTGGGCCACGCCGGTTTCCTCGTTGAGTTCGAGGGTGGCGTGCAGCTTCAGGCGCACGGCATGGTTTTCCCGCTCCAGCGACTGGTTGATGCCTTTGCCGACGTCGTAGTAGTCATCGGAAATCAGCCCCGGTGGGTTCTGCGTGGCGATGGTCAGCAGGGCCAGGCCTTGCGCCACCGAGTAAGCCAGCAGGCCGATCAGGAACCAGGGCCAGAACTGCTTGTACCAGGGCTTGATAACGGCGGCGTTCTTTTCAGCTAAGGGCTCGGTCATAGTCATCTCTAATCAGCGTACGCTGGGGCCGATAAAGCGGCTGTCAGCGGCGGTTTTGATACTGGGGTCATCTACTGCGTGCAGGCGGAAGATGATTTCGTTGGCGCTCGAGGGCAGTTTTTCCGGCTCGATCGACAGTTCTATAGGCAGCGACAGCACTTCGCCGGCCAGTGCTGTGATTTCGCGTTTGCCTTCGTAAACCAGGCCGTCGAGGCCGTCGGCTTCGATCAGGTAAGTGACCTCGTGCTGGGCCTTGTTCATGATCTTCAGGGTGTAGACGTTCTCGATCCGGCCTTCTTCGTTCTCCCGGTAGAGCACGCGGTCCTTGAGCACATCCAGCTCCACCAGCGAGCGGCTGGAGATGGCCCAGGCGAACACGCAGAACATCGCCAGCAGGGCGACGGCGTAGCCAATCAGGCGTGGCCGCAGCAGCTGGGTTTTCTGCCCGGAGAGGTTATGTTCGGTGGTGTAGCTGATCAGCCCTTTCGGGTAGTTCATCTTGTCCATGATGCTGTCGCAGGCATCGATACAGGCCGCGCAGCCAATGCACTCAACTTGCAGGCCGTCGCGGATGTCGATACCAGTCGGGCAGACCTGTACGCACATCTTGCAGTCGATGCAGTCGCCCAGGCCCTCGGCCTGGTAATCGGCCTCACGCTTGCGCGGGCCGCGGTGTTCGCCACGGCGCGGGTCGTAGGAAACGATTAGGGTGTCCTGGTCGAACATCACACTCTGGAAGCGCGCGTAAGGGCACATGTAGATACACACCTGCTCGCGCAGATAGCCGGCGTTGCCGTAGGTGGCGAGGGTGAAGAAACCGACCCAGAACAGCGCCCAGCCGCCGGCCTCGAGGGTGAACAGGTCAGGAATCAGCTGGCGAATCGGGGTGAAATAGCCGACGAAGGTGATGGCGGTGAGCAGCGATACGCCGACCCAGATGCCATGTTTGGCCAGCTTGCGCAGGAATTTCTGCGCGGTCATCGGTGCCTTATCGAGCTTCATGCGCTGGTTGCGGTCACCCTCGGTGACCTTCTCAGCCCACATGAAGACCCAGGTGAACACGCTTTGCGGGCAGGTGTAGCCGCACCAGACGCGACCGGCGAACACGGTGATAAAGAACAGGCCGAAGGCGGCAATGATCAGCAAGGCTGAGAGCAGGACGAAGTCCTGCGGCCAGTAACTGGCGGCGAAGATATGGAACTTGCGCTCCGGCAGATCCCACCAGACGGCCTGACGGCCATTCCAGTTCAACCATACGGTGCCGAAGTACAGCAGGAAGAGGGCAGCACCACCGAGCATCCGCAGGTTGCGGAAGATGCCGGTGAAGGCGCGGGTATAGATTTTTTCGCGGTTGGCGTACAGGTCAACAACTTCGACCTTGGCCGGGGCAGGGGTGACGTCTTTGACTGGAATCTGTGTACTCATCAGTTCGTACCACGGCGGTTGATTGGCTGCCTCGGTCGATACGTGCCGGCCGGGGTCATACGGGCTCTTGCGCTATGGTACGCCTGACAATTGCCGAGCAGGTGCGACTCGCGGTCGCGCCTGTTCGGCAGGAGAATCACTTCTCGATTTTTGCTTGCGACAGGCTGTACACGTAAGCCGCGAGCAGATGCACTTTATCGTTGCCCAGGAAGTCTTGCTGAGCAGGCATCTTGCCGTTGCGGCCGTAGCGCAGAGTTTGTTGCACCTGAGCGAAGCTGGAACCATACAACCAGGTCTTGTCCGTCAGGTTCGGCGCGCCCATGGCCTGTTGGCCCTTGGCGTCAGCACCGTGACAGACTGAACAATTGGTCGCGAAGATGTTTTGACCTGCGGCAAGGTCTACCTCGATACCTTCCGGGGTTTTCAGCCCGGACAGGCTGCGCACATAGCCGGCGACGTTGCGGATACCGTCTTCACCAATGCTGTCCTTCCAGGCTGGCATTGCCGCCTGACGACCGCCCATGATGGTGGTTTTGATGGTTTCCGGCTCGCCCCCATACAGCCAGTCGTTGTCGGTCAGGTTGGGGAAACCATACGCGCCCTTGGCGTCGGAGCCGTGGCAGACCGAGCAGTTAGAGGCAAACAGGCGGCCGCCCATTTTCAACGCTTGCTCGTCCTGGGCCACTTGCTCGATCGGCATGGCCGCATATTTGGCGAAGATCGGGCCGTACTGGCCTTCAGCCTTGGCCATTTCCTTTTCCCACTGGTGCACGCCGTTCCAACCGGCGTTGCGCTCGCCATCGGCGATTTGCACGCTGGTGGCGAAGGGGGTCTTGGCATCGCTGTCGAGGTAGTCGTAGCCCGGCAGCAGGCCCTTCCAGTTACCCAGGCCCGGGTAGAGCACCAGGTAGCCGAGGGCGAAGATGATGGTGCCGACAAACAGCATGAACCACCACTTGGGCAGCGGGTTGTCGAACTCGGCGATGCCGTCGAACTCATGCCCGACGGTTTCCTCGGTGGTTTCTTCGCGCTGGCCCTTGCGGGTGCCGAAGATCAGCCAAGTCAGGGCGAAGATGGTGCCCAGAGATAGGATGGTTACGTACCAACTCCAGAACGTGGTCATTGGTTATTGCTCCTGGAAGATTGCTCGTCACGCTCGTTGGGTTTGGGATCGTCGGCGAAGGGCAGGTTGGCGGCCTCGTCGAAGCTCGATTTGCGCTTGCTGCTATAGGCCCAGAGCACCACGCCAATAAAGGCGATGAACACCACTGCTGTGCCTATGCCGCGAATAGTCCCGATATCCACAGTGCGTTACCGTTTGTTCTTGATGGAGGTGCCGAGAACCTGCAGGTACGCGACCAGCGCGTCCATTTCGGTCTTGCCTTTCACCGCGTCTTTGGCCCCAGCGATGTCTTCATCGGTGTAGGGAACGCCAAAGCCGCGCATGACTTCCATCTTCTTGGCGGTGTCCTTGCCGTCGAGCTTGTGCTCAACCAACCAGGGGTAGGCCGGCATCTTCGACTCCGGTACCACGTTGCGCGGGTTGTACAGGTGCGCACGCTGCCATTCATCCGAGTAGCGACCGCCAACGCGGGCCAGGTCCGGACCGGTACGCTTGGAACCCCACAGGAACGGGTGGTCCCACACGCTTTCACCGGCTACCGAGTAGTGGCCGTAGCGTTCGGTTTCGGCGCGGAACGGACGGATCATCTGCGAGTGGCAGCCGACACAGCCGTTGGCGATGTACACATCGCGGCCTTCCAGTTGCAGCGCGGTGTAAGGCTTGAGGCCTGCGACTGGCTGGTTGGTGACGTCCTGGAAAAACAGCGGAACGATTTGAGTCAGGCCGCCGATGCTGACGGCCAGAACCATCAGCAGCGCCATCAGGCCGATATTCTTCTCGATGATTTCGTGTTTCATCAGTGCGCGCTCCCTGCAGTGAGTTGGGCGGCAGGAATCTGTGCAGCCGCTTCGTATTCAGAAGCCTTGGCGGCACGCACGGTGCGGTAGGTGTTGTAAGCCATCAACAGCATGCCGGTGACGAAGAATGCGCCGCCGATCATGCGCACCACGTAACCGCCGTGGCTGGCTTCCAGGGCTTCGACGAAGGAGTAGGTGAGGGTGCCGTCTTCGTTGACTGCACGCCACATCAGGCCCTGGGTGATGCCGTTGACCCACATCGAGGCGATGTACAGCACGGTGCCGATGGTGGCGAGCCAGAAGTGGGCGTTGATCAGCGCGATGCTGTGCATCTGCGGACGACCAAAGACCTTTGGCAGCAGGTGATACAGCGCGCCGATGGAGATCATCGCCACCCAGCCGAGAGCGCCGGCGTGTACGTGGCCGATGGTCCAGTCGGTGTAGTGGGACAGGGCGTTGACGGTCTTGATGGCCATCATCGGGCCTTCGAAGGTCGACATGCCGTAGAACGCCAGCGATACCACCAGGAAGCGCAGGATCGGGTCGGTGCGCAGCTTATGCCAGGCACCCGACAGGCTCATCATGCCGTTGATCATGCCGCCCCAGCTTGGTGCCAGGAGGATGATCGACATCGCCATGCCGAGGGACTGTGCCCAATCCGGCAGTGCGGTGTAGTGCAGGTGGTGCGGGCCAGCCCAGATGTACAGAGTGATCAGTGCCCAGAAGTGCACGATGGACAGGCGATAGGAGTAGATCGGACGCTCGGCCTGCTTGGGTACGAAGTAGTACATCATCCCCAGGAAGCCGGTGGTCAGGAAGAAGCCCACGGCGTTGTGGCCGTACCACCATTGGATCATCGCGTCAGTCGCACCGGCGTAAGCCGAGTAGGACTTGAACAGGCTCACCGGCACGGCCGCGCTGTTGACGATGTGCAGCATCGCGGTAACCAGGATGAAGGCACCGAAGAACCAGTTGCCGACATAGATGTGCTTGGTTTGACGCTTGACGATGGTGCCGAAGAACACCACGGCGTAAGCGACCCAGACGATGCCCAGAAGGATATCGATCGGCCACTCCAGCTCTGCGTATTCCTTGGAACCGGTGAAACCCATAGGCAGGGTGATGACCGCAGCGACGATCACCAACTGCCAACCCCAGAAGACAAAAGCCGCCAGGGAGTCAGAAACCAGGCGAACCTGGCTGGTGCGCTGCACCACGTAAAGAGATGTAGCCATCAGCGCGCATCCGCCAAAGGCGAAAATCACCGCGTTGGTGTGCAGCGGACGCAGACGGCCGAAGCTCGTCCATTCCATGCCCAGGTTGAGTTCAGGCCACACCAGTTGTGCGGCGATGAATACACCTAAGGACATGCCAATGACTCCCCAGATCACCGTCATGACGGCGAACTGGCGAATCACCTTGTAGTTATAAGCAGTCGGGCTGATTGCTGTGCTCATTATGGGTTCCACGGTTAATGGATTTTTTAGGGGCAAAAATCGGCGGCAAGTATGGAGAAAGCAGGTACTCATTGCAACGACACAAGCCGACACAATAAGGCTTTCAGAGCTGTTGGCAGAGGTGCATGGCCGCTTATGCAGGGCACTGCCACAAGCATCAAACGCCTTAAATGGCGTCGCGCGAAAGATGGGAATCGCCTTGGAGTTATGACGGGTGGCGACTGTCGACAAGATTAGCTCAAGTCAAAAGTTGCGCATGCACTTGGTCGGGAAGGGTGCGACCTTGGGTCGCACTGCCTGGGCGGCTGTCGCAGCAGGGCTGGGGGCGATTCGGGGTGGCTGGCGGCATTGCGCCGCCAGCGGGGTTTCGCGGTTGACGGATTACTGGGTGGTCGCGTGCTGTTGTGGCTGGCTCAGGCTCAGCACATAAGCGGCCAGCAGATGGACCTTGTCGTTGCCCAGGTACTGCTCTTGCGCCGGCATCTGGCCGTTGCGGCCGTGGCGAATGGTCTGCTGCAATTGCACCAGGCTGCTGCCGTAGATCCAGCCGGTCGACGCGGTCAGGTCCGGAGCACCGAGCATGGCCATGCCAGTGCCTTGCGCGCCGTGGCAGGCCTGGCAGTTGGCGGCAAAGATCGCTGCGCCTTGTTCCAGATCGAAGCGCTTGTCGGCTGGCAGCGGCAGACCAGCCAGGCCATTGCGCACATAGGCGGCGACCTGTTGCACGCCGTCCTCGCCAATCACCGCGGCCCAAGCCGGCATGGCCCCCATGCGGCCATTGAGGATGCTGGCCTTGATCACGTTAGCCTCGCCGCCCCAGCGCCAGTGGTTGTCAGTCAGGTTGGGAAAACCCACCGCGCCTTTGCCGTCGGAGCCGTGGCAGATCGAGCAATAGGTGGCGAACAGGCGGCCGCCCATTTTCAGCGCCTGCGGGTCTTTGGCCACGTCCTCCACGGGCATGGCGGCATACTTGGCGAAAATCGGCCCATACAGCGCGTCAGCCTTCTCCACTTCGCGCTGCCATTGCTTGACCTGGGTCCAGCCGTTGTCATAGCCCGGCAGCAAGCCTTTCCAGTTGCCCAGGCCGGGGTAGAGCAGCAGGTAGCCGACAGAGAAGACCAGGGTGCCGAGAAACAACATAAACCACCACTTGGGCAGTGGGTTGTCGTATTCCTCGATGCCGTCAAAGGCATGGCCCATGGTCTGCTCGGTGGGGCTCTTGTGGGTTTCGCTTTTGCGGGTGGCGAAAATCAGCCAGAACAGCGCGAGCAGAGTGCCGGCGGTCAGCACTGTGATGTACCAGCTCCAGAACGTGCTCATGGGGTGTTGCTCCTTGGTGCAGCCAGCTTGGGTTCATCGGCAAAGGGCAGAAGGGCGGCCTCGTCGAACGCCGTGCGGCGCTTGCCGCTGTAAGCCCACAGGGTGACGCAGACAAAGGACAGCAGAACCAGTGCCGTGCCGATGCCGCGCAGGGTGCCTATATCCATCAGTTCAAGTGTCATGGCCCTACCTCTTGTTCTTCACGGCAATGCCCAGCACCTGCAGGTAGGCAACCAGCGCATCCATTTCACTTTTGCCCTTTACCGCAGCACTGGCCCCGGCGATATCTGCGTCGCTGTACGGCACGCCGAGCATGCGCAGGGCTTTCATCTTGGCGGGGGTGTCCTGGCCGTCGAGGCTGTTTTCCACCAGCCAGGGGTAGGCCGGCATCTTCGACTCCGGCACCACGTTGCGCGGGTTGTACAGATGCGCGCGCTGCCATTCATCCGAGTAACGACCGCCAACGCGGGCCAGGTCCGGGCCGGTGCGCTTGGAACCCCAGAGGAACGGATGGTCGTAGACGCTTTCCCCAGCCACCGAGTAGTGGCCGTAGCGTTCGGTCTCGGCGCGGAACGGGCGGATCATCTGCGAATGGCAGCCGACGCAGCCCTCGCGGATATAGATATCGCGACCTTCCAGTTGCAGTGCGGTGTAGGGCTTGAGGCCGGCCACCGGTTCATTGGTGACGTCCTGGAAGAACAGCGGCACGATCTGCGTCAGGCCGCCGATACTCACGGCCAGCACCATCAACAGCGCCATCAGGCCGATGTTCTTTTCGAGTAGTTCGTGTCTCATCAATGCGCTCCCTCAAGCGAAAACTGCGCGGCGGCGTCCATTTCAGCGGCTTTGGTATGACGCACGGTCTGCCAGACGTTCCAGGCCATCACCAACATGCCGGTGAAGAAGATCGCGCCGCCGATGACCCGTACGACGAAACCGGGGTGGCTGGCTTCCAGCGCTTCGACGAAGGAGTAGGTGAGCGTGCCGTCCTCGTTGACCGCGCGCCACATCAGGCCCTGGGCGATGCCGTTGACCCACATCGAGGCGATGTAGAGCACGGTGCCGATGGTAGCGAGCCAGAAATGCACGTTGATCAGCGCGATGCTGTGCATCTCGTCGCGACCGAAGACCTTGGGCAGCATGTGATAGAGCGCGCCGATCGAGACCATGGCGACCCAGCCGAGCGCGCCGGCATGCACGTGGCCGATGGTCCAGTCGGTGTAATGGGACAGGGCGTTGACGGTCTTGATCGCCATCATCGGCCCTTCAAAGGTCGACATGCCGTAGAACGCCAGGGACACCACCAGAAAGCGCAGGATCGGGTCGGTGCGCAACTTATGCCAGGCGCCCGAGAGAGTCATCATGCCGTTGATCATGCCGCCCCAGCTGGGTGCCAGCAGTACCAGTGACATCACCATGCCCAGGCTCTGCGCCCAATCCGGTAGCGCGGTGTAGTGCAAGTGATGGGGGCCGGCCCAGATATACAGGGTGATCAGCGCCCAGAAGTGCACGATCGACAGGCGATAGGAGTACACCGGCCGCCCGGCTTGCTTGGGTACGAAGTAATACATCATGCCGAGAAAGCCGGCGGTGAGGAAAAAGCCCACTGCGTTGTGGCCGTACCACCACTGGATCATCGCGTCGGTGGCCCCGGCATAGGCCGAGTAGGACTTGGTCAGGGTCACCGGCACTTCCAGGTTGTTAACCAGGTGCAGCAGCGCCACGGTGAGGATAAAACCGCCGAAGAACCAGTTGCCGACATAGATGTGGCTGACGTTACGTTTGATGATCGTGCCGAAGAACACCACGGCGTAGCTGACCCAGACGATGGTGATCAGGATGTCGATCGGCCATTCCAGCTCGGCGTATTCCTTAGAGCTGGTCCAGCCCATGGGCAGGCTGATGGCCGCCAGGACAATCACCAGTTGCCAGCCCCAGAAGGTAAAGGCCGCCAGCCTGGGCGCAAACAGGGTGGCGTGCGAGGTGCGCTGCACCGCGTAATAGCTGGTGGCAAACAGCGCGCAGCCACCAAAGGCGAAGATCACCGCGTTGGTGTGCAAGGGGCGTAGGCGGCCGAAGCTGGTCCACGGCAGGTTGAAATTGAGTTCGGGCCAGGCCAGTTGCGTGGCGATAAATACGCCGAGCCCCATCCCGACAATGCCCCACACCACCGTCATGATGGCGAATTGGCGAACCACCTTGTAGTTGTAGGCGGAACTGGTTGCGGTGTTCCTGGTTGTATTCATCTGGGCGGGCTTCCATCCACGGTTATGGGCAGATCATCGAATATCCATGGCTGCGCGCCTGTACTATCAGCGCCGCAGTCCAAATGGTTTTTAAGCGAGGCAAGCATGGGCAAAGGGCAAGAGGCGGGTATTGACGGGGATCAATACGTGCAGGGGCAGGGTGAGGGCGCTTGGCTGTGGGATCGCCCGCTTGGCGAGGCGCGCGCCACCCTGATCCTGGCCCATGGCGCCGGGGCGCCGATGGACAGCGCATTTATGCAGGAAATGGCGCAACTGCTGGCCGCGCGCGGGATTGCGGTGCTGCGCTTCGAATTCGCCTATATGGCCGCGCGCCGCCTGGACGGCAAGAAACGCCCACCCAACCCCCAGGCCAAACTGCTGGAACAGTGGCAGGCGGTGTATGCGGCGGTGCGCCAACAGGTCGCAGGGCCGTTGGCGATTGGCGGCAAGTCCATGGGCGGGCGCATGGCCAGTCTGCTGGCTGATGAGTTGGGCGCGGATGCGCTGGTGTGCCTGGGTTATCCCTTCTACGCCGTCGGCAAACCGGAAAAACCACGGGTCGCGCACCTGGCCGAACTGCGCACGCGGATCCTGATTGTTCAGGGCGAGCGCGATGCGTTGGGGGACCGGCAGGCAGTGGCGGGTTACACGTTGTCTGAGGCGATCAAGCTGCATTGGCTGGCAGCGGGCGACCATGACCTCAAACCGTTGAAAAGCTCAGGCTTCACTCATCAGCAGCACCTGCTTGCGGCAGCCGATGCGATTGCGCAGTTTCTCTGCGTATAGGCCTGCGGCGGCTGGGTTTTAGCGAATAGGTGTTATTCCTACTAAAACACTAGGACTTTGCCGGCGCGGGCGAGTGGCGTACACTGCGCGCATGTTTGCGAGGAGTTGCCATGAGCACCATTACCATTACCGACGCTGCCCACGATTATCTGGCTGACCTGCTGAGCAAGCAGAGCACCCCGGGCATCGGCATTCGCGTATTTATTACCCAGCCGGGCACCCAGTACGCCGAAACCTGCATTGCCTACTGCAAGCCGGGCGAACAGAAGGGTGAGGACACTGCGCTCGGTCTGGCCAGCTTTACCGCCTGGATCGATGCCGTCAGCGAGCCCTTCCTGGAAGACGCCGTGGTCGATTACGCCACCGACCGCATGGGCGGTCAGCTGACTATCAAGGCGCCGAACGCCAAAGTGCCGATGGTCAATGAGGACAGCCCGATCAACGAGCGCATCAGCTACTACCTGCAAACCGAGATCAACCCCGGCCTGGCCAGCCATGGCGGCGAAGTCAGCCTGATCGACGTGGTTGACGATGGCATTGCCGTATTGAAGTTCGGCGGCGGTTGCCAGGGTTGCGGCCAGGTCGACCTGACGCTCAAGGAAGGTATCGAGAAAACCCTGCTGGAGCGTATTCCCGAGCTTAAAGGCGTGCGCGATGTGACCGACCACACCAACAAGGAAAACGCCTACTACTAAGTAGCGGAGTTGCAGTCAGCCCAGTAAAAATGCCCGCACATTGCGGGCATTTTCATGTCTGCGCCTGGGGTTTTCGCCGCTTGATTAGCTCGGTCGCCCGTGCGCGCAGTTGCCCGCAGCCGCCATCGATATCCTGACCCGCCGAGTTGCGCACCTTGGTCAGTACGCCGCGGCTGTGCAGGTAGCGCACGATCTGCACGATGCGGTCGCCATCGGGCCGCTGGAATTCGTCAGCTTCCAGGCTGTTGTAGGGGATCAGGTTCATGATCGCGTACTTGCCCTTGAGCAGGCGCAGGATGCCGTCCATTTCCTCCTGACTGTCGTTGATGCCCTTGAGCAGCGTCCACTGGTACTGGATCGGGTAATCGATCTGCCGCGCGTAGGTTTCGCCCAGCTCGACCAGCTCTTCGGGGTCGATACGCGGCGCGCGCGGCAGCAGCGTCTGGCGCAGCTCGGCATCGGTGGTATGCAGCGACAGCGCCAGCGCCGGCTTGACCTGCTGCTGCGGCAAGCGCTCAAACACCCGCGGATCGCCGACGGTGGAGAACACCAGGTTGCGCTGGCCGATCCCGCCTTCGGTGCCGAGCAGGTTGATTGCTTCGAGCACGTTGTCGAGGTTGTGCGCCGGCTCGCCCATGCCCATGAATACCACTTTCTTCACCGCTCGAAAGCGCCGCGCGAGCGCCACCTGGGCGACGATCTCGGCGGTACTGAGCTGGCGCAGCAGGCCGCTCTTGCCGGTCATGCAGAACACGCAGCCCACCGCGCACCCGACCTGGCTGGACACGCACAGGCCATCGCGCGGCAGCAGCACACTTTCCACCATCTGCTTGTCGGCCAGCTCCACCAGCAGGCGCGCCGAACCGTCGGCGGCAGGGTGTTCGGAGCTCAGGCGGGCCAGGCCATCGAGCTCGGTGCTCAACTGCGGCAGGGCATTGCGTACCGCCAGCGGCAGGAAGTTCTCGGTCTTCTGGTTACGCGTGCCGGTGTCCAGCGGCATGCCCTGCAGCCAGGCACGGGTAATCCGCCCGATGTGCATGGGCTTGGCACCGAGGTCGGTGAGGCGTTGGTGGAAATCTTGGATATGCATGGGGCGCGCATGCTACCACTGCGCAGCGGGGCGGCGAAGCATGGCCGGCTCGGCGGGGCTGAGCCGGCCGAGCACTAGGGGTTACTGGGCTTGCGCGCGGATAACCAGCGCCGAACTCAGGTGAATGACCACCTGGCGATTGAGGTGTTCGGTCTTGAGTTGTACGTCGGGGCGTACCTTTACCGTCTTGCGGGTGCCATCGGCGAACTCAAGGGTGGCGGTTTGTTGGACGGAGTCGATGCCTTTAACCACGGCGGTGATCTCGACGCTATCGGCAACCAGCATCCCGGGTTTGGTGCCGGCCGGCGCTGTGGCGATCACGCCTGCGCCACCATCTGCACTGGGTACGCCCGGTTCACGCAAGTACACCATCTGCTCCAGAACCACGGTGGCGTTGACCTTGTCGCCGACTTTCAGTTGCGGGAAATTGATCATTTCCGGGCCGGCGGTGAAGCTACGCTGGTGGCCCTGCGCATCCTCTAAGGTGACGCTGCTGGTGGCGTAGTTGATGGAGACGACTACGGCGTTGATTTCTTCGACCTGAGTGGCCACTCCACCCGGTACGCCTTCCTGAATCACTTGACTGGTGCTGACGTTGCTGGCCAGGGCCTCGTCCTTTGTCTGACTGCTGCAGGCACTGAGCAGTGCAGCACTGAGTATTAAAAGTCCCAGATTATTGATTGTGGGCATGCAGGCTCTCCTTAGTGTCATTGCGGTTTGGTGTGGCGAATTTCGTAGACGGCGTCATCACTGCGCATCGGGGTCAGGCGGATGTTATAGCGGGGGCCAGGCTGGCCAAGCACCATTTCATCCAACTGATATTGCACATTCAGTTTCAGGTAGGCGGTTTGTGCTGGTTTCAGGCTGAGCGATTGCTCGATATCACGGGGTTCCCACTTGGCGGCCTGGCTTAGGCCGGTTATGCGGATGTGGTGTTTGCCCGGGGCCAACTCGACATGCCGATAACTGTTGAATTTCAGCGTGCCGACGCTCTGGCCGTCGATAAAAACTTCCGGGTAGTCGTAGCGCAGCGGCTGCATCAGACCTGGGTTGCTGGCTTCCGGGCGGTACAGGTAGAGCACTGCGCTCTGCGAGCTGGACGGCTGCACGGCCTCGAAGTGGCCAGGTGTGCTGCAACCTGTGATAAGCAGGGGTAATACCAGCAGTAGTCGACTGTGCATGGGGCATCCTTGTCCGGGAGCTGGTTAAAAGACGATATTTCCGGCTTTGCTGCGGCCGACCGGCTAAGGTTAGCTGGCAATGCATCTGCGTGCTGGCGCGAGGCTGTGCTATGGTCGCGCCCCGGAAAAATGTGTGGGGACACAGCATGAAGTTTATACACCAGCGCGAGCATCTTAACGAAGACGACATCGTTGTGATCGAGTGTTCGCAGACCTGCAATATCCGCCTGATGAGCGATGCGAACTTCCGCAGTTTCAAGAATGGCGGCCGGCATACCTACCACGGCGGCGCGTTCGACACCTTTCCGGCGAAAATCACCGTGCCCAGCAGTGGTTTCTGGAATATCACCATCGACACGGTGAGTCGCAAGGCCATCAGCGTGACGCGCAAGCCGACGCTCAAGCATTCGATCAAGATCATCCGCAAGTCGACTTCGCGCCTGAGCTAAGCGCGCCGGCGGTTACTCGGCGCTGGCGCGTTGTGGGCTGTCGTGGCCCAGGCGGTACTGATTCTCGCCACTGCGCTTGGCTTCGTACATCGCCAGGTCGGCGATATGAATCAGCCGGTCCATGCTCGGCGTATGGTCCGGGAACATTGCGATACCCAGGCTGGCACCAATGCGCTGCGGGCAGTCGGCGAGGTTGAGTGGGGCCGCTAGCGCCGTGAGGATTTTCTCACCGATGCCCCGGGCTTCTTCCTCCAGACTGCAATTCAAGGCCAGGCCTTCAATAATCACCACGAACTCATCACCGCCGATGCGCGCCACGCTGTCGGATTCGCGCAACGCATCCTTGAGCCGTTGCGCCGTGGCGATCAGCACCTGATCACCGGCCGCATGGCCGTGCGCATCATTGATCGCCTTGAAACCGTTGAGGTCGATAAACACCAAGGCCACGCGCGTGGCATTGCGCCGCCCGCGCTCCAGGGCATTGCCCAGGCGGTCCTCGAACACCAGGCGGTTGGGCAGGCCGGTCAGCGCGTCATGGTGCGCCAGCTGGTGCATCTGGCTGGCCCAGGCCTTTTCTTCGGTGATATCGCGGACCACGCCCATCAACTTCACGGCCACACCCTGCGGGTTCTTTACCACATTGCCGGTCTCGCGCAGCCAGCGCACGCTGCCGTCGGGCCAAACCACGCGGTATTCCTCGTCGTGGTTCTCGCCGGTTTCGATGCAGCGCAACTCGCCGGCGCGCACATGTTCGCGGTCATCGGGGTGCACGCTGGCGCAGAACAGCTCGTAGCTCGGTGTTACCGAGCCCACCGCGTGGCCGAACATAGCGTAGATCGCCTCCGACCAGTACAGGCGGTTGGTGTCGATATCCCAGTCCCAGGTGCCGATCCGGGCAAAATACTGGCTGCGCTTGAAGC
The DNA here is from genome assembly GCF_049653025.1 of Pseudomonas sp. Classification (GTDB taxonomy): domain Bacteria; phylum Pseudomonadota; class Gammaproteobacteria; order Pseudomonadales; family Pseudomonadaceae; genus Aquipseudomonas. The sequence goes on along the minus strand of NZ_JBASFM010000016.1, from coordinate 424,078 downwards.
GTTCGGCATCTTCCAGTGAGCGTCCAGGCTCGCTGCTCGGCTGCAGCAGGATAAGGCTGTCTGCGTTGCCGGCGGCCAGGCGCGAGACCTCGAGTAGCAGTCGGTTGCCCGCAGCGCTGATAATCGGCAGGCGTTGTGGCGTGGTCAGCGCCTCATCCTCACTCAGTTGCGGCAGGCAGTCCGCCAGGCGTGAACCGAGCAGTTCATCGGCGGTTTTACCGAGCAATTGGGCCGCCGCCGGGTTGTGCTGGCGAATATGCCCGCTGCGGTCGATCAGCAGTACGCCATCGGCCAGTTTGTCGAGCAACTGGCCGTGCAGCTCCAGCCGTTGTCGTGCCTGACGCTCACGGCGGATCAGTCTGACCAATAGGGCCAGAAGCAGCAGGGCGGCGGCGAGGGCAAGGATGATCAGGGGCATTCGCTTGGGTATCGCAGGGTGGTTTGAGTCCGCTGAGCGCGCGACGACTGCTGGCATTATGCCTGCGCCGTCGCTACAGAGGTCAGGTGTTTGCAGCGCTGGATAGCGTTTCTGGCGCAGCCTCGTAGTGCGCCACGGCCTCCTCAAGATTGAAGAACATCCGCTCAGAACCCAGCGCTTGCCCCAGCGGTGACTGCTTGACCATGGCCAGCACACTCGGATTCATGCCTACCAGCCACAGCGTTACGCCTTTCTCGCGTTGTCGTTTTTCGGATTCGGTGAGCATCTTGAGGGCGGTGTATTCCAGGTCGAAGACCCCGCCAAGATCAATCACCACGACCCGTGGCTGGGCTTCGGCGATCAGCGGCTGAATCTTTTGGCCGATGCGTTCGGCATTGGCGAAGAAGATCCGACCTTCCGGCCGCAGCAAGAGTAAGCCGGGGAAGTCTTCGTCCTCGGGGTATTGATCAGCGCGAGGGCGGAACACATTGGAGTCCGGCCGGCGTTTCAGCACGTAAACCGGTGGGTCGGACATCTGATAAGCCAACGCCGCGAGCGAGACGATGATCGCCACGATAATGCCCTGCAACGTGCCGATCAGGACGACACCGGCCAGCGCGACCATGGCCCAGATAAATTCGGTACGACGCACCTTGAGTATTTCGCGAAACTCGACGGGGTCGACCAGGCCTACCGAGTAGACGATTACCACTGCCGCCAGCGTGGCGTCTGGCATCAGGCTGATAAAGGGGGCCAACAGCAGCAGGGTGCCGAGCGCCAGCAGGGCGGTGACCAGCCCCGCCAGTTGCGAGCGCGCCCCGGCAAGTCGGTTTACTGCGGTCTGTGTGGTTCCGCCGCCGGACGGCATGGCGCCCAGCAAGGCCCCGCCGATATTGGCGAAACCGGTCGCGACCAGTTCCCGGTTGGGTTGTGGCGTGGGCTCGTCACTTTTGCAGAAGGCCCGGCCTACCGCGATGGTTTCGGTGAAGCTCATTAGCGCAATGCCGGCGGCGGCGGGCCAGAGCTGGGCCAGCAGTTGCCAGTCAGGCAGTGTCAGGGCCGGCAGCCCGGTCGGCACGACCCCGACGGTTGCCACGCCAAAACGTTCCAGCCCGAACAGGCTCATGCTGCCAATCCCGACGGCCACCGCAATAAGTGGCGCAGGTGCGCGTGGGGTGAAGCGTTTCATCAACAGCAGCAGCGCAATCATAAAGAGCGCCATGGCGACGGTTGGCAACGATGCCTGTGGGATGCCTTCGACTGTGGCCAGCAGGTTGTGGGTGAACGAGCCTTTGTGGATATGGATGCCCAGCAGTTTTGGCAGTTGATCCAGAACAATCACGATGCCGATGCCGGCCTTGAATCCGACCAGTACGGGTTCGGAGATAAAGTTGGCGACGAATCCCAGGCGCAGAATCCCGGCCAGCACCAGGAACCCCCCCACTAGCAGAGCCAGCGTCGCCGATGCCGTGATTAGCGCTGCTGGGTCGCTGGCCGACACCTGGGCAAGTGCCGAACCGGCCAGAATCGCGATAGTGGTGGTGGTACTCACGCTCAGCGGCCGCGAAGAGCCGAACAGCGCATAGATCAGCATCGGGATAAACGCCGTGTAGAGCCCAACCTGCACTGGCAGTCCGGCGATGGTGGCGTACGCCAGCGCTTTGGGCAGAACCACTGCAGCAGCCGTCAGGCCGGCAATCACATCCAGCCGCAACCAGCTGGGTTGATAGTCGCGCAGCCACTCGGGGACCAGTAGGCGCAGGCTGCCGCGCGAATAACGCGGTGTTCCGTGCTTACTCAAGCCTGTGCGTCGTTTGCGGGGTACTGGGCCTTGCTGCGTCATGTCTCACTCCAGGCTTAGGCCGCTACGTGCAGTCTGTTATTGGGGCGCACCACATCGGGTAACCGCGGCGGTTACTCTGCGTCAGTGGAGTCTGTAGGCAATAACGGGCGTTCCCGCAGCCGTCAAAATTTCTCGGCAATGAATTTGAATGGGTAGTCCGGCTCGCGATAGTCGCCGGGCTTTTGCCGCGCCGGTAATTTCACCTTCTCGCGGGGCACCTCGCGGTAAGGGATGCGACTGAGCACATCGCTGATGATGTTGAGTCGGACCCGCCGCTTGTCGTTCGAATTGGCCACCAGCCACGGCGCGTGAGCGGTGTCGGTTGCCGCGAACATCGCATCTCGCGCTCGCGAGTAGTCATACCAGCGGCCGTACGATTTGAGATCCATCGGCGAGAGTTTCCATATTTTGCGGCCATCGCTGATCCGCGCCTTGAGCCGGCGGGTTTGCTCGGCTTGACTGACTTCCAGCCAATACTTGAGCAGGATGATTCCCGAGTCGACGAACGCGTGCTCCACCTGCGGGACTGATTTCAGGAAGCCGGCCACTTGTTCCTCGGAGCAGAACCCCATGACCCGCTCAACGCCGGCGCGGTTGTACCAACTGCGGTCGAAGATCACTACTTCACCGGCTGCCGGCATATACGGCAGGTAGCGTTGCAAGTACATCTGGCTTTTTTCCCGCTCGGTCGGCGCAGGCAGCGCCACCACCCGAAACACCCGCGGGCTCACCCTGTCAGTCAGCGCCTTGATCGTCCCGCCCTTGCCCGCACCATCGCGCCCCTCGAAGACGATGCAGACCTTGAGACCCGCGTGCTGAACCCATTCCTGCAGCTTGACCAGTTCGACGTGCAAATGGTCCAGCTCTTGCTGATAGTCCTTGTTTGTCAGCTTCGGCGTTTCAGCAGGCGTTGCCTTGCGCGCATCCTTTTTGTTCTTTGCCATGCAATGGGCCTCGCAAATAGTCTGAGTTTGACGATTAGCCGACTCTGTGGACGCACGTGGCTACCCGGCGTTGGCACGGTGTGCCGAGCGGGGGCAGTGACAGGTGGGGTCAGTTCTTTGCTTTATGCGCAAAGCCTGCGGCGATCAATCGCTCTTTTGGCTCTACACGCCCTTGTCGGTTTAGTTGAAGACCCCGGTCTGCGCAAGGTAATCGCCCGCCCTGGCCCTGGGCTCAGGGCCAGTATTTCTGATTGGTGTGGGCGCAGTTATTTCGCCGAGCTGGCGTTGCCGCGTCAGTGGCTCAGCGTTTGTTGACCGACAAGGCGATCAAGCGCGACACCACCAGCGCCAGGTACATGACCCCGGCGAACTCCTCAATCATCACCAGCGCACGGGCCATGGGCGTGATCGGCACGATATCGCCGAGGCCGACCCCGGAGAGAGTGGTGAAACTGAGAAACAGCAGTTCCATCCAGGTGCGCATCGCCTGCGGCTCGATCATCGCGACGAAGCTGCCGGGCAGCAGCAACTGGCAGACGCTGAACAGGTAGGCGAAGGCCCAGGCCAGCAGGGTGAAAGTCGCGCCGACCGCGTACAGCTCATCGGTGGTGGCGTGCTGGTCGGCCGTCATATAGGCGATCAGGCTGGCGGCGGCGTAGAAGTAGAACGCCGCCTCCACTAGGGCGATCAGCCAGTCCAGTCGTGGGCTTGGCAGCAGCATATCGACCGCCGACAACGTCAGCACCAGCAGGGCCAGTAGCACCGCGACCCAGCTCTGTATCGGACTGCGCTTGACCACATGCAGCGCCAGACCTAGCACCACCAGACCGAAAGCCCCAAACAGCGTGCGGCCGAGCGCGGTGCCCTCCATCCAGGGATAGAGCAACACGCCCAGTAACTGCACAAACAGCAGGCCGGCGGAGGGGTGGCGGGTGAGATAGGTGGTAGGTGGCATAGTGGTATGTAGGGGCGCACGTGGAGGCATTCGATAACAATCTAAATGAGTAGCTAAGTAAATCCCATGATTTTATTTTTCGTTGAATAGGAATGAGTGTTTTTGCTGTGAGGGCAGTGTTTGTTACTCTTTAAATATTATATTTGAGTATGAGCTGCACGCTCTCGTGAGTTCTATGTCGGCTTTAACGATGTTTGCATTGGATGTCATAGAGTCTTTAAGTGATATCCAGTGTTTTTCTATTTCACTCCCGTTTTTTAGGGCGCAGGCAGCTTTGAATATGTTGATCATCGAATTCAGATTGTTGGACTCGATTTCTAGTGCTTTTTGCGAGGATGTAATGGAGTCATTGAATTGTCCGAGCCTGTATAAGGCATAACCTTTGTACTCCCAGGCTCTGGCGTTGTATGGGTCTTCTGTTAGTGCAAGTTCGTATTGGTTTACTGCGCTGGAGAAGTCCATTTTTGCTCTATATAATGCTCCTTGGGTAATGTGCTCGTTAGCTAATGCCTCTCGATTTCCCTTGTCGATTAGTTGGGTGTATTTATTGGCTGTTTCGCTGTCGCGTGACTCTGGGTGATTAAAGTTTTCTGAGGACTTTTGGAGTTGACCGGTTGAGTAATAAATTATCCCAAGGTTGTTGCTTATTATGATACTGGCTTTATTATCACCTAGTTCTTTTGCTTTTGCATGTGCTTCTAGTAGTATTCTTTCAGATTTAACTGCGTCTCCCATTAAAAAATAAGTCCAACCTATAGCATTGTCAATTTTGACTTTTTCTTGCTCGGATTGAGATTCTGACCTCGCTTTTTCGAGAAGCTCAATAGCTTCTGGATATTTGGTGTTGGATATTTCTTTTTTTGCATTTTCTATAAGTTCGGTAGTGTCTGCGCTAGCTGATGAACAAATGATAAGGAAAATTATTAGAAGGCTTCTCATGATTGATCCTCATATATCCAGTCCTGCATCTGGCAGTAGTTCGGCGAGTTTTCCATTTAGGGCCGCGTTGGTTTTGCGTAAATTATCTTGCTCACCTTTCATCTCTATATATTTCTCTTGAATTTTTTCATAGTTTATGGCGAGGGTGTGGTCGCTGGATATTTCAATAAATGCTTGGCCTTCCTTTAGGCTTATCTTGCTGCCTTGATGGAAGATTATTGGTTCGGCCATGCTTTCAGTGGGGGATACGGAGATGTATATCTTGCTTTTTGCTGAGTGTTGATATATGAATATCGTCACACTGACTACAAAAAAAGCTAGGGATACAAATAAATAAATTCTCGCCTCTATGGCTAGGCTTTTCATTATTATCGACCATTCTCGATAATGCTCGAGTGTAGGGAATTTAGAGGCGTCTGTTTTAATAATTTCCTCTCTGGCTTTGCTGCCTGACCTGTAAGCTAACATTAAAATAAGAAAAGCTAGGCCGCCAGTTCCCGTGTTGAGTATTTCTACGAGGTTCATTTGGCTCCTCCTTGAGTTTATGGCGAGGCTGAGGGGGTAAAGTAGAATCCTGCGGGTTGGGATTGCTATTATGAATATTGCTCAGCTTTTGCGGTTTTGCAAATTCTCTATAGTAAAGTCTACTAAATGATACTGAGATGGTGAATTTATAGGTCAGATGACGCACTTAGAATAGTTCGGCTAGGTGTGATTTACTGTGGTGTTAAATAATAAAGCCTGCTAATGCAGGCTTTATTTATTTCGTTTTCTAATAGTTAGCTGTCATACCCCAGGTTGGGTGCCAACCAGCGCTCGCTGACGTTGAGGTCCTGCTTCTTACGCGCGGTATAGTTTTCCACCTGATCCTTGTCGATCTTGCCGACGGCGAAGTACTGCGCCTGTGGGTGGGCGAAGTACCAGCCGCTGACGGCGGCGGCGGGGAACATGGCGTAGTGTTCGGTGAGGAACACGCCGCTATCACCGGCCTTGTTGAACTCGGCTGCGGGGTCGAGCAAGGTGAACAGGGTCTTCTTCTCGGTGTGGTCCGGGCAGGCCGGGTAGCCGGGAGCGGGGCGGATGCCTTTGTAGGCTTCCTTGATCAGCTCGTCGTTGTTCAGTGCTTCTTCTGGGTCATAACCCCAGTAATTGGTGCGCACTTCGCGGTGCAGCCATTCGGCGCAGGCTTCGGCCAGGCGGTCGGCCAGGGCTTTGACCATGATCGAGTTGTAGTCGTCGCCGGCGTCCTGGTAAGCCTTGGCCACTTCTTCGGCGCCGATGCCGGCTGTGGTGATAAAGCCGCCGACGTAATCGGTGATGCCGCTGTCTTTCGGCGCGACGAAGTCGGCCAGCGAGTAGTTCGGCTTACCGTCCGGCTTGATGGTCTGCTGGCGCAGGTGATGCAGCTTGGCCAGCGGTTGACCGTCGGCACCGTAGACTTCCAGGTCATCGTCCTGCACCTGGTTGGCCGGCCAGAAGCCAAATACGGCGCGGGCGCTGATTAGCTTCTCGTCGATCAGCTTGTTCAGCATTTCCTGGGCGTCGGCATACAGCGCGCTGGCCGCTTCGCCAACCACTTCATCGGTGAGGATGCGCGGGAATTTGCCGGCCAGATCCCAGGAGATAAAGAACGGCGTCCAGTCGATGTATTCGGCCAGGACCTTCAGGTCGATATTGTCCAGCACCTTGGCGCCGGTGAACGTGGGTTTGACCGGCGCATAGATGCTCCAGTCAAACTTCGGCTTTTTCGCCACGGCGGCGGCGTACGGCAGGCGCTCGGTGCGGGCGCTGCGGTTGGCGGTGCGTTCGCGTACTTCGATGTAGTCGAGGCGGGTGCGCTCGACAAAGTCGGCCTTGAGTTCCTTGGACAGCAGCTGAGTGGCCACGCCTACTGCGCGCGAGGCGTCGGTGACGTAGACCACCGCGTCGTTCTGGTACTTGGGCTCGATCTTCACAGCGGTGTGGGCTTTGGAGGTGGTCGCGCCACCGATCATCAGCGGCAGGCTAAAGCCCTGGCGCTGCATTTCGCGGGCGACATGCACCATCTCGTCGAGCGACGGGGTAATCAGGCCGGACAGGCCGATGATGTCGCATTTCTCGGCAATTGCGGTTTGCAGAATCTTCTCTGCCGGCACCATCACGCCCAGGTCGACGATGTCGTAGCCATTACAGCCGAGCACCACGCCGACGATATTCTTGCCGATGTCGTGCACGTCGCCTTTGACCGTGGCCATCAGGATCTTGCCCTTGGCTTCCGGCTTGTCGCCTTTTTCCAGCTCGATAAAGGGGATCAGGTGACCGACCGCCTGCTTCATCACCCGGGCGGATTTCACCACCTGGGGCAGGAACATCTTGCCGGCACCGAACAGGTCGCCAACCACGTTCATCCCGGCCATCAGCGGGCCTTCGATGACTTCGATAGGCCGCGCGCACTGCTGGCGGCACTCTTCGGTGTCTTCGATGATATGGCTGGTGATGCCTTTGACCAGCGCGTGCTTGAGGCGGTCGACCACGCTCCAGGTACGCCACTCTTCGGTCTCGACTTCCTTGACGCTGCCATCACCCTTGTAGTTGTCGGCAATCGCCAGCAGCGCTTCGGTGGCACCTTCGTGGCGGTTAAGCACCACGTCTTCCACCGCGTCGCGCAGTTCCTTGGGAATCTCGTCGTAGATTTCCAGTTGTCCAGCGTTGACGATGCCCATGGTCAGGCCATTCTGGATCGCGTAGTACAAAAACACCGAGTGAATGGCTTCGCGCACCGGGTTGTTGCCGCGGAAGGAGAACGACACGTTCGACACACCGCCGCTCGACAGGGCGTGGGGCAGGTGGTCACGGATATAGGCGCAGGCCTCGATAAAGTCGACCGCGTAATTGTTGTGCTCTTCGATGCCGGTGGCCACGGCGAAGATGTTCGGGTCGAAGATGATGTCTTCCGGCGGGAAGCCCACTTCGTTAACCAGAATGTCGTAGCTGCGCTGGCAGATTTCGCGTTTGCGCGCGGCGGTGTCGGCCTGGCCGGCTTCGTCGAAGGCCATTACCACCACGGCGGCACCGTAGCGTTTGCACAGCTTGGCGTGGTGCTTGAACTGCTCGACGCCTTCCTTCATCGAGATCGAGTTGACGATGCCCTTGCCTTGGATGCACTTGAGGCCGGCCTCGATCACTTCCCATTTGGAGGAGTCGATCATGATCGGCACGCGGGAAATGTCCGGTTCGCCGGCGATCAGATTCAAGAAGGTAACCATGGCCTTCTGTGAGTCGAGCATGCCCTCGTCCATGTTGATGTCGATCACCTGCGCGCCGGCTTCCACCTGCTGCAGGGCGACTTCCAGGGCTTCTGTGTAGTTGTCCTCGCGGATCAGCCGGGCGAACTTGGCCGATCCGGTGATGTTGGTGCGCTCGCCGACGTTGATAAACAGCGAGTTGCGGTCAATGGTGAACGGCTCCAGGCCCGACAGGCGGCAGGCCTTGGGGATATCCGGAATGGCGCGCGGCGGGTATTTGCTCACCGCTTCGGCAATCGCCTGGATATGCGCAGGCGTGGTGCCGCAGCAGCCGCCGACGATGTTCAAAAAGCCCGAGGCGGCGAACTCTTCGACCACAGCGGCCATTTCCGCCGGGGTTTCGTCGTATTCACCGAAGGCATTCGGCAGGCCGGCGTTAGGGTGGGCCGACACATGGGTGCCGGCCTTGGCCGACAGTTCTTCCAGGTACGGACGCAGGTCCTTGGCACCGAGGGCGCAGTTCAGACCCACGGAAATCGGCTTGGCGTGATTGATCGAGTTCCAGAAGGCTTCGGTGGTTTGCCCGGACAGGGTGCGGCCGGAGGCGTCAGTGATGGTGCCGGAGATCATGATCGGCAGTTCGACGCCGTCATCCTCGAACACCTGCTGTACGGCGAAGATCGCCGCCTTGGCATTGAGGGTGTCAAAGATGGTTTCGATCAGAATCATGTCCGCGCCGCCTTCGATCAGGCCGCGGGTGGCTTCCACGTAGTTTTCCACCAGCTCGTCGAAGGTGACGTTGCGGTAGCCAGGGTTGTTCACATCCGGGGAGATCGAGCAGGTGCGGCTGGTAGGGCCGAGCACGCCGGCGACAAAGCGTGGGCGCTCCGGGGTTTCCAGGGTCTTGGCATCGGCCACTTTACGGGCCAGGCGTGCGCCTTCGACGTTCAGCTCATACACCAGGCTCTCCATGCCGTAGTCGGCCTGCGATACCTGGGTGGCGTTGAAGGTGTTGGTTTCGAGGATGTCGGCACCGGCATCCAGGTAGGCCTTCTCGATCGCACCGATGACGTCCGGGCGGCTCAAGATCAACAGGTCGTTGTTGCCCTTTACGTCTTGCGGCCAATCGGCGAAACGCGCGCCGCGGTAGTCCTCTTCCTCCAGCTTGTAGCTCTGGATCATGGTGCCCATGCCGCCGTCGAGAATCAGGATGCGCTCGGAAAGAGCCTTCTGTAGGGCTTGGAGACGGGCGTTGCGATCGGACATGGGAGCTACCTGGGGAGCGGAAACAAAGGCGGCGATGATAGCAAAGCTGCGCGCATTTGCAGTGGTCTGGCGTTTTGCATGAATCGTGCTCATGTTCGCCGATTGGCCTTTGCCGGCGTGCGGCGGCTAGAATCGCCATTCAAGCCATTTCAGGGAACGATCTATGCGCCGCCGCTTATTGCTTAGCGCTTGTCTGTTGTTCATCGGTTCATCGCAGGCGGCCGAGCCGATCTCCTACAGCCGTGATATCCAGCCGATTTTCACCAAGAACTGCGTGGCCTGCCATGCCTGTTACGACTCACCGTGCCAGCTCAACCTGGGTAGCGGCGCAGGGGTGCAGCGGGGGGCCAACAAGGCCACGGTGTACAACGGTGCCCGCACTAAAGCGCAGGAAACCACACGGCTGTTTGTCGATGCCCAGGACCCTGCCGCCTGGCGGCGTAAGGGCTTCTACTCGGTGCTGGAGCAGCAGGGCAGCCAGGCGGCATTAATGGCGCGCATGCTCGAGCAGGGCCATCAGCAGCCGTTTGTCGCTAATGCCAAGCTGCCGGCGGACCTGGATATCGGCATCGCCCGGGTTAACCAGTGCCCGCTGCCGGGTGAATTCGGCGCATTTGCCAAGAAAAACCCGCAGGCCGGTATGCCGTTCGCGGTCACCGGCGTGAGTGAACCGGACTATCAGCTGCTGCAACGCTGGCTGGCCGAGGGCGCGTCGGTTGACCAGCAGCCACTGTCGGCCAGCGCCGCTGAAGCCGTGCAGATCGAGACCTGGGAGCGTCTGCTGAACGCGCCAGGCGCGCGTGAGGACCTGGTGGCGCGCTGGCTGTACGAGCATCTGTTTCTCGCCCACCTGTATTTCGACGCGGGCGAGAGTGGGCATTTCTTCCAACTGGTGCGTTCGCGCACACCCAGCGGCCAGCCGCTCGATCTGATCGCCACGCGCCGGCCGAATGATGATCCGGGCAGCGAGTTCTATTACCGCCTGATCCCGGTAAAAGGGGTGATCGTGCACAAGACCCATATCACTTATGGGTTGAGTGCGGCGAAGCTGGCGCGGGTCAACGAGCTGTTCTTCGCCACCGATTGGCCGGTCGATGCGGTACCGGGTTACGGCATCCAGCGCCGAGCCAATCCGTTCGAGACCTTTGCCGCGATCCCGCCGCAGGCGCGCTATCAATTTATGCTGGATAACGCCGAGTACTTCGTGCGCACCTTTATCCGGGGGCCGGTGTGCCGTGGGCAGATCGCTACCGATGTTATTCGCGATAACTTCTGGGCGTTGTTCCAGGCCCCCGAACATGACCTCTATCTCACCGATGCCGATTACCGTGCGCAGGCCACGCCGCTGCTGGCGATGCCCGGGCAGCTCGACGATATTGGCGATCTGCCAGGCTTGTGGCGCACTTACCGGGATAAGCGCAACGCTTATGAGGTGCTGCGTCTGGACACCTACGCCGCCGCGCCCGCGCCAAGTTGGGCGCATATCTGGGCCGGGAACGACAATGCCTTGCTGTCGATTTTCCGCCAGCACGACAGCGCTTCGGTACGCAAAGGCCTGATTGGCGAGATTCCGCAGACCCTTTGGTTGCTGGACTATCCGCTGCTGGAGCGCACCTATTACCAGCTGGTGGTGAATTTCGATGTGTACGGCAACGTCTCACACCAGGCGCAGACGCGGCTGTATTTCGATTTGATCCGCAACGGGGCCGAGGTCAACTTCCTCCGCTTGCTGCCGGCCGAGTCGCGCCAGGGCTACCTAGATGATTGGTACCAGAGCAGCGGCAAGCTGAAGATGTGGATGTCCTACCAGGACATCGACACGCAGAGCCCGACGGCCTTGCAGCTACCCGGAGCAGACGCCAAACGCAGCTTTGTCGAAACCCTGCTGGCGCGCTACGGCAGCCTGAATGCGCGGCCTGATCCGATCAACCGCTGCACAGGCGCGCATTGCTACCGTCCAGATGTGGATGCCGAGTTGCAGCGCGCCGAGCAGTCCTTGAGTCGCCTGACGGGCAAGCCTGCTGGTGGGCTCAAGGTGATCGAACCGCTGCCGGAGGCGACTCTGTTACGAGTGGAAATGGCCGACGGCCAGCGCGAGGTGTACAGCCTGCTGCGCAACCGTGCGCACAGCAACGTAGCCTTTATGGTCGGTGAGGCGCTGCGCTACCAACCGACGCTGGATACCCTGACGGTGTATCCGGGCGTGCTTAGCAGCTACCCGAACTTTATCTTCAATGTGCAGGTTGAACAGGTGGCGGAATTTGTTGCCGCCCTTGAGCAGGCGCGTGATGCCGCTGCGTTCGACAAGGTTGTCGAGCGCTGGGGTATTCGTCGCACCCATCCGGAGTTCTGGCGTTATTTCCACGATATGTCGGTGTATATCGAGGAAAGCGAGCCGGTCGAAGCCGGTGTGCTGGATATGAATCGCTACGAGAATTTGTAACGGCGGGGAGGGCCGCACACTGCAGGGCAGTGCGCCTTTGCGGCCTAGAACCTGTTAACGATCTCGCGAGCTAGAGTCCTGCAAGGCGCTACGTTAGTAACAGCCTCCGGCTAGTCAAAGCGGCGAGGAAGCGGACTGGGCTCGCACACGAGTGTACGAGCTGTACATGAGCATTCCGACTGGGCTCGCACCCGAGCCTGGTTCTAACGCCGCAGGGCCGACGCGCAGCAGATTGTGGGCAGGTTCTTAGCGGTTGAAGCGTTCTACCAGCGCGTACTGCCCCTGCGCCGTTGCCGTCAGGGCTTCGCTAAGGCGAGCGGTGTCATGTGCCTCGCCCGCAGTCTTGTCGGCCAGCTGGGCGATGGTGGTGATGCTGCGATTGACCTCATCGGCCACGGCGCTTTGCTCCTCGGCCGCAGCGGCGATCTGGTTGGCCATATCGGCGATATTGGCTACCGCGTCGCTGATGCCGGCCAGTGCCTCATCGGCTTGCTGCACGCGCTCAACCCCTTCGTCGGCTTGCTTGCGGCCGATTTCCATGGTCAGCACCGCTTCTTCGGCGGTGCGCTGCAGTTTGGCGATCAGCTGGTGAATCTGCCCGGTGGATTCGGCGGTGCGCTGCGCCAGGGAGCGCACTTCATCGGCGACCACGGCAAAGCCACGGCCCATTTCACCGGCGCGGGCAGCCTCGATGGCCGCGTTGAGGGCGAGCAGGTTGGTCTGGTCGGCGATGCCTTTGATCACATCAACCACGCCGCCGATTTCATTGCTGTCCTGCGCCAGGCGGGTCACGGTTTCACCGGTTTCACCCACGGAGATCGACAGGCGCTGAATGGCTGCGCGGGTTTCCGCGGCAATGCCACGGCCGGCGCTGGTCAGGCGGTTGGCATCCTGAGTGGCGATGGCGGTGCGCGCGACGTTGCTTGCCACTTCCAGGGTGGTGGCGGCCATTTCATTGATCGCGGTGGCCACCTGGTCGGTTTCGCTGCGCTGGCGCTCAAGCCCGGCGGAGCTGTTGTGCGCCAGGGTGTCGGCTTGCTTGGCTTGCTGGGTCAGCTGTTCGGCGGTGTCCTGCAGGCGGGTCAGGCAGGTTTTCAGGCGCGCTTCCTGGCTGAGGATGGACATTTCCAGGCGGCCCTGAGCACCGCGGCTGTCGGTGTACATCTGCGCGATCAGCGGGTCGGAGGTAGTCTGGTCGGCCAGGCGCAGCAGGCGCTTGAGGCCGCGTTGTTGCCAGTTCAGGCCGAGCAGGCCGAGCGGCACCGACAAGCCGGCGGCCAGGGCGAAGCCCCAGCTGGAGTCGAGCCAGATGCCGATCAGGAAGCCCACCTGGCTGACCAGGATAAACGGCAGCCAGTCCTGCAGCACCGGCAGCCAGCGATCACTGCCGGGGATCGCCGACTTGCCGCTGTTGATGCGTTGGTACAGCGCCTCGGCGCGGCGGATCTGCTCAGCAGTCGGCTTGACCCGCACCGACTCGTAACCCACCACCTGGTTGTTTTCCAGCACGGGAGTCACGTAGGCATTGACCCAGTAATGGTCACCGCTCTTGCAGCGGTTCTTGACGATGCCCATCCATGGCCGGCCTTTCTTCAGCGTGTCCCACATATGCTGGAATACCGCCGCCGGTACATCCGGGTGGCGCACCAGATTATGCGGCGCACGAATCAGCTCATCACGGCTGAAACCGCTGATCTCGGTAAAGGCGTCATTGCAGTAGGTGATCTGGCCTTTAACGTCGGTGGTGGAGATCAGGCGTTGTTGGGCTGGGAACGTGCGTTCACGCTGAGTGACAGGCTGGTTATTACGCATGGCAGGCTTTATTCCTTAAAACGTTACCGGTACTTCGGCCGGTGTTGGCGGAAGTTTAGCGCGAAGGCCTGGGCTTTTGCCGGTGCAATGCAAGCACAGGCGGGCGACTCGGCTATGATGCGCGCCTTGAGGAGAGTCGCTGATGAATACGTTGCTGTTGCACTGCCGTCCAGGTTTTGAAAATGAGGTGTGTGCGGAAATCGCTGAACACGCCGCCCGCCTGGACGTTGCCGGTTATGCCAAGGCCAAACCGAGCACCGCCTGCGCGGAATTTATCTGCACTGAAGACGATGGTGCCGAGCGCCTGATGCGCGGGGCGCGCTTCAATCAGCTGATCTTCCCGCGGCAGTGGGCGCGTGGGGTATTTATCAACCTGCCGGAACTGGACCGCATCAGCGTTCTGCTTGGCCATCTGGCGGACTCTCCGGTATTCGGCAGCCTGTGGCTGGAAGTGCTGGACACCAACGATGGCAAGGAGCTGTCGAATTTCTGCAAGAAGTTTGAGGCGCCGCTGCGCAATGCCCTGACCAAGGCCGGCAAGCTGGCCGAGGATGCACACAAGCCGCGTCTGCTGCTGACCTTCAAGAGCGGCCGCGAAGTGTTCGTTGGCATGGCCGAAGCGAATAATTCGGCGATCTGGCCCATGGGCATTCCCCGCCTGAAATTCCCCCGTGAGGCACCGAGCCGCTCGACCCTCAAGCTGGAAGAGGCCTGGCACACCTTTATCCCCCGCGAGCAGTGGGATGAGCGTTTGTCTGATGAGATGACTGGGGTTGATCTCGGTGCCGCGCCGGGCGGCTGGACCTATCAGCTGGTCAAACGCGGCATGCTGGTCACCGCCATCGACAACGGGCCGATGGCGGAAAGCCTGATGGACACCGGTTTGGTGACGCACCTGATGGTCGACGGTTTTACCTGGAAGCCCAAGCAGCCGGTGGACTGGATGGTCTGCGATATCGTCGAAAAGCCCGCCCGCAGCGCCGCCTTGCTGGAAACCTGGATTGGCGAAGGCCATTGTCGTGAGGCGGTGGTCAACCTCAAGTTGCCGATGAAGCAGCGCTACGCCGAGGTGCGCCGCCTGTTGCAGCGCCTGGAAGACGGCTTTGCCGAACGCAAGATCAAGGTCTCGATCGCCTGCAAACAGCTCTATCACGACCGCGAGGAAGTGACCTGCCACCTGCGCCGCTTAAGCAAGTGATCTCAATGCCGGGCCAGTTGCGGCTGTAACGGCAGCAGCTGCGGCAACTCGATGGTCCCCTGCAGGGTGCTGCTGCCCAGTTGCCAGGAACTGTTGAACAGGTACTGGCCGCTAAAACCGCTGATGCGCAGGCCCAGCAGATCCCCAGGCTGCAATTGCGCACTGACGGCAGCCAGTTCGGTGCTGGCCTGGCCGTTGAGTGGGGTTACCTGCTCGCTGAGTACCTCACTACTGCCATTCGCACGTCGAACCACCAGGGCGGCAAACAGCGTCGGCAACTGCGCGGCGTTTTCCAGATGCACGCGGGCGACGCCGACCAGGGCGCTGTTTGCCTGCACCTGTTGCAGCGGGATAAACCGCGACGGCTGCAGCAGCCCGCTGCTAAGCGGCCGAATCGCGGTGGCGGGCAGCTCGATGCGCTGGTTGGCCGGCAGGTGCTGCAAGGCCACGCCCTGATCCAGGTCCAGGCTTAGGCACAGCTCAGGAATGCTCGCGGCCACGCCCTTGCGGCCGCGTAGCTTGTCTTCGTACCAGCTGATGATGCTCTGGTAGAGGTTGATCGCGCGGTCACCGCAATGCAGCACCGGCTCGTTGTTGAACGGCGGCAGGCCGCTCCAACGTTGCAGTGGCGGCGGCAGAATATGCCCGCCCTGCATGCCAAGCAGGCGCACGTCACGCTCGCCCTGTTGCAGGCAATCACGAATCGCCAGGCCCTGGTTGAGCGGGAACAGGGTGTCGCGCATGCCCTGAATCAGCAAGGCATCGGCCTGCGGGCGCTGGCCGCGTGCGCAGTAGCTGGTCAGGCTGTGGGCCTTGAGTTCGGCGCGCACCGGCTCGCGCATACGGCCGTCAGCGCTTTTCAGGTAGGGTGCCTGAACGAACTTGCCGAGGTCATAGCCGGTGGACAGTCCCAGGCTGAGCAGCACGCCGGTCCAGCCGACTTTCATATGGCTGTCTGGGGCCAGGGCTTCGCTCAGGTCATACCAGGTGGCGATGGGCACAATGGCGTCGATACGCGGATCAGTCGCCGAGGCCAGCAGCTGCACGGCACCGCCGTAGCTTTCGCCGAGCATGCCGACCTTGGGGTCGTTCGCGGCGTCCATGCTCAGCCGTGGCAGGTTGGCGGCGGCCCAGTCGATCACCGCCAGGGCATCCTGCACTTCGTACTCGGGGTCCATCATTTCGATATCGCCTTCGCTGCCGCCCCAGCCGCGCTGGTCGTAGCTGATCACCCAGTAACCGGCCTGCCAGGCTTTCACCGCAGCGCGGCCGGACATCATCTGAGTGCCGTAGAAGCCCTTTGGGCGAGTCACCCGCCAGCCGCCCCAGCCATGGGTATGCACGATCACCGGAGCCTGTTCGCCAGCCTTGAGCGCCGGTTGGAACACCGTGGCCGACAGACGGGTGCCGTCGCGGCCGTAAATCACTGCATCGAAGTACCTGGCGGGTAGGTCCTGCCCGGCGCTGGCGCTGAAATCCGGCAGTTGATCGCGGGCGGCGCAGCCGCTGATAAGCAGGGCGGCGAGTAGCAAGGCAAGGCGCATAGATGGCTCTTATTGGAATAGTGGGCGCTGCGCAGCCTGCCTGATCGGGCCGCCTGCGGCTGCCCATCCAAGGTTGTGTTGACCTGTTATCGGCTCGAATCCCGATGCAGTGGTTTTCAACCGTCTGCTAGATGACCTTGGGGTCAGCTCTGCGCGAGAATAGCGGCCTGCTACTGGAGCCTGCCGATGTCTTTGCAAACCACCACGATTCCCGATGACACCCTCGACGCCACCGGGCTGAACTGCCCCGAGCCGGTGATGATGCTGCACAACAAGGTGCGCGACCTGCCGGCCGGCGGCCTGCTCAAGGTGATTGCCACCGATCCCTCGACCCGTCGCGACATCCCCAAGTTCTGCGTGTTTCTCGGCCATGAGTTGGTGGAACAGGCCGAAGAGGGCGCGACCTACCTCTATCTGATTCGCAAGAAGCTCGACTAATGAATTGGTACTTCGCCTACGGCTCGAATATGAACCCGGCGCGCATGCAGGCCCGTGGCCTGCGGGTGAGCGAAGTGCTGCCAGGGCGTTTGCCGGGTTACAGCCTGTGTTTTGACAAACGCGCCGCCGACCGTGCGCCGGGGCGCGCCTACGCCAATATCCGCTATCAGCGCGATGGCGTGGTGGAGGGCGTGTTGTACCGCCTGCAGGGCACTGACGAAATCGCCAAGCTGGATCACTTCGAAGGTACACCGGTTTATTACAGTCGCGAGTGCCTACCGATTGTCACGGCTGCTGGCGTGCAGGCCGCCTGGGTGTATATCGCCAATCCAGCGTTTCGGCAGGCGGGTCTGCTGCCCAGTGCCGATTACCTGGCGCACCTGCTGGCAGGGCGTGAATGGCTGCCCGAGGCCTACTGGGCAGCGCTGGCGGCGCATCCCTGCCACCCGGATTGAGTGGCGCGGGCTGCGACTGATTAGGCCGCTTTGGCCATGCGAATGCGTTTGCGCGCGCTGCCGGCCAGGCGTACGGCGAGCATGCCGCCGGCGCAGGTCAAACCCACCACCAGGCCTTGCCACAGCCCACTAGGGCCGCTCGGTTGGCCAAACCAGTCGGATAGGCCGAGGGCGTAACCGACCGGCAGACCAATGCCCCAGTAGGCGAACAGGGTCAGGATCATGGTCACGCGGGTGTCCTGATAGCCGCGCAGCGCGCCGGCGGCGGTGACCTGAATGGCATCGGAGAACTGGAACAGCGCCGAATAGACCAGCAGGGTGGTGGCCACCAGGATCACCGCCGGGTCCGGGGTGTAGATCTGCGCGATCTGCTCGCGCAGCAGCAGCATCAGGCTGGCCGACAGGCAGGCGTAACCCAGCGCCGCCGCCATGCTCACCCCGGCAGCAAAGCGCGCCTCACGCGGTTCGCCACGCCCCAGCGCCTGGCCGACGCGCACAGTGGCGGCCATGCCCAGGGAGTAGGGAATCATGAAGACCATCGAGCTGAAGTTCAGGGCGATCTGGTGGCCCGCCACCACGGTGGCACCCAGGCCGCCGATCAGCAGGGCGATCACGGCAAAGATGCTCGATTCGGCGAACACCGCAATACCAATCGGCAACCCGACCGACAGCAGGCGCTTGAGCACAGCCCACTGCGGCCACTCGAAGTGGCTGAATACCTTGCTGGGCCGGTAGAACGGAGCCCACTTTACCCACCAGAGCATGCCGAGAAACATGCAGATCATTACCAGTCCCGTGGCCCAGCCGCAGCCGACGCCGCCCATGGCCGGCACGCCGAGCTTGCCGTAGATAAAGATGTAGTTGAGCGGGATATTCAGGGCCAGGCCGCATAGCCCCAGGATCATGCTTGGCCGGGTATGGCCAAGGCCGTCACTGAAACAACGCAGCACGTGATACAGCGCCACCGCCGGAAAGCCGCAGGCCACGCCGCGCAGATATCCCATGGCCGGCTCGATCAGGCCGGGGTCGACATTCATCTGGGTCAGGATTATTTCGGCATTCCACAGCAGGGCCGCCGCGCTGCCGCCCACCGCCAGCGCCAGCCACAAGGCCTGGCGCACCAGCGGGCCGATACTTGCTTGCTCGCCTGCGCCAAAGCGCTGGGCGACTTTCGGTGTGGTGGCCAGCAGGATGCCGGTCATCAGCAGAAACACCGGTACCCAGATCGAGTTGCCCAGCGCCACCGCCGCCAGGTCGCGCGGGCTGACGCGCCCGGCCATGACGGTGTCGACAAAGCCCATGGCGGTGTTCGCCAGTTGGGCAATGATGATCGGTGTGGCCAGCTTCAGCAGGCTCTGAAGCTCAGTGCTGACGCGGTGCAGGCGGGACTCGGCGAGCATGACAAATATCCGGCAGGGTGTCGGGAAACCGTGCAGTCTACGCTTTGACGTCTTGGTCAGGAAACCTTGATGCGATTTGTTTGCACGGTGCTAGCGGGTCAAATCGCCCAGGCGGGTTAGAATGCCGGCCTGACTTGTGGAGCCTGCCCATGCGAATAGTCGCCGACGAAAACATCCCCCTGCTCGATGAGTTCTTTGCCGGTTTTGGCGAGATTCACCGCTTGCCCGGCCGTGGTATCGATGCGGCTGCCGTCGCCGATGCCGACCTGCTGCTGGTGCGTTCGGTGACTCAAGTCGATCGCGCGCTGCTCGAAGGCTCGGCAGTGAAGTTTGTCGGCACCTGCACCATCGGTACCGACCATCTGAACCTCGACTACTTTCAGCAGGCCAGCATCGCCTGGGCCAGCGCGCCGGGCTGTAACGCCCGCGGCGTGGTGGACTATGTGCTGGGCAGCCTGTTGGTATTGGCTGAACAGCAGGGCGTCGATCTGGCTAGCCGCACTTATGGCGTGATCGGCGCGGGGCAGGTTGGCAGTCGTCTGCTCAAGGTGCTGCGCGGCCTGGGCTGGCGCGTGCTGGTCTGCGATCCGCCGCGCCAGGCGGCCGAGGGCGGCGATTTTGTCAGCCTGCAGCAGGTGCTGGCCGAGTGCGATGTGATCAGCCTGCATGCGCCGCTGGAACGCCTGGGTGAACATCCAACTCATCATCTATTCAATCAGGCGCGCCTGGCCGCACTCAAGCCAGGTAGCTGGCTGATCAACGCCAGTCGCGGCGCGGTGGTGGATAACCAGGCCTTGCGCCAGTTACTGGCGCAGCGCAGCGATCTGCAGGTGGTGCTGGATGTTTGGGAAGGCGAGCCGCAGGCGGATGTCGAGCTGGTCGCCTTGTGCCGCATCGCCACGCCGCATATCGCCGGTTACAGCCTGGACGGCAAGCTGCGCGGTACGGCGCAGATCTATCAGGCGCTGTGTCAGCACCTCGGTGTTGCGCCCAGCGTCGAGTTGGCGCAACTGATGCCGGCCGCCTGGCTGAGCGATCTGACTATTGATGCCAGCGCCGACCCGGCCTGGGCCTTGGCCAGTATCTGCCGCGCGGTGTACGACCCGCGTCGTGATGATGCGGACTTTCGCCGGAGCCTGCAGGGCGATGCCACAACGCGGCGTGCGACCTTTGACGGGCTGCGTAAACACTACCCAATGCGTCGGGAAATCGACGGGTTGGACGTCAGCATAAAGGGCGATGCGCCGGTGTTGGTCAGCTTGGTGCAGGCGTTGGGTGCGAGGTTGAATCAGCGGTAGCGAAGGGCAGCGATGCTGCCCTGGCGGGAAAGGTTACTTACGTTTGGCGGCTTGCTGCTGGGCTTTTTCCAGTGCATTGCAGGCCTGCTGGATCATGTCTTCGGTGATCGGGATTTCGCGGCCTTGGGCGTCGATAACAAAGCCGCCTACTGGCATTGTCGTGGTCTTTTGCGAATTCTGTTGTGGGCTGTGCATGGCGTGTCTCCTCATCGGTTAGCGCGATTTTATGAGTGTTAGATGAAGGCGCTGTGACAACTGCGACGGCAGAAAACCGCCGCAGGGCACAGGGCCAGTCAGCCTTTGCAGGCACTGTGCCAGGGCCGGCAGGTATTGAGCAGGCAGGTATTGAATCAGAGGGTGTTATGGGGCTTTTCCATATTGGTTTGATCATCAACCCTTTGGCCGGGCTGGGCGGCCCCGCGGGGTTCAAGGGCAGTGACGGCATGGCCGAGCAGGCCTTGGCTTTGGGCGTTGAGGCCAAGTCGGCGCTGCGTACGCAAACCGCCCTTGAGGTGCTGCTGCCGCTGCGCGAGCGCCTGGAATTCGTCACCTTTTCCGGCGCGATGGGTGCCGATTTGCTGGCCCAGATGGGCTTTGCCCACCGTGTGGTTGGTGAGCTAGGCGCGGGCCCCAGCAGCGCCGCCGATACCCGCGAGGCCGTTGAGCGGCTGCAGGATGCCGGCGTGGCGCTGATTCTGTTCGCCGGCGGCGATGGTACGGCGCGGGACATTTGCGCCGCCGTGCGCGAAGGCCAGCCGGTGCTGGGTATTCCGGCCGGGGTGAAGATCCAGTCCGGGGTCTATGCCATCAGCCCGCGCGCAGCCGGTGAGTTGACCGCGCGGCTGATCGAGGGCGGCCTGGTACGCCTGAGCAGTGGCGAGGTACGCGACATCGACGAAAGTGCCCTGCGCGAGGGTCGCGTTACCGCACGCTGGTATGGCGAGCTGACGGTGCCGCAGGAAGGCGGCTATGTGCAGCAGGTCAAACAGGGTGGCGTGGAGTCCGAAGAGCTGGTGCTGGGCGATCTGGCCGACTGGCTGCAGGACAGCTGGGAAACCGATGTGCGCTATGTGTTCGGCCCCGGTTCGACCCTGCATGGCTTGGCGCAGAATCTTGGGCTGGAGACCACGCTGCTCGGCGTCGATGTGGTCGAAAACGGCCAGTTGCTGGCCAGCGATGTAACCGAAGCGCAGCTATTCGAACTGATTGATGGCCATCCCGCGCGCCTGCTGGTCACCGCCATCGGCGGCCAGGGCCATATCATTGGCCGTGGCAATCAGCAGATCAGCCCACGGGTGCTGCGCGCCATCGGCCTGGAAAACCTGCGTGTGGTCGCCACCAAGCGCAAGCTCGGCACGCTGGAAGGCCGGCCGCTGCTGGTGGACAGTGGTGATGTCGCGCTCGACGATGCCTTTCCCGATGTTGTGCGCGTGTGGGCCGGTTATAAGGAAGAGCTGCTCTATCCAGTAGGCAAGTAGCCGCTGAACTATTAAGGAGGCGTTTATGCGGGCAATTCTGCTGTTTGCGCTGAGTATTCTGCTGAGCGCCCAGGCCTGGGCACTGCAGGCCGATGCCCTGGTCACGGCCGCCCGCGAGCAGGTCGGCGTAACCCTGAGCTACGACCCCGCCTATCGCCGCCTGAGTTACCCCAATGGCGATGTACCGCTAAATACCGGCGTGTGTACCGATGTGGTGATCCGCGCGCTACGCCAGCAGGGGCTCGACTTGCAGCCGGCGGTGCATCAGGACATGCGCGCGAACTTTCGCCTGTATCCAAAGAACTGGGGGCTAAGCCTGCCCGACAGCAATATTGATCATCGCCGCGTGCCGAACTTGATGACCTGGTTCAAACGCCAGGGCTGGGCGCTGCCGCTTGGCCAGGATGCCGAGCGCTATCGCCCGGGCGATATCGTCACCTGGGACTTGGGTGGCGGCCTGACCCATATAGGCATTATCAGCGATCGCCAGGCCGGCAGCGGCGTACCCCTGGTACTGCACAATATCGGCCGCGGCACCCAGGAAGAGGACATTCTCTTTCGCTTCAAGATTACTGGCCATTACCGTATCCCCGCCGCCTAAGAACCTGTTTACGATCTGCTGCGCGTCGGCCATCCTGTGTTAAAAACAGCCTCGGAATGCTCATTTACAGCCAGTAAACTCCGCTTCCTCGGCGTTTTGACCAGCCGGAGGCTGTTACTACGTAGCGCCTTGTCTGGCTCTAGCTCGCGAGATCGTAAATAGGCTCTAAGGGCCGCACAGAAGGAGCTGGCTATGCAGGAGCAAACACTTCCACCCCTTATCCAGCCCGGCGAGCGCGTGGTGCTGTTTGATGGGGTGTGCAAGCTGTGCAACGGCTGGGCGAAGTTTCTGATTCGTCATGACGTTGAGCAGCGCTTTCGTTTGGCCTCGGTGCAATCGGTCGAGGGCCAGGCGCTATTGGAGTGGGGCGGTTTGCCGACCGATCATTTCGACAGCATGGCGTTGATCGAGGATGGTCAGATGTTGCTGCGCTCGGATGCGGTGCTGCGCATCGTTGCCCAGCTGCCTAATCCATGGCGTTTTCTGGCCTGGCTGCGGCTGATTCCACGGCCCATACGTGACTGGTGCTATGACCGTATTGCGCTGAATCGCTACCGGTTATTCGGCCGCTACGACAGTTGTCTCATACCAAACGCCGACCATGCCCGGCGCTTTTTGCATGACTGATCCGCGCCTGCTGCATATAGCCTGGATTGCGCGCATTAGCTTGGGTTTGGTGTTTATCTGGCACGGCTTGGTGCCGAAGATTCTCTGGTTAAGCCCGGATGAGCTGGCGATGGTCCAGGCCCACAATCTGCCAGCCCCCGAGTGGGTGGCACGTATCGCCGGTCTGGCGGAAATCATCCTGGGTCTTCTGCTGCTTTGGCGGCGTCAGCGCTGGCCATTGTTGCTGGCGGGTGTGCTGTTGATTGGGTTGCTGCTTGATGTGGCGCTATTCAGCCCCCATCTACTGCTGCAGGCGTTCAATCCGCTGTCCACCAATCTCGCCGCTTTGGCGCTGTGTTGGGTGGCCTGGCGGGCGGAAACGCCGCAATCGCCTCCTAATTAACGGGCGTCAGCGCCTCTGCGAGCCTCCATGCTTTCGATCCTGTCTTCCCGTCAGCGCAATGCCTTGCGTATGGCTTGGCGCTTTATTGCGCCGTATCGCGGTCGTGTGTTCGGGGCCTTGCTGGCGCTGATGTTTACCGCCGCTATCACTTTGTCGATGGGGCAGGGCATCAAGCTGTTGGTCGACCAGGGCCTGGCGACCCAGTCGCCGGCGGCGCTGCAGCAGTCGATCGGGCTATTTTTCGTACTGGTGCTGGCACTGGCCATTGGCACTTTTACCCGCTTTTATCTGGTGTCGTGGATCGGTGAGCGTTTTGTCGCCGATATCCGCAAGCGGGTGTTTAACCACCTGATTGAGCTGCATCCAGGCTTTTATGAGAGCAACCGCAGCTCGGAGATTCAGTCGCGTCTGACTGCCGATACCACGCTGCTGCAGTCGGTGATCGGCTCGTCGCTGTCGATGGCGCTGCGTAACCTGATCATGCTGGTCGGCGGCAGTGTGCTGCTGGTGGTGACCAACGCCAAGCTCAGCGGCATCGTGCTGATGGCGCTGCCGCTGGTGGTCGCGCCGATCCTGATTTTCGGCCGTCGCGTGCGCGCGCTGTCACGCCAGAGCCAGGACCGGGTGGCGGATGTTGGCAGCTATGTTGGCGAGGTGCTGGGGCAGATCAAGACTGTGCAGGCCTACAACCACCAGGCCGAAGACAAGCGCCGTTTCGGTTTGTCCGCCGAGGCCGCCTTCGATACTGCGCGCCAGCGCATTGCCCAGCGCGCCTGGCTGATTACCGTGGTGATCGTGCTGGTGCTCGGCGCGGTTGGGGTGATGCTCTGGGTCGGCGGCATGGACGTGATCGCCGGGCGGATTTCCGGCGGTGAGCTGGCAGCCTTCGTGTTTTACAGCCTGATTGTGGGCTCGGCCTTCGGCACGCTTAGCGAGGTGATCGGTGAGCTGCAACGCGCCGCCGGTGCGGCTGAGCGTATCGCCGAGCTGTTGCAGGCGCGTAATGAAATCACTGCGCCGGTTGCCGATGGCCTGAGATTGCCGCAACCGGTCGCCGGGTGTATTGAGCTGCAGGGCTTGCGCTTCTCCTACCCATCGCGTCTCGGCAGTTTTGCCGTGGATGGCATCGATCTGCAGGTCGCCGCGGGGGAAACCCTGGCGCTGGTCGGGCCGTCCGGTGCGGGTAAATCCACGCTGTTTGATCTGTTGCTGCGCTTTTTCGACCCGCAACAGGGGCGCATCTTGATCGACGGTCAGCCGATTCAACAGCTTGATCCGTATGAGCTGCGCCGCAGCTTCGCCTTGGTGTCGCAGAGCCCGGCGCTGTTCTTTGGCTCGGTGGAGGACAATATCCGCTACGGCAAAACCACGGCCAGCCTGGCCGAGGTGGAGGCCGCCGCCAAGGCTGCGCATGCCCACGAATTCATTATGAAGCTGCCCAATGGCTACCAGACTCACCTGGGCGATGCCGGCCTGGGGCTTTCCGGTGGTCAGCGCCAGCGCTTGGCGATTGCCCGTGCGCTGCTGGTGGATGCACCGATTCTGCTGCTCGATGAAGCCACCAGCGCGCTGGATGCGGAGAGCGAACACCTGATTCAGCAAGCCTTGCCGCGCTTGATGCAGGGCCGTACCACCCTGGTGATCGCCCACCGCCTGGCCACGGTAAAGAGTGCTGATCGGATTGCGGTGATCGACCACGGCAAGCTGGTGGCCATCGGCACGCACAGTGAGTTGGTCAGCAGTAGTCCGCTGTATGCGCGCTTAGCGGAGCTGCAATTTAATAGCGATACCACCGAGCCTGCGCTCTAAGCGGTTTTGCTTTTCGGTTTGATGGTCGCTGCTGCTCCGGCCGAGGCGAGAATGATGGCGCTGATTGCCAGCCATTGGCTCAGGCTCAGGCGTTCGCTCAGGAACAGCAGCCCGGAGAGGGCGGCAATCGCCGGCTCCATGCTCATCAGCACACTGAAGGTGCGCGCAGGCAGGCGGGTCAGGGCGACCATTTCCAGGCTGTAGGGCAGGGCCGAGGACAGCACCGCTACAGCGAGGGCGATGGGCAGCAGATCCAGCGAGAACATGCTGCTGCCGGCTTGCCACAGGCCAATCGGGAACACCAACAAGGCCGCGACTATGGTGCCCAGGGCCACGGTCTGCTTGCCGTGTTCGGCCCCGGCTTTCTGCCCGAAGACGATATACAGCGCCCAGCACAGACCAGCGGCCAGGGCCAGGGCCATGCCCATGGGGTCGAGTGGCACATCACTCTGGCCTGTGGGCAACAGCAGCCAGAGGCCGAATACCGCCAGGGCGATCCAGACGAAATCCAGCAGCCGCCGCGACGACAGCAGTGCCAGGCCGAGCGGGCCGGTGAATTCCAGGGCCACGGCTATCCCTAAGGGAATGGTTTTCAGCGAGAGGTAGAACAGCAGGTTCATGCTGCCCAGCGATAGTCCGTAGGCCAGCAGCGAGCGGCAGGATTTGAGGGTCAGCTTGGCCTGCCAGGGGCGCATCAGCACGCACAGAATCAGCGCGCCGAGGCTCAGGCGCAGGGCTGTGGTGCCGGTTGCGCCGATTTCCGGAAACAGCCCCTTGGCCAGGGACGCACCGCTCTGGATCGAGGTCATGGCGATCAGCAGCAATATTATCGGCAGGATCACCAGGGAGAATTGCGATGAGCGCGGCATGGGCTGTTCCTTGACGCTTAATTGGTTAATAAAAAAGCCGGCCACAGAGGCCGGCTTTCAGGTGTTCTATGGCTTAGAAGCTGTTTTCGATCTCGCGAGCTAGAGCGAGACAAGGCAGAAATGGCCGAGGGCGCGGAGTTTACTGGCTGTAAATGAGCAGCTTCCGAGGCCATTTCTAACGCCGTATCGCCGACGCGCAGCAGATCGTAAACAGGTTCTTAGCGGTATTCGCACAGGTAGGCGGTATCGGCCGCCACCTTGAGCTGGAACTTGCTGTTGGCCGGCACGGTGAACTTGCTGCCGCTGGTGAAGGTTTCCCAGTTTTCGCTGCCTGGCAGCTTGACGGTCAGTGCGCCGGCCACCACGTGCATGATTTCCAGCTGATCGGTGCCGAATTCGTACTCGCCTGCAGCCATCACGCCAATGGTGGCCGGGCCTTCAGCCATGCCGAAGGCGATGGATTTGACGGTGCCGTCGAAGTATTCATTGACCTTGAACATCTGCAGTTCCTCGAAGGGGTTAAAAAAGGCTCGCCAGTATGCCCAAGCGTTTTTTCTTCGTCATCTGCTTTGCACGGGCAATACCAGTGGCAACAGGCGGGCGGTATTGCGTGCATCGGTCAGGGCGCGGTGCTGCTGGCCCTGAAACTGCAATCCGGCGAGGTTCATGGCCATCTTCAGGCCGATCGGGCTGGGTAGCTGGCGCGCTTCGGCAAAGCGCTTCTTCAGGTTGAGATGGGGTATCTGGCTCAGGTAGCTGCTGAGGCTGTGGGCGCGCCACTCCTGCTCGAGTTGGCGGCGGTCATAGTCGCCCCAGCTGGCCCAGCCCGCCAGTTGCGCCTGGTGCGCCAGCAGCCAGCGCTCGAATTGTGCCCAGACCGTGGCCAGCGGTGCGGCGGCATCCACCTCGGTCTGGCTGATTTGGGTGAGCTGACGACAGAAATGCGTCAGGTGCGGGCGGCGCACGGGCCGCACGAAACGCTGAAAGTGTTCGAGCTCATGGCCGTCAGCGTTGACCAGACTGGCCCCGATTTCGATGATTTCCATTTCTGTCACTGGCCAGCCACCTTCTTCGGTGGTGGCTTCCAGGTCAATTACCAGCCAATGCTGCATAAGCCCTCCTTAGCGTGCAGCGAGTATGGAAGGACTTTCGCGCCTGGGTAAAGCGCGTATCCATACAGTTTTGCCTGCTCGCTGTGCTGGCGCTATGCCCTGTGTGGCGGGCATCCTTAGCATCTGGTGTGAGCCAAGACAGTAATCCAACGTAGAGGTGTGCATGGCAAAGGTGGCGTTTATCGGGCTGGGTGTAATGGGTTACCCGATGGCCGGGCATCTGGTGCGCGCCGGGCATCAGGTTTGTGTGTACAACCGCAGCGCCGCCAAGGCTGCGCAGTGGGCCGCCGAATATGCCGGCAGTCATGCGCCAACTCCTCGAGAGGCGGCCGCGGGGGCCGAGTTCGTGATGGTCTGCGTGGGCAACGACAATGACCTGCGCAGCGTGGTGCTGGGGGCTGATGGCGCGTTCGCCGGGATGGCCACAGGGGCCGTATTGATTGATCACACCACGGCCTCGGCGCAGGTCGCCCGTGAACTGGCCGGCGAAGCGGCTACGCGGCAGCTGGGCTTTCTCGATGCACCGGTCTCTGGTGGTCAGGCCGGCGCGCAGAATGGCGCGCTGACCATTATGGTCGGCGGTGAGGCGGCGACCTATGCCCAGGCCGAGCCGGTGATTCAGGCCTACGCTCGCATGGTTCGGCTGATGGGTGAGGCCGGCAGTGGTCAGCTGACCAAGATGGTCAATCAGATCTGCATCGCCGGGCTGGTTCAGGGTTTGTCCGAGGCGTTGCATTTCGCCCAGTGCGCCGGCCTCGACGCGCATGGTGCGATGGAGGTGATCGGCAAGGGGGCGGCGCAGTCCTGGCAGTTGGATAATCGCCATAAAACCATGCTGGCCGGCGAGTTCGAGCATGGTTTTGCCGTGGACTGGATGCGCAAGGACCTGTCGATCCTGCTCGATGAGGCCCGCAGCAACGGTGCACAGCTACCGGTGACGGCGCTGGTTGATCAGTTCTATGCCGATGTGCAGGGTATGGGCGGCGGCCGTTGGGACACCTCCAGCCTGTTTGCCCGCCTGCAGGGGCGTAAGTAGCACGCTGATCTGGCCTGCTTTGCGCCTTCGAGCCATGTCCTGCATTAGCTGGCGGTGGATGCTTTGGGTGCGGAGTTGCAGGTGTGCAGCACGCCAGGGCTGGGCACGCAGTTCCGTTTGCGCCTACCGCTCGCCTGAATCTGCACTTGGCCGGCTGCCAAGTCGCATGCGCCGACGTAGAATCGCCGGCCTGTGCCACCGTGCCGTTGTCTTTGAGGTTCTCCTGTCATGAATTGCCGTGCTGGCTGCGGTGCCTGCTGCATTGCTCCTTCGATCAGTTCGCCGATACCCGGTATGCCCGACGGTAAGCCGGCGGGTGTGCGCTGCATTCAGTTGGATGCCGACAACTTCTGTTTGATCTTCGGCCAGCCGCAGCGGCCTGCGGTCTGCTCGGCCTTCCATGCTGCGGAGTATGTCTGCGGCAGCAGCGCGGCAGAGGCTATTCAATTGATTGGCTGGTTGGAGCAGAGCACTGCCGCAGCGCTCTGATAGGCGCGTGCCGCTCATTCAGTCGCCTTGATTGGGGCTAGGTCGCGAAGTCGTACACCGGCACCAAATCCAAGATGCAAAAAAGGCTGCCCGAGGGCAGCCTTTTTTATGCGGCAAGAACTGAATTACTTCTTCAGGTCGCGCTGCGGGTAGCCGGTGTACAGCTGGCGCGGACGGCCAATCTTGTACGGGCTGGAGAGCATTTCTTTCCAGTGCGAGATCCAGCCGACGGTCCGCGCCAGGGCGAAGATCACGGTGAACATGCTGGTCGGAATGCCGATCGCCTTGAGGATGATGCCCGAGTAGAAGTCGACGTTCGGGTACAGGTTGCGTTCCTTGAAGTACGGATCGGTCAGGGCGATCTCTTCCAGGCGCATGGCCAGCTGCAGCTGCGGATCGTTGGTGATGCCCAGCTCTTTCAGCACTTCGTCGCAGGTCTGCTTCATCACGGTGGCACGCGGATCGCGGTTCTTGTAAACGCGATGGCCGAAGCCCATCAACTTGAACGGATCGTTCTTGTCTTTGGCCTTGGCGATGAACGTGTCGATGTTGGACACATCGCCAATCTCATCCAGCATGCTCAGTACGGCTTCGTTGGCACCGCCATGCGCCGGGCCCCAGAGGGCGGCGATACCGGCAGCGATACAGGCGAACGGGTTGGCACCCGAGGAGCCGGCCAGGCGTACGGTGGAAGTCGAAGCGTTCTGCTCATGGTCGGCGTGCAGGATAAAGATTTTATCCATGGCCTTGGCCAGCACCGGGCTGATCGGTTTGATCTCGCACGGGGTGTTGAACATCATGTGCAGGAAGTTTTCCGCGTAGTTCAGGTCGTTACGCGGATACATCATCGGTTGACCCATGGAGTACTTGTAGGTCATGGCAGCGATGGTCGGCATCTTGGCGACCAGGCGCATGGCCGATACTTCGCGGTGATGCGGGTTATTGATGTCCAGGGAGTCGTGGTAGAAGGCCGAGAGGGCGCCGACTACGCCACACATGATGGCCATCGGGTGAGCGTCACGGCGGAAGCCGTTGAAGAAGCTCTTCAGTTGTTCGTGAACCATGGTGTGGTTCTTGATGGTGCTGACGAACTTGGCTTTTTCCTCTGCGGTCGGCAGCTCGCCGTTGAGCAGCAGGTAGCAGGTTTCCAGGTAGTCGGATTTCTCTGCCAGCTGTTCAATGGGGTAGCCGCGGTGCAGCAGGATGCCCTGGTCGCCGTCGATGTAGGTGATCTTCGACTCGCACGAAGCGGTGGACATGAAGCCAGGATCAAATGTGAAACGGCCCGTGGCGGTTAAGCCCCGCACGTCAATTACATCGGGACCAACGGTGCCGGTTAAAATGGGCAGCTCGACGGGGGCTGCGCCCTCGATGATCAACTGCGCTTTTTTGTCAGCCATGTTTGGCCTCCTAGTTATGCTTGAAATCATCTGACTGCCCCCCACGCAGGGCCCGCACCACTATAGTGAGATAAATTCGAATGTCAATTTGCGAAAACCCAGGCGGCAGAAGGGTTTGCGGGTGGTTTTTGGGCTTTTAAAGTGGCTCTTTACGCCATTTATTCGAGGCGCGCAATGCGCTTTTAGGTAGGGGGCTTTGCGTTGTCATTAGTAACCTAACTGTCTATACTCTGCGCCCAGCTGCCAGGGGCTTTAGCCTGTCTTTTGGCGGTTGTCACTCCTTGGGTGATGGGTACCTGACCAGTGCACCTCCCGACAACTTTGCCCTGATAGTTAGGGGCTCTCAGTGTGATAAAAAAGCCGTGAATAGCCAAAGACCTGTAAACCTAGACCTTAGGACTATCAAACTCCCAATCACTGCTTACACGTCCATTCTTCACCGTATCTCCGGTGTCATCCTCTTTGTTGGTATCGCCATTCTGCTGTATGGCCTCGACAAGTCGCTGGCGTCCGAAGAGGGCTTCGCCCAGGTGCAGGAATGCTTGACCAGCCCGCTGGCCAAGTTTGTGATTTGGGGTCTGTTGTCCGCTCTGCTGTACCACCTGGTGGCCGGCGTACGCCACTTGATCATGGACATGGGCATCGGTGAGACGCTGGAAGGCGGCAAGCTGGGTTCGAAAATCGTTCTCGTCGTATCGACGATCGTGATCGTGCTGCTGGGGGTGTGGATATGGTAACCAACGTCACGAACTTCTCGCGTTCGGGTCTTTATGACTGGATGGCACAGCGTGTCTCTGCTGTCGTCCTCGCGGCTTATGTGCTGTTTCTGCTCGGTTTTATCCTGTGTAACCCAGGTATGGGCTACGCCGAGTGGCAGGCACTGTTCTCCAATAATGCGATGCGCATCTTCAGCATGTTGACCCTGGTGGCGCTCAGCGTTCACGCCTGGGTAGGCATGTGGACAATTTCCACCGACTACCTGACGCCGATGGCGCTGGGCAAGTGGGCGACTGTGGTGCGTTTTCTGTTCCAGGCCACGTGTGGCGTTGCCATGTTCGTGTTCTTCGTCTGGGGCGTGCAGATTTTTTGGGGTAACTGATCCATGACTATTCGCACTCTTTCTTATGACGCCATCATCGTTGGCGGCGGCGGCGCGGGCATGCGCGCGGCCCTGCAACTGGCTCAGGGCGGTCACAAGACCGCTGTAGTCACCAAGGTCTTTCCGACCCGTTCGCACACCGTATCCGCCCAGGGCGGCATCACCTGTGCCATCGCGTCCAACGACCCGAATGATGATTGGCGCTGGCACATGTATGACACCGTCAAGGGCTCCGACTATATCGGTGACCAAGACGCGATCGAATATATGTGCTCCGTTGGCCCGGAAGCCGTGTTCGAGCTGGAACACATGGGGCTGCCGTTCTCCCGTACTGAACAAGGCCGTATCTATCAGCGCCCGTTCGGTGGTCAGTCCAAGGGGCCGGATAATCCGTCGGTCCAGGCTGCCCGTACTTGCGCCGCAGCCGACCGTACCGGTCACGCGCTGCTGCACACCCTGTATCAGGCCAACCTGAAAGCCGGCACCTCGTTCCTCAACGAGTGGTACGCAGTTGACCTGGTGAGCAACCAGGACGGCGCGATTGTCGGTGTGATCGCTATTTGCATCGAAACCGGCGAAACCGTTTACATCCGTTCCAAGGCCGTGGTTCTGGCCACTGGCGGTGCGGGTCGTATTTACGCGTCCACCACCAACGCCCTGATCAACACGGGTGACGGCGTGGGCATGGCCCTGCGTGCCGGCGTGCCGGTGCAGGACATCGAGATGTGGCAGTTCCACCCGACCGGTATTGCCGGTGCCGGCGTGCTGGTCACTGAAGGCTGCCGTGGAGAGGGTGGTTACCTGATCAACGTTCATGGCGAGCGCTTCATGGAACGCTATGCTCCGAACGCCAAAGACCTGGCCGGCCGCGACGTGGTTGCGCGCTCCATGGTCAAGGAAGTCATCGCCGGCAACGGTTGTGGCCCGGACAAGGATCACGTACTGCTGAAGCTCGACCACCTCGGTGAAGACGTGCTGCACAGCCGTCTGCCAGGTATCTGTGAACTGTCGAAGACCTTCGCTCACGTCGACCCAGTTGTCGCTCCAGTTCCGGTAATCCCGACCTGCCATTACATGATGGGCGGCGTGCCGACCAACATTCATGGTCAGGCCATTACCCAGGACGCCAACGGCAACGACAAGATCATCGACGGGCTGTTTGCCGTAGGTGAAGTGGCCTGCGTATCTGTACACGGTGCCAACCGTCTGGGCGGCAACTCGCTGCTCGACCTGGTGGTCTTCGGTCGTGCGGCGGGTATTCACCTGGAAAAAGCGCTGAAAGAAGGCGTGGAAGTCCGTGGTGCCAGCGAAACCGACATCGAGAAGTCGCTGGGCCGTCTGGCTGGCGTCAACGAGCGCCAAACTGGCGAAGATGTGGCTCCGCTGCGTAAAGAGCTGCAACAGTGCATGCAAAACTACTTCGGTGTGTTCCGCACCGGTGAGTACATGCAGAAAGGTATTACCCAGCTGGCCGACCTGCGTGAGCGGATCGCGACTGTCAAAATCGCGGACAAGAGCCAGGCATTCAACACTGCGCGTATCGAAGCATTGGAACTGCAAAACCTTCTCGAAGTGGCGGAAGCCACCGCGATCGCTGCCGAGGTTCGTAAAGAATCCCGTGGTGCTCACGCTCGTGAAGACTTCGAAGAGCGTGACGACGAAAACTGGCTGTGCCACTCCCTGTACTTCCCGGGTGAGAAGCGCGTCAGCAAACGTTCGGTCAACTTCTCGCCGAAGACAGTTCCCGCCTTTGAGCCTAAGGTTCGGACTTATTAAGGGTGCCTGATATGTCGCAAGCCAATCTGTTGCAAGTAAGCGTTTATCGTTACAACCCGGAGCAGGATGCTGCGCCGTTTATGCAGGACTTCCAGGTCGACACTGGCGGCAAGGACATCATGGTCCTCGACGTGCTGGCACTGATCAAGGAACAGGACGAGGGCTTCTCCTATCGTCGCTCCTGCCGTGAGGGCGTGTGCGGTTCCGATGGCATGAACATCAATGGCAAGAATGGCCTGGCCTGCATCACGCCGATTTCGGCGGCTGGCCTGAAGGGCGGCAAGCTGGTGATTCGCCCACTGCCTGGCCTGCCAGTCATTCGTGACCTGGTTGTCGATATGAGCATCTTCTACAAGCAGTACGAGAAGGTGCAGCCGTATTTGCAGAACAACACGCCGGCTCCGGCCATCGAGCGTCTGCAGAGCCCGGAAGAGCGTGAGAAACTGGACGGGCTGTACGAGTGCATCCTGTGTGCTTGCTGCTCCACCAGCTGCCCGTCGTTCTGGTGGAACCCAGACAAGTTCCTCGGTCCCGCTGCGTTGCTGCAGGCCTACCGCTTCCTGGCTGACAGCCGTGATACCCAGACTGAAGAGCGTCTGGCCGCGCTGGACGATCCGTTCAGCGTGTTCCGCTGCCGCGGCATCATGAACTGCGTGAACGTCTGCCCTAAGGGTCTTAACCCGACCAAGGCAATCGGCCACGTACGCAACATGCTTCTGCAAAGCGGTACCTGATTCGCGTTTTTGTTGGACCTGTAACACCTGCGGCGCTGGCCTCAACCCCAGTGCCGTAGTTTTAGCAAGAACGGCAGCTCACAAAGCGGCGGTTCTTAATTTGAAAAATATGACGACCAGCAGGGGCATCCGGGCTGGTGCCCGGACTATCTGCGGGACCCGTAGTGGCTTACCAGTCGCTGCTTCAGGACTATTAGCCGCAATTACGGCCTCCACGCCGGTGGTGTCCCCTTACCGAGGGTGACCAAGCATGCAAGAAAGCGTGATGCAGCGCATGTGGGACAGTGCCCACCTATCCGGTGGTAACGCTGCCTATGTGGAAGAGCTCTATGAGCTTTACCTGCACGATCCCAACGCTGTGCCAGAAGAGTGGCGCACCTACTTCCAGAAGTTGCCGACTGACGGCAGCGCCGCTACAGACGTATCGCACTCAACCATTCGCGATCATTTCGTCCTGCTTGCTAAAAACCAGCGTCGCGCCCAACCGGTGTCCGCCGGTAGCGTAAGCAGCGAGCACGAAAAGAAGCAGGTTGAAGTGTTGCGCCTGATTCAGGCTTATCGCATGCGTGGCCATCAGGCTGCTCAACTCGATCCGCTTGGTCTCTGGAAACGTCCTGCCCCGGCTGATCTGGCAATCAACCACTATGGTCTGACTGACGCCGACCTGGACACCACCTTCCGTACCGGTGGTCTGTTCATTGGCAAGGAAGAGGCTACTCTGCGCGAAATTCGCGATGCGTTGCAGCAGACATATTGCCGCACCATCGGTGCCGAGTTCACCCATATCGTCGATTCCGAGCAGCGCAGCTGGTTCCAGCAACGTCTGGAAAGCGTGCGCAGCCGTCCACAATTCTCCGTCGAAGTGCAGAGCCACCTGCTCGAGCGCCTGACCGCGGCTGAAGGTCTGGAAAAATACCTGGGTACCAAATACCCGGGCACCAAGCGTTTCGGTCTGGAAGGCGGCGAGAGCCTGATTCCGCTGCTCGATGAAGTGATCCAGCGTTCCGGTTCCTACGGTACCAAGGAAATCGTTATCGGTATGGCCCACCGTGGCCGCCTCAACGTGCTGGTCAACACCTTCGGCAAGAACCCGCGCGACCTGTTCGACGAGTTCGAAGGCAAGAAAACCGAAGGCCTGTCCTCCGGTGACGTGAAATATCACCAGGGTTTCTCGTCCAACGTGATGACCGCCGGCGGCGAAGTGCACCTGGCAATGGCGTTCAACCCGTCGCACCTGGAGATCGTTTCTCCGGTGGTCGAAGGCTCCGTACGGGCCCGTCAGGACCGTCGTAATGACGCGATTGGCGAGAAAGTACTGCCGGTTTCCCTGCACGGTGATGCGGCATTCGCCGGTCAGGGTGTGGTCATGGAAACCTTCCAGATGTCGCAGACCCGTGGCTTCAAGACGGGCGGCACCATCCACATCGTGATCAACAACCAGGTTGGCTTCACCATTAGCAACCCGCTGGACTCGCGTTCTACCGAGTACTGCACCGACGTTGCCAAGATGATTCAAGCGCCGATCCTGCACGTCAATGGCGATGATCCGGAAGCCGTGCTGTTCGTCACCCAGCTGGCCGTCGACTACCGCATGCAGTACAAGCGCGACGTGGTCATCGACCTGGTTTGCTACCGCCGTCGCGGTCACAATGAGGCCGACGAGCCGAGTGGCACCCAGCCGCTGATGTATCAGCAGATCACCAAGCAGCGCACCACTCGCGAGCTGTATGCCGACGTTCTGACCGCCGCCGCGCGGCAGTCGACGGATGAGGTGCAGGCCAAGATCGATGAGTACCGTACCGCTCTGGATAACGGTCAGCACGTGGTCAAGAGCCTGGTCAAGGAGCCGAACAAAGAGCTGTTCGTCGACTGGCGTCCGTACCTGGGCCACGCCTGGACCGCGCGTCACGACACCAGTTTCGAGCTGAAAACCCTGCAGGAACTGTCGAACAAGCTGCTGGAAATTCCAGAAGGCTTCGTGGTGCAGCGCCAGGTCGCGAAGATTCTTGAAGACCGCCAGAAGATGAGCGCCGGTGCGCTGCCGATCAACTGGGGCTACGCCGAAACCATGGCCTACGCCACCCTCTTGTTCGAAGGCCACCCGATTCGCATGACCGGTCAGGACATCGGTCGTGGCACCTTCTCGCACCGCCATGCGGTGCTGCACAACCAGAAGGATGCCGATGCCTATCTGCCGCTGCAGAACCTCTACCAGGGTCAGCCGCGCTTCGACCTGTATGACTCTTTCCTTTCGGAAGAAGCCGTACTGGCCTTCGAGTATGGCTATGCGACCACCCAGCCGCAGTCGCTGGTGATCTGGGAAGCGCAGTTCGGCGACTTCGCCAACGGTGCCCAGGTGGTGTTCGACCAGTTCATTTCCAGTGGCGAGCACAAGTGGGGTCGTCTGTGCGGTCTGACCATGCTGCTGCCGCACGGCTATGAAGGGCAGGGGCCTGAGCACAGCTCGGCGCGTCTGGAACGCTACCTGCAGCTGTGCGCCGAGCACAACATGCAAGTGGCCGTACCGACCACCCCGGCGCAGATCTACCATTTACTGCGTCGCCAGGTGATCCGCCCGCTGCGCAAGCCGTTGGTCGTATTGACTCCGAAGTCGTTGCTGCGCCACAAATTGGCCATCTCGACCCTGGAAGATCTGGCCGAAGGCTCGTTCCAGACCGTGATTCCAGAAACCGATGCGCTCGATCCGAAGAAAGTCGAGCGTGTGGTGCTGTGCAGCGGCAAGGTCTACTACGACCTGCTGGAAAAGCGCCGCAGCGAGGGCCGCGAAGACATCGCCATCGTGCGTATCGAGCAGCTTTATCCGTTCCCGGAAGAGGATCTGACCGAGGCCCTGGCCCCGTACAAGAACCTCAAACACATCGTCTGGTGTCAGGAAGAGCCGATGAACCAGGGTGCCTGGTACTGCAGTCAGCATCACATGCGTCGCGTGGCGACAGCGCACAAGAAAGCGCTGTTCCTCGAATACGCCGGTCGTGAAGGCTCTGCCGCACCGGCCTGTGGTTATGCATCGATGCACGCCGAACAGCAGGAAAAACTCCTGCAAGACGCCTTTACTGTTTAACGCCTTCGCGCAACAGGCGGCCAACAGGGCCGCCTGCTAGAAGAAACCGAATTTAAGGAACCACAGACAATGGCTATCGAGATCAAAGCCCCTACTTTCCCGGAATCGGTTGCCGATGGCACCGTGGCCACTTGGCACAAGAAGCCGGGCGATGCGGTCAAGCGCGACGAACTGATCGTCGACATCGAAACCGACAAAGTAGTGATCGAAGTGCTGGCCGAGGCCGACGGCGTCCTCGCGCAAATCATCAAGAATGAAGGCGACACCGTGCTCAGCAACGAACTGCTGGGTACTCTGGGTGAAGGTGGTGCTGTTGCACCGGCCCCAGTTGCCGCTCAGGCCGCCGCACCGGCAGCTGCTGCGCCGGCCGTTGCCGCTGGCGACGATCAGATCCTCTCGCCTGCTGCGCGCAAGATCGCCGAAGAAAACGGCATCGACCCGAACAGCATCGCGGGTACCGGCAAAGGCGGTCGCGTCACTAAAGAAGACGTGGTAGCTGCAGTCGACGCCAAGAAGAACGCCCCGGCTGCACCTGCCGCCAAACCTGCTGCACCGGCTGCTGCCGCACCGGTATTCGCCGCCGGCGATCGCACCGAGAAGCGTGTGCCGATGACCCGTCTGCGCGCCAAGATCGCCGAGCGTCTTGTCGAGGCTCAGTCCTCCATGGCCATGCTGACCACCTTCAACGAAGTCGACATGACCGAAGTCATGGCGCTGCGCTCGAAGTACAAAGACCTGTTCGAGAAGAGCCACAACGGCGTGCGCCTGGGCTTTATGTCGTTCTTCGTCAAGGCTGCTACCGAAGCGCTGAAGCGCTTCCCGGCAGTCAACGCCTCGATCGACGGTACCGATATCGTTTACCACGGCTACGCCGACGTCGGTGTTGCCGTGTCCAGCGACCGTGGCCTGGTAGTTCCCGTGCTGCGTAACGCCGAGCTGATGAGCCTGGCTGAAATCGAGAGCGGCATCGCCACCTTTGGCAAGAAAGCCAAAGACGGCAAGCTGTCGATCGAAGAAATGACCGGCGGCACCTTCACCATCACTAACGGTGGTACCTTCGGTTCGATGATGTCGACGCCGATCGTCAACCCGCCGCAAGCCGCGATTCTGGGTATGCACAACATCATCCAGCGTCCGATGGCAGTAAATGGTCAGGTGGTTATCCGCCCGATGATGTACCTGGCGCTGTCTTACGATCACCGCCTGATTGATGGTAAGGAAGCCGTGACCTTCCTGGTGACCATCAAGAACTTGCTGGAAGACCCGGCGCGTCTGCTGCTGGATATCTAAAAGCCAGTTTCTCCCACGGCGGCCCTGTGACCAGGGCCGTCCGGTTTATTCGAGAAGGAATACGTTATGACCCAGAAATTCGACGTGGTAGTCATCGGTGCCGGCCCTGGTGGCTATGTTGCGGCCATCAAAGCAGCGCAGCTCGGTCTGAAGACTGCCTGCATCGAGAAGTACCAGGACAAAGAGGGCAAGATCGCCCTCGGCGGTACTTGCCTGAACGTCGGCTGCATTCCATCCAAGGCACTGCTCGACAGCTCCTGGAAATACCATGAAGCCAAGGATGGTTTTGCCATCCACGGTATCGAAGCCAAAGGCGTGACCATGGATGTTCCTGCGATGATCGGCCGCAAGGCCAACATCGTGAAGAACCTCACTGGCGGCGTGGCTGGCCTGTTCAAGTCGAATGGCGTGACCCTGCTCGAAGGTCACGGCAAGCTGCTGGCGAACAAGCAGGTTGAAGTCACCGGTTCCGATGGCAAGGTTCAGATCGTCGAAGCCGAGAATGTGATTCTGGCGTCCGGCTCCAAGCCAATCGACATCCCGCCGGCTCCGGTTGACCAGGACGTGATCGTCGATTCCACCGGTGCCCTGGAATTCCAGAGCGTACCGAAGAAGCTCGGCGTGATCGGCGCTGGCGTAATCGGTCTGGAGCTGGGTTCGGTGTGGGCCCGTCTGGGTGCTGAAGTGACCGTGCTGGAAGCCCTGGACAAGTTCCTCCCGGCTGCCGATGAGCAGATTGCCAAAGAAGCGCTGAAGACCCTGACCAAGCAAGGTCTGAACATTCGTCTGGGCGCTCGCGTGACCGGTTCGGAAGTGAAGAAGAAGCAAGTTACCGTCAACTTCACTGACGCCGAAGGCGAGCAGAAGATCGTTTTCGACAAGCTGATCGTGGCTGTGGGCCGTCGCCCGGTGACCACCGATCTGCTGGCCGCTGACAGCGGTGTGACCCTGGATGAGCGTGGCTTCATCTTCGTTGACGACCAGTGCAAGACCAGCGTCCCAGGCGTTTACGCCATCGGCGACGTGGTCCGTGGTGCCATGCTGGCGCATAAGGCCTCGGAAGAGGGCATCATGGTTGCCGAGCGCATCGCCGGCCACAAAGCCCAGATGAACTACGACCTGATCCCATCAGTTATCTACACCCACCCGGAAATCGCTTGGGTAGGCAAGACCGAGCAGCAGCTTAAGGGTGAGGGCGTTGCCGTTAACGTCGGTACCTTCCCGTTCGCTGCCAGCGGCCGCGCCATGGCTGCCAACGATACCGGCGGCTTCGTCAAGGTGATTGCGGATGCCGCGACCGACCGCGTACTGGGTGTGCACGTGATTGGCCCAAGCGCTGCCGAACTGGTGCAGCAAGGCGCAATCGGTATGGAGTTCGGCACCAGCGCTGAGGATCTGGGGATGATGGTGTTCTCCCACCCAACCCTGTCCGAAGCCCTGCACGAAGCTGCTCTGGCAGTGAATGGCCATGCCATCCACATCGCCAACCGTAAGAAACGTTAAGTAGTTGTTGGTTTGAGCCCTGGCCTTGCCGGCGTTGTGTACCGGCAAGGCCAAGGCTCAAGCAGGAAGAACCACGGCAGATGGCCCGCGTACAACCCAGGTTGCTGCGCGGAATATCAGCCGGATTGCTCCAGAAGCAGTCACAGGTGGTGCGGCACCATAAGTGCAGCACCGTATGCGCAATACCTAAACGAAGACGGTAGACAAGCATGAATCTCCACGAGTATCAGGGTAAGCAGCTGTTCGCTGAATACGGCCTGCCCGTATCCAAGGGCTTCGCGGTAGACACCCCGGAAGAAGCCGCAGCAGCCTGCGAAAAAATCGGTGGCACTGAATGGGTCGTCAAGGCTCAGGTCCATGCTGGTGGCCGCGGTAAAGCGGGCGGCGTGAAACTGGTGAAGAACAAGGAAGACGCCAAGGCGTTCGCC
Organism: Pseudomonas sp.; assembly: GCF_049653025.1. Taxonomy (GTDB): domain Bacteria; phylum Pseudomonadota; class Gammaproteobacteria; order Pseudomonadales; family Pseudomonadaceae; genus Aquipseudomonas. Next base: position 384,186 of record NZ_JBASFM010000016.1, on the reverse strand, counting down.
GCCAACTGGCTGGGCAAGCGTCTGGTGACTTACCAGACCGACGCCAACGGTCAGCCAGTGACCAAGATCCTGGTTGAGTCCTGCACCGACATCGCCAAGGAACTGTACCTGGGCGCGGTGGTTGACCGTTCCAGCCGTCGTATCGTGTTCATGGCTTCCACCGAAGGTGGCGTGGACATCGAGAAAGTCGCTCACGAAACCCCTGAGAAAATCCTCAAGGCCACCATCGACCCGCTGGTCGGCGCGCAGCCGTTCCAGGGCCGTGAGCTGGCATTCCAGCTGGGTCTGGAAGGCAAGCAGGTTACTCAGTTCGCCAAGATTTTCGTTGGCCTGGCCAAGCTGTTCAAGGATCACGACCTGGCTCTGCTGGAAGTGAACCCGCTGGTGATCAAAGCTGACGGCGATCTGCATTGCCTCGACGCCAAGATCAACATCGACGCCAACGCCATGTACCGTCAGCCTAAGCTGAAGACTTTCCACGATCCGTCGCAGGACGATCCGCGCGAAGCGCACGCTGCCAAGTTCGAACTGAACTACGTAGCGCTGGAAGGCAACATCGGCTGTATGGTCAACGGTGCTGGCCTGGCCATGGGTACCATGGACATCGTCAACCTGCATGGCGGCAAGCCAGCCAACTTCCTCGACGTAGGTGGCGGCGCAACCAAAGAACGCGTAACTGAAGCGTTCAAGATCATCCTGTCCGACAGCAATGTTGCGGCCGTACTGGTCAACATCTTCGGCGGCATCGTTCGTTGCGACATGATTGCCGAAGGCATCATCGGCGCGGTGAAAGAAGTCGGCGTGAAGATTCCAGTGGTCGTTCGTCTGGAAGGCAACAACGCTGAACTGGGCGCCAAGGTTCTGGCCGAAAGCGGCCTGAACATCATCGCGGCAACCAGCCTGACCGACGCTGCTCAGCAAGTCGTCAAAGCTGCGGAGGGCAAGTAATGAGCGTCCTGATCAATAAAGACACCAAAGTTATCTGCCAGGGTATTACCGGTTCGCAAGGTAGTTTCCACACCCAGCAAGCCATCGAATACGGCACCAAGATGGTGGGTGGTGTAACTCCAGGCAAAGGCGGTACCGAGCACCTGGGCCTGCCAGTGTTCAACACCGTGAAAGATGCTGTAGCTGCCACTGGCGCCACCGCCAGCGTGATCTACGTTCCAGCGCCGTTCTGCAAGGACTCCATCCTGGAAGCAGCATTCGGCGGCATCAAGCTGATCGTTTGCATCACTGAAGGCATTCCTACCCTGGACATGCTGGATGCCAAGGTCATTTGCGACCAGTTGGGCATTGTCCTGATCGGCCCTAACTGCCCAGGCGTAATCACGCCGGGCGAGTGCAAGATCGGCATCATGCCGGGCCACATCCACCTGCCAGGCAAAGTAGGCATCGTGTCGCGTTCCGGCACCCTGACTTACGAAGCTGTTAAGCAGACCACTGACGCCGGTTTCGGTCAGTCCACCTGCGTCGGCATCGGCGGTGACCCGATCCCAGGCTCCAACTTCATCGACATCCTCAAGCTGTTCCAGGAAGACCCGAAGACCGAAGCGATCGTGATGATCGGTGAGATCGGCGGTTCGGCTGAAGAAGAAGCCGCTGCCTACATCAAGGCCAACGTGACCAAGCCAGTGGTGTCCTACATCGCGGGTGTGACCGCTCCGGCGGGCAAGCGTATGGGCCACGCCGGCGCAATCATCTCCGGCGGCAAGGGTACTGCAGACGAGAAGTTCGCAGCCCTGCAAGACGCCGGTGTGAAAACCGTGCGTTCCCTGGCTGACATCGGCAAGGCCCTGGCCGAGCTGACCGGTTGGGAAGCCAAAAAAGCCTAAGGCTTTTTGACTTAAGAAAAAGGCCACCTTCGGGTGGCCTTTTTTATGCCTGCTGCACGAGTAAATGTTGCCGATGCGACAGCTTTTTGCGCCAGCCCGACAGCCTGACCTGCGTCAGTGCCGCTGGCTCGTCAATTTCGTTAGGCTTGCAACTATCAGCGCCTGTACCGCCACAAGCGGCTAGACGGCGCAGCAGTGGCTCAGCTCAACCGGCTGGGTGACGTTTCCCCGATCCATCGGGAAACCCTCGGAACTCATAACTTTCTGCCTGTGGTATTCCCTTCTATGACTCGTTTGAAAGGCTCGGATCTCCTGGCCCTCGGCTTTATGACCTTTGCGCTGTTTCTGGGCGCTGGCAACATCATCTTTCCGCCCAGCGCCGGTATGGCGGCGGGCGAGAACATCGGCCTGGCGGCGCTGGGCTTTCTGCTGACAGGCGTTGGCCTGCCGCTGCTGACCATTGTTGCGTTGGCCCGCGTCGGTGGCGGCATGGCGTTGCTGACCGCGCCGCTGGGCAAATATGCCGGGGTGCTGTTTGCGGTGGCGGTGTACCTGGCCATCGGCCCGTTGTTCGCCACCCCGCGCACGGCGGTGGTGTCATTCGAGATGGGCGTTGCGCCGTTTACCGGTAACAGTGAAACGGCCTTGATGATTTACAGCGCGGCCTACTTCGCCGTGGTGCTGTTCCTGTCGCTCAATCCGGGACAACTGGTTGATCGCATCGGCAAGTACATCACCCCGGTGTTGCTGGCGGCACTCTTGGTACTGGGCGGCGCGGCATTCCTGGCTCCGGCTGGCGAGATCGGCCAGGTGACAGCGGATTATCAGGACGCGCCGTTCGTGCAGGGCTTTCTGCAGGGCTACCTGACCATGGATACCCTGGGTGCGCTGGTATTCGGCATCGTGATTGCCACCGCGATTCGCGACCACGGCGTGACGGATGGCAAGCTGATCACCCGCTACTCGGTGGTTGCCGGTTTGATCGCCGCCGTTGGTTTGTCGCTGGTGTACCTGGCGCTGTTCTACCTCGGCGCGACCAGCCAGGGCATTGCCGGCGAAGCGCAGAACGGTGTGCAGATTCTCACCGCCTATGTGCAGCACACCTTCGGTACCGCTGGCAGCCTGTTGCTGGCAGTGGTGATCACCCTGGCCTGCCTGACCACGGCAGTGGGCCTGCTGACCGCCTGTGGCGAGTTCTTCAGCGGCTTGTTGCCGGTGTCCTATCGCACCGTGGTGGTCGCGTTCGGGCTGTTCAGCCTGCTGGTGGCCAACCAGGGCTTGACCCAGTTGATCAGCTTCTCGATTCCGGTGCTGGTGGGCCTGTATCCGTTGGCCATCGTCCTGGTGGCGCTGAGCCTGCTCGATGGTCTGTGGCGGTCGTCGGCGCGGGTGTTCCGCCCAGTGTTGGCGGTGACTCTGCTGTTCGGCTTGGTTGATGGTATTGCCGCCGCCGGTGGCAAGGCGCTGATTCCGACGTTCTTCACCGCGCTGCCGTTGGCCGATCAAAGCCTGGGTTGGCTGATCCCGGTGCTGCTTACCTTGCTGCTGGCGATTGTTTACGATCGTCTGGTTGCCCGTCCGACTGCTGCTGCGGTCTGATACTCGGGTAAGTTAAAAAGGCCGCTGCAATCCAGCGGCCTTTTTGTTGGCCAGCTGAAAGCCAGGCCTGTTTATAATCGCTGCGGGTTAACAAGGAGTTTGCATGCCGATCAGTGATTACTACCTGCCGCATCTGCTGGCTGTTGTCTGGTTTGTACTGTGCTGGGCCGGTTACACCCGTTATGCCCAGGCCAAGGGCCGTACTACGCCTTGTCTGGCCAGCGTGTTGCACCTGTACCGCGAGGACTGGATGCGCCGCATGCTGTTGCGCGACAACCGCATCGCCGATGCCAATGTGATTGGCAACCTGGAACGCAACGCCTCTTTCTTCGCCTCCAGCACCCTGATTATCCTCGCCGGTATTCTCACCGTGCTTGGTTCGTCTGACCGTGCGCTATCGCTGCTAGCTGATCTGCCGTTTGTGCAGGCCGCCAGTCGCGAGATGTCCGAGGTCAAACTGCTGTGCCTGGGGGTGGTGTTCGTCTACGCCTTCTTTACCTTCAGCTGGTGCATGCGTCAGTACAACTTCGCGGCCGTACTGGTGGGCTCGGCACCGATGATTGGCGAGCGGCATGTCACCGAGCAGGAGCGCAAGGCCTTTGCCGAGCGCACCGCCCGGGTGATTTCGATGGCCGCCAACCAGTTCAACCAGGGCTTGCGCGCTTATTACTTCGGCATGGCGACCCTGGCCTGGTTTATCAACCCCTGGTTCTTCATGCTGGTGAGCGCCGGTGTGGTATTGGTGTTGTACCGCCGCGAGTTTCATTCTGATGTGCTGGAGGTGATGGTTTATACCCAGACTCCGGCATTTGATCCGCCCAAGGAGAAAAGCGAATGAGCATCCCGTTCTGGTGCATCTTTATCAGTGCAGTACTGATTTTTATCGCCAAGGCCCCGGTGGCCAAGGCCATGGCGAAGGAGGGCGATGGGCATTACGACAATCACCATCCGCGCGCCCAGCAGGCTCGCCTGACGGGCTTTGGTGCGCGTGCGCTGGCGGCGCACCTGAACAGCTTCGAGGCGTTCCCACTGTTTGCCGTGGGCGTGCTGATGGCCCATGTGACCAATAGCCACGGCGTGCTGGTGGATGTGCTGGCGATCACCTTCGTGGTGGCGCGGGTGTTGTACCTGCTGCTCTATTGGGCAGACCTGCACTGGCAGCGTAGCCTGGTCTGGATCGTCGGGCTGGCATGCAGCCTGCTGCTGATGCTCACGCCCGCGCTTTAAAAGCGGCACAAACAAACAGGCCCGCATGATGCGGGCCTGTTTGTTTGTGCTGGCGGAGCTGCGGGCTTATTGGCCTTCAACCGCGTCCTTGACTTCGTCGCCGGCATCTTTGATCGCATCGGCGGCGTCATCGGCAGCTGCTTCGATCTTCTCGCCAGTGCTCGGCGCGGTGCCCATCACTTCATCGGCTTTCTGCTCGATGGCTTCACCGCTTTTCTCGGCGGCATCACCCAGGGATTCGATGGCTTCAGCGGCGGATTCCTTGGCCGACTCTACCTTGTCTTCCGGGGTCTTCTCGCAGGCTGCCAGGCCCAGCATGGCGGCGAGCAGCAGGGCGTAGGTAAATGGCTTTTGCACGGTTAATACTCCTTGTAGGTGGTCATCGATGCCGGGTTTACCGGGCATAGCCATTAAACAGCAACATTGGCGCGAAGTTCCCTGTAATTGCCTGGCAGTTCGCGTTAACAGCGGCCGTTGAGGTGCCGCGATTTCTGCCAGGGAGTATCATGCTCGCCCTTTGTACAGTTGTCCTGGGGTTGAAACCATGAGTGATTCCGCCATTCTTGAGCGGGCGCAGCGTTTTCTAACGGTGTTGCGCCATTGCCAGGTGCTCGGCATGAGCGTGCACAGCGCCGACCCGCAGGGGCTGATTCTGCGTTTACCATACAGCCCGCAGATAGTCGGCAATCCCGAAACCGGAGTGATCCACGGTGGGGCCATCACCACGCTGATGGACACCACCTGCGGGATTTCCACGGTGTGCGTGCTGCCTGAATTCGAAATCTGCCCGACCCTGGACCTGCGCATCGACTACATGCGCCCGGCCGAGCCGAACAAGGATGTATTCGGTTTCGCCGAGTGCTACCGGGTGACCGAGAACATCATCTTCACCCGTGGCTATGCCTACCAGGACAACCCCGACGAGCCGATTGCCCACGTAGTCGGTGCGTTTATGCGCATGGGCAAACCGGCTGATCTGCAACGCACAGGCAAGGCAGGTGGCCAATGAACACGCTGAACCTCAACCAGCTGGTGCGCGAAGCCCACGAGCAGAACAATTACGACAAGCTGATCAGCCTGATTCCCTATGCCAAGTTGCTCGGTATCGAGTGCCTGCGCCTGGGCGACGACATGGTGTTTCGCCTGCCGGCCAGCCAGGACAATATCGGCAACCCGACCTTGCCGGCGTTGCACGGCGGGGTAATCGCCGGCTTTATGGAACACTCGGCGATGCTCCATCTGCTGATGTTTATGGGCATTCCACATTTGCCGAAAATCATCGACTTCTCGATAGATTACCTGCGCGCCGGCCATTATCGTGACACCTACGTGCAGTGCCAGGTGTGGCGACAAGGGCGCAGGGTCGCCAACGTAGCCATCACCGCCTGGCAAACCAATCAGACCGAGCCAATCGCCACCGCCCGCGCGCATTTCAAGGTCGATGAACCTTAAGTGCAGGTCTGCCGTATCGCTGCTTGGCTCAACTCTCGTTAAGGAACAATGAATGGATGCGCTGCTGATTCTGGGTGGCTTGCTGCTGATACTCGCCGGATTGGTCTGGTTGGTAATGCGCGCCTTTGCCACCAGCCTGCTGTGGGGCTGGGCCAGTTTTGTGCCGCCGTTGACCTTGATCTATGTGTTGCGTCACTGGCGCTCGGCGCGTCCGCCGTTGGCCCTGGCGAGTCTGGGGGTGATTCCGCTGGTGGTCGGACTGACCTTGCTGGCCAGCCACGATACGCAACGCCTGGAGGCCATTCTCAGCCTCAAGTGGCTTAAACCCGAGCAGCAAGCGCCCGCCGAACTGGCGATCGACCTGCGCGGCGAATTGAACGGCCGGCCGTTTGCGCCGCAACAAGCCGAGCTGCTCGATGGCGTATTGAGCCTGCGCGAGGGCCAGGACTTCTTCGCCCAGAGCGAGTTGGTGATTCGCCTGCCGAAAGTGGATAAAGGCCCGGTGCGCATCGATGTGCTGCCGGCCGACGAGGGCGTGCTGCCCGAGGTGGAAATCAGTTGGTTGCTGCCCGAGCAGGAATTGCCCGAAGCGCGGCGCTTGAGCCGTGGCTACACCCTGCACCTGGATCTGCAACCGCTTGCGCCGAACAAGCTGGTCGGTGACTTTCACCTGGTGCTGCCGCCGCAATTCAAGACCACGCTTAGCGGCAAACTCGAACTGTTCAGCAATGGCCTGCGTTACCGCAACGGTGCTATCGATCGCAGCTTCGATTCGGTCGATACCCTCAGCCATGTCATCCAGGACTACCTGCAGCGGCGCTTTGCCACCCGCCAGGTACAGCTGCAGCCCATTGGCAGCCTGAGCTTTCCCCAGCAGAGCATCGATCTGAATGTACAGGCGCGGATCAATGGCGAACTGCAGCAGCTGCCGATCCTGCTGCAGAAGCAGGACAAGCGTGGTTGGCAGGTCGCTGCCGATAGTTTTCCTCAGTTGCCTAGCGCAGTGGCTCCACCCGTGGCACAGGCCAAGCCTGCCGCCACTGCGGCGGTCGTGCCGGAGCGGGTTAGCAAGCCTCTGGATCGCCGCGTGCGGTTTAGCCTTGATGGCCTGCTGCGCAACCCCAGTCGCTACCAGAACCTCAGCATGCGGGCGACCACCGAACGTGGAAATAGTGCCGAAGGGCGTTTTCACGGCATCGACCAGGATGGCCGGATCATCCTGCGCCAGCGCCTGAGCGGGCAGGGCGAAGTCAGTTACACCCTGCGCCCCGAAGAGGTGACGCGCATCGAGTTGCTCGAACCCTGACAGCCAAGCACTTGAAATCCCACCACATGCCCCCATTTGTATGACATCCGCCGCGCTGCGGCTTAGTCAACCATGTGGAGTAAGAGAGCATGAGTGTGGAAACTCAAAAAGAAACCCTGGGCTTCCAGACCGAGGTGAAGCAACTGCTACACCTGATGATCCATTCGCTGTATTCGAACAAGGAAATCTTCCTTCGCGAACTGATTTCCAACGCTTCGGATGCCACCGACAAGCTGCGCTTCGAAGCGCTGGCCAAGCCGGAACTGCTCGAAGGCGGCGCTGAGCTGAAAATCCGCGTCAGCTTCGACAAAGACGCCAAGACCGTCACCCTTGAAGACAACGGCATCGGCATGAGCCGTGAAGACGCGATCACCCACCTGGGCACCATCGCCAAGTCCGGCACCGCCGACTTTATGAAGAACCTCTCCGGCGACCAGAAGAAGGACTCGCACCTGATCGGTCAGTTCGGCGTGGGCTTCTACTCGGCCTTTATCGTTGCCGACAAGGTTGAAGTGTTCAGCCGCCGTGCCGGTAGCCCGGCCAGCGAAGGTGTGCATTGGTCGAGCAAAGGCGAGGGCGAGTTTGAAGTTGCCACCGTTGAGAAAGCCGAGCGCGGTACCCGCATCGTGCTGCACCTGAAAGCGACTGAAGACGAGTTCGCCGATGGCTGGCGTCTGCGCAATATCATCAAGAAGTACTCCGACCATATCGCCCTGCCGATCGAGCTGCCGAAGGAGTTCCACGGCGAAGAGAAGGACAAGCCGGCCGAACCTGAGTGGGAAACCGTCAACCGCGCCAGCGCCCTGTGGACCCGTCCGCGTACCGAGATCAAGGACGAGGAATATCAGGAGTTCTACAAGCACATCGGTCACGATTTCGAGAACCCGCTGAGCTGGAGCCACAACAAGGTCGAAGGCAAGCTGGAATACAGCTCGCTGTTGTACGTACCAGGCCGCGCACCGTTCGATTTGTATCAGCGTGAAGCGCCACGCGGGCTGAAACTCTATGTGCAGCGCGTGTTCGTCATGGACCAGGCCGAGTCGTTCCTGCCGCTGTACCTGCGTTTTATCAAGGGCGTAGTCGACTCCAACGACCTGTCGCTGAACGTCTCCCGCGAGATCCTGCAGAAAGACCCGATCATCGACTCGATGAAGTCGGCGCTGACCAAGCGTGTGCTGGACATGCTGGAGAAGCTGGCGAAGAACGAGCCTGAGCAATACAAAGGCTTCTGGAAGAACTTCGGTCAGGTGCTCAAGGAAGGCCCGGCGGAAGACTTCGCCAACAAGGAGAAGATCGCCGGCCTGCTGCGTTTCGCCTCCACCCGCACTGAAGATGGCGAGCAGAGCGTTGGCCTGGGCGAATACATCGGCCGCATGGCTGAAGGTCAGGACAAGGTCTACTTCCTCAGCGGCGAATCCTACGCCCAGGTGAAGAATAGCCCGCACCTGGAAGTGTTCCGCAAGAAAGGTATCGAAGTGCTGCTGCTCACCGATCGCATCGATGAGTGGCTGATGAGCTACCTGACCGAGTTCGACGGCAAGCACTTGGTCGACGTCGCCCGTGGCGATCTGGACCTCGGCAAGCTGGATTCGGAAGAAGACAAGAAGGCCCAGGAAGAAGTCGCCAAGGCTAAAGAAGGCCTGGTCGAGCGTCTGAAAACTGCACTCGGTGAGCAGGTTGCCGAGGTGCGGGTATCGCATCGCCTGACCGATTCGCCAGCGATCCTGGCCATCGGCGAACAGGATCTGGGCCTGCAGATGCGCCAGATCCTCGAAGCCAGTGGGCAGAAGGTGCCGGATTCCAAGCCGATCTTCGAATTCAACCCGGCTCACCCGCTGATCGAGAAGCTGGACGCCGAGGCCGATGAAGATCGATTCGCCGACCTCAGCCACATCCTCTTCGACCAGGCGGCTCTGGCCGCAGGCGACAACCTGAAAGATCCCGCCGCTTACGTGCAGCGTCTGAACAAGCTGCTGGTGGAACTCTCTGCCTGATACCTGGCGTACTGAAAAAAGCCCGCGATTGCGGGCTTTTTTCTGGGTGCGGGCGGGGTTTAGCGCGGTAGTTCGATTCGTGCGGTTTCGCCGGGCACCTGCGGCCAGTCCTGTGCGGCCCAACGCTGGCGCGCCTGTTCGATCAGGGCCGGGTCGCTGGCGACGAAGTTCCAGTTGATCCGCCGCGGGCCGATCGGCTCGCCGCCGATCAGCACCAGATGGCTTTCGCTGCAGGCGCTGAGGGTGAATGCCTCACCTTCAGGCAGCACCAGCAGGCCGCGCAGTGGCAGGCTCTGCTCATCGGCGAGGGCTTCGCCGTCGATCAGGTACAGCGCGCGCTCGGCATGCTCGGCTGGTATCTGCAGGGTGGCCCCGGCCGCTAGCCTGATCTCCGCGTAGACCGTTGGCGAACACACCGGAACCGGCGATTGCAGGCAAAAGCCTGTGCCGGCAATCAGGCAGATTTCCACGCCCATGCTGGTGCTGCGCGGCAGGCTGCTGGCCGGGTGGTGGCTGTAACTGGGTTCGCCTTGTTCGTCCGTCGCCGGCAGGGCCAGCCATACCTGCAGGCCATGCAGGCGTGAGCCGCTGCGCTGCAAGGCTGCCGGGGTGCGTTCGACGTGCGCCACGGCTTTACCTGCAGTCATCCAGCTGACTTCACCGGGGCTTACCAGCTGATCGGAACCGAGGCTGTCCTTGTGCTGCAACTGGCCCTCGAACAGGTAGGTGAGGGTGGACAGGCCGATATGCGGGTGCTGGTTGATGTTCATGCCGCTGCCGGTCGGGTAGGTGTTTTCCAGGATATGGTCGAAAAACACGAACGGCCCAACGCTGCGGCATTTGGCCGAGGGCAGGGGGCGCAGGATCGGTTGCCCGGAAATGTCTTCCTGACGCGGCTGGATCAGCAGGAAGTCGCTCATCAGCGCTCCTCGTTCAGCCGCGTGCTGATCTGCACCTCGCTGCTGGTCATCAGCTTGTGCACAGGACATTTGTCGGCGATGCGCAGCAGTTGCTGGCGCTGTGCGTCGTCCAGCGCGCCGTGCAGGCTCAGTTCGACGTTGAGGCGATAGATGCCCTGGCGCTCCTGACTGTCGTCGCGGTTCAGGCGCACGTCGAGGCCGTCCAGCGGCAGGCCTTTCTGTTTGGCGTAGAGCGCCAGGGTCAGTGCCTTGCACGCGCCTAAAGCGGCGTCGAACAGGTCGTGCGGCTCGGGAGCCGAGCCTTCGCCGCCGAGTTCCACGGAAACATCGCTGTGCAGGGTGTGCGGGCCGATGCTGATGCGCTGCAGCAGGCCTTTCTCATTGCTGATGCTGATCATTTGATCTCCTCGGGCTGAAACCATAATTCCTTGCGGCTAAAGGGTGTCGCAGGCGGTAAGTCGGGGTTTTCCAGTTCGATGATACGGCGGCTGTGCAGTTTGGCCTGGCGCAGAGTCTCACCGTGGTACTGCTCGAACAGACGCTGGAAGCTGCCATCGGCAATCATCGCTTCAAGGCCGCGCTCGATGTCGGCGGCCAGGTCCGGGCGTTTGCGTGAGGTGAAGAAATAGAAGGCACTGGGGTAATGCAGCAGCAGGTAGGGGTCGACGCTCAGGTCGAGACCACGCTCAGCGGCATGCGCCTGTTCCTGCCAGGCCACCACCACCTCGCGGGGGAACAGGTCGAAGCGCCCGGCGGCAAGCATCTGGAACAGCCCCGAATAATTCTGGCTGGTGACCACCTTGAGGCCATTGGCGCGCAGGATCGCGGTGTCCGGCCAGTCGTGGCGCTGGCCGAAGTTGAAGCCTGTGAGTTCCGCCAGTGTCTGCACCTGGGCCAGTTGCTCGGCATCGGTCGAGCGTTGCAGCAACACGCGCCAGCCGATCAGGCCGCGGTAGATAGGGATGCGGATCGGTAGCAGGCGTTCTTCCCGCTCGCGGGTGGTCATGGTCCACATCACCTGCACGCTCTTGCTGTCATGCTCGATGGCCAGCAGTGCGCGGCTTTGCGCCATGGGCTCGGGGGTTGGCTGCAACTCATAACGTCCCGGGCTGCGCTCCAGCGCCGCAATGAGCAGGGCCCGCGCATAGGCTTCGGGGTCGACGCCATCCGAGTGCAACGGGTAGTTCAAGCGCTCCAGCGCCTGCACCGGCATAAGGCTGTGCAGCAGGATAATCAGGAGCAGCTGCAGGCTGGCTGGCCAGGCGCTTTTTTGCTGTTGTGGGGCGTGCGCCATTGCGGCATTCCTGGTTGCTGAGCTAGACCCAAGTGTAGTGAGTCAATTGCCCGCACGTCTTCAGCACGTCATGGCGTTGCAATGGCGTGCTTCGCATCTTTGTCTGTCGTTCAGCCGCGTGCCCAGGCGTGTGAGCAAGGCTGTCATCGCGCTGTCATGCAGGTGTCATAGGCTCGCGCTCATCTAAAAAAGGAGCGCGACATGCAATACACCCGTTTCAGTGCCCTGGCTGCACTTGTCCTGATCAGTGGCCTGACCCAGGCCGAAGTGCGCGTTGAAGGGCCGATCGAATATGGCGTCTTCGCCAGCGACTATCAGGACTTCCAGGAAGGCGAGCGGGTGCTGACCCGCAGCACCCAGCAGATCGAGCAGGGCGATATCATTCCCGCCAAGCTCGGTACCAAGTTCGGCATGCGCTACACCCTGGTGGGCAAGGTGGCCACCGATGCGCCGCTGACCTTGCTCTACCTCACTCCCGGTGTGGTGACCCCGACCGGTACGCGGCATGACAAGTTTGTCGTGATGCAGAAACAGGCCCCCGGCGCAGTGCAGGACGTGATGGCTTTCGAGTTCACCGAGGCCCATGAAGTGGTGCCGGGTGAGTGGCACTTTATGGTGTTCCAGGATGACCGCAAGCTGGTCGAGCAGCGCTTTACCGTGCGCTGATTGATCGCCGTGTGACCAAGGCCCGAGTCGCTGAATACGCCTCGGGCTTTTTGCTTTTGCAGGCGGCACTCTGCGCCGCGCCTGGGAATACGGCGCGTGACGTGGTGCAGGCAGCGCACCCGGCAGGCTCACGGTTCAATGACAATCCCCTGATAAACCCGCCTCACCCCTCGTGATTTTCCATGCCAGCTAATTTCCCCTGACTGGTTGGCAGTATCGCAACACTTTGTTACTTTGCATGCACTATCGTACCAACTTGCTGTTTGAGTCAGTCATCACTTGCGGGGGTTTACACGGGACGGTGGAGTTTCTGTTGCTGGGATTGGCCGCATGCGCGCCATCCAGCAGCAGCCGAGAGACGAATAAAAAACAGGGTGGCCGCCAGCGCCGCCCAAATAATCTTGGCCAGAAGGAGCGTTGTCGATGAAGAGCAAAGTGCGTTTTCCCACGCTGCAATTCCGCCCGTGGCAGGCGGGGGCGGCGTTGGCGTTGTTACCGTTGTTGGTGGCCAATTCAGTGCAGGCGGTGGAGTTCAGCTTTGCTGATAACCAGGTTACCGGCTCCCTGGATACCACCGTGTCCTATGGCTCGATGTGGCGCGTGCAAGGCCGCGGCAAGGACAATATCGGCGATATCAACGCCGATGACGGTAATCGCAACTTCGACACCGGCCTGGTCTCGGAAGTCTACAAAGCCACCTCAGATCTCTCGGCCAGGTACGAAAACTACGGGTTGTTTGTGCGTGGCACCGCGTTTTACGACACGCAGATCATGGACAAGCGCAACGACTACTACTCGACTACCGATGGCGTGGAGCGCCCCAGCCAGAACTTCCCCAACGACAATGAGTTCACCGAAGGAACCCGCCATAACGCTGGGCGTAAGGCGCAGATTCTCGACGCCTACCTGTATGGCAACTGGGACATCTACGAGCAGCCGGTTGCCGCCAAGGTGGGCCGCCAGGTCATCAGTTGGGGCGAGGGGGTGTTCTATCGCGGTGGGGTGAACACAGTTAACCCGGTGGATGCGGCCAAGTACCACCTGCCGGGTTCCGAGTTGAAAGAAGTGCTGATGCCCATGGAGGCGTTCAGCTTCAACATCGGGCTCACCGACAATTTGTCCATGGAGGCGTTCTACCAGTGGAAATGGAAAGAGACCCAGCTGGACCCGGTGGGCACCTATTTTGGTGAAACGGACTTGTTTGCCGAGGGTGGCAATACGGCGTACACCACCGAGACCGCTCTGATCCCGGCGATGGCGGGTTACGACTTCGTAAACGGCCTGTTCCCTGGAATATTGGGTATGGGGCCGAAAGGTCTTAATTCGTATATGAACCAAGAGACCGGGGTGTTCAAGGTCGCCAATATCGGCAAAGACATTGAAGCCGACGACAACGGTCAGCTGGGTGTGTCGTTCCGCTATGTGGCCGAAGCGCTGAACTCCACCGAGTTCGGGGTCTACTTCGTTAACTACCACGCCAAAGAGCCGCAGGTTGCCATCGATCTGCGCGACTACCAGGGCGTCGATATGGCCACCCTGGGCGGCATTGTGGGCCCTGACGCTGGTGCGCTTGCCACCTTGGACATGGCCGGCAATGCCGAGGCGCGCCGCGATTATGTGGAAGATATCCGCATGTACGGCTTCAGCTTTAACACCACAGTGGGCGACGCTTCCTTCTCCGGTGAGCTGGCCTATCGTCCCAATGCACCTATCAGCATCGCTGCTACCGATGACTTGCTCGGCGATCTGCTGATGCAGGGCATTATGGGGTCCGCTTTGCTGGACAGTAATGTCGCAGGTGACGCGGCTTGCGCCCAGGTATCCGGAAAAAGCCTGTGCCGCTCGCAGATCTTCGAAAACTACCAGCGTGCCGAGACGTACAACATCTCCCTGTCGACCATCTACAACTTCGGCCCTCTGGTCAGCTTCGACTCGGTGATGGGTGTGGCGGAAGTGGCCTCGCAGCATATCCGTGGCAGCAGCCTGCAATACACCGCCTGGGATGGCAGCACCCGCAAGTTCGCCAGCACCACCGACAAGGCTTACGTCAGCCCTGAGAATGGCGATTCCGATCAGGTCAGCCGCGACAGTTACGGCTACACCTTGCTGCTTTCCGGTAGCTGGAACGATGTGTATGCCGGGGTGAAGTTGTCGCCTTATGTGGTGTACCAGGATGACTTCCAGGGCAACTCGGACCGCACCGGCAACTTTATCGAAGGGCGTCAGGCTTACACCCTGGGGATGGATGCCAGCTACCTGAACAGTTTCGAAGTGGGCCTGCAGTACACCGAGTACTACGGGGCAGGGCGCAATAACTCGATGCGCGACCGCGACAACGTTTCGTTGAGCGCCAAGTACTCGTTCTGAAGCCCAGGGGCCCGCAAGTACGGGCCATCACCGAATCATGGAGAAGCCTTGCATGTTGAAGCACAACACCCTGCTGCTGGCCGCCTTTATTCTGGCCTGCGCTAGCACCGAAAGCCTGGCTGGCGTCTCGGCTGAGCAAGCCGCCACCCTGAAAACCTCACTAACGCCGATGGGCGCGGAAATGGCCGGCAATGCCGCCGGCACCATCCCCGCCTGGACCGGTGGCATGACCCAGGCTCCGGCCGGCTACAAAGGTTCGGGCCAGCACCATATCGATCCCTTTGCCGGCGAGAAACCGCTGTTCACCATCACCAAGGCCAACCTTGAGCAGTACAAGGCCAACCTCACGGCGGGGCAGATCGCGCTGTTCAACTCCTACCCGGAGAGTTTCCAGATACCGGTGTACACCACCCACCGCAGTGGCTCCGCGCCGCAGTGGGTGTACGACAACACCTTCATCAACGCCACCAGCGCCAAGGTGCTGGACGGCGGCAACGGCTTTGCTGATGCCTATGGCGGCATTCCATTTCCAATTCCGCAGAGTGGCGTTGAGGCGGTGTGGAACCATGTGGTGCGCTACCGCGGCACTTACGTGGTTCGCCGCTCGGCCGAGGCGGGGGTGCAGCGTAACGGTCAGTACTCGCTGGTGACCTCGCAGGACGAAGCCCTGTTTCGCTTCTACAACCCCAAGAGCAACTACAGCGAACTGAATAACACCCTGTTCTATTACATGACCTTTACCACCGCTCCGGCGCGCCTGGCAGGCAACGGCGCACTGGTACAGGAAATGCTCGATCAGGTGAAAGAACCGCGCCAGGCCTGGGGCTACAACCCTGGCCAGCGTCGTGTACGGCGCGCGCCAACCTTGGCCTATGACACGCCCATCGAGGCCTCGGATGGCCTGCGTACGGCGGATGACACCGATATGTACAACGGTGCGCCAGACCGCTACGACTGGACGCTGGTGGGCAAGAAGGAAATCTACATTCCCTATAACAACTACACAGTCACCAGCCCGGAGGTGAAGTACGAGGATCTGCTCAAGGTTGGGCATATCAACCCGGCCTATACCCGTTACGAGCTGCATCGGGTATGGGTGGTAGAAGGCAAGCTGAAGGCCGGGGCGCGGCATATCTATTCCAAACGCACCTTGTTTCTCGACGAGGACAGCTGGGGCGCTGCGGTGGTCGACCAGTACGATGGCCGTGGCGAGTTGTGGCGGGTGTCGATGGCCTACCTGAAAAGCTTCTACGAGTTGCCAACGGTATGGACCGCTCTCGATACCTACCACGACCTGCAAGCGCGCCGTTACAGCGTGCAGTGGCTGGATAACGAAGAGCCTGGCACCGCCGACTTCAGCAAGCCATCACCGGATGACGCCAACTTCAGCCCGGCAGCCTTGCGGCGCAAGGCGTCGAGGTAGTTCGAGGTAGGGGCATGGGTTAATCGCGGACAACAAAAAGGGCACCCTCAAGGTGCCCTTTTTGTTTCTAGCGAATGGCTAGCTTATTTGCCGGCCCAACGCTTCATTACCAGGGTGGCGTTGGTGCCACCGAAGCCGAAGCTGTTGCTCATCACGGTGTCGAGCTTGGCGTTCTCGACGGTGCTGCGCTGGATCGGCAGGTCGGCGATTTCCGGGTCGACTTCGTCAATGTTGACCGAGCCGGCGATGAAGTTGCCTTGCATCATCAGCATGCAGTAGATCGCTTCCTGTACGCCGGCAGCGCCCAGGGAGTGACCGGACAGGCTCTTGGTCGAGCTGATGGCTGGTGCCTTGGCACCAAACACTTCGCGCACTGCGCGGCTTTCCGCGACGTCGCCAACCGGCGTCGAGGTGCCGTGGGTGTTCAGGTAATCGATTGGGGTATCAACGGTGGCCAGGGCTTGCTGCATGCAGCGCACCGCGCCTTCACCGCTCGGGGCGACCATGTCGTAGCCGTCGGATGTTGCGCCGTAGCCAACGATTTCCGCGTAGATGGTCGCGCCGCGCTTGAGGGCGTGCTCCAGTTCCTCGACTACCACCATGCCGCCACCGCCGGCGATGACGAAACCGTCACGCTTGGCGTCGTAGGCACGCGAGGCTTTTTCCGGGGTGTCGTTGTACTGGGTGGAGAGGGCACCCATGGCGTCGAACAGGAAGCTCTGGCTCCAGTGTTCTTCTTCACCGCCGCCGGCAAACACGATGTCCTGTTTACCCAGCTGGATCTGCTCCATGGCATTGCCGATGCAATGGGCGCTGGTGGCGCAGGCCGAGGAGATCGAGTAGTTGACGCCCTTGATCTTGAACGGCGTGGCCAGGCAGGCGGAAACGGTGCTGCCCATGGTGCGCGGCACGCGGTATGGACCGACGCGCTTGACGCCTTTCTCGCGCAGGATGTCCATGGCCTCCATCTGGTTGAAGGTCGACGCGCCGCCGGAGCCTGCAATCAGACCCACACGTGGGTTGGAGATTTCTTCGGCGCTGAGGCCGGCGTCAGCGATGGCCTGTTGCATAGACAGGTAGGCGAAGGCTGCGGCATCACCCATAAAGCGATAGACCTTGCGGTCAATCAGCTCTTCCAGATTCAGATCAACCGAGCCGGACACCTGGCTGCGCAGGCCCATTTCGGCATAAGCAGGATTGAAACGAATGCCTGACTTGCCTGCACGCAGGCTGGCAGAGACGGTGGCTTTGTCATTGCCCAGGCAGGAAACGATGCCCAGGCCGGTAATCACGACGCGACGCATGCAGAGAGTCCTTTAGAAATTGTCGGTAGAAGTGAACAGGCCAACCCGCAGGCCTTCGGCGCTGTAAATCTCGCGGCCATCGACGCTGACGGTGCCATCGGCAATCGCCAGGACCAGGGAGCGGGCGATGGTGCGTTTGATATGGATGTTATAGGTGACTTTCTTGGCGGTCGGCAGAACCTGGCCGAAGAACTTCACTTCGCCCGAACCGAGGGCGCGGCCGCGGCCGGGGTTGCCCTGCCAGCCGAGGTGGAAACCCACCAGCTGCCACATGGCGTCCAGGCCCAGACAGCCTGGCATCACTGGGTCGCCTTCGAAGTGGCAGGCGAAAAACCACAGATCCGGGGTGATATCGAGCTCGGCGACTATTTCGCCCTTGCCATACTTGCCGCCGGTGTCGCTGATATGGGTGATGCGATCGATCATCAGCATGTTCGGCGCGGGCAGTTGCGCATTACCTGGGCCGAATAGTTCGCCGCGACCGCAAGCGAGCAGTTCTTCCCGGGTGAAGGCATTTTGTTTGGTCATGCGAGCTCCTCAATATTTCCCATGCGCCAAGGCTGGGCGAATCGTCCTGGCTGGCGGCGCAGTCTGTGCGCCTGCCAACAGCCTAGTCATAGACTGTTGCGTTGTGGTGAAAGTCACAGCGTCCTGAGTACAGTTGTACTCCGCAGCCAACAGCTTGTCATAGCGCCTGTGACGCTAGCCTGCCGCAGATCAGCCATCTTGGCCACCCGCCAAAGGTCGTGGGGGCAACCAGCGCTGTAATATTCGGTGTAAATCAGCACGTTTGAAGGGCTTGGCCAGGTAATCGTTCATCCCTGCCTGCAAGCAGGTTTCGCGGTCGCCCTGCAGGGCGTTGGCGGTCAGGGCGATAATCGGCAGCTCGGCGCAGCCAGGCAGACGGCGGATCTGCCGGGTTGCTTCATAGCCATCCATGATCGGCAGCCGGCAATCCATCAGGATCGCGGCATAAGGCTGCTGCATGACCTGATGCACCGCCTGCGCGCCATCGCCGACCAGGCTGACCTGATAGCCGAGGCTGCGCAGCATGGCCTCGATCACGGTCTGGTTGACTGGGTTGTCTTCGACCAGCAGTACTGGCTGGCCCTGACCCTGATCGGCCAGCAAGGGCGAATCGAGGGCCGCTGGCGGCGCTTGCTGGGAGAAGGGCAGTGGCACTTCCAGGGTAAACACCGAGCCCTGGCCTTCCTGGCTATGGGCGCGCAAGGTGCCACCCATGCGTTCGGCCAGGGTGCGGGCAATCGGCAGGCCCAGCCCGGTGCCGCCGTAACGTCTTGAAATAGAGGTGTCGGCTTGCTGGAACGCGTCGAACATATGCTCCAGGCGCTCGGGTGCGATACCGATGCCGCTGTCATGCACCGCGCAGCTGAACCACAGCACCTGGTTGTCGAGCGCCTGCCAGTGAGTCTGCACGCGGATGCTGCCGGTTTCGGTGAACTTCAGCGCGTTGCCGATCAAGTTGACCAGAATCTGCCGGATTCGCGTCGGGTCGCCCTGTACCTGCAGGTGTTCCAGACCGCCCTGGGTTTCCAGCTGCAATTGCAGGCCGCGCTGCTGGGCGCTGTGCTGGAATACCTGAATCGAGCTTTGCAGCAGGTCGAGTAGGTTGAACGGGATGCGCTCCAGCTCCAGCGCACCACGCTCGATGCGCGAGAAGTCGAGAATATCGTTGATGACTTTCAGCAGGTGTTCGGTGGACTCGGTGGCCAGTGCCGCGTATTCCGCCTGCTCCTGGGTCATCTCGGTGGTTTCCAGCAGCTGCAGCATGCCCAGCACGCCATTCATCGGGGTGCGCAGCTCGTGGCTCATCATCGCCAGAAAGTCCGATTTGGCGCGGTTGGCCAGCTCCGACTGTTCGCGCGCCTGCACCAGCAGCGCCATCGCCCGTTGCTGCTCGGCGCTGGCACTGGCTAGGCCGTTGGCCAGGTTGTTGATATGCCGGGCCAGCGCACGCAGCTCACCGTCACCGACTTCGGGCAGACTGGTCTGGTAATTGCCAGCCTGGATCGCGCTGACCGCCTCACTCATGGCGCTAAGCGGCTGCGACAGATGACGGGCCAAACGCCGCGCAAGAATAAAGGTCAGCGCCAGGGCGAACAGGGCGAGCAGGGTGGCCTTGAACAGGATTTCCTGCTGGCGGGTATTAAAGGCGTCATTGGACATGCCAACCACGACGTAGCCCAGGTAATCACCGGCCAGGGTTTGCTGCACGGGCTCACTGCGCGCAGCGGTTTGCAGCTGAATAGGGGCCTGGAAAATCTCGACCTGGCTGCTGGCCTGGCCGCTGCCGGGGGCTTGCTCGACATACAGGAGGATATTGCCGGTACGGTCGCGCACTTCGAGAAAACGCACGTGCGGAGTCTTCAGGGTGGCCTGCAGCAATGCATCGAGCACGCCGAGGTTGCCGGACAGCACGCCATAGGCGCTTGCGGGGGCCAATTGGCTGGCGATCAGCTGACCGTTGTGATTGAGTTCCTGGCGCAGGTCCTGCAAGCGGGCGAAGGTAAAGAAGCCAGTCAGCAGCAGGGTCAGCAGCAATGCCGGGCCAACGCTGATCAGCTGCGTGCGGGTGTGAATGTCCCAGCCACGAGGCAGGTTCATAAATGTGCTCCGCCGATCCTCGGCGCTGCTTTCACCGGCGTGTGATTGGCTGGCTGACGCGGCCGTGCACAGGAGTGAAGCGGGGCTGGGTGGTTATCGATCACGCCACAACCTTGTCTGCGTTTGAAAGGCTGCATGTTAACCGAGCCGCTGGGCTTTGCCAGCGCTTGCGGGCCTGCTAAAAGCTGGCTGCTGAGTGATGCCGCCGTATAATGCGAGCGATTCGCCACTTTCAATGGTTTACCACGGATGCGTTATGTTCTGGAACCTTGGAAAGGTTAGATCCTAGCCCTATCAAGAAATTGTCCACGATGAGCCTCATAGTCTTCAGTTGTGCCTGAGGGGCAATCTGATGGCCAGGCTTGGGGGACTGCAAAAAGAGGAGCTTATGCAAAAGGCTGTGGTCTTGCGTGGGGCGGTGCCGAGAATATTGTTGTCTGCATTGGAGCGCGTTGAGTCTCATCAAACTTTAAATCTCAGCAAAGGGTCGCTTTTGGCCAAAGCTATTCGTCAAAGGTGCTCTTTCCGCTTATGGCGGTACGTCTAAGTCTTATGTCACAGCTATCTGCACATCACCCATGCGCCGGGCATTAGTCATCGCCAATCCGATTCCAGTGCTCGGCCAGCTCATCCGTACCATCCGGAACCCGAGGCGTCTTACTGAGGATAAGGCACCGAGCAGTGCCTACATACTCTTCGATCAAATAGAGAGTGTCGCCTATGTCGACACCTAGTTATTGGAGCACTTCATCAGGAATACGGGTTGCGCCATCGCCGTCCCAATCTTCGATCGTCACTAGTTTGGTATCCATTTTCGCGCTCCAGTTTCTTGCTCGCTCATCAAATTGCACTGGCTCTGGAAGCAATGGGTGAAGAGTGCCGCTTCGTGACCAACAAAACCCTGGATTCACAGGTCAGCTTTTCCCAGCATTATCGGCAGCAGCTACGGGCTTGTTTTTGATGCTCGGCTAGTCGAAGCTGATCAAATGATGCCGGTGAGTATGAATCCATAACCGGCCGGTGCCGCGTGGAACGTATTCGTGAGGTGCTTATGGAGATTAAGTCGCAGGCATTGGTCGATGTCGTTGAGAATGTGATCTGCGACGTATGCCGCTCTGGAATGAGTATTTCCGGCTATGGCCTCCAATACGGCAAGCTTGAAGCCCAATGGGGATATGGATCACAGCATGACGGGGAGCACTACCGGGTACATCTCTGTGAACCCTGTTTTTTCAGAGTGCTGAGTGGATTGCGTCGGGAACATATGGTCAATGGCATGTTTGATGATGATCAGCCATTTTCCGCTGATGATTTTGGCCTGGTCAGCAACGGTAACTACTGGGAAAAGAGCTGATGCCTGAATCAGTGGATGTTAAGCGGTTCGCTCAGGTCGAGGCGCTGGCCGTGGAGGTTTTCGAGAACCGTGCTGCCGCTATCTCCTGGCTCACCTCTCCCAATATTGCCCTGGGTGGGAAGTCTCCTCATTCCTTGTGTAGCACCGATCTCGGTGCTACACAGGTGCGTCGGTTATTGCGCTGTATCGAGTACGGCGGGGTTGTATGAGTCGATATGACTGAACGGCTTGACCATGTGCGTGGTGGCCAATAGGGGCGATTCAAACCCTAGATCTGAATCGCCCCTAGTTTTGTAGCTGTCGGAATCAAGTGATTGCGGAGGTAGAAGCGCGTGCCTGTCTGGCCTCTGCTTCGCTACTGTAACTCGGTTGCCTTGCGAGTTTCTTATGGCTAATGGTTTTGCGGATTATTGAAATGCCAGCGTGATCGAGCTGGTTCAGCTGATACGCACTCTTTGTCCTCGTCTGACCTTATGTTTGCGTTGACACGACGCGATAACCAGAATGCTGAGTGAGCCCGGACAGTGACGGCAGTAGGCTACCGTGAACCCCCATCAAGGCTTGGAGCAGGGTTTTCCTTGATCCCCAGTGGGAACCAGAGCTGCGGCGGAAGCGGAAGCCGTCTATGACGGCAAGCCATCACCAAAACTGGCCAATGTCCTAAGCGAACAGCGGAAAGGCACGTGTAGTCCCCGTCTCCGGAGCATTCCCTCTCCAGTGTTCTTCTGGCTGCCTCGCCGTCAGCAGTGAGGGTGTGTCACACAGCGCTAGCCCATGCGAGGGATCGCTGAGATACAAGAGAGCCTCGGTATCAGGCCCGGGCATCCAGAGCTGCGGCGACCGGCTGCAAACAGCCAAAAGCTGGACTACCCCCACTCCGATAGACATTTCCCAGCCTCATAACGAGGCATTTTCAAAGGCCTCAGGACTGACACCGCCCAAGTAACTGTGGCGGCGGGTTCAGTTGTAAAACACTTCGATGTAATCGAACACATCAGCCCTAGCCAGGTCGCGGGTTTTGTAGATGCGCTTGCGGATGCGTTCTTTCTTCAAGCTGCTGAAAAAAGACTCGGCCACCGCATTATTCCAGCAGTTACCGCGCCGGCTCATACTGGGCTCCAGGTTGTTGGCAGCGCAGAAGCGCTTCCAGTCATCACTGCCGTATTGGCTGCCCTGATCGGGTGAACTATCACTCGCTCTTTGGGCTTACGCTGCCAAAGAGCCATGAACAATGCGCCCAGCGCCAGTTCTCGGGCCAGCGTCGGCTTCATTGACCAGCCAACGACCTTTTCCACCACCAAGGCCAAGTACAACCAGCCCTGCCAAGTACTGATGTAGGTAATGTCAGTTACCAGACGGCCATTGATTATGGGATGTAGTAGGCAGCATCCAATGATCAGCGGGCGATGGGTAGGTGGGGGCTGTGGAGCGTTTGCCGAGCATAGATAAGCATAACTGGTGCAGTTGATAAGAAATGATAGCTATATATTTATAGGCGATTGAACTATCGTTTTTATAGCAATTCGAAATATACAAACGATTAAGGGGCTGACAAAAAGTCAGAGAGCTCTTTGCGAGTTCAGACTCTCTATACCGGATTCGGAAAGAGTTGCCCGCTTACACTTTGGCACCTGATAAATACCCTGGCGAACAAAGCAATTGTAAGCTATGTCATTTTTGCTAACTTTAAATCAGTAGCATTAAGAAATAACAATGCAGTCGTTAATGTCTGAATACAAATATACAACAAGAATAATATGTTTTAAATTTTAAATAATCTCGCAAAGTCAATGCATCAGATAATTAGACGATAAAATCTTGTTGAGTTTTAGATAGAAGACTTACGAATTAAATGATTAATAATTAGCGGTCATGGTTGTGTGAGTCGGCAACTCGAAGTAGTGAGTTTTAACATTAATGCCGAGCTATGTCTGCAGTCGGCAAATTCTGGAATGATAAATTGAAAACGTATGACTTGATAGGTGTCGGCTTAGGTGTTTTTAACTTGGGCTTGGCTGCATTGCTTGAAAGCAACAAAGAAATTAGTGCGATATTCTTAGATAAGAAGTCTGAGTTTTCTTGGCACCCTGGATTAATGACTTCGAACTCAAACTATCAGTGCGATCACTGGTCTGATTTGATTTCAATGGTAGATTGTCAAAATGATTTCACATTTAGCAACTACCTGAAAGAGAAAAAAATAACATTCCAGTATAGTTCAAGAGCTATAAATCCGTTGCTAAGAGTAATGGTTGACGATTATTTTTCATGGGCATCAAAGAAGTTATCGAATGTAATTTGGGATACCGAAGTAATAGACATCAATTATATTAATGGACTATTTCTGATAAAAAGTGATTCGTTAGAATATAGGGCAAAAAATATAGTACTTGGAGTAGGGACGAAACCATATATCCCAGGGTTTATAAAAGAAACATGTGAAAGCGTTTATCACGCGTTATCGTACAGCGAGCATGACAATATTAAATGCGGCGATAGTGTGGCGGTAATCGGTGGTGGACAAAGTGGTGCCGAAGTAGTGCTTGATGTCGTCTCAAGTAAAAACATTAAAGACTTAGTATGGGTGTCTTCTAGACCTCATTTTTCGGCAGTAGATCCGGCGGTCCATTTGTTTGATATATGGACCCCAAACCTATTCAAGGAGATGCATTCGCTAACGCCAAGTCGTCGCAAATACCTTACCGACTCTTTGCTGTCAACTAGTGACGGAATCGATCCAAATACGTTATCGCAGGTATGTGCGTCGATTTTTGACAAGATCCACTATACAAGCAAGAGTTTTGATCCGAAAGTAATTTCAAATCAAAGATTAATCAAGATAATTAGGGAGAACAATAAGCAGTATATAGTCACTCGAAACGAGCTTACTGGAATAGAATATAAATTCCACGCAGATAAAATAATACTGGCAACGGGTAACAAGAGAGACTATGCATCACTTCTGAAAACAATAAGCAATGAATACCCGGAAATTTTAGACCCTAATAACTTCAACATTGATCACTCAGTCAAGTGGAGCCAAGGTGAAAAAAATAAAATATTTATTAGGAATGCGGGGTTTGAGTCGTTTGGAATTCAAGAGCATAGCGTATGGATTCAATCCTGGGTGTCAACATTAATAGTTAATACATTGCTGGGCTATGAAAAATATGCACCAACCCCAGAGCGCTCATTGCATAAGTACACAGACGATCTAAAGGATTATGTTTATTCAGGTGAACTGGTTGTCGATTCCTCACAAAACACATTGAATAATAAATATATCGAGGCGTGACGATATGACTCCATTTCAAGCTGTTCTCGAAGAGTCATTTCGTATAAATAAAAAACACACAGCAATACAGGTCGGCGCAATATCATATACATATGATGCGCTGAGATTCGATGTCGGAGTTGTACTTGAAAATTTAAAGCGCTTGGACGTAAATGAAAATACGGTATGTAATTTATCAGGGCCACTCAGCTACAAATTCATAGCGATATTAATAGCGCTCCATTACAGGAACGCAATAGTGCATATTATTGATGGTGAGGAAAATGCGCTAGACCGGATGATGATTGAAACTAAATTAAACATCAAGTGCCAAGTATTAGACATTTATTTTTCAGCGCGAGTAGATGTGGGTGAAAGGCATGGTGTTGACGCTGACGAATTGTTCGCAGTAAACCAAGCTGTCAGCGAACCGTTTAAGCTAGACATTCGCGGAGATGATCCTGCATATATAATTAAAACTTCAGGAAGCACAGGCGAGCCTAAATATATATTAGGGAAAACAGGAAGTCTTTGCCATTTTAGCATGTGGCTTCGTGATGAATATTTAACAGCAAACTCTAAAGTAATCTGCCTGCTAGGAATTACTTTCGACGGTATATACAGGGCTTTGTTATCTACATTGTTTGCTGGGGCGAGCGTGCATATCCCAGAAAAACCAACACCGATAACGTCGCGCGAAAATCTTGCTCTAATAGCAAAGTGCAACATAAACATAATACATGCAACGCCCACAACCATTAACAGGTGCATAAGCCAAATTGATTCCCGCCTATCCGTGTTTAGCGCACCTATTATATTGCTTGGCGGAGAGGCGGTAACCGTTGAGCTTGCAAGTCGATTGAAAGATGTATTTGGACACGATGCGCGAGTAATAAATCTGTATGGCGCTACCGAAACCACTAATGCTAAAACATATTATGAGTACGGATCATCCTATATAGGTGAAGGCGATGGTTGTTTGCCTGCGGGCACTCCAATTCCTGAGTGCAGCATAGTTATTGGCATATCTGATAAAACTAAATACGCAAAGAGCAACGAAATTTGCATAATTACGCGCCATGCAGCTTTAGGTTATCTGCCAAAAAGTTTGCCGCTTAACAAGTTAGCTTTTGATATGAGTGGTGAGGAAGTTGTTTACTATACAGGAGATCATGGATACATCGATGATTTCAATCAGCTGCGCGTACTAGGAAGGTTAGATTACACAGTTAAGGTCGCTGGGAAGTTTTTAGGTTTCTCCGATATTGAGGGAATGATTGGAGAATGTTTAATGCAAAATACGCTGATTAAGATTGTCAAAGAATTACGTGACCTGAACTCTGGGTTAAATGTTGTCATTGATGCAGTATCGATCTCTTCTGATCAATATCTTTCGATTAAAGCATTAATGCTAGACGATATTGGATTTAGCAAATTTAATTTATACCTGTTGCCAAATTTTCCTTTGCTACCCTCTGGAAAGGTAAACATTGAACAAATCGCAGAAAAAATTAAAGCAGGCGCTCAATTATATGGCTTGCACAATAAAGTTATGCTGCAAGAAAAAAAAGCCCTGCTTGATATTTTAAAAAAATTCAGGATAACCCAAATAAATATAAATCACCGCCTAGGCGATATGGGGATATCGTCATTAAAGTCCGTTGCTATATATGATGAAATTAATTCATTGCTTTGTAATGAGGTCGAATATGAAATCATGTTCAATACGATGACTATAGGCGATCTAGATGTGCATTTAAACACTCTTGAATTTTTAAAGTGATAGTAGAGGTGTGGCTGAATGAGTTCATTACTGAATAACAATGCCAAAGAGTATGAGTACAGCGACAGCTTACCGCAGTTGCTGAGTGCGATAATGGTTAGTCAGTCCGGGATTCTAATAAGCATGACTGACGACGTACGCTTGAGTTTACATATTGGCCTGGAGTGCAAAGCTTTAGGAATTCCATTTTTCTCCAGTGCAAGTGAATATCGAAGTAGTGATTTAATAAAGGGCGACTTCGCACATTATGTATTGTCAAGAAAAATATGTAAGTCTAATGCCGTTGATTTTTTCAATGTCATTTTCGGGTGTGCCACTCACGTGATTCGGTCAGCTGATTATAAAGAATTAGAGCTAAATTATATGGAACCTGATTGTGCGAGTTAATATTGTTGGCGGTGGAATTATTGGAGTCGTATGCGCATATTATTTATTAAGGAGCGGTTGTGAAGTTGTATTGATAGAGAAAGAAAGCGCACTCGGATCAAAGTCAACTTATGCAGCAGGCGGCATAATGATGCATAACTGCTGGAATCCACGCTCCGGATTGTGGCATGAATTTGCTGAACAATCATTCTCAGCAAATAAACGATTGGAACAAGAATTGTTCGATGGTTCAATTAATAAAGTCTGGAGCTGGTGTGGCAGATTACACTTGGCAACAAATGATAAAGAATTAACAACTTTCAAAAGTTTTTATGACTCTGATTCGGCAAAATATGATTGCTCTTGGATTTCCGAGGCGGATATTTGTAAAGTTGAGCCTAGTTTTAGCGGGCACTCTGTTGGGGGCTATTTAAATAATGGTGAAGGAAAAATTTCGCCCCTCGACCTAATTGATTTATTAGTTGACGAGATGTCCAATAGTAAAAATTTTACACTAGTATTGTCAGAGTCAATTTCTGAAATTATTAAAAAGAATGAATTCGAATTGGCGGGTGTAAAGTCACCTCGCGGAAATGTTTACTACGCTGACAAAGTTGTATTTTGCGCGGGGGCATACTCAACTAGTCTCAAAAATATTAATGTATATCCTAAAAAAGGCCAAGCTATATTGTTTGATAAAGTCCCACCTCCATTCAAAAAAATCACATACATAAATGGTGTTTGGTTTGTGCCTAGAGGCGAGTCATTTATGATTGGAGCTACAGTGGAGGATGACAATTTTAATGAAGCTACGAATATTTCTGGTCTGAACTATATCTTAAGCAAAGCCACGCAGGTGGCACCATGGCTAACGTCAGTCAATACATCTAATTTCAAAATGATTGCAGGGCTAAGACCCTACGCAGCCCAAGACCATCCACTAATTGAATATGATAGTGAATACTCTAATTTATTATGGGTAACTGGTCATGGAAGCAATGGGATATTTTTTGCTGCGCGAACTGGAGAAATAGTTGCTGCGGCAATCTCTAGTGGGGAGTTATGTACTGTATGAAATGCCTGTAAGATAATTATCTTAAATCTTATAGCGTTAATATTTGCTTCTATAAGCATTGACGAAATGCGCTGCTAGTGTAATTGCTTATTAAGTATTTATTGGTATATTTAGGATTAGGGGTATCGGATGCTAGACAGTCTTATTGGAAATACACCAATTGTTAAATTTAAATCGCTGTCGATCGATAGCTCGATTTTTGGAAAGCTTGAGTTTTTAAATCCTGGTGGTAGTTTAAAAGATAGAACCGCCCTGTCGCTAATTAATGCTGCCGAGTCATCAGGTAAGCTAAAATATGGAATGACAATTGTAGAGTCGAGCTCTGGAAACCTAGGGATTGCCCTTGCAATGCTTTGTGCCGCGCGCGGATATAATTTCATTTGCGTTGTCGACATAAAAACTCCAAAAGCAACGATTGATATTTTATCAATATTTGGGTCTGAAGTTATTATAGTAGAAAAGGGCGAAGCTGTAGGTGGTATGCAAGCGGCTAGAATTAAAATTGTTCAAGAACTAGTGAAAAGCAACCCAAACACGATTAATTTAGATCAATACAACAACCCAGCTGCGCAAAGTATTCATGCTGTAACGGCAGAGGAGATTTGTAATTATGGATTGTCTTCTATTGAATACCTTGTGTGCTCTGTTAGCACAGGAAGCCATGTAAGTGGGATATCAGTCAAGCTAAAGGAGGCTTACCCAAAATTGAAAGTAGTAGCTGTTGAACCTGTTGGTTCTGTAGTGTTTGGTGGTAAATTTTTGCCATTCAAACAAAATGGTGTCGGCTTGAGTTTTGTTCCAGGAAATTACAATCGCGATATTATTGATATCCAAATTAAAGTTACAGATGACTCTGCATTTAAGATGGTTAAATATATTGCAAGACGTGAAGGAATACTTCTAGGTCCATCTTCTGGAGGTGTTTTAACTGCTGCTCAGCATATTGCAACAAATTATAAAGGTGTGAATATTGTCTCTATTCTGCCTGATGGTGGTGCAAAATATGCTTCGCAGATTAAAGAAATCACTGAAGGGTTAGGCTGTGATTAAAGTACTAGTTAACGGTTATAAAGGTAAAATGGGTGCGCTGGCGACAGAGTATTTGCGTGAGTTAAGTGATATCACTGTTTGTGGCACAAGCACGTCAAGCGATGATCTAGCTGAAAAAATACAAGAACACACCCCTGATGTTGTCTTAGAACTAACAACAGCCAGCGTAGCATTTGATAATGCGATGTTAATTATGAGCGGTGGTGCTAGACCTGTAATTGGCTCAAGTGGGCTACGGGATGATGATATTTCACGTTTAAAGGCTCTTGCAAAGGCAAGAGGTGTATCAGGTGCATACATCCCTAATTTTTCAATTGGTGCTGTATTAATGCAGCGGCTTTCAGAAGCTGCAAATAAGTACATGAAGAATGTTGATATAATTGAATGGCATAATAAATCAAAAATTGATTTTCCCTCAGGCACTGCTGTTCATAGTGCAAGTAAATTGTTAAGTGAAGGGGCGTTTGGTCATTCGTCTGCAACAATAGTTAATAATATACCTATTCATTCTGTTCGTCTTTTTGGGGTTGTGGCTAGGCAGGACATTATATTTTCAGAGCCGCATGAGCAGCTCACCATAAGCCATATTTCATTGGATAGAGCGTGCTTTATGGAGGGCGTTGCGCTATCCATTAGATCTGTAGTGGATAGCTCAGAATTTTCTGTTGGGCTTGACTCTTTTATGACGATTTAACGGAGCGTATATTTATTCGCCAATTTTTGACCGGGAGGTGATTACAATGTGAATATTAATATCGATATCCTGCACTCTGAAAAAAACAGTTCATGCTGTCCGTACGGGCCGTACGGGATCAATTTGTGTTTAGGATAGGTAGCCGTCGTGGCAACTTATTCTACCATGTCAAAGGTCTAAGTAATCGTAATGGCCAAACTATCGGTGATCATCTTGGTTGTTTGAAATGAATGGGCGGCTCTCAGCGAATATTCAATTGATTTAATCGCTGATCAATAACATATATTAATCCTCTTTTATGAAGTGATGGCAGGTAATGTCTGAGGCGCGCAGCAGGCAGCAGGCAGGCCTTATGGATTATCGAGTTATTTGTGCACATATGCGCTCATTTCCTCCTGTCGTAATTATAGAAGTGGCGATTGCGCCCGGGTCTAACGAACTAGTAAGCAAGTCAAGCGGCTTGGCGGCATATATTTTCGATATATTAAAGCAACAAGCAGATTTAAAATTCATTTGCGATACCACGCTCGATTACGGCCCTATTGGTAATCCGATCTTAATTTCCAAAAAATGTGATCTATTTATAAGCATTAGCTATGCAGGTGGTCATATATATTATGCAATTTCGAATTCCCCCATTGGTTTAGATGCAGAGATGATACATGGCGAAGGATTGTATACTTCCGCTATGAATCGCGTTTTTTCCTTGCGTGAACAGTATATTCACGCAAATTTAAGTAAGGACCTTGCAGCACTGTATGAAATGTTTGTATGGACAAGAAAGGAAGCTCACTTAAAACTTCATGGACGTGAGTTGTCGAAATATTTAGACAAGCTAAGCGATATTGAAGTTTCCGCTTCTGCGAAAAGCTGTGTTCAATTTGTTAGCTTTTTGGTTAAGGTGGACGTTCTTATAAGCATTTGCTTCTACGGTTATTAATATCGGGGCTATATATGTTTAAAAAAACCTACATGCATTCTTTGAGCTATTCTTTTGATGAGAAATCCTCAGTTGTTGATTATTATAACGCCTCAGATTTAGCGTCTTCTCGTGAAGCGCTTTTATCTGCAGGCTATAGTGATTTATTGCTTTCGAAAACTGATCTTGTTGAAATGCTGAAATCAGCAGCCATTAAGACACTGAAATGCTTTAGTGGCCTAGTTGACTGCGTGGTGATAGTAAGTAGTTCGTTTGTTGACTTTAAAGAATTTGAAGTTTCTTTAGAGCGTATGCTCGAAGAGTTATGTATCGGTCATGCTCACGTACATTTATCAACACTTTCACAGTGCTCAAATTTTTCAAATTCTATTTCGCTCTGCGATGCTCTAATTAAATCAGATAAATATTCAAATATATTATTGATATTTGCCGATAAATTTGACTCCAAAACTGGCCCGCAAAGAAATTTATATGATAACTCAGTCCTGTTAAGCGATGGCTCTGCTGCGTGCATAATTTCAAATGCACATTTTGGAGTGTCGGCATACGAAGTGATGGGGGTGGATTTATACTCAGATAAAAGCTGTCGTCTATTAGATGCCTCTGGATTTCCTTCAGATGCTCTTGATGCAAGCAGACGCTTCATAGCAGCACATAAAAAACTTAGTACATTTCTAGGTGAGCAGCACTTTGATTACTTGGTAACAAATAACTACAGTGCCGAGACGGTGGCTGAAATTATTGACTTTCTAAATCCGAATTTTAGCGTTCTTTATACCGCGTCAATTGAAAAATACGCTCATACATATAGCGCTGATCCAATTTTTTCATTGTCAGATTTGGCGCAGCATCTTGAGTGTGGTAACACAGCTCTGATTGCCACGACTGGAGTCACATCGTGGGGTGTTGTTTTGCTTAAATATATTGAAGGGCGCTCTAGTGAAACTCAGTAAGGTTTATAATCAGATTTATATTATAGGAATTTCAAAATTTCTTACCCAGCTTGCATTCTATCTTGTTGAGCCATTAGTAGTTTTAATCATGCTTAACAAAGGCTTTAGTGCCATTATGTCGGGGGCTTTTGCTTCAATGATCTGGGTTGCATCTGTTCTAGCGGCTCCATTTACAGAAAAATTAATTAGTGCATTTGGTTTGCGGAACGTTTTTCTGTTTACGGCCGTACTTAACTTGATTTCATTTTACATGTTGTCAACGGCAAGTATGTATAGTGTTTTATTGCTTTCAGCTTTCTTACTTGGTGTCTCTGGTGGTGTTAGATGGGTTTCCTCTGAGGCCGCTGTGGCCGAGCTAGCTCCGGAGAAAACTAAGGGTATGGTAATTGGTGCATATGAAACCTTTATGGGTTTGACTTTTATGCTTGGTCCTTTTCTTGCTAGTACCCTTAACTCTCTAAAGGACGGACCTTACATCGCAGCATATTGTCTCGTTTCCGCAAGTATTATAGCTTCTCTTTTTATTAAGAAAATTCATGTTACTGAAAGTGGCGAAGAGACTAGTGTTCGGCCTTGGAATATTATTATTAAAAGTCCTGGTCTCGTGATAGCTGCTTTTATTGGAGGGTTCTATGAGAGTGGTCCTTCTACTATAGTATCTGTTTATGCTATGCATGCAGGGTTTACAATCTCTGGAGCATTAGCGCTGATATCGGTAATTGGATTGGGTAGTTTTTCTTTGCAATTTCCAATTGGTTTTCTTTCCGATAGGTTTTCTGCTCACAAAGTAATTATTGTTTCAATTGCCTTAACTAGCTGCGCATCTTCGCTTTTGTTTTTTACGACCAGTTTAAGCTGGCCGTTATGGGTGGTTTCTTTTATATTTGGAGGCGTCGGTGGTTGTATATTTACTGTTGCCATGATTGAGCTTGGGAGCTCATATAAGGGGAGTCAATTAATTGGTTCTACTGCCTGTATTGCCGTTTTTTATACGCTTGGAAGCTCAATAGCACCTGTTATATCTGGAGTGTTCTACCAGATTGATGGGTTCTATGGAGTACCAAGCTTCCTGATAATTATAGGGCTTTTGGCCATTGCATTAATACTGAAGGTTCCGCGGTGTAGTGCTGCAATGTCGAGCTATTCACCTGAGCGTAAAGCTGCCCTTTTAAGCAAATTACTGCCGCCACAAAACATGTCCGTGGCCGAGTTGTCGTGTCAAGAAGGCATCTCGCAGGCCACCCTGCATGCTTGGCGAGCCAAGCTCAAGGCAGGAGGCGCGGTGGTGCACGGAGACAAGAACAATGCCGATGACTGGCCAGCCGAAGCGTAAGCGCTCCATAAGCCCCGTCCGCCAGGAGGGGGTTATTATCAGAAAGCATGGGCGGAAGTTGGCGAGCAGTCCCCCAGCAGCAGTGCTTCTTAACCCTCAACGCTGCTGGTACTTGGCAGGCGCTTGAGGATCTGGCGCAGCCAGGTGTAAGGCTCCTGGCCGTGGGCCTTGGCGGTTTCGATCAGGTTGTAGCGCACTGGCCGCGGTGCCCTTGGGTGTGTCGCTGAACACCCAGTTTTTGCGGCCGATGACGCACGGGCGGATGGCACTCTCTGCGCCGTTGTTGTCGATCGGCAGATGTCCACCTTCGGCGTAGCGCACCAGCTTGCTCCAGTTGCTGGCAAGATAGTTACCGCCTTACCCAAAGCTATCTGGCCGGCACTTGGGGCTGGCTTTGTCCAGCCAGGCCTTGAACTGGTCGAGCAGTAGCTGGCTGCGTTGCTGACGAGCGGCCAGGAGTTCGCTGTCGTTGGCCTATTTTAGGTCACGCACGATACCGTAGAGCTTGTTTATCAGGTTCAGCGCTGTGTCGGCACGGCCGGCTTTGCCCGTGGACTGCACCTTCTGCTCGTCGACGAACTTGCGCGCGCAGAAGGTGCAGTCCAGGTGTTCGGTGCCGTATTGCGTGGCCACGGCGTTGTAGCTGTCCGCCACGTTGTCATCCAGGCTCTCGGGAAGCAGCGTGCTTTGGCCTCGATGCTCTCCCTGGATAAAGCGCTTCATTGGCCGCCCCCACTGATTTCGAATCCATCAAATCACAGCAAGGTCGATGCCAACGTTTTAACACAGCCTGGGCCGTTATCTGCCGGTCGCGTTAGGCAGAAACCGGCCCAAGCTGCCAGAAGCAGATGTTTAGGTGGGGGCTGGCAAATTGATTAGACAGGCTGGGCCATAGAGAGGGCCGCGAAGGTCATGGCGTAGAAGGAATTGACTTACTCAGTCATGGATTCCGTAGCGAGCTTTTGCGGCTGCTACAAGTTCAGCCGAGGAAAGGCGGCCCTTCACATACTTAGCCATTTTCGAGGACATGTAAGAGCTCATGCGAGCGCCCGCAAGGTTGTTGGTGGCCTGGACATGGGCCACGTGGGAGCGACGTTGCGTTTCTTCGAGTGCTGGTATCATCGAGATCACCAAAAAGGTAAGCGGACTTTATACGGGTAGACGCTTCAGCAACAAGATCTATGGCTGGCCGAAGACCCGCAGCGTCACCAAGCCTAGCCGTCCCGGGCATTTTGTTGATGCCCGTAATCATCGCGCCCTGTAACCAGGGGCAAGGGATCTCAATGACCGTACTCCTAGCACGAGCTGATCAGGCCGTGTCTGCCACGGCGATGGCCAGAAATTTTGGCGCAAATCTAAAGAGTGTCACCAGCGGGGAGCAATCTCACCTGGTTGTTTTTAAGGACAACGAGCCAGCCGCAGTGCTGATGGCATTGAAGCCTTTCAAGCCATGCAGGACGAGCTCGAAGACCTTCGGACTGAAATGTTGGCCTCAGAGCGCCTGAGCAGTCTTGACGGCAGCAAATTGATGAGCCTAGAAGACATGGAGGCTCGCTTCAGGTAATCGAGTGACGGCTGCATTTGCGCACTACGCGATATCGATCTGTTCGCGCTGGTTTCTTGAAGCCAGATCGATCACCTTAGGGTCGTTCGACTTAGCCTGGAGCTTACGGTTCTTGTCCAATAGCACTTCGTTGATGGACGCGAGGTTGGCTACCTTTGCACGCAACTCATTGATCTCTTGACGGTAAGTTGTGGACTTCTTACGTTCGGCAATCAAGTCCTGCTGCTTCACATCACGCATGGCGCGACTGGATCGGCCCTGAGCCTCGCGAATAGTCTCGGCAATATTTGGGTAGTGGTTATGTATCAGCGCCGCCGATACGCCTGCTTCACGGGCTACCGCGGCGATAGTCACCTTGGTTTCCCCAGTTTGTGTACGGCCCTTCTGAATGCGCAGTAGGGCAAGCTTCAGGTCATTCTCGCGGTCTTCCGCTGGCTTGTAGTTGGGTGTCTTGTCCTTGGGTCTCATGCGATCAGTTTCTCCGGGTCGATGCCCAGCTGGAGCAATACGTCACGGCAGCGCTTCAAGTCGCGGTCAACACGCAGACGGCCGCCTTCACCAATATCCAGACAACCCAGCAGCCCCTTCAAGTCATCGTAGAGGCGTTTATAGAAGCCCGCGTGGGAGTTTCCGATTACGGCATCGCTACAGCCATTCCCACAGCGTGTGCGCTCTAAGGTATTACCGACACAGCTGTCATTGTCCGCTGTGCACCAGGCGTGGCCGTTGCTGCGAATCGAGGTACTCTCCGAAATAGATTTCACCATCGAGGCGCGACTTTTGAATATCAGAAGGTTCTGCGGCTCTCGTTGCCACTGTTTAATCCCGCGGCCAAAACCGCCTGCCAGCGGCTTATCACTCAGCCAGTTTTCGACGACGCCGAGCTTTATATCTTCCAACTCCTCTTGAATATCGAAATACAACTCAAGGTCTAGGTGCTGCCCCCAGCTGTCGTCTAGTGCGTAGCTCAAGGGCATGTCCATGGACCAGTGTGCGAAATGCTCCTTGAGATAGCGAAGGTCACCGAAACGACTGTGAGCGGCGTAGTTGGCAAACTTGCGACGGAATTGGTGGCTAGTGAGATTCCAGTTCAGTCCGCAATCCTTGGCGAATTCCTTGAGACATAGTTGCCAACTAGTGTTTGAAAGAGTGTGTACCTTGTTGCTCTCTCCCCTAGTCACGCCGAGAAAGACCGCATGGCGGTACTGTTGCATTTCTGCGATCTGCGGGTCATACGGATTGTCGAAGCGCCGCTGCATAATCTCGTCGGCGATCATCGCCTGATAGGGGGCAGCCCAGATCTCCATCACGCGCAGGGCGTGCACAGCGGCCTCGGGAATCATCCAGTCATGGAGGCCTGCATCGGTCTTGCTCGATACAGCGCGCATCCAGTCGTAGATGGTGCCGTCATCGTCCTGAGTACGGTGATGTGCACCCAATTTTATGTTGGCCACTTCGTGGTTGCGGCAGCCGGAGGTGCTGGCGATGATGATGTAGCAGGCTGTACGCAGGTCGATTAGCGCCTTGTTGAATCCCCTCAGTCCTCCCTCCCAACCCATAATGGCCAAGTGACGGTTCTTGGCGTAAACAATACCCTCGGGAGTCTGCCCTTTACGTATACGCTGCGTCTCGAGGGTATCCAGTGCATCGCGTAGATCAAACAACTGCTGAGCGCGCTCGACCTGCTGATAGGCTTGCCCGAACAGTGTGCAAAACACTTCATCGGGCATCAGTAGTGTTTTGCCGCCCTGGGCTCCTATGCCGGTAAGTCCCGCCATCGCCTTCGCGGAAGTCTCTGGCCAAGGATGCTGTGGCATCGGATCGTTGGTGTGCTGACTTAGATCGTGAAGCGCTTCGACAGCTATGAAGCGTACGTGCAACCCACGTTGAGAGAGGGGC
This sequence comes from Pseudomonas sp., assembly GCF_049653025.1. GTDB lineage: Bacteria > Pseudomonadota > Gammaproteobacteria > Pseudomonadales > Pseudomonadaceae > Aquipseudomonas. The sequence goes on along the minus strand of NZ_JBASFM010000016.1, from coordinate 347,889 downwards.
TTTCCCTCGCGTGGGCCGGACTGTCGGTACGCCTTGCATACGGTCACATAGGTCGCGCAGACCATAGGTGTTACTGCGCCTAGGTGATCGAGCTTTAGCGCCTCTAAGTGGCGTAGGAAAGGTAATAGATTCAAAAATGTATTTTTCAGAATGGCACCTTTAGGCTGCGTGCCACCGCGACGCCCACGTCTTAGGTAGCGGTACATTATTGCCTTTATCACCGGCCTAAACGTCGGCGGTGTACTGCTGAAGTCAAGCCTTTTGCTGGCAGCAGGAACGTTGCTGGCGAAGCCGCCGAGTTGCCAGATGTCATCGCCGTATCGGCTGAGAATGACCCACTGCCCACTGACCTGAATAGCGCTGATGATCAAGGCGTCGCGTTCGGACTCGAGTAGACTGTGCACACTGTCTGGTTGTAACGAAATGGCAGCCCAGGCCGGCGCGTGCGTTGTGGTTTTACTCATGTAAAGACCTCCAGGCTTTCGATCAGATCAACCGACCAGAATGGGTGTGGTTGGGATCGGGCTCGCGCTCGGGCGGCTTCTACGGCTTCGGTCTTGAAGGTGCCGCGCCGCACTCCCTCGGCAACTATGTATTGGTCGATCAAACGGGGAATGTGGGCGTACTCCTTTTCCCAGCGTCGTTTGTCCATTCGAGAGCGCTCGGTAAGCACTCGGAAGTAGAAGCTATAGAGTTTGTACAAATCCTCCGCGGTCACCGCATAGTGCGTGCAGCGCAGACAGTTCATAAAGTTAATGCAAGTAGCGCCCTCGCGTTTTGGGGCGTATTGACCGTTCTCCGGGTCGGAGCAGCGGCCCATAGGGGTGTCCCAGTAGGTCGCTCCGATGGCCCGAGTCAGCAACTCCTGCACCAGTACTTCACCCATGAACTGCCAATTGCGACGAGTATTCGCATCGGGCTTTAAGTAGTTTTGATCGGCCACCTGTGGGGTATTGCCGAGCGCTGCGGCGGTGGTCGCCAAATCGCCATTGGTCAGATCGAAAATGCGGTTGGCGAATGTCTTGCGAAGACGCGACACATTGATGCGCAGTGGTTTTCCGCCACTGTCGGTCAGGTCATATTCGGCTACCAGGCGTTCTGCCGAAAAAGCTAAATAGTTATCGGACAACGCCGAGACTTGCCCGACATGCTTGTTGCTGCGAATGCGATACAACCAGGTGCGATCCTTAAGGTCGTCTGGGGCCTCTGCGACTAGGGGAGCGGTCAGGGCTATTATGCGACGTATCAGGCGTTCGACATTAGTTCTCACGCTAGGTGTGGACTCCAGAAGGCGTTCGGCGTCCGAGTCGGCCCGCAAAACCACCTTGCTGGTGTTGTAGCCGCGCCGCTTCCAAAGAACCAGGAACATTGTGTTGTCCTTTGGGTGTGGGCGCAGGCAGTCGCGGGTCATCTCTAACAGTGGTGTGGTGTTTCGTCCGGTGTGCAGCGCTACCGCCAACAGGGCGAAACTCAGCAGGGTGCCGGTCACTGGCGTGTCGTCTGCCCAGATCGGCTTGATTGCCTGCCGCAACGCCACCACGAATGCTTGCCGCTCGCGCTGGGATAAAGCTGTTTCGCCCTTGGCCTTGTGGTTGCTTTTGGGGAAGGGGTTGCGCGGGAAGGTGGCGTTATCTCCGAAGGAGACGAGGGGGATTAGCCCGCGCCGCCCCAAGGCTAGCAGTACGGACTTAGTATGCGTATACAGGCTCTTCTGAGCTGTAGTTACCAAGTCCTTCTCGGCTAAATAGCCGAGAAAACCGTCGATTAGATCCCGGCTCACATCGCCTAGAACCAAGTCACGGTCAAACGCCATCGCCCTTAACGCACAGTACTCTAGGAAATTTCGTAGCCCATTCTTACAGTAGGCAGATATTGTAGAATTTAAGACGGCGCCATCCTGACCGTCTAGGAAACGCTCGATTTGGCGCTGGCAGGCGTAAGTGATAGCGTCGATGCCAGTGCCGTACCAGCGGGAAAAGTCGAAGCTACGGCTGCTGCTGGCGTTCCGCTCGAACTTAACCATGGTGTTCTTAGGAGGGATGACCTCGGCCAAGATGAGGACATTTCCCACTTCGTCATGGCAGTGCTCGACATGCGGGGTGCTGAGGTCGGTCTTGGTAAACTCCTTACGCGTGCCCATTAGGCAGTTCCAGCCAGTGCGTTCAGCTCATCGTCAAAGGCCAGCACCGCTTCGTCTGCCATTTCGTTGACGAGATGCAAGTACACCATGGTCGACTGAATTGAACTGTGGCCGAGTTGCCGCTGAACGAACACTAGGGGATTCAACCCGCTCTCAGGGGTACGCTGAAGACTGACTAGGGTATGGGTAGCATAAGTATGTCGTAGCATGTGCATATGGACCTTGATTCCCGCCCGTTTGCCGGTCTTTTTGATGATCCGATTGAGGCTCTTGCCGTCCGCGCTATAGGTTTCCCCAAATTGATTGAGGAACAGCGCCCTTTGCGGGATCTTACTCAGCGAGGCCCGCTCTCCACGCACCTTCGTTACGTAGCGATAGAGTTCGGCCATGAACTGGCGGCTAACGCGAATATCCCGTGGCTTGCTGCCCTTGGTCACCATGCCGCTGCCATCGTACGGATCAAGGCTAATTTTGAGGTTACGCCCGGTTCGTACCGCTTTGTCCGGGTCTAAGACATAGGCCAGCGGGAAGGTAGCTATTTCCTCGCGGCGCAGACCTGTATGTAGTGCCAGGCGCATCATCATCCGGTGATGTGGGTTCTCCGTTGCGGCCAATAGCGCCTTGATCTCTGCAATGCTCAGAAACTTAGGCAAGGCCTTGTCTCTGCGCGGCATCACATCTTTTGCCATGGCCTTTCCGCCACTGGCATCGAGATGCACAAGGAACCCTGCTTCGCGCCTCACGGTGCGTTCTTCATAGGTGAATGGCAGGCGCATCACCCACCCTTCCTTCAGCGCGAATTCATAGAACTTGCAGATGTAATGCAGACGCTGATGAGTGGTGTTCGGTGAGAGATTGCACGCCTCCAAGCAGTAGTCCCGATAAGCCGCCACAAGGCTCTTGGCTTCGCCACGGTCAACGTCGCGCCAATCCAACTCATGGGCCTGGATGAAGCTGAGAAAGTCGTACAGAGCCCGTCCAGTGCTAGGCCAGGATTGCTTAGAGCCAATAGCCCCGCGAAGCAGGTAGTGACGGAAGAACTGATTCACTGGAACGCAACTATCCATTGAGTCAAAAAGCAGAATTGGGAACCCCTGATAGGGTTGGCCTGACATCACCAAGTTCTCAGTAGCCCATACAAGTATCATCTGTCTTTCCTTTCTCAGGATGATCTGGAACTCAGCAGTTTTATTTCTGCTAAGTACTCGCGCATAAACCGCCAGTTGCTTGCAATAGAAAGCAGCCGGCTATAAAGCGCTCCAGCTAGCACTTTTTAGCTATAAATATTGGTTAAAAATTAAAGTTTAAGCTACGCCATGGGCGCTGTTCTTAATATTGCGTCGTGACTGAATACGCAACAGTCGTGTGGAGCGCCAAAGATCCATGTGCTCTCTCTGGTTGCGAAATTATTACGAGGCGCAGGTGGGGGTCGTCAATAGGTGTGAGCTTGTCATTTGATTTTTAATAAGGTGGTTTTTTACACTTGAAAGTGTAATTTTCCACTAGGAAAAATAGAATTTGCAGGGTGCTAATGCTGTTTTTTTGTTGATTCAAGGCCAGTTTTCATAGTGTACAATTTTTAGTTATTAAGGTATTTGTGTTAATGCCTTTTTCATTGTTTTAGGCGGGGAAATTACAAAAAAAAAGTGTAAAAAAAAGCTGAGAAAATTCTGAAAAAGCACTGGGATTGGATAACTTCATAACCCCAATTCATCGAATATTTCGATGAAGTAGCTGGCCTTCGCCGGCGCCGAGTACGCCAGCAGACCCGCAAAGAGTTGTGCCTGATCGAGACGGAGCGGGTATTGCCGTGGGCGGGTGTGAATGTCTTGATCTAGTCGCATTACCCAAAGGGTCAAGGCGGTTGTCCGTCTTATCCGCTGATGGAGATGCTGCAGGACATCTGACGCAGAACTGGTTCTGCTACAGCTACGCTGCAATGGCGGAGGCGCTCCATAAGACCCCCATCTAGCGCCAGTCTGCGGGACTGAACCGTGAGCGCATTCTTGATGAAATCATCACTCTCAACTTCCGCCGCCAGTTGTAGAAGCATGAGTTGGCCGCTGGCAGCTTGGCGCTAATCCATGGCTACCTTGCAAAAGGCCGCACTGGGCATTACCAAAAGCTCAATGGACTGGGTCAATCAAGCTTCGAGCAGAGAAACGGCTGATACCCATACTTAGCTGCAAGCCCTTCTTGAATCCGCCCCTGCATCAACACCTCAATTTTGCTTGGGTAATGCCGGAGAAGGTGGATCGCTGATTTCCGAACATCTTCACTTTGGGACGCATCTCGTGAAAGCTGTTCCAGAAACTCCTGCGTTTGCACAATTGCACGCGAACGCTCGTGGGGCATCGTCATCAGGCAACTCTCCGCCGCTCATCAAAATATGCTGGTCACGACAGCTGGTTCTGCTGTTTTCCTGCTTCCTCCGCCCAAGAGGATGTAAACGCTATTTTGGGTTTCAAATAGACAATTATTCTTTAGGTCGACCAAGAGTGTGCTTCTGACCCAATCGCCTGGTGAAAATCTGCGAGCACTGTCAGTAACTACAATGTGGGCATAAAGAAGGAATGGCTGGAACCCTTGCTCTATAACCAACGCTTTCTTATCATCTGAAATATCGAGGTCAACGATAATCCACTGCCTTACAGAACAATATTGTTTTCCTTGACACATTTCCTGAGCAAGAGCAATTCCAGTGTCCTCGTCATCACAAGAACTTTCTATTGGCTCTCCTGCTCGTGTTAGAAAGTCACTGACGTCCTCAATGCTTATGTTTCCCATGTGTTGACCTCCAGAATATAGCGAAGCGTTTATCTGCGCGTATGCGTATAGAATCAACGTAAACAACTAGTGTTAAATCTTCCAGGCCTTACGAAGAGGACTGAAATGTGCTGCATCTGCTTTAAGCGATTATCTCAGCAGTCGTTGAAAGATAGATTTGAGTCTTGGACTCCACTGCAGAGCTTGCGTTATATCTCTCCAAGTAGACGCTTCCGGTGGCTGTCTTGAACTCATAACCAAGCACTTGGTTTTCTTGGCCGTGAATTCTAACTAGTTCTGTTAGCCGCTCCATGCTCCAGCAGGCTGACCCATTTAACCGCGCCGGAATAACCAATGCCACCGAAGCAACCTGCTTATCTGGAGACTGCGCCCCCAGAATTGACTCAAAGGCATCCTCATTTGGAATCAAGACCATAGTGTCCCAGGACAACCCATCGTTCATTTCGCGAACAGTTACGTAAAACCAAGGGCGATGCTGGTTATGCTCGACGAATTGCCACATTTGGTAGTGGTCTCCAAATACAGGCGCAAACAGGATTTCAGCATGCCGATAGGTAGTGAACATCGCTGACCCTCCCAATTTAAGCTGTATATAGCATAGCCGATTTTTCACTAAGAGGGCTTCATCGTTCCCTTTGCGAGAGCACAAAGTGGAACTGAACAAGGCACTTGGATTGGTAATGAGAGACGTCAGGCAGTCACGCGGACTGCCACAGGAAGGCCTTGGTCCTAGCCAGAGCTACATCAGTGCGCTGGAGCGGGGAAAGTGGAAGGCCTCCTTAGATAAGGTTGAGCAAATTGCGGGCATTTTATCTCTCCATCCTGCGACACTCCTTCTCCTCGCCTACCTTCGAGTGGATCCCTCGCTAGACGCACGCGCGCTGATCGCACAGATCCAAGCAGAGCTAGATACACACCAGAAAAAAACGTGACGTAAATTGATTCGGCACTCCGCATGAAAGCTTTTGAGCATCCTTGACGGCACAACTCCGGACATCCTCACAAACAGACGCTAGCCATCGTGGCCTAACCTCTACTTATGCGGGCGCTCAAAATAGAGGGGGCGCTAGATTTGCAATTGTGCAGACTGGCAGTCACCCTTATCGCATGTAAAAGCCCGAAAAGAATTAAATTAGGTAAACGATTGATTTATGAAAGATAAATCACATGAAACAGTTAGTAAGGTTCCGGAATTCGTGACTAGTAAGCACCCCATCGCTGTGCTTGGCGGCGGTAGCTTCGGCACTGCGATTGCCAATTTGCTGGCGGAAAATGGCCAACGCGTTCTGCACTGGATGCGCGACCCGCAGCAAGCCGAGGCGATTCGCCTGACCCGGGAAAACCCGCGCTATCTGAAGGGCATCAAGATTCATCCCGGGGTCGATCCGGTAACCGACCTGACAGCGACCCTGAATACCTGCCAGCTGATTTTTGTGGCATTGCCTTCCAGCGCCCTGCGCCAGGCCTTGCAGCCGGTGGCTGAGCTGCTCAGCGGCAAGCTGCTGGTGAGCACCACCAAGGGCATCGAGGCGCAGAGCTTTCTGCTGATGAGCCAGATTCTCGAAGACATCGCCCCGCAGGCGCGGATTGGCGTGTTGTCCGGGCCGAACCTGGCGCGCGAAGTGGCCGAGCATGCGCTGACCGCGTCAGTGATCGCCAGCGAGGACGAAGACCTCTGCCAGCAGGTGCAGGCTGCGCTGCACGGCCGCACGTTCCGCGTGTATGCCAGTGGCGATCGCTTTGGCGTCGAACTGGGCGGCGCGTTGAAGAACGTCTACGCGATTATCGCCGGCATGGCCGCGGCGATGGGCATGGGTGAGAACACCAAGAGCATGCTGATTACCCGCGCCCTGGCGGAAATGACCCGTTTTGCGGTCAAACTGGGGGCCAACCCAATGACCTTCCTCGGCCTGGCCGGGGTCGGCGACCTGATCGTCACCTGTTCATCCGCCAAGAGCCGCAATTACCAGGTCGGCTTTGCTCTCGGCGAGGGTTTGAGTTTAGAAGACGCAGTCGCACGACTGGGTGAAGTGGCGGAAGGGGTGAACACTATCAAGGTGTTGAAGTCCAAGGCCGAGGAACTTCAGGTCTATATGCCGCTGGTGGCCGGGCTGCATGCCATTCTGTTCGAGGGCCGTACGCTGGATCAGGTGATCGGCGCCTTGATGCGCGGTGAGCCGAAGACCGACGTCGACTTTATCCCCACCACGGGGTTTTGAGTTTTACCTTTCTAGCACCGGCAAGGAGATGAGCATGAGTGACGACAACCAGGACCTGCAGCGTGAATCGATTCTGCTACGCATCCTCTGGATGGTGATCTTCGCCATCGTTTGGCAACTGGCGGAAATAGTGCTGGGCGTGGTGGTGCTGGTGCAACTGGGCTACCGGCTGTTCTACGGCGCGCCGAATGCTGGCCTGCTCGGGTTTGGCGATAGCCTGTGCCAGTACCTGGCGCAGATTGGTCGTTTCGGCACATTTAATAGCGATGAGAAACCGTGGCCATTTGCCGAATGGCCGACTGCGCTGGCACCCCAGGGCGAAGCACCGCACGTGATTCCGCCAGCGGCACACCCGGTGCGCGACGAAGAGCCGAAGTTGTGAAAAAACACGTTGTGAAGAGCCGGGTTGTGAGTTCAGGCCAATGAGACTCTGGTTATTGCGCCACGGCGAAGCTGAAGCCCATGCGCGCAGTGACGCCGAGCGTTGCCTGACGGCTTACGGCCAGCAGCAGGTGCGTCAGGCTGCTGTGCAACTACAGGGACGGCCGTTGCGCATGATGCTGGTCAGTCCCTATGTGCGGGCTCAGCAGACCGCCGCGCTGGTGCGTGACGAGCTGGGTTATACCGGCCCGCTGCACACGGTACCGTGGCTGACGCCTGACAGCGAGCTGCGCGAGGTGCTGCTGCGGCTTGATGGTTACCCGGTGGATGAGTTGCTGCTGGTGACCCATCAACCCCTGGTCGGGGCATTGGCCGGCTTGCTGATTCACGGCCATCGGCAGCAGCCGTTGCCGATGAACACCGCCAGCCTGGCCGAGTTGGAGGGCGAAGAGGTCGCCGCCGGCTTGATGAACCTGCTGGCGCTGGTGCATCCAACGCGCGCTTAAACCGCCACTACACACCGAAACATTTCTCTACTTGCGACTCGCCTTTGTGCGTGGAATAGTCAAACCAAGCAATTGCTTGGTTGGCTCCACAAAAACAACAAAGGAGGAAGCCCTGTGGCTGATGCAATCCGTTTGCCGCTTGAGGTGTTTTATGAGCGCGAGGCTCGGCACCCAAATAAGCTCTACATGGTTCAGCCGCTGCCAGGCGGCCAGTTACAGCAGCTGAGTTGGGCCGATGTTGGCGAGCAGGCGCGCCGCGCCGCCAACTGGCTACGCAGCCGCGAATTGCCGCAGGGCAGTCGTGTCGCGATCATTTCCAAGAACTGTGCGCACTGGATCATCAGTGACCTGGCGATATGGATGGCGGGCCACGTCTCGGTGCCGCTCTATCCCAACCTCACGGCTGATTCGGTCGGTCAGGTGCTGCGCCATTCCGAGGCGGCGCTGGTGTTTGTCGGCAAGCTGGATGACTGGCCTGCCATGGCGCCCGGGGTGCCGCCAGAGATTGCTACCATCGGCTTGCCACTGCGTCCGCAGGGCGAATTCAGCTTCACCTGGGATGACCTGCAGGCCTGCACGCCGATTCAGGACAACCCGAAAACCGCCGGCGATCAACTGGCCACCATCATCTATACCTCCGGCACCACCGGTACGCCGAAAGGGGTGATGCATCACTTCCGCAATTTCGGCTTTGCCGCCAGCCACGCCACCGAGCTGTTTGGTGTCGGCGAGCAGGACCGCGTGCTGTCCTACCTGCCGCTGTGCCATGTCGCCGAGCGCATGTTCGTCGAGCTGGCCTCGATCTATGCCGGGCAGACCGTGTACTTCGCCGAGAGCCTGGACACCTTCCTCGAAGACCTCAAACGCGCACGGCCGACCGTGATGTTTGGCGTGCCGCGGATCTGGACCAAGTTCCAGATGGGCGTCTACAGCAAGATGCGCGCAGAGAAGCTGGATTTTCTCCTCAAACTGCCGATTATCGGCCGCATCATCGGCAAGAAGGTGCTGGCCGGCCTCGGCCTGGATGCCGTGCGTTATGCGCTGTCCGGCGCCGCGCCGGTGCCAGAAGCGCTGCTCAATTGGTACAAACGCCTGGGCCTGGATGTGCTGGAGGTGTACGGCATGACCGAGAACTGCGGTTACTCGCATGTATGCCGGCCGGGCAAGTTCAAGCAGGGCTGGATCGGCCAGAACAGCCCAGGCGTTACCGTGCGTATTGCCGAGGACGGCGAGGTGCAGGTGCGCAGCGGCGCGACCATGCAGGGCTATTACAAGGACCCGGAAAAGACTGCAGAGACCATCACCAGCGATGGCTATCTGCGTACCGGCGACAAGGGCGAACAGGATGCCGAGGGCAACCTGCGCCTGACCGGGCGGATCAAGGAAATCTTCAAGACCAGCAAGGGCAAATACGTCGCCCCCGCGCCGATTGAAAACCACCTGGGCGAGCACTCGCGCATCGAGCAGGTGTGCGTGGTCGGCGACGGTATGGCGCAGCCGATGGCGCTCTGCGTGCTCTCTGACGTGGGCCGTAGCGAAGCGCTCAACGGCGCGCGTGGCGAGCTGGAAAACAGCCTGAAAAAGCTGCTGGAAGAGGTCAATCAACGCCTCGACAAGCATGAGCGTCTGCAACGCCTGGTGCTGGTGAAAGAGGTCTGGGCGGTGGATAACGGCTTCCTCACCCCGACCTTGAAGATCAAGCGCGCGGTGGTTGAGGGTACCTATGCCGAGCGCTTTGCCGAGTGGACGACGAGCAGCGAAGCGGTGCTTTGGCACGAGTAACTGGATAGCCGGGCCGGCGACTGCTTGCCGGCCAGGTTCAGGCTGAACCTTGACGAAGGAATGACCATGGCTCTATGGCAGCAAACCCCGAATATTGAACAGCTCAATGCATTTCAGAAAAACACCATCGGCGAGCTACTGGATATCCGTTTCGAATCGTTCGATGACGACTCGTTGACCGCCAGTATGGTGGTCGATCCCCGCACGCATCAGCCCTATGGCCTGCTGCATGGCGGCGCGTCGGTGGTGTTGGCGGAAACCTTGGGCTCGACCGCCAGCCACCTGTGCATCGACAGCAGCAAGTTCTACTGTGTCGGTCTGGAAGTGAACGCCAACCACCTGCGCGGCCTGCGCAGCGGACGGGTCACGGCAGTCGCGCGCGCGGTGCATCTGGGGCGTACCACTCACGTCTGGGACATTCGTCTGAGTGGTGAGGATGGTAAGGCCAGCTGTATTTCCCGGCTGACCATGGCCATTGTGCCGTTGGGTGAGAACGGCCCGGCGCTACGCTGATCGCCCACCCGCCGGCAAACGCTGGCGGGCCTCCCATCAGATTTGGCCATAGTGACGTCATTCACTGGCCGTTTTGTCATTGCCGCATGGCCGGTGCTGCCGGACAATCATCCGTAACTTCCCTGATAAGCCCGTCGCCATGACCCAGTCTGTGTTTTTCGCCCATGCCAACGGCTTCCCCTCGGCCACTTACGGCAAGCTGTTTGCCGCGCTGGCACCTGACTACTCGGTACAGCACCTGGAGCAGCATGGCCATGACCCGCGCTTTCCGGTGAACGACAACTGGAGCAACCTGGTCGATGAGCTGATCCATCACCTCGAACAAAGTCCGCAACCGGTCTGGGGCGTCGGTCACTCGCTCGGTGGCGTGTTGCATTACCACGCCGCCTTGCTGCGCCCCGAGCTGTACCTGGGCGTGGTGATGCTGGATTCGCCGGTGCTGACCCTGGCCGACAAGATGGTGATTCGCGCGGCCAAGCGCTTTGGCTTTATCGACCGCATCACCCCAGCCGGGCGCACCCTAGGCCGGCGTGAGGAGTTTGTCGACTTGGCCGAGGCGCGCGGCTATTTCGCCGGTAAAGGCCTGTTCCGCCGCTTCGATCCCGAATGCCTGGACGCCTATGTGCAACATGGCCTGCAAGCAGCGGGTAACAACCTGCGCCTGCGTTTTGATCCGGCCACGGAAATCAGCATCTATCGCAGCGTGCCGCACACCAGCCCGGGCCGTCCGCAGCAGCTGAAGGTGCCGCTGGCCATGGTTCGTGGACGGCACAGCCGGGTGGTTATGCCGCATCACGCCCATCTGGTGCGGCGCGTGCCGAAAGGCGAATACCTGACCCTGCCCGGCGGCCATATGTTTCCCCTGGAGCGCCCGCAGGACACCGCCGACTTGTTGCGCAAGCTGTTCCAGCGTTGGTCCGGACAACCCACAAGCGAGCAAAGCGCATGAGCCTGAATTTTGAAGAGGTGCGCCTGCGCCTGCCGCATATCGAGCTGGCCGCTCACCTGTATGGCCCCGAAGACGGCGTACCGGTGATTGCCCTGCACGGCTGGCTGGACAACGCCGCGAGCTTTGCCCGCCTGGCGCCTTTGCTGCCGGGGCTGCGTATCGTCGCTCTAGATTTTGCTGGTCACGGCCATTCCGATCACCGACCGCCAGGCGGCAGCTACGCCATCTGGGACTATGCCCACGATGTGCTGCAGGTCGCCGAACAGTTCGGCTGGCAGCGTTTTTCCCTGCTTGGGCATTCCATGGGGGCGATTGTCTCGGTGTTGCTGGCAGCGGCCATGCCAGAACGTATCGAGCGCCTAGCGCTGATCGATGGCCTGATTCCTTACACCGGTGAAGCCGAAACCGCGCCGCAGAAGCTCGGCGAGGCGCTCAAGGCGCAGCTGGCGCTGGCTGGCAAGAGCAAGCCGGTGTATGCGGAGTTCGATCGCGCGGTCGAGGCGCGTATGCGCGGCGTCGGTGCGGTCAGCCGCGAGGCCGCCGAATTGCTCGCCCAGCGCGGCCTGATGCCAGTGCCCGGTGGTTATACCTGGCGCACCGACAGCCGCCTGACCTTGCCGTCACCGCTGCGCCTGACCCACGCGCATGCCGTGGCGTTTGCCCGCAGCCTGCAATGCCCGGTCAAACTGGTGCTGGCGCAGCAGGGCATGCTGCTGGCCCAGTCGAGCCTCAAGCAACTGCTGGTGGATTTGCCGATCGAGGTCGCACAGCTGCCTGGCGGCCATCACCTGCACCTGGATGACGACAGCGGTGCAGCGCTGGTAGCAGACTGTTTCAAAGCTTTCCTGGGCGCGCCTTGACTTAGCCAAGTCAACTGGGGAAAGGTGTGGTCGATAGCCATGGAGATTTGCATGATCGACCTGTATACCGCCGCCACCCCCAACGGCCATAAAGCGTCCATCGCCCTGGAAGAGCTGCAACTGCCCTACAGCGTAAAGGCCCTGAGCTTCGACAAGCAGGAACAGAAAAGCCCAGCCTTCCTCGCGATCAATCCCAATGGCCGTATTCCGGCAATTGTCGACCGCGGCAACGATGATTTCGCCGTGTTCGAATCCGGCGCGATCCTGCTTTATCTCGCCGAGAAAACCGGTCAGCTGCTGCCCAGCGACGCCAAAGGCCGCTCGCGGGTGATCCAGTGGCTGATGTTCCAGATGGGCGGCGTTGGCCCTATGCAGGGTCAGGCCAATGTGTTCTTCCGCTATTTCCCGGAGAAGCTGCAAGGCCCGATCGACCGTTACCAGCATGAAACCCGCCGCCTTTATGAAGTGCTCGACACGCGCCTGAGCGAGTCGCAGTACCTGGCCGATGACTACAGCATTGCCGATATCGCCACGTATCCCTGGGTGCGCATCCACGATTGGGCCGGTGTCTCGGTCGATGGTCTGGAGCATCTGCAGCGCTGGATGGCGCAGCTCGCTGCGCGCCCGGCGGTGCAACTCGGCTTGCTGGTACCGCGGCGTGAGGAAGATGGCGACAAGGTGGTCAAGGCCGCCCAGTCGATGTTGATGAAATGAGCGCCTTTAAACGTTATGGCAGCGCACTGGCGCTGTTGTTAGTCAGCCCTGCGCTGTGGGCGGCCGATGTGGCTGGCAGCCGTGACCTTGAACCGCTGCCGCGGTTTGCCGGCAGCCAGATTGTCAGCTTCAAGGCGCTTACCGAGCAGGAGCGTATCTACCCGCAAGGGGCGATTCGGCGTATCAGCGGCAAGCTGCGTTACGAGCGCCAGGTGCCGGGGCAGGGTGAACTGACCGCGCTGACCTACGAGTTGCCGCGCAGCCATTCTGCCGCCGAGGTCTTTACCACCGCGCGCCAGGCCGTGCAGGCGCAGGACGCCGAGTTGCTTTACTGGTGCGAAGGCCGCGAGTGCGGCTCGAACAGCCTGTGGGCCAATGTGGTGTTCGAGAACTCTGTCCTGTCCGGTGCCGATGAACAGCAAAGCTATGCGCTGCTGCGCCTGGCCGCGCCACGGCAGAACAACCTGCTGGCGCTCTACAGCATCACCCGTGGCAACAAACGCGCGTACCTGCATGCCGAATTGCTGGCCGCCAATGCGCCACTGGCCGAGGTGTTACCCACTCCGGCCACCTTGCAGCGCCAGCTGAAAAGCACCGGTGAGTTGCGCCTGGCGCAACAGAGCGCCCCGACTGCCGCCTGGGTGGAGTTGCTGGCGCGCAGTCTCAACTTGAACAGCACCTTGCGCGTCAGCCTTAGCGGTGCCCAGGCCGAGGCCTGGCGTGAGGCGCTGATCGAGCAACGGGTGCGCGCCAGCCGCCTGGAACTGGGCGAGGCGAACGTCAGCGGGTTGCAACTCAACGTGCTGCACTAAGACGCCGCTGCCGGTAACCTTGGCGGTATTAACTGTTTCGGCTCTGCCTGTTGCGGCAGAGCCTTTTTTCGTGGTGCAGGGAGCTGTGTGAATGGCCAATAACGATCGCCTGCTGGTGCAGATACTGCTCCTGGGCTTGTTGGGCGCGAGCCTGTGGGTGCTGGCCCCGTTCTGGTCGGCGCTGTTCTGGGCCGCGGTGCTGTCATTTGCCAGTTGGCCGGTGATGCGCGTGCTGACGCGCCTGCTCGATGGTCGCCAGGCATTGGCGGCAGGGCTGTTGACCCTGACCTGGACGGTGGTGGTCGCGGTGCCGCTGGTGATGCTGGGTTTCAACCTGGCCGATCACATCAAGGATGTCACCGCCTTGCTCAAGGATTTCCAGGTCGACGGGCTGCCGCCGGCACCCACCTGGCTGGCCGGCGTACCGCTGGTGGGCGAGCGCCTGGTCGGCTTCTGGCAGACCATCGATCAGCAGGGCGCGGCGTTCTTCGCTACGGTGCGGCCGTATCTGGGCCAGGTCGGCAATTGGCTGCTGGCACGTAGCGCGCAGATCGGCGGTGGCATGGTGGAGTTGGCCCTGAGCCTGATTCTGGTGTTCTTCTTCTACCGTGACGGCCCGCGTCTGGCGGCGTTTGCCGAAAGCCTGCTGGAGCGCCTGATCGGCGACCGCGCCGGGCATTATCTGGAGCTGATTGCCGGCACCGTGCAGCGGGTGGTCAACGGGGTGATCGGCACTGCCGCGGCGCAGGCGATCCTGGCCTGGATCGGCTTCACCATCGCCGGCGTTCCGGGCGCGCTGATCCTGGGGCTGCTGACCTTCGGTTTTAGCCTGATCATGGTGCCGCCGCTGATCTGGGGCCCGGCCGTGGCCTGGCTGATCTGGCAGGGCGAAGTGGGCATGGCGGTTTTCCTCGGGGTGTGGGGGCTGTTTATCATCAGCGGCGTCGACAACATCCTCAAACCCTACCTGATCAGCCGTGGCGGCAACCTGCCGCTGATCGTGGTGCTGCTCGGGGTTTTCGGCGGCATCCTGGCGTTCGGCTTTATGGGCCTGTTCCTCGGCCCGACCTTGCTGGCGGTGGCCTACAGCCTGCTGGGCGACTGGGTTGGCAGCACGCCGGGGCAAGTCGCAGCGAACGCCCCGGCGCACGACGAGAAGGCCTGATAACCTGTTCTGAGCGGCCAGCTCGCACTGTTTGTACGGGTTGGCATTCTGCGCAACGGCTTCTGGCCACGCCTTGGTCGCTGACCTGCAGGGTGTTAGCCTTGCACCGCGTTGCGTCGGCTCAGGCTCGCGCAACCAGGCGGTGAGTCGCCAAGGCTCGCCGCTCTGCCTCAGGCGCACACCTGCCCAGCAGGGGTAGGCCGCGCCAGCAGGGAAGACCCCACATCAAAAACGGACTCGCAGAGACTTATCTATGAAAAAAATTGCAGGCAGCGTTGCCGGCGTTATCGTCGTCATTGCTGCATTGAGCACTGCCGGAGCCTGGTACACCGGGCAACAACTGCCCGCGGTGCTGGATGCCTCGATCAAGCAGGCCAACGAGGAAATGGCGAAAACCCTGCCGGCTGTGGGCATCACTGTATCGGTTGAGTTGCTGTCGCTGCAGCGTGCCTTGTTCAGCAGCGACGCGCGTTACCGCGTCAAGTTCAGCGGCTCGCTGGACGGTGCTGAGCCGAGCAATCTGGAATGGGTCGTCACCGACCATATCGAGCACGGGCCGTTGCCGTTGTCGCGGGTTAAAGCCCTCAAATTGATGCCAGTCATGGCCACCAGCAACTATGCGCTGGAGCGCAGCGCCGAGCTGGAAAAATGGTTTGCCGGCAGCCAGGGTGGTGCGCCCGTCAATGGCCAGGTCAGCCTCGGTTATGACCGTTCCGTGAGTGGCAACCTCAACCTGCAGCCGCTGAACGTGGCGCTGGATGAGAAGACCACGGTCGACTTCAGCGGTCTGACTGTCGACTTCGACAGCAGCGCCGATGCCGAGAAAATCGCCGCTACCGGCGCGATGGAGCGGTTCAAGATCACCTCGCAACTGGCCACCGAAGAGCGCATGAACCTCGAGTTCAAGGGCCTCAGCATCGACAGCCAGACCCGCAGGGGCAGCAGCGGCTTCTACCTGGGGCAGAACGAGGTGCGCATGCAGGTCATCGAGCTGCAGGTCGGCGAGAACGCGCCGATCCTGCTCAAGGACTTCAGCCAGCGTGATGAAACCAGCGAAAGCAATCAGCAACTGTCGGCGCGTTACAGCTACGACATCGGCATGATTAGTTATCAGGGCAACGATATCGGCTCGTCGCAGATGCTCTGGAGCGTGAAGAACCTCGACGCCGTGGCCCTGCAATCGATGATCGAGCTGTACGGCGACCTTATTCAGGCCGGCAAGGTCGACAGTGAAAGCGGTATGCCGCAGCTGACCGACGAGCAGGCTGCGTTGTTCAAGAGCGATATAGAAAAACTGTTGGCCGGCAAGCCGGGCCTGGCCCTGGAAAAACTCTCGTTCAAGACCGCCAATGGCGAAAGCAGCTTCAGCCTGGCGCTGGACCTGAACAAACCTCTGTCCTTCGAACTGCCGGCACCGCAGCTGGCCAAGCAGCTGATCACGCAGCTCGATGCCAAACTGCTGGTGTCCAAGGCCATGATCGGCGATGTGGTCGGCGTGCAGGCGGCGATTGCCGGTGAAACCGACAAGGAAGCGATTGCCCAGCAGGCGGCCATGATGGGCGAAATGGCCAGCGGTATGGCGGTGGCCAGTGAACTGGCGGTACTGCAGGGTGAGGACATCAGCTCCAGCCTGCATTACGCCGACGATCTGGTGACCTTCAACGGCAAGGCGATGACCCCCGAGCAGTTCTTCGCCATGGCCTTGGCCAGTGGTGGCGGCCTGGGTGGCGTCACGGACAGCGCCCTGAGCACAGACCCGGCAGCGGGCGAGGGCGACAGCCAGGTGCAGTAACCCGCGCCGGGCGTTCTGCCCAGCGCACACCCTCGGTACCGATACGGCCAAGTGATCTGCAACAGCAGGCACTTGGCCGTTTTGTTTGCGCCGTTAATCCGCCGCTTAATCCTGCTGATCCCTTCTCGTCCCCCTGGTTAGCGCTGTTCTGGCTGAGTTAGAGCGCTTCTTTACGCATTCTTTATGCGCAGGCCAGCTCCTGGCACTCGTTCCTTTACGCCCTGGTTGCCGACAATTTGCCCCAAGCGGTAGCCACCGCAACAAGGAGCAAACACATGAGCATTCTCGACGGGGTGTCCCTGGGCCTGGGCCTGGGACTTTTCATTTATTTGCTGGTTGCGCTGTTGCGCGCTGATCAGGCGTAGGAGCGCATATGCACAGTTACGATTTCACCTTGATCCTGGCGTTCTTCGCCCTGGTTCTGCTGCCTGCGCCCTTTGTCGGGCGTTACCTGTACCGGGTGATGGAAGGCGAGAAAACCTGGCTAAGCCCTGTGCTGCAACCGGTTGAGCGTTTCTGCTACCGGATCTCCGGGGTCGACAGCAAGACCGAACAGGATTGGAAAACCTACGCCCTGGCGCTGCTGGCCTTCACCCTGGTCAGCCTGCTGACGCTGTTCGCCATTCTGATGTTGCAAGGCGGCTTGCCGCTTAACCCGCAGCAGCTGCCGGGGCTGGAATGGACCCTGGCGTTCAACACCGCCGTGAGCTTCGTCACCAATACCAACTGGCAGGCCTACAGCGGTGAAGCCTCACTCAGCTACTTCAGCCAGATGGTTGGCCTCGGCGTGCAGAACTTCGTCAGCCCGGCGGTTGGTCTGGCCGTACTGGTGGTGTTCTGCCGCGGTATCGCGCGGCGTTCGAGCAACAGCGTCGGCAACTTCTGGGTCGACCTGACCCGTGCCACGCTCTACGGTCTACTGCCGTTCTGCCTGCTGCTGGCGATTTTCCTGGTCTGGCAGGGCGTGCCGCAGACCTTCCTCGAGTACGTGACTGCACACACCCTTGGCGGTACCGATCAGGTCGTGCCACTGGGCCCTGCGGCCAGCCAGATTGCGATCAAGCAACTGGGCACCAATGGCGGCGGCTTCTTCGGCGTCAACTCGGCGCACCCGTTCGAGAACCCCACGGCCTGGAGCAACCTGTTCGAGGTGGCCTCGATCATCCTGATTCCGGCGGCCTTGCTGTTCACCTTCGGTCACTACGTCAAGGACCTGCGTCAGAGCCGCGCGCTGCTGGCCTGCATGCTGATTCTGTTCAGCGTCGGCCTGGGCAGCACGCTGTATGCCGAGTACCAGCCGAACCCGGCCCTGGCCGCGCTGCCGATCGAGCAGAGCGGCTCGCTGGAAGGCAAGGAAAGCCGCTTCGGCACCACGGCCTCGGCGCTGTGGGCCGTGACCACCACGGCCGCCTCCAACGGCTCGGTCAACGCCATGCACGACAGTTTCAGTGCGCTGGGCGGGATGATCCCGATGTTCAACATGATGCTCGGTGAGGTGATTTTCGGCGGTGTCGGTGCTGGCCTCTACGGCATGCTGCTGTTCGTGTTGATTGCGGTATTTCTCGCCGGCCTGATGATCGGCCGCACCCCGGAATACCTCGGCAAGAAGCTCGAAGCCCGCGAAGTGCGCCTGCTGGTGGCCACCTTATTGGTAATGCCGATTGGTGTGCTGGTATTCGGCGCCCTGGCGGCCAGCCTGCCGGGCCCGGCAGCCTCGGTCACCAACCCAGGTGCCCACGGCTTTAGCCAGATTCTTTATGCCTACACCTCAGGCACTGCCAACAACGGTTCGGCCTTTGGCGGCTTTGGTGCCAACACGCCGTATCACAATCTGATGATTGGTCTGGCCATGTTGCTCGGCCGCTTCGGCTACATCCTGCCGATCCTGGCGATTGCCGGCAGCCTGGCGGCGAAGAAGCGCGCACCGGTGGGCAGCAACAGCTTCCCGACCCATGGCCCGTTGTTCGTCACCCTGCTGACCCTGACCATTCTGCTGGTCGGTGGCCTGACCTTCCTGCCGGCACTGGCCCTGGGCCCGATTGCCGAGCACCTGACCATGTTCCAGGGCTTCTAAGGGAGAACCATGATGAATGCCCAGACTCAAGTAAAAAGCCAGGTGCTGAAAAGCGCCCAGCAGCAACCGAAAACCTCGATCGCCGCGTTGTGGAAGCCCGCGCTGCGTCAGGCTTTCGTCAAACTCGATCCGCGTCAGTTGCTGCGCTCGCCGGTGATGCTGGTGGTCGAGCTGACTGCCGTGGTCACCACCGTGCTGTGCTTTATCCCCAACCCACAGGTGTCTACCGGCCTGGCCGTGCAGATTGCCCTGTGGTTGTGGTTCACCGTGCTGTTCGCTAACTTCGCCGAGGCCCTCGCCGAGGGTCGTGGCAAGGCCCGTGCCGACAGCCTCAAGGCTGGCAGTCAGGGGCTTAACGCCCGCCGGCAGAAGGGCCAGCAGTTCGAGACCGTGGCGGCCAGCAGCCTGCGTCGTGGCGATATCGTGCGGGTCGAGTCCGGTGAGCTGATCCCCGGCGACGGCGAGGTGATCGAAGGCATCGCCGCGGTCAACGAGGCGGCGATCACCGGTGAATCCGCGCCGGTGATCCGTGAGTCCGGTGGCGACCGTTCGGCCGTGACCGGCAACACCCGTGTGGTGTCCGACTGGCTGCTGGTGAAGATCACCGCCAACCCGGGCGAATCGACCCTGGACCGCATGATCGCCCTGGTCGAAGGTGCCAAACGGCAGAAAACGCCCAACGAAGTGGCGCTGGATATCCTGCTGATCGGCCTGACCCTGATCTTCCTGCTGGTGGTGGCGACCCTGCAGCCGTTTGCCCGGTTCTCCGGCGGTGACCTGCCGCTGGTGTACCTGGTGGCGCTGTTGGTGACGCTGATCCCGACCACCATCGGCGGCCTGCTCTCGGCCATCGGCATCGCCGGCATGGACCGCTTGGTGCGCCTGAATGTGATCGCCAAGTCCGGCCGTGCGGTGGAAGCGGCGGGGGACGTGCATGTGCTGCTGCTGGACAAGACCGGCACCATCACCTTTGGCAACCGTCGTTGCAGCGCGATGATCAAGTCCCCAGGCGTGTCCGGCAAGGACCTCAGCGAGGCGGCGCTGCTGGCGTCGCTGGCCGACGACACTGCCGAAGGCAAGTCGATCGTCGAGTACCTGCGGGCCTTGAGCCCGATGCAGGAGCCGGAGCACAGTTCGATCAAGTCGATTGCCTTCAGCGCCGAAACGCGTCTGTCGGGGGCCGACTGGAATGGCCATGTGTTCCGCAAGGGTGCGGTCGATTCGGTACTCAACTACCTGAATATGAGCCGCGAACAGATGCCGGCTGCGCTGGCCCGCGAGGTCGACAAGATCGCCCAGAGCGGCGGCACCCCGCTGCTGGTGGCCGGTGACGGCAAACTGCTCGGTGCCATCCACCTCAAGGACGTGGTCAAGCCGGGTATTCGCGAGCGTTTCGCCGAGCTGCGCGCCATGGGCATTCGCACCGTGATGGTGACCGGCGACAATCCGCTGACTGCCGCCGCGATTGCCGCCGAAGCGGGCGTCGATGACCTGATCGCCGAAGCCACTCCGGAGAAGAAGCTGCAACGCATCCGCTCCGAGCAGGCCGAAGGCAAGATGGTCGCCATGTGCGGCGACGGTGCCAACGACGCCCCGGCGCTGGCCCAGGCCGACGTCGGCCTGGCGATGAACGACGGCACCCAGGCCGCCCGCGAGGCCGCGAATCTGGTCGACTTGGACAGCGACCCGACCAAGCTGCTCGACGTGGTGCAGGTGGGCAAGGAGCTGCTGGTGACCCGTGGCGCGCTGACCACCTTCTCGGTGGCCAACGATGTGGCCAAGTACTTCGCCATCCTCCCGGCGCTGTTCGCCGGCATCTACCCGCAACTCGGCGCGCTTAACCTGATGCAGCTGCACAGTCCGCAGAGCGCGATTCTCTCGGCCATCGTGTTCAACGCGCTGATCATCGTCGCGCTGATCCCCCTGGCCCTGCGTGGGGTGCGCGTGCAGGCCGCCGATGCCGCCAGCCTGCTGCGGCGCAACCTGCTGATCTACGGCCTGGGCGGCCTGGTTGCGCCCTTTGTCGGGATCAAGGTGATCGATGCGCTGCTGGTGGCGATCGGCCTGGTTTAACGGCTTAAGCGACCCGTATTGCGCAATGGTGGACAGGCCCCGTGCTGTCCACCTCACAAGTGAAGAGTGGAGAATCATCATGCTTAAACAACTTCGTCCAGCCATCAGCGTGTTGGCTTTTATGACCCTGGTGACCGGCGTCGCCTATCCCTTGAGCGTTACCGCGATTGCCCAGTTGGCGTTCGCCGAGCAGGCCAATGGCAGCCTGGTACGTGACAGCCAGGGTGAGGTGCGCGGCAGCAGCCTGCTGGCGCAGCCATTTAGCGGTGCCGAGTGGTTTGAGTCGCGTCCATCGGCCGCCGGTTTCGCCACCGTGGCCAGCGGCGCGAGCAACCTGGCGCCGAGCAACCCGGCGTTGGCCGAGCGTATCGCCGCAGATGCCCAGCGTTTGCAGGCTGAAGGCCAGGGCGCGGTACCGATGCAGCTGGTGACCACCTCGGCCAGCGGCCTCGACCCGCACCTGTCGCCAGCGGCAGCACAGTTCCAGATCGCCCGTATTGCCGCTGCCCGCGGCATTGCGCCGGCTAGCCTGGAGCGGCTGGTCGAGCAGCATGTGGAAAAACCATTGGTTGGACCTGCTGTGGTTAACGTACTGGCGCTGAACCTGGCGCTGGCCGACAATTCGCCTCCCGCTAAAGCTGAGTAAGTTGCATGAGTGATGCCGTACGGGCCGATGCCCTGCTTGATGAGATGCCGCGAGAAGGGCGCGGCCGGCTGAAGGTCTTCCTCGGGGCGGCACCGGGCGTGGGTAAGACCTACGCCATGCTGCAGGCGGCGCAGGCGCAACTGCGCCAGGGCGTCGACCTGCGCGTCGGGGTGGTGGAAACCCACGGCCGCGCGGAAACCGAGGCGATGCTCACCGGCTTGCCACAGCAGCCGCAGCAGCGCCTGGAATACCGTGGGGTCGCACTCAACGAGATGGACCTCGACGGCATCCTCGCTAATCCGCCGAAGTTGCTGTTGGTCGATGAGCTGGCCCACAGCAACGCCCCCGGCAGTCGTCACAGCAAGCGCTGGCAGGATGTGCAGGAGCTGCTGGATGCGGGCATCGACATCTACAGCACGGTCAATGTGCAGCACCTCGAAGCGCTCAACGACCAGGTGCGCGATATCACCGGCGTGCAGGTGCGCGAAACCCTGCCGGACTGGGTGTTGCAGGAAGCCGACGAGATCCTGCTGATCGACCTGCCGCCGCGCGAACTGCTCGAACGCCTGCGCGAGGGCAAGGTGTATGTGCCCGAACAGGCGCGTGCGGCTATCGATGCGTTCTTCAGCCAGACCAACCTCACCGCGTTGCGTGAACTGGCGATGCAGACCGCCGCCGCGCGGGTGGATGCCGACCTTAATCGGCGCTATCGCCAGCAAGGCCAGCAGGCACCCACCGTGCGCGGGCGTTTGCTGGTCGGCATCGACGGTGATGCCCAGGCCGAGCGCCTGGTGCGGCATGCCTGTCGGGTGGCCGAGCGGCGGCATCTGCCCTGGTCGGTGTTGCATGTGGACACCGGCGGCAAACGTGACGAAGAGAGCCTGGGTAATCTGCAAGCGGCGCAGCAGTTGGCCGAACGCCTCGGCGGCGAGGTGGTCAGCTTGCGCGGCGAGGTGGTGTCGCGCACCCTGATCGAACACGCCCGCGAGCGGCGTGCCAGCCTGTTGCTGGTTGGTCGCAGCCGTCAGCGCCTGCGCCGCCGCTGGTTCGGTCGTGGCCTGGCCGAGCGTTTGCTGGCGCAGGGCCATGGGCTGGAGATCAGTGTGCTCGATACCGAGGCCGATCAGGCCCCGGCCGTGCGTCGCCGTGCGCAACCGCTGGCCTGGGCGGATTACCTGCAGGCCGCGCTCGCGACTCTGGTGGCGAGTGGCGTGGCGCTAGGTCTGTCGCGCTTCCTCGAATTGCCGAATATCTCGCTGATCTTTCTCACTGCCGTGCTGGTGGTGGCGGTGCGCAGCAGCCTGGGGCCTGCGCTGGCCTGCGCTGGCTTGTCATTTCTGGCTTACAACTTTTTGTTTATCCCGCCGACCTTCACCCTGACCATCGAACGCCAGGAAGATGTGCTGACCCTGCTGTTCTTCCTGGTCATGGCCGGGCTGACTGGCAACCTGGCCAGCCGTCAGCGCCGCCAGTTGCAGGCGCTGCGCCAGACCCAGGCGGAAACCACCGCTTTGCTCGAGTTGTCACGCAAGCTGACCGCCGCCACCGACCGCCAGGCTGTGCTGGCGGCGGCCATTCAGCAGTTCGCCCAGTGGCATGAGGTTGAGATCAGCCTGCTGGCACGCAGCAGCGATGGCGTATGGAAGGTCGAGGCCGGCGTCCAGCGTCTGCTCACCGAGCAGGAGCGGGCGGCGGCCGATTGGTCCTGGCAACACGACCAGCCGGCCGGCCTGGGCACGGGCACCTTGCCGGGTGGTCGTTGGTGGTGGTCACCGTTGTCGGGCGAGGAAGGCCCGTTGGCATTGCTTGGCGTCAGCCCCAAGGACGGCGGCGCACTGCCGGCTGAGCAGCGCCGCTTGATTACCGCCCTTGGCCAGCCCTTGGCCCAGGCGCTGGAGCGCGCGCAACTGGCCGCGGACCTCGAGGCCGCGCGCCTGCATGGGCAGACCGAGGAGCTGCGCAGTGCGCTGCTGGCCTCGGTATCGCACGACCTGCGCACGCCGCTGACCGCCATGCGTGGCTCGATCGACAGCCTGCTGGCCCTTGGCGAGCAGATCCCCCTGGCCGATCGCCGTGAGTTGCTCGAAGGCACCCGCGACGAGGCCGAGCGCCTCGACCGCTACATCCAGAACCTGCTGGACATGACCCGCCTGGGCCATGGCGGCTTGAAGCTGGCGCGCGACTGGGTGGCCCCGGCCGATATCGTCGCCAGCTCCGTGCAGCGTCTGCGTCCGGTACTGGCCGCGCTGCAGGTCGAGATCGTGGTGCCGCGTGATCTGCCGCTGCTGTATGTGCATGCCGCGCTGATCGAACAGGCGCTGGTCAACGTATTGGAGAACGCCGCGCGCTTCTCGCCGGCACAAGGGCGCTTGCGCGTGGCGATAGACTGCGATGCACAGGAGCTGCGCTTTAGCGTCAGCGACCAGGGCCCGGGGATTCCCGAGCACGAGCGCAGCAAGATTTTCGATATGTTCTACACCGCCGCCCGTGGCGATCGGGGCGGGCAGGGTACCGGGCTGGGTCTGGCGATCTGTCAGGGTATGCTGGGTGCCCATGGTGGCCGCGTCAGCGTTGGTGATGGCCTCGATGGCCAGGGTGCGAGCCTGGTGTTGCACCTGCCGCTGCACCCGCAGCCGCTGATGGAAGAAGACCTTTAAGTGGAACCTGCATGAGTCATAACCAAGCGACCATTCTGGTCATCGACGATGAGGCGCAGATCCGCAAGTTCCTGCGTATCAGCCTCGCCGCGCAAGGCTACAAGGTGCTCGAAGGGGCCAATGGCGGCGAGGGCCTGGCCCAGGCGGCACTGGGCAAGCCGGATCTGGTGGTGCTCGACCTCGGCCTGCCGGACATGGACGGCCAGCAGGTGCTGCGCGAATTGCGCGCCTGGTCGCCGGTGCCGGTGCTGGTGCTCTCGGTGCGCGCCAGCGAAGGCGAAAAAGTCCTGGCGCTGGACGGTGGGGCCAATGACTACGTGACCAAGCCTTTTGGCATTCAGGAGTTCCTCGCCCGCGTGCGCGTGCTGTTGCGCTTGGCCGGCGGCACGGAACAGGCCAGCGCAGCGGTCAGCAGTGGCCCGCTACAGGTGGATTTCGCCTACCGGCGGGTCAGTCTGGATGACCTCGAAATCAGCCTGACGCGCAAGGAGTACGCGGTGTTGGCGCAACTGGCGCGGCATATCGGCCGGGTGGTAACCCAGCAGCAGTTGCTCAAGGACATCTGGGGACCGAGCCACGTCGAGGACAGCCACTACCTGCGCGTGGTGGTTGGCCATCTGCGGCAGAAACTCGGCGATGACCCCACCGCGCCGCGCTTTATCGTCACCGAGGCAGGTGTCGGTTATCGCCTACGGGATTCAGCCTAAGGGTTAGAGCTTTTTAGGATCTTGCGAGCTAGAGCCAGACAAGGCGCTACGTTAGTAACAGCCTCCGGCTGGTCAAAACGCCGAGGAAGCGGAGTTTACTGGCTGTAAATGAGCATTCCGAGGCTGTTTTTAACGCTGGATGGCCGGCGCGCAGCAGATCGTAAAAAGCTCTAGCGGTCGCCACGCTCGTACTTGTCTAGGGTATCGCTGGCGATCTGCCGGCCGAGCATGATCAGCTCCGGTGCCTTGTAGAACTCGAAGAAACGGCAGACGCGCTTGGGTACGTTGATCAGGATGTCCGGCGGATAACCGGCGATCTTGTACTGCGCCAATGAGGTCTGCATCACCTCGAAGCTCTGGTTGATCAGCTCCAGCAGTGAGGCCGGGCCGCTGAGGTCGGCGACTCGCGAACCGCTGGCGGATTTCGGCGCGGCCGGTTTGTCCAGGTTGCCCCGGGGGCTCTGTTGCCAGGGGTTGATCGCTTCGGCTTGCAGCGGGTTGCTGTTGTCCTCGAGCAGAAGCAGTTCGTCGTCTTCGCCGGGTTTGCGCTTGAACGAGGGCAGGCGTGAGCCGAGTGAGCTCATCAGTAAGTCGAAACGCCCCTTCAGCGCTGGCGCGCGTTCGATCACCGGCAGTTCATAGTGCTGCTGATTAGTCGAGTTGAGGTTGACCGCGATGATCAGGTCGCAGTGTGCGGACACCACCGGCACGATGGGCAACGGGTTGAGCAGGCCGCCGTCGACCAGCATGCGCTTGCCTTGCACCACCGGGGTAAACAGGCTGGGAATCGCCGCCGAGGCGCGCATGGCCTGGTGCAGGCAGCCTTCCTGGAACCAGATCTCCTGCTGGTTGGTGAGGTCGGTGGCCACGGCGGTAAAGGGGATGGACAGCTCTTCGATATTGATTTCGCCGACTATCTCGCGAATCTTGCCGAACACTTTTTCGCCGCGAATCGCCCCCAGGCGAAAACTCACATCGATCAGGCGCAGCACGTCCAGATAGTCCAGGCTCTGGGTCCAGTCGCGGTACTCGTTGAGCTTACCGGCGGCGTAGATGCCGCCGACCACCGCGCCCATCGAGCAGCCGGCGATACAGGCAATCTCGTAACCCCGGGCCTCGAGTTCCTCGATCACGCCGATATGCGCATAACCGCGTGCGCCCCCGGAACCCAGTACCAGCGCAATGCGCTTGCTCATTCAGTAACCTCCGCCAAACATTAGTGTCCGAACATACGCGCCGTACCACGCGCCGCCAAGGCGCGATTTGCTAGACTCGCCGCCTGTCGAGGCGATACGAGCAATCCAATGAGCGAGCCCATCCGTTTGACCCAGTACAGCCACGGTGCTGGCTGTGGCTGCAAGATTTCTCCCAAGGTGCTGGAGGTGATCCTGGCGGGCAGTGGCGCACAGAACCTCGACCCGAAACTCTGGGTGGGCAATACCTCGCGTGACGATGCGGCGGTGTATGCCATCGATGAAGAGCGTGGGGTGGTGTCGACCACCGATTTCTTTATGCCGATTGTCGATGACCCTTTTGATTTCGGCCGTATCGCAGCCACCAATGCGATCAGCGACATCTACGCCATGGGCGGCGACCCGCTGATGGCCATCGCCATTCTCGGCTGGCCGGTCAATCTGTTGCCGCCTGAAGTGGCCCGCGAAGTGATTCGTGGCGGCCGCGCGGTGTGTGACGAGGCCGGTATTGCCCTGGCCGGTGGGCATTCCATTGACGCGCCGGAACCGATCTTCGGCCTTGCCGTGACTGGGCTGGTGGAAAAGCGCCATATGAAGCGCAACGACACTGCCCGCGCCGGTTGCCAGCTGTACCTGACCAAGCCGCTGGGCATCGGCATCCTCACTACCGCCGAGAAGAAATCCAAGCTGCGTCCGGAGGATGTCGGCCTGGCGCGGGACTGGATGTGCACCCTGAACAAACCGGGCAGCCGCTTCGGCAAGCTGGCCGGGGTTACCGCGATGACCGACGTGACCGGCTTCGGCCTGCTCGGCCATCTGCTGGAAATGGCCGACGGCAGTGGCCTGACCGCGCGTATCGAGTTCGCCAAGGTGCCGCGCCTGCCGGGTATCGACTATTACCTGGAGCAGGGCTGCGTGCCGGGCGGTACGCTGCGCAACTTCGACAGTTACGGTGAGAAACTGGCCCCGCTCAGTGAGCGGCATCAGCAGTTGCTCTGTGACCCGCAAACCAGTGGCGGCTTGCTGGTGGCGGTGAGCGCCGAAGGCGAGACGGAGTTCCTCGCCGTGGCGGCCGAACTGGGCTTGCAACTGGAGCCGATTGGCCAACTGCTGGAGCGACAGCGTTACGCCGTCGAGGTGCTCTGATGCGTGAGGATATCCGCGATATCCGTCAGCTGTTTCTCCAGCACACGCCGATGATGGATGCCCGTGCGCCGGCTGAGTTCAGCAAGGGCGCATTTCCCGGGGTGGTCAATCTGCCGCTGATGGACGATGGCGAGCGGCAGAAGGTCGGCACCTGTTACAAGCAGCAGGGTCAGCAGGCGGCCATCGAACTGGGTCACCAACTGGTCAGCGGTGCGCTCAAGGCTCAGCGCATCGAAGCCTGGGCAGCGTTCGCCAAGGCCAATCCCGAGGGTTACCTGTATTGCTTTCGCGGCGGCTTGCGTTCGCAGATCGTCCAGCAATGGCTGAAAAGCGAAGCGGGCATCGACTACCCCAAGGTCGTGGGCGGCTATAAGGCGATGCGCGGCTTCTTGCTGGAAACCACCCAGCAGGCCGTCGAACAGTGCGATTTCGTGTTGGTCGGTGGCATGACCGGCACCGGCAAAACCGAAGTGATCGCCCAGTTGAGCAATAGCCTGGATCTGGAAGGCCATGCCAACCACCGCGGTTCCAGCTTCGGCAAGCGCGCCACTGCTCAGCCGGCGCAGATCGATTTCGAGAACGCCCTGGCCATCGATATTCTGCGCAAACGCGCCGCCGGCCAGCAGCAGTTCGTGCTGGAAGACGAGGGCCGGATCGTCGGCAAGTGCTCGTTGCCGCTGGAGCTGTACCAGGGCATGCAGGCCTTCCCGTTGGTGTGGCTGGAGGACAGCCTGGCCAGCCGGGTCGAGCGCATCCTCAGGGACTACGTGATTGACCTGAGCGCTGAATTTATCGCCTTGCTCGGCCCAGAAGAGGGCTTCAAGGTGTTTGCCGAACGCCTGCAGCAGAGCCTGGCAAATATCCTCAAGCGCCTCGGCGGCGAACGTTTTCAGCGTTTGGCGGCGATCATGGATCAGGCGCTGCTGGAACAGGCCAATGACGGCGTGGTCGATACCCACCGCGGCTGGATCGAGGCGCTGCTGGTGGAGTACTACGACCCGATGTATGTGTTCCAGCGCGAGAACAAGGCCGGGCGCATCGAGTTTGTCGGTGAGCAGGCGGCCGTGGTGGCGTTCTTGCGCCAACGCGGGCAGGTTTGAGGCACGGCACTTTTACCGGGCATGCGCGTCATAGCAGACGAGTTGCCGATTTTTATTACTCTGGGAGTTACCTGATGAAACTGTGGATCGTGTTGCCCATGCTGCTGTTGGTGCTCAGTGGTTGCGCCGGCAAAACGGCGTATCGCAACAGCTGCGCCAACCAGCTTGACGCCGCCTGGCGTGAACTGGACCTGGCCAAGGCCGAAGGCTTTGCCGGGACCGTGAGCTACTCCAAGGCGGTGTCGCTGCTCACCGCAGCGAAGACCCAGCAGCAGTTTGAGGGCTATGAGGGTTGCACCGCCAAGTCCGAACGTGCGCGCTTCTACATCCGCGAATCGCGAGCGGGGCGCTGATGCAGCTGGATTTCACCGCGCTTACCCCGCTCGAGCGCTACCGCTGGCTGGCCTCGACGGTCACGCCCAGGCCCATTGCCTGGGTTTCAAGTCTGTCGGCGGAGGGTGTCAGTAACCTGGCACCGTTCAGCTTCTTTCAGGTGATCAGCGATGACCCGCCGACCCTGATGGTCAACGTCAACCATCGCCCCGATGGCAGCCTCAAGGACACCCTGCGCAATGTGCAGGCCACGGGCGAACTGGTGATCCAGTTGGTGTCCTTCGCCCAGGCCGAGGCGATGAATGCCAGCGCCGCGGTGCTGCCTTACGGCATCAGCGAGTTTGAGCATTGCGGCATCGCCAGCCTGCCGTCGGTGCAGGTCAAGCCGCCACGGGTGGTCGGTGCGGCTGTGGCCTTCGAGTGCAAGTTGGTCGAGGCCATGCCGTATCCGCCGGCTGCGCCCAACTGTCACCTGCTGTTTGCTCAGGTGCTGCTCGCGCATATCGATGAGCAGGTGCTCAACGAGCAAGGCCGCATCGATGCCGGCAGGCTCGACCTGGTCGGCCGCCTTGGCGGCACGGCCTACACCCGTACCAGTCAGCGCTTTGATCTGACGCGGCCGTCCTGATAACCGGTATCGGATCTGCTGCGCGTCGGCGATACGGCGTTAGAAATGACCTCAGGCTGCTCATTTACAGCCAGTAAACTCCGCGCCCTCGGCCATTTCTGCCTTGTCTCGCTCTAGCTCGCGAGATCCGAATCCAGTCATGAGGCATCCGTGTCACAAGTTCGTCAGTAAAGGTTTCCAGTGGCTATGCCGTGCCGGGCTGGCGCAGTAGCATCGCGAATCAGCCTTAAAGGAATGATTCATGCGCGCCAAACTGGAAACTGTGCTGCAGACCGTCAATCAGGTGCTCTTGGGCAAGGAGCCGCAGGTGCGCCTGGCGCTGACCTGCCTGCTGGCGCAGGGTCACCTGTTGATTGAGGACTTGCCCGGCATGGGCAAAACCACCCTCAGCCACGCCCTGGCCAAGGTGCTGGGATTGAGCTTTCAGCGCATCCAGTTCACCTCCGACCTGCTGCCCGGCGACATCCTCGGCACCTCGGTGTTCGACAAGGACACCGGGCAGTTCATCTTCCACCCTGGGCCGATCTTCGCCGAGCTGGTGCTGGCTGATGAGATCAACCGCGCCACGCCGAAAAGCCAGAGCGCGCTGCTCGAGGCCATGGAGGAGGGGCAGGTGACCATCGAAGGCGCTACCCGCCCGTTGCCAGAACCCTTCTTCGTGATTGCCACGCAGAACCCGGTGAGCCAGGGCGGTACCTTCGCCTTGCCGGAATCGCAGCTCGACCGCTTTCTGATGCGCCTGTCGCTGGGTTACCCGGGCAAGGCGGCGGAGAAGGCCTTGCTGCTGGGCGATTCGCGCCGCTCCCTGTTGCCGAACCTGCCGGCGCTGCTGGATCACAGCGAGCTGGCACTGCTGCAGGCGGAAGTGCCGAAGGTGCGCGCCAGTGATGCCTTGATCGACTACGTGCTACGGCTGGTCGATGCCACCCGTACGCAACCGCAGTTCGCCTGGGGCCTGTCGCCCCGCGCCAGCCTGGCGCTGCTGGCGGCGGCGCGGGCCTGGGCCTTCCTGGCGGGGCGCGATTACGTGATTCCCGAGGATGTGCAGGCGGTGCTGCCGTCGGTGGTCGGCCATCGCTTGCGTGAACGCGCCGACCCGGCCGGGCATGATGGTGGCAGCCTGGTGCAGTGGTTGCTGCGTGAGGTGCCGGCGCTTTGATCGCTGCCCTTCGGCCGCGCTGGAACCGCTGGCTGGCCCGGCGCATTCCGGCCGCCGCCAGCGTACGGCTGAACCAGCGGCGGATCTTTATCATTCCCAGCCGGGTTGGTGCGGCCTTTATGCTGGCGCTGCTGCTGATGCTGCTGGCGGCGATCAACTACCAGAACAGCCTGGCCTATTCGCTGACCTTTCTGCTGGCCTCGGTATTTGTCGTGGCCATTCTGCACACCTACCGCAACCTGGCGGGTTTGATTCTCAAGGCCGGCAGCGCGCCGGCGGTGTTTATGGGCGAACAGGCGGTGTTTCGCGTGCGTCTGGAAAGCAGCGAGCGGCCCTATCAGGCCATTAGCCTGGGCTGGCCGCCGACCGAATTACAGACGCAGGATGTACCGGCGCTAGCCGTCAGCGAGAGCCTGCTGAGCCTGCCGGCCCTGCAGCGTGGCTGGTTGCGGCCGGGGCGCTTGCGCGTCGAGAGCCGTTTTCCGCTGGGCATCCTGGTGGCCTGGAGCTGGGTTGATCTGGATCAGCGAGTGCTGGTCTACCCACGCCCGCTGGCCGGCGATCTGCCGCTTTCGGCAGGCGTCAACCAGGACCCGGACGAGCAGGGCAGCCGCCCCCATGGTCAAGGTGTGGATGATTATCAGGGGCTGAAAAGCTACCAGCCGGGTGACTCGAAGCGCCGCCTGCACTGGAAGGCCTACTCCCGTGGTCAGGGTTTATTGGTCAAGGACTTCGCGTCGATCAGTGGCCGCGACCTGCATCTGGATTTCGCCGCGTTGGCGGGCGATACCGAAGCGCGGCTGTCCTTGCTCTGTCATTGGGTGTTGCAGCTCTCCGAGCGCCAGCAGCCGTTTGCCTTGAGCCTGCCGGACAACCTGTTGGGCGTGGATAGCGGCGAGATCCATCGCGATGCCTGCCTGCGGGCCCTGGCTTTGTACGGTCAACCGTCATGAGCCGGCTGCAGGCGATTCCCCGCATCAGCCTGACCTGGCTGTTGGTGGCGCAGGTGCTGGTGATCATCCCGCATCTGGTGCATCTGCCGGTGTGGATCATCGCGCTCTGGCTGGGTTGCGCGGGTTGGCGTATCCAGATTTTCCGCATGCGCGCGCGTTATCCGAATGCCTGGGCCAAGGTTGGGTTGATGCTGGCCTCCGCCCTGGGGGTGTTTCTCTCGCGTGGCAGCCTGGTCGGCCTGGATGCTGGCGTGGTGCTGCTGATCGCTGCCTTCTTGCTCAAACTGCTGGAGATGCGCAGCCGGCGTGACGCGCTGGTGCTGATCTTCCTCGGCTTCTTTGTGGTGGTTACCGCCTACCTATTCGATGACAGCATGCTGATGGCGCTGTACAGCCTGTTGCCAGTGCTCGCCTTGCTGGCGGCGCTGATTGGCTTGCAGCAGAGCAGCCTGGCGACGCAGCCTTGGCCCACTGCGCGGCTGGCCGGCGGGCTGCTGTTGCAGGCGCTGCCGTTGATGCTGCTGTTGTTCGTGTTCTTCCCACGGATGGGGCCGCTGTGGTCGTTGCCGACACCGAACAACAAGGCCAATACCGGGCTGTCCGACAGCATGGCTCCGGCGGATATCGCCGAGTTGAGCCGCTCGGCGGCCCTGGCCTTTCGCGCCAGTTTCGACGGTGCTACGCCGCCACGCAGCGAGCTGTACTGGCGGGCGTTGACGCTGGATCAGTTCGATGGCCGGCGCTGGTCGCAATCTAGCTACGCCCAGGCGGTGCCGACCGTGCAGTGGCAGAAGCGGGGCGAGGCGCTGAGCTACAGCGTGGTGATGCAGCCCAGCTCGCAGCGCTGGCTATTCGCCCTCGATGTGGCCGAAACCAGCCTGGAACAGACCGCGCAAATGAGCGATTTCCGCTTGCAACGGCGCGCGCCGATTGAGCGGTCGCTGATCTATCAGGCCAGCTCTTGGCCGGATGCGCTGCGCGAGCCGCAACTGCGCGACAGCGGCGTGCGCCGCAACCTGCAACTGCCGGCGCAAGGCGAGCCGCGCAGCCGCGCCTGGGCTGAGCAGCTCAAGGCGCAGTACCCGCAGCCCGAACAGCTGGTGCAGGCACTTCTCAGCCATTTCAACCGCGAGCCTTACGGTTACACCCTGCGCCCGCCGCTTGTAGGCGAGAACAGCATCGATGATTTTCTCTTCGAGACCCGCAAGGGCTTCTGTGCCCATTATGCCGGGGCGATGACCTATGTGTTGCGTGCGGCAGGTATCCCGGCGCGGGTGGTTGCCGGGTACCAGGGCGGTGAGTTCAACCCGGCGGGCAACTATGTGCAGGTGCGCCAGTTCGATGCCCATGCCTGGGTCGAGTACTGGCAGGCCGGGCGCGGCTGGGTCAGTGTCGACCCGACCTTCCAGGTCGCGCCGCAACGCATCGAAATGGGCCCTGAAGAAGCCCTGGCTGGCGAGCAGAGCTTTCTCGAAGATTCGCCTTTTTCGCCGTTGCGCTACCGCAACCTGGGTTGGCTGAATCAGATTCGCTTGGCCTGGGACAACCTCAATTACGGCTGGCAGCGCTGGGTGTTGGGTTATCAGAGCGCACAGCAGCTGGAGTTCTTGCAGCGCTGGCTGGGGCGCATTGACGCGCAGTCGCTGGTGCTCGGCTTGGTCGGTGGCGGCGGGTTGGTGCTGGGCTTGCTGTCGCTGTGGCTGTTCAAACCCTGGCAGCGCCAGCCTGATGTACAGCAGCGCCTGTTCCGCCGTTTCGAGCATTTGCTGGCTCGGCATGGCTTGCCACGCAGGCCGGGCGAAGGCCCTCGCGATTATGCCGAGCGAGCCGCCCAGGCGCTGCCTGCACAAGCTCAGGCAATTGCCGAGTTTGCCGCGGCCTTCGAGGCGCAGCGCTACGCCGGACAGGCGGTTTCCGCTGTGCAATTGCGTCAGCACCTGCGCGTATTGCGCCGCGCATTGCCCTGGCGGCTGACGCGCTTGGACGAATAAGCCTATACGAGATGCCAGTGCACTGAAGGGCATAAGGAGAAACATGCAAGCGTTGGCGAGTCAGCTGTTAGCGCAAGTGTTACGGGTGCAGATTCGGCTATTTGCCTGCCGCGAGCGTTTGCTCGCGACCACTGACGACGAAGCCTTGCATGACCTGCGTATTGCCCTGCGTCAGTTGCGCAGCCTGCTACGTCCGTTGCAGTCGCTGAGCGCGTGCCGTGACCTGCAGCAACAGGCTGCTGCGTTGGGCCGCCTGACGGGGCCGCTGCGCGATCTGGAGGTGTTGCAGGGCCATCTGCGTGAGCATGGCTTGGCGGCTGCGGCGCAGGTCCGCCAGCCGCTCGTGCAGCAAGGCTATGCCGAGTTGCTTGCCAGCGCGCAATTGGCGCAGCTGTTAGTGGCGCTGGATGACTGGCCGTCGTTGTGGCGACAGGCAGGCAGCAGAGCGTTACGTGGCCTGGGCCAGCGCATCAGTCGTCGCCTGGGCAAGGATCGCCAGCGGCTGCTGCTGGCCCTGGCCGACCCGGGGCACGATCGCCACCGACTGCGCCTGCTGGTCAAGCGACTGCGTTATGCGGGCGAGGCCTATCCGCAGCTGGCGGGGCTGAGCACCGCGACTCAGGCAGCGCTGAAACAGGCGCAAGCGGCCCTCGGTACTTGGCACGATCACTGGCAATGGTTGCTATGCGCCGAAACGCAGGGCGATTTGCAGCCCTGCGTGCCGCGCTGGCAGCAGGCGCTGCAGCTGGCCGAGCAGCGTGCGGATAACGCCCTGCAGGCGCTGCTGCGGAGTGATTTGGCCGAAAGGTCGTCATAAGTTCGGCTTGATTGGCCGAAACGCCCTGACATCGTCACCTGGCTTTGCCCTAAGATCACCCCCGGATATTTACCTCTTGAGGTGGTTATGGGTTTTTCAGAATTACTCCAGGCGGTACGTGACAATCCGCAATCGGTAATTATTCCGGCGCGGTGGGGGCAAGGCCGCGCCAGTTTTGGTGGTTTGGTCGCGGCGCTGGTGTATGAGGCGATGCGCGCCAAGGTGCCTGCCGGTCGGCCGCCACGCTCGCTGGCGATTACCTTTGTCGGCCCGGCAGCGCCGGATCTTCCGGTCAGTTTTGAAATTGAAGTGCTGCGCGAAGGCAAGGCGGTCAGCCAGGTGCTTGGCCGCGCGGTGCAGGATGGCCAGGTGGTGACTCTGGTGCAGGGCAGCTTCGGTGCCGGGCGCGAGTCGCGCATTGATGTAGTCGCCGATCCGGCACCGCAGGCCACGGCGGTCGAGGACTGCCAGGAACTGCCGTATATCCCCAACGTCACCCCGGAGTTCACTCGTTTCTTGGCGATGCGCTGGGCGTTTGGCGGCATGCCGTTTACCAATAACCCTTCGCGGGAAATGGGCGGCTGGGTGCGCCTGCGTGATCAAGGTGAGGCCGAGCAAGTCAATGAAGCCCACTTGTTGGCTTTGGTAGATGCCTGGCCGCCAGCGGTATTGCCGCACCTGAGCGCACCGGCGCCGGGCAGTTCGCTGACCTGGACCATCGAGTTTGTGCAGCCGATGAGCGAACTGAGCACCCTGGACTGGTGCCTGTATCGCGCACAGATCGAACATGCCCGCGATGGTTACGGCCATGTTGCAGCTGCACTGTGGTCGCCTGCTGGTGAGCTGCTGGCAATCAGTCGGCAGACCGTTGCGGTTTTCGGTTAATACGCCAGCGGTGTGATCATTGCGGCGCAACCGGATTGAGCGTCGGTAGCTGGAAAAACGCCCGCGCGCAGGCGCTGCTGTGATCGGCCAGCGCCTGCTCCGACTCGCCACGGTGCACGGCGATTTCACGCAGCACTTCACGCAGAAAAGCCGGCTCGTTGCGCCCGCTTTTCGGCTTGGGCCGCAGGCTGCGCGGCAACAGAAAGGGCGAGTCGCTTTCTAACATCAGACGACCGGCGGGGATCGACTTGACCAAAGGATGCAGGTGAGTGCCGCGACGCTCATCGCAGATCCAGCCGGTGATGCCGATGTGCAGGTCCAGGTCGAGGTAGTTGAACAGCGCGCGTTTTTCCCCGGTAAAACAGTGCACCACGGCGGCCGGCAGTTGGTCGCGGTAATGCCGCAGAATCGCCAGCAGGCGCTCATCGGCATCACGCTCATGCAGGAACACCGGCAGTTGCAGCTCGACCGCCAGGGCCAGTTGCTCTTCCAGCACCTGCTCCTGCTGCGGGCGCGGCGAAAAGTCGCGATTGAAGTCAAGCCCGCATTCACCCACGGCGTGTACCTCGGGCTCGGCCAACAAGGCTTTGAGCTGGCTGTGGCTGTCGCTATTCCAGCTGCTGGCATCATGCGGGTGAATGCCGGCGGTACTGAACAAACGCTTGCCAGTCTCATCCAACTGGCGGCATAGCTCCAGCGCATGCTGGCTTTCGCTCAGGCTGGTGCCGGTCAGCAGCAGCTGTTGCACGCCTGCGGCATAGGCGCGAGCGAGCACGGCTTCGCGTTGTTCGGCAAAGCTTGGGTGAGTCAGATTGACGCCGATGTCGATGAGTTGCATGGTGCTACCTACTGAATTGACTGGGCAGCATAGCAGAGCTTTTTTATTTGGCTGAAAGCCAATAAATACAATTGGTTGAGCGCTGTTCGTGAGGTTGTCTAGGTCAATTGGCTGGCATCCATGGGCGGGCTGTGCGACCCTCCGCGCCCCGCGTTAGCGGCCAGTTGTCCTACACGCAGCACGTTCAGATGATCCGCTGCATCGACCTGTCGGTCGATCCCGTCTTGGAGCCTTGATGTTGCGAGTGCTGCTCACCTGCTGCCTGTTGCTGCTGTCCTGCACAGCGGCTGCGCGCGTGGCTGGCCCGCTGGAGGTCGAGCGGCCCAACGCGGCGCGGGACCTGGCGAGCATTCGCAGCAGCGGCGAATTGCGCGTGCTGGTCAACCAGAGCCGCAACAGCTCGGGCGAGGTCAAGGGGCAGAGCATCGGCGTCGAGTATCAGCGTCTGCGCGCTTTCGAGCAGTACCTCAATCGCAATTCGCGCGATGGCCGCACCCTCAAACTGAAAGTTATTCCACGGGCCAAGGATCAACTGCTGGCCGCCTTGCAGCGCGGCGAGGGCGACCTGGTTGCGCCCGGCGAGCTGCTCAATGCCCCACGCGGCAGCAAGCTCAGCGCCAGCGCGGCGATTCGCCGTGACGTGCCGCTGATCATCGTTGCCCGCAAGGGCAACCGCAATTACCAGAATCTCGAACAGTTATCCGGCCGCAGCCTGGCGTTGCCGGCGGGCAGCGTTGCCGGCGAGGCGGTGCGAGTGATCAATCGGCGGCTGATCGACAGCAAGCGTTCGCCGATCATCGTTGAGTGGGTCGACCCTAGCCTGGCGGTCGAGGACGTGCTGGAAATGGTTCAGGCCGGCATCTTCAGTGTGACGGCGGTCGAGCAGCCGATTGCCGAACGCTGGGCCAAGGTCATGCCCAAACTGCGCCTGGATCGCCACCTGGCCTTGTCCCGTGATGGCGACATGCGCTGGTACGTGCGGCGCGATACGCCAATGCTGGGAGCGAGCATCGATCGCTTTATCCAGGGCTATCACGAGCCGGCCGACCAGGATGCGGCCTTCCAGCGGGTCTACCGGCGGTTGTACAAAGTGCACTATCCGCTCGGACGTACGGAACGTCAGCGTCTGGAGAAAGTCCGTGCCGTGTTGCAGCGGCATGCCAGCCAGCAGAATTTCGATTGGTTGGCGCTGGCGGCGCTGGCCTTCAAGGAATCGACGCTTAACCCGGCCGCACGCGGAGCGGGCGGTGCTACCGGGCTGATGCAGATCACCCCGGCGGCGGCGCGCAGCGTTGGCGTGAGCAATATTGGCGTGCTGGATAACAACGTGAAGGCCAGCGCCAAGTACCTGGCCGCGATCCGCCGCAACTACTTCAACAGCCCGCAGTTGAACGAGCGCGAGCGCATGGCGTTTATCCTGGCCGGCTACAACATGGGCCCGCAGCGTGTGCAGAGCTTGCGGGCGGAAGCGCGCCGACGGGGTTTGAACCCCAATCAGTGGTTCTTTCAGGTCGAGCGGGTGGCCATGGAGCAGGTGGGCATGGGCGTGGTCAGCTATGTGAATAGCGTGAATAAGTACTACCTTGCTTATGACCGCGAGCGCTATCTGCTGGAGCCATAGCGAGCGCACTGGAATCTGATATTTATTAATTTATTCGATATTTAATAGCGGCTTTATCGGCTTTTATTATCGGTTCGTTAATCTAATATGGGCTCCATCAACTCCCCACTACAAGGACTGCTGCACATGAACGCTCTGATCAAATCTGTTGTTGCTACCCAAGCTGGTTATGGCCTGACCGTGCTGCGCATCATCGCCGGCATCACCTTTGCCGCCCACGGCGCGCAGAAGCTGTTTGGCTGGTTTGGCGGTTACGGCCTGGAAGGCGTAGGCCAGTGGATGGAAAGCATTGGCCTGGCCCCGGGTTATCTGCTGGCCTTGATGGCGGGCAGCGCCGAGTTCTTTGGCGGCATTGCCTTGATCATCGGCCTGCTGGCTCGCCCAGCTGCTGCGGTGCTGGCGGTGACCATGGTGGTGGCGATTGCCACGGTGCATTTGGCTAATGGCTTCTTTATGAGCAACAACGGCTACGAGTTCGCCTTGGCGCTGCTGGCCATCAGTATCGCGGTGGTGATTGAAGGCGCGGGCAAGCTGTCGCTGGATAAGCGTATCGCTGGCTAAGGCTAGGCATGCAGTAGAACAAAAGGCCCACCTCGTGTGGGCCTTTTGCATTTCAGGGCTGCTGCTTGCTCTGTGCCAGTTGCAGCGCGGCATCCAGGCGCAGGCGTTCACGTTCGTCGAAGTTGTCGGCAGCCAGTTGGGCAATGGCGGCGCGTTGATCGCTGGCGCTCATGCCTTGATTGCCTTCGATGGCGGCTTTGTCATTGCGGTAGCGTTCAAGCCGTTGGCCCCAGCTCTGGCGTTGTTGGTCGAGGGCTTCGAGACGCTGGGTGGCTTCAGCTCCGACAAGCTGCTGGCGCAGTTGGCGAATCTGTTCAGGCTTGGCTCCGGCGGCTTGCAGTTGCGCAGTTTGCTGGCGCAGCTCGGTTTGCAGCTGTGGCAGTACGCTGTCCTGCATCTCGGCGGGCAGGCTGTCGCGTAATTGGTCGACCGCCGCGGCCTTGCCGGCAGCATCCAGTTTGGAGTCATGCTGAATCGCCAGGCGCTGCAGGGTGAACTGGTTGTAGGCCTCTTCGCGGGCGAAGAAGGCCTGGTGCGTTTGTGCATCGAAGATCCGCGCCCGCAGCGCCTGCACCGCCACCTCACGCTGGCGCAGTGCAGCTATATCGGCCATCTGTGGTAGGTCGCGCTCAAGCAGGACCAGCTCGCGTTTGTAGTCGAGGTATTGCGTCAGCAGCGCCTGCGCCTGTTCGCGGGCCGGGGATTGCAGTTGCTCGACGATATAGGCCTGCAGGCGTTCGACACTGGCGCGCAGCGGTTCTTCGCCAACGGCGGAGAGGAAGTAGTCGAAAATTCGGCGGATATCTTCACTGATGATCAGGTTGCCGGCCGCATCCAGGCGAAATACGCCGTCAACCGTAGTGCCGCCGAAGGATGCTGGCAGGTTTTTAAGCGCTGTTGGTACGCCAGGCTGGGCGCTGGCCGGTGTTATGGGTGTGGCTGCCAGTACAGGTTCAGCTGGCGTGGTGAGCGGCGCGCTGCCCAGGCTGGCGGGGATGTCCAGCGGTTTCAGGTACAGCATCAGCGCCAGGCAGGCGGCAAACAGCAAGGGTGAGAACAGCAGGAATTTTTTCACAGGCAGCCTTCAATCCAGCGGGGCAGAGGCAGGTGTCCGAAGGCTGCAGGCAGCAGCCTTCGGACGCTTCATTACAGGCCGTCGTTTTTCAGGCGGTTGGCCTGCTGACGGTAGACCGTGACCGGATCGGTCTCGAACAGGCTGGTCAGGCCGAAGACCTGGTTGACCTCGTCGAGGTGGTTCATCCGGTAGTTGTCGCGGATCACCTTGCCCATGTGCGAGCTGCATCTGCCAACCAGGCCATCGTTGGCCTCGTTGAAGGTCAGCGACCCCGCGCCGGTCAGCAGGTCGCTGGGGTCGAGCAGATTGGTCGTCGGGCTGGTGCCACTCCAGGAGTAGTAGCGCACGCCGCCGACGCTGTAGGCCCCTTCACCGCAGGCGCTGGTCGGGATGCCTTGCGGGAACTTGGCGTTGAACACTGCCGCGCCCTGGCTGTTGAGTGACTCCAGCGAGCCGAGGGCGTTCTGCGGTGAGGTGCTGGAACTGCCGGAGAGGAAGTTGATCAGCGAACCGAGGCCGTTGACGATCCCGGCCAGCAACACTTCACCAGCAGAACCCGGCGGCACCTGGCGGATAAAGTCGGCTGTGGCCGAGCCTTTGTGCGGCGCGCCAACGCTGGTTGCCGAGGCCACCAGTTGCGGGCTGACGGCGGCCACATAGCGAATGGTCGGGCCGCCATGGCTGTGGCCGATCAGGTTGACCTTGGGCTTGCCGCTGATCGCGACAATTTCTTCGACCTGAGCCAGCAGTTCTTCGCCACGGGCTTCCGAGGTGTTCAGCTGGCTGACTTCGGTGATGTACACACTGGCACCGTCGCGCCGCAGGGCGGCCGGAATGCCGTACCAGTAGTCGATGCCGAGGATGCTGTCGAAACCGAGCATGCCGTGGGTCAGCACCACCGGGTATTTGGTTTGGGTGTAGCCGGATGAGCCGAACCAGAAGGCGTGGGTTTGCCCGGAGGCCAGTAAACCGGCTCCCAGGCAAAGGGCGAGCAGAGTTTTATTGTTGTTCATGGGTGCTCTCGCTAGGGGTTAGTCAGGGCAGTCAGCGCAATCCGTGCAGCCAAAACGCCCATCCCGTGGCGTGTACATCAGCCCAGCGGCTATCGCAGAAAACATGCCAGTTCGCCGCTAACCGGCCGCCAGCGCTCTGCCACGGGCTCTGCAGCGCTAGCAGCCGCGGATCGTGATAGGCCGTGGTCGCGCAGGCTGTTACGCGCTGAAACGGGATGGCGGCAGATTCGGGCCTCAAATACAGGTGTCAGGGCAGTGGATGCGAGCCTTGCGTGGCGCGGTAAGAGGCTCGGATTGGCCGTGGCCAATCAAAGGTTAGGGTGGTTGGGCTGGCGCTGTGTGCTGGCTCTGGCCCGCGCCTTGACAGCTTTACGGGCGCTTCTCTAGGATGCTGACCCATGCGCCGATTTAAACAGCTACTTGCGGGGCGCCGGGTTACTTGGAGACAAGGCCCTGAGAAGTACTCCACGGAGGCTTCGAAATACCGCTAAAGCGCTGGTTCGGTGTCGCCTCTCACCGCTGCCCAGCGGAATTAATGAGGCGGAGACACCCAGATGAATTGTCCCCAACCGCTTATTCGCCTAGCCCCGATCACCTCCGGGCGGGCTCTGCATAATCCGAAAATCCTCCTCGGCGGCAGCCATCAGCCAACCCTGTTGCGCTACCTCGACGGCTGGCCCAAGCGCTGGCCAGGGCCGCGTACCTTCCTGATCAACTTTGTGCATGACGGTGAGTCACTGGCGCGCTTTGCCAGCAATCACTTCGACATGGCCGTGATCCAGGCCCCTAGCGCCGAACGCCTGCACGAGACTGTGCGCGAGCTGACGCGGGTGGCCAAGCAAGGGCTGATTACCCGGCGTTGACCGGGTGCAGCTGCTCGGCTAACGCGCTAGGCTCATGCGATATTGTCAGGGAGTTGGCTATGTTCGAGTCTGCCGAAATCGGCCGCTGCATCGATAAAGAAACCTTTGAGGCCGAGGCTCCGGCGCTGCGTGAAGCCCTGCTGGAGGCGCAGTACGAGTTGCAGCAGCAAGGCCGCTTTGCCGTGATCATCCTGATCAACGGCATCGAGGGTGCGGGCAAGGGCGAGACGGTCAAGCTGCTCAACGAGTGGATGGATGCGCGGCTGATTCAGGTCAGCACCTTCGATCAGCAGACCGATGAAGAGCTGGCCCGGCCGCCGGCCTGGCGCTACTGGCGGCAGCTGCCACCGAAGGGGCGCATCGGCATCTTCTTCGGCAACTGGTACAGCCAGATGCTGCAGGCACGGGTGCACGGGCGGATCAAGAACGCCGTGCTCGATCAGTCCATCGACGGCACCCTGAGCATGGAACGCATGCTTTGCGACGAAGGTACGCTGATCTTCAAGTTCTGGTTTCATCTGTCCAAGCGGCAGATGAAGGCCCGTCTCAAGGCGCTGCAGGACGATCCGCTGCACAGTTGGCGGATCAGCCCGCTGGACTGGCAGCAATCGAAAACCTACGACAAGTTCGTGCGGGTTGGCGAGCGCGTGTTGCGCCGCACCAGCCGTGACTATGCGCCCTGGTATGTGGTGGAAGGCGTCGATGAGTATTACCGCAGCCTGACGGTCGGGCGCATTTTGCTCGATGGCCTGCAGGCGGCACTCAAGGCCAACAGCCTGCCCGCGGCGCAGCCGCATGCCGCGCCGCTGACCTCCAGCCTGGATAGCCGCAGCCTGCTCGACAGCCTGGACATGAGCCAGGCACTCGATAAAGACACTTACGAAGAGCAGCTTGCGTTTGAGCAGGCGCAGCTGTCGGCGTTGATGCGCGACAAACGTATGCGCAAGCACGCGCTGGTGACAGTGTTCGAAGGCAATGATGCGGCAGGCAAGGGCGGGGCGATTCGCCGCGTGATCGGCGCGCTCGACCCACGCCAGTACCGCATCGTGCCGGTCGCCGCGCCCACCGAGGAGGAGCGTGCGCAGCCTTATCTGTGGCGTTTCTGGCGACATCTGCCGCCACGCGGCAAGTTCACCGTGTTTGATCGCTCCTGGTACGGCCGGGTGCTGGTCGAGCGGGTCGAGGGCTTTTGTAGTCCGGGCGACTGGCTGCGCGCTTACGGCGAGATCAATGACTTCGAGGAGCAACTCTGCGAAGCCGGTGTAGTACTGGTGAAATTCTGGTTGTCGATCGATCAGGACACCCAGCTGGCGCGCTTCAAGGCGCGTGAGCAGATCCCCTTCAAGCGCTTCAAGATTACCGAGGAAGATTGGCGCAACCGCGAGAAGTGGCCGCTGTATCGCGACGCGGTGGGCGATATGGTCGACCGTACCAGCAGCGAAATCGCGCCCTGGACGTTGGTAGAAGCCAATGACAAGCGCTTTGCCCGGATCAAGGTGCTGCGCACCATCAACCGGGCGCTGGCGGCGGCCTTTGCCAAGGATTGACTGCGGGATGTGGCCGCATACGCCTGATGAATGATCATCGCCGGCAGAGATTGCTCGGCCTTATTCTCAGCCTATCTTCAACCCCCCAATAGCAATGAGGTGCGGCATGCGTGAAG
This sequence comes from Pseudomonas sp., assembly GCF_049653025.1. Taxonomy (GTDB): domain Bacteria; phylum Pseudomonadota; class Gammaproteobacteria; order Pseudomonadales; family Pseudomonadaceae; genus Aquipseudomonas. Next base: position 305,273 of record NZ_JBASFM010000016.1, on the reverse strand, counting down.
TGGTGATCGTTGACAGCGTACGGACTGGTTTGGCCAAGTCCTTCCGTGGCAAGTTCAATCTGACCCGTCCAGACGACATGGCGGCTCATTGCGTCAATGCACTGCTGGCGCGTACCGGTATCGACCCGGCGCTGGTGGATGACTGCATCGTCGGGGCCGGCTCCAACGAAGGCGCGCAGGGCATGAACATCGGTCGCAACGTCGCGGTGCTGTCAGGCCTGGGCACCAATGTGGCGGGCATGACCCTCAACCGTTTCTGCTCCTCTGGCCTGCAGGCCATTGCGATTGCCGCCAACCAGGTAGCGTCCGGCTGCAGCGATGTGATCGTCGCCGGTGGTGTCGAGTCGATCACCATGACCCTGAAGAGCATGAACACGCAGAACCTGTTCAACCCGCTGCTGCAGAAAGATGTGCCGGGTATCTATTACCCGATGGGGCAGACGGCCGAGATCGTCGCGCGTCGCTACAACGTCAGCCGTGAGGCGCAGGATGCCTACGCCCTGCAAAGCCAGCAGCGTACTGCACGGGCTCAGGCCGAAGGCTTGTTCGCCGATGAAATCGTGCCGATGCACGTCAAGTATCAGGTCGAAGACAAGGCCAGCGGTGAAAAGAGCATCGTCGACGGCATCGTCGCCCATGACGACTGCAACCGTGCCGACACCACTCTGGAAAGCCTGGCGGCGCTCAAGCCAGTGTTTGCCGATGATGGCTCGGTCACTGCGGGCAACGCTTCGCAGCTGTCCGATGGCGCCTCGATGACCCTGGTGATGAGCCTGGAAAAAGCCATCGAGCTGGGCCTCAAGCCGCTGGCGTTCTTCCGTGGTTTTGTTGCCGCCGGCTGTGAGCCGGACGAAATGGGCATCGGTCCGGTGTTCTCGGTGCCAAAACTGCTCAAGGCCAAGGGCCTGAGCGTTGCTGATATCGACCTGTGGGAACTCAACGAGGCGTTCGCCTCGCAGTGCCTGTATGTCCGCGATCGTTTGGAAATCGACAACGCCAAGTACAACGTCAACGGCGGCTCGATTTCCATCGGCCATCCGTTCGGTATGACTGGCTCGCGCCAGGTTGGTCATCTGGTGCGTGAACTGCAGCGCCGCAAGCTGCGCTATGGCATCGTTACCATGTGCGTGGGCGGCGGCATGGGCGCAACCGGGCTGTTTGAAGCGGTGCGCTGATCAGCGTCAGCATAAATGGCAGGCAATAAAAAACCGCGAGCAATCGCGGTTTTTTATTGCCTGTAGTTTTGCGTTCTAGAACGCGCGGCTCTCGATGATGTCGTTGGCCTGAATCATTCGACGGATATAGAAGGCGATCTCGCGTTCGGCATCCGTTCGGTTGAAGTAGGGGCCTTCCAGCGTGCCCTCGCGGGTCGAGAAGAAGTACTGCCCGTTGACCGCGCTGACGCGTGCACTGCGGTAATGGGTGCCGGGGTTGTGGTCGATATTACGTTGGCCAAACATAGGTAAACCTCCCGCAAATGAGCTGCTGTTGTCAGTCTAATCGGCGTTTTCTGCGGTGCGGGAATTAACGACAAATGGTCGGCTTTGCCGAGAATTGGTACTTTTTGGCCTTATTTTTAATTTTTTGGCGTCAAGTAGGTGACGGAAATGCGCTATTGGCCAGTACAGTCGTGCGATATAGCCGCGCCGAACTGTGGCTGTGCTGGTGGCAGGCTGCGCCCTAGAATGAGGCTTTTTGCTGCCCGCACTGGCTGATGAGTGCCAGGCGGCTTTCGAGGGTGATATGCATATTTCTTCCGGGCGCTGGTTATATGGCCTGTTCCTCGCACTGCTGACGGCGGTGCTGTGGGGCGTGCTGCCGATCAAGCTCAAAGAGGTGTTGCAGGTGATGGACCCGGTCACGGTGACCTGGTATCGCTTGCTGGTCTCGGGTTCGATCTTGCTGGCCTACCTGGCCGCGAGCAAACGCTTGCCGGCGTTTCGCCCGCTAGGCAAGAAGGGCGTGTGGTTGCTGCTACTGGCGATAGCCGGATTGACCGCCAACTATGTGCTGTACTTGGTCGGCCTGAATATGCTCAGCCCAGGTACCACACAGCTGGTGATTCAGGTTGCGCCGATTCTATTGCTGATCAGCAGCCTGTTTGTCTTCCGTGAGCGCTTCAGTCTGGGCCAGGGCTTGGGTCTGCTGGTGTTGCTGATCGGCTTTGCGCTGTTCTTCAACCAGCGCCTGGATGAGCTGCTGACCTCCATGAGCACTTACACCACCGGGGTGCTGATAGTGCTGCTGGCTGCGTTTGTCTGGGCGTTTTATGGCCTGGCGCAGAAGCAGCTGCTGACGGTGTGGAACTCGTTGCAGGTGATGATGGTGATCTATCTGGCATGCGCACTGTTGCTGACGCCCTGGGTGAAGCCCTTAGAGGCATTGGCGCTGAGCCCGCTGCAAGGTTGGCTGCTGTTTGCCTGCTGCCTGAATACTCTGGTGGCGTATGGCGCATTTGCCGAGGCGCTGGCGCACTGGGAGGCTTCGCGGGTCAGCGCGGCACTGGCGATTACGCCATTGGTGACGTTCGCCTCGGTAGCGCTGGCGGCCAGTTGGTGGCCGGAGCATGTGCAGCCCGAACAGATCAACTGGTTGGCCTATGGCGGCGCAGTGCTGGTGGTGCTGGGGTCGGCCCTGACGGCATTAGGGCCTTCGCTGCTGGCCGGTTGGCGCGCCCGTAAGGCGCGTTTAGCCGCATTGATCTAGTGCTCTGAAGCAGGTGTTCAGGCCTTTAGGCCCAATGCCTCGGCGCGGCGCAACCAGCCCTGGCGCTGCTCTTCGGTGGACGGGCGTATCGGGCTGAACTCGCTCAGACGGCGGGTTTTGATGCCGCTGAAACCGAGAATGGTGCGGGTCATCTGCCGGTGCGCCGGCGCGCCATAGATCCAGCGAAAGTACCAGGCCGGTGTATCCATGGTCACCAGCAGGTCGGCGGTGCGGCCGGTCAGCAGTTTGTCCCACAGTTGCGAGCGGTTACGGTATTTGAAGGCAAAGCCGGGCAGAAAGGTGCGGTCGAAGAAGCCTTTGAGCAAGGCGGGGATACCACCCCACCAGACCGGGTAAACGAATACCAGATGCTCGGCCCAGTGGATCTGCCGCTGCGCTTCGAGCAGGTCAGGCTCCAGGGTCTGGCTTTGCTCATAACCGTCTCGCAGCACCGGGTCGTAGGCCAGTTCGCCCAGTTTCAGCTGGCGCACCACATGGCCCTTGCTGCGTGCTCCCTGGGCATAGGCCTCGCCGAGGGCATGGCAGAAGCTGCTGCTTTTCGGCGTGCCGAGAATCATCAGAATACGTTTGCCGTCACCTTCCAGTGGCGTCGCGCCGCTCTTTGCTTCTTCACTCATGTTGACCTGCCTCCAGCATGCTTTCGGGACGCACCCAGGCGTCGAATTGTTGATTGCTCAGGTAGCCCAGTTGCAGCGCGGCTTCGCGCAGTGTGCTGCCATCCTGGTAAGCCTTCTTGGCGATTTCCGCCGCCTTGTCGTAACCAATATGCGGGTTTAGCGCGGTGACCAGCATCAGGCCACGCTCCAGGTGTTCGGCCATTTTTGCCGCATCCGGTTGCAGGCCGGCGATGCAGTGCTGCTGGAAGTTGTGGCAACCATCGGCGAGCAATCGTACCGATTGCAGCAGGTTATGGATGATCACCGGCTTGAACACGTTCAACTGCAAGTGGCCTTGGCTGGCGGCAAAGGCAATGGTGGTGTCGTTACCCAGCACCTGACAGGCCAGCATCGACAGCGCCTCGCATTGAGTCGGGTTGACCTTGCCGGGCATGATCGAACTGCCAGGCTCGTTGGTCGGCAGGCGTACTTCGGCAAAGCCTGCGCGGGGCCCCGAGCCGAGTAGGCGCAGGTCGTTAGCAATCTTCATAAGGGCCACGGCCAGGGTTTTCAAGGCCCCAGACAATTGCACCAGGGGTTCATGGCCGGCCAGGGCGGCGAATTTATTCGGCGCGCTGACCAGCGGCAGGCCGCTCAAAGCGGCCAGCTCGGCGGCCATGGCCTCGGCAAAGCCCTGCGGCGAATTCAGCCCGGTGCCCACCGCCGTGCCGCCCTGGGCCAGTTCACAGACCGCCGGCAGCGCCTGTTGAATCGCCCGTTTGGCATAGCCCAGCTGGGCGACGAAGGCCGACAGTTCCTGGCCGAAGGTGATCGGGGTGGCGTCCATCATATGGGTGCGCCCGGTCTTGACCAGGTGAGAGTGGCGCTCGGCCTGTTCCTGCAAGCCGTCACGCAGTTCGCGAATGGCCGGCAGCAGTTGCTGTTGCACCGCTTGCGCGGCGGCGATGTGCATGGCCGTAGGGAAGCTGTCGTTGGAGCTTTGCGCACGATTGACATGGTCGTTGGGGTGCACCGGGCTCTTGCCACCACGGCCCGTACCGGCCAGTTCGTTGGCGCGCCCGGCGATCACCTCGTTGACGTTCATGTTGCTCTGGGTGCCGCTGCCGGTCTGCCAGACCACCAGGGGAAACTGCGCGTCGTGCTGGCCGGCAAGCACTTCGTTGGCGGCTTGCTCAATCAACCGAGCAAGGTCGGCCGGCAGATCGCCGATGCGTTGGTTGACCCGCGCGGCGGCCTTCTTGATCAGCGCCAGGGCATGCACCACGGCCAATGGCATGCGTTCCTGGCCAATCGCGAAGTTAATCAGCGAACGTTGGGTCTGTGCGCCCCAGTAAGCGTCTTCAGGGACGTCAATCGGACCCAGGCTGTCGGTTTCAATGCGACTCATGACGGCTCTCCTGCAGGTTGCGCGTGGCGAATAACAGGCTGTTACGTTCAGCTTAGGTCGCCGGCGCACGGCAGAGGTTCAACCGCCGCGGCAATTACCAGCGCGCGTGGGTTTCACCAAGCCAGCCGAGGGCGTTGTTGACCGGTACGCGTTCGCCTTCCGGGCCTCGCAGAACACCGTCGAAATGGCCAAACCATTGCTGCGTATCGGCATAGAAGGGGCCCAGTCGGGGGTAGGCCTGATGGCGCTGACGCGGAGTAAAGGTCAGGTTGACCGCATCGTCCGCGCTGTTCAGCCGCCAGGGCGCGAGGAGGTTATGCGCGGTCTGGCTGATGCTGATGGGGGCGTCGAGGTGTTGCAGCTCGCCGCCAAACCACAGGGTGTTTTCCGACAGGCCGCTGTGGTCGGTCCAGCCGGCACCAAAGTTACCGGCGATGCCGCCAGGTGCAGCAAAGGCTGCGCGGGTCCAGTGGCTATTGAGCGGCCAGACGCCGCGGCCAAAATCCAGGGAGGCAAAACTTTGCCCGTTGACGCAGCTGTAGTGCTGCTTGCCCAGTTGCACGCTGCCACTGCACGGCAGCCCCAGCTGCCTGCTGGTGGCGTGGAAGCTGCTTTGCCCGAGTGGTGCGATCAGGTTGACCGAGTCGAGGTGAGCGGGGCGCTGGATATCCAGTGCGACATGCAGAGGTTGGCCGCCAATGTCCGGCGCGCTGACACTGATGCGGGTGCGCCCGGTGTGTTCGGCCACCCGCAGTTGCAGGCGTGGGTGGTTGAATTCGTGGCTTTGCTGCGGTTGATCCGGCAGGTCACAGCCGATGCCAAACAGGCGGAGCTGGCTATAGGCGATGGACTGGCCACTTTCCAGATCGAGGAAGTAGGCGGCGGCATAACCGAGGTAGTCGAGGTGGGCCTGGGTCAGCGATAACACCCACTGTGGGGTGGTAATGCACCAGTGATTCCAGCGTTTGCGCCGGCCAAAGTGTCCGGGGATGGCGCAATCCACCATAGGCCGCGGCGACCAGCCAATGGCCTGCGGGTTAAGCTGGCCGCGGCTGTCGCACAGCGCAGTGGCGGCGAAAGGCTCTGGTTGGGTGAAGCTGTTCATCGAACACGTCCATGTGTGTGCTGGTGCCTCGCCTTGTGAGCGGCGGCACGCTGAAACAGAAAATGGCTGATGTTGGCGAGCATGCACAGGCATTCGTCAACTCGGCAAGTGCTGGCATTTTGGCCTTTAAGCAGGCAGTGCGCCAGTGCACAGTTGCAGTGTGAGGCTCACCTCGCTGGCGACGCACTTGAGTGTGGTGAGTGCTTGAGCACAGAATGCGTGCCTTGGAGTCAAACTGGGCTCTTTTCCCTCATTCAGGAGTAGTTCATGTCACGTTTCTCTGCCTTATGCGCCGCGTTAATACTGACGTGCGGTAGTGCTCAGGTGCTGGCTGATGCCAAGAGCCACGCCGCCGATGCCGAGCGCTTCCTGCTGTTGGCGCGTGCGGACAAACTGGCTGTGCCGGTGTATGCCCAGGTGCAGCAGATGTTTGCTCAGCGCTTTGCCGAGAGCAATGCGCCGCAAAGCGAAAAGGCCGTGCTGGAAACCTACCAGGCCCAGGCCAATGCCGCGCTTGAGCAGGCAGTCGGTTGGGACAAGCTCAAGCCGGATATGGTCAAGCTCTACACCAGTACCTTCAGTGAGCAGGAAATGAAGGCGCTGATCAGCTTCTATGAGTCGCCGCTGGGCAAGAAAGTCTTGGAAAAGATGCCGACGCTGACCGCGCAATCGGCGCAGTTGACCCAAGGCAAGCTGGAAACTGCCGTGCCCAAGGTCAACCAGCTGCTGGCAGACATGACGGCCAAACTGGCCCCGAAAAAGCCCTGAGTGATTGTGCCAATGCCGAAAATAGATCTGTTGCAGGCGGCCTTGGCCCCGCTGCAAGCGCAGCACCTAGAGTTGCTGGATGAAAGTCACATGCACAGCCGTGGCCTGGAAACCCATTACAAGGCGGTAATCGTCAGCGAGCAGTTTGCCGGCCTGAATGCGGTCAAACGCCACCAGAAGGTGTATGCCAGTCTGGGCGAGCTGATGGGCCAGGTGCATGCCCTGGCGCTGCACACCTACACCCCTGATGAGTGGGCGCAGCAGGGTGTGGCTCCGGTTTCACCGACCTGCAAGGGCGGCCACTGAGAACCGGCTTAAAGCCGGCTTTGCGCCGGTTCTGAGGCAATTCGCCTCTACACGGTTTGCCCCAAGGGCAGTAAACTGCACACCCCGCCGGCCTAGCGCCGGCGGTTTTGTTTGTGGTCCGCAGCCGTTTAAAGCGGCAGCTGGCCATTTTTATATCCCAGTCCGCCCTTTACGTGGGCGACTACTGAAGGACATCTGCATGACCGAGAAAGTCGTTGTAGCCGCGCTATACAAATTCGTTTCCCTGCCTGATTTTCACGCACTGCGCGAGCCGTTGCTGCAATGCATGCTAGATAGCGGTGTGAAAGGCACCTTGCTGCTCGCCGAAGAAGGCATCAATGGCACCGTGTCCGGCTCGCGCGCCGCTATCGATGGCCTGCTGGCCTGGTTTGCCCTGGACTCGCGTCTGGCCGATATCGACCACAAAGAGTCCTATTGCGACGAGCAGCCGTTCTATCGCACCAAGGTCAAGCTGAAGAAGGAAATCGTCACCTTGGGCGTGCCCGGTGTCGACCCGAACCAGAAGGTCGGTACCTACGTTGAGCCCAAGGACTGGAACGCGCTGATCTCAGACCCCGAAGTGCTGCTGATCGATACGCGCAATGACTATGAAGTGTCGATTGGCACCTTCGAGGGTGCGGTAGACCCTAAAACCAAGTCGTTCCGCGAGTTCCCCGATTACATCAAGGCGCACTTCGACCCGGCCAAGCATAAGAAAGTGGCGATGTTCTGCACTGGCGGCATCCGCTGCGAGAAGGCCTCCAGCTATATGCTCGGTGAAGGTTTCGAAGAAGTCTTCCACCTCAAGGGCGGCATTCTCAAGTACCTGGAAGAAGTGCCGCAGGAACAGACCAAATGGCAGGGCGACTGCTTCGTCTTCGATAACCGCGTCACCGTGCGCCATGACCTGACTGAGGGCGACTACGATCAGTGCCACGCCTGCCGTACGCCGGTGTCGGTGGAAGACCGTCAGTCCGAGCTTTACACCCCGGGCGTCAGCTGCCCGCATTGCTGGGACTCGCTACCGGAGAAGACCCGTGCCGGGGCCCGCGAGCGCCAGCGCCAGATCGAACTGGCCAAGGAGCGCAATCAGCCGCATCCGCTGGGCTACAACCCCCGTCAATCCCGCGAGGCTTAAGCATGCAAGCACGCTTGCTGTACGTGATGGACCCGATGTGTTCATGGTGTTGGGGCTTTGCCCCGGTGCTCGAGTCCCTCGCCGAGCAGGCCGCCGCCGCGGGCGTCAGTTTGCAGCTGGTACTCGGTGGTTTGCGCCGTGATGGCGTGGCCATCGATGCCGCCGCCCGGGTGCGCTACCTGGGTTACTGGCAGGCGGTAAATGCCAGTACCGGGCAGATGTTCAATTTCAACGCCGGGTTGCCCGAGGGCCTGGTCTATGACACCGAGCCGGCCTGCCGCGCGCTGGTCACGGCGCGCAACCTCGACCCGCAGAGCGTCTGGCCGCTGGCGCAGCTGATTCAGCGCGCCTTCTACACCGAAGGCGTCGACGTCACCCGCGCCAGCGTGCTGGTGGGCCTGGCCGAGCGCGCCGGTATTCCTCGCATCGAGTTTGCCGAAGCCTTCGACAGCGCCGCCTCGCGCGCCGCCACTGCCGCCGATTTCAGCTGGGCGCAGGATCTGGGTATTGCCGGGTTCCCCACCCTGCTGGCCGAGCGCAATGGCCAACTGGCGTTGCTGACCAATGGCTATCAGCCTCTGGAAGCCCTGCAACCGCTACTCAGCCGCTGGCTGGAGCGTGTGGCGCATGCCTGATCGCCTGAGTTGGGCGGAAGTCCGCCGGCTGGCCCTGCACCACAAGAAAGCCCTGATCCTGGCCAACCTGATTGCGGTGTTGGCCACCCTGTGCAGCGTGCCGATTCCCTTGCTGTTGCCGCTCTTGGTCGACGAAGTGTTGCTCAATGACGGTGACGCCGCGCTCAAGGTGATGGACAACTTCCTGCCTGGGCAATGGCAAACCGCCGCCGGCTATATCGGCCTGATGCTGGTGCTGACCCTGTTGCTGCGCAGCTTCGCGCTGGTGTTCAACGTGCTGCAGGCGCGGCTGTTCGCCCGCTTGTCGAAGGACATCGTCTATCGCATTCGCATTCGCCTGATCGAGCGGCTCAAGCGCATTTCCCTGGGCGAATACGAAAGCCTCGGCGGCGGCACGGTGACTACACACCTAGTCACCGACCTGGACACCCTGGACAAGTTTGTCGGCGAAACCCTTAGCCGTTTTCTGGTGGCCATGCTCTCGCTGGCCGGTACCTCGGCGATCCTGATCTGGATGCACTGGCAGCTGGCGCTGTTGATCTTGCTGTTCAACCCGTTGGTGGTCTACGCCACGGTGCAGCTGGGCAAGCGGGTCAAGCACCTGAAGAAACTGGAAAATGACAGCACCTCGCGCTTTACCCAGGCGCTGACCGAAACCCTTGACGCGATTCAGGAAATCCGCGCCGGCAACCGCCAGGGCTTCTTCCTCGGTCGTCTCGGTGGCCGCGCCCAGGAAGTGCGTGACTATGCCGTGGCCTCGCAGTGGAAGACCGACGCCTCGAACCGCGCCAGTGGCCTGCTGTTCCAGTTCGGCATCGACGTGTTCCGCGCCGCGGCCATGCTCACCGTGCTGTTCTCCGATCTGTCGATCGGCCAGATGCTCGCGGTGTTCAGTTACCTGTGGTTTATGATCGGCCCGGTCGAGCAGCTGCTCAGCCTGCAATACGCCTTCTACGCAGCCGGTGGCGCGCTAACGCGGATCAACGAACTGCTGGCGCGCAAGGATGAGCCGCAGTATCCCGGCCGCGTCGATCCGTTCAAGGGCCGCGACACCGTGGGTATCGAAGTCAGTGGTTTGACCTTTGCCTATAACGACGAGCCGGTGCTTAACCAGCTCAACCTGAGCATCGCCCCAGGCGAGAAGGTCGCTATCGTCGGCGCCAGCGGCGGCGGCAAGAGCACCCTGGTGCAGCTACTGCTCGGGCTGTATACGCCGCAGGCCGGGACCATACGTTTTGGCGGCAGCAGCCAGGAAGAGATTGGTCTGGAAGGCGTGCGTGAGCATGTAGCGGTGGTGCTGCAGCATCCGGCGCTGTTCAACGATACGGTGCGCGCCAACCTGTGTATGGGTCGTGAACGGGGCGATGACGCCTGCTGGCGTGCGTTGGAGATTGCTCAATTGGCCGACACCATTCGCGGTTTGCCACAAGGTCTGGACAGCATTGTCGGCCGCTCCGGCGTGCGCCTCTCCGGTGGCCAGCGTCAGCGTCTGGCGATAGCCCGTATGGTGCTGGCTGAGCCGAAAGTGGTGATTCTGGATGAAGCCACTTCGGCCCTGGACGCCGCTACCGAATACGCCTTGCACCAGGCGCTCAACCAGTTTCTGCATGGCCGCACCACGCTGATCATTGCTCACCGCCTGAGTGCGGTTAAGCAGGCCGATCGAGTGTTGGTGTTCGACGGCGGCAGCATCGCCGAAGACGGTGGCCACCAAGAGCTGATTGCCGAAGGTGGGCTCTACGCCAAGCTCTACGGCCATCTGCAGCACTAGCAAAGCATTAACCGCATCGTTACTTCGCGGGCATGTCCGGCTCCTACCAGCGTAGGAGCGGGCCATGCCCGCGATTTGTTATGGGTTTCAATCAGGGCTGAGCCCCTGCAGCCTCGCACCTGGCAGTTAAATCGACCGCTTTGTAAATTTATCGTTACGCATGGCGGGTGCTTGCAGTCAGCAAACACGCTGTTTTGCTGGGTGTATTAAAAACTTGCCGAATGCCTCGGTCACGCCAGGGCCGAGGCGGTCTGAGCCCGCTTGTTAGCGGGGCTGCGCTCGGTTGTTATGAGATCAATCCGCGCCGTTGCATCCCTTGCAGCGGCTGATCAGAACAACAACCAGGAGGCGCAATGAACGCCGTGAACAAAATCGAACAGCACAACCCTATCGGCACCGACGGCTTCGAGTTCGTGGAATACACCGCGCCGACCCCGGAAGGCATCCAGCAACTGCGCCAGCTGTTCACGGCCATGGGCTTTACCGAAACCGCCAAGCACCGCTCGAAAGAGGTCTGGCTGTTCCAGCAGAACGACATCAACTTCGTGCTTAACGGCAGCCCAACCGGGCATGTGCGCGAGTTCGGCCTGAAGCACGGCCCGAGCGCCTGCGCCATGGCCTTCCGAGTGAAGAACGCGGCTCAGGCGGCGGCCTATGTCGAGGCCCACGGCGCGACGCTGGTCGGCAGTCACGCCAACTTCGGCGAGCTGAATATTCCGTGTGTCGAGGGCATCGGCGGCTCCTTGCTGTATCTGGTAGATCGCTACGGCGACAAGAGCATCTACGACGTCGACTTCGAATATATCGAGGGCCGTACGGCCAGCGACAACTCGGTCGGCCTGAAAGAGCTGGACCACCTGACCCACAACGTCAAACGCGGGCAGATGGACGTGTGGTCGGGCTTCTACGAGCGCATCGCCAACTTCCGCGAGATTCGCTACTTCGACATCGAAGGCAAGCTCACCGGCCTGCTGTCGCGCGCCATGACCGCGCCCTGCGGCAAGATCCGCATCCCGATCAACGAGTCGGCCGACGACAAGTCGCAGATCGAGGAATTTATCCGTGAGTACCAGGGCGAGGGCATCCAGCATATCGCCCTGAGCAGCGAGGACATCTACGCCACCGTGCGCCAGCTGCGCGCCAATGGCGTGGATTTTATGGTCACTCCTGGCACTTACTACGACAAGGTCGATACCCGCGTGGCCGGGCATGGCGAGCCGACCGCTGTGCTGCGTGATCTGAGCATCCTGATCGACGGCGCGCCGGGTGATGACGGCATCCTGCTGCAGATTTTCACCAATACTGTGATTGGCCCGATCTTCTTCGAGATCATCCAGCGCAAGGGTAACCAGGGCTTTGGCGAGGGCAACTTCAAGGCGCTGTTCGAGTCCATCGAGGAAGACCAGATCAAGCGCGGCGTAATCTCCGAGGAGTGATGCGATGAGCCGTAACTGGATCAGTTTTCCCCTGCGTGAAGGCGAGTGTTCGCGCCAGGCGCACTGCGACTTTCCCGAAGGCACCTACGAGCGTGAGATGGGTCGCGAGGGCTTCTTCGGCCCCACCGCGCACCTGCACCATAAGCATCCGCCCACCGGCTGGATCGACTGGGAAGGGCCGCTGCGCCCCCATGCGTTCGACTTCAACGAGATCGCCAGCGAGCGTGATTGCCCGCTGGCCGCACCGCTGACCCTGCATAACAGCGATGTGAAACTGCGCGTGTGGAAAACCCACGGCGCGATGCGCCATCTGGTGCGCAACGCCGATGGCGATGACCTGCTGTTTATCCATGAGGGAGCAGGGCACTTCTACTGCGATTTCGGCCACCTGAGCTACCGCGACGGCGATTACCTGCTGATCCCGCGTGGCACCGCCTGGCGCATCGAGGCCAGCGAGCCGACCTTTATGCTGCTGATCGAGAGCACCGACGGTGCCTATCAGCTGCCGGACAAGGGCCTGCTTGGCCCGCAGGCGATCTTCGATCCGGCGGTGCTCGATCATCCGCGCATCGATGAGGCCTTCAAGGCCCAGCAGGATGAAAACACCTGGCAGATCCGCATCAAACGGCGCAACCAGATCAGCACCGTGACCTACCCCTACAACCCGCTGGATGTGGTCGGCTGGCATGGCGACAACACCGTGGTGCGCCTCAACTGGCGTGATATCCGCCCGCTGATGAGCCACCGTTACCACCTGCCGCCGTCGGCGCACACCACCTTCGTGGCCAATGGTTTTGTGATCTGCACCTTTACTCCGCGTCCGGTGGAAAGCGACCCCGGCGCGCTGAAAGTGCCGTTCTATCACAACAACGACGATTACGACGAAGTGCTGTTCTACCACCGGGGCAACTTCTTCAGCCGCGACAATATCGAGCAGGGCATGGTCACCTTGCATCCGTGCGGCTTTCCTCACGGCCCGCACCCCAAGGCGTTGAAGAAGAGCCAGGAAGCGCCGGCGACCTTTATCGATGAAGTGGCGGTGATGATCGACACCCGCCGCGCTCTGGAAGTCGGCGAAGCCGCTGCCGGTGTAGATGTTCCCGAATACGTGAATTCCTGGCGTGCGCCGGGCAAGGAATCCTGATGAAACTCGCATCACTGAATCAAGGTCGCGACGGCATTCTCGTTGTGGTGTCCCGCGACCTCAGTCGCGCCACCGAAGTCCCGGCAATTGCCGTCACCCTGCAGGCCGCGCTGGATAACTGGACGGTAACTAAACCCAAGCTGGAGGCGGTGTACCAGCGTTTGAACGATGGCCTGGAGCAGGGCGCATTCGCCTTCGAGCAGAGCGCCTGCCACAGCCCGTTGCCGCGCGCCTATCACTGGGCCGATGGCAGCGCCTACGTCAATCATGTCGAGCTGGTGCGCAAGGCGCGCGGTGCCGAGATTCCGGAAAGCTTCTGGCATGACCCTTTGATGTACCAGGGCGGTGCCGACAGCTTTATTCCGCCGCACAGCCCGATCCAGATGGCCGACGAGGCCTGGGGTATCGACCTGGAGGCTGAGATCGCGGTGATCACCGATGACGTGCCGATGGGCGCAACTGCTGCCGAGGCCGCCGGGCATATCCAGCTGCTGATGCTGGTCAACGACGTGTCGCTGCGCAACCTGATTCCCGGTGAGCTGGCCAAGGGCTTTGGCTTCTATCAGAGCAAGCCGTCGTCTAGCTTCTCGCCCGTGGCGATCACCCCGGATGAGCTGGGTGATACCTGGCGCGATGGCAAGGTGCATCGGCCACTGGTCTCGCATATCAATGGTGCGCTGTTCGGCCAGCCGGATGCTGGCGTGGACATGACCTTCAACTTCCCGACGCTGGTCGCCCACGCCGCCAAGACCCGCCCGCTGGGCAGCGGCACCATCATCGGTTCCGGCACCGTGTCGAACTACGACCGCAGCGCCGGCTCTAGCTGCCTGGCAGAGAAGCGCATGCTGGAAATCATCGAGAGTGGCGAGGCGAAAACCCCGTTCCTCAAGTTCGGTGACCGCGTGCGCATCGAGATGTTCGACGCCGCTGGCCACAGCCTGTTCGGCGCGATCGACCAGGCGGTGGAGCGCTATGAACACTGAGTTGACGCTCTACGGTTACTGGCGCTCCAGCGCGGCCTACCGGGTGCGGATTGCGCTGAACCTCAAGGGCCTGGCCTACCAGCAAGTGCCAGTGCACCTGGTCAAGGACGGCGGTCAGCAGCACTCGGCCGAGTATCAGGCGCTAAATCCGCAGGAGCTGCTGCCGCTGCTGGTGGACAAGGGCAATGGTGGGGTGCGCATCGCCCAGTCGCTGGCGATTCTTGAATACCTTGATGAGGTCTTCCCGGTGCCGGCGCTGCTGCCCAGCGATGCCGCGCAACGCGCCCAGGTGCGTGCCCTGGCGCTGCATATCGCCTGCGACCTGCACCCGCTGAACAACCTGCGGGTGCTGCAGTACCTGAGCGGCGAGCTGGGGGTGGGCGAGGCGGCCAAGGACGCCTGGTACCAGCACTGGCTGCACAAGGGCCTGGCTGCAGTCGAGGCGGGGCTGGCGGTGTTCAATGATCGTCTGTCGCTTGGCGAGCGCCCTGGATATCTGGAAGCCTGCCTGGTTCCGCAACTGTATAATGCGCGCCGTTTTAACTGTGACCTCGATGCGTACCCACGCATTTTCGCCATGGCGGCGCGTTGTGAGTCTCTGGATGCCTTTAAGCAGGCCGCGCCGGAGGTGCAACCCGACGCACAGTAATCCCAGCCGGCCAAGCCGCCTGGGTTGGGCGAACCCGGCTCCATAAAAGCCTTGCCACTCCGTCGCGCCACAAGTGCGGCGGGTTCTATTTCGTCACAGATAAAAACAAACAGGTGACGCATGACTCGTGAAAAACCCAAGAACCTCTGGCTCTCGCGCTGGGGCTTTATCCTCGCGGCAACCGGCTCCGCCGTGGGCCTGGGCAATATCTGGAAGTTTCCCTACATCACCGGCGAATACGGCGGTGGTGCGTTTGTGCTGATGTACCTGGCCTGCATCCTGGCCATCGGTATTCCGGTGATGATGACCGAGATCGCCATTGGCCGACGCGGCCGTGGCAGCCCCATCGATGCGATCGGTCGGGTGGTCAAGGAAAATAACGGCAATCCGCTGTGGAAGGCGGTCGGCGGCATGGCCATGCTGGCCGGCTTTATGATCCTGTGTTTCTACGTAGTAGTGGCCGGGTGGGCCTTTGCCTATACGTGGAAGATGCTCGATGGCTCGCTGGCGGCCACCACAGTCGAGCAACTCGGCGGAGTGTTCGAGGCGCATAATGCCAACCCCTGGCAGCTGGGCGGCTGGAGCGTGCTGGTGGCGCTGCTGACCCTGTGGATCGTCGGCAAGGGCGTGCAGGCCGGGGTCGAGAAAGCCTTTCGCTGGATGATGCCGGGCCTGGCGGTGATGCTGCTGGTGCTGGTGGGCTACGCCTTTACCAGTGGCAGCTTCAAGGCTGGGTTCGACTTCCTGTTTACCTTCGATGCCTCGAAGATCACCGGCGAAGCGCTGCTGGCGGCGCTGGGTCATGCCTTCTTCACCCTGAGCCTGGCCTCCGGCGCGATTCTCACGTACGGCTCGTATATTCCCGATGGTCAGTCGATCACCCGGACCACCTTTATGGTGGTGGTCTGCGACACCTGTGTGGCTTTGCTGGCAGGGCTGGCGATCTTTCCGATCATCTTCGCCAACGGCATGAGTCCAAGCGCAGGGCCGGGGCTGATCTTTATGAGCCTGCCGCTGGCCTTCCAGCAGATGCCGTTTGGCACCGCCTTTGGCGTGCTGTTCTTTGCCATGGTCTCGGTGGCAGCGCTGACCTCGGCCATTTCGATGATCGAGGCGCTGGTCGCCTATCTCAACGAGAAGCACGGCGTCAGCCGGGTCAAGGCCGCCACGGGCTCTGGCGTGTTGCTACTGGTGATCAGCCTGCTGGCGATGCTCTCGTTCAACTTGCTGGCCGGCTGGACGCCTTTGGGCAAGAACTTCTTCGACTGGCTGGATTACCTGACTTCGCGCTGGATGATGCCGTTGGGTGGGATCTTTATGGTGCTGCTGGCCGGTTACGCCCTGCGCAGCGAGATCATGCGCGATGAGCTGGACCTGCCGCCGCTGGGCTATGCGCTGTGGCTGTTTATGGTGCGCTACGTCAGCCCGGTGCTGATCATGGTGGTGTTCCTGCATGCCCTGGGCTGGTTGATGTTTGACCCGATTGGCCAGTGGTACTGGATTGCCGGGGCCATCGGCCTGCTGGCGATATTGGGTGAAGTGCTCAGGCCGCGCGTCGTGCCGGTACTCGCTGGGCGTTAATCGCGCTAGTTGAGCCTTAGTAGAGAAGGGCGCACGGGCAAAAGCCGTGCGCCCTTTTTGTTGCCGGCAGGCCAACTTCCCGAGCGCCTGTCGCCCGGCTGGCCGCGCAATTGCCGGGCTGTATATACTGCCCGGCGTTCCGTGACCTGATGCCTGCGCGCATCCACGCTTGCCCTGGCCAATAAGCCTTCGACCATTCCGCTGGATCACAAGTCCCGCGGGTTCGTTCCTGTCACGGAACTGACCGACAGGTGACCGCATGCCACGTATTCGTCTTTCCTGCTGCCTGCTTCGAGGTGTGCGCTGATGTCTGAACAGCTGCATGCCGGCCCGCTCAAGCGCGGCCTGAAGAATCGCCATATCCAGTTGATTGCCCTTGGTGGCGCGATCGGTACCGGCCTGTTTCTCGGTTCGGCCGGCGTGCTGCAGAGCGCCGGGCCGTCGATGATCCTCGGCTACGCCATTGGCGGCTTTATCGCCTTTCTGATCATGCGCCAGCTCGGCGAGATGATCGTCGAGGAGCCGGTGGCTGGCTCCTTCAGCCACTTCGCCCACAGTTACTGGGGACCGTACGCGGGTTTCCTCTCCGGCTGGAACTACTGGGTGCTCTACGTGTTGGTTGGCATGGCCGAACTGACAGCGGTGGGCAAGTACGTGCAGTACTGGTACCCGGATATCCCCACCTGGGCCACGGCGGCGGCGTTCTTTGTGCTGATCAACGCGATCAATCTGGTCAACGTGAAAACCTTCGGCGAAACCGAGTTCTGGTTTGCCATCATCAAGGTGGTGGCGATCATCGGCATGATCCTGCTCGGCCTGTACCTGCTGGTCAGCGGCGCGGGCGGTGAGCAGGCGAGCATCACTAACCTGTGGAGCCATGGTGGTTTCTTCCCCAATGGCGTCAGCGGGCTGGTGATGATGATGGCCATCATCATGTTCAGTTTTGGCGGCCTGGAGCTGGTCGGTATCACCGCCGCCGAGGCCGATCAGCCGAAGACGGTGATCCCCAAGGCGATCAATCAGGTGGTCTACCGCATCCTGATTTTCTACATCGGCGCGCTGACCGTGCTGCTCTCGCTGTACCCCTGGGACAGCCTGGTGGCGAGCCTCACCGCCGGTGGCGATGCCTATGGCAGCAGTCCGTTCGTGCAGATTTTTTCGCTGATCGGCAGTGACACCGCCGCGCACATCCTCAATTTCGTGGTGCTGACTGCTGCGCTGTCGGTCTACAACAGCGGTGTGTACTGCAACAGCCGCATGCTCTATGGCCTGGCCGAGCAGGGCGATGCCCCGAAGGCGCTGATGAAGGTCAACAAGCGTGGTGTACCGGTGCTGGCCATTGCGGTGTCAGCGGCGGTGACCCTGCTCTGTGTACTGGTTAACTACCTGGCGCCGAAATCAGCGTTGGAACTGCTGATGTCGCTGGTGGTGGCATCCCTGGTGATCAACTGGGCGATGATCAGCCTGACCCACATCAAGTTCCGCAAGGCCATGCAGAGCAAGGGCGTGGAACCGAGCTTCAAGGCGTTCTGGTTCCCGCTGAGCAACTACATCTGCCTGGCCTTCGTGCTGTTTATCCTCGGCGTGATGTTGATGATTCCGGGCATCCAGGTGTCGGTGTACGCCATGCCGTTCTGGGTGCTGTTTATCTGGATCTGCTACCGCCTCAAACTGGCGGCCAGTCGCCAGGGTTAAACCGCACTGCAATAAAAAAGCCCGGCTTAAGCCGGGCTTTTTTATACGCGGGGTAACTAGGTTTGGAACTGCAACACCGAGCTCTGCATGCTGCGCGCCACGCGGTCCAGGCTCTGCGCGGCATCCGCCAGTTCGTGCACGGTGCGGCTGTTCTGTTGCGACATCTGGGCGATATGTTCGACGCGCAAGGCCACTTCGCTGCTGGCTTTGCTCTGCTCGGTGATGGTGTGGGAAATCTCTTCCACCACCTCGGCTGCACGGTGCGCGCCGCCACGGATCTCGTTGATCGATTCGCCGGCCTGGCGCGCCAGAGCAACGCCGTCGTTCACCCGAGTGACCCCGGTCTGCATGCTGTTGACTGCCTGCTCGGTGCTGCTGCGGATACGTTCGATCATCCCGGTGATTTCCTGGGTCGATTGCGCGGTACGCGCCGCCAGGTTACGCACCTCATCGGCAACCACGGCGAAACCGCGACCGGCCTCGCCAGCCCGCGCCGCTTCGATGGCGGCGTTGAGGGCCAGCAGGTTGGTCTGTTCGGCGATGCTCTTGATCACTTGAATGATTGAATGGATTTCCTCGGATGACTGGCCCAGCGCGGTGATGGTCGCCGAGGACTCGTTGACCGCTTCGGCGATGCGGCTCATGCCATCGACCACGCCCATGATCACTTGGCCGCCGCTGCTGGCGAGCTGTTCCGACTGTGAGGAAATATCCTGGGCATTGCGCGCATGGCCGGCGATCTGGTCGATGTTCTGGATCATCTGCTCCATGGCCGCCGCCATGCTGGCGGCGCTGTCGGATTCTTCACTGGTGCTGCGCACGATGTTCTGTGAGGCACCGTTGAGGCTGTGTGCGGTTTGCTGCAATTGTTCGCCCTCGCTGCGGATGCTGTCGATCATCGTGCGCAAGTTGCCCTGCATCTCGGCCAGGGCCTGTTGCAACTGGCCGGCTTCGTCATTGCTGTCGACATTGATTGTGCTGCGCAGGTTGCCCTGGGCAATGGCACGGGCCACCCCGATGATTTTTTCCAGAGGCCGCAGCACGGCCTTCATCAGTTGGCTGGTGAGCAGGCAAAGCAGGCAGCAGACCACGATAATTCCGCCAATCAGCAGCCAGGCGGCTTGCTCTACGGCGCTTTCACTGTCGCTGCGGGTTTGTGCCGAGTGCTGCTCGATCAGGCCGCTGAGCGCTTCGTTCTTTTCTTCCAGCTCGCCGAAGCTGGCATCGAAGGCCGGCATTTGTTGGCGCGCGGCCTGTGGATCACTGAGGGCCAGGCTGACGATGCGTTCAGCCTGCTGTATATAGTCGGCCAGCGCCGGCTGCGACTGGCTGATGGCCTGGCGAATGTCGGCGCTCAAGGGCAACTTGGCGTTGTCGTTGAGGGTGCGGGTAAACCACTCGCTGTGCTCGCGTAGGTCGTTGCGCACCTGGCTGGCGGCAGCGCTGTCGGCGGGGTCGATATAGAACGCAGCGAGCACATCGGCGCGCAAGGCGTCGTGCATCATGTCGCCTTCGAGGTGATTGCGCAGGGCGCTGACACTCAGCTGGTTTTCATTCAGGGCGCTGGCCAGGCGGGTTTGCCCCCAGAAACCGATACTGCCGAGTAGGGCGGCGGCCAACACACTGATGGCACCGCAGGCGATCATTTTTTGCCGGATATTCATGCTCAAATCCCAACGAGTGGTGGTTGGGGTTAAGCCTAGACCATGCAACTGAGCAGGCCCTGGCAGGCCTACGCCATCCACTGTTTAGCGGGCTGGTGCGGATTTACTCAGCTCACTGGTCCAGGCAATAAGCGGCACCTCGACCTCGGACTGCCAGATGCGCGTCCACCGCAGCTGCAGGCGCGACAGGTCGCCGCGTTCTAAAAGCTGCCTGGAGCAGTTTTTAACGTCGCGTAGCGACGGCTCGTAGGGTGGCCGCCATGGACGGCAGGCTATAAAACAGGCTGATGCGCTCGCATCGGCCTATTTTTTATGCCCTTTCGCAAGCCTTGTAGCCGTCAATCAGCCGAAGCGTTCCTGTAGAAATTCCACGAAGCTGCGCAGCTTGGGCGAGCGATAGCGGTCCGGCAGGTAGACCGCGCTCATCGGCCTGCTGGGGAGCTCATAGCTGGGGAAGAGTTGCACCAGGCGGCCCGCCCGCACATCGGCCTCCAGCAGAATCGCCGGTTGCTGCACGATGCCCAAGCCCTCTAATGCCGCGACCCGCAGCGCCTGCCCCTGATTGACCTGCAGGCGACCCGCGACCGGCACACGGTAGCTGCCGTCTTGGTCGCTCAGGCGCCAATGGCTCAGCGCGGCGGTCGAAAAAGCCAGGCATTCATGTTCGCTCAGTTCCTCCGGCTTGCCCGGCGTACCCCGGCGCGCCAGGTACGCGGGGGCGGCGCAGATCATCAGCCGATAAGGTGCCAGCGGCTTGGCGATCAGGGCCGAATCCGGCAGTTCGCCGATGCGGATGGCCGCCTCGAAGCCTTCCTCCAGCAGATCCACCACCCGATCGGACAAGACCAGATCGACGCTGACCTGGGGATAGCGCTCGAGGTAATCCGACAGGATTGGCATCAGCGCTTCGCTGCCGAAGGTCACGGGGGCGCTGATGCGCAACTTGCCCGCAGGTGCCAATTGCAGGCTCTGGGCCTGGGCATCGGTTTCGGCCACCAGCCTGAGGATTTCCTTGCAGCGGCCGTAGTAGTCCTCGCCGAAGGCCGTTAGGTGCTGGCGCCTGGTGGTGCGGTTGAGCAGTTGCATGCCCAGGCGTTTTTCCAGGGTGCGCAGATGGTTGCCGGCCATGGTCGAGGAGATGCCGCACGCCGTGGCGGCGGCACTGAGGCTGCCTTTTTCGACGGCCAGAACGTACACCTGCATGCTGTCGAGTAGATCCATTGGCAATCCATGCTTTCAAATGAATAAATAGAATCGCAGTTTATCCACTCTCTATTTTTAATAAAACTGCTGCTTCCTCGTTGCGGTGCCACATCAGCGGCACTGTGATTTCGCACAGTTGGTGGCCCGCAGGTTTTCGCGCCGCGAGCTTGCCGACTCGACAGCTGTTTTATTGGAGAGAAAGACCATGAAAGCCATTGAACTCACCGCACCCGGTCTCGTCGCGTTTCGCCAGACCGAACTGCCCGAGCCGCAGGTCGCGCCTGGCGAGGTGCTGGTGCGCCTGCGCGCCGCTACCTTGAATTTCGCTGACGTGGCCGTCGCCACGGGTGCCTTCCCTGGGGCGACCTTTCCGATGATTCCGGTTGCCGATGGTGCGGGCGAAGTCGCCGCACTGGGCGAAGGCGTCAGCGGCCTGAGCATTGGCGAGCGAGTGATCCCGCACTTTATGCCGAATTGGCAAGGCGGGGCCATGACGTCGCGCCATGTGGCGGCGATGCGTGGCATCACGCTGCCGGGCTCGCTTGCCGAGTACGTGGCCGTGCCCGCCAATAGCCTGGTCGCGTTGCCGGCTCACCTGGATTTCGTCCAGGGCGCTGCGCTGCCCATAGCCGCGACTACGGCCTGGAATGCCGTGCGTTCGGCCCAGCTGCGTCCCGGCTCGGTAGTGGTGCTGCTGGGAACCGGCGGGGTCAGTATCTTCGCCTTACAGTTCGCCAAGGCCTCCGGTGCCACCGTGATACTCGCCTCGTCGTCCGATGAAAAGCTGGAGCGGGCGCGCCAGCTCGGTGCCGATTACCTGATCAACTATCGCGCCACGCCGGCCTGGGACGAGAAAGTGCTGAGGCTCACCGAGGGACGCGGTGCCGATCTGGTGGTGGAGACGGTTGGCGGGGCGACCTTCGCTCGTGCGCTCAATGCGGCCGCTATGGGCGGCACGGTGTTTACGGTCGGCTTTGTCAGCGGCACGGCCGTCTCGATCGACCTGCTGCCGATCATCGTCAAGGCCTTGCGCATAGTCGGTAATAGCACCGGTTCAGTGGCCGACCTGGGGGAAGCAGTCCGCGCCATTGCTGCTCACCGCATAGTGCCGGTAATCGACCGGGTGTTTAGCCTCGACGAGACCGGCGCGGCCTATGCCGAGCTCAGCGCCGGCGGGCGGCACTTCGGCAAGCTCGGCATAGTCCATTAAGCCAGCTGGGCAGCCTGCGCTATCAGGGCTTGTGGGTCAGGGCTTGTGCCCAGCTCAGCAGCTGCACCGGCTCGCGCTCATCCCAGATGCGTTGCCAGAGCACCAGCAGGTGCTGCGGCTCGCCTCGGCTGAAGGGCAGGCGCTCGACCCGGGGCCGCGGCTGCCAGCGGCCGTCGCGGCGTTCGGCGAAGATAAAGCGGAAGGGGTGGTAGCCGGTCATGCCCAGGCGCAGGTCGGTGACCACCAACTGCTCGCCCAACTGGTCATAACGCAGCACGCCGTTGGTAAACCAGGCCAGCCGCGCATGCGCCGGGGAGTCGGCCAGCGCTGCGGCCAGCTGTGCACCACGCGGGATGCGCGCCAGTTGCGGCGGTTGGCTGTCGAACCAGCTGACCAGCGCCTCGTGGTAATCCTCGCCATCCAGAACGATCACCCGCCACAGCAGGCTGTTGAATGGCGTTGGCGTACTGAACAGCTGCTGCGCCTCGATGCCCTGGACGGCCAGTGCGGTTTCCACGCGCTGTTCGGCCATGTATTTGCCGCCCAGGGTGAAACCCAGGTACAGGGATGAAACCAGCAGCGCCAGGGCCGGAGCCTTGGCTGCCTTGTTATGCAGGCCGGTGTCGCGCAGGCCGTAAAGCAGGCCCAGCGCCACGGCGATGCACAGCGGCACGGTGTAGAGCGGGTCGATGATAAAGATGCTCGACCAGGCGGTGGGAATCGGCGTCAGCGGCCAGAGCAGCTGGGTGCCGTAGCTGGTGAAGGCGTCGAGCAGCGGGTGGGTGATCAGCACCAGCCACAGGGTCAGAAACAGTCGCTGCGCCGAGTAACCGGGGTTGTGCCGGAAGCGCCGCGTCAGCCAGGTCAATAGCAGTGCAAACCCGCTGAGTACAAACAGCGAGTGGCTGAAGCCACGGTGGTAGGTCATGTCCGCCACGGCGTCGCCGTAATCGATGAGCACATCCAGGTCCGGCAGGGTGCCGAGCATGGCTCCGTAAAGCAGCGCCTTGCGTCCTTGCCAGCGGCCGAGCAATGCGCCCTGAATGCTGGCACCCAGCACCGCCTGGGTTATCGAATCCATGATCTGTTCTCGCAGGAAGGTAGGCGGCTAAATTAGCCGAGCCGCCGCGAGATTACAGCGGAAAATTTCAAGCAAAGATTTCAACCAGAAGCCTGTGATTTGTGTGGGTCAGGCAGTCGGCTGAAAGGACGCGATGATGCGCCCGAGCACTTCCATGGCTTGTTCGCTCTGCGCGCTCCAAGGGTGGCCGTAATTCAACCGAGCGCAGTTACCGAAGCGTCGTGTGGCCGAGAAGATCGGCCCCGGGGCCAGGCTGATGCCTTGGGTTAGGGCCAGTTGGAACAGTTGCAGCGAATCGACCTGCTCGGGGAACTCGAACCAGAGGAAATAGCCGCCGCTGGGCCGGGTGACCTTGGTGCTGGCCGGGAAGTGCCGCGCCGCCGAGGCCAGCATCGAGGCCTGCTGCGCCTCCAGGGCATGCCGCAGTTTGCGCAGATGGCGATCAAAACCGCCGTGCTGCAGGTAATCGGCCAGGGCCGCCTGGGCCGGCACCGACGGCGAGATGGTGGTCATCAGCTTGAGCCGACTGATCTGCTCGGCATAGCGCCCGCCGGCCACCCAGCCGACCCGATAGCCCGGGGCCAGGCATTTGGAAAATGAGCCGCAGTGCATCACCAGGCCGTCGCGGTCGAAGCTCTTGACCGGCTTGGGCGGTTGGCTGCCGAAATACAGCTCGGCGTACACGTCATCCTCGATCAGCGGCACCTGATGGCTGTGCAGCAGCTCGTACAGCTCGGCTTTCTTCGCCTCACTGATGCTCGCGCCCAGCGGGTTTTGCAGGCTGCTCATAAACCAGCAGGCCTTGATCGGCAGGCTGACCAGGCGTTCGCCCAGCACGTCGAGGTCGATACCTTCACGCGGGTTGACCGGGATTTCCACGGCTTTGAGTTGCAGGCGTTCCAATACCTGCAAGCAGGCGTAGAAGGCGGGGGCCTCGATGGCCACCAGATCACCGGGTTGCGTCACCGTTTGCAGGCATAGATTGAGTGCCTCCATGGCCCCGCTGGTAATCACCAGCTCCTCCACGGGCAGCATCACCCCGCTGACCATATAGCGCAGGGCAATTTGCCGGCGCAGGTTGGGGTTGCCTTCGGTCATGTCGGCAATCACCGCCTGCGGCTGCATATCGCGCAGGCTGTGCGCCATGGAACGGGCCAGGCGCGGCAGGGGAAACAGCTGCGGGCTGGGGAAGGCCGAGCCGAACGGCACGGTGCCAGGGTCTTTCAGTGAGGCAAGCACCGAGAACACCAGCTCGCTGACATCCACCTCGGTGGTCTGCGTCGGTTGCTGGCTGGTTTCCGGCTCGGCCAGTGAGTGCCGTGCCAGCTCCCGGACGAAGTAGCCAGAGCGGGCGCGAGCCTGGATCAGACCACGGTCTTCCAGCAGGTAATAGCCTTGGAAAACCGTAGACGGGCTGACCCCGTAGGTACGGCTGGCGTGGCGCACCGACGGCACCTTTTCGCCGGGGGCGAGCATGCCAGCGCGGATCAGTTCGGCAATCTGGTCGGCGAATTTCTCGTAGCGTTTCATCGTGTCCGTCGGTGCGCTGAGCATTCCAGCGCACTCTACGGGGAGTTGCCCAGGCATGCGACTGTCAGCGCCCGCTTGGCGAGAGAAAGGTGCTCTGCGTCTGCGCGTGCTCATTGGCATCGGCCAGGTTATGGATCGCGAAGCGCACCGGCAGGGCACTGGCGTCGGCCTGTTCGCTCTCCAGCACCACGGTCACCGGCACATCGAGGATTTCCCCCGGAGCCAGCAACAGCTGCTGCGGGGCATCCAGGCGCAACCCGGGGCTGTCGACCAGCGCCAGGGCATAGCGTTGCGGCTGCTGGGTCTTGTTGATCACCTTGAGGCTATACGTGTTCTCGATCTGCCCCAGCTGGTTTTCACGGAACATGCTGCGGTCCTTGGCCGAATCGATGGACAGCATCGAGCGCGCGTTCAGTGCCCAGACGAAGGCGGCGATCATCAGCAGCAGCGCGATGCTATAACCGATCAGCCGTGGCCGCAGCCAGTGGGTTTTGCCGCCTTGCAGTTCACGTTCGGAGTGATAACCGACCAGGCCCCTGGCGTAACCCATCTTGTCCATGATCGAGTCGCAGGCGTCGATGCAGGCACCGCAACTGATGCAGTCAATCTGCAGACCATCGCGGATATCGATACCGGTCGGGCACACTTGCACGCACATATAACAGTCGATGCAATCGCCCAGACCCTCGGCCTTATGGTCGCTGTCTTTCTTGCGTGGGCCACGGCCTTCGCCGCGTTTGGCGTCGTAGGCCACCAGCAGGGTGTCATCGTCGAACATCGCACTCTGGAAGCGCGAGTAGGGGCACATATGTACGCAGACCTTCTCGCGCAGCCAGCCGGCGTTGAGGTAGGTGGCGGCCATAAAGAACAGCACCCAGACCAGCGTGCCAGCGTCCAGTTGCAGGGTGAGCAGCTCTTGGGTCAGTTCGCGGATCGGCGTGAAGTAGCCGATAAAGGTCAGCGCCGTCAGCAGGCTGACCGCCAGCCAGATCGAGTGTTTGGCCGTGCGCCGTAGCAGTTTATTCAACGACCAGGGCGCGGCGTCCAGCTTGACCCGCTGATGGCGCTCGCCCTCGGTAACCTTTTCCGCCCACATAAACACCCAGGTCCACACGCTCTGCGGGCAGGTGTAACCGCACCAGACGCGCCCGGCTACCACCGTGATGGCAAACAGGCCGAATGCGGCGATGATCAGCAGCGCCGATAACAGGATGAAATCCTGCGGCCAGAAGGTCGCGCCGAAGATGTAATAGCGGTGTTCGGCGAGGTTCCACAGCACCGCCTGGCGACCATCCCAGTCGAGCCAGGCGGTGCCGAAGAAGATCAGAAACAGCAAACCGGCACCGTACAGGCGCAGATTGCGAAAACGGCCGCTAAAGCTGCGGGTATGAATCGGCCCACCGGCCAGGGAAGGGGTCAGGCGGATAGGCTGGCGCGGGTCGATGGTCTCGATGATCTGCGCAGGAATACGTTCGCTCATTACGGGCCTCGTCGGGCTTTATCAGGCGAGGCGAATGATGCGAGCGCGGGTATTTGGATAACAGACTCAGGTTTTCAAATAAAAAGCGGATCAGATGCTGGGGAGGCTGTTCCGCAATGGCGATCAGAAGGCACGAGGCGGGCGCTTGTCGTAGCGTAATGTCGACCGGAATTTTCAATTGCCTTTGCACACTCCTATGCTTGATCTACCCATCGCTAGGCGCTTTAAAGACGCGTGCCCATGGGCCCACGTGACAACCAACCTCGCAATCGACGCCCGCAGCCGTTGATTACGTGTGGAGCGAATCGATGAGACTAGCTAGCGCATACCGCTCGATGGCAGTCCTCGTGACCGTCGCGTTTCTTTGGCTAGCGTCGCAGGGTGAAGTGCTTGCCCAGGCACGTTCGGCACTGGTCATCGGTAACAACGCCTATTCCTTCGCGCCACTGCTCAATCCGACCAACGATGCCGCCGATGTAACTCGAACCCTGCGCGAGGCCGGGTTTTCGACCACCACGCTGATCGATGCCGACCGGCAAACCATACTCGATGCCGTGACGCAGTTTTCTGCCCTGCTCAAAACCTCGGGCGGTGTCGGGCTGCTGTTCTTTGCCGGGCATGGGGTGCAGGTCGAGGGCGAGAATTACCTGCTGCCCATCGGCGATGGCATCGCCGATGCCTCCGAACTGGCGGTGAAGGCAATCAGCGCCTCGGCGATCGTCAATGCCATGGCCATGTCGGGCAACGACCTCAATATCATCATTCTCGATGCTTGCCGCGACAATCCGCTGACTGACGAAACCTCCGGCCTGTCGCGCATCGAGTCCAGTGCCAGCCTGTTTGTCTCGTATTCCACCTCGCCCGGTGCCGTGGCGCTGGACGGCGAGGGGCGCAACTCGCCTTACGCAAAACACCTGACGCTGGCGCTGGCGACACCCAACCTCAATCTCGAAGAAACATTCAAGAAAACCCTCAAGGGCGTCTATCAGGAAACCAGTGGGCAGCAGACGCCCTGGCTGTCGTCATCCTTCTTCGGCGGCTTCGTGTTTCGCGGCGAGGGCGGCGTTGAGGGCAAAGCCACTGCGAGTGGCGGCGCGGCTGTGGATGGAGCGTCGGCCGCAGTGGCAACGGCGCACGAGCAGGCATCTCCGCGCACGCTGGCTGGGTTGTACAAGGTATCCGGAACCAACCCGGATGGTACGCGCTACCCCGGCATGCTGGCCTTGGCGCAGCGCGGCGCGTTTTACGACTTCACCTGGTGGATCGGGCGCGATGTGTTCCGAGGCAAGGGCGAGCTGGCCGGGCGCATGCTGGTCGTGCACTGGAATGATGTTCTGCCGGTGGTGTATTCATTCGCGCCAGATGGCGTGCTCGACGGGGAGTGGGCCGATGGTACGGCGACTGAACGCCTGAGCCTTTATGCAGCGGCCAGCGCCGCAGCGCCCAAAACGGGGCTGTATCGGGTCGAGGGGCTTAATCGTGATGGTTCGCGCTATGTCGGCCAGATGGCGCTTGAGGGCGGCGGCGAGGGCAATCAATACCGTCTGCACTGGACTGTTGGTAGTGCGGACTATGAGGGCAGTGGCAGACTCAACAACGGGCTGATGATCGTCGATTGGGGGGGCGCGACCCCGCTGGTTTATGCCCTGGCGGTAGATGGTCGGCTGATCGGGCTGTGGGATGGCGGGCTGGCGTCGGAAACCGCGACGCCGCATTGAGGTGGTGTGCAACAAATGCGCTTATTGGATAAAAACTGGCGCAGCTTGCTGTGTCGCCC
Source organism: Pseudomonas sp. (assembly GCF_049653025.1). Lineage (GTDB taxonomy): Bacteria > Pseudomonadota > Gammaproteobacteria > Pseudomonadales > Pseudomonadaceae > Aquipseudomonas. Next base: position 277,386 of record NZ_JBASFM010000016.1, on the reverse strand, counting down.
GACGGGGTGTTGTAAAGACGCCTATCGCTTGATTTAGAGGAGACGCAGCATGCAGCGATTCACCGGTGGTTGCCTGTGCGGCAACGTCCGCATCGTGGCGTTGGGGCTGCCATACCGGGTTGGCCTTTGTCACTGCCTCGATTGCCGCAAGCATCATGGCGCGCTTTTTCATGCTTCCGCGATATTCCCCCAGGATGCGGTGACGATCGAGGGCGAAACGCGTGACTACGCCGGGCGGTTTTTCTGTCCTCGCTGCGGCTCGTCCGTTTTCGGCCGTGTTGCCGATGAAGTTGAAGTGAATCTGGGGGCCTTGGATGCGCCTGACCAACTGATACCCACCTACGAGCTCTGGACTGTCCGTCGCGAGTCCTGGTTGCCGCCGTTTCCGCTGACCAGGCACTACGATCGCGATCGTGACGCCACGAGTCGCTTTGATGGCACAGTCTGAGTCTGTTGAGCCTTAGGCTGCTGGCGCGCGTTCGCGTTATCCTGAGCCTCCTTTTTGCACCGAAGCCTGCCCATGCTGGTGATTTCCAACAGCGTTCACCTGTCTGATGATGAAGTCGAGCTGACCGCCATCCGCGCCCAGGGTGCGGGTGGGCAGAACGTCAATAAGGTGTCCAGTGCGATACACCTGCGTTTCGACATCCAGGCGTCCAGTTTGCCGCCGTTCTACAAGGAGCGGCTGCTGGCGTTACGCGACAGCCGTATCACCGCTGAGGGCGTGGTGATTATCAAGGCCCAGCAGTACCGCACCCAGGAGCAGAACCGTGCCGATGCCCTGGAACGTTTGGCCGAGCTGATTCGTAGCGCCGGTAAGACCGAGAAAGCCCGCCGCCCGACCAAGCCGACCCTGGGTTCGAAGAAGCGCCGCCTGCAAGGCAAGAGCATCCGCGGCACGATCAAGGCGGGGCGCGGCAAGGTGGATTTCTAGCGGACTGTCCAGGATCTGTTGGGTTTAACCTGCTGACTTTCGTGAGGTGAGGTGGGGTTTTCAGCTCGGCATATTTGACTAATATGCACAAATGAAAACGACCCTCGATGAATTGCTGGCCTTTGTCAGCGTGGTGGACAGTGGCTCGATCAGCGCCGCTGCCGAGCAGCTGACGCAGACGGCTTCTGGTGTGAGCCGGGCGCTTAGCCGCCTGGAAGAAAAGCTCGATGTCACCCTGTTGCGCCGCACCACGCGCCGGCTGGAACTGACCGAGGAGGGCCAGGCCTTTCTCGCCCAGGCGCGCAGGATTCTCGATGCGGTAGAAAGCGCCGAAGAACAGATGAAAGTGCGTCGGCAGAAGCCAGCAGGGCGCTTGCGGGTGAATGCCGCCGCGCCCTTTATGCTGCATGCGGTGGTGCCGCTGGTGGCGGGCTTTCGCGCGCAGTACCCGGAGATTCAGCTGGAACTGCATAGCAGCGACCAGATCATCGACCTGCTGGAACAGCGCACCGATGTCGCCATCCGCATCGGCCCGCTGCGCGATTCCACCCTGCATGCGCGGCCGTTGGGCAGTAACTGCCTGCGCGTGCTGGCCAGCCCGGCCTATCTAAAGACCCATGGCACGCCGAAGACTGTCGCCGAGCTGGCCCACCACAGCCTGCTCGGGTTTACCCAGCCCGACAGCCTCAACCAGTGGCCGTTGCGCCATGCCTTGGGCGACTCGCTGAGCATCAGCCCGAGCCTGAGTGCCTCCAGCGGTGAGACCTTGCGCCAACTGGCGTTGGCCGGGGCGGGAATTGTCTGCCTGGCGGACTTTATGACCGCTGCCGACCGCGCCCGTGGCGAGCTGGTGCAACTGCTGCCGCGCGACACCGTCGAGGTGCGTCAGCCGATCCATGCGGTGTACTACCGCAACACCGCGCTGGCGTCGCGCATCACCTGCTTCCTCGACTTTCTGAGTGGCCAGCTGGGCTAGCACACAAAAGATTTTTTCCGCGCCTGTCGATTCCAGCTTTTGCCGTTCGACTAACGTACAGAACCCAGCTTTGGGTTTGCGGTCTGCCACTACAAGGGCCTGAACAAAGCCACAGCAGCAGGCTGATCAACGGATGGTCAAACGAGGAAAACAGCATGCGTTTTATGGTGATAGTCAAGGCAACCACCGACTCTGAAGCCGGCCTTATGCCCAGCGAAGAGTTGATGGCGGCGATGGGGCGTTTCAACGAGGAGCTGGTTGAGGCTGGGGTGATGCTGGCAGGTGAGGGCCTGCATCCGAGCAGCAAGGGTGTGCGGGTGCAATTCTCCGGTAGTCAGCGCAGCGTCACGGACGGGCCTTTTATCGAAACCAAGGAGCTGGTCGCCGGCTTCTGGCTGTGGCAAGTGGCGTCGCTGGCCGAGTGCATCGAATGGGTCAAGCGTTGCCCCAATCCGATGCCGGGCGATTCCGAGATTGAGATTCGGCAGATATTCGCGGCCGAGGATTTCGGCGAAGCCTTCACCCCCGAGCTACGCGAGCAGGAAGAACGTCTGCGTGCGCGGCTCGACGCGTAAAACCATTCAGGACTAAGGAGAGTACCGATGAATATTCATGCCTATTTGACCTTCGATGGTCAGTGCGAAGCCGCTTTCAAGCATTACGCCGAATGCCTGGGTGGCAATCTGCAACTGATGCGCATGGGCGAAAGCCCGGAAGCCGCCAATGTGCCGGCGCAGTTTCACGACCGTGTGATGCACGTTTGTCTGACCGTGGGCGATCAGCTGCTGATGGCGTCCGACACCTTCCCGGGTATGCCGTATGAGGGCATCAAGGGCTGTTCGGTTTCCCTGCAGGTAACGAGTGTGCCGGAAGCCGAGCGCCTGTTTGCCGCGCTGTCGGCAGGCGGTTCGGTGCAGATGGCGTTGCAGCAGACCTTCTGGGCCACACGCTTTGCCATGTTCACCGACCGTTTCGGCGTGGCCTGGATGATCAATTGCGCCGTGGAATGCCAGGTGGGCTAAGCGCCTGCCTGCATCAGGCCAGGTCTGTTTGCCTGGCCTGATGCAACGGCTTTACCGCGATGCTTAGTGGCACACCCGAGCGATGGCGCTGGCCAGTTGATCGAGACGGTTGGCGTCCAGCCCGGCCATATTCGCCCGGCCGCTGCCGACCATATACACGCTGAAGTCTTCGCGCAGGCGTTGCACCTGGGTTGGGCTCAGGCCGGTGTAGGAAAACATCCCGCGCTGCTGGGTGATATGGGCGAAGCGCTCACTCAGGCCATGGGGCTGCAAGGCCTCCACCAGCCCTGCGCGCAAGCTGGCGATGCGCTGGCGCATGGCTTCCACTTCATCCATCCAGAGCCGCTTCAGCTCGTTGTCGGCGAGGATGCTGGCAACCACCGCCGCGCCGTGAGCAGGCGGCGTGGACCACAGATTGCGCGCGATAAACGCCAGCTGGCTGCGCACGTCCTGCAGCTTTGTCGCAGTCTCGGCGCAGACGATCAGCGCGCCGGTGCGTTCGCGGTACAGGCCGAAGTTTTTCGAGCAGGAACTGGTGATCAGCAGCTCGGGCAGTTCAGCGGCAAACAGGCGCACGGCGAAGGCGTCCTGTTCCAGGCCATCACCAAAGCCCTGGTAGGCGAAGTCGATCAGCGGCAGCAGTTCGCGCGCTTTCACCACCTCCAGCACCCGCCGCCAGTCATCCGCGCTCAGGTCGAAGCCTGTGGGGTTGTGGCAGCAGGCGTGCAGCAACACCACATCGCCCTTGGGTACATGGCTGAGCGCGGCGAGCATCGCCTCGACCTGCAGCTGGTTGTCTGTGCCGACGTAGGGGTAATGGCCGACGCGCAAGCCGGCGGCGGCAAAGATACTTTCGTGGATCGGCCAGGTCGGGTCGCTCAGCCAGATGCCACGACTGGGCAGGCAGCGGGCAATAAAGTCCGCCGCCAGGCGCAGCGCACCGGTGCCGCCGGGCGTCTGGGTCGCGGCCGCACGCTCAGTTAGCAACGGGCTATCGGCCCCCAGCACCAGTTGAGTGAGCAGGCTGGCGAACAGCGCATCGCCGTGGCCACCGATATAGCTCTTGGTTGTTTCGCCTTCCACCAGCCGTTGTTCGGCCAGTTTGACCGCGCACGGAATCGGCGTCAGGCCCTGGGCGTCCTTGTATACGCCCACGCCCAAGTCGAGCTTGGCGGGGTTGCCATCGGCGCGGTAAGCGTCGATCAGGCCGAGTATCGGGTCTCCAGGCACCCGGGCGATGCTGTGAAAATGACTCACTTGCGGCCCTCGGCGCTGGCGGCCAGCACGTCGGTGCGCGCGGCCATGATGAAGTCGTTGCGGTGCAGGCCTTTCATCTCGTGGCTCCACCAGGTCACGGTGACCTTACCCCACTCGGTGAGCAGGCCCGGGTGGTGGCCGACTTCCTCGGCGATGGCACCGACGGCGTTGGTAAAGGCCAGGGCATGACGGAAGGTGCGGAACAGGTAGACCCGCTCCAGCTCCATATGGCCGTCGCGCACTTCGATATTCCAGTCGGGAATCTCGCGGATCAGTTCGGCCAGCTCGTCATCGCTGACTTTCGGTGCGTCGGCGCGGCAGGCTTCGCATTGGGCTTGGGCAAGGGACATCAGGTTTCTCCAGAGTTCGAGGGTGAACCGCAGGATGGGGTGAGTATCGCGACACCCATCCTACAAAAAAGATTAGGCGGCTTTCGGCGCAAACTTGGGGGCGTGCAGGCCCAGCTGCATGGCTTTTTCGACCATGCCCATGATGTCTTCATGGGCCAGCTCGAACAGGTGCTTGAGCTCCGGCAGAACAAAGTACAGCGGCTGCAGGATGTCGATGCGATACGGCGTGCGCATCGCCTCGATTGGGTCGAAGGCCTGGTGCTGTGGCACGTCGGACAGGCAGTAGAGGGTTTCCTTCGGCGAGGAGAGGATGCCACCGCCGTAGATGCGCTGGCCCTGGCTGGTGTCGACCAGGCCGAACTCGATGGTCAGCCAGTACAGCCGCGCCAGGAACACCCGTTGTTCCTTGCTCGCGGCCAGGCCGAGCTTGCCGTAGGTGTGGGTGAATTCGGCGAACCAGGGGTTGGTCAGCAGCGGGCAGTGGCCGAAGATCTCGTGGAAGATGTCCGGTTCCTGCAGGTAGTCCAGCTCCTCAACCGTGCGGATAAAGGTGGCCACCGGGAATTGCTTGCTAGCCAGCAGTTCAAAAAAGGTCTGAAACGGAATCAGCGCCGGCACCCGCGCCACGCGCCAGCCGGTGCTGGCTTCGAGCACCTGGTTGATCTCGCCAAGCTGGGGGATGCGCTCATGGGGCAGGCCGAGCTGCTCGATACCATCGAGGTATTCCTGGCAGGCGCGGCCTTCAATCACCTTGAGTTGACGGGTGATCAGGGTATTCCACACCTGATGTTCGGCCTCCGGGTAGTGGATAAAGCCGCTGCCATCCGGTTCGCGAGCCAGGTATTGCGTGCTCATGGTCTTGCCTCCTCATGTGCGGCGCTGCCGCGGAGTGTTGTTGTGTTGCTCTAGCAGTACCGCAAATGGCCAGGTTGCGCAGCCGGACAGGGAGGGTGAAGAGCGGGCGCTGAGAGGCTTGTTTGTAACAAAAACATTACGAAGGCGGCGAGGTGACGAATTTGCACAGGTTTACGCTGATTGAGTGTCACGAATGATTTACGTGTATCGGTGTGCGCCGTGCGAAAAGTCTGACCTCAGGCATGCTGAGGCGCGCTTTTCTGGGTATTCCCGGCTGCTCCACTGGCGATGACTGAGCGCCGCCCAAGGGCAGTCAAACCGGGTCGATCAGCGCTTTTCAGCAGGCATTTCAGGACAATTCAGGAGAATTCAGAGCGACTGGCGAGCGCCCTATGCGTCAATTCCCTTCACCCAGATTGCCTGGGGCGCAGTGCGTCCCAGGCGGTCCCGACTACGTGAGGGAACCCCCATGAGCCTCGACAGGCTGAGTAAATGGCTGGCAGCAGGCATGTTGGTGATCGGCGTCGCTTGCCTCGCCAGCGTCTGGCAAGCCGATCAGTACTACCAGCAGAGCCTGCGCGTGATGCAGCAGCGCTTTGAGGTAACCACCATCAGCTCGCAGCTGTTCGCCGACAATCGCCAGCTGACGCAGTTCGCCCGCATGTATGTGGGTACTGGCGACGATCTCTATCGCGAGCGTTACTTTCAGTTGCTCAATGCCGGCAGCTTTGCCAAGGCGCTTCAGCGCTTGCAGAAGAAAAATCTGATACCGATAGAGCAGCGCATGCTGCGCCGGGCTGTCGAGCTCAATGGGCTGCAGGTGGCAATGGAGCAGCAGGCCATAGCCGAGCGCCAGGCGCGTGGTGCGAGCCTGCAGTTGGAGCAGCTGGTATATGTGAACAGCGAGCTGGAGGTCACCGGGCTACTGGATGAGCTGCGCACCCGCGTCTATGCCCGCCAGAATCAGCAGGCGGCCGACTCCATCGAGCAGGCCGGGGACGCCCAGGTGCTGGCCGCCTTTATGCTGGTGCTGACGGTGGCCTATGTGGTGCTGGCGATGCTGCTGTTCGTCCGGCGTGGCCTGCTCAAGCCGCTGCGCAGACTGACCGAGCAAACGTGTCGGCTGCAGGCGGGCGAGATGATTGCGCGCATGGACCACTGCCAGGCGCGCAACGAGTTGGGTGCACTGGCCCGTGCCCTGGACGCCTACCGGCTGGTCAACCAGCGGATCCTGCATCAGCAGTGGGCCAAGGAGTGCCTCGGCGAGCTGGCGCAAGACCTGCAATCCAGCCCCAGCCAGGCGGCCTTTATCAGCTGTTTGATCGAGCGCCTGGCGCAGTGGTTGCCGGGTACCCGCGCCGTTTTCAGTGAGGACGAGCCGAGCCCGGTGGGCAACGAGTGCTACCTGCATTATCACCTGCCCCTGCTGCACGACGGTCAGCAGCAGGGCATCGTCGATCTGCGCCTGGCGCAGCAGCCCAATGCCCAGCAGCTGGAGCTGCTCGACGCCCTGCACGAGCCGGTCTGCGCCTGGTGGGGGCTGTTGTTGCAGCGCGAACACAAGCAGGCGCTGTTGCTTCAGGCGCGTCAGCAGGCCGAGCAGTTGTCGCGACAACAGCATGCTTTGGCAGCCACTGAAAGCTGGTTCCGCGGCATAGTCGAGGCGGCACCCGATGGCATGCTGGTGTGCAATGAGCACGGCCAGATCATCCTGGCCAACAACGAATGTGAACGCATCTTCGGTTATCCCAAGGCCGGCCTAATACTTCAGCACTACGAGGTGTTGGTGCCCCCGCACCAGGGGCATGCGCTTGACGATATCCTCCGCGACTTCCTCGCCAACCCCTTGGCGATCAAGGTTGGCGAAGGTCTGGCGCGACGCTTCGATGGCAGCGAATTCCCGATCGAGATTCGCGTCTCGGCTCTGCCTTTGCGTCATGGAGAAAGTCACTCCCTGTGCGTGGTGATCCGTGATCTGAGCCTGCGCAAGCAGCATGAGCGGTCCCTGCAGGTCGCTCATGAACAGCAACGCGCGATTTTGATGGCGGCCCCCTATGGCATCGCCTTTATCCGCGGCGGGCTTATCGTGCAGGCCAACTCCAGCCTGCATGAGGTGTTCGGTTATGCCGAGGGTGAGCTGCTGCAACAGTCGCCCACCATCTGGGCCAGTGAGGCAATGGCACAGGAAGACATGGGCGAGATTCGCCGGCAGCTGCATGAGGGCGAGACCTTCCGTCGCGAGGTGCAGGTTCGCCACAAGGGCGGCAGTCTGTTCTGGGCCGCTCTCAGCGCCCGTGCGGTGAGCCCTGGCGATCTCGAACAGGGTTCGATCTGGATCGTCGAGGACATCTCGCAGCAGCAGGCCGCCGCCGCGGAAATGTACGAGGCGCGCGAGCTGGCGGAGACGGCGGCCAGGGTCAAGGCCGAATTCCTGGCCAATATGAGCCATGAGATCCGTACGCCGATGAATGCCATCATCGGCATGACCCACCTGGCCCTGGCGACCGAACTGGACGCCCGCCAGCGCGACTACCTGAGCAAGGTGCAAAGCTCCAGCCGCCACCTGCTGGGCATCCTCGACGACATCCTCGATTTTTCCAAGGTCGAGGCCGGCAAGCTGCAACTGGATACCCAGGACTTCAGCCTCCAGCACCTGCTGCAGGAGGTCACCGACCTGCTGCAGCCGCGCATCCTCGGCAAGGGCCTGGCGCTGCACCTGGCGGTGCCGCCGCAGGTGCCCGACCAGCTGCATGGCGATCCGCTGCGCTTGCGCCAGATCCTGCTCAACTACCTGGGCAACGCGGTCAAGTTCACCGAGCATGGGCGGATCGAGATCGCCGTGGCGCTACGCGAGACCACCGCGAATGACCTGTGCCTGGAGTTTCAGGTCAGCGACACCGGCATCGGCCTCACCGAGCAGCAGTGCGCGCAGCTGTTCACCAGTTTCCAGCAAGCCGATGCCTCGACCACCCGCCGTTATGGCGGCACCGGCCTGGGCCTGGCCATCGCCAAGCAGCTGGCCGTGCTGATGGGCGGCGACGTGGCGGTGCGCAGCGTGCCTGGCCAGGGCAGCACGTTCAGCTTCACCGCGCGTCTGCAAACGGCCCACGCGGCGCTGCGAGTCCCGCGGGTGCCGACAGCTGCCGCACTGCCGCAGGACCTGCAACTGATTGGTGTGCGCGTGCTGCTGGTGGAGGACAACACGCTGAACCAGCAGGTGGCGGCCGAGCTGCTGCGGGCCGTGGGCTGCCAGGTCGATATCGCCGGCAACGGTCGCGAGGCCCTCGACCTGCTCGACGTACAGGCTTACGAGCTAGTCTTCATGGATATGCAGATGCCGGTGCTGGATGGCCTGGCTGCGACCCGTCAGATGCGCCTGCGCTCGGAATTGGCCGAGTTGCCGGTGATCGCCATGACCGCCAATGCCCTGCCTAAGGACCGCGAGGCCTGCCAGGCCGCCGGGATGAACGATTTCATCAGCAAGCCATTCGAGCCGCAGACGCTGCATGCCGTGCTACAGCGCTGGCTCGGCCAGCGTTGCAGCCAGTCGCCGGCCGCACAACAGCTGCCTGCGTTGCAGCTGGACGGGGTGGATGTCGCGGCGGGGCTGCGTCGGGTGCTGGGTAACGAGCCGCTCTATCGCCAGCTGCTCGGTCAGTTCCTCGGCAGCCAGGCGCAGTTGCTGGTGCAACTGGAAGACGCCCTGCAGGCAGCCGACCTGACCAGCGCCGAACACCTGGCCCACGGCTGCAAGGGTGTTGCCGCCACCCTGGGCATGGGGGCCGTGGCCCAGGCCGCAGGTGAGCTGGAGCAACAGCTGCGCCAGGGTGTCAGCAGCCAGTCATTGTTGCTGGCCTTGCAGGCGGCGTTGCACCCCGTGCTGGCCCAGTTGCGTCAGCTGCAGAAACCCGAGCTGGTGGTCGCGGCCGAGGTGGACGACGAGCAGCTGCAGCAGGTGTGCGACAGGTTGAGCGAACTCTTGGCGGATAACGATGCCGAGGCGCTGTCCTGCTTCGCCAGGCATGCACCGGTGCTGCGCGCGGCGTTTCCGCGGCAGGCCACACACCTGACGGCGGCGCTGGACTGCTTCGATTTCGACAAGGCGCTGGCCTGCCTGGAGGAAGCTGTCGGCACCCGGCTAAGCCCCGTGGCCTGAGGGTTTCAGGGAAATTCAGAGCAATTCAGCCCTATTCAGAGCGGCGCAGATGGCGTCATGCGCTAATGCCCGGGTCGAATCGGCGAGCCTGGCTGCAGGCCGGCCGCCCACTAATTTTGAGGTGACACAGATGAGTACAAGCGCCCGCAAGGCCACCCTGTTGGTGGTCGACGATGTACCGGCGAACCTGCATCTGATGAGTGAACTGCTGTGTGTGGATTACCACGTGCGGGTGGCTGCCGATGGCGCGAAGGCGCTGCAGATTGCCCGGCGCAATGCCCCGGACCTGATCCTGCTGGATGTGATGATGCCGGACATGGATGGCTACGAGGTGTGCCGCCAGTTGCAGATTGATGCGCTGACCCGTGAAATCCCGGTGCTGTTCCTCACCGCCAAGGACCAGGCCAAGGATGAGCAGCATGGCCTGGAACTGGGTGCCAGCGATTACCTGAGCAAGCCGATCGAGCCGGCGACCTTGCTGGCGCGGGTGCGTAGCCAGCTGCGCCTGAAGAGTGCCGCCGACCAGTTGCGCAGCCGCAATGCCTACCTGGACCAGGAGGTGGCGCAGCGCACCTGTGAGCTGCAGGCCGTCCACGATGTCACCATCCTGGCCCTGGCCTCGCTGGCAGAAACCCGCGACAACGAAACGGGCAACCACCTGCGCCGCACCCAGAACTATGTGCGTGTGCTGGCGCAGAAGCTGGCCGAGCAGCCGCGCTTTGCCGCGCAACTGGACGAGCAGGCCATCGAACTGTTGTACAAGTCGGCCCCGCTGCACGACATCGGCAAGGTCGGCATTCCCGATCACATCCTGCTCAAGCCGGGGCGTTTCGAACCGGCCGAGTTCGAGGTGATGAAGCACCACCCGCGCCTCGGCTACCAGGCGCTGGTGCATGCCGAGGAGATGCTCGGCGCACCGGTGCCGTTCCTGCGCATCGCCAAGGAAATCGCCCTCAGCCACCACGAGAAATGGGATGGCAGCGGCTACCCACAGGGCCTGGCCGGCGAGGCCATTCCCCTGAGCGCCCGCCTGATGGCGGTGGCCGATGTCTATGACGCGGTGATCAGCCGGCGCGTGTACAAGCCAGAAATGCCCCATGCGAAGGCCGCAGAGATTATCCGCGAGGGCTGTGGCGGGCATTTCGATCCGGCCGTGGTCGAGGCGTTTCTCAGCCTGCAGGAGACGTTTCAGGAGATCGCCCAGCGTTATGCCGATACCGACGAGAGCCTGCAGGTCAAGGTGCAGCAGCAGGCGTTGCATGCCCCACTGCCGGGGAGTGTCAGCCGATGAGCCTGGTGGTCAAACATGGCAAGTTGCTGCGCGGGCTCGTCTACGGCGTTGCGGCATTGTTCTGCCTGATCGGCGTGGTGGTGGTCGAGGACCAGTTCCACCGCCAGCTCGGGGTGTTTCAGGACAGCCAGGCGGCCTTGCTGCGCCAGCACAGCGTGGCGGCGTTCGAGCGCGTGCAGGAGCAGCTCGATGGACATCGCCTACAGCCAGCCTTGTTGAGCGGCCTGGAGTTGAATCTGAACGGTGGCTGCCTGGAAGAACCGGCGCGGGTTTTTCTGCAGGGCTGGACCCAGCTCAGGAGTCAGGGGCTGCGCGCGGCTACGCAGCGGGTACAGGCCTGGCCGGAGAGTGGCATCGCCTCACCGCAGGCACCGCGCCTGTCGGTTGTCGATGGCACCTTGCAACTGACCAGCCATATTGACCTGGGCCGCGCGTGCGCCGGCGGCGAGCGGCTGGTGCTGGAGACCCGTACCGAGTCGCACGCCCTGACCCTGGCGCGGCCTATGCCGAGCCTTGCCGCGGATCTGGTGTTGCATGTGGCGCTGCAGCCTGGCGCTCAGCCGGCGCAGTTCTTCGACATCGTTTTCCATGGCGAGCAGGCCGAATACCGGCCCTCCGCCACAGCCTTCACGCCACCGGCGGAGCTCGAACCGGGGCTGGCGCTGGTGAGTGAGGGGCGTTTTCAAATGGTTCTGGTCGACGAGGCGACCGGCTTGCGCGCGGTCTACCGCAGCGAGCCGCTGGGGCAGGATGGGCTGCAACGTTACCTGCGCTTCAACGCCCGCGAGCTGGCCCTGATTCTGGGCATTACCCTGGCCTTGCTTGGCGTCCTCGGGTTCCTGCTGCACACCATCGGGCTCAGCGAACGCCTGCACCGGCTGTCCACTCGCGACTTCCTCACCGGCCTGTACAACCGCCGCGCCGCGCTGGAGCTGGCCGGGGCCGAACGCGCCCGAGCACTGCGCTCGGGGCGGGGGTTCTGTGTTCTGCAACTGGACATCGATCACTTCAAACGGGTCAACGACAGCTTCGGCCACGACGCCGGTGACATCGTCCTGCAGTTCTTTGCCGAGTGCCTGCGCGGGGTGCTGCGCGAGCAGGATTTGCTGGCGCGCATGGGCGGCGAGGAGTTTCTCGTGTTGCTGCCGGAAACCGACCTGCTGGGCGCGCGGCAGATGGCCGAGCGCTTGCGCTACGTATTGCACACGACAGCCGCGAGCTATGGCCAGCAACACATCGCCGTCACCTGCAGCCTGGGGCTGACCGCCTGGCGTGGCGTGGACGACGATCTGCCAGCGCTGCTGAAACGTGCCGACCAGCTGCTCTACCAGGCCAAACAGCAGGGTCGCGACCGTTGCGTGGACGACCAGAGCGCCGCGGATACGCGGGCCGTTTAGGCCAGGCCGCGCTATTTATCTTAGGGAGTAACCCATGATTACCGAGCAAACCGTTTTTCTCGTCGTCGATGACGCCGATTCCATGCGCAAGATCAACAGCAGTCAGCTGACCCGCCTCGGTGCACGGCAGATCCTGCTGGCCAACAATGGCCTGGAGGCGCTGAAAATCCTCCAGGCGCGGCGCGTGGACGTGATCATCTCCGACTGGAACATGCCAGTGATGTCGGGGTTCGAGCTGCTGCAAAAGGTGCGCAGCGACGAGCGCACGGCGCACCTGCCGTTCATCATGATCACCGCCGAGTGCGAGCGCGAGCAGGTCAGCCAGTTGATCGCCAGCGGGGTCAGCAGCCTGCTGATCAAACCCTACAACGCTCAGGATCTGACCCAGCACCTGGCCCGGGCCATGCGCCACCGGCCACAGCGCAGGCCGCAGCTGCAGGTGCAGACGGATGCGCCGATGGTGCTGCCCGCGAAGAAGCAGGTGAAACGCCCCACGCTGCTGGTGGTGGACGACATGCCGGACAACCTCGCACTGATTTCCGGGCTGTTTATGCCGGACTATCGTGTGCGCGTGGCCCAGAACGGTAACACCGCCCTGGCCATCTGCACTTCGGACGATCCACCGGATCTGCTTTTGCTCGATGTGATGATGCCGAACATGGATGGTTTCGAACTGGCCGGGCAGCTGCGCAGCCATCCGCAGGCCAGCCAGATTCCGCTGATCTTTATCACCGCTATGACCGAGCCCGAGGCCCAGCAGCGTGGCATTGAACTGGGTGCAGTGGACTTCGTGCACAAGCCGATTGACCCGCAGCTGTTGCGCTTACGGGTCGGCAACCTGTTGCGCCATGTGGAGCGGCATTGCGAGGTGCAGGCCGACTACAACGACCAGCTGGAGCTGGCGCGCCTGCGCGAGGATGTCGAGCAGATCAGCCGGCATGACCTCAAGGCCCCGCTCAGCGGCATCCTTGGCCTGGCCCGTGGCCTGCTCGAGGGCGGCAATCTGCTGCCGGGGCAGGAACGCATGCTGGGCATGCTCGAAGACAGCAGCCTGCAACTGCTGGACATGATCAATCTGTCGGCGGAGCTGTACAAGATCGAGACCGGGCGCTTCGAGCTGTGTCCGGCCGCCGTGGAGGTGGCACCGATGCTCGGCAGCATGGTGGAGGCGACGCGGATGACCTATCAGGCCAAGGAGCTGGTCATCGAACTGAGCCTGCCCGAGGTCAATCCGGCCGAGCCCGTACAGGCCTGGGGCGAGCAGATGCTGTGCTATTCGCTGCTCAACAATCTGCTGAAGAACGCCTGCGAGGCGGCCCCTGAGGGCAGCCGGGTGCGCGTGCAGGTGCAACTGGACGAGCAGCTGTGTATCCGCCTGGAGAACCAGCCGGCGGTGCCCGAGGCCTTCCGTCCGCATTTCTTCGACAAGTACAGCAGCAGCGGCAAGAAGAATGGCAGTGGTCTGGGCACCTATTCGGCCAAACAGCTGGCGCAGGCCCAGGCCGGCACGCTGGAGTTGCAGGTCGACGAGGCGCAGAACAGCACCTGCCTGCTGCTGACACTGCCACGAGTCGCCCCCGAGCAGCCACTGCCCGTGCGCTAGCGCCCTGTGCGCTGTTCCTGGCTCAGCGCAGTGTGGTGGATTGTTTGCACAGCACCACGCCCCCGCGGCCGGTGCTGATCAGCACGCTCTGTGGGTCGAGCCGGCGGAGCCGGTAGGTAAGCTGCAGCTGTTCGTTGAAGATGAACAGGCCCAGGCTGGCCAGTTGTTGCTCTTGCAGGTTGTCCGTCGTGCTCTTGCCGCTGTGCTGCACACGGATCAACAGTCGCTGCCCCTGGCGGGTGTGGCTAAAGCTGGCGTTGCGATGCAGGTGGCCTTGTATGTGTTGAGTCTGTGGGGTGAGCAGGCGTGAACTGGTGCGGAAGTTCCCCAGGCCTTCGGCTCGCAGATCCAGGTCATAGTCGCTCAGCAACCACTGTGTGTGCCCTGCGCCGATAAGTACCTGCCCGGTGCGCCCACTGCACAGCAGGTCGAGCGGGCTGTCCTGGTGCTTGACCAGGGTCCCGGCACCCAGGCACATGCCGCCCACGACCAAGAAGATCCACAGATGCCGCCAGCGTCTTAGCCTATTCATCCAGTTGCAGCCCCAGGCAGTGACTGTCGCGCGCCGATAGCTCACCCTCGCAGAGCAGGTCCAGGCTGCGATGCTGAGCCGCGAAGCGGTAGACATGCAGCTTCAGCGCATCCATGTCGAGTGCCAGCCCCAGCGCCTTCACCTGCACGGCCAGTCGCCGGTTGTCGGGCTGCAGGGCACCGCCCGGCATGCTTTCCAGGTGAAAGGCGATGCCATCGATCTGTTCCATTCGAGCCTCTGCAAAGGGCTGCTCGGGCAGTGCCGTTTGGCGCAGCAGGCTCGGCAGGTGGAACAGCGCGGCCCAGCAGGCAATAGCAGCGAACCCCAGCAGCAATTTTTCAGGCCAGCTGCTGTGGTGGCTGTGGCGTGGCTGGGAGGCAGGCGAGGGTGGCGCGTTGATCTGCGGTGGTGCGGCGGGTAGCGACACGGCAGCGGCCGGCGGCTCATCCGGGGCAGGGGGGGGGGGCGCGTCGAGCAACTCGACCTGTTCGCTGATCTTGTAGCCGATCCGCGGGATGGTGATGATCAGCTCGTGGTCAGGCTGCAGCTTTTCCAGCGCCACGCGCAGCTGGCGGACCACCTGGGCCAGGCTGTTGTCCGTCACCTCCAGGCCGAATGCGCCCCAGGCACCGCGCATCAGATCGCGCTTGCTGACGATCTGCCCATCGGCCTGCAGCAGCAGGGTCAGGCAGCGGCTGGCAATGGCGCCGATCCGCAGTGCTTCCTCGGGGGCCGCGGCGGTGTAGAGCACGTAGGCCTCGTTGTCGAAATGGATCAAGCGATTGATGACATAGGTGCTCATGCAATGACTGCTGCCTGTGGTTGCGGCGTTTGGGTGATGGCTGCGGCATTAACAGGTTAGCTCCGATTGTTGTGGTGCACCCCGGCGGCTGGTGCAGCTTTTCCAGTTTGGCGGTCGGTCTGTTCGTAATGAAATGGTTACGGCCATGCAGGGTTTGTGCGGCTAATCCGGTGGTGATTTGCTTTTTTGTCACATATTCTTGACGAAAAAGTGGCCAGCTAGAAGCGGGCCACTCCAGACCTGGGGCAAACCATGCGTATCAAAGTCCACTGCCAGAATCGAATTGGCATCCTGCGCGACATCCTCAACCTGTTGGTTGAATACGGCATCAACGTCGCCCGTGGCGAGGTCGGCGGCGAGCAGGGCAACGCGATCTACCTGCACTGCCCGAACCTGATCAACCTGCAGTTCCAATCGCTGCGACCCAAGTTCGAGGCGATCTCCGGGGTGTTCGGGGTCAAACGCGTGGGTCTGATGCCCAGCGAGCGCCGTCATCTGGAGCTGAATGCCTTGCTCGGGGCGCTGGATTTTCCGGTGCTGTCGATCGATATGGGCGGCAGCATCGTTGCCGCCAACCGCAGCGCCGCGCAGCTGCTTGGGGTGCGGGTGGACGAAGTGCCGGGCATTCCGCTGTCGCGCTACGCCGAGGATTTCGATCTGCCGGAACTGGTGCGCGCCAACAAATCACGGATCAATGGCCTGCGGGTGAAAGTGAAGGGCGATGTGTTTCTCGCCGATATCGCCCCGTTGCAAACCGAACACGATGAAAGCGATGCCCTGGCCGGCGCGGTGTTGACCCTGCACCGCGCGGATCGCGTCGGCGAGCGCATCTACAACGTGCGCAAGCAGGAGCTGCGCGGTTTCGACAGCATCTTTCAGAGTTCTAAGGTGATGGCCGCCGTGGTGCGTGAAGCGCGGCGTATGGCACCGCTGGATGCGCCGCTGCTGATCGAGGGCGAAACCGGCACCGGCAAGGAGCTGCTGGCCCGCGCCTGCCACCTGGCCAGCCCGCGTGGACAGTCGCCATTTATGGCGCTGAACTGCGCCGGCTTGCCGGAGTCCATGGCCGAGACCGAGCTGTTCGGCTACGGCCCCGGGGCCTTCGAGGGCGCGCGCCCGGAAGGCAAGCTCGGCCTGCTCGAGCTGACCGCTGGCGGCACGCTGTTTCTCGATGGCGTCGGCGAGATGAGCCCGCGCCTGCAGGCCAAGCTGCTGCGCTTTCTGCAGGACGGCTGCTTCCGCCGGGTCGGCAGCGACGAGGAGGTGTACCTGGACGTGCGAGTGATCTGCGCCACCCAGGTCGACCTGTCCGAACTGTGCGCCAAGGGCGAGTTTCGTCAGGACCTTTATCACCGCCTCAATGTGCTGAGCCTGCATATCCCGCCGCTGCGCGAATGCCTGGACGGTCTGACGCCGCTGGTGGAGCACTTTCTCGACCAGGCCAGCCGGCAGATCGGCTGCCCGCTGCCCAAACTCGCGCCACAGGTGCTGGACAAGCTCAGCCACTACCACTGGCCGGGCAACGTGCGGCAGTTGGAGAACGTGCTGTTCCAGGCCGTGTCGCTGTGCGATGGCGGCACGGTCAAGGGCGAACATATCCGCCTGCCGGACTACGGCGCGCCGCAGCCTCTGGGCGAGTTCTCGGTGGAGGGCGGCCTGGACGAGATTCTCGGCCGTTTCGAAAAGGCCGTGCTGGAGCGACTGTTCCACGACCACCCGAGCAGCCGCCAGCTGGGCAAGCGCCTCGGTGTGTCACACACCACCATCGCCAACAAGCTGCGTCAGCATGGCTTGGGCAAGGACTAGCCGGGGGTGGATGTAGCACCGCGTATTTGCCGCTAGAGTGTCGCTCTACCGCCACGCAGTGGAGCCGCAGCAAGGATTGCCATGCCGACCCTGAACCGCAGTGATGCCCAGCAACGCGCCGATGATATCGGCGTGTTCAACCGTGAACTGGCCCGTCTTGAGACGGAGCAGGTGCTGCAGCTGACAGAGGCGCAGCACGCCAGCCTGTACAGCCATCAGCAGCAACTGCTCGGCAGCTACCTGGCCGCTTTCGATATCGACCACAATCTGCAGACCCGGCAGCTGTCGCTGGGCATGCGCATCGCCTCGTTCCTCGGCGCGTTGGCGCTGGCGGCCAGCGTGTTCTTTCTGTTCTATCAATTCTGGGGCCTGTTCGGCGAACTCAGCCAGGTGGCGATTCTGCTGAGCGCCAGCTTCGCCTCGTTCGGCCTGACGCTGTGGGTGCAGCGCCGCGACAGCTCGGGCTATTTCAGCAAGCTGGCGGCGCTGGTGGCGTTCACCTGTTTTGTCCTGAACATCGTCATGCTCGGGCAGATCTTCAGTATCACCCCATCGGACAAGGCACTACTGCCCTGGGCCGCGTATGCGCTGTTGCTGGCCTATGCCTGTGGCGCTCGGTTGCTGCTGGCCGCGGGGATTATCTGCCTGCTGGCGTTTATCGCCGCCCGTGTCGGTATCTGGAATGGCATCTACTGGCTGGGCTTTGGTCAGCGCCCGGAGAACTTTATTCCGGCAGCTTTGCTGATCTTCGCGGTACCGCTCGTGATCGATCAGCGCCGCTACGACGGTTTCACCCTTATCTACCGGGTGTTAGCGCTGCTGGCGTTGTTTCTGCCGGTGTTGGTCTTGGCGCACTGGGGCGAGGGCAGTTATTTCGATTATCCCTCCAGCCATATCGAAAACGCGTATCAGCTGCTGGGCTTCGTACTGGCAGCTTTGGTGATCTGGCTCGGCGTGCGTCGTGAATGGCCGGATGTGGTGAATACCGGGCTGACCTTCTTTGTGATCTTCCTCTACACCAAGCTGTTCGACTGGTGGTGGGAGAGCATGCCCAAGTACCTGTTCTTCCTGGTGCTGGGCTTGAGCGCGGTATTGATCCTGCTGATGCTGCGGCGTTTGCGCAGCCGTCATGGTCTGCTTGCCGGAGGTGCCCGATGAACTGGAATCGCCGCCATTATCTGCTCGCGGGGTTCGGCCTGATTGGCCTGGTCAACGCCATTGCCCTGGCTGGGGTTTACTGGAATCGCCAGGAACCGGCCGACAGTCGCCTGCAGCTGTCCGAACGCGAGTTGGATAACCGTTATTCCTACGGGGGCAAGGAGAACAACAGCGTCGCCCTGAGCCTGAATTACCGCTGGCCCAGCCGTGCCGAGGATAACGGCTACTACCCGTCGATCAGCGCCGAGAAGATGGCAGAACTGGGTTTTAGTGTGCCCACTGAGCTGAGCGAAGACAGCGTGCGCCGTTACCGTCGTCAGCTTGACCGTGATGCGCTGCTGGTACTGGAACTCGACGGGCCGGCCTATCAACGCGAGCTGCAGCAGGTTCGTGCGGAGTACGCCGAGGCCCAGCGCTTGCAAGGATTGGCACCGGATAACCAGGATGTGCAGGAGGCGGCCGAGCGCGCCCACGACGCATTGCTGCGTGAGCAGCAGATTGCCAGTCGCTTGCTGGTGGTCGATGTCGGCCCGGATTTGCAGGCGCTGCGCACCCGTTACCCGGATCGCCAGCGTTACGCCATCGTGCGGGGCAGCGTACAGGCGTACGCCAATAGCCAGTTTTCGGAGTGGGCGGGTGAAGGCGAAGACCCGCGCCCCGAAAGCCAGCGCTGGGTCTGGCAACTCGGCGGCTCGGCAGATACCCCGGGCGTGCACAGCATCAATCTGCCGCAGCGCTGGCATGCGCTGTTCGATAGCTTGCCGCAGCGGGGTGAGCAGGCTGACCTGGATTATTCGAGCACCGACAAGCTGTTCAGCGCCGAAATTACTTTTGGTCGGCGGCTGGAGCCCCGGTTTACCGAGTTGCAGGCGCGCCAGCCTGCACCTACGACCAAGGTGCAATAGCCGGCCGTGTTGCCCTGAGAGAGACTTGAAGCGTTCCTCTCCTGCGTGGATTGGGTACGAGCGTTTCTCCATTCCCTCCCCGGAATGTTTTAGGTGGCGGTCATTTGACCGCCATTTTTTTATTGCCTGCCATCCATGGCAGCCACCCTCCGGGCCGTCGCTATGCGACGTTAAAAATTGTTCCCGACATTTTTTTGCTCGTAAAAAGCCCGCAAGACCATAGTCGTAGAGCGGTAAGACCATGGTCGAATGGCTCAAAGGTGGGTGGCGGGCTACAAAATGGCGCATAGAACAACAACTGCCCACCGAGGTATTTTCTGATGAGTGCTGCGTCCTTGTATCCCGTACGCCCGGAGGTAGCGGCTCAGTCGCTGACCGATGAAGCCACCTACAAAGCCATGTACCAGCAGTCGGTGATCAATCCCGATGGTTTCTGGCGTGAGCAGGCCAAGCGCATTGACTGGATCAAGCCGTTTACCACGGTCAAGCAAACCTCCTTCGATGATCACCATGTCGATATCAAGTGGTTTGCCGATGGCACCCTGAACGTCTCGGCCAACTGCCTGGACCGTCATCTGGCCGAACGCGGCGATCAGGTCGCAATCATCTGGGAAGGCGATGATCCGTCCGAGCACGAGGAAATCACCTACCGCCAGCTGCACGAGCAGGTGTGCAAGTTTGCCAACGCCCTGCGCGGCCAGGATGTGCACCGTGGCGACGTGGTGACCATCTATATGCCGATGATTCCGCAGGCTGTGGTGGCGATGCTGGCCTGTACCCGCATCGGTGCGATCCACTCGGTGGTGTTCGGTGGCTTCTCGCCGGAGGCTCTGGCAGGGCGCATTATCGATTGCAAATCCAAGGTGGTGATCACCGCCGACGAAGGCCTGCGCGGCGGCAAGAAAACTCCGCTGAAAGCCAACGTCGACGACGCGCTGACCAATCCGGAAACCGCGAGCATCCAGAAGGTTGTCGTGTGCAAGCGCACTGGCAGCCCGATCAAATGGAACCAGCACCGCGATATCTGGTACGAAGACCTGATGGCGGTGGCCTCCAGCCATTGCGCACCGAAGGAAATGGGGGCCGAGGAAGCGCTGTTTATCCTCTATACCTCCGGCTCCACCGGTAAGCCCAAGGGCGTGCAGCACACCACCGGCGGTTACCTGGTGTACGCCGCACTGACCCATGAGCGGGTGTTCGACTACAAACCGGGTGAGGTCTACTGGTGCACCGCCGACGTCGGTTGGGTCACCGGCCACAGCTATATCGTCTACGGCCCGCTGGCTAACGGCGCGACCACCTTGCTGTTCGAGGGTGTGCCGAACTATCCGGATATCACCCGGGTGTCGAAGATCATCGACAAGCACAAGATCAATATCCTCTACACCGCGCCAACGGCGATCCGCGCCATGATGGCTCAGGGCGAAGCGGCAGTAGCGGGTGCCGATGGCTCCAGCCTGCGTCTGCTCGGTTCGGTCGGTGAGCCGATCAATCCGGAAGCCTGGAACTGGTACTACAAGACCGTTGGCCAGGAGCGTTGCCCGATTGTCGATACCTGGTGGCAGACCGAAACCGGCGGCATTCTGATCAGCCCGCTGCCGGGCGCTACTGCGCTCAAGCCCGGCTCGGCGACCCGGCCGTTCTTCGGCGTGCAGCCGGCGCTGGTGGATAACCTCGGCAACCTGATCGAGGGCGCTGCCGAAGGCAACCTGGTGATCATCGATTCCTGGCCGGGCCAGGCGCGCACCCTGTATGGTGACCACGACCGGTTCGTCGACACCTACTTCAAGACCTTCAAGGGCATGTACTTCACTGGTGACGGTGCGCGCCGCGACGAAGACGGCTACTGGTGGATCACCGGCCGGGTCGATGACGTGTTGAACGTCTCGGGGCACCGCATGGGGACCGCCGAGATCGAAAGCGCCATGGTCGCCCACCCGAAAGTCGCCGAAGCGGCGGTGGTCGGTGTGCCGCATGACCTCAAGGGGCAGGGCATCTATGTCTACGTCACCCTGAATGGCGGCGAACAACCTTCCGAGCAATTGCGCCAGGAGTTGAAAAACTGGGTGCGCAAGGAAATCGGTCCAATTGCCTCGCCGGACGTGATTCAGTGGGCCCCTGGCCTGCCGAAAACCCGCTCGGGCAAGATCATGCGCCGCATCCTGCGCAAGATCGCTACCGCCGAATACGATGCACTCGGCGATATTTCCACGCTGGCCGATCCTGGCGTGGTGCAGCACCTGATAGAGACTCACCGCGACATGCAGGCCGCCTGACCTAGCCAGTGCCTGTAGCAACGCCCCGTCCGGCCATAAGCCGGGCGGGGCGTTGTGCTGTGTGGGTGGCAGTAATCTGTTTGTAGGTGGGCAAGTCTGTTCGGTGTGTTTATCGATTTTCATCCGGGCAAAAGGGTGTCACCCAGGGGTAACGCCGCGCACTTTAATGGGATGCATGGGAACGTTTTGCGCTGTTCTGGCGCGTTGCCTATCTGCTCTGGGTCGTCAGGTAAGCGCTACAAGGCCTGTAAATACGGGTTCTTGTCTGAGTCGGCGTGTTAATTGCTTTAATCAATGGTTGATCGTCTTTCCTGTCTCTGCATGTTTTTGCAGGGCTGTCAATCTCCTCGCTGCAGCCGTCCTGGCCTTTTGTAATTACTTGTCGCATTGAAGAAATATCGACTTTCGAGCTGTCGCTAGAATGCCGCTCACCCAGCTAGGGCCGCTTGTGCACTGCGTACCGCGCAGCTTGGCGGCGACTCACTACAATTCATGCAAGGCTGGATGCACTCACCAACGCTTTCTGCCACCTGATGCCATTCCCATTCGAAGGAGTCACAAGATGAAGAAGATTGCACTTCTCGGCGCACTGGCGCTGTCCATGCTGTCGCCGCTGGCCATGGCTGAAGACGCCAAGCCCCTGCGCATCGGTATCGAAGCGGCTTACCCGCCGTTCGCCTTCAAGACCCCTGAGGGTGCCATCAGCGGTTTTGACTACGACATCGGCGTCGCCCTGTGCGAAGAGATGAAAGTGGAATGCAAGTGGATCGAGCAGGAATTCGACGGCCTGATCCCGGCCCTGAAAGTACGCAAGTTCGACGCCGTACTGTCGTCGATGAGCATCACCGAAGAGCGCCTGAAGTCGGTCGACTTCAGCTCCAAGTACTATCACACCCCCGGCAAACTGGCGATGAAGGCCGGTACCGTGATCAATGACCCGCTGGTCGATCTCAAGGGCAAGAAGCTCGGCGTGCAGCGTGCCTCGATCTACGACCGTCATGCCACCGAGGTGTTCGCCCCGGCAGGCGTTGAAGTGGTGCGTTACAGCTCGCAGAACGAAGCCTTCCTGGATCTCGCCTCCGGCCGTCTGGATGCCACCCTGGCTGACGTGGTGAATATCGACGATGGCTTTATCAAGACCGACGCCGGTAAAGGCTTCGCCCTGGTAGGCCCAGACTTTACCGAGGAAAAGTACTACGGCCATGGTGCCGGCATCGCGGTGCGCAAGGGTGACAAGGCCCTGGCCGACAAGATCAGCGCTGCCATTGCCGCCATTCGTGCCAACGGCAAGTACAAGGCCGTGCAGGACAAGTATTTCCAGTTCAACGTCTACGGCGACTGATCAAGTCGGCTCGGACGTCTTCACTGAAAGTGGCGTAGACCGGCTTCACCCCAAGGTTTACGCCACTTTTTTGTGACCACCATCCCTGGTGGCCACCCTGCGGGCCGTCGCGGAGCGACGTCAAAAATTGCTCCTGGCAATTTTTTGTTGTGCTCCCTGGTGCTGCCCGGCGCTTGTATGAGGTAACTAGAGCATGCTCAACGGCTACGGTTCGACCATTCTGGAGGGTGCCTGGCTCACCCTGATTCTGGCGCTGACATCGATGGCAGTGGCCATTGTGTTGGGCTTGCTGGGTGCGGCGTTTCGCCTGTCACCGATCAAGTGGCTGGCGCTGCTGGGCGAGACCTACGCCACGGTGATTCGCGGTATTCCCGACCTGGTGCTGATCCTGCTGATTTTCTATGGCGGTCAGGACATGGTGAACCGCTTGGCACCGATGCTCGGCTACGACGACTACATCGACATCAACCCGTTTATCGCCGGCGTATTCACCATGGGCTTTATCTTTGGTGCCTACCTGTCGGAAACCTTCCGTGGTGCCTTTATGGCCATCCCCAAAGGGCAGGCCGAGGCGGGCGCCGCCTACGGCATGAGCGGTATGCAGGTGTTCTTCCGCATTCTGGTGCCGCAGATGATTCGCTTCGCGATTCCCGGCTTCACCAACAACTGGCTGGTACTGACCAAGGCCACCGCGCTGATTTCCGTGGTTGGTTTGCAGGACATGATGTTCAAGGCGAAAAGCGCTGCGGACGCCACCCGCGAGCCGTTCACCTTCTATCTGGCCGTGGCGGCTCTGTATCTGGTGCTGACCAGCGTGTCGTTGCTGGCTTTGCGTTACCTGGAAAAACGTTACTCGGTCGGCACCAAAGCCGCTGATCTGTAAGCGGGGAGCGCAACGATGATTTTTGACTACAACGTAATCCTGGAAAACCTGCCGCTGTACTTCAATGGCGTGCTGGTAACCCTGAAGATTTTGCTGATCTCCCTGGCTTTCGGCCTGGCCCTGGCGATTCCGCTGGGCTTGATGCGCGTTTCCAAGTCGGCATTGGTCAACTTTCCGGCCTGGCTCTACACCTACGTGATTCGCGGCACACCGATGCTGGTGCAGCTGTTCCTCATCTATTACGGCCTGGCGCAGTTCGATGCGGTGCGTGAGAGCGCGCTGTGGCCATATTTCTCCAGCGCCACCTTCTGCGCCTGCCTGGCGTTTGCCATCAACACCAGCGCCTACTCGGCGGAAATCCTGGCTGGCAGCCTCAAGGCCACGCCGCACGGTGAGATCGAGGCGGCCAAGGCCATGGGCATGTCGCGGGCCAAGCTGTATCGCCGCATCCTGCTGCCGTCGGCGCTGCGCCGGGCACTGCCGCAGTACAGCAATGAAGTGATCATGATGCTGCACACCACCTCGCTAGCGTCGATCGTTACCCTGATCGACATCACCGGTGCGGCGCGCACCGTCAGCTCGCAGTATTACCTGCCGTTCGAGGCGTTTATCACTGCCGGCCTGTTCTACCTGTGCCTGACCTTTATCCTGGTGCGCCTGTTCAAGTTGGCCGAGCGCCGCTGGCTGGCCTACCTGGCCCCGCGCAAGGCCTGAGGGAATAGCCATGCAGCGCATCGACCATCGTCTGCCGTGGGGTTGTCCGGGAACTGAACGGCGCTTGAGCGTGTTCCGTTTCGGTCACGGTCCGTGCAAGGCCTATATCCAGGCGTCCTTGCATGCTGACGAGCTGCCGGGCATGCGCGTGGCGGTGGAACTGAAACGGCGCTTGCGTGAATTGGAAGTTCAGGGCCGCCTGACCGGGGTGATCGAGCTGGTACCCGTGGCCAACCCCATCGGCCTGGGGCAGATGTTCCAGGCGACCCACCAGGGCCGTTTCGAACTGGGCAGCGGGAAGAACTTCAACCGCGATTTCTTTGCCTTGGCCGAAAGCATCGCGCCGGCACTGGAAGGCTGTTTGGGCAGTGACGGGCCGAGCAATGTGCGCTTGATTCGCACCGCCATGCTCGCCGCCCTGGACGCCTTGCCGCCGGCTGGCTCGGAGCTGCAAGGTTTGCAGCGGCTGCTGCTCAAGCACGCCTGCGATGCCGATGTGGTGCTCGACCTGCATTGTGATTTTGACGCCGCGGTGCACCTGTACCTGCTGCCGCAGCAATGGCCGCAGCTGCGTTCCCTGGCGGCGCGTTTGCAGGCTGCGGCTGCGCTGACCGTCGAGGATTCTGGCGGTGGTTCCTTCGATGAAGCCTGTGCCTTGCCCTGGGTCCACCTGGCGCGGCACTTCCCCCAGGCCAACGTACCGCTGGCCTGTCTGGCGGTGACGGTCGAGCTGGGCGGCATGGCCGATACCGGTAAAACCGAAGCCGAGACTCGCGCTGAGGCGATCCTGGCGTTTCTCGCCGAGCAGGGCCTGATTGCCGGCGACTGGTCGGCCGCGCCGTTGCCCAGTTGTGATGCGACCCCGTTTGCCGGCGCGCAGTACGCCTGTGCGCCGCATGCCGGGGTGGTGAGTTTTCTGCAAACTGTGGGTGCCCAGGTCAAAGCGGGCGACCCTTTGTTCGAGGTGATCGATCCGCTGGACGATCGCCACACGACGGTCTGTGCGGTTGCAGACGGCGTGCTTTATGCGCGCGAGCGGTTACGTTTTGCTCAACCCGGTTTGTGGTTGGCCAAGGTGGCCGGTCGTACCCCTATTCGCCAGGGTCGCTTGCTCAGCGACTGATTCAAGAGAGTGGAAACCATGTACAAACTTGAAGTTCAGGATCTGCACAAGCGCTACGGCAGCCACGAAGTCCTCAAAGGTGTCTCGCTCGCGGCCAAGGCCGGCGATGTGATCAGCATCATCGGCTCCAGCGGCTCGGGCAAGAGTACCTTCCTGCGTTGCATCAACCTGCTGGAACAGCCCCACGGCGGCAAGATTCTGCTCAACAACGAAGAGCTGAAACTGGTGGCCAACAAGGACGGCGGCTTGAAAGCCGCCGATCCCAAGCAGTTGCAGCGCATGCGCTCGCGCCTGTCCATGGTGTTTCAGCACTTCAACCTGTGGTCGCATATGAGCGCCCTGGAAAACGTCATGGAAGCGCCGGTGCACGTGCTCGGCATGAGCAAGAAGGACGCCCTGGAAAAGGCCGAGCACTACCTGAACAAGGTCGGCGTGGCCCACCGTAAAGATGCCTACCCCGCGCACATGAGTGGCGGCGAGCAGCAGCGTGTGGCGATTGCCCGCGCCCTGGCCATGGAACCTGAGGTGATGCTGTTTGACGAGCCGACCTCGGCGCTGGACCCGGAGCTGGTCGGTGAAGTGCTGAAAGTCATGCAGGATCTGGCGCAGGAAGGCCGCACCATGGTCGTGGTGACCCACGAAATGGGCTTTGCCCGTGAAGTCTCCAACCAGCTGGTGTTCCTCCACAAGGGCGTGGTGGAAGAGCGCGGTTGCCCGAAAGAGGTCTTGGCCAATCCGCAGTCCGAGCGCTTGCAGCAGTTCCTTTCGGGTAGCCTCAAGTAACCTGCGGCAACAACCGTGCGCCCCTGTGCTATGCCCATAATCGCCAACAGAGCCTAAACTGCCCCCCATGAATGCGCACCGAATTGGCTTCCTGCTTTGGCCCACCACCAAGCCCCTGACCCTGGCCCTGGCCGAGGAGGCGCTGCGTGTTGCCCAGCGCGTCCATCCCGAGGTGGTCTACGAGCTGGTGTTTCTGCAGGCCGAAGCGCCGCTTGAAAGCGCGTGGCAGCTGCCGGGCGAGTCCTGGGTGGGCAAGCTTGAGGGCTGTCAGAAGCTCTTTTTGCTGGCCGATGAACCACCGGGGCCGATGCCGGCCGCGCTCTCCGCGGCGCTCAAGCAGTTGGTGCGTGGCGGTTGCGTAATCGGCGCGATCGCCGCCGGGGTCTACCCACTGGCGCAGCTGGGCTTGCTCGATGGCTACCGCGCTTCGGTGCACTGGCGCTGGCAGGATGATTTCAGCGAGCGTTTTCCCAAGGTGATTGCCACCAGCCATCTGTTCGATTGGGACCGCGATCGTCTGACCGCCTGTGGCGGCCTGGCGGTGCTTGACCTGCTGCTGGCCTTGCTCGCCCGCGACCACGGCGCTGAACTGGCCGGTGCGGTATCCGAAGAGCTGGTGGTCGAGCGCATCCGCGAAGGTGGCGAGCGTCAGCGTATTCCGTTGCAGAACCGTCTGGGCTCCAGCCACCCCAAGCTGACTCAGGCCGTACTGTTGATGGAAGCCAATATCGAAGAGCCGCTGACCACCGACGAGATCGCCCAGCATGTCTGCGTATCGCGTCGTCAGCTGGAACGAATCTTCAAGCAATACCTCAATCGCGTCCCCAGCCAGTACTACCTGGAACTGCGTTTGAATAAAGCCCGTCAGTTGCTGATGCAAACCAGCAAATCGATCATCCAGATCGGCCTGTCCTGCGGCTTCTCCTCCGGTCCACACTTCTCCAGCGCCTACCGCAACTTCTTCGGCGCCACCCCGCGCGAAGACCGCAACCAGCGGCGCAGCAACAGCCCATTCGAGCTGACCTCGACGCCCGTCGAGCGCGGTTGAGGCCGCTTTCGACGCGGCATAATCTAGCGCAGTCGTTTTGCAACGGCCCGTTAGCGGGGTGCTGCAGGGTCATTCTGGTGGATGTGGCCTCAGCCAGTCGCGCTCGATCTGGGCAATCACAGCGCAAGACTCCTTGAGCTCTCTGGGCTTCATGATGTAGCCATTGGCACCCAGCCGATAGGCTTCTTGCTCGTCTGACTCTTGCTCGGATGAACTCAGGATTACGACCGGAAGCGCCCGTGTGCGCTCATCGGCGCGCAGCCGCTCCAACACCCCAAGCCCGCCGAGCCTCGGCATATTAAGGTCGAGCAGCACCAAGCGCGGCAGGGCGCTGCCAATGCTAAACAGAAAATCCAGGGCCTCCACGCCGTCGCCCACGACCCGGATGGTCACTCCCGTGGTACTGGCTTCGAGGGCGTAAAGGAATAGCTCAGCCGTGGTGGGGCTGTCTTCAGCAAGCAGAGTGTCGGGTGCGCTAGTGTTCATGATGGCAAGGGAATACTGAAGAAGAATGTGGCACCGTGCCCGGCAGAAGACTCCGCCCACACGCGATCGCCGTGGCGCTCGATGATCCGGCGAACGATTCCCGTTCAGATTCAAGTTCCGTGAAATTAGTCCTGTTGGTGGAGTCGCTGAAAGGGTTGAAACAGCTTGTTCGCATAGCTCATGTCGAAACCGGCACCGTTGTCGCGGACAAAAAACACTTCACCCTCATCGTGCCGTTCCGACCGAGATCATTGGTGTCGCTGCCTTGCCCGTGAATTTCCAGGCGTTGCCGAGCAGATTTTCAAACAGAATGCGTAACATCCGGCTGTCCGCCGTCGCGCTCAACCCCTCCTGACTCACGAGGCTGACACCGCTCGCGGGATTGCGGCGCTGCAGCTCTTCGCCGACCGCTTGCGCAAGGCTGGAGAGGTCGACTGGATTGCGCTCGAGGTCGGCGTTGGCCACGCGCGACAGTTGCAGCAAATCGTCGATCAATTCGCCCATTCGCTGCGCGGAAGAGCGGATCTTGTCCAGATAGCTCCGCCCCTTGTCGTCGAGTTGCGCTGCGCAGTGTTCCTGAAATATTTCGCTAAACCCATCGACGGCTAGCAGCGGTGCCCGCAGGTCATGGGAAACGGAGTAGCTGAAGGCTTGCAGCTCCTCGTTGGCGCGCATCAGCTCGGCATTCAGCTCGTTGCGCGCTTGCGCCATGTTGAGATGGGTGCGCGCCCGGGCGAGTAGTTCCTGCGAGGTGAACAGTTTGTCCGCACCAGCGCAAAGGCCCTCGAGCGAGGCTTCCTGGCCCGTGCGCGCCGACAGCAGAATCACCGGCAGCGTAGCCGTCTCGGGGTCTTCGCGCAGCGCGCGCAACAGGCCCAGGCCATCGAGATTGGGCATCATCACATCGTTCAACAGCAGGTCCGGTTTCCTCTGCTGAACGGCCGCCAACGCTTCGCGGCCGTCGGCCACGGCCTGTACCTCGTAATGGGGTGCCAGCAGGCTGACGAGGAAATTGCGCAAGTCGCCGTTGTCGTCAGCGACCAGTACATAGGCGTTGCTTCTGGTCACAGTCGAGGCCACGGGGGAGGTTTGTACGGCAGCCATTGCAGCGCATCGTCAAGATAGGCCGCCACGTTTCGGGTGACTGCCGCGGTGTCGGCAGATTCGACCACGTGCTGCGGCGGCAGATGTTCGCGTCCGCCTGGCAGGGTGACCGTGAGTTACGTGCCTTTGCCCGCGGCGCTGACGACATGGATCTCGCCGCCGTGCAGCTGGACCAGCTCATTGACCAAGGCCAGGCCGATGCCGGTACCCTCGTGGGTGCGTGAGCGCGCACCTTCGACCCGATAGAAACGTTGAAACAGGCGGGACTGTTCGGCCTCTGAAATGCCTGTGCCACTGTCCTTGACCGTCAGCCGCGCGCCGCCCTGGGTGGGCGCGACGTGCACACTCACGCCGCCCTCGAAGGTGAACTTGAGTGCGTTTGAGAGCAAGTTCATGACGACTTTCTCCCACATGTCGCGATCCACGTCGATCGGCGTCGGCAAGGGCGGGCAGTCGACCGTGAAGGACAACCCTGCCTTCTCCAGCGCCGAGCGGAAAGCGCTCGCCAGATCGGCGGTGTCGCGGGCTAGATCGGTCGGCGCGAAGCGCGCGGAGTACCGCCCCGCGTCCATGTAGCGCGTTCACCAGGCGCAGCATGCGCAGCGCGTTGCGCTGCATCTGCATCAGCCGCTCGCGCGCCTCGGGCGCAAGGGCCGGTTCGGACAGCAGAATTTCCAGCGGCCCGAGGAGGAGCGTGAGTGGGGTTCTGAACTCATGGCTGATGTTGGCGAAGAATGTGGTCTTCGATCGATCGAGCTCGGCCAGCTTCTCGGCCCGCTTGCGCTCCTGCTCGGTGGCGTGGGTATTGGCAATGATGCTGGTGACTTGGTCGGCCGTGGCATGAAAGAAGCGCTGATAACGCTCATCAAAGCCCCGGTGTGGGCTGATGCCCAAGATCAGTACTGCTAAGGGCGTCGACTGGCCAGCCTGGAGGATGGGCAGCATGATCGCGCGTTCGGGCCGCGCGCCCCAGGAGCCAGTGGGTAGCGGCCCGAAGCGCGTGCTGAGGTCGTCGACAACCCACTCATGGGCGCTGCGGACAACCGCCGCAAGTGGCCATGCGCTGCCGCTCGTATCTTCGCAAATCGACAAGTGGGGCGCTGTGGCCGGCCCCGCGTAGTCCGTCCAGCCGCCTGCACTGGCTAGTGATGCAGCATCTGCCTTCTCGTTCAGGGCGTAGAGCAGAACGAATGGGATATCCAGTTCGTTGGCTGCCAGGACCTCGGTTGCAATGCGATAGGATTCGTCTGTGGATTTCGCCTCTGTGGCGCGCGCCGCCAGATCGTGCAGCATGCGGATCTGCCGTTCGCTCTGCACCTTGACGGTGGTTTCTTGCACCGTGTTGAGGAGGCCGCCAACCCGGCCGTCATCTCCAGGCACTGGGCTGTATGAAAAGGTGAAATAGGTCTCCTCGGTCACGCCCCGCTATTGATGAAGAGCTGAAGGTCCTCGGTCCAGGTCGCGCCGCCACCTTCCAGAACACCCTTGGCCATGGGCCCGGCAACGTCCCAGATCTCGGCCAGATCTGCGCGGCCGGGCTGGCAAGGGACGCAGGGTGTTTGTCGCGCAGGATCGGACGGTAGGCGTCGTTGTACAGATGCAGCAGCTCGGGACCCCACCACAGCAGCATGGGGAAGCGGCTGCAGAGCACCACGCCGAGCATGGTTTTGAGACTGTTTGGCCAGGTTTCGATTGGGCCGAGCTTGATTTTTGACCAGCTCATCTCGCGCATGAGCGCGCCCATCTCATAGCCGCCGACAAACAAGCTCTGGGGGAAAGCGTCAGCCGAGACAGTGCCATTCTTCGGGGGCACGGCAGCGGACACGGCGTAAACCCTGCTTTTGTCCGTCATCTGCTATGCCTCCCTGCAATAGTGAACGAGACCGCAAGGCATCGTCTTCGTCGCTGTCAGAGTGAACCGTCTGACCCGTGGAGCACTTTTGAACACCCGATTTCGAGCGAACTCAGGTTGAAGTGCCTGAGTTTCCGCCAACTATGATCAGTACCAGTCTAGCTGCAGAGTGCGCGGCGGTGTCGAGGACCGACAACTAGAAACAAGTAAGACCTGCCGAACGGTTGTCTTCGGGTGTTAATTCTGCCTTGGTTGTGTGACAACTACTGTGCTTGGTCTTCGCTGCCATGCCCGTGAAGAGTGCAACCAGCGGCGCAGCAACAACCTGTTTGAGCTGACCTCGATGCCAAGCGAGCGCGATAAACGACCATTCTCGAGTGCGCAAGCAGAACGCTTGGGCAAATCTGGGTGGGACTAATCTCTGATGCCTGTCACGTGGACGCTAGTTGGTGGCTAGTCGCCATGTGTTCTAATGCGCGCCGCATTTTGATTCTGTAACTTGTAAATAAAAGTAATGAACTACATCACAAGGATGTTACATGTTTCACCTTAAATCGATCAGTAAAGGATTTGTCCGGGCGAAATTGCAGCGCAATCAGTTTCTGATCGCATGCGATCAGTTCCCCGCTATAGAGGCCGCATTGCAGGTTTTTCTCGATGCGCCGGAAAACTGCCAAACCCTCGATCCGCTAGAGGAAACTCGCGGTGTTTATCTTCTTGAAGGTACGCAGCAGTGGGTGCTCAAGTACAACCACCTGACCAGTTGGAAAAAGCAGCTAACCAACTTCTTCGGCAGAAAGAAGAGCTATGGCCTGCATGACCTGACCAACGAATTTATCAATTTGCAGCGAATTAGCCCGGCTGCTGACTTTGTCCCACGAGTGGCCGCCTATGGATATTGCACCCGTAGGTTGTTTTTTCTCAAAGAGGAATACTTGCTGGTGAACTTCTTCGCCGACCATTGTGATGTCGACAAGCGGTTGCAGAGCCATCCAGAACAGGCCGAGGTCTTACTGGAGCAGATATTTGCTTTGTTTAGCCGCATGCTGGCGCTTGGGTTCTGCCATCTCGATCCGCACCCGAAGAATATCCTGGTTGGGCCGGATCTACAGTTGCGCCTGATCGACTTCGAATGCTGTGCGCACCAAGTGCTGGAGTCGAACTTCGCACTGGGCTTTCTTCACGGCTATTTCTACACCTATTGGTTCCAGCGCTTTATCAGTAAGGAGCGCTACCACCAACTGAGTGATAGTTACCTACGCCGAGCCCATCCGGAACTTAAGCGCAACCTGTTTGATCCCGTCTACTTGCGTTTTCGCGACCACAAGGTCGGGCGCACCACGCGCTACTCGGTTATGACCTCGGCTGCGGCCCAGCAAGCGTTTTGCGCGAAATTGTAGAGCGATGGGGGGCTCTAAACAGATGTCTATCTGTCGGCTCTGCTAGCGCGGTATCTGTTGGATAAATCGACCTAAGGCGTTTTGTCGCGCTGATTCCGGGGTTTAGCTTTGCCAGCGCTGGGTGGTAGCGGCGAACAGTCGGCTGCCGCTTTGCGCAGCAAGCGTTGGCTGGCGCTGATCAGCCAGCAGGTGAGGATAAACGGCATGGTCAGCGCCGGTAGGCCCAGGGCGCTAAAGCCGGGCTGCAGGAGCAACGCCAGACCGATTCCAAGTAGTGGCAGCCAAGGGCGGCGGTGCACCTGGCTCAGGGCGATCGCGGCCAGGGCGGCGTTATAGCCATACAGGCCGGTCAGCGCGCCGTGTTGCGGCAAGCCCTGATACAGCGCCAAGGCCAGGCCGCCGGTGGAACCCAGCAGCGCCCAGCAGGCCGCGCGCCGATCGGCCAGCAGCAGGCCGATTAGCAGACAGACGCCGGCCAACGGCTGATCGAGAAAAATCACCTGGCCCAAGCCGCGCGCCATGGCGATCAGGCTGGCCCACCAGTCGAGCGGCTGCGCTGGGCTTGGCACGGCCAGCGCAAACTCTAGCTGCAGGGCCGGAGCCAGCCACAACAGCAGCCAGCTCAGCAGGATAAATGGGAAGGTAAAGGCGGGCAGCCAGTGGCGCTCACGGGTGCGCTGCATCCAGGCGGCCAGCATCAGGCTGGAGAGGCCCGCGCTGACGATGATCAGCAACGGCAGCAAGGCCGACCAGCTGAATTGCAGGCTGATCAGCATGCCCAGCAGGATGCCGTTGTAGCCATACAACCCCTGCGCGATATCTGCCTTGGCGTAGCCGCGCCGTTGCGCCGTCAGCGTACTGCTGAGCCCACCGAGCAACGCGCCGCCGAGCAACTGCGGCGCACCGAGGGCGATCGCCAGTAGCACCAGCAGGCCGCAGCCGGGATGACTTTGCAGAAAGATCTGGCTGAAGCCATTGAGCAAGGCGCGAAAGCCTTGCAGGGCGTGGGCGGGCAGCGGTGATGGCGACATACAGACGAACCTGAATAAAAATTACCGGGAGCAATTTTTCACGTCGCATCGCGACGGCCAGAATAAAAAGAGGCACCTGTCGGGAATACCGAGAGGTGCCTACAAACTGGCAATGCCAGCGTGGGAGCAGTGTTGCTCGGGGGCAGGGCGGATGCGGCTGTGTGCTTATCCGCCCTGCTGGTATAGGAGTAGCCCGGCTGCGGCCGGGCTACTGGTCTTAGTGCAGTGTTTCGATGCGCAGGCTGTTGGTGCTGCCCGGCTGGCCGAACGGCTCGCCGGCGGTGATCACCACGGTGTCACCGGTGCTGGCCAGGCCGGCAGAGCGGGCGATTTCCAGTGCGGTGCGGGTCACGTCCTCGACCTTGTGCAGGCGCTCGTTGACCACCGAGTACACGCCCCAGGCCACGCTCAGGCGGCGTGCGGTATCCAGGCTCGGGGTCAGGCTGAGGATCGGCGCTTTCGGCCGCTCGCGTGAGGCACGCAGGCTGGAGCTGCCCGACTCGGTGTAGTTGACCAGTACGGCCACCGGCAGGATGGTGCTGATACGGCGGATCGCGCAGCTGATCGCGTCGGAAGAGGTGGCTTCGGCCTGCGGGCGGCTGACGTCGAGTTGGGCCTGGAAGTCCGGGCCGTTTTCCACCTGGCGAATGATCTTGCTCATCATCTGCACGGCTTCCAGCGGGTAGTCGCCGGAGGCGGTTTCCGCCGAGAGCATCACCGCATCGGCCCCTTCGGCCACGGCGTTGGCCACGTCGGTAACCTCGGCGCGGGTCGGTGCCGGGGAGAAGCGCATCGATTCGAGCATCTGCGTGGCCACCACCACCGGTTTGCCGAGCTGGCGGCAGGTGCGGATGATGTCCCGCTGGATGCGCGGCACGTTTTCCGCTGGTACTTCCACGCCCAGGTCACCGCGGGCAACCATGATCGCGTCACACAGCTTGGCGATTTCTTCCAAGTGAATGACCGCAGACGGCTTCTCGATCTTGGCCATCAGGAAGGCTTTGCCCTGGATCAGCTCACGCGCCTCGATGATGTCTTCCGGGCGTTGCACGAACGACAGCGCGACCCAGTCCACGCCCAGCTCAAGGCCGAAGCTCAGGTCGCGGCGATCCTTCTCGGTCAGCGGGCTCAGTTGCAACACGGCTTCCGGTACGTTGACGCCTTTACGGTCGGACAGCTCGCCGCCGGCAATCACTTCGGTGATCACCGCGTCGCTGTGCTTGGCGGTGACTTGCAGGCGCAGGCGGCCATCGTCGAGCAGCAGGCTCATGCCGGGTTGCAGCGCCTCGATGATTTCCGGGTGCGGCAGGTTGACCCGCTGGGCGTTGCCCGGGGTGCTGTCGAGGTCCAGGCGCAGGCTCTGGCCGCGCTCGAGGTTGACCTTGCCTTCGGCAAAGCGGCCAACGCGCAGCTTCGGCCCTTGCAGGTCCATGAGGATGCCGATCGGGGTGTTCAGCTGCTTTTCGACTTCACGTACCCAGTTGTAACGCTGGGCGTGGTCGGCGTGTTCACCATGGCTGAAATTGAGGCGGAACAGGTTGACCCCGTTCTCCACCAGCTGGCGGATGTCGTCGATGGTTTTGATCGCTGGGCCAAGGGTGGCGAGGATCTTTACTTTCTTGTCGGCTTTCATTGGGCAGAATCCTCAAGGATCAGAATGGCGCGAAAATCGTTGACGTTGGTACGTGTCGGCCCAGTGACGATCAGTTGATCGAGGGCGGCGAAGTAGCCGTAGCCGTTGTTGTTATCCAGCTCATCGCTGCTGCTCAAGCCCAGGGCGTGGGCGCGGGCATGGCTGTCGGGCGTCATGATCGCCCCGGCGTTGTCTTCCGAGCCGTCGATGCCGTCGGTGTCACCGGCCAGGGCGTAGACACCCGGCAGACCCTTGAGGCTGTCGGTCAGGCTGAGGAGGAATTCGGCGTTGCGACCGCCACGGCCATTGCCGCGCACGGTGACGGTGGTTTCACCGCCGGACAGAATCACGCAGGGCGGCTTGATCGGCTGGCCGTGCAGGACGATCTGCCTGGCGATACCGGCATGCACCTTGGCCACTTCGCGCGATTCGCCTTCCAGATCGCCAAGGATCAGGGTCGGCAAACCGGCTGCGCGGGCCTTGGCGGCAGCGGCGTCGAGGGATTGCTGCGGGCGGGCGATCAGCTGGAAATGGCTGCGGGCCAGGCACGGGTCGCCGGGTTTGACGGTTTCCGAGGCCGGGCTCTGCAACCAGGCGCGCACGTTGGGTGCAATCTCGATGCTGTAGCGGGCCAGAATCGCCAGGGCTTCGACCGAGGTGGTCGGGTCGGCCACGGTCGGGCCGGAGGCGATCACCGTGGCTTCATCGCCCGGCACGTCGGAAATCGCGTAGGTGTAGACGCTGGCCGGCCAGCTGGCCTTGGCCAGGCGACCACCCTTGATCGCCGAGAGGTGCTTGCGTACGCAGTTCATCTCGCCGATCGACGCGCCGGATTTGAGCAGCGCCTTGTTGATGGCCTGCTTGTCCTTGAGGCTGATCCCTGCCGCGGGCAGGGCGAGCAGGGAAGAGCCGCCGCCGGACAGCAGGAAGATCACCCGGTCGTCTTCGCTGAGGTTGCTGACCAACTCCAGCACGCGGCGCGCCACGCGTTCGCCGGCATCGTCCGGCACCGGGTGGGCGGCTTCGACCACTTCGATCTTCTTGCAGTTAGCGCCGTGCTCGTAACGGGTGACCACCAGGCCCGAGACGTCGCCCTGCCATTCCTGCTCGATCACTTCGGCCATGGCGGCGGCGGCTTTTCCGGCACCGATGACGATAACGCGACCGCTGCGATCTTCCGGCAGGTAGTCAGCCAACACCTGGCGCGGATGGGCGGCGTCGATGGCGCTGGCGAACAGCTCGCGCAGCAGAGACGTTGGATTGATAGACGGATCGATGGACATGGCGATCTCTCTTGTTATGGCCGGAGCAACTTTTTATTACTGAAGCAAGTTCGATTCTAGTGCGCAGCGCCCTGGGGCAAGACGCTGCGCACTAGAATCGACCCATCCGGCAGGCAGGCCGTGACACCGCCTGCCGGACAGATCGAAAGGGTTGTTTCAAGGCGGCTGACCCCGCCCTGAAACCTGTTACTTACTCACCACGGATGTTGAAGTTGGCCATGTGCTCCAGGCCTTTGATCAACGCCGAGTGGTCCCAGTTGCTGCCACCGATGGCCGCACAGGTGCTGAACACTTGCTGGGCGTTGGCGGTGTTGGGCAGGTTAAGGCCCAGTTCGCGCGCGCCGGCCAGGGCCAGGTTGAGGTCCTTCTGGTGCAGGCTGATGCGGAAGCCTGGGTCGAAGGTGCCCTTGATCATGCGCTCACCGTGCACTTCAAGGATCTTCGAACCGGCGAAACCGCCCATCAGTGCTTCACGCACCTTGGCTGGATCGGCGCCGTTCTTGGCGGCGAACAGCAGGGCTTCGGCCACGGCCTGGATGTTCAGGGCGACGATGATCTGGTTGGCGACCTTGGCGGTCTGGCCGTCACCGTTACCGCCGACGCGGGTGATGTTCTTGCCCATGGCCTGGAACAGCGGCAGCGCGCGTTCGAAGGCATTCGGG
The DNA here is from genome assembly GCF_049653025.1 of Pseudomonas sp. GTDB lineage: Bacteria > Pseudomonadota > Gammaproteobacteria > Pseudomonadales > Pseudomonadaceae > Aquipseudomonas. The sequence goes on along the minus strand of NZ_JBASFM010000016.1, from coordinate 240,722 downwards.
CAACCGCCGATCATGATCGACAGGGTAGCCGCCTTGGCACCGACTTCACCGCCAGATACCGGCGCGTCGAGGTAGGCAGCGCCAGTAGCCTTGATCTTCTCGGCGAAGACCTTGGTGGCGGTAGGGGAGATCGAACTCATGTCGATGACCACTTTGCCTGCGCCAACGCCTTCGGCGATGCCGTCCTTGCGGAACAGCACGTCTTCAACCTGGGGGGTATCCGGCACCATGACGATGATGAATTCGGCTTCCTGCGCCACTTCGCGCGGGTTGGCCAGGCCGATGCCGTTGTCGCCAATCAGGTCAGCAGGAGCCTTCTCGAAGTGCTCGGAGAAGAACAGGGTGTGCCCGGCTTTTTGCAGGTTCTGCGCCATAGGCTTGCCCATGATGCCGGTGCCGATAAATCCGATTTTTACCATGAGAGTGCTCTCCTAAAGAGTGGGGCTCAGATTGCGTTGTGCGCTTTCATCCAGCCAAGGCCGGCAGCGGTGGTGGTGGCCGGCTTGTATTCACAGCCGATCCAGCCCTGGTAACCGATACGGTCCAGGTGCTCGAAGAGGAAGCGGTAGTTGATCTCGCCAGTGCCCGGCTCGTTGCGGCCCGGGTTGTCGGCCAACTGCACATGGTTGATCACGGCGAGATTGGCCTCGACGGTACGCGCCAGGTCACCTTCCATGATTTGCATGTGGTAGATGTCGTATTGCAGGTACAGGTTGCTGCTGGCGACTTTGTCGCGAATGGCCAGCGCCTGCTTGGTGGTGTTCAGGTAGAAACCCGGAATGTCGCGGGTGTTGATCATTTCCATGACCAGCTTGATGCCCGCAGCTTCGAGCTTGCCGGCGGCAAACTTGAGGTTGTCGACGAAGGTCGCTTCAACGGTGGCGCAATCCAGGCCTTGTGGGCGGATGCCGGCCAGGCAGTTGATCTGCTTATTGCCCAGCACCTTGGCGTAGGCGATGGCCTTGTCCACGCCGGCGCGGAACTCTTCAACGCGGTCGGGGTGGCAGGCGATACCGCGCTCGCCCTTGGCCCAGTCACCGGCTGGCAGGTTGAACAGCACCTGCTCCAGGCGGTTGGCATCCAGGCGTGCCTTGATCACTTCGGCAGCGAAGTCATACGGAAACAGGTATTCGACACCGCTGAAGCCAGCGGCGGCGGCGGCGTCAAAACGCTCCAGGAAGTCCACTTCGGTGAACAGCATGGACAGGTTGGCGGCAAAACGGGGCATGGTGTGCTCCTTTGTTTATCTCCCCTCTCCCGCAAGCGGGAGAGGGGATTGGTTGCATCAATCCAGCAGCGAGATCGCAGTCGGGGCGTCGGCACCACGTTCGGCGAGTTCTTCGAACTCGTTGATCGCGTTGATTTCGACACCCATGGAGATGTTGGTGACACGCTCCAGGATGATCTCGACCATCACCGGTACGCGGAACTCTTCCATCAGTGCCTTGGCCTTGGCCAATGCTGCCTGGATGTCGTTCGGCTCGAATACGCGCACGGCCTTACAGCCCAGACCTTCCACCACGGCAACGTGGTCGACGCCGTAACCGTTGATCTCCGGTGCGTTGATGTTCTCGAAGGCCAACTGCACGCAGTAGTCCATCTCGAAACCGCGCTGCGACTGACGGATCAGGCCCAGGTAGGAGTTGTTCACCACCACGTGGATGTACGGCAGGTTGAACTGCGCGCCCACAGCCAGTTCTTCGATCATGAACTGGAAGTCGTAGTCGCCGGACAGGGCCACCACGTTGCGGGTCGGATCAGCCTTGACCACACCCAGTGCCGCCGGAATGGTCCAGCCGAGGGGACCGGCCTGGCCACAGTTGATCCAGTGACGCGGCTTGTACACGTGCAGGAACTGCGCGCCAGCGATCTGCGACAGACCGATGGTGCTGACGTAGCAGGTGTCCTTGCCGAAGAACTCGTTCATCTCTTCGTAAACGCGCTGCGGCTTGACCGGCACGTTGTCGAAGTGAGTCTTGCGCTGCAGGGTACGCTTGCGCAGCTGGCAGGATTCGACCCAGGCGCTGCGGTCTTTCAGCTTGCCAGCGGCTTTCCACTCGCGGGCCACGGCGATAAAGGCATCCAGCGCGGCGCGGGCGTCGGAAACGATGCCCAGGTCCGGGTTGAATACGCGGCCGATTTGGGTCGGTTCGATATCAACGTGGATGAACTTACGGCCTTCGGTGTACACATCGACGGTACCGGTGTGGCGGTTGGCCCAACGGTTACCGATACCGAATACCAGGTCGGATTCCAGCAGGGTGGCGTTGCCGTAACGGTGCGACGTCTGCAGACCGACCATGCCGACCATCAGCTTGTGGTCGTCAGGAATCGCGCCCCAGCCCATCAGGGTCGGGATCACCGGTACGCCGGTCAGCTCGGCGAACTCAACCAGTTGCTCGGCCGCGTCGGCGTTGAAGATACCGCCGCCGGCGACCAGCAATGGACGCTCGGCGTCATTCAGCATGGCCAGGGCTTTTTCAGCCTGAACACGGTTTGCAGCTGGCTTGGCCAGCGGCAGGGGTTCGTAGGCGTCGATGTCGAACTCGATCTCGGCCATCTGCACGTCGAACGGCAGGTCGATCAGCACGGGGCCTGGGCGGCCGCTGCGCATTTCATAGAAGGCTTTCTGGAAGGCGCGCGGCACTTGGCCAGGCTCCATCACGGTGGTCGCCCACTTGGTCACCGGCTTGACGATGCTGGTGATGTCGACGGCCTGGAAGTCTTCCTTGTGCATACGGGCGCGCGGCGCTTGACCGGTGATGCACAGGATCGGGATGGAGTCGGCGGATGCCGAGTACAGGCCGGTAACCATGTCGGTGCCAGCTGGGCCGGAGGTGCCGATGCACACGCCGATGTTGCCGGCATTGGTGCGGGTATAACCCTCAGCCATGTGCGAGGCACCTTCGACGTGGCGAGCCAGGACGTGGTCGATACCGCCGACTTTTTTCAGTGCAGCGTACAGGGGGTTGATGGCGGCGCCGGGAATGCCGAACGCAGTGTCAACGCCTTCGCGGCGCATCACCAGTACGGCGGCCTCGATTGCTCTCATTTTGGCCATTGTCTTGTGCCTCGTTTGTTATCAGATTGTATACAAAACAGCTGGTTTGGATTCTATTCATGGCCTGACCTTCTGGTCAACACGTTTTGTTGTCGAGGCGCTGTCTGGCAGAAATCTTTTAAAACAACCGTTTTAGCTGGGGTGCTTGATCTGCTGCGGATAAGTGCTCGCATAACTGTATACAAGTACTGTTTGTATTGTATCCCTCTATTGAGTTTTTTGTTTCTGGTGAGATAGTGACGTTGAGCTTTGGATTGCCCGGCCGCTGTCAATCGCCCTGTAGGCGGCGCAGCGCCGGGTGTTTCGTAGGATTTATCAGCATCGAGGAAGACCCAACATGAGTACGTTGAATCTGCAAATCGCCACCACCATCAGTAATCGCGCCCTGGCAGTCGGTCGGGAAATTTCCGCTGCGCCGCTGACCGTGGCGGTGCTGGACGCTGGCGGCCACCTGATCAGCCTGCAGCGTGAGGACGGGGCCAGCCTGTTGCGCCCGCAAATCGCCATTGGCAAGGCCTGGGGCGCGCTGGCGCTGGGCAAGGGTTCACGCCTGATCGCCGCCGACGCTCAGCAGCGTCCGGCCTTTATCGGCGCGGTAAACAATCTGGCCGACGGTCAGCTGGTGCCGGCACCGGGTGGTGTGCTGATTCGTGATGAGCGCGGCGCGGTGATCGGTGCCGTTGGCATCACCGGTGACACCTCGGATATCGATGAGCAGTGCGCGATCAATGCGGTGGAATCGGTAGGGCTGAAAGCCGACGCTGGCATAGTCGCCTAATCGGCTCGATGCGCCGGGAAAGCTTCCGGCAGCGCAGAACAAAAAAACGGTGGATGACCTGGGGTCATCCACCGTTTTTTTGTAGCGGGGAAAAGGGCGCTTAGGCGTTGCTGACCCGCTCCGATGGGCTGACTTGGGTTTCGTCGATCTCGCAGCCCTTGATCACCAGGCGGATGATGGTCTGTGCGGCAGCTTCGTAGTCGGCTTCGTCCAGGCTGGTTTTGCCGGTTACGGTGGAGATCTGCCAATCGAAGTCGGCGTAGGTCTGGGTGGCGGCCCAGATGCTGAACAGCAAGTGATGCGGGTCGACCTTGGCCATCAGGCTCTGGTCGATCCAGCGTTGAATGCAGGAGATATTGTGCTTGGCCTGGGCGTTAAGCTGCTCGGTCTGGTCGGCGGACAGGTGCGGTGCGCCGTGCATGATCTCGCTGGCGAACACCTTGGAGGCGAAAGGCAGCTCGCGGGAGATGCGGATCTTCGAGCGGATATAGGCGCGCAGTACGTCGGCCGGCTTACCGGGCTGATTGAACGGGGCCGAGGCTTCCAGCAGCGGTTCGATGATGCTTTCCAGCACTTCGCGGTAGAGGTTTTCTTTCGACTTGAAGTAGTAGTAGACGTTGGGCTTGGGCACCCCGGCCTTGGCGGCGATATCGCTGGTCTTGCTGGCGGCAAAACCCTTGTCGGCGAACTCTTCACTGGCTGCGCGTAAAATCAGCTCTTTGTTACGCTCGCGAATACTGGTCATAAGCCTCTGTGCTTCTGTCGGTCGCCCGTCGCTGGGCAGCGTCGGGCATGGTAGCACCGGCCTTGCGCGACGCTCAAGCGAACGGCCATGGGCTCTGGCGAGACTAGCTGACTCGCTAGTCAAGTTGTTGTATACAAAATTTAATTTTTCTGTTTCTATCTCGTCTTATGCATTCATAACAAAAAGTCTCGGCTCGTTGAGCTCCAGGAGACACGTCTTGAACAGTCAATTGGTTGACCCCTTCGGTCGGCGCATCACCTATCTACGGTTATCGGTTACCGATCGCTGTGATTTTCGCTGCACCTATTGCATGAGCGAGGACATGGTCTTCGCCCCGCGCGAGCAGATTCTCAGCCTGGAAGAACTGTATAACGTGGCCGATGCGTTTATCGGCCTCGGGGTCAAACGCATCCGCATCACCGGTGGCGAACCACTGGTGCGCAAGAACCTCCTGAGCCTGCTGACCCGTCTGGGCGAGCGCCCGGAGCTGGAAGACCTGGCCATCACCACCAATGGCTCGCAGCTGGCTGAGCTGGCCCCGCAACTGCGTGCGGCCGGGGTCAAGCGCCTGAATGTCAGCCTTGATTCCCTGCAGCGCGAACGCTTCGCCGCCTTTACCCGCCGCGACAAGCTCGACCAGGTGCTGGCTGGCATCGACACGGCGCGCGCCGCGGGCTTTCGCAAGATCAAGCTCAACGCCGTGGTGCAGAAAGGCCGTAACGACGATGAAGTGCTCGACCTGGTCGAGTTCGCCATGGGCCGAGGCCTGGACATCAGCTTTATCGAAGAGATGCCCCTGGGCAGCATTTCCAGCCACCAGCGCGAGCAGACCTTCTGCTCCAGTGACGAGGTGCGTGAGCGCATCGAGCAGCGCTATGCCCTGGTGCGCAGCAGCAAGCTGACCGGCGGGCCGTCGCGCTACTGGCAGGTGGTCGGCAGCGACACTCAGGTCGGTTTTATCTCGCCGCACAGCCACAACTTCTGCGGCGATTGCAACCGCGTGCGGGTGACCGCCGAAGGCAAACTGGTGCTGTGCCTGGGGCATGAAAATGCCCTGGATCTCAAGGGCCTGATGCGCGCTTATCCCGGCGACAGCCAGCGCCTGCGAGATGCCTTGATGCAAGCCTTGCAACTAAAGCCCGAGCGTCACCATTTCGAGACCGATGCCCAGGTGCAGGTAGTACGTTTTATGAGCATGACCGGCGGCTAAACGCTGCTCGATTCCAGCGCCACGCCCAGTGGCCTCTCCCGTTCGCTTCGACCACACAACTTGTCAGGAGGTTTGCTGTGAAGCATTCACACGTCTGCAGTTTGTTCGCCCTTGTCTGTTCCACCAGTGTCAGCGCTGAAAGCTATGTGATCGGTGTGGAGAAACTGGCGTTCGCGCCGCACTACAGCATCGATGCGCAGGGCCAGTACCAGGGCTTTGCCCGCGACCTGTTCGACCTGTTTGCGGCCAAGAGCGGGGTCGAACTGAGTTACAAGGTTTTGCCGGTTGAACAGTTGCTGCCGGCGCTGCTCAATGGCGAAGTGGACTTCAAATACCCGGACAGTGACACCTGGGCGCAGGCGCAGAAAGCCGGCAAGGCAGTGAGCTACAGCCAAGGGGTGGTCAACTACGTCGACGGTGTGCTGGTTGCGCCGCAGCGGCAGGGCCAGTCGATTGATCAGATAAGCCGCCTGGCGATGGTCAACGGCTGGACGCCCTGGGGCTATCAGGAGCGTATCGATGCCGGCAAGATCGAGCTGACCTATAGCGATGACCTGCGCCAGATGATTCGTCAGGCCTTGAAGAAGGACACCGACGGGGCCTATTTCAACGTGGTGGTGGCCACCCACTATCTGGACAACATCCGTGCCCGCCCGGGTGCCCTAGTGTTCGATGCCAAGTTGCCGCACAACCGTGGCAGCTTCCACCTGTCGACCATCAAACACAGCGAGTTCCTGAAGCGCTTTGATCGCTTCCTGCTGGACCATCAGAGCGAGGTTGCCGCGTTGAAGAGCCAGTACCGGGTCGAGGCCAATCTGGACGCCGATCGCATCGGCCTGGAGCAGTGGAAGTTGGACTTTCTGGAGCGGCAGAAGCTCAAGGAAGCCCGGGTGCAATAACGACGCAGGCGTGTAGCGCAGTTATACAAGAGCCGCTCTCAGGGCGGCTTTTTATTGGGCAATAAAAAAGGGGATGGCTGTTTGGCCATCCCCTTTTGCGTGGCTGCCGCCTACCCGGCAGACACGAGTTCCACTTAGAAGTGGTACTTCACCAGCGCCTGCATCGCGGTCTGGTCGAAACCATCTTCGCTACCGTCGAATGGCTTGGCACCGTACTTGTTGTGCCACATGTTCAGCTCGGTACCGACGTACAGCTTTTTGCCTTCGCCAAACAGGGCTTTACCGGCATCCCACTTGACCTGGATCGAAGAGCCAACCGAGGTCTGGCTGCCTGCGTCTTCTGAAGGAGAGCGCCAGTCAACATAACCGTCGATGACGAAGTCCTGATTGCCGAGGGCAAATGGATAGGCACCGGCTACGGTCAGCTGGACAGCGTCACCGTTGCTGCTTGGATCGGCGAAGAATACGTTGTTGTTGATTTTTACGTGATAGAGGTTGGTTTGCAGGAAGGCAAAACCAGGCACATCCCAGTCCACACCGACACCATAAAGATAATTTTCAGTGCCAGCACCGCCATTACCATGTTCGTAGACGAAGGCTGCTAAAACGTCTTTTACCGGGCCTACAGCCAACTTCTCGCCGGTCAGCCAGCTTAGGCTCACCCGTGGATTAATTTCCATGTAATAGAAGTTGTCTTTTTCGTTACCGAAGTCGCCGGTGCGTGACTGAAGGTTGTCAGCATCGACGTAATCGTAGAAGGCAAAGATATCCCCCCATACCCAGCCGCTGGCGTGTTCAAAAGTAAGGGTGGCTTGTTCGTCTTGCTCTTCGGCGTTGAAGTTCAGGCCATCAAAATTCTCTCCGTAGAGGGCCGATAGACTGTTGTTTTGCCACAGCAGTGGACCACCTTCTGCAGCTGCGTGCTGGGCGGCGAACAGGCCGGTGGCGAGGGCGATGCAATGGGGCAGGTGCTTCAGTTTCATCACGTTTTCCTTATTGTGGACTTACAAGGTTTTTCAGCCCTGCGGCGAACCGCAGGGACGAACAGGTAAATAGGTTGATTCCTCAACGGGGTCGTTGCGGCGAATTGAATTGATGCAGGGCGCTGTACAGCGAATCAGGCTGGCTGGCCTGCGCTGGCTGGTGCAGTGCCATGCGGCGCTGCACAACGGCGCTCTGGATAAACCGGATAACGGTTCGCGTGGCGCTGCTGAAGAAGGGCAGGCGAGGCGCGGCAAAACGTATGGGGGTGCGATCAACCGCTGGGTCGATTTGCTTGTTGCCAACCGCAGACGGAGCTGGGGTGCGCGGGGTGTGATGGGTGGTCATGTCAGAGCCTGCCAGTTGTTCTTATATGGTCATGGGCTTGCACGAGGCTTCACGGGCCTCTGTCCTGAATGCGACATAAAGTTGTCCGCGTGGTCAGGTCAGCTGACTATAGCAATTTGTTTACATCGTTAAAAACAATTTATTTTCAGATTGTGCACAAAAAGTGAACCGTCAGTCAGGTTGCTGGCTGGCGAGGTTAAATGTGCGCAGGGTGTGGTTGGAGTAGGTGGTGTGGCGAGGGGGAAATCGTTGTCTGATGGACAAATGCCGCACCCAGGACGGGTACGGCATTCGCGTCAATCAGTTGAGCTGTGCGCCCTGGTCGATCCAGGCACCGATCAGTTCACGCTCTTCCTGGGTCATCTGAGTGATGTTGCCCAGCGGCATGATCTGCGAAGCAACGCTTTGCGCGTGGATCTTCGCGGCCTGGGCCTTGATCTGCTCCGGCGTATCGAGGATGAACCCAGCCGGTGGCGCGGTGAACATCGGGCTACTCGGGGTGGCCGAGTGGCACACGGCGCAGCGTTGCTGAATCACGCTGCGCACCTTGGCGAAGTTGCCATCGGCCGCAACTGCGGCAGGCTTGGCGGCTTCTTCTACCGGTTCAGGCTGCTTGGCGGCGCTTTCAGCAGCTTTGGCCGCTTGCGGGTTGCCGCTGACGCCTGTGGCAGGCACCGGTGCGTACTTGATCACCGCCGCTTGTGGTGCCTCGGGAGCCGCGCTTTTCAGGCTGGGGCCGGTGACGAAGGCCAGGCAGATCATGCCCAGGGCTGCGGCAGGCAGAGTCCAGACGTACTTGCTGCTGTCATGGCGGGTGTTGAAGTAGTGGCGCACCAATACCGCCAGAATCGCGATGCCCGCCAGAATCAGCCAGTTGTACTGGCTGCCGTAGGTGCTCGGGAAGTGGTTGCTGATCATGATGAACAGCACCGGCAGGGTGAAGTAGTTGTTGTGGCGCGAACGCAGCAGGCCTTTGGCCGGCAGGGTCGGGTCTGGCGTGGTGTTGTCTTCGATGGCCTTAACCAGCGCACGCTGGGCCGGCATGATGGTGAAGAACACGTTGCCGACCATGATGGTGCCAATGATCGCGCCAACGTGGATGTAGGCGGCGCGGCCACTGAAGATCTGGCTGAAGCCATAGGCGGCAGCGATGATCAGCACGAACAGCACGGCACCGAGCAGGGCCGGGCGCTTGCCCAGGGGCGAATCACAGAGGAAGTGGTAGGCCACGTAGCCGGCAATCATCGAACCGAAGCCGATGGCGATGGCCATTTCCGGTGCCAGGTCAACACCAGGCTTGACCAGGTACAAGCTCGGGTTGAGGTAGTAGACCACCAGCATCAGGGCGATGCCCGACAGCCAGGTGAAATAGGCTTCCCATTTGAACCAGTGCAGGTTCTCCGGCATTTTCGGCGGGGCCAGCTTGTATTTTTCCAGGTGGTAGATACCGCCACCGTGGATCGCCCAGAGGTCGCCAGACAGGCCTTCGCGGGGGTTGCTACGGTTGAGGTTGTTTTCCAGCCAGACGAAATAGAAGGATGCGCCGATCCAGGCGATGCCGGTGATCATATGGATCCAGCGAATGCCCAGGTTCAGCCACTCAGTCAAATGTGCTTCCACAATCAGTACCTCTTTCCCAGTGCCGGCACGCCGGCCTCTGAGCTTCTCTTATTGGTGGGGGTCGAGGAGCAACTGCTCCGCGTCGGTGAAGAAATGCTCATCGCAGTTGTTGCCAGAACCACTGCGATCAACCACCAGGAAGTCATCCCGCTTTTCGATCGTCAGCACCGGATGGTGCCAAACGCCGCGATGGTAATTAATGCCCTGCCTGCCATTGCTGCGGAAGGCGCGGACCAACTCCGATTGAGGTGCATCGCCAACTGGCGCGACCACAATCAGAAAGGGATTGCCGAGCAGTGGAATAAACGCCTGACTGCCCTGCGGATGGCGCTCCAGCATGCGCACGGTCAGCGGCATGTCGAGGGACTCGGCGCTGAAGATGCTGATGATCGCCTTATCGTCCGGCTGTGCGGTCTCGACCGTGGCCAGCTTGTGATAACGGCGGGTGGAGCCATTGTTGATCATGAAGAATTCACTACCTTCGGTTTCGATAACGTCACCAAAGGGGGCGAAGGCTTCTTTGCTCAACGGCTCGATGATCAATTTGCGCATGTTGGTCTTCTTGTTCGTTTGTTTATGCCCCTCTCCCAGTGGGAGAGGGGTTTATTGGCTTACTTGGCGACTTTGCCGAACAGGCGCAGACGGCTGATGCCACCGTCCGGGAACACGTTCACCCGTACGTGGGTGATCGGGCCCAGTGCCTTGATCTGCTCGCTGAACTCGTGTTCGGCGTGCATTTGCAGCTTCTGGCTCGGTAGCAGGTCGCGCCAGAACAGGCTCTGGGTTTCGATCTGGCTGTCGGTGCCGCCTTTGACGAAGGCCGCCTGGATCGAGCAGCTGTCTGGGTAGTTGCCCTTGAAGTGCAGGGTGTCGACGACGATGCGTTCGATCTCGCCCGGGTGGCCGAGGGCGACGATTACCCAGTCGTTGCCTGGGGTACGGCGACGCGCAGTTTCCCAACCGTCGCCCATGTTGATGCCACGGCCCGGGTTGAGGATGTTGCTCATGCGGCCGAAGTGTTCGTCCGAGCAGGCCAGGGCACGGCCGCCGTTAAGGGCGCTGGCCAGGTCGATTTGTTCGTTGTCACCGGTGTTGGACCAGTCGCGGAACGGCACGCCGTACACGCGCAGACGGGCAACGCCGCCGTCCGGGTAGATGTTGAAGCGCAGGTGGGTGAAGGCCTGGACATTAACGATTTCATGGTAGTGGTGGCTGTTGCCTTGCAGCTCGACTGCGGCCAGCACTTCGGTCCACTCGGTGGCGTCGGTCGGATCGCCGGCGGCGACGAAACAGCCTTCCAGGGATGCCGATGGCGGGAAGTTACCGGTGAAGAAACTGGTGTCGATGTCCACGCCCTTGATCGAGCCGGGTACGCCCAGTTTGATCACGGCAGTGTCGTAGCCTTCGAAGCGCTTGCGGCGCGATTCCCAGCCATCCATCCACTTGCCGTTATCATCGAACACGCCCTCCTTCCATACGGCCGGGGTCGGCTGGAACAGACGGTTAACGTCGGCGAACCAGTCGTCGGTGACCGAGATGGCCTTAGTGCCCAGGCGTGCGTCGGCGAGGTTGACGTATTTCTCAAAGGGTACGGCGTAAGCTTTCATGAAATGTCTGCCTTAGATGATGGCGTTGGGGAGGGCGGAGGGCTTGCGGCTTAGAGCTGCTGCAAGCGGAACAGCGCGATCTTGTTGATCTCGGCCAGGGCGCAGGCGAATTCCTGCTCCGGGGAGTTATGAATGCGCTCCTCGAAGGCCGCCAGGATCTGGTGCCGATTGCTGCCTTTCACCGCCATGATGAAGGGGAAGCCGAACTTGGCTTTGTAGGCATCGTTCAGTTCGGTAAAGCGGGCGAACTCTTCTGCAGTACAGGCGTGAATGCCCGCACCGGCCTGCTCCGATGTGGAGGAGGCGGTCAACTCACCACGTACGGCTGCCTTGCCGGCCAGGTCCGGGTGAGCATTGATCAGTGCCAGCTGTGCGGCATGGCTGGCACTGAGCAACAGGTCGGCCATGCGCTGATGCAGGCCGTTGATTTCGTTGATGCTGTCGTCTTGGCCCAGGTCGAAGGCTTTCTCGGCGACCCAGGGCGAGTGCTCGTAGATGTCGGCGAAGACTTTGACGAAGTCTTCACGGCTCAGACGGGACGGGGTCAGGGTTTGAAAACGGCTCATTTCGAGCTCTCCTTGGACGGCTGATCTTGCAGCGGGTGGGTCGCGTGCCAGTGCTGGGCGATGTCGATGCGGCGTGCGCACCAGACTTTTTCGTGGCTCTGCACGTATTCAAGAAACTTCGCCAGCGACGCCAAACGTGCCGGGCGACCCAGCAGGCGGCAGTGCATGCCGATCGAAAGCATCTTCGGCGCGCCGGCCACGCCTTCGGCGTAAAGCACATCGAAGGCGTCTTTCAGGTAGTCGAAGAAGTCGTCGCCCTTGTTGAAACCCTGCACCTGGGTGAAGCGCATGTCGTTGGTGTCCAGGGTGTAAGGAATCACCAGGTGCGGTTTGGCCGCGGTGCTGGCCGGGTCCCAGTAGGGCAGGTCGTCGTCGTAGGTGTCGCTGTCATACAGGAAGCCGCCTTCCTCGCGCACCAGGCGGCGGGTGTTCGGTCCGGTGCGGCCGGTGTACCAACCCTGCGGACGCTGACCGGTCAGTTCGGTGAGGATGCGGATGGCTTCGAGCATATGCTCGCGCTCCTGCGCCTCGTCCATGTACTGGTAGTCGATCCAGCGGTAGCCGTGGCTGCAGATCTCGTGACCGGCGGCGACCATCGCCTTGATCGCGTCCGGGTGACGCTGCGCGGCCATGGCCACGGCGAAAATGGTCATGGGGATATTGTGTTTCTCGAACAACTTGAGCAGGCGCCAGACACCGACACGGCTACCGTATTCGTAGAGCGACTCCATGCTCATGTTGCGCGCGCCTTGCAGCGGCTGCGCGGAAACCATTTCGGAGAGGAACGCCTCGGACTCCTTGTCACCGTGCAGCACGTTGCGCTCGCCGCCTTCCTCGTAATTGAGCACAAACGACAGGGCGATGCGCGCATCATTCGGCCAGTGCGGATGGGGCGGGGTGTTGGCGTAACCGATCAGGTCGCGTGGGTAGTCAGCGCTCACTGCTGTGTTCCTTCTTGCTTGTTGTGGCGGTCGTTGCGGTTGCCTGGGTAAGGTGTGCGCGACCGTGATGGGCTAATTGTATACAAAGTGCTTTGCAACTTGTAAATCTAAAATTCACTTATTTTGTGAAATTCTGCCTTTATGCGAAAACTGCCTAGGGCGTCAGTTGTTTCTGCTGAGGCCGAGCATTGGCAAGCACTGCTGAGCATTTGTCTGCTCTGAAATGGCGCACTGCCTGAATAAAATCACTTAGTAATTGTGTACAGTTTATTTGAAAACTGTCTTATTTTTTGATTTCAACATGCTATGCTGAGCATCAGTCGAGGCTGCACAGCCTGATTAATCTGCCGAATTCAATAAAAGTAGAGGAGGTGCGGTGTCTGCGCCGGTTTGTCCGCGTAGATGCCCAGAAGCCATGGGACGATTGACCACACACGTACTGGATGCTGCACACGGCTGCCCAGGCAGCGCCCTGAAAATCGAGCTGTTCCGGGTAGAAGGCGCACAGCTGGAGCTGCTTAACAGCGTAGTCACCAACCACGACGGGCGCTGCGATGCCCCGGTGTTGCAGGGTGACGATTACCGCAGCGGTGTCTATCAGCTGCATTTCCATGCCGGCGACTATTACCGCGCGCGCGGTGTAGTGCTGCCTGAACAGGCCTTTCTGGATGTAGTGGTGCTGCGCTTCGGTATCGATGCCGGCCAGGAGCACTACCACGTCCCCTTGCTGATCTCCCCTTACAGCTACTCCACCTACCGCGGTAGCTGAACCGAATGCTTGTCACCCTCTGACTCCATTTAAGAGTCTTAGCCCGTACACACTGCGGGCTTTTTTTTGCCTGTAATTTAGCCAGGCCAAGGTGCGCTCGGATATTTACCGTTCTACAGGGGAGGGAGAGCGCCTGAGAGTGGTGTGCGTTCAGGCGCTTTGGGTGTTTGGCTAGGGGCTAGCGGCTTAGCAGCGAGGCCGCGCCGGCACCGCCAAATAGCGCAGCGCTGACCCGGTTGAACCACACGTGGCCCTTGCCGGAACGCAGGTAGCGTGCCGCGCCCTGGGCGCTGAGGCCGTAGAACAGCTTGCAGGCCAGATCAAGCACCGCCCAGGTGGCGATCATCACCAGCAGTTGGCTGAGCATTGGCTGTTCGGCGCTGATGAACTGCGGTAGGAAGGCGGCAAAGAACAGGATGTCCTTGGGGTTGCTGGCCCCCAGGCCGAAGGCCTTCCAGAACATGCTGCGAAAGCTCGGGTTGACCGGTTGTTCCTCGGCGGTCACTGGCCTCGCAGCCTTGCGTGATTCCTGCCAGCTCTGCCAGGCGAGGTAGAACAGATAGAGTGCGCCGACAATCTTCAGCAGGCTGAACAGCTGCTCGGACGCCAGCAACAGTGCGCCCAGGCCCAGTGCCGAGGCGCTGAGCAAGCAGATGGACGCCGAGACACCACCCAGAAACGCCGGGGCCGAGCGGCGCAGGCCGTAGTTCAGGCTGTTGCTGACCATCAGCAGCGACAGGGGCCCGGGGATCAGGATCACGATCAAGGCGGCGCTGCTGAACAGCAGCCAGGTTTCCAGACTCATTGCTCATTACTCCACATATGCAAAAGCCCCAACGCAGCGCGCCGGGGCTCGGGTGCTAGCCAGTAAACCTTACAGGAAGATGAACTTGGCCAGGCAAATCGCTGCCAGCGCGTAAAGGCTGACGGTGATTTCTTTATAGCGGCCAGTAAACAGTTTCAGGGCCACGAAGGTGATAAAGCCCAGAGCCAGACCATCGGTAACCGAGAAGGTCAGCGGCATCATCACCACAGTGATAATGGCCGGGATGGTGTTGGTGTGGTCTTCCCAGTCGATGTGAGCCATGCCGCTCATCATCAGCATCGCGACATAGATCAGTGCGCCGGCAGTGGCATAGGCGGGGATCATGCCGGCCAGCGGGGCGAAGAACATCGCCGCGATAAACAGCACGCCCACGGTCACCGCAGTCAGGCCGGTACGGCCACCGGCGGCAACACCAGCGGCGCTTTCTACGTAGCTGGTTACAGGCGGGCAGCCGACCAGGGCACCCAGTGCGCTGGAGGTACTGTCGGCTTTCATCGCCTTGCTCAGGTTTTCGATATGACCGTCTTCATCCACCAGCTTGGCGCGTTGTGCCACGCCCATCAGGGTGCCGGCGGTGTCGAACATGTGCACGAAGAGGAAGGCCAGGATCACGCTGATCATGCCCACTTCGAAGGCACCGGCGACGTCCATTGCCAGCCAGGTGGGTGCCAGGCTCGGTGGCATGGAGAACAGGCCGCCGTACTCGACCATACCCAGACCCAGACCCGCGAGGGTGACGGTGAGGATGCTGATCAGGATGCCGCCGAATACGCGGTGGTATTCAAGGATGGCAATCATCAGGAAGCAGATGGCCGCCAGCAGAGGGCCCGCGGTGGTCAGGTCACCCAGCTTGATCAGGGTTGCCGGGCTGGCGACCACGATACCGGCGGTTTTCAGGCCGATCAGGCCGAGGAACAAGCCGACCCCCGCGCCCATGGCGAAACGCAAGCTGCTGGGGATGCTGTTGAGCAGCCATTCGCGAATGCGTGAGAAGGTCAGGATCATAAACAGCACGCCAGACAGGAATACTGCGCCGAGCGCGGTTTCCCAGCTGTAGCCCATTTCGCCGACCACGGTGTAAGTGAAGAAGGCATTAAGACCCATGCCCGGTGCCAGGCCAACCGGCCAGTTGGCGTACAGGCCCATCAGGAAACAGCCGACCGCAGCTGCCAGGCAGGTGGCGACGAAGGCCGCACCGTGGTCGATACCGGCATCGGCCATGATGTTGGGGTTAACGAAGATGATGTAGGCCATGGTGATAAAGGTGGTCAGGCCGGCGGCCAGCTCAGTCTTTATCGTGGTGCGGTGCTGGCTGAGCTTGAATAGGCGTTCAAGCAGGCCGGTGCCTGGGGGGCTTACGGCATAGGTTGCGTGTTGTTCTTGTTTAGCGCTTTCCACAGGGGTACTCCTCATCTCTTGTTGTGTGCCACCCAGAGTCTGTGCTGCGCACTGCTCGACTCTCTGAGGTAGGTGGTGTGTCTAGGGGGTTACTGGCATGTTAGCTGACTTGTCGGTCAAGAAATCACACTGAGGCCGATTATGATGTTGTATACAAAAAAAGCAAATAATGTTTCTGGTTAAAATTCCGTATGTGCTCGGCTTTTTCATCTATACGCAACACGCAGTTTTTCTGATGCCAGCGCAGGACGCTCGCCCCACAAGGCCATAACACCGGCAATCTGCGCCTGTCTCGGGGTTTTATGTGGCGAATAAGCGGGTTACTGCGCTGCCAGGTGATTTCGCTCGCGGCGCGACTAAGCAGATTTCTGCACAAGAAAAATGCTACATAGAAGAAATAAATTGTTCCGTTCCTGAATATTTGGCGGACGTGTTCAACCTGGAGTGCGTCGAAATACCCGCTGGATCGGCCGTTATGCACTGTTGAATGTGTACGCGCTGGTCAGATTGTGTACAATACGTAGGCCTTTATTTGTGTATTTCCACTGACTTACTGCTTGCCAGAGGGTGGGTAACAGGCAGTAGAGTTGCGTTAGCAACCGCCGAAACTTTGAGTATGCGAGCCACAATGAACGAACAATTGCAGCCCCTTAAGAAGCAGACGCGCGAAGGCAAGAGCACTCGCAGCGGGACTCAGGACGATGTCGTTTACGCGCATATCTTCGATGCCATTCTCGAGCAGCGCCTGGCTCCTGGCACCAAGCTCAGCGAAGAGGCATTGGGCGAGATTTTCGGCGTCAGCCGCACCATCATCCGCCGCGCCCTGTCGCGCCTGGCCCACGAGGGCGTAGTGCTGCTACGGCCCAATCGCGGCGCAGTGGTTGCAAGCCCAGGCGCGGAAGAGTCGCGGCAGATCTTCTTCGTCAGACGCATGATCGAGCGTGCGATCACCGAGCTGGCCTGCAAGAACGCCACGGCGGAGCAGATTGCCGGTTTGCGTCAGATGATCATCGATGAGCGTGAATGCTTTGCCCGCGGCGACCGCGGCACCGGCATTCGCCTGTCCGGTGAATTCCACCTGAAACTGGCGGAAGCTGCTGGCAATCTGACCCTGCTGGGCTTTCTGCGCAGCCTGATTTCGCAGACCTCGCTGATCATCGCGCTGTATGAAAGCAACAGCCGCACGCACTGCTCGGACGTGGAGCACGATCAGGTGATCGATGCCATCGAGGCCGGCAACGTCGAGGTGGCGGTGGACCTGATGATGCGCCACATGGACAGCGTGGATGCCAAGCTCAACCTGGACGGCGAAACCGCCTCCGATGACCTGCACGCGGTGTTCTCGCACTTGCTGCCAGGCACCAAGAAGAAAGCCGCCGGGCGCAACGCCGCTAGCCGTTAAACGGCGCTGCAATAAAAAGCCCCGCATTGCGGGGCTTTTTATTGGCCGAGGCGTTAGGCCTCGGCTGTGCGGCTTATCAGCTGCGGCGGTGTACCGATTCGCCGGCGGCGAAGGTTTCCTTAACCGCACGATCGTCGCCAAGCATGGTCAGGGCGAACAGTTTCTCGTCCAGGGTCTTGGCCTGCTGCATGCGGTAGCTGATCAGCGGCGTGGCGTTGTAGTCGAGTACCACGAAGTCGGCGTCTTTGCCGCCCTCGAAGTTACCGATCTTGTCGTCCAGGTACAGCGCATGGGCACCGCCGAGGGTGGCCAGGTACAGCGACTTGAACGGGTCGAGCTTCTTGCCTTGCAGCTGCATGACTTTGTACGCCTCGTTCAGCGATTGCAGCTGGCTGAAACTGGTGCCGGCACCCACGTCGGTACCCAGGCCGACGCGCACGCCGTGCTCTTCCAGCTTGTTCAGATCGAACAGGCCGCTGCCGAGGAACAGGTTGGAGGTCGGGCAGAAGGCCACCGCCGAGCCGGTTTCGGCCAGGAGCTTGCACTCGTCGTCGCACAGGTGCACGCCGTGGGCGAACACCGAGCGTGCGCCGATCAGCTGGTAGTGGTCGTACACATCCAGGTAGCCCTTGCGCTCGGGGAACAGCGCCTTGACCCATTCGATTTCCTTGAGGTTCTCAGACAGGTGGGTGTGCATATACAGGTCCGGGTACTCGCCCAGCAGCTTGCCGGCCAGGGTCAGTTGCTCCGGAGTGCTGGTCGGGGCGAAGCGCGGGGTCACCGCGTAGTGCAGGCGGCCCTTGCCGTGCCAGCGCTCGATCAGTTCCTTGCTGTCGGCGTAGCCGGACTCGGGGGTGTCGGTCAGGTAATCCGGGGCGTTACGGTCCATCAACACCTTGCCGGCGATCATGCGCAGGTTCAGCGCCTCGGCGGCCTCGAAGAAGGCGTCTACCGATTGCTTGTGCACGGTGCCGAACACCAGGGCGGTGGTGGTGCCGTTACGCAGCAGCTCCTTGAGGAAGATGCCGGCCACATCACTGGCGTGGGCCTTGTCGGCGAACTGCTGTTCGGTTGGGAAGGTGTAGGTGTTCAGCCAGTCCAGCAGCTGCTCGCCGTAGGAGGCGATCATCCCGGTCTGTGGATAGTGGATATGGGTGTCGATAAAGCCGGGGGTAATCAGGGCATTGGCGTAGTGCTTGATCTCGACACTCTTGAGTGTCGGCAGCAGGTCGGCGGCATGGCCGACTCGGACAACCTGGCCGTTTTCGACGACCAGCACACCGTCTTCGAAATACTCATAGGACTGCTCGACGCCGACCACGGCGGGGTCGGCGATGCTGTGCAGAATGGAGGCGCGGTAAGCTTTTGCGGTGCTGGTACTCATGCTGATCTCGATAAGGCGTTGAGTTTAAAGACGGCAGCGACTGACAAAGAATTCAGGAGTTGCTGCGGCGGCTGACGGGTAGCAGTTTGGCGACGCTGGTTTCGCCCTTTTTCACGTCCAGGCCAAAGGTGGCGTTGTAGGTGGCAATCACTTCACCGGCGATGGACACGGCGATTTCCACTGGCAACTTGCCTTTGACTTCCGCCAGGCCCATGGGGCAGCGCATGCGTTGCATGACTTCAGGGCTGAAGCCGCGATCGCGCAGGCGGTGTTCGAACTTGGCGCGCTTGGTTTGCGAGCCGATCAGGCCGTAGTAGGCAAAATCGTTGCGTTTGAGGATGGCCGCAGTCAGTTCCAGGTCGAGCTGATGGTTGTGGGTCATGACGATAAAGTAGCTGCCGGCGGGCATGCGCTCGATCTCGTCGATCACCTCGTCGTTCACCACTTTGTCGACCCCGACCGGGATCTGCTCGGGAAACTCGTTTTCCCGCGAGTCGATCCAGCGCACCTTGCAGGGCAGGCTGGCGAGCAGAGGCACCAAGGCGCGGCCGACATGGCCGGCACCGAATACGGCAATCTGCGCCTGCGGCTGGCCCATGGGTTCGAACAGCAATACAGTGGCACCACCGCAGCACTGGCCGAGGCTGGCCCCCAGGCTGAAACGTTCCAGGCGGGTGTCCTGGCTGCGGCTGCTGAGCATGTCGCGGGCCAGCTCCATCGCCTTGTATTCCAGGTGACCACCGCCGACGGTCTCGAAGATGCGGTCAGCGGTGACCACCATTTTCGAGCCGGCGTTGCGCGGGGTTGAGCCGCGCTCTTCGATGATGGTCACCAGCACGCAAGGCTGACCTTGCTGCTGCAGTTCGGCGAGGGCGCTGATCCAGCTCATTTGCTCAGCCTCCAGGTGGGTGGCAGTTGCCCCGGGCGCGGCAGCCGCCAGTTGCTTGGCGATGGGTCCAGTATGGGTACTGGAATCGGCCGTGGTGTCTGGGTTTTCGCTTCGGTGTGTTTTGTCATTGTTGTTCACCCTGGTCTTGCATGGGGCGGATGCCGGCTCGAAGGCTCGTACCGGTATCCGCCCAACGGCTTTAGGCCGGTTCTGCCTCTGTTGCGACAGCAGGTTTGGCACTTTGCTGCAGTTCCTTCATCTGCTCCACACCCCAGAGCACGCGCTCCGGCGTGGCGGGGGCATCGATCTGTGGCTGTGCGCGGTAGTCGGCCAGGCTGGCCACGGCGTCCTTGATCGCGCACCAGGTAGCGATGCCGAGCATAAACGGCGGCTCACCCACGGCCTTGGAGTGGAATACGGTGTCTTCCGGGTTCTTGCGGTTTTCCACCAGTTTGACCCGCAGGTCCAGCGGCATATCGGCGATGGCCGGGATCTTGTAGCCAGCGGGACCATTGGTGACCAGCTTGCCTTTGTTGTTCCACACCAGTTCTTCGGTGGTCAGCCAGCCCATGCCCTGGACGAAGGCACCTTCGACCTGGCCGATGTCGATGGCCGGGTTCAGCGAGGCACCGACGTCGTGCAGGATGTCGGTGCGCAGCATCTTGTACTCACCGGTCAGGGTGTCGACTATTACTTCGGAACAGGCGGCACCGTAGGCGAAGTAGTAGAACGGCCGGCCGGCGGCCTTGTCGCGGTTGTAGAAGATTTTCGGCGTGCGGTAGAAGCCGGTGCTGGACAGCGACACCTGGTTGAAATAGGCCTTCTGAATCACTTCCTCGAAGCTCAGGAACAGATCGCGTACACGCACCTGGCCGTTACGGAATTCGACGTCTTCCGGGGTGACCTTGTACTCGCGCACCAGGAAGTCGACCAGGCGCTGCCTGATGGTCTCGGCGGCGTTCTTGGCGGCCATGCCGTTCAGGTCGGTGCCCGAGGAGGCGGCAGTCGGCGAGGTGTTGGGTACCTTGTCGGTGTTGGTCGCGGTGATCTGGATGCGCGAGATGTCCACCTGGAACACTTCGGCGACGATCTGCGCCACCTTGGTGTTGAGGCCTTGGCCCATCTCGGTGCCGCCGTGGTTCAGGTGGATCGAACCGTCGGTGTAGATATGAATCAGCGCGCCGGCCTGGTTGAGGAAGGTGGCGGTAAAGCTGATGCCGAACTTGACCGGGGTCAGCGCCAGGCCTTTCTTCAACACCGGGCTCTTGGCGTTGAACGCACGGATTTCTTCGCGGCGTTTGGCGTAGTCACTGCTTTCTTCCAGCTCGGCGGTCATCTCGTGGATAACGTTGTGCTCAACCGTCTGGTAGTAGTGGGTGACGTTGCGGTCTTCCTTGCCGTAGTAGTTGGTCTTGCGCACTTCCAGCGGGTCTTTGCCCAGGCTGCGGGCGATCGCATCCATGATCTCCTCGATGGCGACCATGCCTTGCGGGCCACCGAAGCCGCGGTAGGCGGTGTTCGACGCGGTGTTGGTCTTGCAACGGTGACCATTGATGGTGGCGTTGCCGAGGAAGTAGGCGTTGTCGGAGTGGAACATCGCACGGTCGACGATCGAGCCGGACAGGTCGGGCGAATAGCCGCAGTTGCCGGCCAGTTCGATCTCGATGCCGTGCAGCAGGCCGTTGTCGTCGAAGCCGACGTCGTACTCGACATAGAAGGGGTGGCGCTTGCCGGTGATCTGCATGTCTTCAACACGCGGCAGGCGCATCTTGGTCGGCCGGCCGGTGAGGTGGGCGATCACCGCACAGAGACACGCCGGGCCGGCGGCCTGGGTTTCCTTGCCGCCGAAACCGCCACCCATGCGGCGCATGTCGATGACGATCTTGTGCATCGGCACGCCGAGCACTTCGGCCACCAGCTTCTGCACTTCGGTGGCGTTCTGCGTCGAGGTGTAGACGATCATGCCGCCGTCTTCAGTCGGCATCACCGAGGAAATCTGGGTTTCCAGGTAGAAGTGTTCCTGGCCGCCAATATGCAGGCTGCCTTGCAGACGGCGCGGCGCGCTGGCCAGTTCGGCCGCGGAGTTGCCGATCTTGTGCTGATGGCTGTCGAGGACGAAATGCTTCTTGCGCAGTGCATCGACCACGTCCAGTACCGGCTCGAGGTCTTCGTATTCGATGATCGCGGCCATGGCCGCCTTGCGTGCGGTTTCCAGGCTGTCGGCACCGACGGCGATGACCACCTGGCCAACGTACTCGACCTTGCCGTCCGCCAGCAGCGGATCACCGGCGACCACCGGGCCGATATCCAGCTGGCCGGGTACGTCATCCTTGGTGATGGCGATAGCCACGCCCGGGAACTGGTAGCAGGGGCTGGTATCGATGCTGACGATGCGCGCGTGGGCGCGGTCGCTCATGCGGGCATAGACGTGCAGCTGATTGGGGAATTCCAGGCGGTCGTCGACGTAGATGGCTTCGCCGGACACGTGTTTGTCCGCGCTCTCATGCTTGACGCTCTTGCCGACACCGGTGGTGATATCGGCGCGGAACAGTTTGGCCAGTTCGGCCTGGCTTTTGGCTACATGATGGTTAGACATAAGCGGTCACCCGGGTTTCGACTTCTGGAGCCTGCAGCTCGAGGAAGAATTTGCGCAGCAGGTTCTGTGCGGTGAGCAGGCGGTATTCCTTGCTGGCGCGGAAATCACTCAGTGGGGTGAAGTCCTCGGCCAGGGCGGCGCAGGCGCGTTCGATCACACCCGGATACCAGGCTGACCCCTGCAGCGCGGCTTCACAGGCAGCGGCGCGTTTCGGGATGGCAGCCATGCCGCCAAAGGCGATGCGCGCGCTTTGCACTACGCCATCTTCGACCACCAGGTTGAAGGCGGCGCACACGGCGGAAATATCATCATCCAGGCGCTTGGACACCTTGTAGGCGCGGAACGCCTGGCTGGCCTGATGGCGCGGCACGATGATCTTCTCGATAAATTCGGCTTCCTGACGCGCAGTAACCTTGTAGTCGAGGAAGTAGTCTTCGATCGGCAGGGTGCGGCTGGTGTTGCCTTTGCGCAGCACGATCTGTGCGCCGAGGGCGATCAGCAGCGGCGGGGCGTCGCCAATTGGCGAGGCGTTGCCGATATTGCCGCCCAGGGTGCCCTGGTTGCGGATCTGCAGGGAGGCGAAACGGTGCAGCAGCTCGCCGAAGTCCGGGTAGTCCTGGGCGAGCGCTTCATAGCAGTCGGACAGCGCGGTGGCTGCGCCGATTTCGATGCTTTCAGCGGTCACTTCGACGCGTTTCATCGCTTCGATATGGCCGACGTAGATCATCACCGGCAGCTCGCGGTGGAACTGGGTGACTTCCAGGGCCAGGTCGGTGCCGCCTGCGAGCAGGCGCGCTTCCGGGTTGGCGGCATAGATGTCGGCCAGGTCGGCGACGGTCAGCGGCAACAGGCAGCGTTTGTCGCCGCTGTTGAGCTCGGCGGTGTCTTGTGGGGCGATGGCTTTCAGTTGAGCGACGGTCTGCGCTTCGGCGGCGTCGAACTGGTCCGGCTGCTTCTGGCAGCAGGCCTGCTCGGCGGCGTCGATGATTGGGCGGTAGCCGGTGCAACGGCAGAGGTTGCCGGCCAGGGCTTCCATGGTGTCAGCCTTGTCGAAGCCGCTGCTGTTCTTCTGCAGGGCGAACAGCGACATGACAAAACCGGGGGTGCAGAAGCCGCATTGTGAACCATGACAGTCGACCATGGCCTGTTGCACGCTGTGCAGTTGGCCTTGGTGTTTGAGGTCTTCGACCGTAATCAGCTGCTTGCCGTGCAAGGAGGAGACGAAGGTCAGGCAGGAGTTGAGGGTGCGATAACGCACGCGCTCGCCATCGAGTTCACCCACCACCACGGTGCAGGCACCGCAATCGCCGGAGGCACAGCCTTCTTTGGTTCCGGATTTGCCGACATGCTCACGCAGGTAGTTGAGCACGGTGACGTTAGGGTCGAGGGCATGCTCAGTACGCAGCTCCCGGTTGAGTAAAAACTGGATCAAGGACGACCTCCAGGCACTTTATTGTTCTCGTATCAGGCTCTGCTGAAACGACTGCGCAGGGCAGCACAGCGTTTCCACACGGCTTGGCATGGGGCAAATCTAGAGTTTTCTGACTTTAGGGTCAACAAATATTTGACTCTTTGGTCAGGCGATTGTCATACGATTCAGTTATGAGCGCGAAAAGCCCTGTGGCTCAGTTAAACGCTAGCCGTTTTTGTGCCAGGCATGTGTTGCGGAAACATAGAGTCCAGCAAACAAAAAAAACGCCAAGGGTGCTGACCCTTGGCGTTTTTTTGTTGCGGCGACTGCGCTTAGGAGTGGGTCAGCTGCGAATCGGTCAGTTGATGCTCTTCACCGGCGTAGTAGGCACGAACTCGCGGGTCCATCACCGCACGCCACAGCGGCGGAAACAGCGCCAGGACGATCATGCCGGCGTAACCATTGGGCAGCTGCGGGCTGTCGTCGAAGTGGCGCAGCACCTGGTAGCGGCGTTTGGCGTAAGCGTGATGGTCGGAGTGGCGCTGCAGGTGGAAGAGAAACAGGTTGGTCAGGAGGAAATTGCTGTTCCACGAGTGTGTCGGATTGGTGCGTTCATAGCGGCCATTTTCCAGCTTGCGCCGGTGCAGGCCGTAATGTTCCACGTAGTTGACGATTTCCAGCAGGGTAAAGGCGACCACCGACTGCGCAATAAAGAACAGTGCGCCGAGCCAGCCGAAGGCCAGGCTGAAACCGAGCAGGAACAACGCGCTGATCGCGTACCAGCCAATCAGCTCATTGCGCCAGTGCAGGGCGGGCAGGTTCTTGCGCTTCAGCCGTTCGGCTTCGAGCTTCCAGGCGTTGAGGAAGTTGTGCACATAGGCGTTCGGCAGAAAGGCATACAGGCTCTGGCCGTAACGCGAGGAGCTGGCGTCTTCCGGGGTCGATACGTGTACATGGTGGCCGCGCACATGCTCGATCTTGAAACCGCCGTAGCACACGGCTGCTAGCAGCAGGCCGCCGGCGTTCTGCTCCAACTGCGGATCCTTATGGATAAACTCATGGGCCACGGTGATGCCTATGGCGCCAGTCACCGTGCCGACGGACAGCACCCAGCCCAACTGACCAACCCAGCTCCAGGCCTCGTAATTGATAAATACCCAACCAGACCAGCCGAGCATGCCGAGCAGGGCCGGCACGGTGAGCAGGCTGAGCAGGCGGTAATAGCCTTGCTGCTCCATTTGCGGCACCTGCACGGCTTCATCGGGGTTGGCCGGATCGCGGCCGATGATGAAATCCAGCAAAGGAATAACGCCAAACACCACCAGCACCACCAGCCACGGCCAGGCGTTAGCGTATTGGCTATTTAATGACCAGTAATAGCTCAGTGGGATCCCCAGAACCGGGATCAACCACAACCAGTAGCCGATGCTTTTAATCACAAGCATCCAGTTGGAAGGCAGGCGTTCGAACATGGTGGCTCCGTACTTATTATTGTTGGATAAAAGCATTGGTAGGATTGTAGGACAATCTGTGTTGATGACCATCCCCTGACGGCCCACCTTTTGGTTTGAAAGCAGTGCCACAGTGCCCTTGGCCCGGTAACACCCTGTGTTACACTCGCGCCCGGCATTTGATCGCCCAAGCCAAGCCTGGCGCGGGTTTAGCCGCTTTCAGCCCCTCCAATAGGTCAGATAGAGCCTAAGGATCATCATGACGTTCAAGGCACCGGATAGCCTCGCTGAGCAGATCGCCCATCACCTTGCCGAACGCATCATTCGTGGTGAGTTGAAGGCGCGTGAGCGGATTCAGGAACAGAAAGTCACCCAGGCGCTGAATGTCAGCCGGGGATCGGTGCGTGAAGCACTGCTGATTCTTGAGCGTCGCCATCTGATCGTGATTCCGCCGCGTCGCGGAGCGCAGGTGGCAGAACTGACGCCGCATAACGTCAAAAGCCTGTATGCCCTGGTCATGGAGCTGTACATCCTGCTGGGCAAGTCGGTGGCCGACAGCTGGCAGGTCGAGGCTGATCTCGGGCCCTTCCTGGTGATTCAGCAGCGCCTGCAGGACAGCCTGCAGCGCGAAGATATCAACGCTTTTGTCGAAAGCAGTTTCGACATCATGCGTGCCGCCTTCCCGTTCTCCAATAATCCCTATCTGCAGGAAACCGTGGAGAACCTGCTGCCCGCCATCAGCCGCACGTACCATTTGGCGCTGGAGCGGCGCAAAGGCGAGATGAGTCAGTTCCTCAACACCTTTGCCCAGCTGCTGCAGGCCATTATCGCCCGCGATCATCAGGCCATTCGCCAGGTGCTGCTGGGCTACGGCGAGCACAACTGCCAGTTGGTGCTGGCAGCCTTGGCTGAATCCTAAGGAAGGCTGTTCATGCGGCTCAAGTGCATCAAGCTCGCGGGTTTCAAATCCTTCGTCGACCCGACCACGGTGAGCTTCCCCAGTAATATGGCGGCGGTGGTCGGGCCCAATGGCTGCGGCAAGTCGAACATCATCGACGCCGTGCGCTGGGTGATGGGCGAGAGTTCGGCGAAGAACCTCCGTGGCGAGTCGATGACCGACGTCATCTTCAATGGCTCCAATACCCGCAAACCGGTGACCCAGGCCTCCATCGAGCTGATCTTCGACAACTCCGACGGCACCCTGACCGGTGAATACGCGGGCTATAACGAAATCTCGATCCGCCGCCGGGTCACCCGCGACAGCCAGAACACCTATTTCCTCAACGGCACCAAGTGCCGGCGCCGCGACATTACCGACATCTTCCTCGGCACCGGTCTGGGGCCGCGCAGCTATTCGATTATCGAGCAGGGCATGATCAGCAAGCTGATCGAAGCCAAGCCCGAAGACCTGCGCAACTTTATCGAGGAAGCCGCCGGCATCTCCAAGTACAAGGAGCGTCGCCGCGAGACCGAGAACCGCATCCGCCGTACCCACGAAAACCTGGCACGCCTGACCGACCTGCGTGAAGAACTGGAGCGCCAACTCGATCGCCTGCACCGTCAGGCCCAGTCGGCGGAGAAGTATCAGGAATACAAGGCCGAGGAACGTCAGCTCAAGGCCCAGCTCACTGCCCTGCGTTGGCAGGCGCTGAATGAGCAGGTGGGTAGCCGTGAGGCGGTGATCAGCAACCAGGAGGTCAGTTTCGAGGCGCTGGTCGCCGAGCAGCGCAATGCCGACGCCAGCATCGAGCGCCTGCGCGATGGCCATCACGAGCTGAGCGAGCGCTTCAATCTGGTGCAGGGCCGCTTCTACTCGGTGGGCGGCGATATCGCGCGTATCGAACAGAGCATCCAGCACGGCCAGCAGCGCCTGCGCCAGTTGCAGGATGACCTCAACGAAGCCGAGCGCGCGCGCCTGGAAACCGAATCGCACCTGGGTCACGACCGTACGTTGTTGGCGACCCTGGGTGAAGAGCTGGAAATGCTCCTGCCCGAGCAGGAGCTGACCGCCGCTGCAGCGGAGGAGTCCGCCGCCGGGCTGGAAGACTCCGAAAGCGCCATGCACGGCTGGCAGGAACAGTGGGATGGCTTCAACCAGCGCAGCGCCGAGCCGCGTCGTCAGGCCGAGGTGCAGCAGTCGCGCATTCAGCAGCTGGAGCAGAGCCTGGAACGCCTGGCCGAGCGCCAGCGCCGCCTGAGCGATGAGCTGCAGCAACTGGCCGCCGACCCGGAAGATGCGGCCATTCTCGAGCTGGGCGAGCAGATCGCCGCCAGTGAACTGAGCATCGAAGACCTGCAACTGGCAGAAGAGCAGCAGGCCGAGCGCTTGCAACAGCTGCGCAATGACCTGCAGCAGGCCGGTCAGGCCCAGCAGCAGGCCCAGGGCGAACTGCAGCGCCTGAATGGCCGCCTGGCCTCGCTGGAGGCCTTGCAGCAAGCCGCGCTGGACCCGGGCAAGGGCGCAGGCGATTGGCTGCGCGAGCAGCAGCTGAGCGAGCGCCCATGTCTGGCTGAGGGTCTACGGGTTGAAGCGGGTTGGGAGCTGGCGGTGGAAACCGTGCTGGGTGCTGACTTGCAGGCGGTGCTGCTGGACGATTTCAGTGGTTTGGATTTCGCAGGATTAACCCAGGGCGATTTGCGTCTGGCCAGCCCAAGCAAGGGCGGCGCGCGGGTGGCTGGCAGCCTGCTGGATAAGGTCGAGGCCAACGTCGATCTGGCTCCCTGGCTGGCCAGGGTCAAGCCGGTAGCCAGCCTCGATGAGGCGCTGGCTGCGCGGATGAGTCTGGGTGACGGCGAAAGCCTGATCAGTCGCGACGGCTATTGGGTCGGCCGGCATTTTCTGCGGGTGCGCCGCGCCAGCGAAGCGGAAAGCGGTGTATTGGCCCGCGGCCAGGAAATCGAGCGCCTGGGCCTGGAGTGTGAAGAGCGTGAAGCCGCCCTGGCGTCGCTCGATGAACGTTTGCTGCAACTGCGCGAAAGTCAGGGCCTGCAGGAAGAGTTGAGGGAACAGCAGCGCCGTCAGTTGCAGGAACAGGCTCGCCGCCTGGGTGAACTGAAGGCGCAGCTGTCGGCCGGTCAGGCCAAGGTCGAGCAGCTGACTCTGCGCCGCAGTCGCCTGGACAGCGAGCTGCTGGAGCTGGCCGAACAGCGCGAAATCGAACATGAACAGCTGGGTGAGTCGCGCTTACTGCTGCAGGATGCACTGGACGCCATGGCCACCGACAACGAGCAACGCGAAAGCCTGCTGGCCAACCGCGATGCGCTGCGCGAGCGGCTCGATCGGGTGCGCCAGGAAGCTCGCCAGCATAAAGACCATGCGCATCAGTTGGCGGTGCGCCTGGGCTCGCTGCGAGCGCAACACGATTCCACTCGTCAGGCCTTGGAGCGCCTGGAGCTGCAGGCCGAGCGCCTGCACGAGAAGCGCGAACAGCTCAATCTCAACCTGGAAGAGGGCGAAGCACCGCTGGAAGAGCTGCGCCTGAAACTGGAAGAGTTGCTGGATAAGCGCATGGCGGTCGAGGACGAGCTGAAACTGGCGCGTCTGGCCCTGGAAGATGCCGACCGCGAGCTGCGTGATGCGGAGAAACGTCGCACCCAGGCCGAACAGCAGTCGCAATTGCTGCGCAGCCAGCTGGAACAGCAGCGCATGGATTGGCAATCCCTAACCGTGCGGCGCAAGGCCTTGCAGGATCAGCTACTGGAAGACAATTACGACCTGCACGGCGTACTGGCGAGTTTGCCGGCGGAGGCCACCGAGAAGGCCTGGGAAGAAGAGCTGGAGCGTCTGGCCGCGCGGATCCAGCGCCTGGGCCCGATCAACCTCGCCGCTATTGACGAATACCAGCAGCAGTCCGAGCGCAAACGCTACCTGGATGCGCAGAATGCCGACCTAGTGGAAGCGCTGGATACCCTGGAAAACGTTATCCGCAAGATCGACAAAGAGACGCGTAACCGTTTCAAGGAGACCTTCGATCAGATCAATGGTGGCCTACAGGCGCTATTCCCGAAAGTATTCGGTGGTGGCAACGCTTATCTGGAACTGACCGGCGAAGATTTGCTGGATACCGGTGTGACCATCATGGCGCGCCCGCCCGGCAAGAAGAACAGCACCATTCATTTGCTCTCCGGTGGGGAGAAGGCGCTGACCGCTCTGGCTCTGGTCTTCGCCATCTTCAAACTGAATCCGGCGCCGTTCTGCATGCTCGACGAGGTAGATGCGCCGCTGGATGACGCCAACGTCGGCCGCTATGCGCGGCTGGTCAAAGAGATGTCGGAAACGGTGCAGTTTATCTATATCACCCACAACAAAATCGCCATGGAAATGGCCGATCAGTTGATGGGCGTGACCATGCACGAGCCCGGTTGTTCGCGTTTGGTCGCGGTGGATGTGGAGGAAGCGTTGGCACTGGTGGAATCCTAGTGCGCGAGGCGGTGTAAAGTTATCTTTCGTCGTGCTAGCTTAATGCGCAATGTTATTAGTCGTGATGCTTTAATCAGGGAAAGACCTGTCAGAACATAGGGTTGGCGTCGCGTAAAAGAATTAGCAAAAGGGTCAGGACGGCCTTTTTTCATCATATTTTTATTAGGGGTTAAGGTATTTCATGGAATTCGGTCTGCGCGAATGGCTGATTGTCATCGGCATTATTGTGATTGCCGGCATCCTGTTTGATGGTTGGCGGCGGATGCGCGGTGGTAAGGGCAAGCTCAAGTTCAAGCTTGACCGCAGTTTTGCCAATATTCCGGACGAGGACAGCGATCCTGATCTGCTTAGCCCGCCGCGCGTGATTGACCGCAGTCATGAGCCTGCTTTTGATGAAGAAGACCTGCCGTCATTGAGCGCGCGTGAGCTGAACCGCCGCCGTTCCGGCGAACCGCAACAGGGTGACTTGAACCTGGGCCAGGATGAGCCGGTACCGACGCTGCTCAACCCGGTTGATGACGAGGTGGTGGGTAAGCCCGCAAGCCAAAGCAAAGAAAGCACTAAAGAGTTGCCGCCGGTTGAAGAAGTGCTGGTGATCAACGTGATCGCCCGTGGTGATGAAGGCTTTATGGGGCCGGCGTTGCTGCAGAACATTCTGGAAAGTGGCTTGCGTTTTGGCGAGATGGATATCTTCCACCGCCACGAAAGCATGGCTGGTAATGGTGAAGTGCTGTTCTCCATGGCCAACGCACTGAAGCCTGGCACCTTTGACCTGGACGATATCGAGGGCTTCAGCACCCGTGCGGTGAGTTTCTTCCTCGGTCTGCCGGGGCCGCGTCATCCCAAGCAAGCTTTCGATGTAATGGTTGCCGCGGCGCGCAAACTGGCCCATGAACTCAATGGCGAGTTGAAAGATGACCAGCGCAGCGTAATGACCGCGCAAACTATCGAACACTACCGTCAGCGCATCGTTGAATATGAGCGCAAGCAGTTGACCAATAAGCGCTGAATTAACCAATGAAATAGAAAGAGCAGCCAAGGCTGCTCTTTTCGTTTGAGAGCACACCGCAATGACCGACTCCTCGATTGCCGCCCAGCGCATTCTGCAACTGCGTGCCGAACTGGATGGGCATAACTATCGCTATCACGTGCTCGATGAGCCGAGCATTCCGGACGCCGAGTACGATCGCCTGTTCCATGAGCTGAAAGCCCTGGAAGCCGAACATCCACAACTGGTAACGGCCGATTCGCCGACCCAGCGCGTCGGTAGCATGGCGCTGTCAGCGTTTGGCGAGGTCAAGCACGAAGTGCCGATGCTCAGCCTGGGCAACGCCTTCGAGGAAGCCGACTTGCTCGACTTTGATCGTCGGGTGCGCGAAGGCCTGGATCTGCCGACGGGCGATCTGTTTGGCGGCGGTGCTGAGGTCGAATACAGCTGTGAGCCCAAGCTCGATGGCCTGGCTGTCAGCCTGTTGTATCGCGATGGCCTGCTGGTACGCGGCGCGACTCGCGGCGACGGCAACACCGGCGAAGACATCAGCGTCAATGTGCGCACCATCCGCAATGTGCCGCTCAAGTTGCAGGGCAGCGGCTGGCCGGCGGTGCTGGAGGTGCGTGGCGAAGTGTTTATGTCCAGGGCCGGTTTCGAGGCGCTGAATGCACGGCAGCTGGAGCAGGGCGGCAAGACCTTCGCCAACCCGCGCAACGCGGCGGCAGGTAGCTTGCGCCAGCTTGATTCGAAGATTACCGCCAGCCGGCCGCTGGAGTTCTGTTGCTATGGCATTGGCCAAGTGCAGGGTCAGCTGCCGGATAGCCATATCGGCATTCTCGAGGCGTTGAAGGGCTGGGGCATGCCGATCAGCCGTAAGTTGAAATTGGCCAAAGGTGCCGATGAGTGCCTGGCTTACTACCGCAGCATCGGTGAGCGGCGTGATTCACTGGCCTACGAGATCGATGGTGTGGTGTTCAAGGTTAACAACCTGGCCTATCAGCGCGAGCTGGGCTTTCGCGCCCGTGAGCCGCGTTGGGCGATTGCGCATAAGTTTCCGGCGCTGGAAGAGCTGACCGAGCTGCTGGACGTCGAGTTCCAGGTCGGCCGCACCGGTGCGGTGACTCCGGTGGCGCGCTTGAAACCGGTGAAAGTGGCGGGCGTCACGGTGTCCAATGCCACGCTGCACAATATGGACGAGGTGGCGCGGCTGGGGGTGATGATCGGCGATACGGTGATCATCCGCCGCGCTGGCGATGTGATTCCGCAGGTGGTGCAGGTGGTGCTTGAGCGTCGCCCAGTGGATGCCAAGCCCGTGCAGATTCCCGAAAGCTGCCCGGTGTGTGGCTCGCACGTCGAGCGCACCCAGCTGGTCAAGCGCAGCAAGGGTAAGGAAACCTTTAGCGAGGGTTCGGTATACCGCTGCGTCGGTCGTCTGGCCTGCGGCGCACAGCTCAAACAGGCGATCATTCACTTTGTCTCGCGTCGGGCCATGGATATCGAAGGGCTGGGCGAGAAGAGCGTCGAGCAACTGGTGGACGAGGGCTTGGTGGGTTCGCCTGCGGACCTTTACACCCTGCAGTTCGAGCAGATCGTGGGTTTGGAAGGCTTTGCCGAGCTGTCTACAAAGAACCTGCTGGCCGCCATCGCCGACAGCCGCAAGCCGAGCCTGGCGCGTTTTATCTATGCGCTGGGCATTCCCGATGTGGGCGAGGAAACCGCCAAGGTACTGGCCCGCTCGCTGGCTTCCTTGGAGCGCGTGAAGCAGGCGTTGCCCGAGGTACTGACTTACCTGCCGGATGTGGGGCTGGAAGTGGCCCACGAGATCCACAGCTTCTTCGAGGACTCCCACAACCGCACAGTGATCGAGCAGCTGCTGGCACGCGGTATCGAGTTGCAGGAGGAGGGCGATTTGCATGCCGAGTTTGCGGCCTGCGCCACGCTGGCCGGCTTTATCGACAAGCTGAATATCCCCTTTATCGCCGCCACCGGCGCGGAAAAGCTGGCGGCCAAGTTCGGTTCATTGAGCGGCATTATCGAGGCCGACTGGCTCGACTTGCGTCAGGTCGAGCGGCTCAATGAAAAAGCCGCCAAGTCCTTGCGCGACTTCTTTGATATCCCGGGCAATGCCGAGCGGGCATATCTGATCGAAGCGCAATTGCGCGAGTTCGGCATGCACTGGCAGAGCGAGAAGAAAGTCGTTGAAGGCTTGCCGCTGGCCGGGCAGACCTGGGTGCTGACGGGCAGCCTGGAGGTGATGAGTCGCGATCTGGCGAAGGACAAGCTGGAAAGTCTAGGGGCCAAGGTGGCGGGTTCGGTTTCGGCGAAAACCAGTTGCGTGGTGGCCGGGCCGGGAGCGGGCTCGAAGCTGGCAAAGGCCAGTGAGCTAGGTGTGCGGGTAATCGATGAGGCGCAGTTCTTGTCAGCCCTGGCGGGCTACGGCCTCTAAAACGGCGGGGTTTCTGTACTGCCCCCAAACTGGGTTTGGGGGCAGTCCGACAACTTAGTTACCGGTTACGTTCACGCAGGTTTCGCCGAAGAACGGGTAGAAGCCTTTGGTGTGGTAGTCAGCGGTAGCGATGGTGTCGATATTGCCATTGGCCTTGGCGGCAGCAATCGAAGCGTCGCCTTTGTTGATCAGGCCGATGATGGTGCTGGCGCAAGCAGTGCCGGTCTTGCCGCCAGCGGCGGTAGTGGCAGTGATCGGGCCTTTAACGTCGGTGATCAGACCAACGCTGACTGGCGACAGGCCAGTTGCGCAACCGCTCAGCAGAGTAACCAGGCCAGCAGTCAGAGCAATTTTCTTCAACATGTGATGCATCCTTTTAAGTCTTATCCGTAAGAAGCTTTGCCCATCCAGGCAAAGTGCCCGCGCAAACTAAAGCAGCGCCCGGCTAATCGCAAGTCGCACAGTTATTTTTCAAACCGATTTCAAATTTATGAAGATTTGCGGTGGCTTTCTCAGGCATTAGTCGCCCGAGAAAACGGCACGCGCTTGCAGATACACAGTGCCTGAGCGAGCCAGGCAGTTGTATTCAGTCGCCGCGGTATTCGCAGCCACTGGTGCAGGTTTCGTGGATACGAATGCGTGACAGCTCGGGAAGTAAAGGCTTGA
Organism: Pseudomonas sp.; assembly: GCF_049653025.1. Classification (GTDB taxonomy): domain Bacteria; phylum Pseudomonadota; class Gammaproteobacteria; order Pseudomonadales; family Pseudomonadaceae; genus Aquipseudomonas. The sequence continues at coordinate 207,317 of NZ_JBASFM010000016.1, read as the reverse complement.
GCTGCTGCCAGATCCACTTGGCGAGGACTTCGCTGGTCGGGTTTTCCAGGCCAGGAATGTCATTCAGGTAGTTGTGATCGAGCTGCTCATAGAGCGGCTTGAAGATCGCCTTGATCTCAGAGAAGTCGCGAATCCAGCCGGTATACGGGTCGACTTCGCCTTCGATATACACCGCCACCTTGAACGAGTGGCCGTGCAGGCGCCCGCATTTGTGACCCTGCGGGACGTGAGGCAGCAGGTGGGCGGCCTCAAACATAAATTCTTTGAACAGTTCCACGGTATTTCTCTCAGGTGGTACGCGGCTAGCAGCGCGCTAATCAAGACGCGAATGTTACCAGTTCAAACGCTGTTAACCGAGTCCCGCCGAGAGTTGGATACAGTTTATGGCTGATTGCGTTCCAGTCGGTAAATGCTGACCGCCTCGTAGACCGCCTTTCTCAGGCGGTTGATACCGCCAATCGGGCGATGCTCGGGGAGCGAGTGCCAGGGGTTGAAGGACATATTGTCACAGGCCAGGTTCTGCTCGCGGCTGTCGAAATCCTGGGCCGGTACCTTGATGGTCGCCACCGTTTCGAACGGCGAGATGCTCTCGCTCCACTCCACGCTGGGGTCTTCGATGGGCATGTAGTACTCGGGGTTCTGCCGCTGTACTTGCAAGGCAAAACAGGCGGGCATGCGGTCCAGTGACAGTTGCTGATAGAGCGCATTGCGCAGGAAGTTGGGCAGGTCGTGATTCTGCTCTGGCAGCTCGTAGCCAGGGCAGGCTTCTGGCTGCGGAATGACGCGATACTTGATGTTGTGCTGACCCAGCTTGAACGGCGCAATGGAGTTGTAGGTGGTCGCCACCGGGGTTTCCGGCGCAGGGGCAAGGGTTTTCAACGCGATGATCAGGTGGCGGATTTCCCAGGTTGTTGGGTTCCAGCTGGGGAAAAACGCCATGGCTTTCTGCCCGCTGGCTTGCGCGGCGAAGTTGCTCTTGTATTCGGCCACGTCACGCACGAAGAAGGTCGGGTGATTGAACATCACGAAGTCTTGCTCAGTGGCGTGCTGTGGGTTCTTGCTGAGCTTTTCACCCGGTACATCGAGCAGCTTGATGGCCATGCCGCGGGCATCGCGAGCGCGGTCGAATTGCGGGTAGGCGTTGCCGTTGGACAGGCGCATCCAGGCCTGCCAGGTTTTGCCCGGCTCGCTGAGCACGCCCTGTTGCAGGCTGCTGTCGAGATCGGCGCTGACGGTGACCTGCGCCTTTACGCAGCCATGCCCTTTGGCGTGCGCATCGCGCAGTACGCGGGTGTTGTCACGGTGTTGTTCGACCACGCGGATGGCGTCTTCGATGATGCTCTGGGTCAGCGCCGCTTCACCTGCGGGGATCTGTTCTTCGCTGGACACCGGGCCGGAAAATTTCCAACCGTAGTAGGCCGCGCCTATCGCCCAACCACCCAGGCCCACTACCAGCAGCACTAACAAGAGTTTGCCGAGCAGGCGGCCAAGCCACAGCCAAAATCGTTTAAGCATTGGATAAATCCCTGTGAATTATTGTTATCGCGCCTCTAGAAAGAGGCGCGTGTCCCTATCAGTTCTGGCAGGAAGGGCCTGGGGTCCATTCCTTGGCGGCTACCGGCTGCAATTGCTGCTCCAACGCTGGGTTACCCAGCACCTTGAGGTATTCGATCAGTGCCCAGCGCTCTTCGGGTTGCAGCGCTCGGCCGATCACGCCATCTGCGCGGCAGCCGGCGCGGAACTCATGACCGCGATTGCTGTTGCCGGTGACCTGGGTGTCGAAGCTGAAGCCGCCGGTGAATTTCTCGCTCTGGAAGCCAACCTGCTTGGGGTTGAACTCGAAATTACCCACCCAGAACTGGGTTTGCCGCTCGGAGACTGGCGATAGCAGCTGGAACAGGCTGGGCACCGAGCCGTTGTGCAGGAAGGGCGGGGTGGCCCAGATGCCATCCAGCGGGCGAGCCTTGTAACCGCGCAGCTCCTGCACGCCGATCGGCAAACCGAAGCCGTCCATGCGCCAGCGCTCACGCTCGGAGATACCGGCATCGCGGTAGGCGCGGTTTTCCACGTAGGCGGTGACATAGGCCAGGGCCTTGGCGCTGGAAATCTTGCGCATGTCGATAGCGTCCACGCTTGCGCCAAACAGCTTCACGTCCAGCTTGCCGAGCTCGGCTGGGGTCCAGCCGAGCTTGCTGATGTCAAAGCGGTGATCGGCAATATTGTCCGCGGTGGTTGGGTCGGTGCCCACTTCCGTGGTCGGCACGATGCGCATGCGCCATTCGGGGTTGCGCGCCGGGGCAAAGCTGTCTTCGGGCTTCTTCGGGTTAGGTGCGTGGCAGTAAGCGCAGTTTTCGCTAAAGAGGGCTTTGCCCTGGCTGGCCAATGCCAGGTCAACCTTGCCCAAAACCTGTTCTGGCCAGGTCGGCGGTTTGAGTTTCTTCAGGGTTTCTTCGAGGGTGTACAGGTCGCGCAAGCGCACGCTAGAGGCGTAGCGATCCGCTTCGGCAACGCCATGCCCTTTGCTGTTCAATAAGCGCAGCGTAGCGCCCACGCCGAGGGCTTCGCCGACGTTACGCGCCATGGGCTGCATGGCTGAGCCGTTCCACTGCACCCAGTCGAATTTCCAGATATCCCAGACCTGCGGGTAGCTCACCGGTGCGTTGGCGACGCGGTAGTTGCCTGGGTCGATGGCATCGCCGAAGACGCTGTTGGCGATACGCCCGAATGCGTCGGTACGGCCAAAGCCTTCCTCGGTCGGGTAGAGGCCGCGGTGCCAGTCGTTAAAGGCGGTGCCGAGCAGGCGATCGAGCACCACCTTGAAGTCGCGGCGCAGCTGCGTGTGTTTCGCCTCGTATTCGTCGCCCAGCACCTGCTTGGCGAAACGGCGGAATTTCAGCGGGTTGTAATAGGTAAAGGCCATGCTCATGCCGAGCGACTGGCCAAAGCTGCCGCCGCGCACCGTGGGTACGGTGGAGGCCAGCGAATGCAGCGCCGCGCCGCCATCGATACGCACCGACTGACCTTTGTAACGCAGCTCGCCGGTGTGGCAGGCGGCGCAACTGATATCCAGGTACTGCTCGCCGCTTTCGGCATCGGCATGCTGGGCAAAGCCGACGGGAAGATTGCCCGGGTTCTGCGCGCTCGCCTGTTGCTGCGGGTCGATCAGAAAGCCAAAGCGCGCGAGGTAGTCCGGAGTGGCGAATTTGGCGCTGCTGAATGGCAGCTCCAGGGCGCTGAACCACTCGTAGCGCAGGCCTTTCACCTGAGTGCCCTGCGGCGTGTAGTAGTAGGTCTGGCGCTCTTCTGGCGTCCACTGATCGAGGTAGTGGAGCTTCTCAGGCTGCTGGTAGACCGGCAGGTTCGGATTGGCGATGAAGTAGACAGCCACGACCAGAACCACGGCCAGCAGCAGAAGAACCCCGTACAGGACCCGGCGAAGGATGCGCATCGATACTTCCTTGTAGCGTTATTGTTTGAAGGGTTTATGCCAAGCTAATTCATCTATAGCAAGTGGTCTGTCAAGGTTAATTGCCGGTTGGCATGGTTCAGCTTGACTGCGGTTGGTTACAGGCAAGCAATCAGCGCACGTGGGGTTGCTGCCGAATGCGTGGCTAGGGTGTATGCAGCCACTGCCGGATGCTTTCCAGGGTTTGCGTGCGGCGTTGCGTCCAGTCGCCCTGGATGCATTGCAGTGGTTGCTGATGCTGGATCAGCCAGTCCTTGCACTGGTTGTAGAAGCTGATGCGCTGCGCGAGCTCGGGCTGGCAGCGCTGGCCATCGTCGACCCAGGGCACTTCAAGCGGGTCGAGCAGCAGGTGCAGGTGGTAGTCGCGTTCAAGCAGGGCCTGTTCGATCCAGGTCGGGCAGTCGCCAAACAGCGCCTGGCTCCAAAGCATATTGCTCAGCAGGTGGGTGTCGAGAATCAGCAAGTCTGGGCGCGCCGCACGGGCGCTGTCTTCCCACTCAAGCTGACCACGGGCAATCCGGCTGATATCGGCGTAGCAGGTATCGCGCTGTTCCTGCTCGATAAAGTGCCGCACGTATTCGCCGACCAACTGGCCGCCGAACACCGACTGAATTTCCTCGGCCAGCCAGCTTTTGCCGCTGGACTCCGGGCCGGTCAGCACCAGAACCTTCATACGTTGCCCAGGGCGCGGTCACGCCGCCAGGTCAGCCAGCCGTTGACTGCCAGCAAGGTGAACAGCGCATACAGACCGGCGGTGAGGTACAGCCCCTGTTGCAGAAATAGGGCGACGAATAGCAGGTCGAGAATGATCCACAACGGCCAGCATTCGACACGCTTCTGTGCCATCCACACCTGCGCCACCAGGCTGAACGCGCTGAGCGCGGCATCCTGCCAGGGCGCGGCCGCGTCGGTATAGGTCGCCATCAAGTAGCCCAGGGCCAGTGCGCCGAGGCTGCCGAGGCCCAGGCTGAACAGCAGGCCCGTGCTGCTCAGGCGGCTGACCTGCACGCCACTGTGGCTGCTGCCGCCACGCGTCCATTGCCACCAGCCGTACAGCTGCAGTGCGGCGTATACGCCTTGCAGGAGCATGTTCGAGTACAGTTTGCCGTCATAGAAGATCCAGCCGTACATCAGCACCATCACCAAGCCCAGCGGCCAGCACCAGCGGTTCTGTTGCACCGTCAGCCAGACAGCCCATACGCCAAGGGCTGAGGCGATAATTTCCAAGATCGACATGCGACTCCAGCAAGCAAGGGAAAAGGTGGTTTGCGATTGTAGCGAGTGCGCCGCGCCGGAGCACGAAGCGCCTACGCTTACCGATATACTCCGCGCCCACTTCAGGAGGTATGGCGTGTTGCGCTCAGTGTTAAGCCTTGTCAGTGCCTTGTGTTTGCTGGCTTTGAGTCTGTCGGCCCAGGCCTTGCCGCAGAACCCCGTTAATAGCGGCAAGGCTGCGGCGTCCGTGGTGTTTCTCAATCCGGGGTTTTCCGACGAGCCGTTCTGGGTGGGTTACAGCGATTTTATGCAGGCAGCTGCCGCTGACCTGGGCATGCAACTGCAGGTGATCTACGCCGAGCGCGATCCGCAGCGCGTTCTAGGGATCGCCCGTACCTTGCTGACCAGCCCGGAGCAGCCGGATTACCTGGTGTTCGTCAATGAGCGCTACATCGGCCCCGAGTTGCTACGCCTGTTTGCCCAAAGCCCGATTAAGCTGTTTGCCTTGCACAGTACCTTGACGGCAGAGCAGCAGAAAATTGTCGGCGGCTCCCGTGAGCAGTACCAGAACTGGATCGGCAGCCTGATACCGAATGACGAAGAAGCCGGCTATTGGATGGCCAAGGCCTTGATCGATACCCAGAAGGGCCAGCCCGCCAGCATGTTGGCGTTTGCCGGGGTGCGCCATACGCCGTCCTCCACCTTGCGTGAGGCCGGCCTGCACCGCGCCTTGGCCGAACACCCAGAAATCAGGTTGCAGCAGCTGGTGTACGGTGAATGGAAGCAGCAGCGCGCCTATGAGCAGGCGCAGCAGTTGTTGCCGCGCTACCCGGACGCGCAGCTGCTGTGGTCAGCCAATGATGAAATGGCCTTCGGCGTGCTGCAGGCTGCGCGGGAACTCGGCAAGAAACCCGGCCAGGATGTGCACCTGTCGGCCCTGAATAACTCGGACAAGGTGTTGCAGGCACGTATCGACGGCCAATTCGATGTGCTGGTCGGCGGGCATTTCACCTTGGGCGGTTGGGCCATGGTGATGCTGCACGACTACCACGCCGGCCTGGATTTTGCGGCGCGCGGGGGCAAGGACCGGGTCGATCAGCTGTTCAGCCTGCTGGATGCCGAGCAGGCTGCGCGGCTGCAGAAGCGCCTCAAGGTCAAGGGTTATGGCCTGGATTTTCGCCAGTTCAGTGCCCTGTATCACCCGCAGATTAGGGACTATGGTTTCTCGATCAAACCCTTGTTGCAGTAGTTCAGACTCCGGCGAAGTGCAGCACCAGTTTGACGATGCCGAAGATCACCAGCACGAACACCGCGGTAAACAACACCCCGAGGATGATAAAGTGGCTTGGCTTGCCGCGGGTGAAGTCGCGGCTGCGGTTTTTCCCGCTCTGCACCCCAAGCGCCGCAGACAGAACGCTTTGCAGCATCTCCCAGAGCGTCAGCGGTTTGTTTTCGTCTTCGTGCATAGGCACCTCCTGCAGCCAGCTTAGTTGCTTTTGCTCGCATCGGGCGACCGGCTGCGCAGGGTTGCCGCGCAGCCGGTGCATGAGCCTATCAGCCGGCTTGCCGGCAACCCTCAGGCTTGTGGATGCGCTCGCTGGAGGCTGGGTTTTTGACCAGTTTGGCTGCCGGGCGGCGTGGCCGCGCAAGCAGTTCGCCAGAGCAGTTGGGGCAGATGCCCTGCAGCTTGTCGGTGGCGCAGTCACGGCAGAAGGTGCACTCGAATGAGCAGATCAGCGCATCGCTCGACTCGGCCGGCAGATCGCGGTCACAGCATTCACAGTTGGGGCGTAGTTGCAGCATGGTCAACTCCCATAGGACGTTTTGGTAAGCGATGGATGCAGTTTGCGCTTAACCAGTTATTGGCAACAAGACCAATAAACCCACAGGTTTCAACGTAGCCGGATGGCGATTGGGCGGAGGTGAGGGCTCTGACAAAAGGGGCCGATCGGCAGCTCAGAGCCCTTGCGAAAGCAGCGGATTACTCCGGCATGCTCCATGGTTCCAGGGCAAAACCTTGTTGGCTGAGCTGCTCGCGGGATTGCTTGAGCACGTCGGCAAACTGCACCGGGTCGCTGTAGATGCTGCTGGACAGTTGGGTACGGCCAAGCAGTTGGGTGCTGGTACGGTCAATCACAGTCAGGCTGAGATTGCCGGTGCCATCCTGCGGGGCCCAGGCGACGCATTGGAACGGTTGAAAGGCGCGGTCAGCAATCAGCAGGGCTTCGTTAAAACGCAGCGGTGCGTTCATGGGGTCGGTTTCTCCGAAAGTGATCCCAAATACACAAGGGCAAACGGGATACCCACGCTTGCCAGTCATAGCTGTTGATGAACGAAGCTGACCGTTAAGTCACATGCGTGCCTAAAAATGCAAGGATTTGTCCGATAAATCACAGTTTTAGGCGGTTTATCGAGATTTCAGGCTAACAGCAGCGGCCCATTACGGCGTTTTGGCACTGTTGCAGGCGCTCAGCAGCTGGTGCAGGTAGCGGGCGATATAGCGCTGGAAGTGCCGGTCATCCCAGTACTCCAGGTGGCTCAGCGGGGTGTGGCGCTTGTACCAGGGGCCAACCGGCATGGCACGATCTTCGGCGACCACCGCCTTGTAGCTGGGTAATGGCCGCAGGGGATAGCCCAATGGGTCGGCGGGGGCATACAGGTTGAGCCAGCGCGCCTGCTCGGTCACAGCCTGGGGCAGGCAGTGGCCGGGAAAACGGATCGGCACGACCGGGTCATAGGCAAAGGTGAACAGCGGGATATTGCAGCCGAAGGTGATCAGGCCACTGAGGGTTTCCAGGGCGAGGAAGGGGTCCAGTGGGCACTGTTCGGCCTTGTTGATGCGCTGCTGATCCCAAACGAAGTTGGAGAAGATATGCCCACCCAGCGAATGCGCCAGTACCACCAGTGGCGTGTCGGCCGCGACCTTGGCGCGCAGGGCATTGAGGCCGCTGCGCAGGCACTGATGCACTTCTTCATAGGTGGTGTCGTAAGCCTGGCTGACCTTGCGGTAACCGCTGGCATCGCCGAGAAACAGGGTGACGATGCGCCGCAGCCAGCGCCAGCGCACCGGCTGGTCGCGCAGCTGCTCGAGAAAGGCCAGTTGGCGCTTATCCAGCACGCTGGCCCAGTACAGGCTCTGGAAAGCCACCTGCTCGGCATCCGCCCCCAGACGCTGGCGCAGGCCGGCAATCAGGCTTTGCGCAAAGGCGTGCTGGCCCTCGGTATCACGGCTGTCGGTCTGGGTGCCGATGCCGTGAATAATGGCGACTGCGAGCTTCATTGGCCATCCTTGGTCATGCGTGCGTGGCTGATCAGCCACTGCGTGGTGTTTAAAGGGCTTGCAGGCGTTCGCTCAGGCGGCCGCTGTCGGCCAGTTCGAGAAATTCGTCGCCGAGGCGCTGGCTCTCTTCCATGGCGCGCCGCCAATAGCGCTCGCGGCCGACATCGTCGCCCAGGTAACGGCTGAAGTCCTTGCGGTCGGGGAGTTTGCCATGCGGCAGGCGCGCCAGGTAGTCACGCGATGGGGCGAGCAGCAGAACATCCTGCAAACGCCCGCCGTCGCCGCGGCGCCAAGGCATGCCCTTGTCGAACCAGCCGGGAATGACCTTATCGGTGAAGTGCGGGTAGAGCACGATATCTTCGCCGCTGTAGGGCAGGTCGAGGTGATAGTCGAGCAGGCCGCCATCGCGGTAAGTGCCAGGGCCGGCCCCGGGAATATCGCGCACTCCTTGCATGATCATGGGAATCGAACCGGACGCCAGCAGCGCATGACGCAGGTTACTGCCATCGAGTGGCAGGTAGCGTGAGGGGAAGTCGTGCAGCGCGCCCAGCGGTGGCGCCAGGCGGGCGTCGTGCAGGATCACCCGCTCGAAGTGTTTGGCCAGGCGCGGGCGGCCGATCAGGTTGCTGCCGATCACCGACGACAGGCCGAGGCCGAGTGCGCCACGGTGGTCGTGCTGGAGCAGGCCATGGCTTTTCACCACGACGATATTCAGGCGGTAGTGCGGGTTGCTGAGGATGCTGGCCTCCTGTTCGCCCAGCAGCTGCTCGAGCATCAGCCCGCAGCTGTGCGACACCTCGGCCATGTTCACGCCTTTATTAAAGCGCTGCGCGGTATACAGCTCGCCCAGGTGGCGAATGCCGGCGGCGGCATCCGGCAGGCAGGCGCTGGCGAAGCGCCAGGAACCGATGGAGGCACCAATCAGCGAACGCTCACGTGGCGCACGTAACAGCCAGTCGCCGAACAGGGCCAGGTCCAGGCCTTGAATGCCCAAGGCTTTCGGGCCGCCGGCGGCACCCGGCAGAATGCCGACATCGGCCGGTTGCAGGCCGTGCTCGCGAATACGCGCCAATGCCCGTTTGCCGGCTTTAATTGTCAGGGCAGGGGACTTAATTAAAATCGCACTCATGCTGGCCTCCGTCGCGCAGGGCAGCGATTATAGAGCGCCTGGCACCCAGGCCAAGCCACTTCAGCGCATGAATGATGCTGGCATGCCTAGGACTGATCGGTGAGTACAAAGGCCTTAAGCAAATTCAGGTTGAGTTAAGTCGTGTGCAGTAACTTGGACTCTGTCGAAAGCAAACCCCACGAGGAAATTGAACATGAAAGCATTGACCGCTGTATGTGCCGCTGCCGCCCTGACCCTGACTGCCGGCCTGGTACAAGCCCGTGATCTGGGCCCGGATGAAGCACTCAAACTGCGTGACGCCGGCACCATTCAGCCCTTCGAAAAACTCAATGCCGCGGCTCTGGCGCAACACCCAGGCGGCAAGACCGAAGACACCGAACTGGAAGAAGAATACGGCCGCTACATCTACCAGGTTGAAGTACGTGACGCGCAAGGTGTGCAATGGGATATCGAACTGGACGCCACCAATGGCCAGGTCCTGAAGAACCAACGAGACGATTGATGAACAGCAGCACCTGGCCTTGGCGGATCGTTCTGGCCGTATTGCTCGCCGCGCTGACGTTCAGCAGCAGCGCACGCGAGCTGGATCAGGACGAGGTCCTGAAGATGCGCAGCGAGGGGCTGATTCTGCCCCTCGAGCAGTTGCTGCAGGTGGCCTTGGAACGCCATCCCGGCGCGGTACTGCTGGAAGCCGAACTGGAAGAAGAGGATGGCCAATTGGTCTATGAAGTCGAACTGGTGACCAGCGCAGGCATCGTCCGCGAGCTGGAACTGCATGCGGTCACTGGCGCAGTACTTAAGGACGAGGTAGACGACTGAATGCGTTTGTTACTGGTGGAAGACCATGTACCGCTGGCCGACGAATTGCTGGCCAGCCTGGGGCGTCAGGGCTATGCGGTGGACTGGCTGGCCGATGGCCGCGATGCCGCCTATCAGGGCGCGACCGAACCCTATGACCTGATCATTCTCGACCTCGGCTTGCCTGGCATGCCGGGGTTGCAGGTGTTGCAGGAGTGGCGCGGCGCTGGCCTGGCCACACCGGTATTGATCCTGACCGCACGCGGCTCCTGGGCCGACCGCATCGAGGGGCTGAAAGCCGGTGCCGATGACTACCTGAGCAAACCCTTTCACCCCGAAGAGCTGCAGCTGCGTATCCAGTCGCTGCTGCGCCGCGCCCATGGCCTGGCCAACCAGCCGCAACTGGAAGCCGCCGGTTTGCAGCTGGATGAAGGCCGCCAGTGCGTCAGCCGTGCGGGCGAGGAAGTACAGCTGACCGCCGCCGAGTTCCGCCTGCTGCGCTACTTTATGCTGCATGTCGGGCAGATCCTCTCGAAAAGCCATCTGGCCGAGCACCTGTACGACGGCGAAAGCGAGCGCGATTCCAATGTCATCGAAGTGCACGTCAACCACCTGCGCCGCAAGCTCGGCCGCGAGGTGATCGAAACCCGTCGTGGCCAGGGCTATCGCTTCAGCGGAGATCTGGCTTGAGGTCGATCCAGCGCCGTCTGAGCCTGGGCCTGGTCAGCCTGTTGCTGGTGATCGGCCTGCTGTTGGCGGAGAGCAGCCTCTGGCTGTTTGACCGCAGCCTGCGCGGCTACCTGCAAGCCGGGCTGCAGGATGAGGCGCAGACGCTGTTGAGCGCGCTGGTTCGCGGCCCGAAGGGGTTGCAGCTGGATGAGCGACGCCTCAGTGCGGCGTTCAGGCGGCCCTACTCGGGGCTGTATTTCCGGATCGACTTTGCCGAGCAGACCTGGCGTTCACGCTCGCTGTGGGACCGTGATCTGCAGCCCGCCGCCGAGGCAGGCCTGCAAGCGGCCTTGGGCGACGGTCCGCAAGGCCAGCAGTGGCTGATCTACCGCGCTGACTACCAACGCTATGGCCAGCAGATCTCAATTCATGTGGCGCGTGACTACACCCCCGTACTGAACAGCTTCAGCCAGGTGCAGAAGATCGTCCTGGGTCTTGGCCTGGCCGCCTTGGTGCTGGTGCTGTTGTTTCAGCGTCTGATCGTCGGCCGCGCCTTGCGTCCGCTGGAACAGACCCGCCGGCAGATCATGCAGCTGCAGCAGGGCCAGCGGACTCAGCTGGACCAGCAGGTACCGCAGGAGCTGGAACCGCTGGTGGCGCAGATCAACCACCTGCTGGCACATACCGAAGACACCCTCAAGCGCTCACGCAATGCCCTCGGCAACCTCGGTCATGCGTTGAAAACACCGCTGGCGGTGCTGGTCAGCCTGGCCTCGCGTGAAGAGCTGAAGCAGCTGCCGGAGCTGCGCGACAGCCTGGTCGGGCAACTGCAGCAGATCGAACAACGTGTGGCGCGTGAGCTGGGACGTGCGCGCTTGGCCGGTGAGGCCTTGCCCGGCGCGCATTTTGACTGCGCGACCGAGTTGCCGGAACTGTTCTCGACCTTGCAGATGATCCATGGCAAGCACCTGCAGTTGGACTGGCAGGCCGCACCGGGGCTGCGTTTGCCCTGGGACCGAGAGGACCTGCTGGAGCTGCTCGGTAACCTGCTGGATAACGCCTGCAAATGGGCCGACAGCCAGGTGTGCCTGCAGGTTATACGCGCTGCCGAGGGTTATCAGTTGCTGATCGAGGACGATGGCCCGGGCATCGAGGTGGCGCTGCGCGATGAGGTGCTCAGCCGTGGCAGTCGCCTGGACGAGCAGGTCGCCGGGCATGGCTTGGGGCTGGGCATCGTGCGCGATATCGTCGATGCCTGGGGCGGCCAGCTGCAGTTGGGCGAGAGCGCGCTGGGCGGCTTGCAGGTCAGCGTCACGCTGCCGTTGAAGCGGGTGTGAAGAGGTAACTCCCTCACACCGCTATCGTTTTACATGCCGTTGGCAAAGGCTGGATTACTCATGTCGATGCTGGCACGCACCGGGCGCAGCGCTTGCGCGTACTTGTGCAGAATATCCAGCTCGTAGTCGATGCGCGCATGGAGGCGTTGATCGTCGTCACCGGCCGGTTTCGGGCTGTTCAGCACGTTCTCGACGCCACGTACGATCAGGTGCTCGGGCAGGTAGCAGAGCCGGCAGTTCTTGTAGCTGGAGGCACGCAGCTCGCTGATCGGGTAGGCACCACCGACGCCGGACGAGACGCCGACCAGCAGCCCGGGCTTGTGCGCCAGCTCCACCTTGCCGGCGTAGATAAAGAAGTTCTTGATCGCCGGGCAGGCCATGCCATTCCACTCGGGCGCAATCACCACCAGCGCATCGGCGGCCTGCAACTGTTGGCTGTATTGCGCCCAGGGGCCGCTGTCATCGGCTGGCCAGAGGGGCAGCGGATTCTGCCCGAGGTCAATCACCTGGCAGAGTTCCGCGCTGCTATGGCCCTGTTGAATCAGGCGCTGTTGCAGAAAGCGAGCGACCTTGCCCGACTGACTGTTGCTGCGGCTGGAGCCTGCTACCAAGGCAATATTGAGCATCGTGCACCTCTGAAAAAGAAAAACGCAGACTAGCGGTGGCCAGTCTGCGCAGCAAGGAAGGAGCCGCCAGAGTGGCGGTCCGATGGCGTCAACTGCGCCATCAAAAATGGCGCGGCAGGTTAGACGCGGAACTGATCCATCAGGCTCTGCTGGTGGTTGGCCAGCTTGTTGAGGTTCTGGCTGATTTTCGCCGACTCGTCGGCCTGGCCGGAAATCGATTCGGTGACATCGCGGATCGAGGCCACGTTGCGGTTGATCTCCTCGGCCACCGAGCTCTGCTCTTCGGCGGCGCTGGCGATCTGCAGGTTCATGTCGGTAATCACGCTGACCGCCTCACTGATGCGGCGCAACACGACCACCGCCTGTTCCACTTGCTCGACGCTGCCTTGCGCCTGGCGGTGGCTGCTGTGCATGGTGCTGACCACTTCCTTGGTGCCATTCTGCAAACCTTCGATCACCTGGCGGATTTCCTCGACCGAATCCTGGGTGCGCTTGGCCAGGTTACGCACCTCATCGGCGACCACGGCAAAGCCGCGGCCGGCTTCCCCGGCACGCGCCGCCTCGATGGCCGCGTTGAGGGCCAGCAGATTGGTCTGTTCGGCGATCGAGCGAATCACCTCCAGCACCGAGCCAATCTTCTCGCTGCTATTGGCCAGGCCCTCGACTTCCTGCATGGCCACATTCATTTCGTTGGCCAGCAGTTCGATGGTCGAGGTGGTCTTGCCGATCACGCTCATGCCTTCACGGCTGGCCAGGTCGGCGGTGCGCGCGGCCTCGGCGGCCTGCGCGGCGTTATGCGCAACGTCCTGGGCGGTGGCGCTCATTTCCTGGAAGGCGGTGGCCACCTGATCGACCTCGCGGTATTGCTGCTGCATGCCGTCGCTGGTCTGGCTGGCGATCAGCGCGGACTGGTCGGCGGTGCTGCGCGCGTCCTGCACGCTGCGTTTAACGTCGGCGATGATCGGTTGCAGCTTGTCGAGGAAACGGTTGAACCAGCTGGCCAGTTCGCCGAGTTCATCCTGCTTGGCGTATTCCAGGCGGCGGGTGAGGTCGCCTTCGCCACTGGCGATATTCTTCAGCATGGCGGCCACGCCGAGAATCGGCCGAGTCACGCCCAGCGCGGTGAGCCAGATCAGCAGAATGCCAATCACCCCGGCAGCCAGGCCCAGGCCCAGGGAGATGGCCGTATTACGGGTCCCCACCGCATCCATTTCCGCTTCCAGGCGGGTGGCCGGCTCCAGCAGAACCTTCTCCGGCACCTCCATCAACACGCCCCAGGGCTTGGATTCGGGAATCGGCAGCAGCGGTTGCAGCACCTGCAGCGCACCTTTGTAGTGCAAAACTTCCGGACGGTTGCTGGCCACCAGGCTGACCATCTCGCGGTGCTGTTCAGTGAAGGCTTTTTCCAGTTTGCCGCCGAGCAGGCTGCTGTTACGGCTGTGGCCGGCCAGCAGGCCAGCCGGGCTGATGATGCTGACATGGCCGGCACCGTCGAACAGGCTCTGGTGCGCGCTAGCGCTCAGCTCTTGCAGGCTGGCCAGACTGATATCCACGCCGAGCACGCCAATCACCTTGCCGCCCTGTTCCAGGGGAAAGGCAATGCTGGTCATCAGGGTTTTCACCCCGTCCGCATCATCAATATAGGGGTCGAGCAGGCAGACCTTTTTCTGCTGCAGCGGGCAGCTGTACCAGGCGTTATAGGGCGCACCGCTGATACCTGGCGTGGTGTCACTCAAATCGGCCTCTTTCATGGCCTCGGCGCTCGGCTCACCGTTATCGGCCTGCGACCAGTAAATGGAGAAGCGGCCCTTGTCGTTGCTGCCGAGGCTGTCCTGGTCGACGAACAGGTCGTCCTTGCCATCCAGGGCATTGGGCTCGAACACCACATAAATGCCCAGCAGACTGCGGTTGGCTTTGAGCGCGCTGCTGATCTGCCGGTTGAGGTCTTCGCGCAGGTCGAACGCATCGAGAAAGCGCTTTTCCGCCTGCTCGCGGATAAACAGCACCTGGCTCGCGGCCCCGCGGCCATATTGATAGGCGTCCATAAAATAACGCTGCATGTGCAGTGCCTGCGACTCGCCGCGCGCGGCCATGCGCAGGCGCGCCGACTCTTCCAGCATGCTGCTGCTGGCCTGTTTGACCAGGGTGGCGCTGCGTGAGGCCTGGATCACCGAAGCCGAGACCAGTACCGCGACAATTGCCAGCAAGCACAGGCCTGCCAGCAGGGTGATTTTCAGTTGGATGGAGAGGCGGCTGAACAGCATAAATCAGGACCTTTTATGGGTGAGGCTTAGAGCGCCTATCGGCGGTTAGGGGCTTTTCTTTAAGTACTTTCTCTAAGGTGAGCGCAGCAAGATGCAGGCCAGCGGCGGCTTCAAGTCGCGAGATTAAACGAAATTAGCGACGCCCCGTATTAAATAATTTACGGCTGTTTTGACAGGCCAGCGCGCATTGTGCAGAGTACGCGCCCTTCGCCGAACCGGCGCAGTTTCCACAGAGGGCTGAAGCCTTCGCGGACCTATTTATGGCGGGAGAAAATTGATGAACGCAGTTGTTGCGGCAGTGGGAATCATGCTGGTTCTCAGCTTGTGCCGCGTGCATGTGGTGGTAGCCCTGATTGTCGGTGCGGTAGCCGGTGGCGTGTTGGGTGGCCTGGGTATCGACGGCACGCTGGCAGCCTTTAACAAAGGCCTGGGCGGCGGTGCGACAGTTGCATTGTCCTACGCCTTGCTGGGTGCGTTTGCCGTGGCGATTGCCAAGTCCGGCCTGGCCCACGCGCTGGCGGACAAGGCCCTGGCCCTGGTCGGCAAGCAGGAAGCCGCGGGTGCTGGCTGGCTCAAGTGGATGCTGATCGCACTGTTGCTGCTGGTGGCGATTGCCTCGCAGAACGTGTTGCCGATTCATATCGCCTTTATCCCGTTGCTGGTGCCGCCGCTGCTGTATGTGCTGAGCAAACTGCAACTGGACCGCCGGCTGATCGCCTGCGTGCTGACTTTCGGCCTGATCACGCCTTATATGTTCCTGCCGGTGGGCTTTGGCAGCATCTTCCTGAATGACATCCTGCTGGCCAACGTGGCCAGTTCAGGCATGCCCACCCAGGGCCTGAGCGTGACCAAGGCGATGGCGATTCCGGCGCTGGGCATGTTGTTCGGTCTGCTGGTGGCCGTGCTGTTCAGCTACCGCAAGAAGCGTGTCTACGACCTGACCAAGATCGAGCAGGCCGAGCGTGTGGATGTGGCCTACAACCCGCTGAGCCTGCTGATTGCCGGTGCGGCCATTGCGCTGGCCTTCGTGGTGCAGCTGTGGCTGGACTCGATGATCCTCGGGGCATTGAGCGGTTTTATCCTGTTCTCGGTCTCCGGTGTGGTGCGCTGGAAAGAGGCGGACGACCTGTTCACCGAAGGCATGAAAATGATGGCCATGATCGGTTTCATCATGCTCGCCGCGGGCGGTTTTGCCGAAGTGATGAAGGCCACTGGTGAGGTCAAGAGCCTGGTCGACAGCTCGGCAAGCCTGATTGGCCATAACAAGGGCCTTGGCGCGCTGCTGATGCTGCTGGTTGGCCTGCTGGTGACCATGGGCATCGGCTCGTCGTTCTCCACTGTGCCGATCATCGCCGCTATCTTCGTGCCGCTGGGTATGCAGCTGGGCTTCAGCCCGCTGGCCATTCTGTGCATCGTCGGCACCGCCGGCGCGCTGGGCGATGCCGGTTCGCCAGCCTCCGACTCGACTCTTGGGCCAACCTCCGGGCTTAACGTCGACGGCCAGCACAACCATATCTGGGACAGCGTGGTACCGACCTTTCTGCACTACAACCTGCCGTTGCTGGTATTCGGTTGGGTAGCAGCTATGGTGATTTAACCGCTGTACGCAGCGCCTAGGGCCTGAGTATTGCCGCCCGAATTCAATCTTTCAGCGGGGCTACCGATAAACCGGTAGCCCCGTTTTTATTCCGCTGTATCGCTAAGCAAGGACTTGCCCGATGCGTCTTACATTGAAATCTAAGGTAGTGCTGCTGGCACTGATCCCGGTGCTGCTGTTCGCCGTGGTACTCAGCGGCGCAGCGGCCAAGGTGCTGCAAAGCTTGGCGGCGCAGGAAATCATCGAAACCCGCGAGCGCCTGCTGGACGAGAGCCGCAACGAGCTGGAGCACTATGTGCAGATCGCCCTTGGCTCGGTGCAGGCGCTCTATGACCAGGCCAGCCCTGGTGACATGGCCAGCCGCGAGCAGGCGATCGCCGTGCTGTCGAAGATCAAGTTCGGCAAGGATGGCTACTTCTTCGGCCATGATTCCAATGTGGTGCGCCTATTCCGCGGTGACAGCCCGGTGGATGTCGGCAAGAGCCTGGCCGACCGCCGTGACCCGAATGGCGTGTACATCAACCGCGAACTGGTAAATGTCGCGAAGAACAACAGCTACTACGTCAACTACAGCTCGCCGCTGCCCACCAATGACGCGGTGCTGGTGCCGAAAATGGCCTACAGTTACTACCTGCCGAAATGGGACATGGCCCTGGGCACCGCCATCAACCTGGATGGCGTCGAAGCGCAGATTGCCCAGGTACAGGTCGAGATCGATGAGCGCATCAGCACCATCATCACCAGCATCGTGATCATCGCCGGCGTGCTGCTGGTGGTGTTCGGCATTGTCGGCGTGGTGCTCAGCAACACCTTCCTGCGCCCGTTGCAGCAGATCAAGGACAATCTCGATGACATCGCTGCCGGCGAGGGTGACCTGACCCGCCGCCTGCCGATCAGTGGCGACGACGAGCTGGGTCAACTGGCTGGCTCGTTCAACCGCTTTGTCGAGAAAATCCACGGCCTGGTCGGGCAGATCGTTGGCATGACGGGTCAGTTGACCGAACTGGTTGGCCAGGTGGCCACGCAGGCCCAGCGCTCGGAAGAAGCCATGGAGCGTCAGCGCCAGGAGACCGATCAGGTGGCCACCGCGATCAACGAAATGTCCGCAGCGGCTCATGAAGTGGCGCAGAGCGCGCAGGGCGCAGCGGAAGCCGCGCAGAAGACCGACACCGAGGGCCAGGCCGCCAAGCAGGTGGTTGATGGCAGCATCGAGCGCATCCATACCCTGGTGCAGGACATCCGCGACAGCGGCGTGTCGCTGGATAACCTGCAAAAAGACGTGTCATCGATTGTCAGCGTGCTCGATGTGATCCGCTCGATTGCCGAGCAGACCAACCTGCTGGCGCTCAACGCGGCCATCGAAGCGGCGCGGGCCGGTGAAGCGGGGCGCGGCTTTGCCGTGGTGGCCGATGAGGTACGCGCGCTGGCCAGCCGCACTCAGCAGAGCACCCAGGAAATCCAGGGCATGATCGATCGCCTGCAGAAGGGCACCCAGGATGCGGTGACCTCGATGCGCCGCTCCAGCGATGCCGGCGATGTGACCAGCGAGCAGGCTAACCGCGCCGGTACCTCGCTGGATGCCATCGCCCAGCTGATTGGCACCATCAACGCGATGAACGCGCAGATCGCCAGCGCCGCCGAGGAGCAGACCGCCGTGGCCGAAGAGATCAACCGCAGCGTGCACAAAATTGCCGTGGCGGTCGACAGCGTGGCCGATGAAACCCAGCAGGGCGCGCAGACCGCGCGCAACCTGGCCGCCTTGGGCGAGCGCCTCGGCACGCTGGTGCGGCAGTTCCGTATCTAGCGCCTGTCTGCGAGTGGTGAAAAGGGAAGCGATGCTTCCCTTTTTTCTGCCCGCTGCAAAAGCACTGGCGCGGAGCGTGTGACAGATAACGTCTACCGCTTAAAAAGTGCCGCGCTATATCCAATCAGTATTTAGCCCAATGGTTGTCCGGAGTTTCTTGGACTAGCGTGCATGAATCGCCAGGCCAGCTCGAGTGTTGAGCGGTGGCGACACGTTTGGGTACGCGCAGTTACTGCTGCTTCGGCGCGGTGTATGGGCAGTCTCCAGTGGGTGATGGGCTGATTCGGGGTGACAGCTGGAGGGGATTCGTACAACGGCTCGGGTATGTGGACCCATCGAAAACAACAAGATGAGGGACTCACCATGTCTGTAGCGATAGCTCTTCGGCGCGGCGTCGCGCCGCTGCTGGTTTCCGCCTTGGCTCTGCCGGTACAGGCCGAGCAGGGCGACTACAACTTCTGGCAAACCCTGAGCAACCTGGTGGTCGCGCCGGCGGCCGACAGCAAGGTCACGCCGGCGCAGCGCCTCGGGCCGTACCCACTGCTGGCCAACCCGAGCGGTTTCGACAGCGGCTTCAAACCGGCCAATTACTACGCCTGGCAAACCGTGCAGATGGCACCGCAAACCGGGGCGGTCTGCGGCAACGGCTCGCCCTACAAGTTCTTCGTCAACCGGGTGCCCAATACCCGCAACACCATCATCTATATGGAAGGCGGCGGTGCGTGCTGGGATTACGCCAGTTGCACTGGGCAGAGCGGCATTCGCGGCGCGCGCAACCCCGACGGCATTCCCAATGACTACATGAGCCTGCTCAACCCGGGAGCCAGCCTGGTCAGCCCCTTTGTTGTACGCCTGCATCCCTGGACCCGGGTGAAAACCCAGAACTGGAACATGGTCTACGTGCCGTACTGCACCGGCGATATCTATTCCGGTGACAAGGTGGCGGTCTACCAGGACCCGCAAAGCCAGCAGGCACCATTGATCTGGCACCACAATGGCCTGCGCAATATGCGCGCCGTGGTCGGCTGGCTGAAGGACAACCTGCCGCGCCCGACGCAGATGCTGACCACCGGTTGCAGTGCCGGCGGCGCGGGTAGCCTGACCAACTACGCACCGACCCGGCAGGATATTGCGCCGACGCGCAGTTTCCTGATCAACGATTCGGGGCCGGTCTTCAGCGCCATCAGCGGTGGCGGCACGACGGCTTATCCTTCGCTGCCGCTGCAAGGGTTTATCCGCAGCGCCTGGGGCCTCGATGCCGGGCCGCTGCCTTATCTGCAGTCGCGCTTGCCGGGGCTTAACCTGAACAACCTCGGCAGCCTCTACCCGGCGCTGTCGAGCAACCTGGCAGGCGATCGCATGGGCCATACGCACTTCTGGAAGGACCTCAACTACTCGTCCTATTCCTATGAGCGCTTCTACCCGGAGATCGCCAATGCACCGGACCAGGCCAGCAAGGAGGCGCTGATTCACGCCAAGTGGGCGGTGGACACCGGCCGGCTGCGCGACGAGTTGGCCAATCTACCGAATGTGGGCGGTTACTTTCCGCAGTACCGCGCGGTCAACGAGAGCCATTGCACCAGCATCATCGAGTTCGCCAATGCCGATATTCAGGAGCAGAACCTGCAACTGGATGACTTCATCAATAACGTGATGAATGGCAGCGGCCCGGTGTTGGAGGCTTCAGAACTGAGCGACACGGCGGATCGCAACAAACCGTTCAACCTGTTGTATTTCACCCTCGACCAGTTGCTCTGACGCAACTCGGGCGTTGCCCACGCAGGCAACGCCCGAGGCTCAATAATGCTGCTCGCGGGCCTGTTGCAGACGCTGGCGCAGGTATTCATCGCGGCTCAAACCGGCGGGAATGCTGTCCATGCTCATGACCTCGGCGACGATGCGTTTCTCATCGGTCTTGTAGCGCTGAAACTCGGCACTTGGTGCGGGGGCTTTGGCGGCCTGCTCAGCGCTGCGGGCTTTATAGCGAGCCACCAGGGCGGCGGCTTGCTCCTTCTGCTCCTGCTCGTCGCTGGCGGTGAGCTGGATCAGCCCCAGTTGCAGCAGCAACGATTCGCTCATGGCCAGTTCACTGCGCTGCTCGTAGGCTTCGATCTGTTCACTCAGGGCGCGTGCTTGCGCTTCACGCTGCGGCGACGACAGCTTGGCCGCATTACTGACAAAGTCGCGGTAAGCCGCATGAAAGGCCAGGCGCTGTTCCTGCGCTTGCACGGCGGGGTTGCCCAGCAACGCTTGCTGTTCGGCATTGCTGGGCGCAGGCACTGCCAGCCTGTCGGTGTTGGTCGCAGACATCGTCGCCGTGGCAGCAGGACTGGCCGGTGTATCGGCCTGCAAGCGCCAGTACAGCGTGCTGGTAACGGCCAGAACGATCAGGCCGCCGCCCAATAGAAGAGGTTTTCCGCGCACCCGCGATGCTCCTGAATCACGCCGCCGCTTGCGGCGTATTCAGAGTAGCTCTGGGTGCTGGGATGCGCTTAGCGCTTTTTGCTGACCCAGGCCCAGAGCATTTCGCACTGGATCGGCTGGATGCCGGCCTCGTCGGTGACCGTCACCGCGACCAGCACTTCGCCTTTGTCCTGGGTGTGAATGGCTTGAATCTGTTCAGCTGTCAGGCTGGCTTCGGCGCGCAGGCTGCCGGTGGCGCGCTTCAAATAGTCGACCTTGAGGCTTTTGATCAGCGGCACCTTGTCGTCCGGCACACTCATGCCGACCAGAAAACCCGTGGCGGATTCGGCCAGCAAGGCCATGGCGGCAGCATGTACACCGTTGATGTGGTTCTGCACCTTGCGCTTGTTGGCGATGCTCATGATCGCCTGCTGCTCGGTCAGCGTATGCACGCGCACCTTGGCGGTGCCGGCAAATTTCACCTGGGAGCCGAACAGGAACGACAGCGCCGGGCTGTGCAGGGCCTTGGGCAGTTGATGGATCTTGCTGACAATACGGCTCAGGCGGTTGCTGGGCATGGACGCGCTCTTCTTGTAGGTGGGAAGGGTGCGAGTCTGTCACAGCGAAAAGTGACCGGCCAGGCTTGGCCGGTCACTGAGTTACCTGCGGCTTAGAGACTTTTTAGAGTCTCGCGAGCTAGAGCCATGCAAGGCGCTACGCCAGTAACAGCCTCCGGCTGGTCAAACAGGCGAGGAAGCGGAGTGTACTGTTGTACATGAGCATTCCGAGCCTGTTTTCAACGCAGCAGGGCCGACGCGCAGCAGACTATAAACAGTCTCTTACAGCAGACGGCGACCATCCTCGCGGGTAATCACCACCGTGGCCGAGCGTGGGCGTTTGCCTGGGCCGTCTGGCCAGGTGCTGAGCAGGTTGGTGGCGGTGGAGCCTTCACCCGGGTGCTGGATATTCACAAACAGAGTGCGGAAATCCGGGGTGGCGGTAATACCCGTCACCTCGCAGCCAAGTGGGCCCACCAGGAAGCGTTTCAGTTCACCGGTGCGCGGCTCGGCGACCAGTACCTGATTGTTGCCGAACGGGCCACTGCTGAGCTGGCTGCCGCTCATGTCGGTCTGGATCCACAAGCG
The DNA here is from genome assembly GCF_049653025.1 of Pseudomonas sp. Classification (GTDB taxonomy): domain Bacteria; phylum Pseudomonadota; class Gammaproteobacteria; order Pseudomonadales; family Pseudomonadaceae; genus Aquipseudomonas. The sequence goes on along the minus strand of NZ_JBASFM010000016.1, from coordinate 185,584 downwards.
ACCTTCGCTGTCGAACCACAGGCCGTCCGGGCTGGCCAGGCGGTTGTCGGCGGTCAATGGCTTGCCGTTCGGGCCGACGCTGTCGGTTTCCGGGCCGGCCAGCATAAACAGGCTCCAGGCAAAGCGTCGACCGCCGTAATCCTTGCTCAGTTCGCGCCAGCGAATGATATGGCCGAAGGCGTTTGCCGGGCGCGGGTTGGCGGCATCGGCGGTGGTGCGCGCGGTGTTGTTGGTCAGGGTGAAATACACCTCGCCATTGTCCGGGTTGACCGCGCCCCATTCCGGGCGATCCATCTTGGTGGCACCGGCGATATCGGCGGCCAGGCGGGTGTTGATCAACACTTCGCCCTGGTCGGCAAAGCTCACCCCGGCGGCCGTGCAGGCGCTCTGGAACTGCTTGTCGTGAATATCCAGGGCCAGCCATTCGCCCTTGCCGTTGGCATTGAAGCGCGCGACGAAGAGGGTGCCTTGATCGAGCAGACGGCCATTGCTGCGGCCGGGGCGGTACTTTTCACGGCTGACGAATTTGTAGATGTATTCGTTCTGCGAGTCATCACCGGAGTAGCACACCACCGGGCGGCCCGGTTTTACCGGGGCGAACACCAGGCCTTCGTGAGCGAAACGACCGAGGGCGGTGCGCTTGATCGGGGCCGACTCCGGGGCGAACGGATCGATCTCGACGATCCAGCCGAAGTGGTTGGGTTCGTTGCGGTAGTCGGCGCTGGCCGTGGTGGTCTTGCGCGTGGCATTGAAACGCTCGAACTCATCGCCCGGCAGGGTATCCCAGCCATAACGGCTGCTGCTGCGCAGGCCATAGCGGCTCAGCTCGCGCGGCATGTCGGCGTCGGCGCTGGCGAAGTAACCGGCCCAGTTTTCCTCGCAGGTGAGGTAGGTGCCCCAGGGCGTAAAGCCGTTTGAACAGTTGTTCAGGGTGCCGCGAGTCGCCGTGCCTTGTGGGCTGTAACGGGTTTTCAGCAGGGCATGGCCGCGTGCCGGGCCGCTGATCTGCATGGGGGTGGCCCCTGTGATACGGCGGTTGCGCGCGCTTGGCAAGACACTCCAGTTACCGTCGAGGCCGCGGCGAATTTCCACCACAGACACGCCGTGGGCGTTGATCTCCTTGCGCACTTCTTCGGCGCTGCTGCGTTTGCCGGCTACCACGGTCGGGCCATTGGGGTGCAGCAGTGGCGCGTCGATGTATTCGTGGTTGAGCACCAGCAGGCCGTGGTCGCTTTTGCGGCCATCGCGCTGTGCATCGATCGGGAAGAAGTGCATACCGTCATGGTGCATGCCCAACTGCTCGGCCTGGTCCTGGGCACTGTTGCTGCCATCGTCCAGGTAGGCGGGATAGGCACCGGTAATCGGCGTGCCCCAGGGAATAAAGGCCGTGGCACGGTAACCGGCCGGTACTGTGATGCTGTCGGCGCGGTTGGTGGCGACGGCGCTGAACGGCAGTTTGCTGCGCGGCTTGAAGTGCGATCTGGCCAGGTCAGTGGCTGCCGGTTCCGCGGCTGCGGCCAGGCTGGGCATGGCACTGCCGAGAAAGGCCAGTGTGCCGAGCGCGGCGCTGCCGGCCAGCACCTGGCGGCGGCTGATCAGTTCATTGATGTGCGGGTTGTTGGAATGGTTGCTGAGCAACTCATCGCCATTGCCGAACAGTACAGGGTTGTCATTGTGAGTGCTCATGCAGGCTCCTTGGGTTAATCGACGGGGGCTTGACGCTAACCAAGGAAAACGACGGGCGTATGACAGCGGCTGTGCGGCAGCGCACAAATGCCAGGAAAGCCGATTTTCAGGCAAAAAAATGGCCGCGAGCCATTTTTAACGTCGCACAGCGACGGCCAGAAGGGTGGCCGCCATGGATGGCAGGCCATAAAAAAACCCCAGCATTTCTGCTGGGGTTCTTATCAACACACTCAACCTTGATCGTGGCCTCGGTTGAGTGAACCGGTTCTTAGCTGAACTGGTTCATGGTGTTGTCTTTGCCGCCGGCTTTCAGGGCCGCTTCACCAGCGAAGTACTCTTTGTGAGCGTCGCCGATGTCGGAACCGGACATGTTCTGGTGCTTAACGCAGGCGATACCTTGACGGATCTCCTGACGCTGAACGCCTTTCACGTAGGCCAGCATGCCCTGGTCTGCGAAGTACCCTTTGGCCAGGTTGTCGGTGGACAGCGCGGCGGTGTGGTAGGTCGGCAGGGTGATCAGGTGGTGGAAGATACCAGCCTGGGCGGAACCATCACGTTGGAAGGTACGGATCTTCTCGTCAGCAACCTGAGCCAGCTCGGTTTCGTCGTAGTCGACGCTCATCAGCTTGGTGCGGTCGTAGGCGGAAACGTCCTTGCCTTCAGCAGCGAAGGCATCGAATACCTGCTGACGGAAGTTCAGGGTCCAGTTGAACGACGGGCTGTTGTTGTAAACCAGCTTGGCGTTCGGGATGGTTTTACGGATTTCGTTAACCATTTCTGCGATCTGGCCGACGTGTGGCTTCTCGGTTTCGATCCACAGCATGTCAGCGCCGTTCTGCAGCGAGGTGATGCTGTCCAGTACGCAACGCGCTTCACCGGTGCCAGCACGGAACTGGAACAGGTTGGACGGCAGACGCTTAGGACGCAGCAGCTTGCCACCGCGGTTCAGTACCACGTCGCCGTTGTTCAGGTCGGCAGCGGATACTTCTTCGCAATCGAGGAAGGAGTTGTACTGGTCGCCGAGGTCGCCCGGGGTGTTGGTCACAGCGATCTGCTTGGTCAGGCCGGCACCCAGGGAGTCGGTACGAGCAACGATCACGCCGTTGTCGATGCCCAGCTCGAGGAATGCGTAGCGAACAGCGTTGATCTTGGCCAGGAAGTCGGCGTGAGGAACTGTGACTTTACCGTCCTGGTGGCCGCACTGCTTCTCGTCGGAAACCTGGTTCTCGATCTGGATGCAGCAAGCACCCGCTTCGATCATCTTCTTGGCCAGCAGGTAGGTGGCTTCCGGGTTACCGAAACCAGCGTCGATGTCGGCGATGATCGGTACGACATGAGTTTCGTAGCCGTCGATCTGAGCCTGGATTTCGTCTGCTTTGACTTTGTCGCCAGCAGCGCGAGCGGCGTCCAGAGCGCTGAACAGCAGGTCCAGCTCACGGGCGTCAGCCTGGCGCAGGAAGGTGTACAGCTCTTCGATCAGGCCGGAAACCGAGGTTTTCTCGTGCATGGACTGATCCGGCAGCGGACCGAAATCCGAACGCAGAGCAGCAACCATCCAGCCCGACAGGTAGAGGTAGCGCTTGTTGGTGGTCTTCAGGTGCTTTTTGATCGAAATCAGCTTCTGCTGACCGATGAAACCATGCCAGCAGCCCAGGGACTGGGTGTAGACGGAGGAGTCAGCATCGTACTCGGCCATGTCTTTGCGCATGATATCGGCGGTGTACTGAGCGATTTCCAGACCGGTTTTGAAACGGTTCTGGGCGCGCATGCGGGCCACGGACTCAGGGTCAATAGCGCTCCAGCTGCTGCCGGCAACTTCTTTAAGCGCGGCGACTGCTTTGATGTCGTTTTGATAAGCTGACATGGTCAATCCTTCAAAGTATGTGTTTGGTTGAGCACCGACTTCCCCACTGAACACCAATGCTTTAACAGCAATGTTGCTGGTGGTTGTTGTAGCCAACTGCAGAACGCCGAGACATCGACTTGAGACGGAATTGATCCGGGAGGAGGGTGACGAGCTTACAGTTCGCGGGCTTCAGCTGTTGCAAATGACTGGGTCATTTGGCGTTTACCGGCTCAAAGATGCCGTTGGACGACTCAACCTGCTGTGCTCGTTGCGCGCTGTTGCTAAACGCTTCCCCGTCCCTCAGGACAACTTCGTTCCAGTCGCAATCTCATCGAACGGCCTTGTGGGCTTTACAACGCAAATCGGCTCTGACGGTAAGTTGGAGCGCGATTCGGAGGGCTTTTCAGCGCCTCTGATTAGCGGGAGCGGGGCCATGATGCCTCTGCCAAAAGTGTTCGTCAATAATTTTGTAGTGCTTTTCGAATGACTACTACATAAATCCAGAAGCGACTGATAAGTCAGCTTCTGCGGCTCTATTCGGCGGATTACGGCACTTGGCCTGGGTGATGCGAGAGGTGGCGCAGGAAGTTGCGCAGCCGCAGGGCCGCGCAAGGCGATGAATGGTCGGCGGGCAGCAGCCAGGCGCGGGATGAATCGAGCGCTCGGCTCAGTTCATCACGTCGACCTTGACGCGCATGCTCATGTCGTCGCGGCCCTGGGTCGAGCGGTGCTGCATAAAGTCGCCCTGTTGGCTCTGGCTTTGCTCACTGACGCCGCCAATGCTGATCCACTCACCCACGCGACCCGTGACTCGGGTATCGGTGCTTTGCACATCGATAGCGCCGGGTTGCGACTGGCTCAGGCGGTCGCGGTTACTGCTGATGCTGATATGCACCAGCTCGCCGCTGAGGCTGGCTGTTACATAAAAGCCGCGGGTGACGTCGCGGTACTGGGTGTTGCTGTAGGGCTGGCCGTATTGGTCACGGCCACGGGTGGTCAGCGGCACGCTCTGGCCGACCTGGATCAGCGCCGGGTAGCCCTCGGTGGCCTGGACCTGCTGGGTGCCGGCACCACGGCTGTCGGTCGTGCGGCGAATGATGCGCACCTGGTCGCGGCCATTGATTTCGCCCTGACCGATCTGCACCTCGGCATCGCCGGCACTGATCGAACCATCGGCACGGTAGCCGCGATCGGACTGGAAGCCGGAATCATTGGTGTCGACGCTGATCAGCAAACGACGCGGTTCGGTGTCGAGCTGCTGCAGCAGCGCCCGCACCTCGGCAATCTTCGCCGGCTCGGCATTGACGATCAGCTGGTTGCCATAGGCATTGACCTTGCCCTCATGGCCGAGCACCGATTGCACCACGCTCAGCACTTCATCGGCCGTGCGGAAATTCAGCGGGATCACCTCGGTGGCAGCGCTGAGAGACAGGCTGCAACTAAACAGCGCGGCGGCGAGCAGGGCGCGAACCTTCATAGTAGAAAACTCCGTAAATCAGCGTCGGTGGTGCTGGTATCCCAGGCTTGATCGAACTGCGCGCGGCGCTGGCGATTGCGGCCAGGATCCTGGTACAGGGCGTAACCGCTGGCCTGACCAATTTCGGGCAACAGCAGCAAGCCGCGGTCATCGGCCAGCAGGAAGGCCAACTCTTCATTGGGGTAGTCCGGGTGCAGCTTGCGGATATGCAGGTTGCTCGATAGCCGGCGCGACAGGCTAAGCAGGCGGTGGCCTTCCTTGACTGCGCGGCCGGGGTCGCGCAGCAGGATGCGCAGCTGGTTGTGCGGGCTGGCTAGGAGAAAACGGGTACAGGCGTCCTGCACACTGCTGTGGTGATAGAGCCAGGGCTCCAGGTCATGGCTGTAGATGCACAGGCTGCGCTGCGCTTGTTGCAGCAGGGCGAGGGCATGGGCGCGGGCAGCCTCGGGTTGGCTGAAACGCTCCAGATCCGGATGAACGCCGAGCACAAAGGGCGCCGGCTCGGCACGCGGGCTGTCGCTGCTCTGGCCGGCCGGGTTGTGCACAGTAAAACGCCCCGGTGATTCAAACTCGATGTCTGGAAGCTCTAAGGGTTCCAGGCTCTCGGGTTGTTCACTCGGGGCGTTTTCGTCGTTCATTTCAGCCTCTAGGTGCTGCTGCGCACCATGTCCACATGGGGGATGCCGGCGTCCAGGTATTCCCCGCTGACGATGGCAAACCCGAGCTTTTCATAGAACGCGGTGGCGTGCACCTGAGCGCTGAGCATTTGTTGCATCAGGCCGCGTTTTTCCGCTTCCGCGATTACCGCCTGAATCAGCGCTACACCCACGTTCAGGCCGCGCCAGTCCTTGAGTACCGACACCCGGCCGATATGGCCATCGGGCAGCAGGCGGGCGGTGCCGATCGGGTAGTCGCCTTCCTCTGCGAGGAAATGCACGGCGTCGGCATCCTCAGCATCCCACTCGAGCTCGGGCGGTACCGCTTGTTCCGCGATAAACACGCTTTCGCGAATACGCCGCAAATCGGTATTGTCCTTCTGCCAGTCGGCCAGGCGGACGTGAATCTCACTCATCAGCAAACTCCAGGCTGCCTTGTTTGACCAGCTCCACCACCAAATTACGCCCTTCGTCATCGGCCAACCATTGGCCGAGGTTGTCGATATGCAGGGCATCGGCCGAGCAGATCAGTTTCAGCAGTTCGCGCAGGCTGGCCGAAAGCAGGCGGCTCTGACCGCTGGCGAACAGCACCAGGTCGTCACCGACTTCCGACCAGGCCAGGCGGGCGCTAGGGTTGCGGACCAGCACTGCGCCGTCTTCGAGGCCGGCGAGAAGGTTCTCTTCATCGATCTCGATACCGGCAATCAGCTCCGGATACTTGGGTTCGGTCATAAACTGGCCGAACCAGGTCATCAGCAGGCGCTCATCGCTCATGTGTTCGCTGAGCAGAGCCTTGAGACGATCCAGGGCGTCGCGCTGGATCTGCGTCGGGTCGCTGGTCGGCTGCGCGTCGGCGTCGCTGTAGCGCTCTTCGTCAGGCAGGAATTGGCCGAGAAAGTCGGTGAAATGGGTCAGGACTTCAGCGGCGCTTGGCGCACGAAAGCCTACGGAATACGTCATACAGTCATCCTCAGCGGTACCACAGTGGGCCAAGAGCGGCGGCAGATAGAGCATGTCGCCGGGCTCCAGGACCCATTCTTCAGTTTTAACGAATTCAGCGAGGATCTTCAGATCCGCGTGTTCTAGCAGCGGGCTGTCGGAATTGCACATCTGGCCCACTTGCCAGCGGCGCTGGCCGAAGCCCTGCAAGAGGAACACGTCGTAGTTGTCGAAGTGCGGGCCAACGCCACCGCCCGGTGCGGCGAAGCTGATCATCACGTCGTCGATGCGCCACTTGGGCAGAAACTTGAACTCTTCCAGCAGTTCGGCCACTTCCGGGACGAACTGGTCGACGGCCTGCACCAGCAGGGTCCAGTCGCGTTCCGGTAGATCGGCGAAGGCGTCCTCGGCAAACGGGCCGCTGCGCAGTTCCCAGGGGCGCTCGCCGTGCTCGATGACTAGGCGCGACTCGATTTCCTCTTCCAGTGCCAGGCCGGCCAGCTCGTCCGGCGAAATCGGGCTCTCGAAGCCAGGGATGGCCTGGCGTACCAGCAGGGGTTTCTTCTGCCAGTAGTCACGCATGAACTCGCGAGCAGTAAGGCCACCCAGCAGTTGTAGCGGAGTATCAGGATTCATCGCTAAGCCCTTGAAGTAAGTAAATACCCATAAATAAAAACGCCCGGCGCAGCCGGGCGTCTGGGAGGCTGTTGCCGGTTAGATGCGCTTGGCCTGGGCGACCGCGTTGCCGATGTAGCTGGCAGGGGTCAGGAGTTTGAGCTCGGCCTTGGCGGCGGCTGGCATATCCAGGCCGTCGATAAAGCTCAGCAGCGCCTCGGGGCTGATGCCCTTGCCGCGGGTCAGCTCCTTGAGCTTCTCGTAGGGGTTCTCGATGGCGTAGCGGCGCATCACGGTCTGAATCGGCTCGGCGAGGACTTCCCAGCAGGCATCCAAGTCATCAGCAATACGTTGAGCATTAAGCTCCAACTTACTGATTCCCTTGAGGCTTGCCTCGTAGGCAACCACGCTGTGAGCAAAGCCGACGCCGAGGTTGCGCAGCACGGTGGAGTCGGTCAGGTCGCGCTGCCAGCGGGAGATCGGCAGCTTGCTGGCCAGGTGCTGGAACAGCGCGTTGGCGATGCCCAGATTGCCTTCGGAGTTCTCGAAGTCGATCGGGTTGACCTTATGCGGCATGGTCGAGGAGCCGATTTCGCCAGCGATGGTGCGCTGCTTGAAATAGCCCAGGGAGATATAGCCCCAGATATCGCGATCGAAGTCGATCAGGATGGTATTGAAGCGGGCGATGGCGTCGAACAGCTCGGCGATATAGTCGTGCGGCTCGATCTGCGTGGTGTAGGGGTTGAACTGCAGGCCCAGGTCACCTTCGATGAACTGACGCGCGTTGGCTTCCCAGTCGATCTGCGGGTAGGCCGAGAGATGGGCGTTGTAGTTGCCCACGGCACCATTGATCTTACCCAGCAGCGGCACCGCCGCAACCTGAGCGATCTGCCGCTCCAGGCGGTAGACCACGTTGGCCAGTTCCTTGCCCAGGGTGGTCGGCGATGCCGGCTGACCGTGGGTGCGCGAGAGCATCGGCACGTCGGCGAACTTGATCGCCAGCTCGCGGATGGCTTCGGCGGTCTGGCGCATCAGCGGCAGCAGCACGCCATCGCGGCCTTCACGCAGCATCAGGGCGTGGGACAGGTTGTTGATGTCCTCACTGGTGCAGGCGAAGTGGATAAATTCGCTGACCTTGTCCAGCTCAGGCAGCTTGGCAGCCTGTTCCTTGAGCAGGTACTCCACGGCTTTGACGTCGTGGTTGGTGGTGCGCTCGATTTCCTTGACGCGCTCGGCGTGCTCGACGGCGAAGTTGTCGGCCAACTCATTGAGTACGGCGTTGGCTTCGGCGGAGAAGGGCGCAACTTCGGCAACACCTTCGTGGGCGGCCAGGCGCTGCAACCAGCGCACCTCAACCAGTACGCGGAAACGGATCAGGCCGTATTCGCTGAAAATCGGGCGCAGGGCGCTGGTTTTGCCGGCATAGCGGCCATCAACGGGGGAAACCGCGGTGAGCGAGGAAAGCTGCATGGGAGGCGTTCTCGGACAATCGGGCATTGAAAAGGGCGCATATCATACATGAAATCGGCGGCCGGGCCGCGATTGCCTACTACCGTTCAGCCGCGCCGAACAATCGACAGCAGGCTGGCGCTGAAAATCAGCGCCGCGCCTATCAACGAGGTCACATCCGGGGTTTCGCCCCAGCGCAGCCAGGCGATCAGCCCGGCAAACACAATCGCCAGGTAGGCAAACGGGCCAATCAGGCCGGGCGGAGCCAGGCCGTAAGCTTTGGACATGATGATCTGGCTGGCGGTGGCCAGCAGGCCGATCACCAACAAGAGCCCCAGTTCATGTTGCGTCATCGGCTGCCAGGCCCAGGCCAGCGGCACAGCCGAGATCAGCGCGCTGAACAGGGAAAAATAGAAAACAATGCGAAACGCCGGTTCGGTGTCGCTCATCTCGCGAATCGAGACAAAGGCGAAGGCCGCCAGGATGCTTGCCGCCAGACCGATCAGCGCCTGGCTGTCGAGCAGCGCGGCCGAGGGTTTGGCCACCAGCAATACGCCGACTAGGCCGATGCCGGTGGTGATCAGCATGCGCTTGCTCAGCGGTTCTTTCAGCCACCACCAGGCGATGATTGGGGTGAACACCGGGGCCGAGTAGGTGAACAGCATGGCGTCGGCCAGGGGCAGATGGGCAATGGCGTAGAAGAAGCAGTACATCGCCGCCAGGCCATAGGTGGTGCGCCACAGGTGCGATTTCAGGCGCGTGGTCTTCAGGGGCTGCACGCCCCGGAGCAGGATCAAGGGCAAAAAGAACAGCACGCCGACCAGGTTGCGAAAAAACACCACCGATTCGTTGTTGACGCTGACCGAGACCTCGCGGATGCCAACCCCCATCAGCGAAAACAGCAGTGCAGAAAGCGCCAGCAACACCGCTCCCTGCAGGGGTTTGACCGCACGCGTGGTCATGACTCAGGCCCGTAGCAGCGGGTAGAGGTCCTTGAGCAGCTTGCTGCGGCTGAACACCATCTGCCAGCGATGGCCGCCCAACTGACGCCACAGGCGCGCTGAGCGAATGCCAGCGAGCAACAGGGCGCGAATTTTCGCGGCATTGTTGGTCTGTTGCAGGTGGCGCATATCGCCTTGCACCTGAATGCGCTGGCGGAAGGTGCTGATGGTGTCCTGATACAGGCTGGCGCAGTTAGCGATCACGTTTTCATGGGTCGGCCCGAAGTGCTCGACCTGCTGCTGTACCTGATCAAGGCGGCTGCCCATGACGCTCAACATGTCGCCACGCTTATCCAGCTGGCGCTCCAGCGACAGCAGGGCCAGTGAATAACGCAGTGGATCACGCTGCAGACTGCCCGGATCACGCTCCAGAGCGCTGACCAGCGCGCGGTAGCCGTCGCGCAGGTTGAGGTCGTCGCCGCCATAGACATCCAGTGTGTCCTTCGGGTCGCGCACCAGCAGGCTGTTGATCATGCAGGCCACGGCCGGCTCGCCGACCTGGCCAGTGCGTGCCAGTTTGTCGACCAATACGGCCGATTCGAATACCGCGCCGAGGGCGATCAGTTGTTCGCGGATCGGATTCATGGGCGCTGATCCCGGCTGGTCCAGGGCTCGGCCGTTTCAATCACGCCGCCGCCCAGACAGATTTCACCGTCGTAGAACACGACAGACTGGCCCGGAGTCACGGCGCGCTGCGGCTCATTGAATACGGCGCGGTAGCCGCTGGCGGTTTTCTCCAGCGTGCAGGCCTGATCGCTCTGGCGATAACGCACCTTGGCCGTCAGCTCGCGCGGCGTGCTCAGGTCAATCGGGTTAACCCAGTAAATCTCCGAAGCGAGCAGGGCGCGGCTGAACAGCCAGGGGTGTTCATTACCCTGGCCAACCACCAGTACATTGCGCGTCAGGTCCTTGTGCAGGACATACCAGGGCTCGTCACTGGCGTCTTTCAATCCGCCGATACCCAAACCCTGGCGCTGGCCAATGGTGTGGTACATCAGGCCGTGATGGTGGCCGATGATTTCGCCTTCGGTGGTTTCGATGTTGCCCGGCATGGCCGGCAGGTACTGTTTGAGAAAATCACTGAAGCGCCGCTCACCGATAAAGCAGATACCGGTGGAGTCCTTCTTCTTCGCCGTGGCCAGCGCGTATTTCTCGGCGATGGCGCGCACTGCGGGCTTTTCCAGCTCGCCGACGGGGAACAGGGTCTTGGCGATCTGCTCGCCGCCGACCGCGTGCAGGAAGTAGCTCTGGTCCTTATTCGGATCGAGGCCCTTGAGCAGTTCGGTGCGCCCGTCGATATCGCGGCGGCGCACATAATGGCCGGTGGCGATCAGGTCGGCACCGAGCATCAGCGCGTAGTCGAGAAAGGCTTTGAACTTGATCTCGCGGTTACACAGGATGTCCGGGTTCGGCGTGCGTCCGGCCTTGTATTCAGCCAAAAAGTGCTCGAACACGTTGTCCCAGTACTCGGCGGCAAAGTTGGCGGTGTGCAGCTTGATACCGATCTTGTCGCATACGGCCTGAGCATCGGCCAGGTCGTCCATGGCCGTACAGTATTCGGTGCCGTCGTCTTCGTCCCAGTTCTTCATAAACAGGCCTTCGACCTGATACCCCTGCTCAAGTAGGAGCAGGGCGGAAACGGAGGAGTCGACGCCGCCGGACATGCCGACGATTACGCGCTGAGTAGTTGGATCTGACATGGGGATACTGGGCACAGGTTTGAAAAGAGCGCGATTCTAGCAGGCACAGGCCTGCGGCCGTTAATCGCGGATAAGCGTCAGTGGAAAACACGCTCCACTTAAATAGTCATCGATGCAGCGCAGCACCAGCTCACTGCGCCAACGTTCCGGCTGGGTCGCCAGCTCATCACGGGTCAGCCAGCGCGGGCCGATGATGCCGTCATCCAGCGGATGGTTAGGCCGCTGCTGCAGCGGTTTTGCGGCAAAACACACGCGCTGGTAGGTGATGCCGTTGCTCGGCGCGGTGTACAGGTAAATACCAGTAACACCAGTCAGTTCAACATCCCAGCCGGTCTCTTCAAGAGTTTCACGCAAGGCCGCCTGTATCAGACTTTCGTCGGCTTCCAAGTGGCCAGCAGGCTGATTAAATACGGCGCGGTTATCGGCCATTTCCTCAACCAGCAGAAACCGTCCCTGGTCTTCGATGACGGTGGCAACTGTGACGTGTGGGGTAAAGCGCATGTGGAACTCCTTGAGCAGGCGCGTGATCGTAGCTGCAGCCATGTGCGGCAGTGATAGTCGGGGCAATTAACCAGTGAGCTGCTAGGATGAAATCGGCTTGCTAAAAATGCCTTGTAGCGAACTTGTAGTTTGACTACAAGTTGTTGCTGGTTGTTAGCTAGATGCCCGCAAGAATGCGCATGGGCAATGTTTCCAGTGGATAAAGTGCGTGACTTTCTGTAGAAAAACTACAAAAATAGTTCGCCTTTCCGAGACCCAAAAAGATCTATTCAGCGTGCCATCTGCACGACTGAATGCCAGACCACGAAAACAACGGAGTCCAGCATGGGATACCAAAAGATCCAGGTGCCAGCCACCGGTGACAAAATCACCGTTAATGCCGATACATCTCTGAACGTCCCGAATAACCCGATCATTCCTTTTATCGAAGGTGATGGTATCGGTGTCGACATCAGCCCGGTCATGATCAAAGTCGTTGATGCTGCCGTACAGAAAGCCTACGGCGGCGAGCGCAAGATCTCCTGGATGGAAGTTTACGCTGGCGAAAAAGCCACTCAGGTTTACGACCAGGACACCTGGCTGCCTCAGGAAACTCTGGATGCGGTCAAAGATTACGTCGTTTCCATCAAGGGCCCGCTGACCACTCCAGTTGGTGGCGGCATTCGCTCCCTGAACGTTGCTCTGCGTCAGCAGCTCGACCTGTACGTTTGCCTGCGCCCAGTGCGCTGGTTTGAAGGCGTGCCAAGCCCGGTGAAGAAGCCTGGCGATGTCGACATGACCATCTTCCGTGAGAACTCGGAAGACATCTACGCCGGTATCGAGTGGAAAGCCGGTTCGCCTGAGGCGAACAAGGTCATCAAATTCCTCAAGGAAGAAATGGGCGTCACCAAGATCCGTTTCGACCAGGACTGCGGCATCGGCGTTAAGCCGGTTTCCAAAGAAGGCACCAAGCGTCTGGCGCGCAAGGCTCTGCAGTATGTGGTCGATAACGACCGCGACTCGCTGACCATCGTGCACAAAGGCAACATCATGAAGTTCACCGAAGGCGCCTTCAAAGAGTGGGCCTACGAGATTGCTGCTGATGAATTCGGCGCAACCCTGCTCGACGGTGGCCCTTGGATGCAGTTCAAGAACCCACGCACTGGCAAGAACGTCATCGTTAAAGACGCCATCGCCGACGCCATGCTGCAGCAAATTCTGCTGCGCCCGGCCGAATACGATGTGATCGCCACCCTGAACCTCAACGGCGACTACTTGTCCGACGCCCTGGCGGCCGAAGTGGGCGGTATCGGTATCGCGCCAGGTGCCAACCTGTCCGACACCGTGGCGATGTTCGAAGCCACCCACGGCACCGCACCTAAGTACGCTGGCAAGGACCAGGTGAACCCAGGTTCGCTGATCCTCTCCGCGGAAATGATGCTGCGTCACATGGGCTGGGTTGAAGCAGCCGATCTGATCATCAAAGGCACCAATGGCGCTATCTCGGCCAAGACAGTGACCTATGACTTCGAGCGACTGATGGACGGCGCTAAGCTGCTGTCTTGCTCGGCGTTTGGTGATGCGCTGATTTCGCACATGTAAGCAAATCAGCTGCAAAAAATTGCAGGGAGCAATTTTTAACGTCGCATAGCGACGGCCCGTAGGGTGGTAGCCATGGATGGCAGACCATAAAAGAAAGGCCGGTCAATTGACCGGCCTTTTTTTGTGGGCGATTAATTGCCCAGGTAATCAGACTTCAACCGTTGCGTCCTGGTGCTGCTTGATCGTGGCGGGCGCATCACTGGCGGTGGTAGCCGCGCTGATGTTTACGGCGTGGAGTCCTTTAGGACCTTGAATAATATCGAAGCTTACCGGCTGGCCAGCCTTCAGCGTTTTATAGCCGTCCATCTGGATAGCCGAGTAGTGGGCGAACAGGTCCTCATCTCGACCATCGGCCAGGATGAATCCATAGCCTTTGGCGTTGTTGAACCACTTGACCTTACCGCTAACCATGCTGATATCCCTCTGCAAAGGACTCCATCACTGGAGTATCATCCACTTCAATTCCACGCTTTGGCTGACTGTTTGAACAAAGCGCTGGAACCCCTTTAATACCCACGGCGGGTATTCATTGTTTGTAACACCGTTTTGCCGATAGTCAAGGCAATGCTGTAACTGGCTGCGAAGCCGTTCAAACTCTGTCTAGCACAGACTATTCGACCCTTAACGAACCCATACAACATGCATGCACGTAGCCAGATTCGACTAACATTCAATCAGGATCGCCCTGCAGAGCATGAGGACGATTCCTTCGGCGTGGCCGTTCAGGAATCCAAGCCCACTCTGCAGGCCCCGCCTATGTATAAAGTGGTTTTATTTAATGATGACTACACGCCCATGGATTTTGTGGTCGAAGTGCTCGAGGTGTTTTTCAGCCTGAACCGAGAGCTTGCGACCAAAGTCATGCTGACCGTCCATACAGAGGGGCGGGCAGTGTGCGGAGTGTTCACCCGCGATGTCGCTGAAACCAAAGCAACGCAGGTGAATCAATATGCGAGAGAGAGCCAGCATCCGCTACTCTGTGAAATAGAGAAGGACGGTTAACGCCGGCCGCTTGGGCATGAGGTGAAGCTATGTTAAATCGAGAGCTCGAAGTCACCCTCAATCTGGCTTTCAAGGAGGCTCGCACCAAGCGTCATGAGTTTATGACGGTTGAGCATCTGTTACTGGCGCTACTGGATAATGAGGCCGCCGCCAGCGTGTTGCGCGCTTGTGGCGCTAATCTGGACAAGCTGCGCCATGATCTTCAGGAGTTTATCGACTCCACCACGCCACTGATTCCGCAACATGATGAAGAGCGCGAAACCCAACCAACCCTGGGTTTTCAGCGGGTTCTACAGCGCGCGGTATTCCACGTACAGAGTTCCGGTAAGCGTGAAGTCACCGGTGCCAACGTGCTGGTGGCGATTTTCAGCGAGCAGGAAAGTCAGGCGGTGTTTCTGCTCAAGCAGCAGAGCGTCGCGCGTATCGATGTGGTCAACTTTATCGCCCATGGCATCTCCAAGGTGCCGGGCCACGGCGGCCACTCGGAAACCGAACAGGAGATGCAGGACGAGGAGGGGGGGGAATCCTCCAGCTCCAGCAACCCGCTGGATGCTTATGCCAGTAATCTGAACGAACTGGCTCGCCAGGGCCGTATCGACCCGTTGGTCGGTCGCGAACTTGAAGTCGAGCGGGTGGCGCAGATTCTGGCGCGTCGGCGTAAGAACAATCCGCTATTGGTGGGTGAGGCAGGTGTCGGTAAAACGGCCATTGCCGAAGGCCTGGCCAAGCGCATCGTCGATAATCAGGTGCCGGACTTGCTGGCTGACAGCGTGGTCTATTCCCTTGACCTTGGCGCGCTGCTGGCGGGTACCAAATACCGCGGCGACTTCGAGAAGCGCTTGAAGGCTCTGCTCAATGAGCTGCGCAAACGCCCCCACGCGATCCTGTTTATCGATGAAATCCACACCATTATCGGTGCAGGTGCAGCGTCGGGCGGGGTAATGGATGCGTCCAACCTGCTCAAGCCTATGCTGTCTTCGGGCGAAATTCGCTGCATCGGCTCCACGACTTTCCAGGAGTTCCGCGGCATCTTCGAGAAGGACCGTGCTCTTGCGCGGCGCTTCCAGAAAGTCGACGTGGTCGAGCCGTCTGTCGAGGACACCATTGGCATCCTGCGCGGGCTGAAAGGCCGCTTCGAGCAACATCACAGCATCGAGTACAGCGATGAGGCCCTGCGCGCCGCCGCCGAACTGGCTTCGCGCTATATCAACGATCGCCATATGCCCGACAAGGCAATCGATGTGATTGACGAAGCCGGGGCCTACCAGCGTCTGCAACCGCTCGAAAAACGTCTGACCCGCATCGATGTGGCGCAGGTTGAAGATATCGTGGCGAAGATTGCCCGCATTCCGCCTAAACATGTCAGCAGTTCGGATAAGGAGCTGCTGCGCAACCTTGAGCGCGACCTGAAACTCACCGTATTTGGTCAGGATGCAGCGATCGACTCGCTGTCGACCGCGATCAAGCTGTCGCGTGCCGGCCTTAAGGCACCGGACAAACCGGTGGGCTCCTTCCTGTTTGCCGGCCCCACCGGGGTAGGCAAGACCGAGGCAGCGCGGCAGCTGGCCAAGGCGCTGGGTGTTGAGCTGGTGCGTTTCGATATGTCGGAATACATGGAGCGGCATACCGTTTCGCGACTGATTGGTGCGCCTCCAGGCTATGTTGGTTTCGACCAGGGCGGTCTGTTGACCGAGGCGATCAGTAAGACACCACACTGCGTGCTGCTGCTGGACGAGATCGAGAAGGCTCACCCGGAAGTCTTCAACCTGCTGTTGCAGGTGATGGACCACGGCACCCTGACCGATAACAACGGGCGCAAAGCGGACTTCCGTAATGTGATCGTGATCATGACCACCAACGCCGGTGCGGAAACTGCTGCGCGAGCCTCCATTGGCTTCACGCATCAGGACCATTCATCCGATGCCATGGAAGTGATCAAGAAGAGCTTCACGCCGGAGTTCCGCAACCGCCTGGATACCATTATCCAGTTTGGCCGCCTGAATCACGAAGTGATCAAGAGCATTGTCGACAAGTTCCTCACCGAGCTGCAGGCTCAACTTGAGGACAAACGCGTCATGCTTGAGGTCAGTGATGCGGCGCGCACCTGGCTGGCGGAGACGGGTTACGACGTACAGATGGGCGCTCGACCAATGGCGCGCTTGATCCAGGACAAGATCAAGCGTCCGCTGGCGGAAGAAATCCTGTTTGGCGAGCTGGCTGAACATGGCGGCGTGGTGCACATCGATATCGAGAACGGCGAGCTGACCTTCGATTTCGAAACCACGGCGGAAATGGCCTAGCGGTTCGTGCTGTAGCTTTTCAGCGCCCACAAAAACGCCCGGCATTGCCGGGCGTTTTTACTGGAGCTTGGTGTAACAGATGCCAGAAAACTGGGTTTTCAGTGGCCTGTTAACGGGCGCGGTAAGTAATGCGGCCTTTGCTCAAGTCATAAGGCGTAAGTTCAACGCGAACTTTATCGCCAGTCAAAATGCGGATGTAATTTTTGCGCATCTTTCCGGAGATGTGCGCAGTAACGACGTGCCCATTTTCCAACTCCACACGGAACATGGTGTTGGGCAGGGTGTCGACGACAGTGCCTTCCATTTCGAAGCTGTCTTCTTTCGACATGCAGTAAAGCCCTCGGTATCCAATGAATGGCCCGGTGCAACTGGCGCCAGGCAAAAGCGGCGTGCATTGTGCCCGAAATTTGGGGTTTGCGCCAAGGGCTTCAGTTAAGGCTGACCCAACGCTGATTGACGAACAGCTCAATCGGACGGTATTGGGTCTTGTAGCTCATCTTGCGGCAGTTCTTGATCCAGTAACCCAAGTAGACCGCATGCAGGCCCAGGCGGGCGGCTTCGGCGATTTGCCAGAGGATGGCAAAGCGCCCGAGGCTGCGGCGTTCCTCACTGGGCTCATAGAAGGTGTAGACCGCCGAAAGCCCATTGGGCAGTACGTCGGTCACCGCGATGGCCAGCAAACGGCCGCCTTGGCGGAACTCATAAAAGCGCGAGAAGGTTAGGTCGCGGACCAGAAAGGTCGAAAACTGCTCACGATTAGGCGGGTACATATCGCCATCGGCATGCCGTTGCTCGATATAGCGCACGTAGAGCGCGTAATACTCTTCGGTGAACGCTGGGCGAACCAGGCGTACCTGAACATCGAGGTTGCGTTTGAAAATGCGCCGCTGCTGGCGATTCGGGCTGAATTGCGCGGCGGGAATACGTGCGGGAACGCAAGCTGTACAGCGCTGGCAATGTGGGCGATAGAGGTGGTCGCCGCTGCGGCGAAAGCCCATTTCCGAAAGCTCAGCGTAGACCTCCGCATCCATGGGCTGACTGGGGTCGAGAAACAGGGTGGTGGCCTGCTCCTCGGGCAGATAGCTGCACGGGTGCGGTTGAGTGGCATAAAACTTCAGGCGGGCCAGCTCGGTCATGATCGACTCTCGGGATCAGTCTGAATCAAGTGTAAGCCAGGCTGGCAAACTCGCCTAGGCAAGCCAGTCGGCTCGGCTGGGACGGTCGAGATGCTGGATCAAGTAATCCGCAAATTCCGCGCGCGGGATGCTGCGCGCGCCCAGGCTGAGCAAGTGCTCGGTTGGCATCTGGCAGTCGATCAGCACAAAGCCCCAGGCTTTCAGGCGCTCGACCAGAGTGGCGAAGCCGACTTTGGAGGCATTGTCGGCACGGCTGAACATCGACTCGCCGAAGAACAGCTGGCCCATGGCCAGGCCATAGAGCCCGCCGACCAGCTCGCCGTCAGACCAGACCTCAACCGAATGGGCAAGGCCGCGCGTGTGCAACTCCAGGTAAGCTTCCTGCATCGGGGTGGTGATCCAGGTTTCAGCGGCGTAGCTGCGGGGGGCAGCACAGGCGCGAATAACCTCGGCAAAGGCCAGGTCGAAGGTGACCTGGTAGCGCTCCTGACGTAGCAGTTTACCCAGGCTACGGGAAATATGCAGTTCGTCAGGCAACAGCACGGTGCGTGGATCGGGCGACCACCAGAGAATCGGCTGGCCGTCCTGGAACCAGGGGAAGCAGCCATGCCGATAAGCCTGGATTAGTCGTTCAGGCTGCAAATCGCCACCCGCCGCCAGCAGGCCGTTGGGTTCGCGCAGTGCTTTATTGAGGGGTGGGAAATCCAGAGAGTCGCGTTGCAGCCAAGTCAGCATGGTGCAGGGCCGGAAGTAGGGTAGGGCGGACAGGGCGTCCGCCCTTGGGGCTATCAGTTATCGTCGAGGAATTTTTCGACATCCAGTGCGGCCATACAACCGGCACCGGCGGAGGTGATGGCCTGGCGATAAACGTGGTCAGCCACGTCGCCTGCAGCGAATACACCGTCGATGCTGGTAGCGGTCGCGTTGCCTTCATTGCCGCCCTTGATCAGCAGGTAGCCGTCGCGCATTTCCAGTTGGCCCTGGAACAGCTCGGTATTGGGCTTGTGGCCGATGGCGATAAACACGCCGGCCAGCGGCAGGTCTTTGCTCACACCGCTTTGCGTATCTTTCAGGCGGGCACCGGTAACCCCGGTATTGTCGCCCAGCACTTCTTCAAGAGAATGGTTCCAGTGCAGTATCACGTTGCCGTTGGCGGCCTTGTCAAACAGCTTGTCCTGGAGGATCTTCTCCGAGCGCAGCTTGTCGCGGCGATGTACCAGATGCACTTCCTTGGCGATATTCGACAGGTACAGCGCTTCCTCGACAGCGGTGTTGCCACCACCGATCACAGCTACCACCTGATTGCGGTAGAAGAAGCCATCGCAGGTCGCGCAGGCCGAAACGCCCTTACCGGCAAATGCCTCTTCGGAGGGCAGGCCCAGGTACTGAGCGGACGCGCCGGTGGCGATAATCAGTGCGTCGCAGGTGTAAGTGCCGCTATCACCCTTGAGGGTGAACGGGCGCGACTGCAACTCGGCGGTGTGGATATGGTCGTAAACGATCTCGGTTTCGAAGCGCTCGGCGTGCTTTTGCATGCGCTCCATCAACGCCGGGCCGGTCAGGCCTTCAACGTCACCGGGCCAGTTGTCCACTTCGGTGGTGGTGGTCAGCTGACCGCCAGGTTGAATACCGGTAATCACGACAGGCTTGAGGTTGGCGCGGGCGGCATATACAGCAGCGCTATAACCGGCAGGGCCAGAGCCCAGGATGATCAGGCGTGAATGCTTGACTTCGCTCATAAAAACACCTCATAAGCCTTTGTCACAAAAGAGAATGCATGCTCCAATTGAGCCGCACGGAAGATGTTGGCGGATATGCTACACCGAAGCGGGCAGAGAACGGGAGTCAACCGCTGCAGCTGTTTATACATACAGCTCGGCCTGGTATCGCGTGGCCAAACCCGTACAATCGCTGCATATTTTGCCGTTAATCACTTAGTCGGCGCCTCTGGCGCAGGAACAGATGCGTTTTGAAGAAAACTAGCCCAACCGCACAAGCCCCAATCTGGCGTCAGCAGCTGCCTTATCGATTGAAAGAAGGCGCACTGATCGGCCTGGGCGCACTCTGCCTTTACCTGTGGATGGCTCTGCTGACGTACGACGCAGCCGACCCGGGCTGGACCCACACCAGCAACGTCGAGCAGGTGCAAAACGCTGCGGGGCGCGCCGGTGCCTGGTTTGCTGACATTCTGTTTATGGCCTTGGGCTATTTCGCCTATCTGTTTCCGCTGCTGTTGGGCGTCAAGACCCTGCAGGTGTTTCGCGCACGCCATGAACCCTGGTTGTGGAGCGGCTGGCTGTTCTCCTGGCGCCTGATCGGCTTGGTGTTTCTGGTGCTTTCGGGCGCTGCGCTGGCCTATATCCATTTCCATGCCGGCGCTTATATGCCTGCTTCGGCAGGCGGAGCGCTTGGCGAGAGCCTTGGCCAACTGGCGGTCAACGCGCTGAATGTACAAGGCAGCACGCTGCTGTTTATTGCGCTGTTTCTGTTCGGCTTGACGGTATTTACCGACCTGTCCTGGTTCAAGGTGATGGACCTGACCGGTAAGATCACCCTCGACCTGATCGAGTTGATCCAGAATCTCGCTAACAGCTGGTGGAGTGCACGGGTTGAGCGCAAGCAGCTGGTGGCGCAGCTGCGTGAAGTCGATGAGCGCGTCAGTGAAGTCTCCGCGCCGATCGTGCTGGATCGCCGCGAGCAGGCCAAGGTCAAAGAGCGCTTGATCGAGCGCGAAGAGTCGCTGAACAAGCACATGAGCGAGCGGGTCAACCGCCCGGCCCCGGTGATCACGCCGCCGGCCGCGCCGAAAGCGCCCGAGCCGAGCAAACGCGTATTGAAAGAGAAACAGGTCAACCTGTTTGAAGACAGCACATTGGCCGGCAGCCTGCCGCCGATTTCGATCCTTGATGTGGCGGAAAAGGTGCAGAAGAAATATTCGCCCGAATACCTGGAAGCCATGTCGCGCCTGCTCGAAATCAAACTCAAGGAGTTTGGCGTCGAGGTTATCGTTGAGTCCGTGCACCCGGGCCCGGTGATCACCCGTTTCGAGATCCAGCCCGCAGCTGGGGTCAAGGTCAGTCGTATTTCTGGCCTGGCCAAGGACCTGGCGCGCTCGATGGCGATCATCAGCGTGCGCGTGGTCGAAGTGATTCCTGGCAAGACCACGGTCGGTATCGAGATTCCCAACGAAGACCGACAGATCGTGCGCTTCTCCGAGGTACTGTCGTCGCCCGAGTACGACGAAGCCAAGTCGCCGGTCACCCTGGCCCTGGGCCACGATATCGGCGGCAAGCCGGTGATCACTGACCTGGCGAAGATGCCCCACCTGTTGGTGGCCGGTACCACCGGCTCCGGTAAGTCGGTCGGGGTTAACGCAATGATCCTGTCGATTCTGTTCAAGTCCACGCCGGAAGAGGCGCGCTTGATCATGATCGACCCGAAAATGCTCGAACTGTCGATCTACGAAGGCATTCCGCATCTGCTGTGCCCGGTGGTGACCGACATGAAGGAAGCCGCCAACGCTCTGCGCTGGTCGGTTGCCGAGATGGAGCGCCGCTACAAGCTGATGTCGAAGATGGGCGTGCGCAACCTGGCCGGCTTCAACCGCAAGGTCAAGGACGCCGAAGAGGCGGGCGAGCCGCTGAGCGATCCGCTGTACAAGCGCGAAAGCATGCACGACGAAGCGCCGCTGCTGAAAACCCTGCCGACCATCGTGGTGGTGGTCGACGAGTTCGCCGACATGATGATGATCGTCGGCAAGAAGGTCGAAGAGCTGATCGCGCGTATCGCGCAGAAGGCCCGTGCGGCGGGGATTCACCTGATTCTGGCGACCCAGCGTCCGTCGGTGGACGTGATCACCGGCCTGATCAAGGCCAACATCCCGACCCGTATGGCGTTCCAGGTGTCGAGCAAGATCGACTCACGCACCATTCTCGACCAGGGTGGTGCCGAACAACTGCTGGGCCACGGCGACATGCTCTATATGCCGCCCGGCACCGGCTTGCCGATTCGCGTACACGGCGCCTTCGTTTCCGATGAAGAAGTACACCGCGTGGTCGAGGCCTGGAAACAGCGTGGCACACCCGATTACATAGAAGACATCCTCGCCGGTGTCGAAGAGGCCGGTAGTGGCTTCGATGGTGGTAGCGGCGAAGGCGGTGGCGAAGGCAGCGAGACTGACCCGCTCTACGACGAAGCGGTCAATTTCGTACTGGAAAGTCGCCGCGCCTCGATTTCCTCTGTGCAGCGCAAGCTGAAAATTGGCTACAACCGCGCCGCCCGGATGATCGAGGCCATGGAAATGGCTGGCGTCGTCACCTCAATGAACACCAATGGCTCTCGCGAGGTCATAGCACCAAGCCCGATGCGCGATTAATGCCTAGCCCGATTTGATAAGGAGTCCCATGCGCCTGATTCGCATGCTGTTGCTGACCGTTTTGAGTTTTTCCAGCGTTGCCGCCATGGCCGACGATGAAGTCGCCGTGCAGCGTCTGACCGAGCTGCTCAACCAGGCGCAAACCATTACTGCGCGCTTTTCCCAGCTGACCCTGGACGGTAGCGGCACCCAGTTGCAGGAAACCGCTGGCCAGCTCGCGCTTAAGCGTCCGGGCCTGTTCCGCTGGCACACCGATGCACCGATGGAGCAGCTGTTGGTCTCCAATGGCGAAAAGGTCTGGCTGTATGACCCGGACCTGCAGCAGGTGACTATCCAGACCCTGGATCAGCGCCTGACCCACACCCCGGCGCTGCTGCTGTCCGGTGATGTGTCGAAGATCCGCGAGAACTTCGCGATTACCCACACTGAAGGCGGCAACGTGGTCGACTTCATCCTCAAGCCAAAATCCAAGGACACCCTGTTCGACAGCCTGCGCCTGTCGTTTCGCAACAAGGTGCTCAACGATATGCAGTTGATCGACAGCATTGGCCAGCGCACCAACATTCTTTTTCTCAACGTGAAAATGAATGAACCGCAGAACGATGCGCAGTTCACCTTCGAGATCCCGGCCGGCGCGGACGTGATTCAAGAGTAGAAAGCTCAAAACGAGAGGCGTTAAACCGCAGTCATGGATCTGTTTCGCAAGGCACCCATCGCTCAACCCCTGGCTGCCCGTTTACGCGCAGCCAGTCTGGATGAGTACGTCGGTCAGGAGCACTTGCTGGCCCGCGGCAAACCCTTGCGTGAAGCGTTGGAGCAGGGCGCGCTGCACTCGATGATTTTCTGGGGCCCGCCGGGTGTGGGCAAGACCACCCTGGCGCGACTCTTGGCGCAGGTTTCCGATGCGCATTTCGAAACCATTTCCGCCGTGCTCTCCGGGGTCAAGGAGATTCGCCAGGCTGTGGAAGTGGCGCAGCAACATGCCGCGCAATATGGCCGCCAGACCATCCTGTTTGTCGATGAAGTGCACCGCTTCAACAAGTCGCAGCAGGATGCCTTTCTGCCCTACGTGGAAGACGGCACGCTGATTTTTATCGGCGCCACCACGGAAAACCCTTCGTTCGAGCTGAACAACGCCTTGCTCTCACGCGCCCGCGTGTATGTGCTGAAAAGCCTGGACGAAACCGCGCTGCGCAAACTGGTCGACCGCGCCCTCAGTGACCCTAAGGGCCTGGGCGAGCGCCAGCTGAGCCTGCCGGAAGAAAGCTTCAAGATTCTCCAGGCCGCCGCCGACGGTGATGGGCGGCGCTTGCTCAACTTCCTCGAAAACGCCGCCGACCTGGCCGAAGACGGCAGCGAGATCGGCAGTGAGTTGCTGCTCAATCTACTCGGCGATACCCGTCGGCGCTTCGACAAGGGCGGCGAAGCCTTTTACGACCAGATATCGGCGCTGCACAAGTCGGTGCGCGGCTCCAGCCCGGACGGCGCGCTGTACTGGTTCGCGCGCATGCTCGATGGTGGCTGCGACCCGCTGTATATCGCCCGGCGTGTAGTGCGCATGGCCAGCGAAGACATCGGCAACGCCGACCCACGCGCCTTGACCCTGTGCCTGAATGCCTGGGATGTGCAGGAACGCCTGGGCAGCCCCGAGGGTGAACTGGCCGTGGCCCAGGCGATCGTCTATCTGGCCTGCGCGCCGAAAAGCAACGCGGTCTACAACGCCTTCAACGCCGCCATGCGCGATGCTGCCGAGCACGGCTCGCAGGAAGTCCCGCTGCACCTGCGCAACGCGCCGACCAAGCTGATGAAAGAACTGGGCTACGGCGACGAATACCGCTATGCCCATGATGAGCCGGATGCCTATGCAGCAGGCGAGGATTACTTTCCCGACACCTTCGAGCCGCGCCAGTACTACCAACCGGTGCCGCGCGGCTTGGAGCTGAAGATTCGCGACAAGCTTCAGCACCTAAAAAACCAGGACCGCAACAGCCCTCGCCAGCGGAGAAAACCATGATTCGCGTAGCCATGGCCGTTGCTCTCGGTGGTGCAGTGGGTTCTGTGCTGCGTTTTCTCACCGCCAGCTGGGTGGTGGCGCAGTGGCCGCGGCATTTCTACCTGGGGACCTTCAGCGTCAATATCGTCGGCTGCCTGCTGATCGGTCTGCTGTCCGGCCTGTTTCTGTTGCGCAGCGACCTGCCAGTCGAATTACGCAGTGGCCTGATCATCGGTTTGCTCGGCGGCTTCACCACCTTTTCCTCATTCAGCCTTGAGCTGCTCAAGCTGTTTGAAAATGGCCGCCACAATGAGGCGTTTGCCTACCTACTGTGCAGCGTGGTCGGTGGTGTGCTCGCCGTCTGGGGCGGCTTTGCCCTGGCGCGCCTCTACCAGTAGCCCAGCCGGCTAACGCGCGGTGTGGCACCCAACCCTGTTAAAGCCTTAAACTGCGCGGCATTGCGCGCCATGGCCACGGCCATGCAAACCCTTGTGATGTGTTGAGACCAGAACATGCTCGATTCCAAACTCGTTCGTACCCAGCTCCATGAAGTGGCCGAGCGCCTGGCCGCCCGCGGCTTTGTCCTCGATGTGGCGCGTTTCGAAGCGCTCGAAGCCCAGCGTAAGGCCGTGCAGACCCGCACCGAACAGCTGCAAGCCGAGCGCAACAGCCGCTCCAAGACCATCGGCCAGGCCAAGCAGCGTGGTGAAGACATCGCGCCGCTGCTGGCGGAAGTCGACAAGATGGGCTGCGACCTGGAAGAGGGCAAGCGCGAGCTGGATGCCATCCAGGCCGAGCTGGACAACCTGTTGTTGAATATCCCCAACCTGCCGCACGAATCGGTGCCGGTGGGTGCGGACGAGGAGGCCAACGTCGAGGTGGCGCGCTGGGGCACCCCGCGCAGCTTCGATTTCCCCGTTCAGGATCACGTCGCCCTCGGTGAGCAGCACGGCTGGCTGGATTTCGAGACTGCGGCCAAGTTGTCCGGTGCCCGCTTTGCCCTGCTGCGCGGCCCAATCGCCCGTCTGCATCGTGCCCTGGCGCAGTTCATGGTCAACCTGCACACCGAGCAACACGGCTACGAAGAGGCTTACACGCCTTACCTAGTGCAGGCGTCGGCGCTGCAGGGCACCGGTCAGTTGCCCAAGTTCGAGGAAGACCTGTTCAAGGTGCTGCGCAAGGACCAGAGCGATCTGTACCTGATTCCGACCGCCGAAGTCTCGCTGACCAACATCGTCGCCGGTGAGATTGTCGACGCCAAGCAGCTGCCGATGAAGTTCGTCGCCCACACCCCGAGCTTTCGCAGCGAAGCCGGCGCATCGGGCCGCGACACCCGCGGGATGATCCGCCAGCACCAGTTCGACAAGGTCGAGATGGTGCAGATCGTCGAGCCGAGCACGTCCTTCGAGGCGCTGGAAGCTATGACCGCCAACGCCGAGCGCGTGCTGCAACTGCTCGAGCTGCCTTATCGCAAGCTGGCGCTGTGCACCGGCGACATGGGTTTCAGTGCGGTGAAAACCTACGACCTGGAAGTCTGGGTGCCGAGCCAGGACAAGTACCGCGAGATTTCCTCCTGCTCCAACTGTGGCGATTTCCAGGCCCGCCGCATGCAGGCGCGCTACCGCAACCCGGAAACAGGCAAGCCGGAGCTGCTGCACACCCTCAATGGTTCCGGCCTGGCAGTAGGCCGCACCCTGGTGGCGGTGGTGGAGAACTACCAGCAGGCCGACGGCAGCATCCGCGTGCCTGAAGTGCTCAAACCCTACATGGGTGGCATGGATGTGATCGGCTAAGTCGTCGCATCACAACCGCAAAATACGGGGTGGCCAGTGCCGCCCCGTTTTGTTTGACCCGATCGAGAGCGCGCGTCATGGATTTTCTGCCCCTGTTCCACAAACTGCAGGATCGCCTGGTACTGGTGGTCGGCGGCGGTGAAGTTGCCGTGCGCAAGGCGCGCCTACTCAGTGATGCCGGCGCAACGCTACGGGTGGTGGCACCGGAGATTCGTGATGAATTGCGCGAAATGGCCAGCGCCCGCAATGGCGAGGTGCTGCTGCGTGATTATCAGTCGGCTGATTTGCAGGGTGTGGCGCTGATCATTGCCGCCACGGATGACGAACCGCTGAATGCGCAGATATCGGCCGAGGCGCAGGCCTTGGGTATTCCGGTCAATGTGGTGGATGCGCCGAAGCTCTGCAGCGTAATTTTCCCCGCCATTGTTGACCGTTCGCCGCTGATCGTTGCGGTTACCAGTGGCGGCGATGCACCGGTGCTGGCCCGGCTGATCCGCGCCAAGATCGAAACCTGGATTCCCGCCACCTACGGCCAGTTGGCCGGTTTGGCCAAGCGCTTCCGTGCTCAGGTCAAGGCGCTGTTCCCCGATGTGCAGCAGCGCCGGGTGTTCTGGGAGGATGTATTCCAGGGCCAGGTGGCCGAAAGTGTATTCGCCGGCAAACTGCAGGAAGGCCAGCGACTGCTGGAAGAGAAAATTGCCGGGATTGCGCCGCGCACCCTGGGGGAGGTGTATCTGGTTGGCGCTGGGCCGGGGGATCCTGACCTGCTGACCTTCCGCGCCCTGCGCCTGATGCAGCAGGCCGACGTGGTGCTCTACGATCGTCTGGTGGCGCCGGCGATTATCGAACTGTGCCGCCGTGATGCCGAGCGCATCTATGTTGGTAAGCAGCGCGCCGAGCATGCCGTGCCGCAGGAACAGATCAATCAGCGTCTGGTCGACCTGGCCAAGCAGGGTAAGCGGGTGTTGCGCCTGAAAGGCGGCGATCCGTTTATTTTCGGCCGAGGTGGTGAGGAAATCGAAGAGCTGGCCGCCCATGGCATCCCCTTCCAGGTGGTGCCGGGGATTACTGCGGCGTCAGGCTGCGCGGCCTATGCGGGGATTCCGCTGACTCACCGTGATCATGCGCAGTCGGTGCGTTTCGTCACCGGCCACCTCAAGGATGGCAGCAGTGATTTACCCTGGGCCGAACTCACGGCGTCCAGCCAGACTCTGGTGTTCTATATGGGTCTGGTGGGCTTGCCGATGATCTGTCAGCAGCTGATCGCCCATGGCCGCGCCGCAACAACCCCGGCGGCATTGATCCAGCAGGGCACCACGCAGAACCAGCGGGTGTTTACCGGCACCCTGGCCAATCTGGCTGAGCTAGTAGCGGAGCATGAGGTGCATGCGCCGACCCTGGTGATAGTCGGCGAAGTGGTGCAGTTGCGCGAGAAGCTGGCTTGGTTCGAAGGTGCGCAACACGCCGATTAAGTACGCGCTGCCCAGATCTGCTCGGCGCGGCTAAAGGCTACGTCGCGTGGTTCACCCAGGGCGCGCAGGGCCAAGGCCATGCTGCTGAGTACGGCCAGCTGGCCGTAGTCATCCGCCACTTCACCGCGCCAGAAGGCCATCAGGTGCGCAGGCTCCAGCGTGTCCGGTTTGACATGCCGTTGCGCCGACAGTGCTGGCCAGTCTTCGTCCCAGTTTTCGCCATTGGCCGTGCCATACAGGTGGCTGGTGGCATCCGGGTTGATCTCGATTTCGCCGCCTTCCCCCTTGATCACCACGGCCGTGTCGCCCAGCAGCTGGCTGGCCTCGCGGTGCACCGCCTGATAGCCCGGGTGGAAGATGCTCTGCAGACCGCAGCGGGCGCCCAGCGGGTTGAGAATCCGCGCCAGTGAGTGAATCGGCGAACGCAAGCCGAGAATATTGCGCAACTCGATCATCCGTTGCAGCTGTGGCATCCAGTCGCCCAGCGGAATAAAACCCAACTGCTGCGCATTCAGCGCCTGCTCGACCTCCTGCCAGTTGCGGCACAGGGGGATCTGCAAGGTCGTCAGCACCTGCTCGCTATACAAGCGCCCGGCGGTGTGTGGGCCGCCGCCGTGCAGCAGAATGCGTACGCCACTGCTGGCCAGGGCCTTGGCAGCCAGCAGGAACCACGGCAGGTGGCGCTTCTTGCCGGCGTAGCTCGGCCAGTCGAGGTCAACCTGGATCGCCGGAGCTTGCAGGCGCGCACGCACGGCTTCGGCAAAGCCGGCCATTTCCTCGGCGCTCTCTTCCTTGTGCCGCAATAGCATCAGGAAGGCACCCAGCTGGCTGTCTTCGACCTTGTCGTCGAGCAGCATGCCCATGGCCTCGCGAGCTTCGTCACGGGTCATATTGCGCGCGCCGCGCTTGCCCTTACCGAGCATGCGGACGAACTGGGCAAACGGGTGTTCTGGTGGAGTAACGAGGTTCATAGGCAATTGGTCGGCTTGGGCAGGCCCGCCAGCTTGGCGGCAAGTTTGGCGGGAGCGCCATTGAACAGACGGTTGAGGTGCAGGCTGTTGCCTTTCTCGGGTCCGAGTTTGAGGGCGACAAATTTGATCAGCGGGCGATTGGCGGGTGACAGCTGGAACTCGTCGTAGAAGCTGCGAATCAGGTGCAGCACTTCCCAGTGCTCGGCACTCAACTCCAGCTGTTCCTGCTGCGCCAGGGCATGGGCGACCGGCTCGGACCAGTCGGTCAGATCGAGCAGGTAGCCGTCCTTGTCCAGACCAATATGCTGGCCAGCGACTATCAGCTCGCTCATAACCAGCTGTTCACTTTGCTGAAACGACAACTCAGCTCGACAAAGCCGCTGTAGTCGACCGGTTTGGCCCGTGAGGCGGACGTCAGGCCACGCGCCTGCAGGTCTTCATCCAGTACATACAGTTCGATACTGGCTGGCATCAGCTCCAGTGCCTGACGCTGCGCGCTGCCGGGTTGTAGCGCATACACAGCATCCCCGCAGAGCAGCAGGCCATCCTGGCTGCCGAGCAGGCGCAGGCAGCTGCTCAGGCGGCTGTCGGTAAAGGGCGAGTGCGAAAGAACGTGCAAAGTAGCCATCAGAGGGTAATCACCTGGTCGTAGCGTTCGATCAGTGCCGTCAGTGCAACATCGTCCAATACTTCGGCGGCCAGGCTCAGCGCCTGATCATGCAGGCCGCGCTCTTGCAGGCTGCGTTGGGATGCATAGAGCGCCTCGACGCCGAACATCGGCAGCGCTTGCAGGTTGGCGCTGAGGTCCTTCTGTTGCAGGTTGGCGGGTTGTTGCGCCGGGCTTAGCTGGAACACGCCGTCGTCGAGAAATAGCATGCCAATCGGCAAATCAAAGGCGCCGCCTGCCAGCGCGATATCCAGCGCTTCACGTGCGCCGGGGCCGGACCAGGGCGCCTGACGGCTGATAATCAGCAAGGATTGGCTCATCTC
This sequence comes from Pseudomonas sp., assembly GCF_049653025.1. Taxonomy (GTDB): domain Bacteria; phylum Pseudomonadota; class Gammaproteobacteria; order Pseudomonadales; family Pseudomonadaceae; genus Aquipseudomonas. Next base: position 156,101 of record NZ_JBASFM010000016.1, on the reverse strand, counting down.
ACGAACCTCCGAAGCAGACAAGGCGGTCGGCGAGTTGCGCTGCTTCGTGCAGTTGACCAAGCCCGGAAAGCTCCCAGGGCTCATCCAGGTTGGCCGCCGAGCGCGAGTAGCGCTCGGCTTCCTGCTGATTGAGCACGCCACGGCGCAAGGCGGCAGCGATGCACACCACGCCATCGAGTTGCTGCGTCTGTACGAAGTCGCGCCATTCGCGGGGCAGGTCCAGTTCATCCTGCGCACAGACCACATTGCTTGAAGCACTGTGCACGCCATCCTGATAGAAAAACAACCGCACAATCTGGTGCCCATCCGCCAAGGCTGCCTGGGCAAAACGCAGCGCGCGGCGCGAGGCGGGCGCGTGGGGCGGGGAGAAGAGGGCGATGGCGAATTTCATAGGCAGCCTGGCAAGCCAAATTTGCCGGAATGATAAAGCTTGAGCCGCAAAGATGCGCGCGGCAGGCATAAAAAATGATCGGGAGTCATTTTTAACGTCGCCAGCGACGGCTCAAAGGGTGCCAGCCATGGATGGCAGACATAAAAAAGCCCGCCGAAGCGGGCTTTTCAGGGTTTTACGATCAGTCGTCGCTGCCCATGATGCCGAAAATCTGCAGCAGGCTGATAAACAGGTTGTAGATCGATACATACAGGCTGATGGTCGCCATGATGTAGTTGCGCTCACCACCGTGGATGATTTCGCTGGTCTGGTACAGGATTGCCGCTGAAGAAAACAGCACGAAGCCGGCGCTGATGGCCAGTTGCAGACCGCTGATCTCGAAGAAGAAGCCCGCGACCATTGCGCCCAGCAGCACAAAGAAGCCCGCGGTGATAAAGCCGCTGAGGAAGCTCATGTCCTTGCGAGTAGTCAGCACGTAGGCAGACAGGCCGCAGAACACAAAAGCCGTCATGGTAAATGCCGAGGTAACCACTTCCGCGCCGTTGGCCATGCCCAGGTAGCGGTTGAGGATCGGGCCCAGGGTGTAACCCATGAAGCCGGTCAGGGCGAGGGTGGAAACCAGGCCCCAGGCCGAGTTGCGCAGTTTTGCAGTGAGGAAGAACAGGCCGTAGAAGCCGATCAACACCACGAAGAAGTTCGGGTAGGGCACATTGGCACGTTGCGCCAGAAATGCTACCAGGCCGCTGAACGCCAGGGTAATGGCCAGCAGACCGTAAGTGTTGCGCAGGACGCGGCTGACTTCCTGCTGCTCAACCTGGCTATGGTCGAGTGCATAATTTTGTTCGTTCATGGCGACACTCCTGAAATGGCTGTTGGTTCCGTGACCAAGGTCAAGGCCGATCATAGCAGAGGCTTGCGCAAGGCCAATACGCAGAGTTTGACAGCGTGTTACGTTCGGGTAAGATTGCCGCCCGCAAACGCCGGAAGCGTGGCAGAGCGGTTGAATGCAACGGTCTTGAAAACCGTCGACTGTAACAGGTCCGTGAGTTCGAATCTCACCGCTTCCGCCATATTCCTCTGACTGTCACCATGGCGCATTGTTTTACTGGCGCTTGCGTTTTGACGGTCATGCGCCAAGCTGAAACTCAGCAAATATCCTGCTTTTCAACCACGCACGCTGCTTACAGCGGCTGACGCAAAATGGGGTGTCGCTTGATCAGGGTGCTAGTTGTTGATGACCACGACCTGGTTCGCACAGGCATCACGCGCATGCTGGCGGACATCGACGGTTTGCACGTGGTCGGGCAAGCCGAGTCAGGTGAAGAATCCCTGAAGAAAGCCCGCGAGCTGAAGCCGGATGTCGTCCTGATGGACATCAAGATGCCTGGCATCGGCGGCCTTGAAGCGACCCGCAAGCTGATCCGCAGCCATCCCGACCTGAAAGTCGTCGCCGTCACCGTCTGCGAAGAAGATCCGTTCCCCACGCGCCTGCTACAGGCCGGCGCTGCTGGCTACCTGACCAAAGGCGCGGCACTCGAAGAAATGGTTCAGGCCATTCGCATGGTCTTCAGCGGCCAGCGTTATATCAGCCCACAAATTGCCCAGCAGCTGGCGCTCAAGTCGTTTCAGCCGCAGAGCAGTAACTCGCCTTTCGACTTGTTGTCCGAGCGCGAGATCCAGATCGCCCTGATGATCGCCGGTTGCCAGAAAGTCCAGGCCATCTCGGACAAGCTGTGCCTGTCGCCGAAAACCGTGAACACCTATCGCTACCGCATCTTTGACAAGCTATCGATCACCAGCGATGTCGAGCTGGCCTTGCTCGCGGTGCGTCACGGCATGATCGATGCTTCCAGCTGACGACACCGGCGCAGCCTTCGATTCAAGCGCTTTTCTCTCTACATGCAGCGGTCGCCCCGGGGTGTACCGCATGTTCGATGTGGACGCCAAGCTGCTCTATGTCGGCAAAGCCAAGAACCTGAAAAAGCGCCTGGCCAGTTACTTTCGCAAAACTGGTCTAGCCCCGAAGACGGCAGCCCTGGTCGGCAAGATTGCCCAGGTCGAAACCACCATCACCGCCAACGAAACCGAGGCGCTGCTGCTCGAACAGACGCTGATCAAGGAGTGGCGGCCGCCGTACAACATCCTGCTGCGCGACGATAAGTCCTACCCCTATGTGTTTCTTTCGGACGGTGACTATCCGCGCCTGAGCATCCATCGCGGCGCGAAAAAGCAGAAAGGCCGCTACTTCGGCCCCTATCCCAGCGCCGGGGCCATTCGCGAAAGCCTCCATCTGCTGCAGAAGACCTTTCTGGTGCGTCAGTGTGAAGACAGCTACTTCAAGAATCGCACTCGGCCCTGCCTGCAATACCAGATCAAACGCTGCAAAGGTCCCTGCGTCGACCTGGTGGAGCCGGCTGAGTACGCCGAGGACGTGCGCCATTCGGTGATGTTCCTTGAAGGCCGCAGCAATGCTCTGACCGATGAGCTATCCAGCGCCATGCAGGGTGCCGCCATGCAGCTGGACTTCGAGCGAGCCGCCGGGCTGCGCGATCAGATATCGCTGCTGCGGCGGGTGCAGGATCAGCAAAGCATGGAAGGCGGCACTGGCGATGTCGATGTGGTCGCCGCCATGGTCAACCCAGGCGGTGCCTGCGTGCACCTGATCAGCGTGCGCGGCGGCCGGGTACTTGGCAGCAAGAATTTCTTCCCGCAGGTGGCGATCGAGGAGGAGGGCAACGAGGTGTTGCTGGCGTTCCTCGCCCAGTACTACCTGAGCAGTCAGGAGCGCGACCTGCCCAGCGAGCTGATCGTCAATGCACAGCACGAAGACTTCCCCACGCTGATCGCGGCCATCAATGAACTACGCGGCCGCGAGCTGAGCATCAGCCATCGCGTGCGTGGCACGCGGGCGCGCTGGCAGCAGCTGGCCGTGACCAACGCCGAGCAGGCACTGAGCGCGCGCCTGGCTAATCGTCAGCATGTGGCCGCGCGCTTCGATGCCCTGGCCGAAGCGCTGGACATGGACGAGGTGCCGCAGCGCCTGGAGTGCTTCGACATCAGCCATTCCAGCGGCGAGGCGACAGTGGCTTCGTGCGTGGTGTTTGGTCCCGAGGGGCCGCTGAAGTCCGATTACCGCCGCTATAACATCGAGGGCGTAACGCCGGGTGATGACTATGCCGCGATGCATCAGGCGTTGACGCGGCGTTTCAGCAAGATCAAGGACGGCGAAGGCAAGCTGCCGGACATCCTCCTGGTCGACGGCGGCAAGGGCCAGTTGGCCATGGCCCGCGAGGTGCTTGAAGAGTTGGCCGTGCCGGACCTGATCCTGCTCGGCGTGGCCAAGGGTGCAACCCGTAAGCCCGGGCTGGAAACCCTCTACCTGAACGATGCGACTCACGAATTCACCCTGCCGGGCAATTCGCCGGCGCTGCACCTGATTCAGCAGATTCGCGACGAGTCGCACCGGTTTGCCATTACCGGGCACCGGGCGCGGCGCGGCAAAACCCGCCGCACCTCGACCCTGGAAGAGGTCGCCGGGGTCGGCCCCAAGCGCCGCCGCGAGCTGCTCAATCACTTTGGCGGCCTACAGGAATTGTCGCGCGCCAGCATCGAGGAGATCGCTAAAGCGCCCGGGATCAGTAAAAAGCTTGCCGAGCTGATTTATGCGGCCTTGCACAGCGAGTAGAATGCCGGCTCACTTTGCAGCCAAGTTGTGTCGATGAATATCCCCAACCTGCTTACCGTCCTCCGGGTATTGCTGATACCGGTCTTTATTCTGCTGTTCTATCTGCCGTTTGGTTGGAGCTATTGGGCCGCCAGCGCAGTGTTCGCGATTGCGGCGGCAACCGACTGGCTGGACGGCTATCTGGCGCGGCGCTGGGAGCAGAGCACGCCGTTTGGTGCCTTCCTCGATCCGGTGGCGGACAAGCTGATGGTCGCGGTGGCCCTGGTGCTGCTGGTCGACGAGCACTCCAACCTGTGGCTGACCCTGCCGGCGGCGATCATCATCGGCCGCGAGATCGTGGTTTCCGCGCTGCGGGAGTGGATGGCGGAACTGGGGGCGCGCGCGCAGGTTGCCGTCTCCAATCTGGCCAAATGGAAAACTGCGGCGCAGATGGTTGCCCTGATCATGCTACTGGCCAATCCGCCAACTTTTACCGTCTGGGTCGTGCTGGGTTATGCGCTGCTGATCATCGCAGCCGTGCTCACGCTGTGGTCGATGGCACAGTATCTATTGGCCGCCTGGCCACACCTGCGAATCACCTCGGAAAAGAAATAAGCTTTTTTGAATCAAGGGGTTGACGGGGCGCTCTGAAACTATAGAATGGCGGCCGTCAGCACGACAAGCGGGAATAGCTCAGTTGGTAGAGCACGACCTTGCCAAGGTCGGGGTCGCGAGTTCGAGTCTCGTTTCCCGCTCCAATTTCAACGGGCCGTTTTATACGGTCCGTTTAGTTTCAAGGCTGAGTAGCAGAGTGGTTATGCACCGGATTGCAAATCCGTGAACGCCGGTTCGATTCCGACCTCAGCCTCCAATTAGAAGAGCCTCGTAGATCCATGATTTACGGGGCTTTTTCATTTAAGCTTGAAACCTTGCGAGGCCTCCAAGGGCTCTATATAGTCCAAGCCTCGCAGCACAGCGCTACCGCCCGAATGGCGAAATCGGTAGACGCAAGGGACTTAAAATCCCTCGAGGGTAACCTCGTGCCGGTTCGACCCCGGCTTCGGGCACCAATAGCATGATTTCAGATGTTCCCATATGCACCTGAAACCCACTAAAACCGGCACTCTTGCCGGTTTTTTTGTGCCCGTATGTTTTTGAATGAACCTGTACAACCCCGAGTTTTAGGGATACGTTTAGGGATACGAATGGTTCGACAAGGAGCGTATCCCTATGGCGCGCACTGTTACCCCTCTAACAGACCCGAAATGCGAAGCCGCTAAGCCCCGAGATAAGGAATACAAGCTGTTTGACGGCCAGGGCTTGTATCTGTTGGTTAAGCCTACGGCTGTGAAATCCTGGCGATTCAAATACACCAAGCCAGACGGCCGTGGTGGCCTGACAGCATTTGGTAACTACCCGGCGTTGACTCTCAAAGGTGCTAGGGCTCGGCGAGCCGAGGCATTGGAGTTGCTGGCGAATGGGCTTGATCCTGTCGAGCAAGCACGCCAAGTGAAGATTGATGAGGCTGCATCTAGCACAGATACTTTTGAGGCTGTGGCGCGGGACTGGCACGGTCGGATGGGTAAGTGGTCGAAAGACCATGCAGCTAGGGTGCTGAAAGAGATTGAGACTGACCTTTTTCCTTTGCTTGGAAAGCGCTTGGTATCAGAGCTGAAAACTCGTGACCTACTTGCGGCTCTCAAAACTGTAGAAAAACGGGGGGCGCTTGATCTGGTTGGTCGCCTGCGCCAGCGGATCGTCGGGATCATGCGCGTGGCAGTTCAGCAGAACCTGATTGGGTTCAATCCGGCACTGGATTTGATCGGCGGCACAGTTAGCCCCAAAACCAAGCATCGGCCAGCGTTGTCGTTAGATCGACTGCCAGAGTTGATAGGGCGTATTGAGGCTGATAGTGGGCGACCGCTAACCCGGCTGGCGACCATGTTGACGCTGCTGGTTTTCGTCCGTTCCAGTGAGTTGCGTTTTGCCCGCTGGCCTGAGTTCGATCTAAAGCGGGCAATCTGGACGATGCCTGGCGAGCGTGCCGAGATTGAAGGGGTTAAGCGCTCGCACCGTGGGGCCAAGATGGGTGCCCCGCATTTAGTGCCGTTGTCGCGTCAGGCTTTAGCCGTAGTCGAGCAGGTGCAACAGCTTACCGGTCGGTTTGATTTGGTTTTTGTGGGAGACCACTACCACCACAAACCCATGAGCGAGAACACAGTAAACAAAGCACTACGCCGCATGGGATACGACACCAAAACTGAGATTTGTGGCCATGGCTTTCGCTCGATGGCTTGCAGTGCTTTGGTTGAGTCAAGCCTTTGGACACGGGACGCAGTAGAGCGGCAGATGAGCCACCAAGAAAGGAATGGAGTGAGGGCCGCCTACATTCACAAAGCCGAGCATATCGAAGAGCGGCGGCTGATGATGCAGTGGTGGGCTGACTATCTGGATGCCAACCGTGAACGACATGTGACGCCGTATGACTTCGCCAATCGCAGTGCGGCGAATGTCGTGCCGCTTACCAAGCGGGCTTGATGCGGCAGGCACCCTTTAGCAGGAAAATATAGGAACTCGCATGGCTCTCAAGCCTTTAAAACTCAAGCGGTATGTCACAGAGGAAGAGGCGGCGACACTTCTCTCTTCTCTAATCGGTGAAGAGGTTACTGCTGCGGATATGGAGGAATATGCTCGCCAAGGCATTGTGCCTGCGTATATGCAATCAAAGAGCATGTTTTTGTTGTTTGATATGGGTGCCTATAAGCAATGGCTTCTCGCTCCTGATGCCCCTATTTCTCAGGAATTAGCACATCACGCCATGAAGATTGCTCCATGGCCACAGGAAGATATCGTTGAGGATAGTGAAGGCGCTGAGTGGTTGTTAATGGATGAGGGGACCAATTTTTCAGCCGCCGAGTTTGTGAAGGATCACCATTACACGCGCGTGTACGCACCGGTTGAAATTTGCCGGGCCGCAGTGCTCATGAACGATGCCACAGCATGCCCCGAATGGCCGGCTGTACTTCACTCTCAGGGCCACCGTCTTAATCAGGCTGGAGAAAAGGATCGGCAGATATTGAGTTATTTTGCGCGGCTCGACATACCTGATGATGTTAAGGGGTCTGGTTTTTTAAGATCGACAAAACCACCCCATCCTGTACTGCCGACGAAACTAGATGGGCGTGAGCGGACAAGTATGGAGTTGATGATTTTCGCGTTGGCCGATGAGGCAGGCTATCAGCTAGATGACCCAAATCACTGCGCCAGAAAGCTGCGGGTTAAATTGGATTTTTTGGGAATCCAAGACCTGGCAGGGGATGGCACTGCCAAAAAATTCTTCAAAAACGCCGCTGCAACTGCTGGCAGAGCGATAGAGAAAGAAAATAATTAACCTAATAGGTCCTAATAGGCACTGTGTTTGAGTGTTTGTTGTTGAATCCGCCTCGTACCGATCACATGGAAACGAAGGCGGATATATGCACCCTAATACCATTCCCTCGAACAAAGGGCTGATCCGTCAGCCCGCCCTCTGCCAATGGCTAGACGTGACTCGCTCCGGCCTCGCCAAGCTCAAGGCGAAAGACCTGACCTTCCCCAAGCCCATCAAGGATGGCGACGCCCGCCAGGCAGCGGCCTATTACGTTGTGTCCGAAATTGAAACCTGGCTGCAATCCAAGATTGCCGCGCGGGACAAGACCCAGGCCGGCAGCTCAGAGGGCGCGAAACAATGAGCGCTCCGAACTTTTGGCGAGAGCTGTTCAGCTTCCCCGCACGTTCCGCCGCCGACAACCTATCTGAGCAGGCCAGCCGCTTTGAGTGGTTAGCCTGTATTGCCGAGTGCCAGGGTGAGCGATTGAGTGCGGGTATCACGGCCATCAGTGAACTGCTGGAAAGTGCCGCAAATGCCAACCGGGTTGATGACGGCGCTGCCGTGGATGTTTGCTTGATGCTGTTGGCTTTGTCTGGGCTATCCGCTCAGTTGGCGGCCGTGAGCTGTAATGCGAACAACGAACTGGTCAACATCCGCGCCGCGATGAATCACAGCCCCGCAACGCCCCATCAGTCACCTGTAAGCCAGGACTAACCCATGACCTATTTTCAACAGCGCCGCGAGGCGTTGCCGGGATCGGCTTGCCTGAAGAAAACCCGGATAGTCGAGGATATACGCGCGGTGGCCGCCGTCGCCTTGCAGCATGTCACCGCATTGGTGCCTGAGCTGCTACCCGAAGGCACTCGCAAGGGCAGCGAATGGTATGCCCGTAACCCCACGCGAGCCGACCGCCAGGCCGGGAGCTTTTCGGTTTCTCTGCTAGACGGCCGCTGGCATGACTTTGCATGTGGTGACGGCGGGGGCGACTTGGTATCGCTGGCCGCCTATCTGGCAGGCGTGAATCAGGCCGCCGCCGCGTGCGATTTAGCCCATCGCCTGGGGCTGCGTCTCGACGCGCTGGATGGGCGGCAGAACACTGGCGATAGTCATGACGACGGACAACGTCGACGGCTTGCAGCGGCCAGGTTGGAAGCCGAACAGCGCACCGCCCGTGAGGCCGAGCAGAAACGTCACAAGCAAAAGACGGCCGCTGAGTTTGCTTGTCGGCTCTGGCAGCACAGTCCCGCCGCCGACCCTGCGCACGCTTACCTAGCCGCCAAGAGATTACCGCCCCTCGGTCTGCGTCAGCATCGCCGCGAGTTGCTTGTGCCACTGATGAACGCCGCAGGCGATCTGGTGAACATGCAACGGATAGGCCCAGACAGCAGCAAGCGCTTTCTATTCGGTGGCCAGGTGCTCGGGGCGTTCCATCTGCTGGGCAAGATCGAACCGGGGCGGCGCTTGTATGTCTGCGAAGGCTGGGCGACCGGGGCCACGCTATTTGAGCACTACGACGGTGTCGACGGCGTGGCCTGTGCGATGAATGCCGGCAACTTGCGAGCAGTAGCCCTGGCCCTACGCGCCAAGTACGGCAGCCTTGTCGATCTGGTGATTGCAGGCGACGACGACCGATGCAGCGACGGGAACCCCGGCCGCACTGCCGCCGACTCCGCTGCACTGCTGACTAGTGCCATGGTGGTTTTCCCTGAATGGCCGCAAGGCGCACCCCTGGAGCTGTCCGACTTCAACGACTTGCATTGCTGGGACGCTGGCCATGAGCGCTAAGCCAAGCCCGACTGAGCCGGTCGAAGTGTTTGGGGCCGCCGGCCAGGGCGAAGCGAAACCCAGCGGCAAGCGACCGGCCAAGCCTGCTAGCAAGCCGGCCAAGCGCAAAGCCAAGGTCAAACACCCCACGGTCACACCTGCGCGGCCGAGCTGGGCCACTTATGCCGCCTGGGTGCAGACCCGCCAGGGCCATGTTCTTGCGCCGGGTTTGTACTTTCACGGCATCCGCGACGATGCCGAAACCGACACGCTGATCTGTTCGCCGCTGGAAGTGCTGGCCATCACCTGTGATGAGCGCGGGGAGAACTTCGGTCGCCTGCTGCGCCTGCAACCCAAAGGGGCTAGCCACTGGCGCGAGTGGGCGGCCCCGATGGAGATGCTTGCCGGCGACGGGGCTGAGCTGCGCGCGGTACTGTTGAACCTGGGCGCGACCATCCCGCACAAACAGCGGCAAGCGTTGATGGACTACCTCATGAACAGCAGCCCAGACCGCCAGGCGATGGCCGCGACGCGCACCGGTTGGCATGGTCCGGAACTGTTCGTGATGCCCCGCCGGGTTATCGGTGGGGGCGACGTGGTGTTTCAGTCCACTGAAGCCGGTGGCCATGAATATGCGACCGCTGGAGAACTGGCCGGCTGGCAAAGCGAAGTAGCGGCCCGCTGCCTGGGTAATCCCGTGCTGATTCTGGCCGTGTGTGCTGCCCTGGCAGGGCCGTTACTAGCACTGCTGGATGCCGACGGCGGTGGCTTCCACCTGCTGGGCGACAGTTCTAGCGGTAAAAGTATTGCTCTGGCCGTGGCTGCCAGCGTGTGGGGGAAACCGCGCGATTTCCTGCGTACATGGAACGCCACCAGCACCGGACTTGAGGGGGTGGCCACACTGCGCAATGACACCCTGCTAGTGCTCGATGAGATTGGCGAGGCCAAGCCCCAGGATGTGGGCGGCATTATCTATGCCTTGGGTAACGGCACCGGGCGGCAACGCGGCAAGGTCTCCGGTTTGCCGCGCGAGGTGCAGAAATGGCGCGTCATGGTGCTGTCCAGTGGCGAGCTGACCATGGGCAAACACATGGAAAGCGCCGGCATGCGCAGCAAAGCCGGGCAGGAACTGCGCCTACTGGATGTGCCAGCCTATCGCCGTTATGGCGCTTACGATGAGTTGCACGGCCTGGGGCTTGCACACAACGCCAGCAGCGAGGATGGACGCAAGGGAGCCGGTCGCGCCTTCGCCGACACTCTCAAACGCGCTACGGCTAAACATTACGGTCAACTAGGGCCAGCCTTTGTTGCTCAGTTGGTGGAGCGTACCCAGGCAGCAGCCATGGCAGAGCAAACGACCGCCGACCTTGAGACTGCTTTTGCCGATGCGCGCGTGAGCTTTCCGGTCGGCACCGGGCAAGAGGCGCGCGCCGTGTCGCGCTTTGCCATAGCCGCATTAGCGGGAGAAATGGCCACCCAATCCAAGCTATTGCCCTGGCCACCGGGCACTGCGCTAGCCGCCATGGTTGAGTTGTTCAACGCCTGGGCTGCATTTCGTGGCCGTGGCCAATCTGAAGACGCCAAGATTCTGCGTGCGGTGTCCACTTTCATCGACCGGCACGCCTCCCGATTCGCCAATGTCGATGGCTCCGATTCGCTGGTGGTACATGACCGCGCCGGCTGGTATCGCCCTCATGGCGATGGCCGCTTGTATCTCTTCACGCCTCAAGCCCTGGCGGACGCTGCCCAAGGTTTCGACACCAAGCGCGTGCTGGCCTGCTTGGACAGCGCCGGGGCCATTGCCGAGCGCGACAACGACCGCGACGGCCGCCTAACCAAGCGTGTGCGTATCAAGGGGGAGGGCATCGCCCGCGCCTATGTGATCAATCCCGCTGCACTGCTAACCGCCACGGAGGAATAGACCGTGCGCTATCAGGCATTTGAAAACGATCAATCACGGGTCACACCGGGAACAGGCTTAAAGGCCCAGCAATGCTGCGTCGTCCGGGCCGCTTTCAGTGGGTCACAGACCGGGAACACACCGGGAACAATGGGTCACAGACCCAATAGGTTTTGTTCCCGGTGTTCCCGGTTAGAAAAGTTACCGGGAACAGCTACAGCAATCGCCGTTACTGGTTGTTCCCCATGTTCCCGGTGTGACCCAGCAATTCGACAGGTTCAGCACTGCATTTGCCTTATGCAGGCGAGCGCTCCGGCCTGCGCTAGCTCCCATCCCCGACCACGAGCCCCACCGCGCGCACTGCCCGGCGGGTGCCCAGCTACGCCCGCAATACGACCTAGAAATCACTGACTGCAACACATTGGCGTAAGCGCCTTGGAGAATACCGAATGACTAAGACCATTACCGTCACGCTGTCCGAATCGGCTATCAAAAAATACGCCGATCAGGACAACGTTAGGGAGCTTCGCGACCCAGCCCATCCCATCCGCTTTCGCTACCGGAAAAATCGCAGTCGGGGCAGCCTGTACCTCGTCAGCTACTCCGGGGGAAAAGATCACTGGAGCAAGCTTGCTAATCACCCAGATGTGACAATTAAGGCGCTTCTTGAGGTTTTACCTTCAGTAATAAAGCGCTTCGCCGTCGACCCTAACTTTGCACCCTTGGCGGCTAACGGTTGGACAACAGTGGGCGATTTATTGGAATGGTATGGCCGACGCGTTGCTGCTGATGGCCACCTCAGTAAGTACCGTAAAACGTCCACCAAGTCGGTGCTGAAATGCCACCTAATCCCGTGCCTTGGAAACCTTCCATTAGCAGAGCTGAATAGGGCGACCCTCGATGCTCGATTGATGTGGCCGATGCAGACAAACAACAGCGTGTCGCATGTACGTCTGGCATTTGGGGTGCTGAAGGTTGCTATCAAGCAAGCCCATAGCCTCAACCTAATTGGCGTGAATCCTTTGCTCGGGGTGACGTTCACGGACTTCATCAAGATCAAGATTAAGCCCAAGGACGCGCGCTTGCGTCCATCCGACGTAGGGCAGCTGCTAGAGAACTGGGCCGGTCGTTACCCCATAATTCCTGCCGTTGTGGCTTTGGCGGTACTCATGCTGGCCCACGGAACGCGAGCCGGTGAAACGCGCCAAGCGAAGTGGCGGAATTTTGATTTTGATGGCCGGCTCTGGCACATCCCAGCTTCTGATACGAAAACGAAAAAGGCCCACACGCTCCCCCTGACAGATCAAGTGTGCGCATTCCTAAAACGCTATCGGGCGACTCAAGCCACTATCAACTATGACGGTGCCTATCTCTTTCCAGTTTTTAACGGTCATCCAGTCGGTGAAACTGAAGTATCCCAGTGTTTCCGTGATTTATCTGGCGGTGAATGGTCAAGCCATGACCTACGGAAGACCGCGCGCACCGCTTGGGCTGACTTGGGTGTCGACTATCTGATTGGCGAACTGCTGCTAAATCATGCCCTGAAGGCACTGGACGTGACCTATATCCATACGACGGCCGAGACGCAGAAACGGGAGGCACTGGAGCGCTGGCACGCCTGGCTCGATGAGCGAGGTTTTTCGCTCCTGCACAGTCTGGAGGGCAGCGTCGTCGACAAGACATAACCAAGACACGTCCAGGCCAGCTCAGCAGCGCAAAGGCTTGCGGCTGCTGAGCTGGGCGATGGGTTTAGAATTAATGAGAGGGGAGTAGGTTTTAGATACCGCCAAAGTGCATCCCAGATAGGCAGGTATCTGAATGCATGCTACATAAGCCTTCGCTAGGGTGGCGCTGTGCCGTCAACAGGGTTTTAGGGGGAACAAGGGAATGCAATTTATCGCTAATGGGCCTGACATTCCCGATGAGCTCTTGCAGGCTCATGAAGAAGGCCGAGTGGTGTTTTTCTGCGGTGCCGGTATTTCTTACCCAGCAGGGTTGCCAGACTTCAGGGGGCTGGTGCAAAAGATCTATCAGCAGACTGGCACGACGCAATCACCGATTGAGCAGAGGGCATTCGACTTAGAGAAATACGATGCCACACTCGACTTATTGGAGCGGCGCTTGCCAGGACAGCGCATCGCCGTTCGGCAAGCCTTGGCGAAAATTCTGAAACCCAAGTTGCGTCGCAAAGGATCAACAGAAACTCATGCAGCCTTGCTGAGATTGGCCCGCAGTCGCGAAGGGGCATTGCGCCTCGTAACCACTAACTTTGACCGTGTGTTCGACACAGCAGCCAAACGCACTGGGCAGGCGTTCCAGGCATATTCAGCACCGATGCTGCCCATTCCGAAGAACAGCCGCTGGAACGGACTGGTCTACCTGCATGGCCTATTACCACAAAAGGTAGACGATACTGCATTGAACCGACTGGTCGTGACCAGTGGTGATTTCGGGCTGGCATATCTCACGGAACGCTGGGCCGCTCGTTTTGTAAGCGAGCTCTTTCGTAACTATGTTGTGTGTTTTGTCGGGTACAGCATCAATGATCCGGTGCTGCGCTACATGATGGATGCGCTAGCTGCTGACCGAATGCTGGGTGAAATAACACCGCAGGCCTGGGCGTTGGGCGATTGTGGTCCAGGGCAAGAAGAAGACAATACTATCGAGTGGAAAGCAAAGGGCGTTACCCCAATCTTGTACGATGCTTCCGCCGGTAACTATGCCCACTCAGCGCTGCACGATACTTTGCACGCCTGGGGGGAAACCTACCGTGACGGAGTGATGGGCAAGGAGCGCATCGTTGTCAGTCACGCCCTCGCGCGACCATCAATGAGTACGCGACAAGATGACTTTGTTGGCCGGATGTTGTGGGCTCTGTCTGACAAGTCCGGGCTGCCGGCCCGACAGTTCGCGGAATTCAACCCCACGCCCTCGCTGGACTGGCTACTTGATGCGTTTTCGCAGGAGCGCTATCAACATGGTGATCTTATCCGCTTTGGTGTACCACCGAACGACGTGATTGATACCAAGCTGCGCTTCAGCTTAGTTCACCGTCCGGCACCGTATTCTCCAGCCCGGCCAATGATGCTGGCATCCGGGGGGATTTTAGGCCCCCAGTGGGACGCCATCATGTTCCAACTTGCCCGCTGGTTGGTGAGGCATTTGAATGATCCGAAGTTGATTATTTGGATAGCGGGACGAGGCGGGCAACTGCATGACAGCTGGCCCTTGCTGATCGAGGACCGACTGAATGAGTTCACCCGCCTGGAACGCGAAGACAAAGCATCCGAGCTGCATGAAATCCGCAGTCAGGCACCCAACGCCATACCTGGCCCGCACATGCGCACCTTGTGGAGCCTACTCCTCTGTGGCCGGATAAAATCGCCGTTGTACGAAGCGGATCTATATCGATGGAAAGATCGCTTAAAGCGAGATGGGCTGACAACAACCTTGCGACTTGAGCTCCGTGAGGTGCTTGCGCCCAAGGTTAGATTGAAGGAGCCGTTTCGCTGGGGCGAGGAGTCCCAAATCACAGATGAGCCAACTCACTTACGGCAGTTGGTGGACTGGGACTTGGTGTTGGCCGCCGATCACGTTAACTCTATGCTTAGAAATTTTACAGACGACAGTTGGGAGTCAGCTTTACCGTCATTACTGGAAGACTTTCAGCAGCTATTGCGTGATGCACTAGACCTGCTGTGTGTACTAGGCGAAGCCGACGAACGTAGTGATCGATCTCTTTGGGATCTGCCATCTATCACCCCACACTGGCAAAACCGTGGTTACCGCGATTGGGTTTCGCTGATCGAACTTCTGCGCAATGCGTGGTTGGCGGTTCGTGGTGTGGATGCTCCCCGCGCTACGCGGATCGCACAGGCATGGTTTGAACTCCCATACCCAACGTTCAAACGCTTGGCGTTCTTCGCTGCCAGCCAGGAAGACTGTATCGCACCCGAATATTGGGTGGATTGGTTGCTGATCGATGGAGGTTGGTGGCTGTGGGCGTCTGATACGAAGCGAGAGGTCTTCCGGCTTCTAGTACTGCAAGGCGGTAGAGTGGCAGGGGCTGCTCAATCTTCGCTGGAAACGGCTATCTTGGCTGGCCCACCGCGTGAGATGTATCGAGAAGATCTTGAGCCAGGTCGTTGGCAAGATTTAGTCGATCACGCTGTGTGGCTACATCTATCCAAACTGAACGAGTCAGGGCTCGCGCTAGGTGCTACCGCAGCAGCCCGCTTGGAGGGCCTGTCACAGGCTCATCCAGAGTGGCAAATGACAGCCAACGAGCGTGACGAGTTCTCTCACTGGATGAGCGGTACCGGCGACCCGGACTATGAGGACAAGCGAGAAGTTGATATTGCACCGCACAAACGGCGCGAGCTCGTCCAGTGGCTCAAGCAGCCAGCGCCTAGCCAGCGCTTCTTCCACGAGGACACCTGGCGGGATGTCTGCCGAAAACATTTACTGAACAGCCTCTTTGCATTGTGCGACTTAGCGCAAGAGGAGTTATGGCCTGCGGAACGATGGCGGGAGGCGCTACAAGTCTGGAGCGAAAAGGGCCGGGGGTTAAGATCTTGGCGCTATGCTGCACCGCTGATACAGAACATGCCGGATAGTGCGCTATTGGGTGTAACGCATGGCCTCACGCACTGGCTACAGGAAGTTTCCAAGTCTATCAATCGAGATGAGGACATTTTTCTGGATCTGTGCCGTCGAGTGTTGAGTCTACCGCTTGAAGCTGATTCTGGTATGACGCAAAACGGCGGACCACTCAACGAGCCGGTTACCGAGGCAATCAATCATCCAATTGGGCACGTCACGCAGGCCCTGTTGAATTTTTGGTTAAGGCGTGAGCCGAGCGACAACGATCAGCTTCCAGCCGAGATAGCGATTTTTTTCACTGAACTCTGCAATGTTCAGATAGATAGGTTTCGTCACGGCAGGGTGCTGCTAGGGTCGAGATTGATCGTGCTTTTCCGTGTGGATCGTCCATGGACCGAACAACATCTGTTGCCCCTGTTCAACTGGACGGCCGATGCGGCAGAGGCCAAGGCCGTATGGGAAGGCTTCTTGTGGTCACCTCGTTTGTACTTACCATTGCTGATCGCATTCAAATCACAGTTCCTTGAAACCGCACGTCATTACACTGATCTGGGAGAGCATGCACAGCAGTTCGCAGCTTTTTTGACTTATGCAGCGCTGGGCCCAACAGATGGGTACACGAAAGAGGAGTTCCGAGACGCAATTGGAGCGCTACCCCAAGAAGGACTTCAGGAGTCTGCACAAGCACTTTCACAAGCTCTAGAAGGGGCCGCTGATCAGCGAGAGGAGTACTGGAGGAACCGTATCCAGCCATTCTGGCAGCACGTCTGGCCCAAATCACGCGACCTTGCCACTCCGAGCATTGCTGAATCTTTCGTTCGATTGAGCATTGCAGCTGGATCTGAGTTTCCCGCTGTCTTGGAAGCAGTCCGTGACTGGCTACTCCCGATTGAACATCCGCACTATGTGGTACATCAATTACATGAGTCAGGACTATGCAATCGGTTTCCAGTAGCTTCTTTGCAGCTGTTGAATGTCATCATCGATGATCAGGCGTGGACACATCGTGAGCTAGGGCAATGCCTAAGGGCAATCGTGGAGGAAGCTCCAAGGCTGGCCCAAGATGCCCAATATCAACGACTCCTAGAGTATTCTCGCCGGAGAGGTGGGTGAGTCTTGCTGGATGCTTTGTATTAGCAGGCAAGACGAAATATCTGAGCCAAGATTAGATTGGGGGTTTTCCCCCAACTCTAGAACATTCGTTACTGGCTGTAATCGAATTGCCATGCAGTAGACGGTGATCGGTTGCAAATCCTTGATTCGTTACCTGCCAAACAGGTTGGGTCCCTCTGAAGGTTATTGTCTGTTTTACGGTCGTCAGGCCCGCACGGTTCGCGAATTTTTCACTCCGGCGAAAACACTGCCCTTTGTCCACCTTTTTTGGCTAAAAATCAGTCAAAACGTGTGCTCAACATACTGATTTCACTCACTTCGACCATCTCAAATAAAGGTGGCAAGGTGGACACGGCGAGCGTGATGGTCTGAGCAAAATATGGACAGGCCCCGTATTCGTTGGGTTTCAGCGTCATAGGGGAGGGGGTGGTCTAATCCCTACAGCCTTAGACCTTCGCCACCGAACGCCCAGTCGTTTACACACGGCCGCGAAATAAAAAACTTAGCCTCTGCCTGCCGTTGGCAAACTTGGCGCGTCACGGCTCTGTATTTAGGGTGGATTGGGGTTTAGGGATACGTTTAGGGATACGCCTTGTTGAGCAGATTGGTAGATACCAGTAAATACGGTATCCTCAGGCTGATGTTCGACCCCGGCTTCGGCACCATGTACATGATTTCAGATGTTCCCAAATGAACCTGAAACTCACTGAAACCGGCCTTCGTAGCCGGTTTTTTTGTGCCCGTGATTTGGCAATCGTCCAGTTACTGCTGTGTTTTAGGGATACGTTTAGGGATACGCCACTCATTGTCACCTGAGTGTCTTGTCCATGTCATACGCCTGCCACTTGCTTTAGCTGCAATCGCTGCAACTCATAAAGGAGTAGGCAGCGATGCGGATTTGCGTGATCGGAGCAGGCTATGTAGGGCTGGTAGCGGCGGCATGTTTTGCCGAAATGGGTAACCGCGTTATCTGCGTCGAGCGTGATACCGCGCGTTTAGCCCGACTGACGCGCGGGCAGTCGCCAATTTACGAGCCGGGCCTTGAGGCCATGCTGCAAACCCACTTGAGCAGCGGTCAGCTGAGTTTTAGCCAGCAGTTGAGCGCCGGCATCAGCCAAGCCGAGATCGTATTTATCGCCGTGGGTACGCCAAGCGGGGAGGATGGCTCGGCTGATCTGTCGCACGTGCTAGCGGTCGCCGATGAGCTGGGCGAGCGGCTTGAACACGCCTGCATTGTGGTGAACAAATCAACCGTACCGGTGGGGACGGCAGAACGTGTCGCGCAGCGTATCAATACGCGCCTGAACACCCGTGGCAAGCGCTTCAAGGTGACGCTGGCGAGCAATCCCGAGTTTCTCAAGGAAGGTTCGGCCATCGACGATTTCATGCGCCCGGACCGGGTGATCGTCGGCTGTGACGATGCCGCCGCGAGCGAAACGCTGCGCCGCCTGTACGCGCCATTTCTGCGTAATCATGAGCGCTTGCTGTGCATGAGCCTGCGCGCGGCGGAGTTCAGCAAGTACGCCGCCAATGCCTTTTTGGCCACTAAAATCTCCTTTATCAATGAAATGGCCAGCCTGTGCGCACGCCTGGAGGTCGATATCGAGGAGGTGCGCCGTGGCATCGGCAGTGACAAGCGCATTGGCACGCACTTTATCTACGCCGGCTGTGGCTATGGCGGTTCGTGCTTCCCTAAGGATGTGCGGGCCCTGATTCGCTGCGCAGAGCAGGAAGGCATTGAACCTGGCATCCTGCGCGCAGTCGAAGCCCGTAACGCGCTACAGAAGACGTTATTGTTTCAGTCACTGCGTGAGCATTTTTCCGGTTATTGGCAAGGGCGGGTGGTGGCGCTTTGGGGCTTGGCGTTTAAGCCTGGCACCGATGATCTGCGTGAAGCGCCGAGCCTGGTTCTACTGGATGCCTTGTTGGCAGTCGGTGTCACCGTTCAGGCGTGCGACCCGGTTGCCACAGCAGCTCTGGCAGAGCGCTATAGCCAGGCTGTGGGTAGCGGCCAGCTGCGCTTGAGTACATCGCCGTACAGCGTTGTCGAAGGTGCGGATGCACTGGTGCTGGTTACCGAGTGGAAGCAGTTCCGTCAGCCCGATTTTGTCCGTATTCGCGGTTTGATGCGCATGCCTGTGCTGTTTGACGGACGCAATATCTACGATGCCGCACAGTTGGCCGAGCTGGGTTTTCTTTACCGAGGCATTGGCCGGCCTGCGCAGGGGCATTGTAAGGCCAGTGCAGCCTGATAAACTGCGCACGCGATTTTCACCCCATCTTCCCAAGGTTTCCCATGATCAAGAAATGCTTGTTCCCTGCAGCCGGTTACGGCACCCGCTTTCTGCCAGCTACCAAGGCCATGCCCAAGGAAATGCTGCCGATTGTGAACAAGCCGCTGATTCAATACGGCGTTGAAGAGGCCCTGGAAGCTGGGTTGACGGAAATTGCCATGATCACCGGCCGCGGCAAGCGCGCGCTGGAAGACCACTTCGATATCAGCTACGAGCTTGAGCACCAGATTCGCGACACCGACAAGGAAAAATACCTGGTCGGTATCCGCCGTCTGATCGACGAATGCAGTTTCTCGTACACCCGTCAGGTGGAAATGAAAGGCCTGGGCCACGCGATTCTCTGCGGTCGCCCGCTGATTGGTGACGAGCCGTTCGCCGTGGTTCTGGCGGACGACCTGTGCCTGAATCTGGAAGGCGACGCCGTGCTGACGCAGATGGTCAAGCTGTACAACCAGTTCCGCTGCTCGATCGTGGCGATTCAGGAAGTGCCACCCGAAGAAACTCATAAATATGGCGTGATCGCCGGTGAGATGATCCGCGATGACATCTATCGCGTGCACAGCATGGTCGAGAAACCCAAGCCGGAAGACGCGCCGTCGAACCTGGCGATCATCGGCCGCTATATCCTTACCCCGGACATTTTCGAGCTGATCGAGCAAACCGAACCCGGCAAAGGCGGCGAAATCCAGATCACCGACGCGCTGATGAAGCAGGCGCAGAATGGCTGCGTGATGGCTTACAAATTCAAAGGCAAGCGCTTCGATTGCGGTGGCGCTGAAGGCTATATCGAGGCCACCAACTTCTGCTTCGAGAACCTCTACAAGACCGGCAAGGCTTACTGAGTCCTGCTCGCCAGCGTTGCCCACGCAGCCACCTTCGGGTGGCTGTGTGCATTCAGGGCAATGGCAGCGCCTCGCTGCCCGGACCAAGCGGTTGGCCGTAACTGAACTCCACATAGTTGCCGGCCGGGTCGCGCAGGCCGCAATAATAGCCAACCGGATAGGGTTCATCCCGGGGCTCCCAGATCAGGCAGCCGGCCGTTCTGGCCTGCGCCGCCACGGCATCGACCTGGTCGCGACTGCTCAGGGCAAAACCGAAGTGGCTGTAGTCATCGGCGGTCAGCTGGCGGTTTTGCCCACCTGGCATGATCACGAAGATAAAGCTGTGCTCTTTTCCCGCTTCAGCCATCCAAACAATCCGCGAGCCTTTACCCGCGCGCTCGTGGATAACTCGCATGGCGCAAAAACGCTGGTAAAACGCCACACACGCATCCAGATCCGGTACATGCAGGGCCAGGTGGGTAAGGGTAGGGCGCATGTCGGTTCTCCTCTGCCTGTGTTCAAGTTTAGCCGCCGCGCAGCGTTAGGCTGCGTTTAGGTTATGCTGGCCGCCTGTTCTGGAGGCTGAAAATGACCTACGACTTCGACCTGTTTGTGATCGGTGCCGGTTCCGGCGGTGTACGCGCGGCGCGCTTTGCTGCGGGCTATGGCGCACGCGTGGCGGTTGCCGAAAGCCGCTACCTGGGCGGCACCTGCGTCAATGTTGGCTGCGTGCCGAAGAAGCTACTGGTCTACGGTGCACACTTCGCCGAAGACTTCGAGCAGGCGCAGGGGTTTGGCTGGTCACTGGGCGATGCATCCTTCGATTGGACAAGCCTGATCGCCAACAAAAACCGCGAAATCGAACGCCTCAACGGCATCTATCGCAACCTGCTGGTAGGCAGTGGCGTGACCTTGCTGGAAGGGCACGCGCACATTATTGACGACCACAGTGTCGAACTCGCCGGCCAACGCTACAGCGCCAAACACATTCTGATCGCCACCGGTGGCTGGCCACAAATCCCCGAAATTCCGGGGCATGAGCACGCCATTGGCTCGAATGAAGCCTTCTTTCTCAAGCAGCTGCCCAAGCGTGTGCTGGTGGTTGGCGGCGGCTATATCGCCGTGGAGTTCGCCTCGATCTTCCACGGTTTAGGGGCTCAGACCTCGTTGCTCTATCGTGGCGAGCTTTTCCTGCGCGGCTTCGACCATGCGGTGCGCAAGCACCTGCAGGAAGAACTGAGCAAGCGCGGCATGGATCTGCAGTTCAACAGCGATATCGAACGCATCGACAATCAAGCCGACGGCAGCCTGCAGGCCAGGCTCAAAGACGGTCGTGTGCTTGAAGCGGACTGTATTTTCTACGCCACCGGGCGCCGGCCCATGCTGGATAACCTGGGTCTGGAGAACACCTCCGTCGAACTCGACGCGCGTGGTTTTATCCAGGTCGACGAGCAATACCAGACCACCGCACCCTCGATTCTGGCCATCGGCGATGTGATCGGTCGCGTACAGCTCACGCCCGTCGCGCTGGCCGAAGGCATGGCGGTAGCGCGGCGGCTGTTCAAGCCGGAGCTATACCGCAAAGTCGATTACCGGATGATTCCCACCGCCGTGTTCAGCCTGCCAAACATCGGCACGGTCGGGCTCAGCGAGGAGCAGGCAAGGGAGGAGGGGTATGACGTCAGCGTCTATGAAAGCCGTTTCCGCCCGATGAAATTGACACTCACCGAATGCCAGGAACGCACCCTGATGAAACTGGTGGTGGATACGGCAACCGACCGTGTACTGGGCTGCCACATGGTGGGCCCGGAAGCCGGCGAAATCATTCAGGGCCTGGCGGTTGCACTGAAAGCCGGCGCAACCAAGCAGCTATTCGACGAAACCATTGGCGTGCACCCGACTGCTGCCGAAGAGTTTGTCACCATGCGCACGCCCGTCGCGCCCTGAGGTCAGCATGGCTCAACTGTTCTACCTGGCCGACCTGTTTGGCGTCGCAGTTTTCGCCATTACCGGCGCCTTGATGGCCGGACGAAAGTCCATGGACCTGTTCGGCGTACTGGTGATTGCGGTCATCACGGCGCTGGGCGGCGGCACCTTGCGCGATGTGATTCTGGACAACCATCCGGTCAGCTGGATTCGTAACGACAGCTACATCGTCATCGCCTCGCTGGCCGCAGTCGGGACAGTGCTGTGGGTACGCTTGACCCAGCCGATTCATGAGAAAGGCCTGCTGCTTGCCGACGCCTTCGGCCTGGCCGTCTTTACCGTGATCGGCACGGAGGTCGCCATGCAGCACAACGTGCCGCACAGCACGGCAGTGATCATGGGCGTAATGACCGGGGTCGCCGGTGGCGTGATGCGCGATGTTATCTGCAACGAGATCCCGCTGATCTTCCAGAAGGAAATCTACGCCACGGCCTGCATTGCAGGTGCGCTGGTATTTATCGGCTTACGCGGTTTTGATACGCCGCACTGGCTGGATACCGGCATCGCCATGCTGACAGTGCTGATGATTCGCCTGGCAGCGATCCGCTGGCATATTTCGTTGCCACGGTTCCATCTGCTGGATAGACACCGTGATACGCCTGATCAAAAAGTACACTGTCAAAAACTGAAGTAAAACAGTGACATAAACCACCGCCAGAATGAAAAGTAGACAAAAATTGGCAGAATCCCGCCTGTAGTCTACTTTTCAGCTATTCCCTAAATTCTTGATGAGTTTCAGCCTGACACTTCAGATTGGCAGGCTGGAATTTACGCTATCTATGCCTTCCTTGCACATTTCCTAGACTTCATATCTATAACCTTTGCACCGGTTAAGCCTGCTTGCGTGTCAAAAGAGTGAGAATAGGTTGTGGTAGATAAACTGAGCCGCGGAGAGCTTGTTGTGGCGAGGGGTAAACTCGCCAGAGTCCAACAAGAATTCAGTCACCAGAATATTAGAGTCAAGATATGCGCCACTAAAGAAGTCTTAATGGTGGCGAGGCGTGATATTGAAAAAATTGATGAGGTTGAGATTTTACAGGCGGAGTCTTCAATTGAGGCGAGTTTGATAAACTGTACTACCGAGCAACTATCCCTTGCGGCAGATCGGTTCAATATCATCAAGACCTGGCGAGCAGGCAAACTACCGATCGCTGAGGCATGTTCCATACTAAATATTTCAAAAAGCTTTTTTTACAAGTTAAATCGGAAATTCAATGAAGAACTAGGCCCTATCTCGATTGTGCTTGGTAAAAGAGGCATGAAGGAGGGAGTCACACGCCTAAGCGAGGCGGTTGAAACCATCATTGATGAAGCAACTAAGAAGATTTATAACTCAACAGGGGCTAGCTACAGCAAAGTTTGGGTAGAGGTCGATGTTGTCTGCCGTGAACAAGGTATTCCCTCACCCTGCAAGGATACAGTTTTGCGGCGAGTGAAGACCATAATGCCAGAAAAGAAGCGCGTGCGAACAAAGCATGGCAGCGACGTGGCGTCACAAAAATACTCCGCGCGCCCCGGTAAAATTAATCTCGATAGACCCTTGCAATGGGTGCAGATGGATCACACCCTAGTCGACATAATATTGCTTGCCGATGATCGAATTAACGTAATTGGCCGCCCATGGTGGACAGTATTAATTGATGTTAAGACAAGAGTTATTCTCGGATACTACCTTAGTCTTCACGTGCCATCAGCGACTTCAGTAGCTTGTGCGTTGACCCATAGTGTCCTGCCTAAGTCTACTTTTGTAACCAAAGTCGGTTTAACACTGGAGGATTACCCGTATTATGGAAAGCCCGAAGTTCTGCACATGGATAATGCTGCGGAGTTTACAAGCCCGAAATTCAAGGCGGGGTGCGCTGCTTTTGATATTCACCCAGAGTACCGACCTATTGGGAAGAAGCATTACGGTGGGCATGTTGAGTCACTGATCGGAACCTTTATGACAACGAAGGTCCATTTGTTGAAAGGGACAACGATGTCTAATACGGTGGCGCGCGGAAAGCTTGATAGCGATAGAGCCGCCACTATGACCTTTTCTGACTTTGCGCGGTGGTTCGCACAAGAAGTTACGGTATATCACTCAACTATTCATAGCGAACTTGGCACTAGTCCTCGACAAGCATGGACGGAGTATTTTGCTCCGAATGGAGGCGTTCCGTATCCGCCGAGAATTTCTGACCCCGAACAACTTAGGCTTTACTTTATGCCTGAAGAAACTCGAATGATCAATCCGTACGGAATCTGTCTTCATGGCAACATCTATTGGGATCCAGTCTTGACGGCACATGTTGGCACCGCCAATGCTATTATTAAATTTGATCCGTTTAATTTAAATGAGATATGGGTAAAGTTGAACGGTAGATTTAGTTCTATTCGCCTTTCTGATTTAACTTTGCAAGTTCAAAGCTTAGAGGAGTACCGCGCAAGCAAGTTCTTCAGGCTTCCTGTCCGGGTCGGGGCAATTGATGATGATGTTGGGCGCTCAGCTTATAGAGAAAAACAAAAGATTGAGAAGCAGAGTGCCTCTCTAACACGAAAGGCTAGGCGCCAGCAGGCTGCCGAAAAAGAGTATCAACAGGCATATCCGCGGCCTATTATCGACTACCTGTCACCTAGACAGCCCCCAGATAAACCAGACTATTCAGTTGCTCCTAAACGCTTCTCACGTGAGGACGGAAATGAATAGCGATCATGTTAGGCCCGATGTACAGAAATTCATACATGCTGATATCAGCACTCGGATCAGTGCCGTGCAGCAAGAGCTTTGGATTGATAATAATTCAAGCGAAGCTGTTTTTCGAATTATGAACAACATCCATGCCGTACCTGATCGGCTTAGCGCGCCTGCGCTCCTTGTAGTTGGACCTGGTGGCTCTGGAAAGACCGCCATAATCTCCAGAATACCTCAGCGCGTTAACGGTAGCGAGGGACTCATGTTCATTTCCATGGCCGAGTCCCCGGAACTACATGTAAAGAAGAATCTCAGAGCTGAATTTGCCCAAGCTTTAGGCATCCCCCTAATGCCTAGGAGCGGCTCTAAAAGTGGATCAGAATTCCCAAACGAGATTCGAGAGGTGATTCGACTAAGAAAGATATGGGGTGTGGTAATAGACGAATTTCACGATGCGCTGCTTCGCTCCAAGCAAGAGCAGAGAGTTAATATGTCCATTTTAAAAAAACTGCTTGGCTCAGAATATGGTTTGAAATTGTTCTGCTTTGGCACGGTAAGCGCGCGGAATGCGTTGCGATCAAACGATGAGTTTAAAAGGCGTTTTCATGAAGTAATCCTCAAAGATTGGACTGAGGACGAGGGATTCAGGGCCTTTTTGTTCGAGATCGAAGAGTCACTGCCATTAAAACAACCATCTCACCTGTACTCCGAGGCGATGGTAAAAGCCATATTATCCATCACAAATGGTCGAATGGATAAAACGCTTGAAATAATCAGAAGTGCTGCCTGCTACGCGATAAAGCTAGGAGTCGAGCAGGTGAACATAGATATGTTGCAGCGAGCGAACATGAACCCGTGGGGGTACTAGGCATGGGCATGCTATTTTTTGGCCTGCCTGCTGCGGGTGTAGACGAAACCCTTTCTTCGTGGCTATTTCGCTGTAGCGTCAACCGCCATGTTCAGAATTTCAAGCGCATTGGGCTTTCTGAGAAACCTACTAGTTGGTGGGAGGGGCTGGAATTTAAATCTATTGATCCAGATGTTGATTATTTAGAGGCCAGTAAACGCTTTGCTCGAAATATGAGCATTTCGCTTTATGAGAATTTGGAACAATTTTTTTCGTTCAACAGAAACGATGTAGTTGATTGGAGGTACCGTCGTTTCTTCTGTCCAGAATGCCTCAGGGCCGATGTGGCGAATGGTCAATTGCCGATATGGAGAAAGAGCTGGTGTTATGCACACTCCTCAATTTGTCTGATGCACGGAAAGCATCTAGAATCGTTGAGTGATGCGTCAAGGTATTCGAAGGCGTGGGAAGCTTTTACTAATATTTGTAATTCTGTCCCACGGGGAGATACTGGTGTAGGGTGGAGAGGAGGAGGATTCTGGTCCGCTACTGCTTCTAGAGTTGAGGGTTCCATGATCAACTATGTTGGCGGCGAACGCACCATTCAGCAGGAACTATTTAATAAGTTATTTGGAATTTTTCTTCAAGCCCCCTATCGTAATGGTCGGGGAGGAGCAGCGCGAATTCACTTTTATACAGAGAAAGGTATTCGATTCGCCGCACCTGCTTCTCTAGAACACAGCTTCTCAATCGGCCCATCTACTGCTGATCCTTCTAGTCGAATCGGAAGCTTCGTACTGGCCGCAATACTGCTCGATGCCCTTCCTCTTTCGAGATACTCTTTAATTACAAAGATGTTTGAGGATGGACGGAGTGGCGTAGTTCTGCCGAGAGATATTCATCTGGCTGCGGCATTTCCCTCTGTCGACAGAGCGGGCTATCAAGCTCTTCGAAGGATGCTTGGATATGTTCCCAAGGGGAGGTTCCCGCTTCTGGATAGACACCTCCAACTGCAACAAGATCGATATGTTCGAGATGGGACATTTGACGGCCATTCTCTTGGAGGCTAGCAGTGGTAGAATTTCAGGTCTTGTTCGCTATCTTGTCGCGCGATTCCTTCTCCGACTTTTCAAGCTCATGCTGGAAAGCTTCATCGAGCAGGCTCGGTTTCTTCTTCCAAGGCTTTTTGTTGGACTCGATTTGCGCGGCATAGAGAACAACCTCACCGCCGGTGCCTTCATATTCCTCTGCCTTGCGTGCGAGGATCGCTCGCAGTTCGTCTTTTGTTGGCATTGATACTCCTATTGCGGGTAGACACCTAGGCAGTAGCCTTCACTCGCTCGTTTCAGGCGCTAATCCATTTTCTGACGGCGATACCTTCGCAAGAAAATTTAATTGGTCAGTAATTTCGGCTAGCCGTTCTTGCAGGTCCTGTACTTGCTGTGTTTGCGCTGTGCAGGCTTCATCCAACCGAGTCACTTCTCCCTGTAGGGCCTGGCGTTGCTGTTCGAGTGTTTCATTCGTACGCCCCATGCTAGCCAGTGTGCTCTGAGCGTTTTCCAGCGCCTGACTCCTCTGCGCGAGAAGCTGCTCCAGCGCACGCTGATCTTTCTGCTGTTGTCGCGCCTCGGTGAGTAGTCGTGCGTTGTCACGGTTCAGCTGTGTCAGCTCGTCATGCTTAATCATCAGCGTTTGTTGCAGTTGGCGTATCTCGGCCTGAAGCTGGCTGGCCTGGGTTTCATGACGGCGCTGCTCTTGTTCTCGCTGTTCCTTGCTGGCCTGGCGGTAATGCTCCATGCCGTCACGAGCGTGCTGATGCATGTCTTCAAGCGATTGAATGCGCTCATCGCGCTCCTTGACGCGTACCTCCAGATCCCGCAGGGATTGAACCATTCGAGCGTTGTCGATTTCGACCGTTTGCCGCTGTTGCTGCTCCTGGAGAACCAACTCCTGGGCCGCTTGCAGCTGTAGAGCCAGGCCCGAGCACTGTGATTCGAGGTTTCGCATCCGAGGCTCGAGTACGGCCGATTGCTGCTGTACTGCCGTGCGCTCGCGCAGCAACGCTTCGTGGGCCTGGGCCACGGACTGTTGCGCTTCTTGCCTCAATTGATCCAGCAGATGGCCGACTAGGTTCGTCAGCGGTCCGCTCAACGCATCTCCCGGCAAGGCCGGCTCGCTCTCGGCCTCCAGCTCCTTCAGGTACCGGTGGATAGTGCTCTTGGAGCCCGTGTTGCCCAGCTCGATACGCACCGCATCAATACTGGGGTGGACGCCGCGGGCGAGGAGGTCATTCCGCGCTTTCTTCACGACAGCTTTGTTGATTCCACCACGGGCCATAACGAGGACTCCTAACGATTTCGTTCTGTGGTACATACCATGTAGATACATAGCACTTTATCAAGAATTTCCCTTCTTTTCTGCCAATAATCTAGAATTGGGTAATCATGAATTATCCAATGTGAGTCGGCTTTTTTGTCGTTCGACAGCCGCTCACCGGTACACCAAGGGGAATGCGGCGATGAGCCAGGCGATCGAGCGGTACCTGCAGGCCGGAACGCGAGCCAACACCCGGCGCAGCTACCAGCAGGCGCTCGAACACTTCGAAGTCACCTGGGGCGGCTTTCTGCCGGCGACCAGCGATGCCATCGTGCGCTACCTGGTCGATCACGCCGCCACGCTGTCCAGTAACACCCTCAAGCTGCGCCTGGCGGCACTGGCGCAGTGGCACGTCAGCCAAGGCTTCCCCGATCCGACCAAGACCCCATTGGTTCGTCAGATTCTCAAGGGCATTCGTACGCTGCATCCGCGTCAAGAGAAGCAGGCTGAACCACTGCAATTACGCCAACTCGAGCAATGCGTGCTGTGGCTGGAGCAGGCTGAGGGGAGAGCACGAGCGGAGGACGACTGGCCGCGGTTGCTACGCTGTTGCCGCGATCGTGCGTTGATGCTGATTGGCTTCTGGCGGGCGTTTCGCAGCGATGAGCTGTGCCGCCTGCACGTCGAACACATCCAGGTGCGGACCGGGGAGGGCATGCAACTGTTCCTGCCCTGGAGCAAAGGTGATCGCGACAACCAAGGCCAGACCTTCAACGCCCCGGCGCTGGCCAGGCTGTGCCCAGTACAAGCCTACGTCGACTGGATCAGCGTGGCGGGCATAGCTCGAGGGCCGGTATTCCGTGGAATTGATCGCTGGGGGCACTTAGGTGAGCAGGGCTTGCACCCAAATAGCGTTGCCCCACTCATGCGCGCCGTACTGCAGGCGGCAGGGCTGCCTTCGGAGCTGTACAGTAGCCACTCGCTGCGCCGCGGGTTTGCCACCTGGGCCACCCGCAGCGGCTGGGATCTCAAAGCGCTGATGCAGTACGTAGGCTGGAGCGATGGGCAATCGGCCTTGCGCTATGTCGAGAGCACAGGGGTGTTCCCTGGGCAGCTGAGTGCGCTACAACACATCTCAAACTGGCCCGAGGGACTGCCATAAGACCGCCTTCCGCGGCCCCGATCCGCACCTAGCTGCGCACTGGGAACACCAGTTCGTCATGTGCGGTGCAAATGAGTCGATGGTCCAGCACATGGAAAATTGCAGGGTTCTTGGCATCCTGGGCACCCACAAAGAAGAGGTGACTGCGGGATGCCTGCTTATCTTTTTTGGCTTTCATGTTCTCTTGACGGGCTATTTCCAGCTCGTTTTTCAGCCGCCCGCGGGCAGCTGCTGACCACTCGCTCCAGAGGACGACCACCTGGTAAGGCGTTAGTTTTTTCTCCTCCCATTCGCCCGCGTTGAGTGAAATGGTTAAGTGTTCGGGCGATTCAGCGGCTGGCGTCCAGGCCAGTTCTCCATAGAAAATGCGTGCATTCGGACAGGGCTCCAACCCTTTCGCCCGAAGTTTCTTGAAGGCGGTTTGATAGGTCGTTGGGGCAATACCCGGGATAGCTAAAGAAAGATGCCTATCGAAGGGGAAACGCAAAAAAGCACGGCAGATAGGACGAATACTGTTCGCAGCGCGTCGTCCCTCTCGGCGCACCAGGCCAGTAGCTCCATCCAACCGTCTGACGCTCTGTGTCTGACACTCGGTGTGAGGTAGCGCAGGATCGACGATGGTACGGTCTTCAACCAGCTGCAGCCGGGCGGGTGATAAACCTGGCGAGGTCTCTAATTCCTGCTGAACACTGCCGCGCTTGCCCTGCGCTATAACCTTAGTTTCGCCCTCCACCTCACAACCTGAGACGTGAGGGTCGCGAAGTTGAAAGTGAGCCCGAACCAAGTTCTCCGGGCGGTAGGCGCGCGGGAAGGCCTGAGTTTTGCAACCAGGGCATTGGTAGCCATAGGTATCCACTGCCTCCAGCAGTTTAAGGTCCTCGGCCTCAACAATTTCCTGTGTAATACGATCACGAGCGTTGTCCATGACGCTGACGTCTCCATGGGGGTGGGTGTTCGGCTTATACAACTCACCGCATACTGTCCGAATGGAGCGGACTAAATAAAGGGGTAAAATGGTGAGCGATGAGCTTTATGTTTCAGTCGACGTAGAAACTTCCGGGCCGGTGCCGGGCATCTATAGCTTGCTTTCCATTGGGGCCTGCCTCGTGAGTGAGCCTGCCAGCTCTATTTATCTTGAGCTTCAGCCTGACGGTATACAGCACGATCCGGAAGCAGTGGCCGTAACTGGCCTTGATCTAACAAGGCTAGAAAGCGAGGGGCTTGCTCCGCAGGTCGCGATGCTCAAGCTGGAGCAATGGCTGACCCAGGTATGCCCGGCAGATCAGAAAGTCGTTTTCGTCGGGCTTAATACTCCATTTGACTGGTCCTTCATCAATTACTACTTCCACAAGTATGCTGGGGCAAACCCCTTTGGGTTCACCGCAATTGATATGAAGGCGTATTACATGGGGGCTACCGGCTGCCGCTGGAAGGAAACCAAATCCTCCCAAATGACCGCTCGGCTCAAACCCCAAAGCTCACCCAACCATAATGCGTTGGACGATGCACGATTTCAGGCGGAGCTTTTCGCGCTAATGCTGGCAGACGGGTTTAATCGCTAACCTGGCCAGCTACCCCATGCAGCTTCAACATAACGCCCCTCCCTGAAGGACCAAGCCTTTATGCCTTCAGGGCTGCTGGAGTTGCCCACGATAATTGCCAGCGGCCGCGGCAGATCTTGTGTGTAGCGCGCTGCAAACCTGGAAAAACTCCCGACATCAGTGGGGGAGATCATAGGAATGCTTTGCGGGTGAGTATGCCAGTACCCCACCAGTCGGAGCCCGGCAGCATTGGCTCGTTCAATTTCGTCTCGGCAGCGGTGAGCATTCAACTCCAGCCAAGTTCTTCCAGCCCGGTCATCTCGATGGGGGGGAGTCGCCAAGGCAAGTACCAGTCCGGCAGCGCTTGCGGGGTCGACGAATAGCTGTCCCCCACGCTCCACATCGAAGTGCCTCTGCCGATAGCGCTCCAACAGGCTCGCAACGTCCTGCGATACCAACAGATGAGTGTCCACCCCGGGCCAGCTCCATTGCCAGGCGATGGCCGTCATCGAGCTGTCTCCAATTGCTCCGGCCAATCGCGCTCCACCTGAGCGTGCTGCATGCCGGCAGGTAGTTCAGGACCCAGATACTGCCCTCCCAGCGTCGCCACGTCGTGAGGGCTATTGATGCTGCTCACCCAGATCGGGGTTCCGGTGCCGCCGCTCAATGCTCGTAATGCGGCCTGAGAGACCATTGAAGCAATGTTCACCATTCCCAGAGAACCTCCTGGGATGAAACTCTCTCCGCAGGCAGGAAGGGCGACGACACCACCTTCCGGCCACTCGGTGAACTTGTGCCTAAATTCACCGTTTTCTGTGAATAGGCCTCGAGCATCGAATGCACCCGATGGTGCAAGGAGCACATGCCCCACCTGCGTATGAGGTTCGCTCCAGGCCTGGAGTAGACCCCAGGATGTGCCATTCGACTTGGCGCTCCACAGAGCCACCTCTGACTGCCAATCCGCCGTGGTAACGACGACCAGATCCGCTTTATCAAATACCTCGGAATTCTGGTACATCACCACTTCAGCGAAGTCTGCGAACGCAGCGACCTCCGTGGTAGGCAGGTCTTTGCGAATTCGCTCCTGCAGCGCTTCGGCCTTGGCCAGGCCTAGGTCATCGGCCCCGAGCACATGCCTGCCGAGATTCGCCGACACCAAGTGATCCGGGTCAATGAGTGTCAGATGCCCAACACCCGAGCGCGCCAACTGTAGGGCAACCGTACTACCCAACGAGCCGACCCCAACACAAACTACGCGAGCCGCTTCCAGGTTCTGCGCCACACCGCTGAGGTCACGAGACAAAATCTCTGTCCGATCCAGTACATCCAGGGTCGTTGCTCGGATCAGAACTGGGGGGTGGCTTACCGCGACTGCTGGCCGGCGCCGCGCTGAACGCAGGTAAAACTTTGATCCTCGATCCAACTGTGGGCCGTAAGCGCGAACGTTAAGGCAGTAGATCGGAGCACCGGTATCTCCCGGAAGCTCCAAAGCGATCCAGCGGTTAGGTAGCGAGTCACGCTCATTGAACCAAGCCAACAGCTGCGTGCGGTCGCCGGGAGTAAGGTGCGGAATGAGCCATGTGAGCAGTAACTCAGGGGCCGGAATGCGCAGATCCGGATAACTCTGAAGCTTTGCGTAGAAGCCTGGGGTCTCGGGAGCACGCATCCTGGGGGATCGGCCAATCGTGCGCTTGCAGTGCCTTTTCAGTGATGACAGATCTGTTGCGAGCCAGACTGTTTCCTGGCCGGACGGCAACGCTTGGCGAGGATCGCTTAGGGCAAACAGCTGCGAGGCAGCTTGGGGGCGATCCAGAAGAATAAGGTTCTGTAGAGACAGTCCCTGCTGCCTCGACCAGTAGGATGTGATTTCGCGCCGAAATTCGGCATCCCGGGCCGCCGCGCATGACCCCATTTGGGACAAGCTTACGATCTTGCGTAACCGAGCCAGGCTATCCGACACCACGTATTCAGGGGTGCCCATCACTGGGCGCTCCTGGAAGCCATGCAGGCAGAGCCCGACTTCCATGGCGTGGGGCCATATAAGCCATGGCGAAGGTTCGACAGTAAGCCTTAATCCGCCGCGGGGGAAATTCCTCGGAAAGCTGATACGTAGCCGCCGCTCCGTGCCCGTATAGTCAACGGGCAATGGAAAGTAATAACTTGCGGCTTCGTCAGACCGTGTGGTCACAGGCTGAAGCAGTGCAAGTGCGGCATCTTCGCCAAGAGCGCCTCGCAGCGCGGCTATGCCCCGCTGCAGAGGTGTCTCCATCTGATCAACCAAGACGCCCAACTGGCTTCACATCCTCTTGTGAGTTCGCTGTTCCGCTGACACCGCCAAACAGTGCGCCCATCGACGTGGAGTTTCGCGTGGTTCCGTCCGGGCGACCTGGCATCGTCCAGTTGGACGGAATCTCGCCATTCACTGCAGAAATGAAGGCAGGCCCCATGCCAAAGTTTTCCTTGACCGCCTTGGCAAAGGCCTCTGCGGACTCGAAGCTCTCAAGCCCCAGTGATACGGATGCACTGGCATTCGAGTGCCAGTCTTGGAACGCCCGGCGGTAGCGATGCCCCTCGCTCGGTCTATTCCATTTCTCCGCGAAGTTTTCACCGCTGTCGGCGGGGTTGCAGACCAAGCATTCGTTCCCCCGGTGTTTGACGTGATCCGGCATCCTCCGGACGATTTCGAGGATCGCGTCCAGCGGCCTTAGCGGTTTCGACTGAGACTCTTTCGCCACGTCCAGGTAGGCATGAGTGGCGAGTGTTGTGATGACTGCTGAAATAGGTCGGAAGCTCTCATTCTTTGTCCGAATGGCCCACTCATCCCGATGCCGCTTCAGCAGCTTGATCGTCGCCCTAAGTGGGTCTTGATCGAGGTACTCCTCATATTGAGGCAGCGGATCCTGAGTGGCGGCATCAAAGGCACGCTGACTTTTCGCGACAGCCAGATGCTCCTCGAAGGAGATCGTCTGCGTAGAAGCGACCTGCAGCCAGTTAGAGTAGGGGATAGGGCTGCTCGCCTTCCATCCTGTCTCCCGGTCTGGCACTTCCAGCTTACCTTCGCCATTGCCTTGAGAGTTCCCATTGATGGCACGCGCTGGCGTGACATCGATATGGAATCCGGGGTTTTCGTCGGCATAGACGATCCGGATGCCGCGACGCAGCGGCTTGATTTCTTCTTGGACGCGGCTGCCTATCCTGAATCGCTCTTCGATAGCATCCAGAACTTCTTGAGCGCCAGCCCCCTGGGCATGGGGAAGCCAAATAATGGCGTCCGCATCGATGGTATCCAAATCTTCGGGAGCACCAGAAACGGGTTTGATCGTCGTCTTCAGGCGCATGGAGCCCTGAACAAAAATATGCGCCTCCGCCAGTAGCGGATTGTCGGATGCATTAAGGATTTTCTGCAGCTGGGAGTATCGATCGTTGATCTTCTCGTACTGTGCTTCCGACAGTGAGACCTCCCGTGCTGCACGGAGCAGAAAATGTTCCCAGCTCCCGCGCTTGCTCTGCTCATTGCTCATGGACATCAGCGGACCTCCTGGGCCTGGTGGCCCAACTGTAGTGTTGGCGTGAACCTGTTTTGGTTGTCTTTGTCTCGATCGAAAATCAGGTAAGGATGCCGATGTTGCGTGGTAAGCAAGGCACCAAACTCAATCGCCAACGCAGCTGGAATGGCCGCAAACACATGAATTGTGTCTGCCGTCGCGGCCTCAAGTCGGCTCAAGTGCATTTGTAGGGCGTCGCGAAAAGCGTGAATCACGCGACGGTTCTGAACCATCGCGTAACTCGGTTCTGGGATGCTTAACTCTGCGATACGTGCGCCAGGTAATGCCACTTCGACGTCGCGAAGCGGGACCTGAGCGGAAATAGACAGCACCAGTGCAAGCGGACCATCTCCATCCGCTGGTGGGGTAAACACAAACTCCGGCGGTTCAGCTGACTGGTTAGGCCAACGTAGCTGATGCTCGCGGTTGAACGAGAAGAGCAGGCGCTTGGATCGATCGCCCAAGGATTGTCCCAGCATCATCAGCGCAGGGATGTCTGCCAATCCCACCACGGCCAAGGTAGGGGCATCTCCATAGACTCCTCCACGACGCTTTAGCTGCTGCTCTAACTCGTGCTGAACGCTGTCCTGGATGCTCTGCCAGTAGTGGGCATCCCTGCCACGATGACTCGGGGCAGGAAAAATGATCTTGATGGCATGATCGAATGCAGTTAGTCCCTCTGCGGACATTGCACCCAACAGATCACGAACAGGAATGTCGTTGATCGTCGCGAAATGCTGACTTTGCACAATCACCGGAATGGCTCTGCCGCCGTCAGGCGTGGTTGCGGCCAGCCGGATTCGCTCCAAATACGCCTGGTGCAGGCCGCTCAGATCGCTTTCTGGGTAGCCATCAGCATCGCGATCGATTTTTTCATGGCAGCCAGGGCAGAGCAGCATGAGGTTAGCGGTATCGTTGGTGAGCGACTCGGCCTTAGCCTCATCATGATCATCTCGCCCCCTTGGCCCCTTCGGGCTGGCTGGAAGGATGTGGGCTACCTCGCCCCATTTCATGGGCTTTCCTGCACGATAATCGTACGTGAGGTCCGTGCCACAGAGTTCGCAATGACCAGCTGATTGGATCCAGACGATGCGCTTCGTCTCATTATCGGTATCGTACCGCCCGTTGGCAGGCTTAGACTTTTCTTGTTTTTCCACTTGCCCTCCTTGGGCATCTGGATCGCAGATACGTACTGGCTCTTTAAGATCAAATGAGGCCATCAAGCCAGAATTCAAGGGGCGTGAAGCGAAGCAGCTCAAATAAGGCTGCTTCGCATAAGACCCGCGGTCTGCGAGCAGTTTCAGCGCACAAATGAACCTCCATCTGCAGCGCTAGGGCGGCCCATGAATTAACCAACACCAGTGTCGGGACTGGTGCCAACATCACAACCAGAGGTTGCCATGATGAAAAGTTTTATTGAACGACTTGGGTTGCCCCAAAGCCAAAGAGCCTGCATCAGGCGACCATGGCAGGACTCCAAGTCGAGCTAACCACTCGCTTGGCGGAGGAGCTGGGGATTGAGTCCTGCGTCGTGGCAGGCTGGATCGGCACTACTCCAGAGGCTTCCCTCATGACCCCAGCTGAGGGCGATGCGTTTTGTCGACTGGCGAACCTTGTCGACGTGCTGTTGAACGTCTTGGAGTCAGATCAAGCTGCGGCGACTCGCTGGCTCACGTCGCCCAATATTGCGTTAGGAAACGTGCAACCCGTTTCCCTACTGAGCAGCGAGGTCGGTGGCCAAGCTGTACGCAAGGTGTTGCTCGCTATTGAGTACGGACTGCCGGTTTGACTAAGTTGCTGCTCTTGCTCTCGGCCAAGAGGTCTTGGGTGTTTGGCTCAGCGTCCAACTGCGTCAGCATCGGTCACTTACCAGGAATCCAGGCGTATGCTGCCAGAGGAGTCGTGGTTTTGATGGAGATGGGAATGACAATGCCGAATGAGCGCTCTCGCGCTGTGGTGCAGACTCGAGATTTTCTCGTTGAACTGTCCCGAGATAGCAGCCTGCCTGAAAAGGTGCGGCGAGATGCCAAGTTCCTTTTGCGGCATTTCCCGACACAGGATGATGTGATCCTGGCGGGGCGAATAGAAGAGCAGTCGGAGACCTTGCCGCTGGGGGCTATGGGGCCCGTCTTCAGTTCCTCGATTACAGGCTAGGGCCGCTTTCGGCTGGGCAGAAATGATAAAGGCGGCCTCAGGGGCCGCCTCGAACCAAGTTTCATCACCGGTACAGCGCCCGGGAGAGGAAGCTCTTGGGCTGTGCGCCCAGTGTAGCGGCAGGCGAGGCGCGAGAACAGGTTATTTCGCTGGGGGCTTCGGAGCGTCGCTATCCCAAGCGCTTACAAGCGCATCTATCCGATCAGGAGTCTCTGCCTACAGGATCTGCACCTAGTGGTTGAGAGCGCCTATCCGCAAGATCCGAGCATGTCTGCGCCTCAGCTGTCGGGCCGAATGGCGTTTGGTCTGCTGTGTTCAAAGGTGTATGCGGGGGAGCCAGTTTCGACCAAACGGTAGCCAGAAACGAAAAAAGGCACCATAGGCACCTTTTTTTGAGTATTGCGATCCAGACACCACTTGCGAGCCGCCTTGCGCGACTACGGCTTTCGCCGCTGGAGAGTGCTCGGTCTCATCTGGTCAGTCACTCCGATGCGCCCAGTGTTGCGCACCAGTGGTCGTGATGCAAGGTGATGCCGCAATAACTTGCATGAACGACAGTTACCTGCATCGATCTCACCTGTACATGCCTACTCAAGTGAAAGGCTGTCCTTCAGGTTCGTGATTTCTCGTTGGATCTTTTTCAGAAGCTCATCTGGCTTCAGTCCAGGCGTCTGCTTTTGATAAGCCAGGACCAGCAGTGTCAAAGGATGGATGCCCACAACCTCGGCAATTTGCTCAACTTTTTCAATCGATGGCTTCCATTTTCCGCGTTCGATCGCACTGATGTAACTCTGGCTAGGCCCAAGCCCTTCCTGGGGCAGCTCCTTCAAATTTCTCAGATTCTTGATCACCAGACCAAGCGCTTCATTGAGTTCCATTTGCTGTCTCGCAAAAGGAACGATGAAGCCTTTTTAGCGCCTTTGGGGCTATGCTATATATAGCTTAAAAGAGGATGTACTGATGTTTCTCACGTACAAGCGCGCTGAAATTGCGTATCCGCCGTTATTTGGAGATGACTTTCAAATGTGGCGTTTCGTTGAGCTCGAGGAACATCGCCCTTGGTTCTACGTGGTGATCAATCGCCGCCAGAAGACCACCGCCTGGCGGACGATGCTTCTGATTCCGACCGAGGAAGAGCTGGAGCACATGCTAGAAAGACGCGCTGAGGGAACGCTGGTCGAGGCAGTCCAGGTTGTACTGCCTGCGAGGCTGAATGGATCCAATGACTGGACGATGGAGAAGCTGACCGAGCTGATAAGGGTCTATGACCGGGACGAACGAGTCTTGGGCTACGACTTCAAAACGGCATCAGGCCAGACCTACTCGCACAGAGATTGCCTGTACTCACAGGACGGAGCCAAGCACCAGGTCTATTGTTCGATGATGTGTCCCGCATGAGATGGTCGCCACCTTTGGTGGTTCTTGGCAGGGCCACTCACGAGGTTTGACAGGACAATGAAGGCTCTTCCCGAGAAAATCCTGGACATCATTCAACAGCTTCCAGAAGGTGAGGTTCTGACACCTAGCAGATTCCTGCATCATGGTTCTCGCCATGCTGTGCAGCGAGGACTCTCTCGCCTGGTCGAAGGTGGAAAGCTGTTTCGCGTTGCTCGGGGCATTTATGTTGCCGCAGTCGAAACTCGGTTCGGCGTGCGCCCGCCGGCACCGGAGAAGGTTGTCCACTCGCTGGCTAATGCGCTGGGTGAAGTGCTGGTCGACCACGGGGCTCGTGCCGCGAATAAATTAGGGCTGAGCACACAGGTTCCAGTTCGCTATGTCTTTCTAACCGACGGACGCTCTAGGGAGCTTCAGGTTGGCAAGACCACCGTGTCGATTCGGTATGCGCCTCGATGGTTGATGGCTCTAGGCGCTACTGGAGCGGGGGAAGCCATTCGAGCATTGGATTGGGTTGGCGAGGCAAGCGTGGGGTATGCCGTTTTCAAACTTCATAAACTACTACCCGAGAGCGAATGGGGTGCTCTGGTGTCAGCTCACCGCTCGTTGCCTGTCTGGATGGCGAATGCAATCTGCGCTCAGTCGAGTTGCACCCACCCTGTCAAGTTGGGCTAGCGGTTTAGCTGTAGCCTACTTACCGCCAGATCGGCATCATCTGGAATGGGGCAATTCGAGGTGAAAGCCCGTGAGGCCAGCGGCTGAGGTGCACCAGATGCGGCCTTTGTGAGCCTCAATGATGGATCGGGTGATGGCAAGTCCGAGCCCGGCGTTGCTCGGGCTTCCCTCCCGCCGAGCGGGGTCGACCCGGTAAAAGCGGTCGAAGAGCTTATCTAGGTGCTCTGAACTGATTGTGTCCCCAGGGTTCTCGAGGGTGAAGGTAGTGGAGTGCGCTGTTTGGCGGATTAGTACCGAAATTGTCTGTCCCACCGGCGTATAGCGCAGCGCATTGGACAATAAGTTGGATAGCGCACGATCAAGCATCAGCCGATCCCCCAGCACTTGGCCTGTGCCTGTGAGCGATAGTTCAATTCCGCGCTCTTCGGCCAGAAGGTGGTAGTAGTCAAACAGCTTGAAGACTACGTCAGCCAGTTCGATCCTGGCCTGCTCTGGGATGATTAAGCCATTATCAGCCTTGGCCAAGAACAGCATGTCATCAATCATTCGTGACATGCGCTTAAATTCTTCCAAGTTGGAGTAGAGGTTCTCCTCGTAAGCGGTGATGTCGCGCTTATGGCTCAAGATCACCTCAGTATGGGTCATGAGGTTGCTAACGGGCGTTCGTAGTTCGTGAGCGATGTCAGCCGAAAAATTGGATAGGCGAATGAAGGCCTCTTCAAGTCGAGCCAACATCGCGTTGAAGGATGCAACCAGTTGTTGAAGTTCTAGCGGCACCGGCTCTAGAGGGATTCGTTCCTGCAACGACCGAGCGGACATTGCGGTGGCCACACGCGTAACTTGCCGCAGAGGTTTGAGGCCGCTTCGAGCAACCACCCAGCCTAACGCGGCACTAACCAGAGCACTGATGATCAATCCAACCCAGAACCATCGCTGCAGCGTGTCGAAAAAGTGTGTGTGATTGGTGACGTCGAGAATCAGCAGGGCTGTAAGTGGTTCAGGTTGGTCGGCTACCGAAATTTGTGCCGTCATACCGCGGTACATGTGCTGTCCGTTCTGCCACTCCCACATGCTCTGCTCGTTAGCACGCCTGAAGCTTTCAGGAATCTCGACTGCTCTGGGATCGGAAAAGAGAACCGCGCCGTCGCTAGAAAGGATGGTTGCCGCCAGGTCCTGATGCGCTCCCAGCAAGGCTCGCAATTGCGGTAACTCTTCGGAAAGGCTTGCTCCGCCGCGGGCATTATTGAGGATATGCTTGGCTGATTCGAGCTTCTCAACCAGGGCCTGCCGATCCAGCATTCTGAAGTGGTGCTGACTGAGCATATTGAAACTCAGTCCTGCTACCGTCAGAACTGCAATTACCGCAGACATGAACATCAGACTCATGCGTGCTGTCAGCGAAAGGTGCTTCATATTCACTCCGGCGCATCCATCATGTACCCCATGCCGCGGGCGGTATGGATCAGCTTGAGATCGAAATCATCATCGATCTTTGCGCGTAGCCGGCGTACAGCAACCTCGATGACGTTGGTGTCGCTGTCGAAGTTCATATCCCAAACCTGAGAGGCAATCAGGGATTTCGGGAGGACCTCGCCGCGCCGGCGCAGTAACAATTCCAGGAGGGAAAACTCCTTGGCCGTCAGGTCAATTCTTTTCCCGCCACGGATCGCACGCCGCTTCATCAGGTCGACTTCCAGATCAGCAATTCTCATAGTGGTCTGCGTAGGAGAGCCATTGCCTCTGCGCAACAGCGTTCTGACCCTGGCCAGAAGCTCTGAGAAAGCAAATGGCTTGATCAGGTAGTCGTCCGCACCAAGCTCCAGACCTTTAACGCGGTCTTCCACACCATCGCGTGCGGTCAAGAACAGCACAGGGACATCTTTTCCTGCCGCTCGCACCATGCGCAGCACTTCCCACCCGTCCAATCCAGGCATCATCACATCCAGGATCAGAAGGTCATAGGACTCGCTCAGAGCGTGCTGAAGGGCATCTGTACCTGTCATGACCCGGTCGACATTGAATCCGGCCTCGGTAAGACCTTGCTGTAGGTACGCACCGGTTTTGGGTTCATCTTCAGCTACAAGTAGTTTCATGCGAGCAGATTCCAAAAGTCGGGTGGCCTGAGTTTGCAGGCAAACGGCACCACCAACCAGAAGCTTACGAAAATGTAATCCTGGCCTCAGGTCACTGACAGGGGGCTTTGTCTAGGGTGCAAGCATGAGCACTGGGTTGTGCTCACGGCCCTCGTTAAGACCCAAAGCAGAGGTGCCGATCACAACTTTCCCTGATGGAGACTGCCCCTATGAATTCGCTGAAACCTTTACTTCTGGTTGGTTCGCTGCTGCTTTCTTCTATGGTCTGGGCCGAAGGGGGGAGTGATCGTACCTTTGAGCGCATGCAGCAGATGCGCGACAAAGCGGAAGCCGTGCTGATCCAGGCAGAGAAGGCCCCAGTCGGCGAGCGGCATGTGCATATGAAGGAGCACATGAACATGCTCGAAGACCTCATGAGTCAGCTGCACAATGAACATCCTGCTCCAGGTATGTCTGCCGAAGATCATTTGGCCTGGATGGAAAAACACGACAAGTTAGTAGACGACGTGCTGGGTCAAATGATTCGCGAGCACAAGCTGATGATGGCCGACAAAGAGTGCCATAAGTAAGAGTTTCCCCCATCTTCCAGGCCTTCCGTGATTGCTCCTTTGGCCTAGCGGCGCCTCAATGGCGCCGTGCTTTTTTCCAGCTGACGCAATTGTAGTTTTGGGGTCAGCGGCCTGGCAGGAAGCGGGGAATAGCATGAGATTTCCAGCCTACCTAGCGAGGTCTCACCATGAAACGCATCCCTCTTAAGCTGCTGATCAGCACACTGTTCATCAGCACCACTTTTCCGGCATTTGCCGAGACCAGCGACAGTAGCAATGGCATTGGGCAGCAGGCCCAGGCGACGCCGGCGACTCGTACCGTCTTCGTGAAGATGGAAGACATCAACTACAGCCAGAAGACGATCGATGTAAAGCCAGGTGAAACCGTGCGTTTCGTTCTGAAGAACGAAGGTGCATTGATGCACGAGTTCAACATCGGGCAGGCAGCGTCCCAACTGGAACATCAGCGCAAGATGGCGGTCTTGTTCAAGGACGGCACGTTGACGCCGACAGGCATGGCCGAAAGTATTGTCTGGCATGAGCGTTATGGCACTGGTGATGCCAACCCGCCTGGGTATCCGGAAGTCATCAAAGCCAAGCATGACGATCCGAACGCGACTCTCGTTGAGCCCGGCACAACCAAAGAGTTCGTGTGGACCTTCCCCAAGGCTGGGAACTTGAGCTTTGCCTGCACGCTACCTGGACATTATCAGGCGGGAATGGTGGGTGAATTCGCCCTGCGTTAGATCGACGGCGGAGCGGTGCTACCCGTTAGCCACGGTTCTGGGTAGCACCAATCTAACGAACCTTACTGTGATGTATTTTTCGCGTCAGCGTGCCGGCAGCTTCACCTGTTTAGCATCAGGGCGTTTCCTTCCTCATTACCACAGGTGCTCACCATGAAGCTCATATCAGTATCCATAGTCACCACCGTTGTCTTGCTGCTCAGCACTGCGAACGCTCTGGCCAGCCCGGGACACAACAAAGACAGCATCGGGCAACCGGGAGACAGCCAGGCAGTAGACCGCACCATCGAAGTACGGATGGGGGACATCTTTTTTGAACCCAAGGTAATGGAAATCAAGGCGGGCGAGACTGTTCGCTTCGTACTGCAAAACGAGGGGGCTCTGCTGCACGAATTCAACCTTGGCAAAGCCGCTTCCCATGCCGCGCATCAGAAAGAGATGGCCGCGATGTTTCAGAACGGCACGTTGTCCCTGACTGCAGCGCATGTCATGAGCAATATGGACCATGCCATGGGCGGCATGAAGATGGTCGGCATGGAGCACGACGATCCCAACAGTGTTCTGGTAGGACCTGGTGCACGCGAAGAGCTGATTTGGACCTTCTCCGAGACCACTGATCTGGAGTTCGCTTGCAATGTCCCAGGGCATTATCAGTCGGGAATGGTCGGTAAGGTGACCGTACGTTGAACTCTATTGATGGGCGTCAACCCCGCCTAACTTGAGCGGCCTATGCTGATCCAACAGCCATTGAATCGAGGCTATCGTCATGGACCACACTCATCATTCCAGCACGACTGAACCGCCTTTCTGGAAGAGCAAGATCGGCATTGCGCTGATCATGCTGACCATAATCGGTATCTTCTCTGTGGCGCGTGAGCACTACGGTCATCTTTCGCAGGCTCTGCCGTACCTTATCCTGCTGCTGTGCCCGTTGATGCATCTGTTTGGCCACAATCACGGCGGGCATGCCCACTCCAGCAGCACCGCTGTTTCCAAGGACGAAGATAGGAAATAAAGCGCATGCAAAAAACCTCCTGCCATCATGACCAGGGTCATGCACATAACTCACACGGTCACCCTGAGAGCCAACGCGACCCGGTGTGTGGCATGGAGGTCAAACCTGATAGCCCTTACCACGAGAGCGTTGAAGAGAAGGCCTATCGTTTCTGCAGTGCGAAGTGCCTGGAGAAATTCCAAGCAGATCCTCATCAGTACATGAGCCATCAGTCGCATGGTGGGCATCACCAGCACGTGACTCCAGCACCTACATCGACACCCGTAAGTGCTGAATACACCTGTCCGATGCATCCAGAGATTCGTCAACCGACTCCCGGAAACTGTCCGATTTGCGGCATGACGCTGGAGCCTCTCATCCCAGAGCTGGAAGAGGAGGAAAATCCGGAGTTGAAGGACTTCTCGCAGCGGTTCTGGTGGACCCTACCGTTGACCGTCATCGTGACCGTACTGGCGATGGCTGGCCATTCCTTGCAACTGTTTCATGGCACGGCCCAGAACTGGGTTGAGTTGGTTCTGGCGACGCCAGTGACGCTATGGGGCGGCTGGGTATTCTTCACCCGCGGCATTGACTCCATCCAGCACCGCAGCCCGAACATGTGGACGCTGATCGGATTAGGAACTGCAGCTGCCTACCTCTACAGTGTGGCAGCCACCTTGGTTCCGCAGTGGTTCCCGGCGGCCTTTGTCCAGGACGGACGTATTGGCGTCTATTTCGAAGCAGCCGCGGTGATCATCTCGCTCACGCTGTTGGGCCAGATGCTCGAACTCAAGGCCCGCTCGCAGACTTCGGCCGCAATCAAATCACTGTTGAGGTTGGCACCAAAGACTGCGCGTCGCATCAAGTCCGATGGCCAGGAAGAAGATATTCCGCTGACTCATGTCCATCAGGGCGACCACCTGCGTGTCCGGCCGGGGGAGAAAGTCCCGGTGGACGGTAAGGTTCTAGAGGGGGAGAGCGCCGTCGACGAATCGATGCTTACCGGAGAACCACTACCCGTGACCAAACGGGCAGGGGATGCCCTTATCGGTGCCACTATGAACACCCATGGGAGCCTGGTGATGGAGGCACAGAAGGTCGGTGCAGAAACCATGCTGTCGCAGATTGTCCAGATGGTGGCGAGAGCTCAGCGTTCCAAGGCACCGATGCAGCGCATGGCTGATGCGGTGGCAGGGTATTTTGTCGTTGGGGTGATCCTGATCGCCATCCTGACGTTCTTCGGCTGGGGGCTATTCGGGCCGGAATCAGGCTGGGTTTTCGGCCTGATCAATGCCGTGGCCGTATTGATCATTGCTTGCCCCTGCGCCTTGGGTTTGGCGACGCCAATGTCGGTCATGGTCGCGACTGGTAAGGCCGCCAGCAGCGGCGTGTTATTCCGTGATGCCAGTGCCATCGAAAACCTGTGCAAGATCGACACCTTGATCGTCGACAAGACTGGAACCCTGACCGAGGGCCGGCCGGTTTTTCATAGTGCAGAAGGAGTCGGGTCGTTCGACTCGATCGAGGTACTGCGCTTGGCTGCTAGCCTCGACCAGGGCAGCGAGCACCCACTGGCTCATGCCATTGTCGATCACGCACGTGGCCAAGGTCTTGCCTTGGTGAAGCCGGACACCTTCGAGTCTGGCTCGGGCATCGGTGTTCGCGGACAAGTCGATAGCCATCAACTGCAGCTCGGTAATACAGCGCTGATGGAGGAGGCGGGCGTCGATATTGCCTCGCTGCGTGATCGTGCCGAGCAACTGCGCCTGGAAGGCATTAGCATCATCTATCTGGCAGTTGACGCTCGCCTGACTGGTCTCCTGGCCGTTTCCG
Source organism: Pseudomonas sp. (assembly GCF_049653025.1). Classification (GTDB taxonomy): domain Bacteria; phylum Pseudomonadota; class Gammaproteobacteria; order Pseudomonadales; family Pseudomonadaceae; genus Aquipseudomonas. The sequence goes on along the minus strand of NZ_JBASFM010000016.1, from coordinate 111,673 downwards.
ATCCGATTAAGCCAACTTCGCTACAGGCCGTCTCTAAACTTCAAAGCGAGGGCGTAAAGGTCATCATGGCTACTGGTGATGGCCTGACCACAGCAAGAGCCGTAGCGAAGGAGTTAGGAATCGAGGAAGTGCATGGTGAGGTGAAGCCACAGGACAAGGAGAAGTTAGTTGCTGATCTGCAAGGTGACGGTCGCCGAGTGGCCATGGCTGGGGACGGCATCAACGATGCACCGGCTCTGGCCAGGGCCGACGTCGGAATCGCCATGGGTACGGGCACCGACGTGGCGATGAACAGCGCCCAAGTGACGCTGGTTAAGGGAGACCTGATGGGCATCCTGCGAGCACGCACCCTGTCAGTTGCCACTGTGAAGAACATGAGGCAGAACCTTGCTTTTGCGTTCCTCTACAACGCTATGGGAATCCCGCTAGCTGCTGGGCTGCTGTACCCACTGACTGGGCATCTTCTGTCGCCTTTGATCGCAGCCTTGGCGATGAGTGTCAGCTCGGCCTCGGTGGTATTCAATGCCCTTCGGTTGAAACAAACGGACGTTGGCTGAACTCTGACTAGCTAGGTGCCAACCACCGGCGGGGCGGTTAAATGCGTAATTGCATTCATCTAACGGTGGTGGCCACTGCTTGCTTCCAGCTAGGCCAGTATGTGGCTTAGATGCACCGGTAGTGAGCGGCCATTTGCGACCTCAAAGCACATACCAAGGCCAGGCACTGCTCTCTCTGCGTTTAGAGAGCAGTGCCTGTGCGGCTTACTTCTTAATGGCTTGCAGATAGTCCTTCAGGGTCGCCTCGTCAGCAGATTTAACGGTCATGCCATCCGGGCCTGTGCCGATGTCAGTGAACTGCTTGGCAGGCTCCCCAGTTTTCTTGAACTCTTCCAGCTCCTTGGAGCCTTCACGGAATACCCACAGGCGACCATCTTCGATCTCGGTGACAAAGCCAGGCTTATCGTACTGGCTGGCGAAGGTGGCGCTGGCGAACAGGCTGGTCAGCAGCATTGCGGTCAGAGTCAGTTTTTTCATCGCAAGTTTCCTGTTTGGGTTGAGGTGCGATAAAGCCTAAGGCCCTTTTGATGACAGAAAAGTTACAAGATATGGATATGCGAGTAACCAGATGTTTCACTGCAAAGCCAGCCCAGGTTTCGGCCTTAGCGGTGCTGAACCCCAGTAAACCTGAACCTAAGCGCAAGGTCGGCGCGTGAATCATTCTGGGATTAGCATTGCCGCTTTACTGAATATTCGTGAATACGTATATTCGTTAAACCATATTCGATTCGAGATTTGGCAATGGCTTACAAGACCCGCGTGCTGTTCGTTTGTGTGGCTAACGCTGCTCGTTCGCAGCTGGCTGAAGCGCTGCTGCGACACACTGATTCCGAACGTTTCGAGGCATTCAGCGCCGGCACCGAGCCCGGCGAAGTTGATCCTCGCACCCTGGATGCACTTGAGCATCTGGGCGTGAGCACCGAGGGGCTGCATAGCAAGTCCATCGATGAGTTTGCCGGCGAGCGTTTCGAATACGTCATCACACTGTGCGATAAATCGTCGCTGGAGTGTCATGCCCTGCCCGGCGCAGGAGAGTTACTGGTGTGGAACTTCGAAGACCCAGTGACCAGCACCAAGCCTGACGCATTCCGCCACACCCTTCACGAGATACACGAGCGCATCAAGATGTTCGTGCTGGTGAAAACCAAACGTTGAGACCTTTATGGCTGACCATCTGACCCCGACCACCGTATTCAAATGCCTGGCTGACGAGACCCGCGTTCGCCTGATGTTGCTCATCGCCCGTGAGGATGAGTTGTGTGTCTGTGAGCTGACCTGCGCGCTCGATGAAAGTCAGCCGAAGGTGTCCCGCCACCTGGCGCAACTGCGCAACTGCGGACTGCTGGAAGATCGCCGGCAAGGTCAGTGGGTCTATTACCGCTTGCACCCCAGTCTGCCGGACTGGGTGATCGCCATCCTGAAAACCACTTTGGATGCCAATCAGCACTGGCTCAGCCCAGATGCCAAACGCCTCGATGTAATGGGCGACCGCCCGCAGCGCCTTGCGGCCTGCTGCTGAGTCGCGCTCGGCCTTTACGAGATAGCCTTATGAAAATTTTATTCCTGTGCACCGCCAACAGCTGCCGCAGCATTCTTTGCGAGGCTGTGTTCAATCACTTGGCACCGGCTGGCATGAAAGCCTACAGCGCCGGCAGCCAACCTAAAGGTGTCGTGCACCCACTGAGTCTGAAAACGCTGGAAAACGCCGGCATCTCGACCGCAGGGCTCTCCAGCAAATCCAGCGATGTTCATGAGGGTCTAGCCCCTGACTACGTGATCACAGTCTGCGACAAGGCTGCCGGCGAAGCCTGCCCGGTGTTTTTCGGGCCCGCGACCAAGGCTCACTGGGGGCTGGCTGATCCGTCGGAATACCAGGGCAGTGAAGACGAGATCGAAGCCGCTTTTGATGCCACCTTGGAGCAGATCAGAACCCGCATCGAAGCCTTCCTGGCTTTACCGCTCAAGCAGATGGATGCCGAGCAACTCAAGGCCGAGCTGGCCTTGATCGGCACGCTCTGACATTGGAGGCATGATGAAGAGCAAAAGCCGTCTTTCATTTCTGGATCGCTACCTGACGGTCTGGATCTTTCTCGCCATGGCGATTGGGGTCAGCCTGGGCAGCCTATTCGAAGGCCTGCCGGTCTGGCTCAACAGTCTGTCGATAGGTTCGACCAATATCCCGATTGCCATTGGCCTGATCGTGATGATGTACCCACCGCTGGCCAAGGTCAGGTATGAAGAGCTGCCCGAGGTATTCAAGGACAAACGCATTCTCGCGTTGTCGCTGATCCAGAACTGGGTGATCGGCCCGGTGCTAATGTTTGCGCTGGCAGTGATCTTCCTGCGTGATCAACCTGAATACATGACCGGCCTGATCCTTATCGGCCTCGCGCGCTGCATCGCCATGGTACTGGTGTGGAACCAGATCGCAGGTGGCAACAGCCAGTACGTCGCGGGTCTGGTCGCGTTCAACAGCATCTTCCAGATCCTGTTCTTTAGCGTGTATGCCTGGATCTTCCTCGGCCTGCTGCCGCCCTTGTTCGGCCTACAGGGCAGCGTGATCGATGTGAGCTTTGTCAGCATCGCCGAGTCCGTGCTGATCTACCTCGGCATTCCGTTTCTGGCGGGTTTCCTGACGCGCAAGATCCTGATCAGCCGCAAAGGCGAAGAGTGGTTCAACCAGCGTTTTATCCCACGCATCAGCCCGCTGACGCTGGTCGCGCTGCTGCTGACCATCGTGGCGATGTTCAGCCTCAAGGGCGACATGGTGCTGCAACTGCCGCTGGATGTACTGCGCATCGCCATCCCGCTGACCATCTACTTCGTGGTGATGTTCTTTATCAGCTTCTGGATGGGCAAGCTGCTGAAGGCAGATTACCCACGTACTACCGCACTGGCCTTTACCGCTGCCAGCAACAACTTTGAACTCGCTATTGCTGTGGCCATTGCCACTTTCGGCCTGGCTTCGCCAGTGGCCTTTGCCACGGTGATTGGCCCGCTGGTTGAGGTGCCTGTGCTGATCGCCCTGGTCGGCGTAGCCCTTTGGCTCAAGCGCCGCTGGTTCGACCAGCCTCGCGCAGCACTCGCTCAGGAGTAGACGTATGTCTGAAGAACACATCCCCAATCTCGATGCTGAACTGGTCGATCTGCCCACACTCGACAAGCTCGGTAGCCCGCTTACCGTCACGCACAAGCCGCGCATCCTGCTGCTCTATGGATCGACCCGCGCACGCTCGTTCAGTCGCTTGCTGACCGAGGAAGCCGCTCGCTTGCTGGAGCACTTCGGTGCCGAAACGCGGATCTTCAATCCCTCTGGCCTGCCTTTGCCGGACGATGCTCCGGATAGCCATCCCAAGGTGCAGGAGCTGCGCGAGTTGATGCAGTGGTCGGAAGGCCAGGTCTGGTGCTCGCCGGAGCGTCACGGCTCAATGACCGGAGTGTTCAAGGCGCAGATCGACTGGGTTCCGCTGGCCATTGGCGCGGTGCGCCCGACCCAGGGCAAGACCTTGGCGGTGATGCAGGTCTGTGGCGGCTCGCAGTCCTTCAACGTGGTTAACCAGTTGCGCGTGTTAGGCCGCTGGATGCGCATGTTCACCATCCCCAACCAGTCGTCCGTACCGAAGGCCTTCCTGGAGTTCGATGAGGCTGGCCGGATGAAACCCTCGGCTTTCTATGACCGCGTAGTGGACGTGATGGAGGAGCTAGTGAAGTTCACCCTGCTGCTGCGTGAGCGTTCCGACTACCTGGTTGACCGCTATTCCGAGCGCAAGGAATCGGCACAAGAACTCTCCAAACGCGTTAATCAACGTTCCATCTGAAGGATTTTGATCGTGCAACAACATCCGTATTCCGTGCTGACCTCCGAGCAGGTCAAGGGCCAACTGATCTTCACGCCGTGCCCTGGCACCAAAGACACCTCAGTCGCTGAGGCGCTGGACACCCTCAAGGAGGCCGGTGCTTCGGCCTTGCTGACCTTGATGCCCACTGAAGAACTGACCCAGAACGAAGTCGAGAATCTGCCTGGGCAGTGCCAGTTGCGCGGCATCGAGTGGTTCCACCTCCCAGTGGAAGACGACCAGGCACCCGGCGAGCCGTTCCAGGCGGCCTGGGACGCCAATCGCGAGCGGATCAAGCAACTGCTCACTGAAGGCAAGAACATCGCCATTCACTGCAAGGGCGGTTCGGGTCGTACCGGCCTAATTGCCGCACAGCTGCTGATCGAATGCGGCGTGCCATTCCGCGAGGCGGTCAGTGAAGTGCAGGCGCTTCGCCCCCGTGCGATTCAGCATCCCGCGCATATCAACTACATCAGCCAGTTCGACATCGCCCAGGCGTAATTGCCCGCGCTAGCCGCCCCGAGAGAACAAAAACATGAGCATCAAAATAGGTATCAACGGTTTCGGTCGTATCGGTCGTCTCGCCCTGCGTGCGGCCTGGAGCTGGCCTGAGTTTGAGTTCGTGCAGATCAACGACCCGGCAGGTGACGCCGCGACTCACGCGCACCTGATCAACTTCGACTCGGTGCATGGCCGCTGGAACAACGAAGCCAGCGCCGAGGGTGAGCATGTGCTGATCGGCGGCCAGCGCATCAAGGTGACCGCCAACAAGGCGATTGTGGACACCGACTGGTCGGGCTGTGATCTGGTGATCGAAGCCAGCGGCAAGATGAAAACCGTTGCAGTGCTGCAGGCCTATCTGGATCAGGGTGTGAAGCGGGTGGTGGTGTGCGCGCCAGTCAAAGAGAAGGGCGCACTGAACGTGGTTATGGGCGTCAACCAGCACCTGTTCGACCCTGCGCAGCACCGCATCGTGACGGCGGCTTCCTGCACCACCAACTGCCTGGCTCCCGTGGTCAAGGTGATCCACGAGAACCTGGGTATTCGCCATGGTTCGATCACCACCATCCACGACCTGACCAACACCCAGAGCATCCTCGATCAGCCACACAAGGATCTGCGCCGCGCCCGTGCCTCGGGCATGAGCCTGATTCCTACGACCACGGGTTCGGCCACCGCCATTGCCGAGATCTTCCCCGAACTGCGTGGCAAGCTGAATGGCCATGCCGTGCGCGTGCCGCTGGCCAACGCCTCGCTGACCGATTGCGTATTCGAGGTCGAGCGCGCCACCTCCGTGGAGGAGGTCAATGCGCTGCTTAAAGCGGCCGCCGATGGTCCACTGAAAAACATCCTCGGCTATGAAGTGCGCCCGCTGGTGTCCATCGACTACCGCACCGACCCGCGTTCCTCGATCATCGATGCGCTGTCGACCATGGTGGTCAATGACACCCAGGTGAAGATCTACGCCTGGTACGACAACGAATGGGGATACGCCAACCGCGCAGTCGAGCTGGCCAAGCTAGTCGGCTTGGCCGGTTAACCAGGAGCGATCATGAAGGCGTTGTCAGCCCTGGCCCCGGACGTGCGCCAGTACCTGCTGGTTACCGGCAATTACTGGGCCTTTACCCTCACCGACGGCGCGCTGCGCATGTTGGTGGTGCTGCATTTCCATACGCTGGGCTACACGCCACTGCAGATCGCTGCGCTGTTCCTGTTCTACGAAATATTCGGGGTTGTCACCAACCTGGTCGGCGGCTACCTCGGCGCGCGGCTGGGCCTGAATCGCACCATGAATATTGGTTTGGGCCTACAGGTAGCGGCTCTGTTGATGCTGACGGTGCCCGCCGCCTGGCTGACCATCCCTTGGGTGATGGGCGCGCAGGCCATGTCGGGGATCGCCAAAGACCTCAACAAAATGAGCGCCAAGAGCTCGATCAAACTGCTGGTGCCGGACAACCAGCAAGGCACGCTTTACCAGTGGGTGGCGATCCTCACCGGCTCAAAGAACGCGCTGAAAGGGGTAGGCTTCTTCCTCGGTGGCGCGTTGCTGGCATTGCTGGGTTTCACCGGTGCCGTGCTGGCGATGGCCGCCGTGCTGGCCCTGATCTGGATCGCCAGCCTGTGCCTGTTGAAGAAAGACCTGGGCAAGGCCAAAGCCAAACCCAAGTTCCGCGACATCCTCTCCAAAAGCCGGGCAATCAACATCCTTTCGGCGGCCCGGCTGTTCCTCTTCGGCGCCCGTGATGTGTGGTTCGTGGTGGCCTTGCCGGTTTACTTGAGCAGCGTATTGGGCTGGGACTTCTGGCTGGTGGGCGGCTTTCTCGCCGCCTGGGTCATCGGTTACGGCATCGTGCAGTCATTCGCTCCGCACATCACCGGGAAACAGCGTGGCCTGGTTCCCGATGGGCGCGCCGCCTTTGTCTGGGCCGCTCTGCTCGCAGGTTTACCGGCGGCCATTGCGCTGGGCCTGGCGGCAGGGTGGTCGCCGCAGGTTGTGCTGTTGGGTGGGCTGATGGTGTTTGGCGCGCTGTTCGCGGTGAACTCGTCGCTCCACAGCTACCTGATCGTGTCCTACGCCAAGGAAGATGGTGTGTCGCTGGACGTGGGTTTCTACTACATGTCCAACGCCCTGGGTCGCCTGATCGGTACGCTGTTGTCCGGGTGGATTTATCAGGGTTATGGGCTGGAGGCTTGCTTGTGGGTATCCACGGTATTTGTCTTGTTGGCCGCCCTGATTTCTATCGCCTTACCCAGGCACGCCGAGGCGATATGAGCCCGTCAACATGACAGGATGGTCAACTGATCTAGTTCAATAGTGGGTATTGCTCTAGTGTCCGCCCCTTATCAACTGCAACAAATAAGAGCACGCATCCGTGCCGCCGCGGCTCCTGGTAAAACTAATCGCCTGCTTCCAGGGTGGGATGATCGAGTAATGCCGATTAATCGATGCCCTGTCTTGCCACTAAACCGATCCAAGCGCCATTTGCACCTATGCCCGTGACCTTGAATGGACTATAGGTTCACAGACTTGACCTTCCCACGATGGAAAGGTCGATGCTGTCTGTGCGGCAACGTGTGCCGAGACCTATACGAGGTGATATATGTTCAATCTGAAAGTTACCGGAATGGGCTGTAGCAGCTGTGTCAGCAAAATCACGAAGGCCATCCAGACACTGGATCAGGATGCACGGGTAGAAGTCGATCGAGCGGCCGGCAAGGTGACGGTCGAGAGCACAGAAAGTGTCGAATCGATCCGCGAGCTCATCCAGGAGCTTGGCTATGCGGCTCAGGTCAGCGCTTGAGCGCTGACCAGATGCCCAACTAAATCCCTAGGTCTGAAAGCTCCTTCAGCCCGTGGATGCTAGTGACCTCGTTGGTAATGCCTTCCGAGCCATCACGACCGCGAAGCCAGGTTGAGTGATCGCCTGGCTCGCGCATTTCCAGCGCGTCATAGGAATACCGCTTTCGCTTGAACAAGCTCTTCAGTGCAGGAAAATCGTGGGCTTTCTCGTCTTCTATCCCTACGACTTCTCCTACAAGTACTTTCCACTGACCGACGCCGTCGGCCAGCATCGCCTGGTAGGTTTCAGGGTCCAGCAAGGCTTGCTGTTTGAAATGAATGGTGCGGTGAGTCATAGACGCGCTCGGAAGTGGCCAAAGTGAAGTCGCTAGCCTAAAGGTTCAGGCTCCTCATCGTAATAGCCATCCCACCAAGAGCTTGTATCTACGGCCGGGCCTTCCTCGCTGGTTTCTACTTCATCGGGTGCTTCTACAGGGCTCCAAAGCTGGCAGGTAAAGGGGAAGTCCTCAGTTCCTGTTATGCCATCCCCTCGGCGTATATCCGAGTTTGAACCCCATTGGAGGCCTGCCGTTACTGAGCCCTCCGCAACGAAGTTCACCTGATCGTGCGTGATCGAAATGATCTCGATTCGGTCGGTGTAGATCTCTTCGATGCTGTGGTGTGGTGCAATCTCATCGATGGCCAGCAAAGTCTCGCTGAGCAATTGCTCTACGGCGGCCTGATCAATTTGCTCCCAAAGAGCTGTGATGATTTCCCGACGGCATTCCAGAATCGCGTTGCAGAGGCCTGCAACTGCCTCAACCGTGTCATCCGATAGTGCTTGGACGACTTCTTCCGGTAAGGCGAAGACGCTTTCCTCGATATGGGTCAGCTTGCTGAGAGCACGGATTGCTTTGCTTAAACGGCTATGCATTTCCGCGACTTCAAGACCCAGGATGTCCTGCACGTACTCATCAGAAAGCCCGCCCTGAACCGCATAGCAGGCTCGCTGCCGGCGGGTCGGTTCGTTCTTCCCGTTAGACTCATCACGGTACCAGCGGCACTTCCGAACTGATTCATCCGGAGCCAGGCGATGCAGTACATGACGGGTCAGCTCTCGCATGGCATAAGCGAAATTGTTGAGCCGCAGTGGGTTACTTGAGTCAGCGAGATTGTTCAGGGCGGCCGTGAAAAGCTCACGCTCGAAGCCTTGGGCAAGAATCTCGATTATTCGCTCATTCACTAACCGCTCCCTCGACACTACCCACCCCACATGAGCATCCCGTCACTGACCCATTGCCTCAACCAGGTTGCTGCTTGCAAGGGTGCCTGTTCTGCATGCTCAGGGAACAATAACTCGCAGAGCTCAGCGAACGATCCACCCACGACGAAAAATCTCAATGCTGACGCCTCTTCTGGCTCCAGGCTCCGGTACTGGCATACGAGGTCATGACGCCAGACGAGACAGTCTTGATTCGCGGATAGCGGGGTAATAGCGGGAAGCAGATCTCCAGACTTGGCAGCCTTCCACAACTCCAGAGTGTTGTACTGCAGCTGCAACCACCTGACAGATGGAGTCAGGGCAACCCTGAGCGAGATCCAGTCTTCAGCCGAGAAACTACACATGGTTTCCAACGAGAGCGCTTCGGCATCCTGTGCGTCGAATGCCAGGGTGAAGGCCCACTCCAGTTTCGTCAGCTCGCGCATCGGCGATAGTTGGGGTTCCGCGACATAACAGCCAATGAACTCGGACAGTTTCTCGCCCAGCCAGCGAATACTGAAATGCCGCGGTGGCCAGGCTGCGATATAGGCCAGTGCGAGTTGCTCAAATGACTCTTCGCCCATCCAGTGATGTAGCGCCGGGAAGTCCTCTTGCAGGACTGCCAGCAGTCGAGCACGGTAAGCGTTGTGGTAGATCTTCAGACCTTCAAGGGCACTCAGCGCTGTGCTGCTTCGGACCTGCTCCAGAAGTACATCAGAGGGGAGGGCGTCTTCATCTGTCAGATAGGCTTCCAATGCAGCCTGTTGGGATATCAGGCTCAAGGGGTGGCCCTCGATATAGCGGCAATAGCACGCGCATGTGCCAGCTCGGATAGCAGCTCCTCGAAAGGCGGAAAGTGATCGTCCCGCTCGATCAAGGTCGATATCGGGCCCAGATAGCTCAGCGCTTTGCTGTAAAGCGACCAAACCGGATCAGCGATGGGCTGATCATGGGTGTCGATGAGGTAATGCCCATAATCGCTGTGGCCTGCCAGGTGAATTTGGCGAATCCGATCATGCGGCAGTTCCATGATGAACTGCCAGGGGTCGAAATCCTGGTTTCGCGCGCTGACGTAGACGTTGTTTACGTCCAGGAGCAACTCGCAGCCGGTCAGGTAGCTCAGCTCCGCGAGAAACTGCGATTCGCTCATGCAGGATGTCTCCCATTGGATGTAGGCAGAGACGTTTTCTAGGACCAGTGGGCGTTCCAAAATATCTTGCACCAGACGCACCCGCGCCGCGACATGCAGCAGGCTTTCCTGGGTAAATGGCAGTGGCAGCAGGTCGTGCAGTTGATGGGCATTGCCGCGGCTCCAGCACAAGTGATCGGAAATCCAGTGGGGCTGGACCCGATCCGCCAGTCTCTTGAGCTGCCGTAAATAATCAATGTCTATGGCATGAGGGCCGCCAATCGACAGGGATACCCCATGCATGACCAAGGGGTACTGCTCTTTGACCGCGTCGAGAAAGTAGAGGGCCTTGCCGCCTTCTACCATGTAGTTCTCGGAAATGATCTCGAACCAGTCGACTGCAGGCCGCTGTTCCAGAATCTGCTGGTAGTACTCGCTACGCAGGCCAAGACCGAAACCCAGCGTTGTGCGCTTGCTCATTCGGGACTCCAGCAGGGGAGTGGCATGCACTCCCTCAGGCGGCATCATTCGCTGGTCTTGCCACCGACTTCGTCACATTTGGCCTGGGTCATCAATTGGAAGCCTTGGCCTTTGCATTCGCCTTGGCCTTTGCAGGCATTTTTGGCAGTCATGCAGTCATTCTGACCCTTGCAACCGTTGACGCCGAAGCACTTCACTTCTGCTGTTTTTGTGTCCTGAGCGGCTTGTGCCGGCAGGGTGGCAAACAGGCTGGCGGCCACAAGAGCCAGAGCAGCACCGGTAGCAGCATTAGATTTGGTCGACATAGTGGCTATCTCTCTTAATTGTGTGGTGGTCGAGTTCGTTTACGCGAATGACCCTAAATAGCTTAGGCATCGCTGCCGGGCATGCGCTCCCACGAAATCCGCAAGGCTCCTGTGGGGCGCATGTAAAGACAGTACCGAGCCTTCTGGAGGGGCGACAAGCAAGAAATAGCAACCTGACAGAACTGTAATGTTCGGCTCAGGTTTCTGACAGGACGTCGTGGTTAACGTGGCATCGAGCCTGAAGCTCGGTCCTTGTGGTTACAAGGGGCCTACTGAACTTACGAGGATTCCCCAAATGAAATCGATCAAAGCCCTGTTTGTAGTAGCTGCACTAAGTGTTTCTAGCCTGGCAATGGCAGAAGGTGGTGCGGACCGAACCTTCGCACGTATGGAGCAGGCCCGTCAGGCGTCATTGAAAGCTTACCAGGTGGCCAAGCAGCAGAAAGTCGACGCCCCCATTGCAGGCGACCAAGCTAAGCGTGCCGAGCACGTCAACTGCTGAGGGCTTTACCTGACAGAAATGTAATCACCCGGATGGTTGAGATATGGCAGTTTCGTATTGCTCGTTGTCGGCGCGGCTGCGCACTTCCGCCAGCGGGCAAGGCTTGAGGGTTGCCCTCCGATATTGAAGCAGCCAATGAACCCGAGACCGGATGCACATCACCGGCTCATCTGACTGATTGGACATAACGGCATGCAAAGTAAAACCACAAGGCGCACTTTCGTCAAAGGCCTGGCCGCCACCGGTATTCTCGGTGGCCTTGGCTTGTGGCGCACGCCGGTTTGGGCGATGACCAACCCTGGTCAGCCCAACGTGCTAACCGGTAACGATTTCGACCTGTTTATCGGCGAGAACCCAGTAAATATTACCGGTGCAGCGCGTACTGCCAAGACCATCAACGGCTTGCTGCCTGGACCGATCCTGCGTTGGCGGGAGGGTGAGACCGTTACGCTGCGCGTGCGCAATCGCCTCAAGGAAGACACCTCCATTCATTGGCACGGCATCATCCTGCCGGCGAACATGGATGGTGTTCCGGGCCTCAGCTTCCATGGCATCGCCCCTGACGGCATGTATGAGTACAAGTTCAAGGTCAACCAGAGCGGCACCTACTGGTATCACAGCCACTCAGGGCTCCAGGAGCAGGTCGGCGTATACGGCGCATTGGTCATCGATGCCAAAGAGCCCGAGCCGTTCAGCTATGACCGTGACTACGTCGTGCTGCTGAGCGACTGGACCGACGAAAACCCTACACGGGTATTGGCCAAGCTGAAAAAGCAGTCGGATTACTACAATCAGCACAAACGCACGGTTGGCGACTTCATCAACGATGTCGGCGAAATGGGTTGGTCCGCTGCCGTAGCTGATCGGAAGATGTGGGCCGAGATGAAGATGAGCCCGACCGACCTCGCCGACGTCAGTGGCTACACCTACACCTATCTGATGAATGGCCAGGCACCGGATGGCAATTGGACCGGCATATTCAAACCGGGGGAAAAAATTCGCCTGCGCGTTATCAATGCCTCGGCCATGACCTATTTCGATGTGCGCATCCCGGGCCTGAAGATGACGGTGGTCGCGGCCGACGGGCAGCACGTCAAACCGGTCAGCGTTGATGAGTTCCGTATCGCTGTGGCCGAGACCTACGACGTGATAGTCGAGCCAGACAACGAGCAGGCCTACACCATCTTCACTCAATCCATGGATCGCACCGGCTATGCACGCGGCACCCTTGCAGTGCAGGAAGGGTTGAGCGCACCTGTGCCGAGCCCGGCCCCGCGCCCGCTGATTGCCATGGGCGATATGGGCATGGATCACGGCAGCATGGGTGGTATGGACCATGGGAACATGGCCGGCATGGGTCAAGGCAGCATGTCGGGTGGCATGGCTGATATGTCTGGTATGGATCACAGCCAGATGGCCGGAATGGATCATTCGAGCATGGCAGGTATGGCCGACATGGCAGGTGCCATGCAAGCGCACCCGGCATCCGAGACCGGCAACCCGCTGGTCGATATGCAGACGATGACGCCGACGCACAAGTTGGACGATCCAGGTATCGGCTTGCGGGACAACGGCCGTCGCGTCCTGACCTACTCTGACTTGCGCAGCGTCTTCCCCGATCCTGATGGGCGCGAGCCAAGCCGCACCATCGAACTGCACCTCACCGGGCATATGGAGAAGTTCTCTTGGTCCTTCGACGGCATCAAGTTCTCTGATGCCGAGCCTCTGCGTCTCAAGTACGGCGAGCGCGTCCGCATCACGCTGATCAACGACACCATGATGACGCACCCCATTCACCTGCATGGCATGTGGAGTGATCTGGAGGATGCGGACGGCAACTTCCTGGTGCGCAAGCACACCATCGACATGCCACCAGGCTCCAAGCGCAGCTATCGCGTGACGGCCGATGCGTTGGGTCGCTGGGCTTATCACTGCCACCTGCTGCTCCACATGGAAATGGGCATGTTCCGTGAAGTTCGTGTGGATGAGTAAAGGAGATATCCGATGAGCATTTTTATGAAGCGAAATGCCCTGGTTGGCAGCGCTGCTATGTTGAGCCTTTTGGCTGCCCTGCATGCTCCCGTGTCGTTGGCTGTTGAGGCGCTCCAGACCGCTGAAGCCCCAGCGTCTGACGCTGAAACCGACAAACAGGCCCCGCAAACGAAGGAAAAAGCTGCTGCCGGTCAGCAGATGGATCACAGGACCATGAATCATGACGGTATGGACCACGAGAACATGATGAATAAGCTGGGCGGCGCTGAAGCCGAAGCAGGTTCGAACCATGACTAGGCTTTTACGTCCGTCCCTAATAGCGCTGGCAGTGTCGCTGAGCGCGCTTAGCAGCGGTTTCACCCTCGCTGCGGAAGAAATGGATCATTCGGCAATGGGCCACGGTTCCATGCCGATGCCCCCTAGCAAGATGAACCACGGTTCCGCCAAGGAGCCGATGGAGGGCATGGATCACAGCCAGATGGGTCACAGTCAGAGCCAAGAAAAGGCTCCAGCTATGGACCACAGCAAGATGGGTCACGGTGCCATGCAAGGGCAGATGGATGGCATGGATCATTCAAAAATGAACCATGGTTCCGCTGAAGCCCCGAGAACTACCAGTCGCACACCGATCCCTGTTCTGACTGACGCTGATCGCCAAGCTGCTTTCCCGCCGCTACCTGGCCACAAAGTGCATGACAGTGCCATCAACAGCTTTTTCCTGCTCGATCAGCTCGAATATCAGGACGCAGATGAAGGTAGCACCCTGGCCTGGGATGCATCAGGTTGGGTTGGTGGTGATATCAACCGGGCCTGGTTTCGCTCCGAAGGGGAACGCACCAATGGGGTTACCGAGGATGCCGAATTGCAGCTGTTGTACGGGCGCTCAATCGGCCCTTGGTGGGACGTAGTCGCTGGTGTTCGCCAGGACTTCAAACCTGAGTCTCCACAGACCTGGGCAGCCTTTGGTATCCAGGGCATGGCGCTCTATGCCTTTGAGGCCGAGGCCACGGCCTTTGTCGGCGAGAATGGCCAGACCGCTGCCCGTCTTGAGGGCGACTACGACATTCTGCTGACCAACCGACTGATTCTTCAGCCGACTGCAGAAGTGAATTTTTACGGCAAGAACGATCCCGAGCGTGGGGTCGGGTCGGGGCTCGCCAATACCGAGCTCGGTTTGCGCCTGCGCTACGAGATTGTCCGGCAGTTTGCGCCTTATATTGGTGTCTCTTGGAGCCGTTCTTACGGCAACACCGCTGATATGACGCGCGACGAAGGTGGTGATGTAGATGAGGCGCGCTTTGTCGCCGGTATTCGGATGTGGTTTTGAGAGCCTGACATGAAAAGAACAATTACAACCTTAGTGGCAGCAGGTGTTGTCGGCAGCGCAGCAGTCCTGGCCGGAGCCTATTCTGGGCTGGTCAACGTGGGGGCAGATGATCCCCACTTTCCAGCTGTTCATGCCTTCCTGACGATGGCCCGTGATCGGTCCATCGAGGTGCGCTCTCGGGATATCGAGGTTCCCAAGCTCGATGATCCGGCCATCATTCGTGCCGGGGCAGGCAACTACAACTCCATGTGTATCGGTTGCCATTTGGCACCGGGTGTAGCGCAAACAGAGTTGAGCCAATCGCTTTATCCAGCCCCACCCAACCTGGCCAAGATCGGTATTGATGGCAGTCCCTCTGCTGCATTCTGGGTGATCAAGCACGGCATCAAGGCATCAGGTATGCCCGCCTGGGGCAAGAGCATGGAGGACGAATACATCTGGGGCATGGTGGCCTTTCTCAATCAATTGCCGAAGATGGATGCCACGCAATACCAAGCGCTCGTAGCGTCCAGTAGCGGTCACCAGCATGGCGGTGGTGAGACCCAAATGCATAACCATGAGGGACAACATGGCAACACTGAGGGTAGCGAAGACCATCATGGCTCCGGTGATGCCGGAGCGCCTGGTCACCACGACACCGTACCTACGGATGACGAGGGTGGCTCCGCCCCTGAAGCTGGCCACCACTCTTCGGACGCCGGTGGCAATGACCACCATGCTGGAGATAAGACTTCCACCAACGGCAGTAGCGCCGAAAATCATCACACCGAACAAGCCCCGAATGCCGCGCCCAAGACCCACACCCATGCCGATGGCAAAGAGCACGTACATGAAAGCTAAAAATCTCGCATTGTTAGCCGCTCTCTTCGCGGCATCCACAGTTCAAGCAGCGGATGCCCTGACCATTGATGTGCATCGTGATGCCAATTGTGGGTGCTGCAAGAAGTGGATCTCACATCTCGAAGAAAATGGCTTCAAGGTCGTCGATCATGTCGAAAGCAACATGACCGCGGTGAAGCAGAAGCTGGGCGTCGTGCCGCGGTTGGCGTCCTGCCACACCGCTGTGATTGACGGGAAATTCGTCGAAGGCCACGTGCCGGCAGCCCAGGTAGTCGAGCTCACCAAGCGCAATGAATTGGTCGGAATCGCAGTGCCCGGGATGCCGGCTGGCTCTCCGGGAATGGAGACTGGCGGCGTGCAGCACGCCTACCAAGTCATCGGACTGACTCAAGCAGGTGCTGACCAGGTTGTCGCTGAGTACCCTGCAAAGTAGTAAGCCACTCATCCGTATTGTCACAAACTGCGAGCGCCGCACTGGGTAGCCAGTGCGGCGCTCGGACCATGACGACTACAGCAGCGGAAGGGTGTAGCTGACGATCAGACGGTTCTCATCAACGTCGTTGCCGAAATTGCTAGAGCGCAGTGTGGCGTTGCGCCATTTCACGCCCAGATTCTTCAGCGCGCCGTCCTGGAAGACATAGGCGATGTCAGTATTGCGCTCCCACTCCTTACCATTGGCGTTGCCTGCGCCTAGATCAATATCGTCGCCGGTCAGATAACGGGTCATGAACGTCAAACCAGGGATGCCAACGCTGGCAAAGTTGAAGTCATAGCGGGCCTGCCATGAGGTCTCGTCTTTGTTGGCAAAGTCGCCGATCTGCACATAATTGACCAGGAACGGATCAGTGCCGTTGATGTAGGCGTAGCCGGTGTCTCCGCTCATGCTCTGGTAGCCAATACCGAGGGCGTGGCCACCAAAGGCGTAGGTAAACATTGCTCCGAATGCCTTGTTGTCGACGTTGCTGTTGCCTTCGTCGGTGGAGCGGGCGTAGCGAAGATCAGTTTTTAGCGACTGTTTGTCACCTAGCGGCAAGGTATGCAGGACAGTGAAAATATGCTGCTTGTAGAACTCGTCCAAGTTGCCGTAGTTGTAGCCGGTGGCCAGGTTGCTGTTCCATTTGTAGGTCGCCCCGGCAAAGCTGAACTCATCGCTCGTCTGGGCTCCACCGCCACTGATAGCGCGGGCCGAGCCGCTGGTAATGCTGAGGTCCTCGCTATCGGATGAGTCGCGCTGGCTTACTTGCTTGAGCTGGCCTGCATCGAAGGTCAGTCCATCAATCTCCAACGAGTTGAGATGCCCGCCCTGAAAGGTCTGTGGCTGTAGGCGCGAGTCATTAGCTTGGACGGTTGGCAGCTTGGGTTGCAGCGTACCCAATTTCAGCACGCTGTTCGAAGCACGTAGCTTCGCGGTTAAACCCATCTCGCCATATTCATCCTGCGCGGCACGAGGCGCTTCTTTATCGCGCTTGAGCAGGCCTGATCCTGAGCGGTCGGCGCTGGAGTCCAGCTTGAGGCCAAGCATGCCGATGGCGTCGAAGCCCACGCCGACGGTCCCGTCGGTGAACCCGGATTCATAGCGCAGCAGGAAGCCCTGGGCCCATTCTTCCTGCTTTGATTGGCTGGCTGAGTCTTGGCGGAAGTCGCGATTGAAATAGAAGTTACGCGCTTCCAGACCGGCTTTGCTGTCTGCAAAAAATTCAGCGGAGGCTGGCTGGCTAAGACTGAGTACCCCAGTACTCACCGCGACTGCCAAGAGGGTCTTCTTCATTGTTGTTTCTCCATGCTCAGGGGGTTGGCATATCGGGGAGCCGTCGCTGTATGCCGTGCTCTCCGAATAGGGGCGGGTTCCTCTGCAGCCAATCTTCGGCTGGTCGTTATGCCTGTACGCCTGCAGGGTCTAGGTCGAGGAACCATTGCGGACTTTGGGGAAGATCAAACGGAACACGGTGAAGCTGCCTGGCAGGCTGCTGACCTCGACCGTGCCCTGATGCAGGCTCATGATCGAGCGAACAATTGCCAGGCCCAGCCCTGTTCCACCTTCGGCACGGGAGCGACTGGTATCGACGCGGTAGAAGCGTTCGAACAAATGGGGGATGTGTTGTGCGGGGATGCCAATCCCGGGGTTCCCGACTGAGAACGACACGGTTTCGCTGTGCTTCTCGATCAGCAGCGAGATGTTTGCGCCGATGGGGCTATGCCGAATCGCATTGGACAATAAGTTTGAAATGGCGCGCTGTACCATCAGCCGATCACCGAAGGTTCGGCCGGCCCCGGAAATGCTCAGGCTGATCTGTTTCTCTTCAGCAGAGATGCTGAACAGATCCACAACGCGTCTTGCCTCGTCCTCCAGTGCAATCTTCTCGAAGGGAACCAGGGATGCGGGGTGGCTGACTTGAGCGAGAAACAGCATGTCGGACACGATTCGGGTGACGCGCTCAAGCTCTTCTGTGCAGCATTCCAGTACGGCTTTGTACTCCTCAGGTGGACGCTCTCTGGAGAGCGTTACCTGCGCTTTACCCATCAGGTTGGTGATGGGTGAGCGCAACTCATGGGCCAGGTCATCAGAGAACTGCGATAGCTGCTGAACGCCACCATCAAGACGATGCAGCATGAAGTTGATGCCGTGGGCCAGCGCGCTGAGTTCTTGTGGAAGTTTGTCGACTGAAATCCGATGGGTCAGATCCTGCGTGGATATCAGCGATGCAACCTGGCGAAATTGCCGGAGCGGCGAAAGGCCCCGCTGTACAATCCACCATGCGCCCATACCAATTAGCGCCAGAAGAAGAGGGAGCGCGATCAACGTTGACTTGAGGTAGGCACTGAGCAGTGCTTCGTCGGCAGATCGATCAATTGAGAGTAAGACCCTGACGTGGTCGCCGTCGTTGAGCAGCATCACCTTGGATGCGGTCAGGAAGTTGTTTCCCTCAGTATCCGACCAGCTTTGGTAACTAGGGGTATCGCCTGCCGGTATGTTGGCAAGAATGGGCTCCCTGGATTTCTCACCCAGATTCAGGAGTAATTTGGTGCCTGACTTTTTCCCGTAGATCGTCAGGTGCAGGTTGTCATGCCCCATGACCAGATCCAGCAGCTCGTGAGGTTGCTGGGCAATTGCATGTGCGCTCATGTCTTCGGCGAGATTGTGCTGAATCTGCTCCAGTTTGCCGTCAAGACTCTGCTTGGCCAACGAGTCCAGCTCATGGGTAAGCGCGAAATAGGCGAGTGCCGCTAGCAGAACAACCAGTGCCGCCCCCATCACGCTGACCGACAGGCCAAGGCGCATGGATAGACTGGCCGGCTTCATGCCCGTTCCTCAAGCACGTACCCAACACCCCTTAGGGTGTGGATCAGTTTGTTATCGAACGGGTCATCAATTTTGGCGCGCAGCCTGCGGATGGAGACTTCGACGACGTTGGTGTCGCAGTCAAAATTCATATCCCAGACCAGCGAAATGATCTGGGTGCGCGATAAAACTTCCCCAGAGCGGCGCATCAGTAGGTGCAACAACGCAAACTCTTTGGTGGTCAGGTCGATGCGCTGCTCGCCACGGAACGCGCGGTGCCTAGCCGGGTCAAGTTCAAGATCGGCTACCCGCAGCACTTCCGGTACCGGAATTTGCTCGCTTCGCCGTAGCAGCGTACGAATTCGTGCAAGTAACTCAGGGAACTCAAAGGGTTTGACTAAATAATCATCTGCCCCCAAATCCAGGCCTTTAATTTTATCCACTAAACGCCCACGTGCAGTCAGCATTATCACGCGAGTACTGCTGTTACTGCGTATATGCTCAAGCACGCCCCAACCATCAATTTCAGGAAGGTTTACATCAAGCACTACCAAGTCGTAAGCGTGTTGCCTAACAAGATGAAGACCATCCACGCCAGTGGCGGCCTTATCAACTACATAGCCACTCTCGCTTAAGCCTTGGTGTAAGTATTCGGCAGTCTTGGGCTCGTCCTCGACAATAAGGATTCGCATAAAAATTCACCTTAAAATGTGCGGCCAGTATTTATTAGATATTCTTTTGTTGTGGCTGCGGAGTGGTTTTAATTCTTTCATCGACGGTCACAGATATGACCTACGGCTTTTCAGGTTGCTCCAAGGCTAAAGCCTGTAGCGGCTTTAGGGTCAAGCCTTAACGCCCGCCTTGCCTGGTCTCAATGTGGTTAGCGACAACATGTCGCACGTCTCACGGTCATCCAAAACACCCAACTTTGGACTGGCAGGGCTGCCCGGTGGCGCTACACGCGAGGCAACCTCTATTTAACTGTGTTTGTTTCTAGTTGTTGCTGGGCGCTAAATCGCCTGCTCTCTTGAGCGCTGCCAATACTAATACAGGCCTACCTGGAAAAGTGCTGGATAACGTATTTGTAATTTTCCAGTCACCTTGCTGATAGGCATGGAGCACTACATTCTGCCGGGAATTGGCTTTCTACTTATTTTCCCAAGTGATAATCCTCGGGATTAATAGATATAAAGGCCTTCATTATATTCCAGCAGAGCTAGTTCTGCGGAGGACTTTTAAGTGTATGTAAAAACAATGGCCGAACATGGAATTGGCATAGGTAAGTTCTGTGTGCTTTCAGGGCTACTGGCTGCATTGTTAATTGCTCCAGCTCCAACAACTGCTGCCGAATCAACAAGGCAGTCAATAACGATTGAAGAGGCGTTGGCGCAAGCGCTCACTGAGAACCAGGAGTTCGCTGCAGCACAATGGAATACAGGCATTGCCGAAGGTGCTCGTACTCAAGCTGGGCTGATCCCGAATCCTGAACTGTCCTGGAGCGTTGAGGACACGCGAAGTGAGTCGCGCGTTACCAGCATTCAGGTATCTCAGCCAATTGAGCTGGGCGGCAAGCGTAGCGCGCGTATTGATGTGTCTGAACGTGATCAGGACGCTGTGGCGATTGACCTAGAGCGTAAGAAAAATACCCTGCGCGCAGAGGTCATCCAGGCCTTTTACTCAGCACTGCGTGCCCAGGAAGGACTGCAGCTTTCCACCCAGTCGCTGAACCTAGCCAGTCGCGGACTCCAGGTGGTCGAAGGGCGTGTAAAGGCCGGCAAGGCTTCCCCGATCGAAATTTCGCGTGCCCAGGTGCAGCTTTCGGAAATTCAACTGGAGCTGAATCGCGCACGCCTCAATCGAAGCAATGCCTACAAGCAGCTGGCGCTCATAACGGGTGCCAAGACGCCGAACTTCGAGCATGTCGAGGGTGATCTTGAGCGCCTACCGAACCTGCCATCGCAGGCTGAGATGCTTGCACGCATAGCGGATACCGCGGACCTGCGGCTGGCCAGCATGCAAATCCAGCGTGCCGAGTCTTCCTTGGAACTCGAAAAGTCGCAGCGCATTCCAGACCTCACCGTCAGCGTTGGCAGCCAATACGACGAAGGGCTTGGCGAGCGCGTCAATTTGCTCGGCTTGTCGATGCCTATTCCATTATTCAACCGCAACCAGGGCAATGTGTTGGCCGCTGCTCAAGGAGCTGACCAAGCGCGGGATTTGCGCAATGCCGCAGAACTCCGCCTGCGCGCGGAAGCCCAGCAGGCATTTGAGCAGTGGGAAAGCGCTAGAGGTGAAGTCGACTCGATCAGCGGCACACTGCTGCCGACCGCACAGCAAGCAGTAGAGGGCGCGGTACGTGGATTCGAGATGGGTAAGTTTGCCTTTATCGATGTACTCGATGCTCAGCGCACTCTCGTAAGCATGCGCTCCCAGTACCTGAATACCCTGGATGAAGCTATCTCGGCCTGGGTGAGCTTGGAGAAGATTTACGGCTCCCAACTCAACGTCGAATTCAAAAAATAAGCATCTCTGCGCACCTACATAACGCCTTAGACGGTCGCGTCATGCGACATGAAGCCTCGCCTGCTTTCCTGGCGGCTGCATGTTTATTGAGCGCGTTTAGTCGCCGCCTAGGCATGAGTCAAATTCAATACTTTTGATAATTTGGAGTTACCAATGGCATCAACAACTCCCAGAAAGCAGTGGCTGATGATTGTGGCTGTTGTCGTTATCGGTTTAGCCGTGGCGGGTCTGATTCTAAGTGGTAGCCCTGGTAAGTCCGGGGAGGAAGGCCATGGCCATGATGAGAATCATGAGGATGTATCGGCTCACGCAGATCCCGAGCACCACGGGGAGGCTTCGGCAGAGGCGCATGAAGAGGCCGACGAGCATGCAGATAAAGAGCATCATGAAGCCGTAGAACCCACCAAGGGCGAGCATGGCGGCAAACTTTTCACTGAGGGTGATTACGCGCTTGAAGTGACGATTTTTGAGGAAGGCGTAGAACCTCAATTCCGGCTCTATACCTACCTGGACGGCAAGCTTCTAAACCCTGCGGACAGCACGGTTCAAGTGACGTTGTCACGCCTTGGTCAACCTGCGCAAATCATCAACTTCAGCAAAGAGAATGACTATCTGCGTGGCGATGCCGTAGTTGTCGAGCCGCATTCGTTCCAGGTTTCCGTTAGCGCCAAGCACAGCGGCAAAAGCTATTCGTTCGGTTACGAGCAGGTTGAGGCGCGCGTATCCATGACCGATGCACAGCTTGAGCAGGGCGGCGTCACGATCGGCACAGCGGGTCCCGCGAAAATTGCCTTCACGCTGCAGGTGCTGGGCGAGGTTCGCTACAACGGTGACCGCACGGTTCAGGTGACCCCGCAACTTGCAGGGCGGGTCGACTCGGTGGCGGTGAGTGCTGGTGAGACGGTCCGCAAGGGCCAGGTGTTGGCCAAGATTTCCAGTCAGGCGCTGGCCGAACTCCGTGGCGAACTGCTGGCTGCGCAGCAGCGTTCGGCGCTTGCCCGCACGACCTATTCGCGTGAAAAGCAATTGTGGGAAGAGAAGA
This sequence comes from Pseudomonas sp., assembly GCF_049653025.1. Taxonomy (GTDB): domain Bacteria; phylum Pseudomonadota; class Gammaproteobacteria; order Pseudomonadales; family Pseudomonadaceae; genus Aquipseudomonas. The sequence goes on along the minus strand of NZ_JBASFM010000016.1, from coordinate 89,319 downwards.
TTTCCGCCGAGCAGGACTTCCTGCAGGCGCAGGTTGCCATGCAGGAAGCCGCTATCGCGGTGCAGCGCGTCCAGCAACAAATCGCCTCGCTGGGCGGTGCTCCGGCCAAAGGCCAGAACCTCACCGAGTTCGAGATTCGCGCCCCGATCGCTGGCGTGATAACCAGCAAAAGCATCTCGGTGGGTGAAGTACTCAAAGAGGACTCGGCGGTCTTTACCGTTTCGGATTTGTCGACCGTATGGGTGGACTCAACCGTGGCGGCGAAGGATCTGGGCGTAATTGCCGAAGGACAAAACGTTGTCGTGAGCTCCAGCGCATTCGCCGCCACGGCTGAGGGCTCCATTTCCTATGTCAGCGCTTTGGTTGGGGCACAAACCCGCTCGGCGACCGCGCGCATCGTGCTCGCGAACCCGGATCGGCTATGGCGTCCCGGTTTACCGGTGACGGTCGAGGTGGTTGCCGAGGAGAACGAGGTGCCCGTTGCTGTGGCGGTCGAAGCGATCCAGACCGTTCGCGACTGGCAAGTAGTGTTCGGCCGCTTCGATAACGAGTTGGAGGCTCGGCCTCTTGAGCTGGGCAAATCCGACGGACGCTTTGTCGAGGTTATCTCGGGTCTGCAGGTGGGTGATCGTTACGTACTGAAGAACAGCTTCCTGATCAAGGCTGAGCTTGGCAAAGCCGGCGCGAGCCATGACCACTAATCCGGAGTCGAGCCATGAAACAAGTTACAGCTATTTTTCGCCCGATCCGGCTTGAGGCCGTCGAGCAAGCGTTGCATGCACTGCCGCATCTGCCTGGATTTACCATCCTGCCCGCCCATGGTCATCCACGTGGCCACGGCAAGGATCACAGCTACATTGCCGACGAGTGGAACCCCGACGCCCATCAGCACCTCGTGCTGCTGGCGTTCTGTTCCGACGAGGTTGCCGATGAGATCGTCCAGGCCATTGAGAAGGCTGCCCACACCGGTGTACCTGGTGACGGAATCGTCGCCGTAGCCCCGTTGACCGACGCATTGCGCATCCGTACTGGAGAGCGCGGTGATGCTGCGCTTTAGGGAAAATTGATATGTACGAACGATTAATTCGCTTCGCCATCGATCAGCGCTGGCTGGTTTTGCTGGCTGTTCTCGGCATGGCCGCGTTGGGTGTTTACAGCTACCAGAAACTGCCGATTGATGCGGTTCCAGATATCACCAACGTGCAGGTGCAGATCAATACCGAGGCCAAGGGCTACTCGCCACTGGAGACCGAACAACGTGTGACCTTCCCGATTGAAACGGTCATGGCGGGGCTGCCTAACTTGCAGGAAACGCGCTCCATCTCGCGTTATGGGTTGTCGCAGGTCACGGTCATCTTTGAAGACGGTACGGACATCTACTTTGCGCGTCAGTTGGTGAATGAGCGGATACAGGAAGCCCGTGGCAACCTGCCCGGCGAACTCTCGCCAAGCATGGGGCCCATCGCCTCTGGTCTGGGCGAGATCTACATGTGGACCATCGAGGCGCAAGACGGCGCGAAAAAACCGGATGGCAGCGCCTATACACCGATGGATCTGCGTGAGATTCAGGACTGGATCGTCAAGCCGCAACTGCGAACCGTTAAAGGTGTTACCGAGATCAACACCATTGGCGGCTATGCCAAGGAGTTCCAGGTTTCACCCATGCCGGAGCGCCTGGTCGCCCATGGCCTCAGCCTGCAGGACATTGTGGTTGCGCTGGAAAGCAATAACACCAACGTCGGGGCGGGCTATATCGAACGCAGCGGCGAGCAGTATCTTATCCGCGCCCCAGGACAGGTAGGCAGTATTGCCGACATCGCCAACATCATCATCAAGAGCACCGATGGCGTTCCCGTGCGTATCGGTGATGTGGCCGAGGTTGGCCTGGGTAAAGAACTGCGTACCGGTGCCGCCACCGAAAACGGTCAAGAGGTGGTGCTCGGCACAGCCTTTATGTTGATTGGTGAGAACAGTCGCTATGTGTCGCAGGCCGTCGACCTGCGCCTGAAGGAGATCAATCGCAACCTGCCGAAAGGGGTTATGGCGAAGACGGTCTATGACCGCACCGTATTGGTCGATAAGGCCATCAATACGGTGAAGAAGAACCTGATCGAAGGCGCTCTGCTGGTTATCGCGATCCTGTTCCTGTTCCTAGGCAACATCCGGGCGGCCCTCATCACCGCGATGGTGATCCCGCTGTCGATGCTGTTCACCTTCACGGGCATGGTCAGCAACAAGGTCAGCGCGAATCTGATGAGCCTTGGTGCACTCGATTTCGGCATCATCATCGATGGTGCCGTGGTGATCGTAGAGAACTGCGTGCGTCGTCTGGCTCACGCCCAGGCCGCTGCGGGCCGAACGCTGACCCGTAACGAGCGCTTCCATGAGGTGTTCGCGGCTTCGAAGGAGGCGCGTCGTCCACTGCTGTTCGGTCAACTGATCATTATGGTGGTGTACCTGCCGATCTTTGCGTTGACCGGGGTGGAGGGCAAGATGTTCCACCCAATGGCGTTCACCGTGGTGACTGCCCTGTTCGGTGCCATGATCCTCTCGGTGACCTTCGTCCCGGCGGCTGTTGCGCTGTTCCTCAATGGCAATGTCAGCGAGAAAGAAAACCGTTTGATGGTCTGGGTCAAGCAAGGCTACGCGCCGCTGCTGGATTGGGTCATGGTCAGTAAGCCGTTGGTCCTGACTATCGCAGCAGTCATCATGGTGCTTTCCGGTTTGGCTGCTTCGCGGATGGGCAGCGAGTTCGTGCCGAGTTTGGATGAAGGCGATATCGCCTTGCATGCCTTGCGCATTCCAGGCACCAGTCTCTCGCAAGCGATTGACATGCAAGTGCAGCTCGAACAACGGATCAAATCCTTTGCTGAGGTTGATACGGTGTTCGCCAAGCTGGGTACCGCTGAAATTGCCACAGACCCGATGCCACCGAACGTGGCGGACAACTTTGTCATGCTTAAGCCACGTGACCAGTGGCCCGATCCTGATCGCAGTAAAGCCGATTTGGTTGCGGCCATGCAGGAGGCGGTTGAACAGGTTTCCGGCAACAACTACGAGTTCACTCAGCCCATTCAGATGCGCTTCAACGAGCTGATCTCCGGCGTACGCAGTGACGTCGCGGTGAAAGTGTTTGGCGATGACATGGATGTGATGAACGAGACTGCCGAGCAAATCGCTGAGGTGCTGGAGGGTATTCCAGGAGCGGCTGATGTGAAGGTCGAACAGACCACAGGACTGCCGATGCTCAGCGTGCAAATCGACCGTGAGAAAGCCGCACGATTTGGTTTGAATGTCTCGGAGATTCAGGACGCCATTTCCACCGCCATCGGCGGGCGCGAGGCGGGTGCACTGTTTGAAGGTGACCGGCGTTTCGATATCCAAGTTCGCCTGGCGGACGAGTGGCGCAATGATGTCGACAAGATCCAGCAGCTACCTATTCGTCTGGCCAATGGCGATGGGTTGGATGGCCCAGGGTTTGTGCGCTTGGCTGATGTGGCGACTGTGGTGTCCGCACCGGGGCCGAACCAGATCAGCCGTGAAAGTGGCAAGCGCCGCGTGGTGGTCACTGCCAACGTTCGCGGTCGCGATATCGGCTCTTTTGTCGCCGAGGCCGAGAGCAAAATCGCCCAGGCGGTGAGTGTTCCTACAGGTTACTGGACGACCTGGGGCGGCACCTTCGAGCAGCTTCAGTCGGCGGCCAAGCGCCTGCAGATTGTCGTACCGGTCTCTTTGCTGCTGGTGTTCACGCTGCTCTTCATGATGTTCGGCAATGTAAAAGATGGCTTGCTGGTGTTCACCGGCGTGCCTTTCGCGCTGACAGGCGGGATCATGGCCTTGTGGCTGCGTGATATTCCGCTCTCGATCTCTGCGGGGGTGGGTTTCATTGCGTTGTCGGGTGTCGCGGTACTCAACGGCCTGGTGATGATTTCCTTTATTCGCAGTTTGCGTGAAAACGGCATGGGGTTGGACGAGGCCATTCGCGAAGGCGCATTGACGCGCCTACGGCCAGTGCTGATGACTGCCTTGGTGGCGTCTCTGGGCTTTATTCCAATGGCCACTGCCATCGGCACGGGCGCAGAAGTTCAGCGCCCTCTGGCCACGGTGGTGATTGGTGGAATCTTGTCCTCAACAGCGCTGACGTTGCTGGTCCTGCCATTGCTCTATCGCTTGGCCCATCGCCTGCGCTAAGTTTACAGGACTATTCGTGTGCAACTGAAAAGCCCCGCTCTTGAGCGGGGCTTTTTGCTTACCGGAAATACCACTCAATGTAGGCGGTGACTGTGCCTATGCTGGCCGGAGCGGGATTGATCGTGGCAGGCTCTTAGTTATCGCCAAGAAGCCCTGATCAGAGGGGCCCTTAGCCCTCGTGCTGCTGAAAGGCTGCCGCCAGCGTCAACTGTGCACGTGCCTCGATAATCTCGATTAGCTCGAAATGTTTGGGGAACTCTCGCTTGAGCCAGTTGCTGGGCACGAAGTGATGATCGAGGTGAACGATTGTGCTTTGGCCTTCGGCAGCGGCGCAGAGCATGACGTTCAACTCTGAATCATCACCGGCCATCGCCGCCGGCACGAAGACGATGCCGTTGTCGCTAATACCGAAAGAGCGCCTCCATTCTGGGAACTGCTTCTGCTCGGGGTTTGAAACGGCAAACCAATGAATTCTGTCCATTTATTTCTTCTCGAAAGGGAGCAGCGTGGAGTACGGCAGTGCATCACCTTCGGCTGCGGCTAATACCTGGTCCAGTACCGCCTCAGGGGCGTCGAGAGCACCGAGAATCACGTACAGCTCGGATAACACGTTCATCCTGGCTGCGCGATCGAAGCCTGCATCACCGCCTACTGACTCGGCGTGATCGAGTGCATTGGCAACGGCATTCTCATTGAGCAGATAACGCGCGCCGCAATCGCAGAGAAATGGTTGCTTGGCGTTGTAGAAACGATCCTGTGCTTCCCAGCCATGCAGCCTCGGCTCCATGGGCTTGCCACACTTTGGGCAATAGGCAGGTTGCACATCGGTAAGGTAAAGCATGACTTGAGTTCCTTTCCTGCCGCGCCGCTCCGTGTTTGGAGGGCCGTACAATGCGCGCTATTGTCATAACCCCGCTTCATAGCTGTCCAGAAAAGGTACAAATGTCCCTCGCCCTTGACTCCCCCCTAGCCAGCCCCGGCTTGATTCGCCTCGACCCGGCCTATGCCCTGGCAGCCCATCTCGCAGAGCGCCATCTGCTGGGCTACCTGATGCTCAATGGTGAGGCGTTACGCTTGGTGGCAGAAATTATCGATCCCGGTGATTTCGAGGGATATCCACATTGCCGGATTTACCTGGCTATGGAGACGCTGGCCAGTCTCGGCGAAGCCATCGACATCCTGACGCTCTCTGAATTGCTTGAGTCGGACGAGCATTACCAGGCCGCAGGTGGGATTCAATTGCTCGGGCAACTGGCCACGGAGACTCCGATTCGTTTCGAGCAGGTGAGCGGCCTGGCACGCCTACTCAGAGGTTTTGGTGTATTGCGCTCCAGCCTCAATGAGGCCTATCAGAGCCAACGCCGACTATGCAGCCTGCTAGAGGCCAAACGCTGCGGGCTCTCGCACGGCAAGTCATGGGTTGCCACCATCGATGACACGATTCGGCAGGAGCAACCGTTTCCGCATTCCTGGCTCGGGCAGCGCGTCTGCTATGTCTACGATGAGTCCGTTATAGAGGACGCGGCTCTGTGACCAGCACTATCGGTGCAGATTGGATGTAAAGGCCATCGGTGCGTATCATTTTTCCGTCTTGCTATACGCTGACAGCGATGGCTTGTTGCAACTTGCGGAAGAGTAGAGTTAGTTATCTAGCTTGGAGGCTTATATTCCAAGTGAGTCTTTTTTATTATTAAAAATCAAATAAAAAAAGCGCCCCGAAGGGCGCTTAGGGTACACCTCTTTCCAAAGGAGCTCGGGAGCTTCTAGAGGTGAACATCGTTCGGAAGTGAGCAGTTAGTCAGCTTTGGTTTCTTTTTTAGTATCGGTATCGATCCGATCTTGGCTGGTGGCCTTAGCCTTTAACTCGTCCGCCGCTTTAGCGGCGCGCTCAGTTCCGTGAATTCGTTTTTGATCTGCTCTGAATTTTTCATTCATTTTAATTGAGCGTCCAGAGCCGTCTGCTGCATAAATCTGTGCGGAGCCGATAATAAGTAGCGATCCGACAACTAGTGCTTTCAATATCTTCATAAGGCAGGCCTCGTAAAATTCAATTAGTCGCTTGTCTAGATTTATGGACAAGTTCTGCAAGTTCGAATGAATTTTACGGGTGTGAAGCTAACAGCAGCGTGATCTCAACATTACATTCTTGAAATCTAATAACTGTCTATCTTGTTATGCATGAGCGGGCAGGGCTTTTAGAGCCCGCCCGCCCATACATTTTTAGAGCACGCTCAGTGGGTACTCAACGATCAGACGAACCTCGTCCAGATCCGACTCGTAATCCGTTGCGCGGGTAGTCATCTGACGAACGCGGAAGGACATATCTTTCAGCGAGCCAGCTTGTACGACGTACTTGGCTTCGATGTTGCGCTCCCAGCGCTTCTGGTCGGTCAGCGGATTACCATCGGCATCACGACGCATATACACATTGTTGGCGTCGGAGTAATCCGCATCTGTACCCAGCGCATAGCGCGTCATGAAGGTCAGTCCAGGAACGCCATAGCTGGCCATATCCAGGTCGTAGCGCAGCATCCAGGATTTCTCTTTCGGCGAGTTGAAGTCGCTGTACTGAATGGAGTTGTCGAGGAAGATGGAATCAGACTGGCGCAGGTAGTCGAAATCATCGTCGCCGTTGTTGCGCTGGTGCGACAGGGCAACGCTGTGTGCACCGAACTGCACGCCCACTTTGCCGCTGTAGATATCGTTGTCGAACTCGCCCAGCAGCTGTTGGCCGTCATCGACAGCTTTGTAGTAGTTCAAACCACCGAACAAGGAAACACTGTCGGTCAGCGGGTAGGTGAAGGACGTACCGGCATAGTGCTGCTTCCAAGCATCCTTGAGTTGGCTGCTATAGAGGCTGAAGCGCAGGTTATCGTTCAGCGCGTAGTCGCCACCGAAATAGGCAACCCATGGCGATGCGACGGAGCCTGCGTAGAATGTCGCGAACTCATCGCGCATGGTGCTGACTTGCGGCTGGCTCATGGCATGCAGGCGGCCACCTTGAAGGGTCAAACCATCAAAGCTGGTGTTCTCAACCGTAACGCCGCGAAAGCTTTCCGGCAGCAGGCGGGCGTCACCGTAGTGAACCACTGGCGTCATGGGGAATACATCACCCACTTTGACAACAGTGTCGAGTAGCCGGGCTTTTACTGCACCGCCGACTTTGGAGTAATTGTCTTCAGCTTCGCCATCACTGTTTACAGGGAGCAGGTTAATGCTGCCGCCTGGACCGTAACGACCATCACCGGTATCCAGCTTAAGGCCGAGCATGGCGAAGGCATCAATACCAAAGCCTACAGTTCCTTGGGTAAAGCCCGATTCAAACTTGCCAATGATCCCGTGGGCCCATGCCTCAGAGTAGCCATTGTCAGTGTTGCTCGACTGACCTTTACGAAAGTCACGGTTCATGTAGAAGTTACGGTTGAGAATATTGAAACTGCTACCTTCTACAAAACCTTCGGCTTGCTCTTCTGCAGCCGCCATAAGAGGAGTTGAGCTGACAATCGCCGAAAATACTGCAAGGGATAGCTTGGTTTTATTAAGCATTTATTGCTCCTTTATAATTGGCAGTTATAGGTCTAGTTTTTTCGCCATTGCGTTCTTATTGGTTGCGCACCCTCAAGCGCTCTGCACCTTTGGGGGCTGAGTCCTATCCTTGCAAGGCGAAGATAACTTGGAGATGATTGAAAGATTACAATTCTGTAATCTTCATAAGCCGGCAATAAAAGTTGTCTTAAAGCGACATTTACATGCGTATTTTCAACGAAAATACGACGCATAGGACGTGAGAAATCTCAGTCTTAAATTGACTGTGTGGTTAACGAGGAGGTCAGTCAGCTCACGGTAGCGCTGCGTAGATGAACAGCTGTCAGTCGCAAGATCGTCTAGGTCGCCGTTGTGGCTGAACTCGCGCGAGTAAACAGATTACTGCTCTTGTGATGAGCAATGACTTATAGCCAGCGGCGCACTTTCGCCTGGTAGGCCAAGAAGTCGCCCTTAAATAGAGCCTTCAGCGCTCGCTCCTCGGCGGCGATTTGGAACTTGTTCATATACAGGACAAAGCCCAGTACGCCGAGCAACGAAAGCGGTGATGCCAGGTAGCAAGCCCAGGCCGTGAGAAACAGCGCAAAGCCGACATACATCGGGTTGCGTGAGTACCGATAGATACCCGAGCTCACAAGCGCTGAGGCTGTTTCAGGCTTCAACGGATTGACGGTTGTCTTCGCTTTCCGAAAAGACAGCGCTCCTGCAAGGCTAAAGAAAACCCCTATGCAGAGCACCAACAGAGCGGCCGTCACGCGCGCTGAAAAGGCGGTGTTGAGACTTGGAGCAAAGATAGATCCCGCCCACATTAGCCCTCCAAGCAGGGCGGCAATAATGGGTGGGGGTATTTTGTTCTCAAGCGTGCGCATAGACAGCATGGATGCAATCACCGATTGGATGGGGTCGGATCTTCGTCTGCAAGCAGGGCCTGCAGTTCTTCAGGAACCGGCATGGGCCTGAAAGCACTGACTCTGGAGCGGCCTGTGTTACCAATCGGCACCCAGATCTTGGAGAACAGCAGGGCCGCGAAAATGCGGGGTATTTGCCCCGCGACCTCGCGATAGTCGCCAGTCTGCCATCCGAGTATGAGCATCAACCAGTGCGACCTGGCATGCAGCAAGGGGTGGCGTTGGGTCAGGATGTGCGTGCGTTCCAGCCATTGAAAGGCCTCTGTACTGCGCTTTTCCTGCATGGCGTGCTCTGCCTGTTGAAAGGCTTGTTCAACTGCGAGTTGCAATGCTGCTTTCATCTGCAATCCTCCGGCCCTACTTTTTAAGCAGGCGCAGGCCGTTGAACACCACCAGCAGGCTAACGCCCATGTCTGCAAAGACGGCCATCCACATGGTGGCTTGCCCGGTGAGCGTAATGACGAGAAACAAGGCCTTGATCCCCAACGCTAGCACGATGTTCTGCTTGAGGATGGCAGCGGTTTGCTGGGACAGGCGAATGAAAGCCGGAATTTTGCGCAGGTCGTCATCCATCAACGCTACATCTGCGGTCTCAATAGCGGTGTCCGTGCCGGCGGCGGCCATGGCAAAACCGATTTCAGACTTTGCCAGCGCTGGCGCGTCGTTGATCCCATCACCGACCATCCCGACAACAAAGCCGCGGGCTTGTAATGCCTCAATGACTTGCAATTTGTCGACCGGGAGGAGATTGCCGCGTGCCTCATCGATACCGACCTGCTTTGCGATAGCTTCTGCGGTGTACGGGTTATCACCGGTCAGCATCGTGGTTTTCACCCCGAGTGCGTGTAACTCCTCAATTGCCATGCGGCTGGAGTCTTTGACTGTGTCGGCAACGGCGAACATGGCAATCGCACGTTGCTGATTGCACAGCACCACCACCGTCTTGCCTTGGCGTTCGAGGCGCTCCAGTGTCGCTTCAAGCTCTGGTGAACAGAGACCAAGCTCCTCCACCAGGCGGTGGTTGCCCAGATGAAGATCTGTGCCGTCGATGGCGCCCCGTACACCTCGACCAGGCAGGGCTTCGAATCCTTCAACGGCGGTAAACGTCAGCCCATTCTTACTGGCATGCTTGGCTATCGCTTGCGATACCGGATGGTCAGACCGACTGGCGAGGCTGGCGGCATGTGTGCGGTAGACTTCTGAGTCCTGATCAACCAGCGGCATGTAATCGGTCTGCACCGGCTTGCCGTGAGTAATAGTGCCGGTCTTGTCGAGTGCCAGGAAGCCAAGCTTGCCGCCGGTTTCAAGGTAGACACCGCCTTTGATCAGAATGCCTTTGCGCGCAGCCGCAGCAAGGCCACTGACAATGGTGACGGGCGTTGAAATAACCAAGGCGCAAGGGCAAGCGACCACCAGCAGCACCAAGGCACGATAGATCCAGTCGTACCAGGGTTCGGCCATGAAGAGTGGCGGCACAATGGCGATAGCCAGGGCGAATAGGAATACGACAGGGGTGTATACCTTGGCGAATTGGTCGACAAAGCGCTGGGTCGGAGCACGTGAACCCTGTGCCTCTTCGACCGCGTGAATGATGCGTGCCAGCGTGGTGTTGGCAGCGGCTGCCACGACGCGGTATTCCAGCGAGCCTGCTTGATTGATGGTGCCAGCAAAAACCGGGTCTCCGACGGTTTTCTCTACGGGCAGGCTTTCCCCCGTGATCGGCGCTTGGTTGATGGTGGAGTTGCCGGAAGTCACCTCGCCATCAAGGCCGATTCGCTCGCCAGGCCGAACCCTGACCATTGCACCTAAGGCGATGGTTTTAACCTCAACTTCAAGCCATGAGCCGTCTGCTTGCTGCACCGTGGCGCGCTCTGGGGTCAGATCCATCAGGCCGCGGATGGCATTACGAGCCCGATCCAGCGATTTTGCCTCGATCAGCTCGGCCACAGAAAAGAGGAACATGACCATGGCGGCTTCCGGCCATTGCCCAATCAGCACCGCACCGGTAACCGCAATACTCATCAGTGCATTGATGTTCAGGTTGCGGTTCTTCAGCGCAATCCAACCCTTTTTATAGGTCGTCAGGCCGCACAGCAGAATGGCGAGCAGCGCCACACCGGCCACAACCCACTCAGGTGCAAGCTCGGCGAAGTGCAGCACTTCAGCCGATACGGCAGCCACACCGGATAGCGCCAAAGGCCACCAAGCCTTCTTGCGCGGCGCTGCTTGCGCTTCATCGTTTACTGTTGCTGCACCCTCAACCACTGGCGTGAAACCAAGGTCGCGAATCGCTGCCAGGGCTGCTGGCAATGCTTCTGCTGTGTGGCTAAACGTCAATACGCGCTGAAGCAAGTTGAACTCCAGCGCGCTGATGCCGGTCAGGGAGGAGAGTTTGTCGCGGATCAGCTTTTCTTCCGTTGGGCAGTCCATCTGTTCGATTGTGATGCGGGCTTGCCCCTCAGCAGAGAGCGGTTCTGCTTGCATACCTAGGGATGAGATCGCCGCTTCAATAAGAGCGGTCGACGGCAAGCTGTGCCATACCCCAAGAACGCGATTGATCAGATTGAAATCGAGCTTGTCTATGCCAGCCAGCTTGCTCAGTTTGTCTTGAATCAGCGTCTGTTCGGTGGGGCAGTCCATTTGTTCAATACGGAAACTGCTGAGCCTGGAGCCAACCATGGCATTTACCGTTGTAGTTGCCGTGGCCGAGCACTTAAACGCGCCGCTGGGGTCACAGCAGACATCCTTTGAAACCGCTTCAGGTTTTTGTTCATCACTGCAGCAACCAGCCATGGGGGTATCCTTATTGGTCAGTGCTGTAGAGTGAACACCCTGAAGCCACTACAGGGTCAAGAGTTTGTAGAAGGGGTATTTCATGAAAATTGGAGAGCTGGCCAAGCTTGCCGATTGCCAGGTTGAAACGGTTCGCTATTACGAGCGTGAAGGGCTGTTGCCGACACCGGCTCGCAGCGAGGGCAATTATCGTCTTTACAGCAGTGAGCATCTTGAGAGGCTTACGTTTATTCGTAATTGCCGAACACTGGACATGACCCTGGACGAGATCAGAAGCTTGTTGGCGCTGATGGATCGGCCAGAGGGGAGCTGTGAGGGTGTGAATAGCTTAGTGGATGAGCACATCGAGCATGTGCAAGCGCGAGTGACCAGCCTGCTGGCACTGCAACAACAGCTGGTTGAGTTACGCCACCGTTGCGCCTCTGAGCGGGGTGTAGACGAGTGTGGAATTCTTCAGCGGCTGAACACCACTGGCGGAGTCAGTGCACTTCCAGATGATGGCCATACCCACGTTGGGAAAAGCCATCGCCACTAAACAATGCGCCACCACCTGCAGTACTCGGCACGAGACATTGCAGGCGGTGGTGCGGGTTCGTTTGTTTACAAACTGCAAGCGCTTATTTGCTTTGTTCGATTTCAGCTTTAACCAGATCAATCAGTGGCTGTGCACCAAAGCTCAGGAGCGGCTTGCCATTCACAAAGAACGTGGGCGTCTGGCGCACGGCAGCAGCTTGGGCATCCTGGGCGTCTGTTTTAAGCGTTTCGGTGATATCGGTAGCCATCATCTCTGCGCGGGCCTTTTCCACATCTAAGCCTGCAGCTTCAGCAGCCTCCCAGGCTTTGAGCACCTGAGGGTCACTGTGCCATTGCGGTTGTGCCGCGATGATTGCCTCCAGAACCGGCTCATAGACCCCCTGCTTACGCGCAGTTTCAAGGATTCTTGCCGCTGTTTCAGAGCCTTCATGGAAGAGGACGTAACGCAGCACCAAGCGCACATCTTTCGGGTTCTCAGCCAGGATCTGCTTAACCAGTGGAAAGAAGGCACGGCAGGCTTCGCAGGACGGATCGAAGAACTCAACAATGGTTACTGGCGCATTAGCGGCACCGATAACTGGCGAATGGAAGCGCACCAAGGAGCTGGTTGCCGGGGCCGCTGGCGGAGTTTCTTCGCTTGCCGAATATCGATCATAAACGAATGCCGCAGCAGCGAAGCCGAGCGCAGTAAGAATGCTGATGACGAGGACGATTGCACGTCTGCTCATAGGGAAGACCTCCGGCGGATGAGAACAAGAAGAACAGCGATAAGGGTGAATGCACCCAGCGAAAGCAGTGGCAGCGGTATGCTGCCGAAAATCATCATGTCAGCGCTGGAGCATGATGGGCCTGCACCACAGGGCTTGATGCTCTCCGGGATGATCCCGAGGTAGAGCAGGCTGTGGTAAAGCGCGATGAGCCAACCCACGACGGTAACTGGCAACGCATAGCGCCAGACGCCGAAATCTGAGATGTAGCAACCAGCGGCCAGAATCACGACCAGTGGGAACATGAATGCGCGCTGGAACCAGCAGAGAACGCAGGGTGTTTTCCCCATGACCTCGCCGATGAACAGCGCGGCTAAAGTTGAAACAAGCGCAATACCCCAGGCCATAAGTAGCAGGCCCCAGGGGTTGATAGCGCGAGTGTTTGTCTCTGCTTCCTTCATGGTTGATACCTGCCCTCGACTGAGGTGGATGGCGCGGAAACTAGCTTTGGCGCGATACCGCTTGTGGTGACGTCTTGAGCCCGTGCATCTGCCATGCCCATAACCATCAACGAGATGGCGAACAGCGATAAGAGCGCCGGGCGGCGTAGGTGCACGGACAGAGCCACGAACCCGCGAGGAGAAAGCGATTGCATAAGTTGATCCTGGATTGCAGTGGTCTTTGGCCGCAATGCGGCTTTGTCTAGATCACGCGTCTGGATCGTGGAGGGCGCTCAATCAGGTAGATAGGGCGAACTGGCGTAGCTTGATCCGAAATAGCCGCAAGTGCGTTGTTTTCTGCTTGGGCAGGCAGGGTAAGCAACGGCCCGAGGTAAGGGGTTTCATGCACATGGTCAGCAGTCACCGGCGAGTGCCGATGATCTTCACACCATGAGCAAGAGGGGGCTGTATCTGTGGACAAACTACTGTGCGTGGATTCGCTTTTGAATCCCGCTTGCGGCTCTGTACCCGTCAACAAGGAAGATGTATGCCAGACCATGACCAGCAGTAATGCCAGGCTCAGTGCAAGTACTGCTTGAGTTGTAATAGTACGGCTGGGCATCGTTGATGTCGGTAGGCATTAAGTGGGGGAGGGAGGTTTGATCCTAGCCTCATTGAAAATACGGTCGTCGTACGAATTGTCCCGCATGAAATCACTCTCAGGTGGGCGGCACAAGCACCATAGGCATCGCATAACCTTTTAAAAGGTGACGCGCCCAAAGGGCTAATTACACAGTGCACGGCGGCTGTTAACGATGGTTCCTTGCTGATTATATGGAGTGAGCAAGCAGGCTTTGAAGAAGGAAAACCCACACTAGCTGAGCGTGCGGATCAGGTGCAGTGCTACTAGATGACTAGGGTAGAACCAGTAGCCCCAGCGCTTGACCGGCCAGATCCTGAAATGGCGCGTTCGGCGCAGTAGCCATAGCCATAGCCCAATTAAGGGCGCAGCGAACGCTGTGGCCAGGATCAGCAACGTATAGGGCTGCAACTCCCACTCCGCGAGCCAGCGGTTACGGCTGTTGGCCAGTACGCAAAGTGCGGCTGGCAATAGCCAAACCAGACCAGGGCGTTGCATGGCCAGCAACAATGCTGCCGGCAACAGCGCACCGAAAATCCCGTACATCAGGCGTTCTTGAATCAGCACTGCCAGGCTCACTCCGGCCAGAGCCAGAATAAGGCCATCGCGGCCACGATGGTGTGCGCCCCAGGCGATAAGCAGGCCCAGCAGCAGCGAGGGCATTACATTGAGCGTGCTACTGTCGCTGGAAAGCAGGCGATAGGGCAACTCCGAGATCACGGCAAACGCAACCATCCAGCCCAAATAACGAACGTTGTCATCGGTGTACAGTGCTCCCGATTGCGAGCGCGCCACATTGGCTGCAATGCCCAGGCAGAACAGCGGGAACGCTAAACGACCGACGATAAACAGCCATTCGGCTTCAGGCCAAACGTAGCGCAAGTGATCCAGCAGCATCGTCAGCATCGCCAGCCACTTGATCAGATCCAGGTTGGCGTCGCGTGCATGCGGGCTCACCCGAACCACCCAAGCGTCAGCGCAGCCAGCAGCAGGTAGCGGGTGGCCTTGGCCAGCGTCACGACTAACAGGAAGCTCCAGAACGGTTCGCGCATGACACCGGCTACCACGGTAAGTGGATCACCAATGATCGGTACCCAACTGAGCAGCAGCGACCAGCGACCGAAGCGGTGATACGCCTGCTGGGCCCTTTCCAGCTTGCCTTCGCTGACGGGAAACCAGCGCTTGTGCCGGTAGTGCTCGATGGAGCGACCCAGCAGCCAGTTCAGCACCGAGCCCAGCACATTGCCCGTGGTGGCCACCGCCAGTAGTGTCCATGCTGTATAGCGGTCAGTCAGCAGCAACCCGACCAGTACCGCCTCCGACTGCATGGGCAGCAGCGTGGCGGCACCGAAGGCTGTGAGGAACAGACCGAAATAACCGGATAACTCCCACATCGGCTAGGCGTTCAGGCCGATCCAACCGTGGAAACCGACGTAAATCCCCACGCCGATGATCAGCAAGCTGGACAGGTAAGGGGCGCGACGCGCTACAGCGCCAAGCCACGGCCAGCGACTGGAGGCTTGGCGAGCGCCGATAGCGGCGGCAGCGCCAACGGTGACCAGAGTGATGGCCAAACCAATGCTGAAGCACAACACCAGTACGGCTCCCAGCGCAACTTCCTTCACTTGCAGGCAGAGCAGCAGCACGGTGATTGCGGCCGGACACGGAATCAGCCCTCCCGTTAGGCCGAACATGATGATCTGACTGGTGGTGACGTTACGGCTGCTGAAGCGTTTGCGGATGTCGTTGGCGTGCGCCCGTTCATGGGCATCTTGATAGCCCTCCAGCGACAGTTCCAGTTCCTCCTGCTCAGCATGCTCATGACCGTGGCTGTGCTCGCGGAACTCCAGGTCATAGTCGTGGGAATGACCGGTATGGCCCAGGCTAAGCCGTGCAGTGAAGTCATGGGGCTCAGGAATCTCGACCAGTGATTCCAGATAGCCTCCTCGGTCTACGAACCAGAATTGTTCGGTCTGGCCATCGGGCCGGGTAGCCAGCAGGCTCACTTCAATAGCCGACCAGGTATGGCCACTCAAGGACTTCAGCCGCCAGCGTGGTGGAACTCCTTCTTCAAAGATCGACAGCTCGATACACCCATGCCCGGTATCGATGCGATGGGTTTCATCGTGTTGGTGATGGTCATTGCCCTCCTCGAAGCGCCACATCTGCTCGCCACGCCAAGTGCGCCAAAGCATCCACAAGGCGATAGTGATAATGATCGCTGCGGACGCGAGCTGGAAATAAGGCTCGGTGGTTTCGGCATCCAGGCCTTGTCCTAGGTACATGCCAGCCATGGCCACCAGCCAGACTACGGCGGTGTGCGAAAGCGTTGCGGCAAGGCCTAGCAGAATGGCCTGCTTCACCGTGCCACGAATGGCCACGATAAACGCCGCCATCATGGTCTTCGAGTGCCCTGGCTCCAAGCCGTGCAAAGCACCCAGCAGAATGGCGCTGGGGAAGTACAGCCAGGCCTGCGAGGCCCCCTGTTGCAGCAGTTCGACGAAGCTCGACATGGGGGTAATGACCTAGAGGTACTTGGTGATTTGCTTGAAATCTTCGAGTGACGCGCGCTCGCCGGTTGCGAGTGCTTCGATCGTGTGTTCCAGACAGTGATCGATATGATCCTGGATCAGCACACGCTTGGCCTGGCACACGGCTTTTTCCACGGCATGCAGCTGCTGCGCGATGTCGACGCAGGCCCGGCTTTCTTCGATCATGGTGACGATGCTGCGCAGGTGGCCCTCCGCACGCTTCAACCTTTTGATGATGTCGCCATGACTTTGGTGCTGGTGGCCGTGTTCGTGATCGCTCATGCCTTGAGTCTCGTGCGTCGATGAATTACGCTCACATGCTATCCCCCCTGGGGGGATACGGTCAAACCGATCACCCCTCCAGAAAAGCCACCCGCTCAGGCATCGAAAGAACCACAACATGCTCAGCAATCCCATCAGCACCAAGGTAATTTTTGCCCTTGCTCTCGCCATATTGATGGCTTGGGCTGGGCATACCTCTGCGCTGTTTATGGGGTCGAGCCAGCCTGCCTTGGGTGGCAGTGACGGTGCTCATTCGCATGCGCATGGTGACGAGACGCTGGCCTGTGCTACTTACGGGGATCACTGCCACTCGCCGCTGACCGCCGACCATCTACATGAAACACCGCACCTGCCCACGCTGCTGAGCATCAGCACGCTGCCAGAACGTGCGCAGCCGATACCAGCCCCTCATTACTCCATTCCTCCAAGCCCGATCTTCCTGATCGAGCGGCCACCGCGCGCCACATTCGTGCTCTGACACAGGCCGCTGTGCGGCCCAAGCCCCCTTTAATTTAGGACTCAGCCATGCATTCGCTATCTATGGGCGCAATGGACTCATCTGTCGTGCGTCCGAATCGCTCGTTACTACTGTTGCTGCTCTTCACGGCATTGCTGTTTCTCGGCATGCCTGACGCACTGGCCCACGCTGTCGCCGAGGGCGACAAGGGCTTTATCCAGGAAAGCTCCGGGGTGATGGTGCTGCCGTTTATATACATGGGCGCTAAGCACATGATCACTGGCTACGACCATCTGCTGTTCCTCTTCGGGGTGATCTTCTTTCTCTACCGCCTGAAGGACGTGGGGCTCTACGTCACGCTGTTCGCCGTGGGTCACACCGTGACGCTGCTGCTGGGCGTACTGGCGGAAATCAACATCAGTTCCTATGTGATCGACGCCATAATCGGTTTCTCGGTGGTGTACAAGGCGCTGGATAACCTGGGCGCATTCCAGCGCTGGTTCGGCCATCAGCCGAACACCAAAGCGGCCACGCTGATTTTCGGCCTGCTGCATGGCTTTGGTCTGGCGACCAAGATTCAGGAATACGAGATCTCGGCAGATGGCCTGATCACCAACCTGATCGCCTTCAACGTCGGCGTCGAAATCGGCCAGCTCCTGGCCCTGAGCGCCATCCTGATTGTCATGGGCTACTGGCGACGCACCGCCAGCTTCTGGCGCCATGCATATACCGCAAACGTCGCCATGATGAGCGCCGGTTTCCTCTTGATGGGTTACCAGCTCACCGGCCTGATCGTCTCTCAGTAAGGAATTCTCAGCATGTTCAATACCAAGCTTCCGACCCAAAGCGAATTGCCTACCAGCCGCCAACTGTTGCGCTCCACTGTGATCGCCGTGGGCGTTGCCGCAGCCTTACTGGTCACTGTAGTGATGCCTTCGGAGTACGCCATCGACCCAACGGGCGTTGGCCGCTTACTCGGCCTGACCCAGATGGGCGAAATGAAGAAAACCCTGGCCGAAGAAGCGGCTGCGGATGCAGCGGTTCAACCCGCTGCGGCCCCCGTTGTGCAAGCCCCCGTGCCTGTTCAGCCGGTAGCTCAAGAGCAAGTCGCGGCAGTGCCTGTGGCTGAACCAGCCGCAGAGCCACAGCCAGCCCTGAAGTCTGACGAGATAACCGTCACCCTGAAGCCAGGTGAGGCCAGTGAAATCAAGCTGGAAATGCTGGACAAGGCCACGGTCAGCTACGAGTGGACGACCAATGGCATTCCGGTCAACCACGACACCCACGGCGAGCCCTACAACGGCCCCAAGGACTACTACCACAGCTACAGCAAGGCCAAGCAGGTCAAAGGCGACAAAGGCGAACTAACTGCAATTTTCGACGGTACCCACGGCTGGTTCTGGCGCAACCGCAGTAACAGCGACGTGACCATCACGCTGAAGACCAAGGGCGAGTACCTGAGCGTCAAACGAGTTATCTAAGGCAAAGCGCCCCAGCTCCAGCCGCTAAGCTTCTCGGGCAAGTATCGTGACAGGCGAATGATTGCTTTGAGTCGAAAGTTGACCACTAGTGACCTATTTACGAGCAACTTCCGGCCACTCAGCGCCATAGCTGGATGCCCTATACTCCTTACATCTGTCCACCGACCGGCGAGCATCAGGCAAGGAAGCCGGTCGGACGGGCAGTGTCTGCTTTTGCCAATGGTTTCCGGTCGGCAGCATGATTTCAATTGCAGCTACTAGGCAGCTTTACTGAATATTGTCGCACGCGCTCTGCTGGCCTTGGCATTGGATATCAGCAGGGAATCTTCTTTGAGCTGTGAATTTTTCAACTTTGTTGTAACGCCATCTCGCCTCGTGGCTCTAGTTGAATGCCGGCACGCGAAAATCCTTTTGCCCGGCCAATCAAGATCACCCGAGGATACGCACATGACGATTAAAAATACCGCTGCTGGTGCTGCTATCGCGCTCGCTGCTGCAAGCCTGTTTGCCGGCCTTTCAAGCACTGTCGTGGTGGCCGAAGAGGCCAAGGTACATTGCTACGGCGTAACGTCCTGCAAAGGCCAGAATGACTGCAAGACCGCCGAAAACAGCTGCAAAGGCCAGGGCGCTTGCAAAGGCCACGGCTTCAAGTCTATGACTCTGGCTGAGTGCAACGCTGCCAAGGGTACTGTCGGCGAGTAAGTGAGCCGGGGCGACCGCCGTGCGGTTGCCCCGCATCACCGAGCAAGGAGTCAGTGATGAATGCTCAACGCGACAATCTGGGCTTTGGCCTGGGCCTGCGCAGTACCTACTACCAAGCCATTCTTGAACAACGGCCGGCGATCGACTGGTTCGAGATCGTCTCGGAAAATTACCTGGTGGCGGGCGGTAAGGCCCTCTACTTTCTCGATGCCATCGGCGAACAGTACCCGCTGGTGATGCATGGTGTGTCGCTGTCGATTGGCGGCCCGCATGAGCTGGACCGCGACTACCTACGCCAGCTCAAACATCTGGCCGAGAGAGTGCGGCCGGCGTGGATCTCCGATCACCTATGCTGGAGCCGGGGCAATGCCCACCAGCTGCATGACCTGTTGCCGGTGCCTTACACCGAGGAAAGTCTGCAGCACGTGGCTGCGCGGGTGCGCCAGGTGCAGGATGTAATCGAACGGCCGCTGGTGCTGGAAAACGTTTCCAGTTACTTGCGCTGCGCCGATGATCAATTCAGCGAATGGCAGTTTCTCGCCGCTCTCAGCGAGCTCAGTGGCTGCGAGTTGCTGCTGGACGTTAACAACGTTTATGTCAGTGCGCGCAATCATGGTTTTGATGCGTGGGAGTTCATCAGCAGTCTGCCCAAGCAGCGTGTGCGTCAGTTGCACTTGGCCGGCCACAGCGACTACGGCAGCTACCTGATTGACACCCATGATCAGCCGGTCAGCGACCCGGTCTGGCAGCTCTACCAACGCACGCTGCAGCACCTTGGGCCGGTTTCCACCCTGCTCGAACGCGATGATCATTTCCCCGTTCTGGATGAACTGCTCTGCGAGCTGGACAAGGCCCGCCGTGTGGCCGCCGATGCGCTTCAGGGGGCTGCCCGATGCGCCTGAATGACTGGCAGCACGAAGTGCAGGCCTATTTGCTGAGCCCTGATGCTCAGCCCAACCCGGCGCTGCAGGCGAGCCTTCTGGGCAGCGCGGCCCTGAGTGCCGAGCAGGGCTTGGCGATCTACCACAACGCCTACCGCGCGCGGCTGCTGGAGGCTTTACTCGGTGATTACCCAGCTGTGCATGGCTGGCTCGGTGATGAGGAATTCGACGCCCTGGCGCTGGCCTATCTGCGCGTTCATCCGTCGCAGCATTTCAGCCTGCGCTGGCTTGGTGCGCAGCTCGCCGATTTTATCGATTGTTATCTAGTACCCGCGCAGGCCGCGCCGCTGAGTGAGCTGGCGCGCTTGGAGTGGGCTTTTACCCTGGCCTTCGATGCGCCCGAAGGGCAGCCCATGAGCCTGACGCAGATGGCCGAGATGCCTGTCGAGGATTGGCCAACTCTGCAACTGCGTCTGCTGCCCAGCGTGCAGTGGCAGGTGTGCGGGAATAACAGCTTGGCAATCTGGCGAGCATGCAAGGAGCAGGGCGAGTTTCCCGGTAGCCAGGTATTGGCCAAAGCCGAGGTTTGCCTGATCTGGCGCGATCAATTGATTACCCGTTATCGCAGCCTGGCGGCCGATGAAGCCGCGGCGCTGCAGGGCATGACCGATCAGGGCTGGAGCTTTGCTGAGTTGTGCGGCGAGCTAACTCACCTGGGCGAGCAGGCACCGGCGCAGGCCGTGAGCTGGTTGCGTCAGTGGTTGAGTGACGGCCTCTTGCAGCGTTTTTTTTCGACCTGATAGCGGCAAAGACTTTTTCGTACTGAGCCGACCGACATCGTTACTAACCGAATATCGCGAGTATCAGGCGTGACTTAGGGCCGGGGATTTCTGCTGTAGCTGAAGAGATGAACTAATTCGGGTCAACTTAGATTTTTATCCAGTTGACCCGAATAATCTTCACGCCTGTTGGTTTGAGATCAACGTCCTTTGCACCGTATCAACCAGTAGGCAGCCGGCAACACCAGCATCGACAGCAACGGTGCGGTAATCATCCCGCCGACCATCGGTGCGGCGATTCGCTTCATTACTTCAGATCCCGCTCCGTCGCCCCAAAGGATCGGCAATAGACCGGCAATGATCACTGCGACCGTCATCACCTTCGGTCGCACGCGCAACACCGCCCCCTCTCGAATGGACTCAAGCAAAGCAGGACTATCTGTACGGCCCGCTTCAACTCGGGAATGCCAGGCGTTCTGCAGGTAGATCAGCATGATCACCCCGAACTCTGCAGACACACCAGCCAGCGCAATAAAGCCTACGCCAGTGGCCACCGAGAGGTTGAAACCCAGCCAGTAGAGCAGCCAGACGCCGCCGGTCAGGGCGAACGGTAAGGTGGCCATGATCAGCAAGGCCTCGCTCAAACGGTTGAAGGTTAGATAGAGCAGCACGAAGATAATCAGCAGTGTCGCCGGAACCACCCAGGTCAGGCGCGCATTGGCGCGCTCCAGGAACTCGAACTGACCTGAGTAGGAGACGGTCATGCCGGCGTCCAGCTGGACGCGGTCGGCGACGCGCTGCTGCAGCTCACGCACAGTCGAAGCCAGATCGCGTCCGCGGACATCGACATAGACCCAGCCCGAGAGACGGCCGTTCTCGCTGCGCAACATCGTTGGGCCTTCTGTCAGGCTGATCTGGGCAACGGTTCCTAACGTGATTTGCTGGCCCGCTGCGCTCAGAATTGGTAGCCGCCGCAAGGCCTCCGGGCTGTCACGCCACTCCCTGGGATAGCGCAGGCTGATCGGGAAGCGGGCCAGCCCCTCGACCGTTTCACCGATATTACTGCCGCCTATAGCGCCCGATACCACCGCCTGCACGTCGGCGATGCTCAGACCATAGCGCGCTGCGGCCAGGCGATTGATCTGGATATCCACATAACGCCCGCCGGTCAGCCGCTCTGCCAGCGCTGAACTCACGCCAGCTACCTCCTTGGCCACTGCCTCAATGTCACGCGTTATGCGCTCAATCTCGGCCAGTGCGGTTCCGGCCACCTTGACCCCGATGGGACTCTTGATCCCCGTGGCCAGCATGTCGATGCGGTTACGGATCGGCGGAACCCAGATGTTGGACAGTCCCGGGACTTTCACCGCCTGGTCCAATGCCTCGATGAGCTTCTCTGGTGTCATTCCCGGGCGCCACTGATCGCGCGGCTTGAACTGTACCGTGGTCTCGAACATCTCCAGCGGCGCTGGGTCGGTGGCCGTTTCTGCTCGACCGGCTTTGCCGAACACCCGCGCCACTTCCGGCACGGTAAGGATCATCCGGTTGGTCTGCTGCAGCAACTGACTGGCCTTGCTTGCCGGCAGGCCGGGCAGGGCAGATGGCATGTACAGCAGATCGCCCTCATCCATGGGTGGCAGGAACTCACCGCCTAGCTGGCTAAGTGGCCAGACGCTAGAGAGAAAAACCACCAATGCCAGCGTCAGCGTTGTTTTCGGCCAAGCCAGCACCGCTTCCAACACCGGCCGGTAGGCATTGATCAGCCAGCGATTTAGCGGGTTTTGCTGTTCGTTGGGGATATGCCCACGAATCCAGTAGCCCATCAGCACTGGCACCAGGGTGACCGACAGTCCGGCGGCGGCCGCCATGGCATAGGTCTTGGTAAAGGCCAGTGGGCCAAATAACCGGCCCTCCTGAGCCTCCAGAGTGAAAACGGGGAGGAAGGACAGGGTGATGATCAGCAGGCTGAAGAACAGCGCGGGCCCGACTTCGGCTGCGGCTTCGCCGATCACTCGCCAGTGCGCCTCGCCATGGAGGTGCTCATCAGGATTCCGGGCCTTCCAGGCCTCGATGTGCTTGTGCGCGTTCTCGATCATCACCACGGCTGCGTCGACCATGGCACCGATAGCGATGGCGATCCCGCCGAGCGACATGATGTTGGCATTGACGCCCTGGTAGCGCATGACAATGAAGGCCATAAGGATGCCCAGGGGCAGGGTGATGATCGCGACCAGCGACGAGCGCAGGTGCCAGAGGAAGATCAGGCAAACCAGGGCAACCACCGCGAACTCTTCCAGCAGCTTATAGCTGAGGTTGTCGATGGCGCGGTCGATCAGTTGCGAACGGTCATAGGTGGTGACCACCTCGACGCCGGCCGGCAGGCTGCCCTTCAGGCTGTCCAGCCTGGTCTTCACCGCGGCGATGGTATCGCGGGCATTTTTGCCGGAGCGAAGGATGACTACGCCGCCTACCACTTCACCCTGACCATCCAACTCGGCAATGCCACGCCGCATCTCTGGTCCCAGTTGAATGGTGGCCACCTGACCCAGAAGCACCGGAATTCCGCCTGCCGAAGCCCGAAGCGGCACATTGCGGAAATCCTCCAAGCTTTCTAGATAGCCTGAAGCCCGCACCATGTACTCGCGCTCTGCCAGCTCCAGGATGGCGCCGCCGGTTTCCTGATTGGCGCTCTTCAGCGCCGCTTCGACCTCCTGCTGAGTTACCCCATAAGCCACTAGCTTCTGCGGATCGAGCAGCACTTGGTATTGCTTGACCATGCCGCCGAGGGTGGCCACTTCGGCTACGTTGGGCAGGCTCTTGAGTTCGTACTTAAGGAACCAGTCCTGCAGTGCCCGCAGCTGGGCAAGATCATGCTGGCCGCTGCGGTCGACCAAGGCGTACTGGTAGATCCAGCCCACGCCGGTGGCATCCGGCCCAAGGGTGGTGGTAACACCCTCGGGCAGGCGTTCCTGCGCCTGGTTGAGGTACTCCAGCACCCGCGAGCGCGCCCAGTAGAGGTCGATATCGTCCTCGAACAGCACATAAACGAAGGAGTCGCCGAAGAACGAGTAGCCGCGCACTGTCTTCGCCCCCGGCACCGAGAGCATGGTGGTGGCCAGCGGGTAGGTCACCTGGTTCTCGACAATCTGCGGTGCCTGGCCGGGGAAGCTGGTGCGGATGATGACCTGGGTGTCGGACAGATCCGGCAGTGCATCCAACGGCGTGTTGCGCAGTGACCAGATGCCCAGGGCGGTGATGAACAGGGTCGCCAGCAGCACCAGAAAGCGATTGCCGATAGACCAGTGGATCAGACGCGCGATCATGGCTGATCTCCTTGATTGACCAGCCGCTCGACCTGCAGGCCAGAGTCCGTCTGGCGGACGCCGATACGCACGTGATCCCCGGGCTTAAGCCCAGCCGCTACTTCGGGGCTGGCCAGTGGAAATGCCATGGTCATACCGGGCATGTTCAGGCTCTCGAAGGGCCCGTGCTCCAGGGTGACTTCCTCAGCGTCCAGAGCACGAATCACACCATGAGACTCATGCAGCCCATTCGCGCTGTTCTGTTCCGCGTTGCTGGCCATGACGCCCTGAAGGCTGGCTTCCGAATCGATGAGGAACTGGCCAGAGGTGACGACGGCCTGACTTTCCTCTAGGCCAGACAACACTTCCAGGCGCCCATCGGCTTCACGGCCCAGGATGATTTCCTGGGGGCGGTAGCGCCCGTCACCGTTGGTCAGCATGACCAGCGCACGTTTGCCCGTACGGATCACCGCCTCACTCGGCACCAGAAGTACGGGCGGCTCGACATCGCTGTCCAAGCGCACGGCCGCGAACATGCCGGGGCGCAGCTTGCCTGCGGTGTTGGACAGTTCGCTGCGCACGGTGATCGTACGCGTCTGCGGGTCGGCACTCGGTAATAAAGCGATGATACGGCCTTGTAGCGGTTGCCCGGGGAAGGCTGTCAGGGTGGCCCGGATGTCGCTCCCAACCTGAACCGCTCCAGCCATCGCTTCGGGTATTGCCGCATCGAGCCAGACCGTGGACAGCCCGTTGATACGCGCCAGATCCTGCCCGGCTTCGACGGTCATCCCAGCGCGTACCTCCAAGGTTTGGAGCTCGCCGCTGATAGGTGTGGTGAGGGTTTGCACCGCCTGCGGTTTTCCGCTGTGTCGAACTTGTTCGATCAGTGCGCGCGGCATGCCCAGCAGGCGCAGTCGTTCCTGGCCTGCAGCGATCAGGCGGGCATCACCGGTGCGCAGTACCGCCAGGAACTCAAGCTGGGCTGCAGACCACTCGGGAATCAGGAGGTCGACGAGAGGCGTGCCGGCGGGCAGCACATCGCCCGGGGCACGTCCGTAGACGCGTTCGACGAATCCGCCAGCGCGGGCCTGAAGGTTCGCCACCTCGCGCTGGTTGTAGGCCAGAGAACCGACAGCCTCGATGCCGGAGGGAAGTACACCGCGAACCACCTTTGAGGTTCGCATCCCAAGGCTTTGCACGGCTTGAGCAGGCACGCTCAGAGCAGACGATTCCTGTGCAGCCCCTGCGTACTTGGGGACAAGCTCCATATCCATGAAGGGTGATTTGCCCGGTTTATCGAAGCGCTGCCCCGGTTGCATGGGGTCGTACCAGTAGAGCACTTTGCGCTCATTCGTCGGTGCGCTGCTTGGCATGACGTCATGTCCAGGCTGCCTCTGGGCCAGCCAGTAGCCACTTCCTGCCGCCGCAATGCCAACGGCCAGCATAGCGACCGCAAAACCAAATGCAGAAATCTTCATTTCAGTCCCTCCACATAGGCGTAATACAGGCTTGCGGAGAGTTGGCTCAGCTTGCGCTGCTGTTCGAGCTGCCGTAGCTGCGCCTCGATCAGATCGCGCTGGACGGTGATAACGGATGTCAGCTGGCTGTTGCCGGCCTGGTAGGCGGCCAGTTCAAGATCGGCACGTTTGCTTGCCAGTGGAATCATGGTGCTTTCGGTGCGCGCCAGGGTTCTACGTAATTGCTCAAGCTCAGCCAGGCCGCTTTCCAGCTCGGCCTGATGGGCGCGCAGCAGCACTTCCTGCTCGGCTTCCATCTGCGACACGCTCTGCTGCTTGGAGCTGATCTTGGGCCCCTGGCGGGTGCCAACGAACATCGGCAGGTCGAAAGTGAACTGCACCATCACCATGTCGCCGAACTGGTTGTCGCGGTTGTTGTAGGCAAGCTCAACACCCCAGTCAGGCGTCTTCTCGGCGATCGCCTCGTCCAGCTCAGCGCTGGCCTCGCCAACCCGGGCCGATGCTGCCCGTAAGTCGGGATGCTGAGCCAAACGGTGCTGCAAATGCGGAGCTTCGAGGCTCAGGCTGGGCACGTTTCCCGTCAGAGGCTGATCGGCCTCATTGCCGATCCAGCGGCGCAGCTTGGCTCGGGCGATCGCCACATCGCGGTTGAGTTCATCTCGTCGATCCTGTAATGCCAGTGCTTCCTGATCGGCCTGTAACAGCTCGCCAGGTTGGGCGCTGCCGCCGGCAATCAGCGATTGCACAGTCGAGCGGAGCATGTCGATATGCCGCTCCAATTGATCGAAGAGGCCGACACTACGTTCGGCGTAGTACACATCCAGCCAACTCAATGCCGTCTGGCGCTTGATCTCCAGTTGCATTGCTCGCTGTTCGGCCTCGGCCCGAACAACGGAGGCCTCGGCCAACTGGCGTCGAGCCTGGCGTTTGTCGCTATTGGGGACCTCCTGCATGAGCCCAATGCGGCGCATGGTCATGAAGTCCCTATTGAGGGTGTAACGATCCGGCCCTTCGATAGGCAGGTTGTCGACACCGAGGATCAGCTTGGGGTCGGGTAGGGCATCCGCGGGCTCTACAGCCTGCTGTGCCGATGCGACCTGCGCTTGTCGCGCGAGGTTCTCAGGTGCGGTTTGTTCTGCAAGTGATTGCGCGCGCTCAAACGTCAGGGGTTGAGCCTGAACGGCAACAAAAGGGACTGCCCAGAATGCGACAGCCAGCACGCCCATACAGCCACGGCGTGTGAAAAGGAAAGCTGACATGCTTTCGCCTCCAATGCGATTGATCGAAGTCGCTACCGCGCAGTGCACGGTAGCGACGGCGCACCTGCTAAGCAGGCGCGATGGATCAGTGCATTAGGCGAAGCGAGGAGGGCGCCAAAGCTCTGCGGGCTCACGCTTGATCACCGACTGGTTCAGTAGCGACTCGGGGCGTGAAGGGCGAGGGGAGATAGTCTTAATCACGGCTGCCTGAAGAAGACCTCCAGTCTTGCAGTCCTGGCCGGACTTACAGGGGGATTTTCCGGCCAGCCCATCGGATTTATCCATATGCTCGCAGCACGGAGCATCAGCCATTGCATGATCTAGGTGATCACTGTTCTGCATCGGACAAGGTTGTGCCGGCATGCTGAAAGCCATACCGCCGAAGCTCGGCAGTACTAGGCTAACAATCATTACCAGAACCAATCCAATTCGACGCACAACGATTCACCAAGCAAGGCGATAGTGCGACGATAGCAGATTGCTCCAAGGCATGAGTGCTCCTTTCGACCACTGCAGCACTTCGTTGATCTCGATCAAACTAGAGGATCTGCAAGGCTCCCTCTGTGGACAGGCAGTCCTGTTCGCTACGAAGCATCGAGTCGTGGTTTCAATGAAAGAGCGACAGGCAGAAGAGCAGGGCGCAAAAAAGCCGAGGAAGTATTAGGTGATTGCAACGCAGGGTGTCCGCTGGCACGGCAAGGCCTGGGTCTCTCCAGGGTTTGGAGTATTTTCGGGGCAGGCAGGCCATCATGATTGGCACTGTCACATGGCTCACCAGATCACTATCGGAATAACCAATGACTTGACCGTGATAACCCCCGGTAGCAGCGTCACAGCCCGAGCTATCTGTATCCAGGCAGGCGTAACTCACCGAATCGAAGCGGTGGAGGTCATTTCGATTTACCTTGACGCCTTGTCTGAGGAAGCACAGGTGTTCAATGCCGCAACCAACATTTTGCCTATAGATGTACAAAGCATTTCGTCTCTGCAAAGACTGTTGGCAACTCCTGATATCTCAGCCCAACAGATGCGGGAAGCGGTACGCCAATTTCTTAATCTCACCGATCTACCGACAATCGATACACGGCTACAGCTTGTCCTTAAAGCGTTGAGCAAACCCGCTAATGGCAGGCAAGAGTTAGCCGATCTGATCCACCTTTCGCCGACTCGCTTTTCACATTGGTTTGTTGAACAGACCGGTCTGCCACTGCGTAGTTACCGGAAGTGGCTTCGTCTGGTCACTGCGCTGCAACAGATTACGGAAGGCCAAAGTTTGACCGTGGCGGCCCACGCTGCAGGATTCTCGGATGCCGCGCACTTTTCTAGGACCTTTCGCAGCCTGTTTGGCCTCGATCCGTCTTCGGCCTTGAAGCAAGTCAGTCTTAGCAGTTGAGAGCAGCTTTTTCGTTCAAGCCAGCACCGCTGAAGCAGCTTAACGTTATGGTCATCAAGGGGAGGACTGTACGATGACCAATTGCCTCAAGTTCGTGATTCGCTGGTTCAGCTATCCAGTTATTTTTGGCGGTACGGCGGGTTGGATGATCTGGCTGCTTTACAAAGGCTTGCCATATTGGCCCAGCACAGCCCTCATTGCCGTAGTCGGAATTATTCCGGTCGCTATCTTGGAACGCCTGCAGCCATTCCGGAAGAGCTGGCTTGCCGACCACCAAGACACGCTGACCGACCTGCTTCACATGATCGTGAATCTGTCTGTCATCCAGTTCACCGCCGCGATCCTGGCTCGGCTGGGCGATTGGGTGCCTGACGCTGTGCGTACCTTCCCAACGGATCTGCCACTGTGGTGCCAGTTGCTCATCGTAGCCATGGTTTTGGATCTCAGTCTCTACGCCATGCACCGGCTCAGCCATTACGTGCCATGGCTATGGCACCTACATGAACCACACCACAGCGCAGAGCGACTCTACTGGATGAATGGCGAGCGCCGACATCCCCTACACGCAGCGATCATGGCCGGTCCCGGACTCTTGGTGCTTTTCGCGATGGGAACACCATCAGCCCTTGTCGCAACTTGGTTTGGCATCCTGACTGTGCATCTCGCTTTCCAGCATTCCAACCTGGACTACTCGTTAGGCTGGCTACGCAATGTGATCGGCGTCGCGGAGACACACCGCTGGCACCACAAGCGTGATTTCGAAGATGCTCAGGTTAATTTTGGTGAGTTCTTACTTCTGTGGGATCACTTGTTTGGCACCTTCTATGACGGAGCAGACAAGCTCGGCGATGCACAAGTAGGGCTGCAAGAGGGGGACTACCCAACGGGGTATCGGGCCCAGTTGGCTGCTCCGTTTAGACGGATTGCTCAAGCTCGTAGGATTCGCAGCACCCACTCGGCTCGGCGTGGAGCCCGATAACCTGAGTCGCAGCGGGAGCAGCCTTGCACCGCTCTAGATCTAAGGTTCTATAGGTCTTTATAGTCGATTATAGAGTGATTATAGAGTGATTATAGAGTCCTAAGGCTGGCTGCGGGATGATGGCAAGGTCCATGGTGACATGATGGAGGTAGAGCCTTCGGGGCATACGCTAGGTTGGCTACGCAATGTATTGGCGTCCCAAAGACCTATCGTCTCTGAGGGGAGGCGCAAAGCCAACGAAATTTTTGAGTAAGCCTTGCCACGCCCTCCAAAACAACGTCTAGCACCGGCCACATAAAAAATTATGGCAAGCAGAGTAACAACTGCTGGCGTGATAATGATTTATGGGTCAACGTAATATCTGCCATACGTATAAGTAAGGCTCCCACTGCGAAGATTATGTTGCAACTCAGAAGGCGACTGGGTTAGAGCGGCAATCTTCGCGCCACTATCTTTTAAAAAGCGCATATTGGAAGAAAGCAATATATTCCAATCTGCGCAACTTCCTTCTCTCTCGTTGATATCGGAATGTACCTGTTTTAGCGCATCATTTACTACTTCGCGGATATGGCGCTCACATAGCCCCAGGCGTCCACGATTGCTATGCAACATGGGCTCGTCCTCATTGCGTCCTGGCAGTGGCAGCAACCCTCGGCTGATCCGGTAGCGCTTCAGATAAGGCAAAAAGTGCGAAGGAACTGCGAGCTTGTGAGGTGAGGAGCCTGGCCGATCAATAATAAACCACCAATTATCTTCCTCCATGACGAAGCAGTTCATGGTCGGGCAGTAGCCATCAGTTGACGCTAAATCAGTTCCATGCAGGCACATATATACAGTGGCAGCCACGATAAAGAGGGGGCGTTCCAGAGCGGGGTCGACTACTGCGAGACGCTCTAAAACGTCAATTACCTTAGATATTTGCTCTGAAGTTAAAAACTGCCGACTAGGTTGGTGTCGCTTATCTGCGCGCCCATTCTTCGATCTGCTCATGACCACGGGATTAACTGCTGCCGCATCGTTTGCGTGAAGGAAATTGAAGAAAGAACTGCTGATGCTTTGCACCTGACGCAGTGCGCCTGTGAACGGCTTATAGTTATCTGATCCTGCCTGACCACTGGCATCGAATGGGCGCCAAGAGTCATTTTGAACTCGACCCGAATCGGTGTTCAAAAAACGAACCAGCCGGCCGGCTCCAATCCAACTCTCGGGTGGCTGCTCACAAAACGAACAAAATCGACCGAAATCACTTCTATTCAAGGTTAAGACTGATTTGCCTTCAAATATCCAACTCCAAAGCAACAAGCGCTCTACAATTGCGCGATAGGAATTGTATGTGCCGGAGACACGTGTGTGGTGACTTAAAAATTGCCGCCCCCATAAGACATCGTTTTCTACGCCTATTGAAGGCGAGAAACTACGGAGGTACGCCAAGACACAAGGATAACTAGCGGAATACTGCTCAACGCTAAGGCCTATGGCGTCGGGACCGCAAAATATCGGGCGCGGCGCTAAATCTGTAGCTAAGGACATAGGCGACTCCAGCGACATTGTCGAGCAGTGGCTAGTGAGCTACATGTAAGTAAGCGAGTTGAGATTTGTCTACTTTTTGCTTTTTTTAGTCAGGCATAAATTGGGCACCAGTCTCTTTTTTAGACTGTGAATTTCACCCACGGAGGGGAGTGAAATGGCTGAGCGTCTGTAGGACTCTGATTATCAAAGATTCTTTTTGATCAGGATTTTTCTCTTTTTTTGTCAGGAGGCTCACACCGCTGATCGATAGCGGTGTTCATAAATGTAATTTAACATAATATACATTATGCGAATCATATAGCCAGAAAGGCACCAGAAAGGCCGCAGGCTTTGCGTTATGCGCAATCTGGTATCACGCAGCGTATTTCTCTGAAAGCCTCGCATAAGCGCTTATTGGAAGCCGTAGACGATCAGCGCAGCGATGAAAACGGTGTTGGTGCAGACTCTCGCGCTGCTTGTCGCGCTTGACGGCGTTCCTCGCGGTATGGTCAAACTATAAAAGGAAGGAAAAAACCAAAGGGAGATAAGCAGGATGGGAAAGGTGATCGGGTACGGAGTAGAGAGCGGCTTCGAGGGTGGTTTCCTTGTGGACGCATCCCCGAGCCATTGGGTGTACTGCCTGGAAGCTGCAATCCGATATGAGACCCCAACCCAGGCATGGGCTGCTGCAAACCGCAGGCGGCACGCGCTTGCGGCTGCCATAGAGATCATTCAGAAAGAAGACGGCAGCCTGGCATGGGAGCCGTTACCACTCCCCAGCAAGGCAAAGAGTGGTAGCTGGGTTATCAGCGTGCAACTGAAGCCAGAGGCTAGGACCATGTACGTTGTGAACGGCGGAAAGCGTGTCAAGCTGTCCAGCGAGAGGATCGACGCCAAGGGCTACAAACTGCAATCAGCAGCCGAGAAACTGGCTCTTGATCTGACAAACAAAGGCATGGTCGCGAAGGCTGAACAAATAACAGCAGAGGTGGTGCCGATACGCTAAACCATGGCCTCCATGGCAAAGTGGTGAGGTACAGCGCCCTCACCCGTTCGGTGCGGAGGCGCTGGTTCGCGAATCAATAGCGTGACGGCTTGGAGTCCTTTGTCCCGTCATTCACATAGCGAAAGTTATGTTCAATCGCTTGCAGTCAGATCCAAAAGCACTCGACCGCGGCTTGGGCAGGTTTCCATGTAGCGATGCGCTGCAACCACTTGGTCGAAGGCATAGACCTTGTCGATCAGCGGCAACAGCAGACCGTAGGCAGTCAATTGGTTGATCCCTTGCAGCGCTTTGGTAAGGGCGACTTCATCCTGCGGAATGTTCAGTTCTTCCTTGCCGGTGAAGTTGCCGATGCAATGCACGAAGAACTGGATGTTCTTTTGAAACGCTGCACAGGCTGGGAATGGCGTTTCATTGCCACCTTGCAGTCCGTACAGGATCAAGCGACCGCGTGGCGCGATGGCATCGCCCAGCAGACACATCTGCGGGCCGCCGAGCGCATCCATCACCACATTGACGCCGCGGCCATCGGTTAGCTTGCTGACGCGGCTGACCAAGTCCTGCTCTTCGGTAAGGATGATGTGATCTGCGCCCAGCTTGCGTAGGAAGTCACTGTCTTCGTCGCTATCAGTCGCTGCAATGATGGTGGCGCCCAGCGCTTTGCCCATCTGCACGATGTAAGGCCCCCAGCAACGACTTGCTGCGGTCACCAGTACTGTTTCACCCGGCTGCAGGCGCGCTAGCTCGACGAACCCGAACCAGCCAACCATTGAGGGCAAATAGTGCACGCTGGCCTGCTGCGGAGTCAGTTGATCCGGGTAGCGGGTCAAGGAGCTGCGTGGCAATACCGCGTGTTCGGCGTAACCGGGGTAACGATTGGCGTTGTGCCCAGGGAAACTGGCAACCCGATCACCAATCGCCAGGTCTGTGACCCCTGCCCCGACTGCCAGCACCGTGCCGGCCAATTCATGGCCTAGGCCCGCAGGCAATTGAGCCGGGGTATTGGCCAGGTTCTGCCGCCAGAGTACGTCATACCAACTGACGCCCACGGCCTCGACATCGATCAGCACCTCACCAGCAGCAGGTGCTGGGCTCGAGTGCTCTTCGATCTTGAGGACATCGGCCTCGCCGAACTGATGAAAACGGATGATGCGGGACATAACTAACCTCGTCGGTTGACCGCTTATGGCCACGGACTTTATCGGGGCTTTGCTGGCAATGCCACCGCTCGGGGGTGATATTCACCATGCCTGTCGATGATGATAAGCCAGCCGCCGATCATTTTCAGTGGTGTATTGCCTGGCAATGGCATTCGGCATTAGCCTGAGTCGCGCGCAAAACTGCCGCCACTCCAGAATGGACACCGGATGAACCGTAACGATCTTCGCCGCGTCGATCTCAACCTGCTGATCGTCTTTGAAACGCTGATGCATGAACGCAGCGTGACCCGTGCGGCGGAAAAGCTGTTTCTCGGGCAGCCGGCCATCAGCGCCGCCCTCGCCCGTTTGCGCAGCCTGTTTGATGACGCCTTGTTCGTGCGCACCGGCCGCAGCATGGAGCCCACCGCCCGGGCGATGGAGATCGCCACCCTGCTCTCGCCGGCGCTGGATTCGATTTCTACGGCGGTCAGCCGCGCAGCCGACTTCGACCCGGCCACCAGCACCACCGTGTTTCGTATCGGCCTGTCGGATGATGTCGAGTTCGGCCTGTTGCCGCCGCTGATCAAACGCCTGCGCGCCGAAGCACCGGGTGTGGTGTTGGTGGTGCGCCGCACCAATTACCTGCTGATGCCGTCGCTGTTGGCGTCTGGCGAGATTTCCGTGGGCGTCAGCTACACCGATGAATTGCCGGCCAATGCCAAGCGCAAGACCCTGCGCCGCTCCAAACCCAAGCTGCTGCGCGCCGATACGGTGCCTGGCCCACTTAGCCTCGACGACTATTGCGAGCGCCCACATGCCCTGGTGTCCTTTGCTGGTGATCTGGGCGGCTTCGTTGACGAGGAGCTGGCCAAGCTCGGCCGCAAGCGCCGTGTGGTATTGGCGGTGCCACAGTTCAACGGTCTGGGCACCCTCCTCTCGGGCACCAATCTGGTGGCCATGGTGCCGGACTACACCGCAGCGGCCCTGACCGCCGCTGGCGGCCTGCGCGCCGAAGATCCGCCCATGCCGACTCAGCCGTTCGAGCTGTCCATGGCCTGGCGCGGTGCCCAGGACAACGACCCCGCCGAGCGTTGGCTGCGTTCGCGTATCCAGATGTTCTGCGGCGACCCTGACAGCCTGCTCTAGCGCTCTAACTCAGCACTCTGTGCTCACATAGCTGTTTGTCGATACAAGCCTACCAATCATCATTCTCACTGATACTCATCTTCGGGTCTTTCGATTCGTCGCTGGGAGCTTCTCGCCACACACTCCGCCCATTCACAAATCCGACTGGCGGAGTCATACATGGAACAGTCAAACAATCTCACTTGGCGCTTTCCCTTGGCCCTTGCGGCCATTCTGGTGCTCAGCGCATGCGGCAAGGCCGCGGAAACCAGCCAGCAGATGCCGGCCGCCAAGGTCAGCGTCGCCGAAGTCATTCAGCAACCGATCAATGAATGGGACGAGTTCACCGGGCGTCTGCAAGCGCCTGAGTCGGTAGAGGTCCGCCCTCGTGTCTCTGGTTATATCGACCGGGTGGCCTTCGATGAAGGCAGCCTGGTGAAAAAAGGCGAGCTGCTGTTCCAGATCGATCCGCGTCCGTTCGAGGCCGAGGTCAAGCGGCTGCAAGCCCAGCTGCAACAAGCGCGCGCCAGCCAGACCCGCACCGTCAATGAAGCCCAGCGTGGCGAACGCCTGCGCAAGAGCAACGCGATTTCCGCCGAACTGGCCGATGCCCGTGCCAGTGCCGCCGCCGAGGCGCAAGCCGCGGTCGCCGGCATCCAGGCCGAATTGGATAACGCCAAGCTCAACCTCAGTTTTACCCGCGTTACCGCGCCCATCGACGGGCGTGTCAGCCGCGCCGAGATCACCGAGGGCAACCTGGTTAACGCCGGGCAGAGCAAGCTCACCTCGTTGGTCAGCACCGACAAGGTCTACGCCTACTTCGACGCCGACGAACGTGTGTTCCTCAAGTACGTCGAGCTGGCGCGCAAGGCCGGCGTAGAGACCCGCGATGCCAGCCCGGTGTACCTGGGGCTGTCCAGCGAAGACGGTAACCCGCACCTCGGTCAATTGGATTTCCTCGACAACCAGGTCAACCCGCAGACCGGCACCATCCGTGGTCGCGCCGTATTCGACAACCGTGATGGCCAGTTCACCCCCGGCCTGTATGCGCGGCTGAAACTGGTGGGCAGCGGCACTTACGATGCCACCCTGATTCAGGACGCCGCGGTCGGCACGGACCTGGGCAAGAAGTTCGTGCTGGTGCTCGACAAGGACAACGCTGTGCAGTACCGCGCCGTTGAATTGGGGCCGAAGCTGGAAGGCCTGCGCATTGTGCGCAGCGGCCTGGCCAAGGGCGAGCAGATCGTGGTCAACGGCCTGCAGCGCGCCTTCCCGGGTTCGACCGTTGATCCACAGGCCGTGCCGATGGCTGATGCACAGACCCTCGCCGCCCTGGCCAGTCAGCGCCAAGCCGTGGACGCCCGTAGCACCCCGCGCGTGGCCGAGAAAGCCTCCCAGTCCGTCACTGCGCCGCGCGGCTAACACGCGGTTAAATAGGTAGAAAGACGATGAATTTCTCGCAATTCTTTATCCAGCGGCCAATCTTCGCCGCCGTGCTGTCGCTGCTGATCCTGATCAGCGGGGCCATCTCGCTGTTCCAGTTGCCGATCAGCGAATACCCGGAAGTGGTGCCGCCTACCGTGGTGGTGCGCGCCACCTTCCCCGGTGCCAACCCCAAGGTGATCGGCGAAACCGTTGCCTCACCGCTGGAACAGGCGATTACCGGTGTGGAAGGCATGCTTTATATGTCGTCCCAGGGTACTGCCGACGGCAAGATGACCCTGACCATCACCTTTGCTCTGGGCACCGATCTGGACAACGCCCAGGTACAGGTGCAGAACCGCGTGACCCGCACCATGCCGACTCTGCCTACGGAAGTGCAGCGTCTCGGTGTGACGGTCGACAAGGCCTCGCCCGACCTGACCATGGTCGTGCACCTGACCTCGCCAGACGACCGTTACGACATGCTGTATCTGTCCAACTACGCCGCGCTGAATATCAAGGACGAGTTGGCGC
Organism: Pseudomonas sp.; assembly: GCF_049653025.1. GTDB lineage: Bacteria > Pseudomonadota > Gammaproteobacteria > Pseudomonadales > Pseudomonadaceae > Aquipseudomonas. Next base: position 53,307 of record NZ_JBASFM010000016.1, on the reverse strand, counting down.
GCCTGGATGGCATCGGTGATGTGCAGCTGTTTGGTCTGGGCAACTACTCGTTGCGGGTGTGGCTCGATCCGAACAAGGTCGCCTCGCGTAATCTGACTGCTGCGGACGTGGTCAACGCCATCCGCGAGCAGAACCGCCAGGTTGCTGCCGGTTCGCTCGGTGCGCCGCCGTCGGATGCGGGCAACAGCTTTCAACTGTCGATCAACACCCAGGGCCGTCTGGTCACTGAGGAAGAGTTCGAGAACATCATTATCCGCGCCGGTGAAAACGGCGAAATCACTCGTCTGAAGGACATCGCACGGATCGAGTTGGGTTCCAGTCAGTACGCTCTACGCTCGCTGCTCAACAACAAACCCGCAGTCGCGATCCCGGTATTCCAGCGCCCCGGCTCCAACGCCATCGAGATTTCCGATGCGGTACGCGCACGCATGGCCGAGTTGAAGCAGAGCTTCCCGCAGGGCGTTGACTACGAAATTGTCTATGACCCAACCATCTTCGTGCGCGGCTCCATCGAGGCGGTGGTACACACCCTGCTCGAAGCCATCATCCTGGTGGTGCTGGTGGTGATTCTGTTCCTGCAAACCTGGCGCGCCTCGATCATCCCGCTGGCCGCCGTGCCGGTGTCGTTGATCGGCACCTTCGCCGTGATGCACATGTTCGGCTTCTCGCTCAACGCGCTGTCGCTGTTCGGCCTGGTGCTGGCCATCGGCATCGTGGTCGACGACGCCATCGTGGTGGTGGAGAACGTCGAACGCAATATCGGCCTGGGCAAGTCGCCGGTGGAAGCCACCAAACAGGCGATGAAGGAAGTGACCGGTCCCATCGTCGCCACGGCCCTGGTGCTCTGCGCGGTGTTTATCCCCACGGCCTTTATTTCCGGGCTGAGCGGACAGTTCTATCAGCAGTTCGCGCTGACCATCGCCATCTCCACGGTGATCTCGGCAATCAACTCGCTGACCCTGTCCCCTGCCCTGGCCGCCGTACTGCTGAAAAGCCACGATGCGCCAAAAGACCGTTTTTCCAAGGTGCTCGACAAGCTGTTCGGCGGCTGGTTGTTCAAGCCGTTCAACCGGGCGTTTGATCGTGCCAGCCATGGCTATGTCGGCACCGTGAAGCGCGTGCTGCGCGGCAGCGGCATCGCCCTGTTCGTCTATGCCGGGCTGATGGGCCTGACCTACCTGGGTTTTGCCACTACCCCGACGGGTTTCGTACCGGCGCAGGACAAGCAGTACCTGGTGGCATTCGCCCAACTGCCGGATGCGGCGACCCTGGATCGCACCGAAGATGTGATGAAGCAGATGTCGGAGATCGCCGGTAAACACCCAGGCGTGGCCAACACCATCGCCTTCCCAGGTCTGTCGATCAACGGCTTCACCAATAGCCCGAACAGCGGCATCGTCTTCGTCGCCTTGAAAGACTTCGACCAGCGCACAAACGAAAGCATGTCCGCCGGAGCCATTGCCGCCGAGCTTAACGGCCAGTTCGCGGGTATTCAGGAAGCCTACCTGGCGATCTTCCCGCCACCTCCGGTACAAGGCTTGGGCACCATCGGCGGCTTCCGCCTGCAGGTGCAGGACCGTGGCAACCTGGGTTACGACGAGCTGTACGTGCAAACCCAGAACGTTATCGCCAAGGCCCGCCAACTGCCAGAGCTGGACCCGATGTCGGTGTTCACCAGCTACCAGGTCAACGTGCCGCAGATCGATGCTGCCATCGACCGCGAGAAGGCCAAGACCCACGGCGTGGCGATCAGCGACATCTTCGACACCATGCAGATCTACCTGGGCTCGCTGTACGCCAACGACTTCAACCGCTTTGGCCGTACCTATCAGGTCAACGTGCAGGCTGAGCAGCAGTTCCGCCTGGAACCGGAGCAGATCGGCCAGCTCAAGGTGCGCAACAACCGTGGCGAAATGGTGCCGCTGTCGGCCTTCCTCAAGGTCAGCGCCAGCTCAGGTCCGGATCGGGTGATGCACTACAACGGCTTCCTTACCGCCGAGATCAACGGCGCGGCAGCACCCGGCTACAGCTCCGGCCAGGCCGAGGTGGCGATCGCCAAGCTGCTCAAGGAAGAGCTGCCCAACGGCATGAGCTTCGAGTGGACCGACCTGACCTACCAGCAGATCCTCGCCGGTAACAGCGCGATCTTCGTCTTCCCGCTCTGCGTGCTGCTGGCCTTCCTGGTGCTGGCTGCTCAGTACGAAAGCTGGAGCCTGCCGCTGGCGGTGATCCTGATCGTGCCGATGACCCTGCTGTCGGCCATCACCGGGGTGATCCTGGCCGGTGGCGACAACAACATCTTCACCCAGATCGGATTGATCGTACTGGTGGGATTGGCCTGTAAGAACGCCATCCTGATCGTCGAATTCGCCAAAGAGAAACAGGAAGAAGGCATGGACCGTGTCAGTGCGGTGCTGGAAGCCTGCCGCCTGCGTCTGCGGCCGATTCTGATGACCAGCTTCGCCTTTATCATGGGTGTGGTGCCGCTGGTGCTGTCCTCCGGTGCCGGCGCGGAAATGCGCCATGCCATGGGCGTCGCGGTATTCAGCGGCATGCTCGGAGTGACCTTCTTCGGCCTGCTGCTGACCCCGGTGTTCTACGTGTTGATTCGCGCCTTCGTGGAGAACCGCGAAGCGAAAAAAGCCGCCCGTTTGCAGGAGGTGCAGGTATGAAACTGTTGATGCCCGCCCTGCTCGCCCTGGCAGTCAGTGCCTGCGCCGTCGGCCCCGATTACCAGGCGCCGGCCACTGAACCGGCCAAGCTGAGTAGCCTGGAAGCCGTAGACTATGACCGCACGCGTTTCGAGGCGGTCTGGTGGCAGCAGTTCGATGATCCGACCCTGAACCAGCTGGTGCAGCAGTCGCTCAAGGAAAACCGCGAGCTACGTGTGGCCTTCGCCCGTCTGCGCGCCGCCCGTTCGATTCGCGATGACGTGGCCAACGACCAGATGCCCACCATCACCAGCCGCGCCAGTGGCGAGTTTGGCAAGGCGCAACAACCGCCGACCAGCGAGGAGCGCATCCGTCAGGAACGCTACGACCTGGGTCTGGATATGGCCTGGGAGCTCGACCTGTTCGGGCGCATCCAGCGCCAACTGGAAGCCAGCGACGCGCAGATCGAGGTAGCCGAGGCAGAGTTGTATCAACTGCAGATCAGCCTGATCGCCGAACTGGTGGACGCCTACGGCGATATGCGCGGCGCCCAGCTCAGGGAGCGGATTGCTCGCGACAACCTGCAGAACCAGCAGAAGTCGCGCGGCCTGACCGAGCAACTGCGCGATGCCGGCGTCGGTAATCAACTCGATGTCTTGCGCGCCGATGCTCGCTTGGCCGCCACCGAGGCCAGCTTGCCGCAACTACAGGCTGAGCAAGCGCGAGCGCGCAACCGCATCGCCACCTTGCTCGGCCAGCGCCCGGAACAGCTGACGGTCGATCTGTCGGCCAAACCGCTGCCAGTCATTGCCAAGGCCCTGCCGATTGGCGATCCGGCCGAACTGCTGCGCCGACGCCCGGATATCCGCGCAGCTGAACGCACGCTGGCGGCCTCCACCGCCAATATCGGCGTGGCCACTGCTGATCTGTTTCCACGGGTCAGCCTGTCCGGTTTCCTCGGTTTTACCGCCGGACGGGGTTCGCAGCTTGGCTCGTCTGCGGCCCGCGCCTGGGGTGTAGCGCCGACCATCAGCTGGGCGGCGTTTGACCTGGGCAGCGTACGCGCTCGTCTGCGCGGTGCCGAAGCCGAAGCCGATGGTGCCCTGGCCAGCTATGAGCAGCAGGTGCTGCTGGCCCTGGAGGAATCGGAAAACGCCTTTAGCGACTACGGCAAACGCCAGCAGCGCCTGGTCTCCCTGGTACGCCAATCCGAGGCCAGCCGCGCCGCGGCCGAACAAGCCGCCGTGCGTTACCGCGAAGGTGAAGTGGACTTCCTCGTACTGCTGGATGCCGAACGCGAACGCCTAAGCGCCGAAGACGCCCAGGCTCAGGCCGAGGTCGAGCTGTACCGCGGCATCGTCGCCATCTACAAGGCGCTGGGTGGCGGCTGGCAACCCAACGCCTAATCAACGTCTCTCCCCTGGTTGGCTAGCCAACCCCTTCCCGCCCCACGGCAGTTGCTCCTTGCCGTGGGGCTTTTTTATTTGGCGGGTTTAAACAGAGTCTGTAGTAACGGGCATGCACGGCTCTAGCTCGCGAAGCCTGGCGCAAAATGTCAAGTTCTATGGCAGGTACTGTCAAGTTGCACTAGGTTCTTTTTGCCACCATGGCAGCACTTCAAAGGAGCCTGCCAGATGAACCTACTGATTACCGGAGCCGCCAGCGGAATTGCTGCCTGCATCGCTGAACTCGCCGTGAAGCAAGGGCATAGGGTGATTGCGGCCGATCTGGATGAGGCAGCGTTGCAATCGCGCTGGCAGCACACAAGCGCAGTGGTTTGCATAAAGCTGGATGTCCGCAGCCAGGATTCATGGCTGCAGCTGCTGGCTCAGCTGGATGAGCAGGATTGTCCGGTGGATGTGTTGATCAACGTGGCGGGCGTATTGCGCAGCGGCAGAGCCGGCGAACTGCAACTGGGCGATATCGAGCTGATGCTGGACGTCAATGTCAAAGGCGTGATTCTCGGCACCAATGCCGTGGCCGCCAGCATGATTGCCAGGGGCTATGCTGGCCACATCATCAACATCGGCTCCCTGGCATCGCTCTATCCCACACCTGGTACGTCGATCTACGCCACCAGCAAATATGCCGTGCGCGGCTTCAGTATCGCCGCCGCTGGTGATCTCAAACCCTACGGCATCGCCGTCAGTCTGGTCGGCCCTGGGCCGGTGAAAACCGCCATGTTGGAACAGCAACGGGGTGACGAAAAGGCCGCGCTGACCTTTTCCGGCGCGCGCGCACTTGAGCCCGAGGAAGTGGCACAAGCCGTCCTCGGGCCGGTCATGCGTACACGCCCTCTGGAACGCTTTATTCCCTGGCATGAGGGCGTTATGGGCAAGCTGTGCAGCATCGCTCCAGGGTTGTTTCTACGCATCGCCAAAGGTGCGGCGGAGCGTGGCAAGAAGCATTTCAACGCAGACAGCTATCGCTAGTAGCAACTTTCGCGAGTAGCAGCGCATCCTGATTCGAGAGGAGATGGCAGTGACACAATTCAAGGCAATAACCGATTTTGATGGTTCGCGGAACGCTCACGGCCAGCAGGCCCGGGTTGAAGACACCCGTGCGGCCGCGCTGGATTTTCGTAAGCACATGCTGGCCGGCCCCAAGGCTCGCTATTTCCGCTCATTCGATCTGATTCGCGTGCCTTACCCGTCGCGCTTCGGGCTGCGCAATGCCTTCTCCCGGGAGTACTGGGTGGAGTATCTGCATATCCAGAACCGACTTTTCGTCGTGCAGTTCGATACCGTCGATGGTGTAAAAACCATGCTCGTCTCGCCGTCCGACCATGAGCGCGGTGGCGAAACACCGTTCTTCCGCCGGCTGCAGGACAAGACTCCAGACTTCATCACCAAGCGCATGCTGATTCGGCAAAACACCGTGCCTGAGATCATCGCCGGGCTGGGGCTGAAGCCGGAGGATATCGACTACATCACCTATGACCACCTGCACACCCAGGATGTACGACGCTGGCTGGGTACGGCCGAACAACCGGCGCTGTTCCCCAACGCCAAGCTACTGGTGCATTGGCAAGAATGGGCCTCCAGCCACGACTTGAACCCCTACCAGGCGGATTGGTATTGCCCTAACGGCGTGATGGGAATCGCCGAGGACAAGATCATCAAGTTTGATGGTTCCATCATGCTCGGCGATGGTGTCGCGCTGGTGCATACGCCGGGTCACACCGAAGGCAATCACTCGATTGTCGTGCACACCGATGAAGGGCTCTGGGTGACCAGCGAAAACGGCGTGAGCGTGGACGCCTATGCGCCCCATCTGTCCACCGCCAGTGGCGTGGCTGAATATGCCAAAACGCTGGGCACGGAGGTCATCATCAATGGCAACACCCTGGAAAACTCCGTGGATCAGTACATTTCCATGGTTCAGGAAAAGACCATTGCCGGCCCATCGGCCCGGGACCCGCGCTTCCCTAACGTATTCCCATCATCGGAAATGACCCCGTTCTGGGCCTTCCCAGGAGCAAAACCTGCGTTCTATGTCGGCGAAGCGCATCACGGCACCCTGCATCGCCCCTGACCCAGGCTTGGGGTGCCGAAGTTACAGCTGGGAGTCCTGCTCTCAGCTGGCCTGCGTACAACTCGGCTGCCCGGCCGAATAGCGCACGCCGGGGCTGACGGCGGCGTTGAATTCTTTCAGCGCCGATGAGCCGATCAGCAGCGGAAATTCGAAGGCGCTGCGGTCAGTCAGGTTGACCTCGATATTCTTCAGTTCATCGCCCACACAGATATCCATCTCAACCACCGGGCGCTCGGTGTACAGCTGCTTGTCGCCGGGCTGGCGGTCATCGGCGCGGCGTTTGATATAGCTCATGCGCGCCAGCGGTTTCTCAATCACCGGGGCCTGTTTGGCATTGTCCAGGCCCACCTGGAAGCGCACCCACTCGCCACCGTCACGCTTGAACATTTCAATATTCTTGGCGCTGAGTGAGGCGGTTTCGGCACCGGTATCGAGTTTGGCGGGCAGCTCCAGGGCCAGTTCATGCAGCGAAACCTGTTCGTGCAAGCCGTAGATCTGCGGCTGGCTGGCCATCGCGCTGGTGGCGAACAGTGCGGCGCAGAGTGCGAATGCGACCGGAGCCTGTTTAAGCGGTACGAAGGCAAGGGTTGGCATAGGAGACTCCAGAGGCGTTTAGAAAGTTGGGCTAGGTTAACGGCGCTGGCTGAATTCAAACTTAATCAAGCACTTATAAAAAACTTCGCCCCGCCATGAATGACCATGGCGGGGCGAAGTGGTTTCATCTGAGGTGTGTTAGGCCTCTATGTGGATCACTTGAGATCAAAGCGATCCAGGTTCATCACCTTGGTCCAGGCGGCGACGAAGTCCTTAACGAACTTCGCTTGTGCGTCGCTGGTGGCGTAGACCTCGGCCAGGGCACGCAGCTGGGAGTTGGAGCCGAACACCAGGTCAACCTGGGTGCCGGTCCACTTCAGATCGCCGGTTTTGCGGTCGCGGCCTTCCAGCACACCTTCAGTGGCAGACTTCTGCCATTTGCTGCCCATGTCGAGCAGATTGACGAAGAAGTCAGTGCTCAGAGTTTCCGGGCGCTTGGTGAAGACACCATGCTGGGCTTTACCGGCATTGGCATTCAACGCGCGCAGACCACCGATCAGCACGGTCATCTCCGGCGAGGTCAGTTCCAGCAGTTGCGCCTTGTCAATCAATAGCTCGGCTGCAACGCCTTCATAGCCCTTGCGAGCGTAGTTGCGGAAGCCGTCAGCCTTGGGTTCCAGCACCGCGAAGGATTCGACATCAGTCTGCTCCTGCGTGGCGTCGGTACGACCCGGGGCGAACGGCACGACGACATCCACACCGCCCTTCTTCGCCGCGGCTTCCACCGCTGCGCTACCGGCGAGGACGATCAGATCGGCCAGGGAGACTTTCTTGCCACCGGCGGCCGAGGCGTTGAAGTCCTTCTGGATGGCTTCCAGCGCAGCCAGTACCTTGGCCAGTTCGGCCGGCTGGTTAACTTCCCAGTCCTTTTGCGGAGCCAGGCGAATACGCGCGCCGTTGGCACCACCACGCTTGTCGCTGCCACGGAAGGTGGACGCCGAAGCCCAGGCGGTATTGACCAATTGGCCAATCGACAGACCGGAGGCCAGCACCTTGGCCTTGAGGCCGGCGATGTCCTGCGCATCGACCAGGGCATGGTTGACGGCCGGAACCGGGTCTTGCCAGATCAGCACCTCCGCAGGCACCAGCGGACCAAGGTAACGGGCACGCGGCCCCATGTCACGGTGAGTCAGCTTGAACCAGGCGCGGGCGAAAGCATCGGCGAACGCCTGCGGGTTCTGGTGGAAGCGACGCGAGATTTTCTCGTAAGCCGGGTCCATGCGCAGCGACATGTCGGCGGTGGTCATCATCGGCGGGTGCTTCTTCGCCGGGTCATGCGCGTCGGGAATCATGTGCTCGGGTTTGACGTTCTTGGCCACCCATTGCTTGGCACCTGCTGGACTCTTGGTCAGCTCCCACTCGTAACCGAACAGCATGTCGAAATAGCCGTTGTCCCAGGTCGTTGGGTTGGGCTTCCAGGCACCTTCGATACCGCTGGTGGTGGTGTGTACGCCCTTGCCGCTGCCGAGCTTGTTGATCCAGCCCAGGCCCTGGTCTTCGATGCCTGCTGCTTCCGGCTCGGGGCCAACCAGGGTTGGATCACCCGCGCCATGGGCCTTGCCGAAGGTGTGACCGCCGGCCACCAGGGCCACGGTTTCTTCATCATTCATGGCCATGCGAGCGAAGGTTTCGCGCACATCGCGGCCCGATGCCAGTGGGTCGGGGTTACCGTCCGGGCCTTCCGGGTTGACGTAGATCAGGCCCATCTGCACGGCAGCCAGCGGGTTTTCCAGGTTGCGGTCACCGGAGTAGCGGCTGTTGGGCTTGTCGCTGGTGGCCAACCATTCGGTTTCCGAGCCCCAGTAGGTGTCTTCTTCCGGCTCCCAGATATCCGGGCGGCCGCCGCCAAAGCCGAAGGTCTTGAAGCCCATGGATTCCAGAGCAACGTTGCCGGCCAACACGAACAGGTCGGCCCAGGACAGCTTGCGCCCGTACTTCTGTTTGATCGGCCAGAGCAGGCGGCGTGCCTTGTCGAGGTTGCCGTTGTCCGGCCAGCTGTTAAGTGGTGCGAAGCGCTGGTTGCCGGTGCCCGCACCGCCACGGCCATCGTGAATGCGGTACGTCCCGGCGACGTGCCAGGCCATCCGGATCATCAGGCCGCCGTAGTGGCCCCAATCGGCTGGCCACCAGTCCTGGGAGTCGGTCATCAGCGCGGTGAGGTCCTTGACCACGGCTTGCAGATCGAGGCTCTTGAATTCATCGGCGTAGTTGAAGCCCGCGCCCATGGGGTCGGACTTGGAGGAATGTTGATGGAGCATCTTCAGGTTGAGCTGGTTCGGCCACCAGTCTGCGTTCTTCGGTGCGCCGCCAGCCACGCTGTTGGTTCCGGCGGCACCCGAGAACGGGCATTTCGCATCATTTGACATGTCTCTCTCCTGTTGTTTTTCACCTAACGGGTCAACTCAGCGTGGTAGCTGGACTGCGATCGGGCCAATAGGATTTGGGTATGACCGTAATAGTAGTCAGGGTATATGACCCAATGACTATAGAGTCATGCCTGAGAAACATCCTGAACGGATGCTGAGAAAATCGGCTGAATGTGCTGATAAAGTGGCGGTTAGCAGCACACTGCTGCGCCGAGAAGCACGGCCCAACTTCACTGACAAAGAGCGCACACACCGTGGATGAATCCAGCCTACCGACACCCGCCAGCGACGCCGAAGTGCTGGCCTATATGCAGCGGCAACTGCGTTCCGGCCGAGTAAAACCGGGCGTATTGGTAAGCCTGACGCAGAAGGAGTTCGCCGAGGTCAGCCATGAGCGCATCGTGCAGTGCTTCAATCAACTGGATTCATCCCTACTCAAACGCTGAGCCTGAACAGGACAAGGAGCGCAGGATGGCCGCCAACAAACCCGAGGAAATTCTGCACACCTACCTGCATGTGCAGGATGGCGGGAAAATCGAGCAGATTGCTGTTACCGAGCAGTTCTGGAGTGATCTGGTCGGCGGCAGCAAGCCTGAGCTGGACCAGGGCCGACTGATGTCCGCCTTCAGCTTTTCGCAAGACTGGCCCAGTTGGGAACGCCACCCGGCAAGTGAGGAGTTGGTCATGCTGCTGGCAGGAGCCACCGTGCTACTGCTTGAGGAGACGACTGGCGAGCGTGCGCTGCTGCTCGATACGGTCGGCAGCTACGTGCTGGTACCTCAAGGCGTGTGGCATACGGCCAGAACCACGCAGCCCACCACCCTGCTGTTTCTGACGCCTGGTGCCGGTACCGAACACCGCCCGGTTTGAGCGCACGTTAGACGCTCTATGCGGCTATCGCTTTCAAGCCAGGTCGTATTCAGCTTTTGCCGAAGTGACGGCTCGCCGTTATCCTCGCCTGCTCTGCACAACAAGGAGCGTTTCCATGCTCGGCAAACTGCTGGTCACCGTCGGTATCTTGTTCTACGCCATTGTTGTGCCGATTTTCGAGCTGAATGACTCGCACGCGTTCAACCCAGGCTGGGAGCCGCACGCACGCCTGCACGAGGTCTGGCAGCTGGCAACCAATTGCGCCATCGGCGCGTTTTCGTTGTGGCTGGTGTGGTTCCGGGGCAATCTGCGCCTGAGTAGCCTGATGACCTTCTTCGTCACCGGTGGCTTTCTGCTGGCCTATGCGCTGCGTGGCAGTTACGGCGGCTCGATGGTGTTGTCCGATGGCTCGGAGAAAATGATTCTGGGGCTCAACCTGGGCTTGTTTGCCTATTCACTGGCGATCATCCTGGCGCTGCTCGCCCTGTACCTGGACAAAACCCGCACAGCTGCAACTTAAGCCTGCGCTGCACGTCTTAAACGTCGCCACACGACCCGCCTTAGTGACCCTTTCGGAGATTCAGATGTCCCGCCCCGCCTCACTCAAGCCCCTACTCGCCCTGATTGCCCTCGCCTGCTTTGCCATGCTCGGCGGGGCATTGCTGCTACAGCAGCAGTTTGGCTGGGAGCCCTGCACGCTGTGCATCCAGATTCGCCTGTGGCTGCTGTGTGGCGGCGTGCTCAGCCTGCTGATCCTGGCGGCAGAAGCGCTCGGTCTGCGCTGGTTGACCCTGCCACTCTGGCCCCTGCTGCTGGCCGCCGCAGGCATGGCGGTGTACGACAACACGCATCTGGTGCTGATCGAGACAGGTGTGCTTGAAAGCTTCAGCTGCTCGCCCTTCCCCTTCTACGCGTTCTACCTGCCGCTGCATGAATGGCTGCCCAGCGTATTTATGAGCGCCGGGGTGTGCGGGCAGAACGACTACAGCATCCTCGGGGTGTCGTTTACCCACTGGACGCTGCTTAGCGTTGCGCTGCTGCTGGCCTTGAGCCTATTTACTGGCTGGCGGGCATTGCGCCAGGGTCGCTAGTCGGCTCCACCTGCAACTGGGCGACCTGCCAACCGCCACCGAGCGCTGCAATCAGCTGCACGCTGGCAGTCAGGCGGCTGCCGAGCAGGCTGAGGGTGCTGCGCTCATTGCTCAGCGCGGTGGCCTGGACATTGACCACGCTGTTGAAGTCGACGGTGCCGGCTTTGTACTGGTTCTCGATCAGGCGCAGCGATTCGCGCGCGGCCTCCAGCGCCTGCTGCTGAACCACGGCTTCCTGCTCCAGTACGCGCAGTTGCACCAGATAGTCCTCGACCTCGCGGAAGCTGTCGAGCACGGCCTGACGGTATTGCGCCACGGTCCGATCGTAAGCGGCTTCGCTGCGTTCCAGCTCCGCGCTGCGCGCACCGCCATCGAACAGGGTCAGCGCCAGCTGCGGGCCGAGGGACCAGAAGCGGTTGGGCAACTCGATCCAATCGGCAAAGCTGCTGCCGCGATAACCACCACTGGCAGAAATAGTCAGATCGGGATACCAGGCCGCTTCGGCCACGCCGATCTGCGCATTGGCGGCGATCACCCGGCGCTCGGCACCGGCCACATCCGGACGACGTTCCAACAGCTGCGACGGCAAGGCCACGGGAATTTGCGGCAGGCTGGGCAGTTGCTCGCGCACGGCGATACTCAGCTCGCTCGGCGGCACCCCGACCAGCACGGCAATCGCGTGTTCCAGCTGGGCGCGCTGCCATTTCAGGTCGATGGCCTGGGCCTCAGTGCTTTTCAGCTGGGTTAGCGCCTGGCTGACATCGGATTTCGGCACGATGCCGGCGTTGTACTGGTTCTCGGTGAGCTTCAGCGAACGCGTATAAGCGGCCACCGTGGCATCCAGTAGGCGCTGCTGATCATCCAGCACGCGCAATTGCAGGTAGTTCTGCACCAATTCGGCTTGCAGGCTGAGCTTGGCCGCGGCCAGGTCGGCGGCGCTGGCCTCGTAGTCGGCGCGGCTGGATTCCAGGCCGCGGCGCAACTTGCCCCAGATATCCAGTTCCCAGGCGGCATTCAGACTCAGGTCGTAGCTCTTCGAGATACTCGCCGCATTCGAGCCGCTGACGGCGATGCCATCGGAGGTACTCAGGGTGCTGTCGCCACCGCCCTGCCCGGCCCGGGTCACCCCGGCGCTGCTCGACAGCGTCGGGTAGAACGCCGCCCGCGCGCCGCGTACCAGGGCGCGCGCCTGGCGAAACTGCGCCTCGCTGGCAGCCAGGTTCTGGTTGGAGACATTCAGCCGCGCTACCAGAGCATTCAGCTCTTTGTCGTCATACAGCTGCCACCAGCTGTCACGCGCCAGGGCATCGCCGGGTTTGGCCTGCGTCCAGCCTTCGACCTGCTTGAACTGCGCCGGTGTTTGCAGCTGCGGGCGCTGATAGTCCGGGCCAATGGCGCAGGCACTTAGGGCCAGACTGAGCGCCAACAACGTGGGCAAGGCAACTAGAGCTTTCATAACGGGGTTTCCAGAGCAGCGTCGGTGCGTACGCCGCGCCAGCGGTTGATCCGGTGGCGCAGGCGGTCGAAATACAGGTAAATCACCGGGGTGGTGTAGAGGGTCAGCAACTGGCTGAGGACCAGCCCGCCGACAATGGTGATGCCCAGCGGCTGGCGCATTTCCGCGCCTTCGGCGCTGCTCAGCATCAACGGCAGCGCGCCGAGAATCGCCGCCAGGGTGGTCATCATGATCGGCCGAAAACGCAGTAGACAGGCCTGGCGGATCGACTCCTGCGGGCTCAGGTGCTGCTGGCGTTCCAACTGCAGGGCCAGGTCGATCATCAGAATCGCGTTCTTCTTGACGATACCGATCAGCAGAAACAGCCCCAGCAGCGAGATCAGGCTGAATTCGATGCTCATCAACTGCAGGGCTAGCAGCGCGCCGACGCCGGCCGAGGGTAGAGTCGAAAGAATGGTCAGCGGGTGGATATAGCTCTCGTACAGCACGCCGAGGACGATATACACCACCACCAACGCCAGCAGGATCATCCACGGCTGGTTCTGCTGCGTCTGCTGGAAGGCACCCCCGGTGCCACCCATCATGCCTTGCACCTCGGTCGGCAGACCGACCCGGGCAATCGCGTTATCGATCGCCGCGCTGGCCTGATCCAGGCTGACGCCTTCGGCCAGGGCAAAGCCGATGTTTTCTGCGGCGAACTGGCCTTGGTGATGCACGCGATCCTCCTCCAGGCTGCGCTCCCAGCGGGCGAAGCTGGACAACGGTACCCGCGCACCGTCGGCAGTAATCAGCTGGATCTGGTCGAGAGTTTCCGGGTACTGGGCGAACTGCGGGTTGATCTCCATGACCACGCTGTACTGGTTGAGGCTGTCGTAGATGGTCGACACCTGACGCTGGCTGAAGGCGTTGTTGAGCACCGCGGTGATCATGTTCATGTCCACGCCCAGGCGCTTAGCGGCATCGCGGTCGACCACCAGGCGGATCTGCTGGGTGCCTTCGACTTCCTTGACGTCGAGGTCGGTCAGCTCCGGCAGCGCGCGCAGCGCTTCACGCACCGGCGGCAGCCACTGGCGCAGCAGATCGAGATCGCCGGACAGCAGCATGTATTCGGTTTCCGAGCTGCGCCCTTCGCGCCCGCCAATCTGCAGATCCTGATCGGGCATCAGGAACATGCGCCCGCCCGGCACTTTCGGCACCGACTGGCGCAAGCGGTTGATGACCTCCTGTGAACTGGCCCCGCGCTCGCTCACTGGCTTCAGGCGCACGATGATAAAGGCGTTGTTGATCCCGCCGCTGCCGCCGATAAAACCGGCCACACTTTCCACGGCAGGATCTGCCAGTACGGCGCGGCGGAAGACTTCCATCTTCGGCTGCATCACCTGAAACGACAGGCCATCATCGCCGCGGATCATGCCGATCAACTGGCCGGTGTCCTGCTGCGGCAGAAAGGTCTTCGGCACGCTGACAAACAGGAAAATGTTCAAGGCGATGGTCGCCAGCAGGCTGAACAGCATCAGCAGCGAATGGCGTAACGCCCAGTCCAGGCTGCGGCTGTAGAACGCCAGTACCCGGGCTTGTAGCGCCGTGCCAAAGCGTTGCAGCACGCCTGGGCGGTACTCTGCGGTTTCCGCCTTGAGCCAGCGCGCGCAGAGCATCGGCGTGAGGGTCAGCGAGACCATTAGCGAGATCACGATGGCCACGGCCAGGGTGATGGAAAACTCGCGGAACAGCCGCTCGACGATGCCGCCCATAAACAGGATCGAGATAAACACCGCGACCAGCGACAGGTTCATCGCCAGCAGGGTAAAACCCACCTCACGCGCGCCCTTGAAGGCCGCCGCCATAGGCGTTTCGCCGGCCTCGATATGCCGCGAGATGTTTTCCAACACAACGATGGCGTCATCCACCACCAGGCCGGTGACGATGATCAGCGCCATCAGCGACAAGTTGTTCAGGGAGAAATCCAGCAGGTACATCACCACAAAGGTGCCAACCAGCGACACCGGCACCGCCAGCGCCGGAATCAGCGCCGCGCGCCAACGTCCAAGGAAGGCGAACACCACCAGAATTACCAGCACCACGGCCAACAGCAGGGTTTGCTCGGCCTCGTGCAGGGTGGCGCGGATCACCGGCGAACGGTCCATCGCCACTTGCAGCTCGATATTGGCCGGAATCACCGCACGCAGCGCCGGCAGCTGCTCGCGAATACCGGCGATGGTTTCGATGATATTGGCCCCGGTCTGGCGGTTGATCACCAGCAGCACCGCTTCTTCGTCGTTGAAAAAGCCGCTGTTGTAGCGGTCCTCAACGCCATCGGTGACGCTGGCGACATCACCCAGGCGCACCGCCGCACCGTCCTGATAACGGATGATCAGCGGCAGGTAATCGGCGGCTTTTTCCAACTGGTCGCTGGCCTGCACCTGCCAATGCCGCTCGCCGTCCTCCACAGCGCCCTTCGGCCGTTTGGCGTTGGCGTCACTGATGCTCTGGCGCACTTCATCCAGGGCGATGCCGTACTGATCGAGCAGGCGCGGCTCCAGGGCCACGCGCACCGCCGGCAAGGAGCTGCCGCCGATCTGCACTTCGCCAACGCCGGTTACCTGGGCCAGCTTCTGCGCCAGGATGGTCGAGGCCACGTCGTACAGCTGGCCCTTGCCGAGCACCTCGCTGGTTAGCGACAGCACCATGATCGGCGCTTGCGATGGGTTGACCTTGGCATAGGTCGGCATGCTGCGCATACCGCTGGGCAGCAGGTTGCGTGAGGCATTGATCGCCGCCTGCACCTCGCGGGCGGCGGCGTTGATATCCCGATCCAGGTCGAACTGCAGCATGATCCGCGTGCTGCCCTGGCTGCTGCGGCTGTTCATCTGGCTGATGCCGGCGATGGTGCCGAGCGAGCGTTCAAGTGGCGTGGCCACGCTGGACGCCATGATCTGCGGGCTGGCCCCCGGCAGGCTGGCCTGCACGGTGATGGTGGGGAAATCCATCTCCGGCAGCGGCGCGACCGGCAGCAAGGCAAAGCTGACGCCGCCGAGCAGCAGAATCGCCAGGCTCAGCAGCAGGGTAGCGACCGGGCGGCGGATAAAGGGCGCGGACAGGTTCATCGGCTGACCACGAGCCCGGAGGCGCTACGGCCGCTGATGCGCCGCGACAGGCGATCGAAGTACAGGTAGATCACCGGCGTGGTGAACAGCGTCAGCACCTGGCTCAGCAGCAGGCCGCCGACCATCACCAAACCCAGCGGCTGGCGCAGTTCGGCACCGGAGCCGGTGGCCAGCATCAGCGGAATCGCGCCGAACAACGCGGCTAATGTGGTCATCAAAATCGGCCGGAAACGCAGCAGCGCCGCCTGATAGATCGCCTCCTCAGGCTGCATGCCCTGGTTGCGTTCGGCGTCGAGGGCGAAGTCGATCATCATGATCGCGTTCTTCTTGACGATGCCGATCAGCAGGATGATGCCGATGATGGCGATCAGGCCCAGCTCATTGCCGCTCAGTAGCAAGGCCAGCAGCGCGCCGACACCCGCCGAGGGCAAGGTGGAGAGGATGGTGATCGGGTGGATATAGCTCTCGTAGAGTACGCCGAGCACGATGTACATGGTGACGATGGCCGCCAGAATCAGCAGCAAGGTGCTCGACAAGGAGGCGCGGAACGCCTCGGCCGCGCCCTGGAAGCGGCTCTGCACGGCAGGCGGAATGCCGATCTCCTGCTCAACCCGCTCGATCACCGCCACCGCCTCGCCCAGAGCTACACCTTCGGCCAGGTTGAACGACAGGGTCGCGGCCGGGAATTGGCCGATATGGTTGATCAACAGGCTGGCGGCGCGTTCCTCGATGCGCGCCAGGCTCGACAGCGGGATCTGCTGACCATCGGCGGCGGCCACATGAATCTGCCGCAGCGCGGCCGGGCCGATGCTGCCAGCATCCTGGCTCTCCAGCACCACGCGGTACTGGCTGGACTGGGTGTAGATGGTGGAAATCTGCCGCTGGCCGAAGGCGTCGTACAACGCGTTGTCGATGTCGGCGATGCTCACGCCGAGCCGCCCGGCCATATCGCGGTCGATCTGCAGGAACACCTGCAAACCGCGGTTCTGCAGGTCGCTGGCGACATCGGTGAGTTCCGGTTGCTCGCGCAGGGCGCGAACCAGTTTGGGCACCCATTCTTCCAGCAGGCCGATATCCGGCGACTCCATGCTGAACTGGAACTGGGTACGGCTGACCCGGTCCTCGATGGACAGGTCCTGTACCGGCTGCAGGAACAGCTCGATACCCGGCAGGCGCGCCAGCTGCGGGCGCAGGCGCTCGATGATCTGGCTGGCGTCGACATCACGCTCGGCGCGCGGCTTCAGGTTGATCAACAAGCGCCCGCTGTTCAGCGTCGGGTTGTCGCCATCCACGCCAATATAGGACGACAGGCTGGCCACTGCAGGGTCTTGCAGAATGACCTCGGCCAGGCGCTGCTGGCGTTCGCTCATGGCGCGGAAGGAAATCGACTGCGGTGCCTCGGAAATGCCCTGGATTACCCCGGTGTCCTGCACTGGGAAGAAGCCCTTGGGCACCGCCAGGTACA
Organism: Pseudomonas sp.; assembly: GCF_049653025.1. Classification (GTDB taxonomy): domain Bacteria; phylum Pseudomonadota; class Gammaproteobacteria; order Pseudomonadales; family Pseudomonadaceae; genus Aquipseudomonas. Next base: position 36,176 of record NZ_JBASFM010000016.1, on the reverse strand, counting down.
GCACCACGGTCAGCACCATGGTGCCGATGGCCACCAGCAGGGTCAGTGGCTGGCGCTTGAGCACCCACTGCAGACACAGGCCATAGCGGGCGATCATACCGTCGATCACCGCCCCAGCCGCGCGGTAGAAGCGCCCTTCTTCCTCGGGCTTTTCCGCCTTGAGCAGGCGCGCGCACATCATCGGCGTCAGGCTCAGGGAGATCACCAGGGAAATCAGGATGGCCACCGCCAGGGTGATGGCGAACTCGCGGAACAGCCGCCCCACCACACTGGCCATAAACAGCAGCGGAATCAGCACCGCGATCAGCGAAATGGTCAGCGAAACCAGGGTAAAGCCAATCTGCTTGGCCCCCTTGAGCGCCGCATTCAGCGGGGTCTCGCCCTCCTCCAGATGCCGTGCGATGTTCTCCAGCATGACGATGGCATCGTCCACCACAAAGCCGGTGGCGATGGTCAGCGCCATCAGGGTCAGGTTGTTCACCGTGAAACCGGCCAGGTACATCACGCCGAAAGTGCCAATCAGCGACAACGGCACCACGATAGACGGAATCAGGGTGGCCGAGAGCTTGCGCAGGAACAGGAAGGTCACCAGCACCACAAGGCCGATGGCCAGCAGCAGCTCGTGTTGCACGCTGCGCACCGAGGCGCGGATGGTTTCGGTGCGGTCGGTCAGCACGCTGACCTCGACACTCGCCGGCAGCCCTTCAGTGAGGCTCGGTAGCAGTTCCTTGATCCGGTCGACCACCTCGATCACGTTGGCGCCGGGTTGGCGTTGCACGTTGACCAGCACCGCTTCGCTACGGTTGGCCCAGGCGGCCAGGCGCTGGTTCTCGGCACCGTCGATAATCTCGGCGACATCCTTCAGGCGCAGCGCCGCACCGTCCTTGTAGCCGAGGATCAGCTCGCGGTACTCATCCACCGATTTCAGCTGATCGTTGGCATCCAGCTGCGACACCCGGGTCGGGCCGTCGAAGTTGCCCTTGGGCTGATTGACGTTGCTGGCGGTGATCAGGCTGCGCACATCTTCCAGATTCAGCCCCGCCGCGGCCAGGGCTTGCGGATTGACCCGCAGGCGCACCGCCGGCCGCTGGCCGCCGGCCAGGGTGACCAGGCCGACGCCGCTGGTTTGCGCGAGCTTCTGCGCCAGGCGGGTATCGACCAGATCGAACACCTGCGGCAACGGCATGGTTTTCGAGCTGATGGCCAGGGTCAGTACCGGGGTGTCGGCTGGGTTGACCTTGTTGTACACCGGCGGTGCCGGCAGGTCGCTAGGCAGCAGATTGGTCGCGCCATTGATCGCCGCCTGCACTTCCTGCTCGGCAACATCCAGCTTCACCTCCAGGTTGAAGCGCAGGGTAATCACCGATGCGCCGCCGGAGCTGGTCGAGGACATCTGTTTCAGCCCGGCCATCTGGCCGAACTGACGCTCCAGCGGCGCAGTCACCGCACTGGTCATCACATCCGGGCTGGCACCGGGATACAGAGTCAGCACGCGGATGGTCGGGTAATCGACCTCTGGCAAGGCCGACACCGGCAGCAGGCGGTAGGCGATCAGGCCGCTCAAGAAGATCGCCAGCATGATCAGCGTGGTGGCGACCGGCCGCAGGATAAACAGGCGTGAGGTGTTCATTGGGTGCGCGGCGCTCGTTTGCTTTCAGGCGCTGCCTGCTCAGCTTGGGCGGCGACAGGTTTGTCGCCGATCACTTCGACCTTGTTACCCGAACGCAGGCGGTCAGTGCCTTCCAGCACCAAGCGGTCGCCCGGCTTGAGGCCCTGCTCGACCACCGTCAGCTGGCCATCGCTGGCCCCGATGGTGAGTGGCGTCAGCTGTACCTTGTCCTCGCCGTCCAGCACATAGGCGAAGGTGCCCGTGGTGCCAAACTGCAGGGCGGCGGCTGGCATCAGCGTCACCTGGCTGAGGGTTTTCACCCGCAGGCGCGCGTTGACGAACTGGTTGGGGAACAGCAGCTCTTCGGCGTTCTCGAAGCGCGCCTTGAGCTTGATCGTGCCCGTGGCGGTGTCGATCAGGTTGTCGACGCTCTCCAGTTGGCCCTCAGCCAACTTGAGCTTCTCGCTGCGATCCCAGGCCTCGACGGCGAGGGTTTCGCCGGCGCGCAGTTGCTGCACCACGGCCGGCAATTCGGCTTCCGGCAGGGTAAACATCACGGCTATCGGCAGGGTCTGGGTGATCACCACCAACGGCAAGGTGTCGCCGGACTTCAGCAGGTTACCGATGTCGGCCTGACGCAGGCCCAGGCGACCGGTGATGGGGGCGCGAATCTGGGTGAAATCGAGGTTCAGCCGGGCGTTGGCGACCTGCGCCTGCAGGTTCTTGATACCGCCACGGTATTGGTTGACCAGGGCCCGCTGGGTGTCGAGGGTCTGTTTGGCAATCGAGTCTTCGGCATACAGGCCGGTGTAGCGCGCCAGGTCCAGCTCGGCATTGCGCAGTTGCGCCTGGTTCTCCTGCAGCGTGCCTTGCGCCTGTTGCAGGGCAATTTCGTAGGGGCGCGGGTCGATCACCGCGAGCAGATCACCGGCCTTGACCTGTTGGCCATCCTTGAACAGCAACTTGACCAGTTCACCCTCGACCCGGGTGCGCACATTCACCGTGTTGTAGGCGCTGACGGTGCCGAGCGCCTTGAGCTCAATCTGGAAGTCGCCCTGACTGACCGCGGCGACCCGCACTGGGACCGGTCCGCCATCACGCCAAGGCCCGCCACGCGGCGCAGCTGCCGGGCTGCTGGGCCAGAACCACCAGAGCAGCGCAACAAGAACAACCAGCGCAATGGAGCCAAACAGCCATTGGCGCGACAGGTTGCGAGGACGGAGGGCGAACTGTGTATCAGGCATGGCGACGATCACTTCCTTGGGGAGCGTGAACGATATTCACTATCAGCCAGCCTGCAAAGCCTCTTTACCGCCTATTTACCTTTTCCTTACGTAACTAAATATCTGATCCGAATAGAAAATTGTCGGGAACAGTGTTCAACGTCGCGTAGCGACGCGCCTGCAGGGTGGCCGCCAAGGGTGGCAGGTCATAAAAAATGATCGGGAGTCATTTTTAACGTCGCGCAGCGAAGACCCGCAGGGTGGCCGCTAGGGATGGCAGGCCATAAATAAAAACGGCCTGCAGAGCAGGCCGTTGGACAAGCATTCAGCGGGTGTTACTTGAGCGCGGCAATCGCGGCCGCGTAGTTCGGCTCGTCAGCGATTTCACCGACCAACTCGCTGTGCAGCACCTTGTTGCTTTCATCCAGCACCACTACCGCACGTGCAGCTACACCCACCAGCGGGCCGCTGGCGATAGCTACGCCGTAGTTCTTGAGGAACTCGGCACCGCGCATGGTCGACAGGTTGACCACGTTTTCCAGGCCTTCGGCACCGCAGAAGCGTGCCTGGGCGAACGGCAGGTCGGTGGAAATGCACAGCACCACGGTGTTATCCAGCTTGCTGGCACCGGCGTTGAAGGTGCGCACCGAGGTGGCGCAGGTCGGCGTGTCAACGCTTGGGAAAATGTTCAGGACTTTGCGCTTGCCGGCCAGGCTGGCCAGGCTGACATCACTCAGGTCACCTGCAACCAGGCTGAAAGCCGGGGCTTGCTGACCCACTTGCGGCAGTTGACCGGCGACTTCAACCGGGGAACCTTTGAGAGTGACTTGTGCCATGGGATAGATCCTTATCAGTGGAGTTGAGGGGCGGAAAACAAGTAAGGGCGCGAACCCGCCAAATGGCAAGCTCGCAGCCGTTGCAGGGTGGCGAGCATAGCTGACCAGAGAGTCAGACTACCCTGCTCGCCCAGCCGGCACATCAATTTTTTGCGAAGTGATCGCGGGTCAGCTTGACCACCACCGGGCTGAGCAGCAGCAGCGCCAGCAGGTTGGGAATCGCCATCAGGCCATTCAGGGTATCCGCCACTAGCCAGGCAAAATCCAGCTGGGCAATCGCGCCGAACGGCACGGCCAGCACCCAGAGGATGCGGAACGGCAGAATTGCCTTGGTGCCCACCAGGTATTCCCAGCAGCGCTCGCCGTAGTAGCTCCAGCCCAGCACCGTGGTATAGGCAAAGATCACCAGGGCGATGGTCAGGATATAACCGCCGACGCCAGGCATGGCCGACTCGAAGGCCGCCGCCGACAAGGCTGCGCCGCTGGCACCGCTGGTCCATACGCCGGAGCAGATGATCGCCAAACCGGTCATCGAGCAGATGATGATGGTGTCGATAAAGGTACCGATCATGCCAATCATCCCCGAGCGCACCGGGCTGTTGGTGGTACCGGCCGCCTGGGCGATACCGGCTGTACCCAGGCCCGCTTCGTTGGAGAAGATGCCGCGCGCCACACCGAAGCGGATCGCCGCCATAACGGCCGCACCGGCAAAGCCGCCAGTGGCCGCTGCCGGGCTGAAGGCATGGGTGAAAATCAGCTCGAATGCGCCGGGAATCGCGTCGGCATGCACCACCAGCACCACGATCGAGGCAATGATGTAGGCCACGCACATAAACGGCACCAGCGACGCGGCAACCTTACCGATACGCTTGATCCCGCCCAGAATCACCAGCCCAGTGACGACCATGGTCACTACACCGGTGACCCACAGTGGAATGTTGAAACTGGCCTGCAGGGCAGACGCCATGCTGTTGACCTGGACCATGTTGCCGATGCCGAAACCGGCAAAGCCGCCGAAGATGGCGAATGCAGTGCCCAGCCACAGCCACTTCTTGCCCAGGCCATTCTTGATCGCGTACATCGGCCCGCCGACGTGTTCGCCGCGTGCATCCTTCTCGCGGTAATGCACGGCCAGCACCACTTCACAGTATTTGGTGGCCATGCCGACCAGCGCCGTGCACCACATCCAGAACAATGCACCGGGGCCGCCGAGGAAGATCGCGGTGGCCACGCCGGCGATATTGCCGGTACCCACAGTGGCGGCCAGACAGGTCATCAGCGCTTGGAACGGGCTGATCTCGCCGCTTTCGGCGTCGCCTTTCTGGCGGCCTTGCCACATCAGTTTGAAGCCTGCGCCGATCTTGATCAGCGGCATAAATTTCAGGCGCAGCATGAGGAACAAACCGGTGCCGAGAATCAGCACCAGCATCGGCGGGCCCCAGACCACGCCATTGAGTTGGTTGACCAGGGTGTTGAGGAATTCCATGCTCATATCCTTATTCTTGTAGTGAACGCGAGGTGGGTAGCCTTCGCTTATCCGATTGCCGGGTAGGCCATGCTGCTACGCAGAGAACGCGCCGGGTCGGCGCGCCTGCAAACAGCGAATCGGGCTATACCGGTCAGCACAACGACTGCCCAGTGGTTAGCGGCGGTCAGTATATGAAGACGGTGATAGGGGTTTTCACTGTTTAGATTTCAACGCTCAGACGTTTTGAGCAAGGGGCGTAATTTAAACGCGAATTAACTGCCTTAATCCAGCGCTGGCCCTCATAAACATGGCACTTAAGCCTGCGTTGCGTTTAGCGGGTGCGGTCATGTGGTGGCGGCAACTCAAGCTGTCGCCGCCAACCCCACAGATGCCGCGCTCAGGCACTGGCCTTGATCGCCGTTTGCGGGCTGGGATGGAAGAACACGTGCTCGATGATCGGGCCGATGGCCACCTCGCCGATTTCCTCGTAACCCTGGCGCTTATAGAAGTCCAGGTAATGGGCGTTGCCGGTATCGAGCACCACACCCTGCGAGCTGGCATCCTCGGCGCACCAGTTGTGCAGCGCCTCGAGCAGTTGCTCGCCGAGGTGTTTGCCCTGGTATTCCGGGTGCACGCCCAGCAGCGGCAACACGTGATAGGGCCCCGGCGGCAGGCAGGCGATCACCGCGTCGTGGTATTCCAGATAACGCTTGGTGCAGCGGAAACCTGTGGTCAGCAACATGCGCATGCGCCAGCCCCAGCTTTCGGTGATGTCCATGCGCCGTTGCGGCGGCGCGATCAGCGCCATGCCCACCAGGCGATCATCGATCAGCAGGCCGATGGCCGGCAGGTCCTCGCCAAAGTGTTGCTGCACCAGCTCACGCACCGTGGCGCGCACACGCTGGTCATAGCCCGGCCGCTCGGCCTCGAACAGGTAGGCAAAGGTCGGATCATGGCGATAGGCGTGGTACAGCAGCGAACGGGCTTCACGGGCGTAGCCGCCATCGAGCAAACGAACTTCAGCGGGGCTGTTGGGCATAGGGCTGACCTCTGTTTTTATTGGTTTATCGAGCCTTGCGCCACGTTAGCACCGCCGCCCGGCAGCCGCCACAGGCTGGCCGGCGCAGCGACTAATCGGCTAGCATCACCGGCTACCCAGAGCCTCAGTCAGGACTGCCGCCCATGAAGATCGTCTCCTTCAATATCAACGGCCTGCGTGCGCGCCCCCATCAATTGGCGGCGTTGATCGACAAGCACCAGCCGGATGTGATCGGCTTGCAGGAAACCAAAGTCGCCGACGAGCAGTTCCCCGAAGCGGACATCCGCCAGCTCGGCTATCACGTGCACTACCACGGGCAGAAAGGCCATTACGGCGTCGCCCTGCTCTCGCGCCAGGAGCCATTAAGCCTGCACAAGGGCTTTCCCGGTGATGCCGAAGACGCCCAGCGACGCTTTATCTATGGCACCTTCGCCGACGCCCAGGGCAATCCGGTCACGGTGATGAATGGCTACTTCCCGCAAGGCGAAAGCCGCGACCACCCGACCAAGTTCCCGGCCAAACAGCGTTTCTACGCAGACCTGCAACAGTTGCTGCTGAGCCAGTTCAGCCCCGAGCAGGCGCTGGTGGTGATGGGCGACATCAATATCTCCCCCGAGGACTGCGACATCGGCATCGGCGAGCCGAATCGCCTGCGCTGGCTTAAAACCGGTAAATGCAGCTTTCTGCCGGAGGAGCGCGAGTGGCTGGCCACCTTGAAGAGCTGGGGCCTGGTCGACAGCTTCCGCCAGCTCAACCCGGCGGTGAATGATCGCTTCAGCTGGTTCGACTACCGCAGCCGCGGCTTCGAGGATGAGCCCAAACGCGGCCTGCGCATCGACGTGGTGCTGGCTTCCCTGGGATTGCAGGGGCGGATCAAGGACGCCGGCATCGACTACGACCTGCGCGGTATGGAGAAGCCCTCCGACCACGCGCCGATCTGGCTGGAACTGGGCGAGTAACCCTGTACTAGAGCGTTCACCTGGAAAAGTGGCTGTCATATTGCAGTCACTTATTTGTCTTATCGTCGCGGCACTTTCACTCACCCATATAAGGTGTTTGCCGCATGTCGCGCGCCTCCGCTGCCTCCGACCGTGATACCTGGATTCGCACCGTCAGCTTTCTGCTGCTCGGCTCCATCTGCTACGCCCTGCCCTGGTCGGTGTTCGCCGCCCTGCCCATCCCCAGCGACAACAGCAGCGTGCTGCGCATCCAGGGTTCCAACACCATTGGCGCGCGGCTGGGCCCGGCGTTGGTCAAAGGGCTGCTGGAAGAGCAAGGCCTGAGCGCCATCCGCATCGAAGCCGGGAATGCCGAGAACGAGCAGAAGGTCAGCGGCAAGACCAGCGACGGCCGCAGCGTCAGCATCGAAGTCGCCGCCCACGGTTCGGGCACCGGCTTTGTTGCCCTGGGCGATGGCAGCGCCGAACTGGCCGCCTCGTCCCGGCCGATCAAGGACAGCGAGTTGGCCAGCCTGCAAGCCTTTGGTGATCTGCAAAGCCCGGAAGCCGAGCAGATCATTGCCCTCGACGGCCTGGCGATCATCCTGCATCCCGGCAACCCACTCGGCGCGTTGAGCACCGAACAGCTGGCGCAGATCTTTGCCGGCGAGATCAAGGATTGGGTGCAGCTCGGGGCACCGGCCGGCACCATCACGCTGTATGCCCGCGATGATAAATCCGGCACCTTCGATACCTTCAAGGAGCTGGTGCTAAGTGCCAATGGCAAGAGCCTGGCGGCCAGCGCCAAACGTTTCGAGAACAGCGAGAAACTCTCCGACGCCGTTAGCCAGGACCCGGGCGGCATCGGTTTTATCGGCCTACCCTATATCCGCCAGGCCAAGGCCGTGGCCATTGCCGCCGGCAAGTCGCAGCCGATGTTGCCGAGCCTGACCCTGATCGCCACCGAAGACTACCCGCTGTCGCGCCGCCTGTTTCTGTACAACCAGCCGGAGCTGCAGAACCCCTGGGCGCTGGCCCTGGTGAAATTCGCGCACAGCCCGCGCGGCCAGGCGATTGTCGACCAGAACGGGTTTATCGCGCAGACCGTGCAGGCTGTAAAAATCCCGCAGAACCCGGATATGCCAGCGTCCTATCAGAGCCTGGCCAAGGATGCGCAACGTCTATCGGTGAACTTCCGCTTCCAGGAAGGTAGCGCCAACCTCGACAACAAGGCCCTGCGCGACATCAAGCGGCTGATGAGCTACCTGAAAACCCAGGACAAGCTGCGCAGCAAGGTGGTGCTGGTCGGCTTTGGCGATGCCAAGGCCGACCCAGCCCGCGCCGAACTGCTGTCCAAACTGCGCGCCATGGCCGTGCGCCGTGAACTGAACAAGCACGGGGTGATCTTCCGCGACATCATCGGCCTCGGCGATGAGCTGCCGGTGGCTGCCAACACCGCAGATGAAGGCCGGATCAAGAATCGTCGGGTGGAAGTCTGGGTGTACTAAGAACCTGCTTTTAACGCAGCAGGGCCGACGCGCAGCAGGTTGTAAACAGGTTCTAAGGGAAACTGCTGCCGGCCTGCTAACCTTATTCAAGCGTGACGCCGGGCCCCTCTGGCGGTGAGCTCTCACCGTGATGTCGGAGTCACTGAGTTGATACTCAACTTAGGCAGACATTCGAGGTGGCTCTATGGATAGCCTTGCAAGCGTGCTCACGACCCCGCTGTTTGGCACTCCTGGCTGGTTCTGGCTGGCCTTTGCCCTAATCATCATCGGCCTGCTGGTGCTTGATCTCGGCGTTCTGCACCGCGACGAGCATGAGATCGAGATGCGTGAAAGCCTGCTGTTGTACAGCGGCTACTTCAGCGTTGGCGTGGCCTTTGGTGGCTGGATCTGGTGGCAACTGGGCGCGACCAAGGCGCTGGAGTTCTACACCGGCTTTCTGGTCGAACAGTCACTGTCGATGGACAACGTGTTCGTCATGGCGGTGATTCTCGGCTTCTTCGCCATCCCGCGGCACTATCAGCACCGCGTGCTGTTCTGGGGCATTCTCGGCGTGGTGGTGCTGCGGGCGATCATGATTGGCCTGGGCACGGCGCTGGTGCAGAACTTCGAATGGGTGCTCTACCTGTTCGGCGCATTTCTGCTGTTTACCGGGGTGCGGATGCTCTCGGCTCAGCAAGAACAACACCCCGACCTAAGCCAGAACCGCTTGCTGCAGTTCCTGCGCAGGCATCTGCGGGTGACCGAGGATATGCACGGCGGGCGCTTTCTGCTACGCAAACCGGATAAAAAATCGGGCAAGCTCCTGCTGCATGCCACCCCACTGCTGCTGGCGCTTATCCTGATCGAGCTGGCTGATCTGGTGTTTGCCGTGGACAGCGTGCCGGCGGTGCTGGCCATCTCCCAGGACCCGTTTATCGTCTACACCTCGAACATCTTCGCGATCCTCGGCCTGCGCTCGCTGTACTTTGCCCTGGCCGCGCTGATGCACCGTTTCATCTACCTGAAGTACGCCCTGGCATTGGTTCTGATGTTTATCGGTGGCAAGATATTCCTCCACGATATCGTCAAGATCCCAGCGCTGATCTCACTCAGCCTGACCCTGGGTCTGCTGGCCGGCGGGGTGCTGCTTTCCATGCTAAAGACCCGCGACAGCGTCACTGCAGACAAGTCCTAAGGAACGCCAAATGGATGTACAGATCGAAGCGCTGCAGCGGCATGACTGCACCTTGTGGCAAGTGCGCATGGGGCTGCGGAGGCTGACCTTTAGCGAGGAATCGGCGGCTCGCACCTTTGCAGCCCAACTGCATCAGCGCCTGCAGTGGCTGCGTCAGCTCGCCGAAAGCGAGCGCCACGACCCATAAGCATAACCCCGCACCGGTCTATGCCGGCCGATAACAGCCGGAAAGAAGCTCGTCAAACGTCAGTGGCAACTGCACGCCGTAGCCCTGCACATAATCAATCCCCAGCTCCGCCAGGCGCTCGCGAATGCTGACGGTCTCGACGTATTCGGCAATGGTCTTGCGGCCTAACACGTGAGCAATCTCATTGATCGACTTGACCATGGCCAGGTCGCTGGGCGAACACTCGATTTCCTTGACGAAACTACCGTCGATCTTCACGTAGTCCACAGGCAGCCGCTTGAGGTACTCGTAGGAGGAAAACCCCGTGCCAAAATCGTCGATGGAAAAGGTGCAGCCTAGGCGTTGCAGGTAACGCACCAAGTCGGCGGTCTTGGCCAGATTGGCCACAGCAGCCGTTTCGGTCAGTTCGAAACAGATTTTGTCGGCTGGCACCGGGTAATCCTCGAACAGGGCCTCGATAAACTCGAGCAGCTTGTCATCGTTCAGGCTACTGCCGGACAGATTGATCGACAGGCCGCTGCACTGCGTCCAGAGATGCGGATGTTGCGCCAGCTCGCTGAAAATCCGCTTGAGCACCCAGCGGTCGACTTTGGTCATGCGGTTATAGCGCTCGGCGGCGCTGATAAAGTCCAGCAAGTTGAGGTCGTTTTCCATCACCAGCAGCACTTCGTAATGCGGCAGTTGCTTGTCTGTAACTGCCGCCGGAGCAATTTGCTGCACCCGCAGGCTGAGTTCACCGCGCTCGACTATGTCGTCCACTCGCCCGGCGATAGCCAGCAAACCCGTGCGCGCACCGTCGAGTTCATCAACGCTGATATGCACGCGGTTGCGCCCGGACTCTTTGGCGGTATTGCACGCCACTTGCAGGTCGCGAAACAGCGTAATCACATCGTGGCGTTCGTTGGTCAGGACAATACCCAGGCTCATGGTCACGCTCTGGGAATGCCCCTGCCACTCCAGCGGCGCGGCCTCGATGGCGGCTCGCGCCTGTTCGGCAAAGCGACTGGCTTGGGCAATAGCGGTTTGCGGCAAGATCACGGCAAAATCCACCCCGCCAATGCGGGCCAGCGTCGCATTGGCGGGTAACAGGTCAGCCAGCAGGCTGGCGGTTTGTTTCAGGTAGGTATCGCCAGCCAAGGGGCCGAAACTGGAGTTGAGCACGCTGAACTGGTCGATGTGACCGTAAATAAAGGGACAGGCCTCAGTGGTTGCCAGCGCCTGCGCCGCCGCGGCCTCAAAGCTGCGGCGATTGAGCAAGCCGGTCAGTTCGTCGTGGCTGCGCGCGTAAGCAATATCGCGGTACAACTTGCCGACTATGTCTTCCAGATGATCCTGAATCACCCCCTGACCATCGGGAGCAGAGGTGCCAATCCAGCCTGCGGCGAGCTGTTGCATCAGTTCGTGGGCGGTAAAGCTTCCCGCTTCGTGTCCTTGCCGATCGACCAGCACATAGTGATCGCTGGCTGCATTGGCCCAGACCAGTTGCAGGTATTGCCCGTCTTGCGTAAGCAACCAATTACCCTCGCTGAGTTGCTGTACCCGCTCACGCCAGCGCAACTGGGCGGGCTCTACACTCGGCACCCGGACATCTGGCGGCAGAACGGCCACAGCAACCAGCTCAACGGCCTGCTCGCCTAACAACTGCTGTTGCAGTTGCTTGAGCACGGGTGTGTGCCGGTACTGACCAGGCAGGAAGGTATCCATGCGCTTGCGCAGCAACTCCAGCAGGGGCCCGCACTCATAGGCGCGTTCGATGGGGTCGATTGCACAAGGTTCGCCATCCGACTTCGCTTGCAACCAGCCATTGAGCTGATGGATTACCGCTAAACCGGCGAGCAATTCGACACTCTCCTGGCCATAACGCAGCAGTTCATGCACCAGCAACTCGTGCCAGCCGGCATCCAGCCAAGCGAGCAGTACCTTGGGCGCGTGGCTGCCAAACAACCTCGCCAGCTCACGATCGATTTGTTTACGGGCGTACTCCAGGGCATCACGGCCACGGTTGTACTGACGCACGCGGTCGGCGTTATTTCTGTAGGCGCGCTGCTGCACACTCAGCAGATGTTCGAGCTCTTGACTGCATTGGCTGAAGACGCTGCTGTCGCCCTGATAATCCTCAACGATTCCATCAATCAGTTGCTGTACGCGGTTTTCCAGGGCGTGATTGGGCGGCTCGGAAAAGTCGCAAAGGCCTATCAGTTTGTCCAGGGTGGCACGCACCGGGTGGGATGCATCGGCAAATGCGGCGGGATCGAACAGCGCTGCTTGAGCAACTGGAACCATCAGCCGGCGCAGCGCTGGCTTGATCCCGCTGGCGATGATGTGCTCCTGCTCCATGTGTTGGAATAACTCGGACACGACCCCAACGTCGTCACGCTGGCGAGGCGTCAAGACAGCCCCGGCGGCACTCAAACACTGCAAGACCGCCTGACTCGACCAGCCTTCCGGCGGAGGTTTGAGGCCCTGCAGTTGAGCCAGCGCCTGTTGCAGCATCCCAGCATCCTGCACCGGAGTAGCGGCAACCTCTGCGAAACCGTTCAGACCGGCGGCCGACAAGCCCGCCGCACGCAGCTGCTGGATCGCCTGATAAGGCCCGTCAGGATGGCGCGCAGCTCGTTCGCGCTGCCGTTCCTGGGCAGGCTGTACGATCGGATCAATACGGGGCTCGATCTGAAATGTACTGAACAATGTGTCCAGATGCTTAAAGTAGGTTTGCAGGGCGTGGCCCAACTCCCTCGCCGCCACGGCGTAGAACAGTTCTCGGACCATGGGCGGCTGTGCCCGTAGTTGCAGCTGTGACTGCAAGGCACGCAGCATAAATTCGAGTGACAGTGGGTTCTCGCGGTCTTTAGCCGCAGCCCCGGTCAAGGCGTTCAACCTGGCGCAGCTGCGCCACTCCATAACCCCTAGAGGCTCACGCAACTGGCGTACCAGTCGACGCGCCTCGAGCATTTCATCCACTTCCGCATCATCTACCAGCTGCCACTCGCTGCCATGTGAGGGAGCTACTGCCGGCGGTGCGATGCCGCTAGACAATAAGCCTCGGATGGCTTCGATGGTTTCGTCGATGATGCATATGCGCTGCACGCTGCACAAACGCAGAAAGTCTTCACAAGACTGGGCTTCGACATTGCTGCGCGCCGCCAAGCGTTGCTCTTTAAATGCCTCGTTGGACGCATCGATCAAGCCTTCCAGGCAGGGGGCTAAATGCGTGCACACAGCCAGGCCCAATGCATCTACCACTGCAGTGCGCTGCTGCATCTGCATACCGTCCCCCTACATCCTGTAATGGTTCTGTTGCTGCCCTATCACTATAGACCTCATACCGTATCAGGCAGGCCTCTCTGCAGCACCAAGGGCGCACACGCTCAGAGGCGCAAGGTGCGAGCCCTGTTTAGGCCAAAAACGCCAAGGCCCGCATCTGCGGGCCTTGGGTTTTCTGTAGCCGCGGCGGTTAGCGGCTGGCTTTCATCACGTCTTTCGACACGTACTTGCCGATTTCGAACTTGCCGATGGCCGCGCGGTGCACTTCGTCCGGGCCGTCGGCCAGGCGCAGGGTGCGTTGCATGGCATACCAGTAGGCCAGCGGGAAGTCGTTGGAAACCCCGGCACCGCCGTGAATCTGGATCGCACGGTCGATCACCTTGAGCGCCACGTTAGGGGCGACCACCTTGATCTGGGCGATTTCGCTGGCGGCAATCTTGTTGCCCACGGTGTCCATCATATAAGCCGCGTTCAGTGTCAGCAGACGCGCCATATTGATCTCCATGCGCGAGTCGGCGATGTGGTCGATATTGCCGCCCAGACGGGCCAGGGGCTTGCCGAAGGCGGTACGGTTGATCGAGCGCTCGCACATCAGCTTCAGCGCGCGCTCGGCCATGCCGATGGAGCGCATGCAGTGGTGAATACGGCCTGGGCCAAGGCGACCCTGGGCAATCTCGAAGCCACGGCCCTCGCCCAGCAGCACATTTTCATAGGGTACACGGACGTTTTCGAACAACACTTCGGCGTGACCGTGTGGCGCGTCGTCGTAGCCGAATACCGGCAGCGGACGCAGCACTTTCACACCAGGGGCGTCCATCGGCACCAGAATCATCGAGTGTTGTTGATGGCGCGGGCCATCTGGGTTGGTCAGGCCCATAAAGATCATGATTTTGCAGCGCGGATCGCACGCGCCGGAAGTCCACCACTTGCGGCCGTTGATCACCCACTCATCGCCCTGGCGCACGGCGCTGGCCTGCATATTGGTGGCATCCGAAGAAGCCACGCCTGGCTCGGTCATGGCGAAGGCGGAACGGATGGTGCCGTCCAGCAGCGGCTTGAGCCATTGTTCTTTCTGCGCTTCGTTGGCGTAGCGCACCAGCACTTCCATATTGCCGGTGTCCGGCGCGGCGCAGTTGAACGGTTCGGCACCGATCAGCGAGCTGCCCATGATTTCCGCCAGCGGCGCGTATTCGGTGTTGGTCAGGCCAGCACCGAGGGCAGACTCAGGCAGAAACAGGTTCCACAGGCCCTCGGCTTTAGCCTTGGCTTTCAACTCTTCCATGATTGCGGTGGGCTGCCAGCGGTCGCCTTCATTGACCTGTTGCTCGAACACGGCCTCGGCTGGATAGACATGCGCTTCCATAAACGCAGTGACGCGTTCACGCAGCTGCTGAACCTTGGGGGAGTAGGCGAAATCCATGGGCGGCTACCTTCTGACGCTGATTTTGGGGGAGTTCGGTGAAGTGGAAATGATGCTAGATCAGGGCTTAAGATTTATCTAATCTATTCTCGCCGTGTATAAACATTCATCACCGATATATGATCCACTGATACCGACAACCTGCGGAGCGAGCGTGTAATGAATCTGAACAAGGTCGACCTCAACCTCTTTGTCGTCTTCGATGCCATCTACACCGAGGCCAATCTGACCCGTGCAGGGCAGATCGTCGGCATTACCCAGCCCGCAGTGTCCAACGCCCTGGCGCGTTTGCGCGAAACCTTCAATGACCCGCTGTTCGTGCGTACCGCCCAGGGCATGGTGCCCACACCGATGGCGCAGAACATCATCGGCCCGGTGCGCAACGCCCTGCAGCAGCTGCGCATTTCCGTGCAGGAAAGCCGCATCTTCAACCCGGCCCAGGCCAACAAGACCTTCCGCATCAGCATGACCGACCTCACCGAGGCCATCGTGCTGCCACCGCTGTTCCAGCGCCTGCGCCGTATGGCTCCCAACGTGAATATCGAGAGCATGCTGGCGCGGCGCCGCGAAACCACCAAGGAGCTGGCCGCCGGGCGCCTGGATTTCGCCGTGGATGCGCCGCTCAATACCGACCCACAGGTACGCCACGTCAAGCTGATGGAAGACCGCTACGTCTGCGCCCTGCGCCGCGGCCATCCGCTGGCCAAGGACAAGCTCAGCCTCGACGAATACATGGGGCTGACCCATATCCATATCTCCAGCCGGCGTAGTGGCCTCGGCCATGTCGACCTGGCGCTGGGCCGCATGGGCATCCAGCGCAAGATCGCCCTGCGCTCGCAGCATTACCTGATGGCCACCACCGTATTGCAAGGCACCGACATGGCCATGACCGTGCCGGAGCGTTTTGCCCGACGCAACGACCTGCATTACATGGAACTGCCAATCAAGGACATGACACCGCTGGAAACCCACCTGTACTGGCACGAAAGCACCGACCAGGACCCGGCCAACCGCTGGATGCGCGAGCAGATCATCGAGATTTCCCAGCAGGCCACGGCCCAGGAAAAGAAAACGGCAAAACAGCCGGCGTGAGCAAGCCCGCATAACCGCCTGAGCCCTCGGCTCAGGCGCTAACACAGCACGTATCCTCTGCCGATCTGGCCAATACGACTGCGGCACCTACGCTCAGATGTAGCGGGTGCCAGCACTCCTTCGCTTGAGCGGAACAGACTCCCGGCAGAACGCCTCAGCGCTGCATCAGGGTTGTCGATTTCAGGCCAGCCCAAACGACCATTAGCAGGAGCGCTTGCCGGCTATGGCCTGGCGCACGCCTCCGCATCGTCGCGAATGCCTAGAATCGGCAAGGAGTCCCCAATGTCACTGAAACTGTATGCCCACCCTTTTTCGTCCTACTGCCAGAAAGTCCTGATCGCGTTGTATGAAAACGACACCCCGTTCGAATGGCGAGTGCTGGAGGAGGCAGCCCCACAGGTAATGGCCGAGCATGCCGAACTGTGGCCACTCAAACGCTTTCCCGTGCTGCTGGACGGAGACCAGATGCTGGCCGAGTCGAGCATCATCATCGAACATCTTGAGCTTCACCATCCCGGGCCAACAAGGCTGATACCGGAAGATCCGCAAGCGGCCCTGCACGCCCGCTTTCTCGATCGATTCTTCGACAACTACATCTCCGGGCCACTGCTGAAGGTTGTTTTCGACAGCCTTCGTCCTGCCGAGCAGCGTGACGCCTACGGTGTAGACGAAGCGCACGCCCTGTTCGAAACCGCCTATTGCTGGCTAGACCGCAGCATTGCCGGGCGTGAATGGGCCACGGGAGACGCCTTCAGCCTGGCTGACTGCTCGGCGGCTCCAGCCCTGTTTTACGCTGACTGGGTCCATCCAATCAGCGATACGTACGCTAACCTGCGCGGCTACCGTAACCGCCTGCTGGCCAGGCCTTCGTTTGCCCGAGCGGTAGATGAGGCACGGCCCTATCGCTCGCTGTTTCCCCTCGGCGCACCCGATAGGGACTGACTGTCGAACGGTTGACTTCAGGCCATAGCAAGTTTACGTTAACGTAAAGGTAAACTTGAGGCCTGCCCGTGATCACTTACTCCATCTCCGAACTGGCCCGCGAACTGGACATCACCACGCGGGCCATTCGTTTCTACGAAGAGCAGCAGATGCTCAACCCCGAGCGCCGCGGCCAGGAACGCGTCTACACCGCCAAGGACAAGGTCACTCTCAAGCTGATTCTGCGCGGCAAGCGCATCGGTTTCTCGCTGGCCGAGTGCAAGGAACTGATCGAGCTGTACGACCCGGTGCACGGCAACCACAAGCAGCTGCACACCTTTATGACGAAGATCGCCGAGCGCCGCGCCCAGCTGCAACAGCAGCTGCTGGATATCGAACAGATGCAGCTCGAGCTGGATACCGCCGAAGAGCGCTGCCTGGCTGCGCTGGCTGAAACTGATAAAAAACAAACTGTTATCTCCTGAACTTAATTCGAACAATTACAGGCGGAACCATGAGCTACCCATCCCTCAACTTCGGTCTCGGCGAGACCATCGATATGCTGCGCGACTCGGTGTATCAGTTCTCACAAGCCGAGCTGGCCCCGCGTGCTGCGCAGATCGACCGCGACAACGAGTTCCCGATGGACATGTGGCGCAAGTTCGGCGACATGGGCCTGCTCGGCATGACCGTGGAAGAGGAATACGGCGGCACCAACATGGGCTACCTGGCCCACGTGGTGGCCATGGAAGAGATCAGCCGTGCTTCGGCCTCGGTCGGCCTGTCCTACGGCGCGCACTCCAACCTGTGCCTGAACCAGATCCGCAAGAACGGCACGCATGAGCAGAAGACCAAGTACCTGCCCAAGCTGTGCTCCGGTGAGCACATCGGCGCCCTGGCCATGAGCGAACCAAACGCAGGCTCTGACGTGGTATCGATGAAGCTGCGCGCCGAGAAGCGCGGCGATCGCTATGTACTCAACGGCAACAAGATGTGGATCACCAACGGCCCCGACGCCCACACCTACGTGATCTACGCCAAGACCGACATCAGCGCCGGCTCGCGCGGCATGACCGCCTTTATCGTCGAGCGTGACTACAAGGGCTTTTCCCGCCACCAGAAGCTGGACAAGCTGGGCATGCGCGGCTCGAACACCTGCGAACTGGTGTTCGAGGATTGCGAAGTGCCGGAAGAGAACATCCTCGGCGCGGAAGGCGGTGGTGTACGCGTGCTGATGAGCGGCCTGGACTACGAGCGCACCGTGCTCTCTGGCGGCCCGACCGGGATCATGAGCGCCTGTATGGATGTGGTGCTGCCCTACGTGCACGAGCGTCAGCAGTTCAAGCAGTCGATCGGCGAGTTCCAGTTGGTGCAGGGCAAGCTGGCCGACATGTACGCCGGCATGAACGCCTCCAAGTCCTACCTCTACAACGTCGCCAAAGCCTGCGACCGTGGCGAGGAATCGCGCAAAGACGCCGCCGCAGTAATCCTCTACACCGCCGAAATGGCTACCAAAATGGCGCTGGACACCATCCAGCTGCTCGGTGGCAACGGCTACACCAACGAATACCCGGCCGGCCGCCTGCTGCGCGACGCCAAGCTCTACGAGATCGGCGCCGGTACCAGCGAAATCCGCCGCATGCTGATCGGTCGCGAACTGTTCAACGAAACCAAATAGCCTGACGGAGCGCGCCAGATGGCCATTCTGCATACCCAGATCAACACCCGTTCGCCGGAGTTCGCCGCCAACCGTGCGGCGATGCTCACCCAGGTCAACGACCTGCGCGCCCTGCTCGCCCGCGTTCATCAAGGCGGCGGTGCCAAGGCTCAGGAACGCCATACCTCGCGGGGCAAGTTGCTGCCGCGCGAACGGATCAACCGCCTGCTGGATATCGGCTCGCCCTTCCTCGAGATCGGTCAACTAGCTGCCCATGAGGTGTATGGCGAAGAAGTGCCTGCGGCAGGCGTAGTGGCCGGTATCGGCCGGGTCGAGGGTGTGGAATGCATGATCGTGGCCAACGATGCCACGGTAAAAGGCGGCAGCTACTACCCGCTGACGGTGAAAAAACACCTGCGCGCGCAGACTATCGCCCAGCAGAACCGCCTGCCGTGTATCTATCTGGTGGATTCCGGCGGTGCCAACCTGCCGCGTCAGGATGAAGTGTTCCCGGATCGCGAGCACTTCGGCCGGATCTTCTTCAACCAGGCCAATATGTCGGCCATGGGCATCCCGCAGATCGCCGTGGTCATGGGCTCCTGCACCGCTGGCGGCGCTTATGTGCCTGCCATGGCCGATGAAGCGATCATGGTGCGCAACCAGGCCACCATCTTCCTCGCCGGCCCGCCGTTGGTAAAAGCCGCCACCGGTGAGGTGGTCAGCGCTGAAGACCTCGGCGGCGCCGATGTGCACTGCAAGACCTCGGGCGTGGCCGACCATTACGCCGACAACGATGAACATGCCCTGGCGCTGGCCCGCCGCTCAATCGCCAATCTGAACTGGCGCAAGCTCGGCGTACTGAACAACCGTGCGCCGATCAATCCGCTGTACAGCGGTGAAGAGCTGTACGGGGTGATTCCGGCGGACGCCAAGCAGCCGTTCGATGTGCGCGAAGTGATCGCCCGCACCGTCGATGGCAGCGTATTCGATGAATTCAAGGCGCTGTTTGGTGCGACCCTGGTCTGCGGCTTTGCGCATATCCACGGCTATCCGGTGGCGATCCTCGCCAATAACGGGATCTTGTTCGCCGAATCCGCGCAGAAAGGTGCGCACTTTATCGAGCTGGCCTGCCAGCGCGGCATTCCGCTGCTGTTCTTGCAGAACATCACCGGTTTTATGGTCGGGCAGAAGTACGAAGCCGGCGGCATCGCCAAGCACGGTGCCAAGCTGGTCAACGCGGTGGCCTGCGCCAAGGTGCCGAAGTTCACTGTGATCATCGGCGGCAGTTTCGGTGCCGGTAACTACGGCATGTGCGGCCGCGCCTACGACCCACGCTTCCTGTGGATGTGGCCGAATGCGCGGATCGGCGTTATGGGTGCCGAACAGGCCGCCGGCGTGCTGGTGCAGGTCAAGCACGAGCAGGCCGCCCGCGCCGGGCAGAGCTTTTCCGCAGAAGATGAAGCCAAGCTCAAGCAGCCGATCCTCGAACAGTATGAGCGCCAGGGCCACCCCTACTACTCCAGCGCTCGTTTGTGGGACGACGGTGTTATCGACCCCGCGCAAACCCGCGGCATCTTGGGCCTGGCGTTGTCCGCCAGCCTTAACGCGCCGATTGAGCCGACCACCTTTGGCGTGTTCCGCATGTAAGGCAGCGCCCTGCCCCGGATTCTAGAGCGACAGACCATGACCGACTTCAACACCATCGAACTTGAAACAGACCCGCGCGGCTTTGCCACCCTTTGGCTCAATCGCGCGGACAAGAACAACGCCTTTAACGCCGAGATGATCCGCGAGCTGATTCTCGCCCTCGACGCGGTAATGGCCGACAAATCCCTGCGTTTTCTGCTGCTACGCGGCCGCGGCAAGCACTTTTCCGCCGGTGCGGACCTGGCCTGGATGCAGCACGCCGCGACCCTGGACTACAACGCCAACCTGGCCGATTCACGCGAGTTGGCCGAGCTGATGCACAACCTCTATCAGCTGAAAATCCCGACCCTGGCCGTGGTGCAAGGCGCGGCCTTTGGCGGAGCGCTGGGTTTGATCAGCTGCTGCGATATGGCCATCGGCACCGTTGACGCTCAGCTGTGCCTGTCCGAAGTACGTATCGGCCTGGCACCGGCGGTAATCAGCCCCTTTGTCGTGCAGGCGATTGGCGAACGTGCGGCGCGGCGCTATGCCCTGACTGCCGAGCGTTTTAGTGGTGACCGTGCCCAGGAGCTAGGGCTGTTTGCCGAATGCTACGCCGCCGATGCCCTGGAGCAGGCCGTAGCCCAGTGGATCGACACGCTGCTGCTTAATAGCCCGCAGGCCATGCAGGCCAGCAAGGATCTGCTGCGTGAAGTCGGCAGCGGAGTGCTGACCCCGGCGCTGCGCCGTTACACGGAAAACGCGATTGCCCGTATTCGCGTCAGCCCCGAGGGGCAGGAAGGCCTGCGCGCATTCCTGGATAAACGTCCGCCCGCCTGGCAGGAGCCGCAAGCATGAGCCTCAAACCTATCGACACCCTGCTGGTAGCCAACCGTGGCGAAATCGCCTGCCGGGTGATGCGCACAGCCAAAGCCATGGGCATTCAGACCGTGGCGGTACACAGCGGCATAGACACCAATGCGCGCCATGTGCGCGAAGCCGATCTGGCGATCAACCTGGGCGGTGCCAAACCAGCGGATAGCTACCTACGTATTGACGCACTGATCGCTGCAGCCAAGGCAAGTGGTGCCCAGGCGATCCACCCCGGTTATGGCTTTCTCTCGGAAAACGCCGGCTTTGCCCGCGCTATCGAAGCCGCTGGCCTGATCTTTCTCGGCCCGCCCGCCTCGGCTATCGATGCCATGGGCAGCAAGTCCGCCGCCAAGGCGCTGATGGAAGCCGCCGGCGTGCCATTGGTGCCGGGCTATCACGGCGAAGCGCAGGATGTGGAAACCTTCCGCGTAGCCTCGAACGCAATCGGCTACCCGGTGCTGCTCAAGGCGGCGGCCGGCGGCGGCGGCAAGGGCATGAAGGTGGTCGAGCGCGAAAGCGAACTGGCCGAAGCCCTGGCCAGCGCCCAGCGCGAGGCGCAATCGTCGTTCGGCGACTCACGCATGCTGGTGGAAAAATACGTACTCAAGCCGCGCCATGTGGAGATCCAGGTATTTGCCGACCAGCACGGCAACTGCCTGTACCTGAATGAGCGCGACTGCTCGATCCAGCGCCGCCACCAGAAGGTCGTCGAAGAAGCCCCTGCTCCGGGCCTGTCCGCCGAGCTGCGCCGCGCCATGGGCGAAGCGGCGGTCAAGGCCGCGCAAGCCATCGGCTATGTCGGTGCCGGCACCGTGGAATTTCTGCTGGATGAGCGCGGCGACTTTTTCTTTATGGAGATGAACACCCGCCTGCAGGTCGAGCACCCGGTTACCGAGCTGATCACCGGCCTGGACCTGGTCGCCTGGCAGATTCGCGTCGCCCGTGGCGAGTCCCTACCGATCACCCAGGAACAAGTGCCGCTGAATGGTCACGCCATCGAGGTGCGGCTGTATGCGGAAGACCCGGATAACGACTTTCTGCCGGCCACCGGCACTCTGGCGCTGTACCGTGAAGCCAATGGCGGTGAGGGCCGGCGAGTCGACAGCGGAGTCAGCGAAGGCGATGAAGTCTCGCCCTTCTATGACCCGATGCTCGGCAAGCTGATAGCCTGGGGCGAAAACCGCGAAGAGGCGCGCCTGCGCCTGCTGGCCATGCTTAAGGAAACCTGTGTGGGCGGGGTTCGCACCAACCTGGCCTTTCTAACCCGCGTGCTGGCCCACCCGGCCTTTGCCAATGCGGAGCTGGATACCGGCTTTATTCCACGCCACGAGGCGCAGCTGCTGCCTCCGGTGACCGAATTGCCAAGCGAGTTCTGGCAACTGGCCGCCGAGGCCTTTGTGCAAAGTGAAACGTCGCCTCAGCGCCATGACGACTATCACTCGCCCTGGGCGCGCAATAACGGCCTGCGTTTGGGGCTGCCGGCGGAAACCGATCTGCACCTGAGCTGCCAGAACGAGCGCCAGGTGGTGCGTCTGCGCCATGCCTCGGCTTCCACCGTACAGCTGCAAGGCGAAACGCTGTCGGTAGACCGCGACGGCCTGCGCCAGCAGCATCTGGCGATTCGCCGCGGCGACAGCCTCTACCTGCAATTTGCCGGCGAGTTACGCTGTATCCAGCGCGTCGACCCGATTGCCGAAGTCGAAGCCAGCCATCAGCATCACGGCGGCCTGACCGCGCCGATGAACGGCAGTATCGTACGGGTGCTGGTCGAGGCCGGTCAGGCGGTGGAAACCGGCACGGCGCTGGTGGTACTGGAAGCGATGAAGATGGAACACAGCATCCGTGCAACCCATGCCGGCGTGGTCAAGGCGCTGTATTGCAGCGAGGGCGAGATGGTCAGCGAAGGCACCGTACTGGTGGAACTCGACGAAGCCAGCGCATAAACCGATATTTTTGTAGGGTGGAAAACCGCGCAGCGTTTTCCACCCGGCAATGGTGGATGGAAAAGCGCCATCCACCCTACGGAGAAGAGGCATGAACCTACCCAAACGAGTCAGCCTGGTCGAAGTCGGCCCGCGTGACGGTTTGCAGAATGAGCAACAGCCGATCAGCGTGGCCGACAAGGTACGCCTGGTCGATGACCTGTCCGCCGCTGGCCTCGGTTATATCGAGGTGGGCAGCTTTGTCTCGCCCAAGTGGGTACCGCAGATGGCGGGCAGCGCCGAGGTGTTTGCGCAGATCCAGCAACTGCCGGGCATTACCTACGCGGCGCTGGCTCCCAACCTGAAAGGTTTTGAAGGCGCGCTGGAGGCCGGCGTGCGCGAAGTGGCGGTGTTTGCCGCAGCCTCGGAAGCTTTCTCGCAAAAGAATATCAACTGCTCGATAAACGAAAGCCTCGAACGCTTTGTCCCGGTCATGGACGCCGCCAAGCAATATGGCATCCGCGTGCGCGGTTATGTCTCCTGCGTGCTGGGCTGCCCGTATGACGGCAATGTGCCGCCCGAGCAAGTGGCTAGCGTGGCCCGCGAGCTGTACAGCATGGGCTGCTATGAAGTGTCGCTGGGTGACACCATCGGCAGTGGCACCGCTGGGGCAACCCGTCACCTGATCAACGTGGTCGGCCGCGAGGTGCCACGCAACCTGTTGGCCGGGCACTTCCACGACACTTACGGCCAGGCTCTGGCGAATATCTACGCGGGCCTTCTGGAAGGCATCAGCGTGTTCGACAGCTCGGTGGCGGGTCTGGGCGGCTGCCCTTACGCCAAAGGTGCAACCGGCAATGTCGCGACCGAAGACGTGCTGTATCTGCTCAATGGCCTGGGCATTGAAACCGGCATCGATATGGACCGACTGATCGCTGCCGGCCAGCGCATTTGCGCAGTCCTGGACAAGCCCAACGGCTCGCGGGTGGCACGGGCCAAGCTTGCCAGCGCCTAGCTGCAGGCCGCGCGTAAGGTTTTATTTACGCACTGTAAAGCACCGCCGTCAGGCTTACTGCCCGCTGCCTGATGGCGGTGCAAAGCGACTACAGCAGCTGCTGCTAGCGATCAGCGCGAGCGCTCAACAACTCGACGCAAGCCCCCCCGCCAGCCAGTAGGCTTGCAGCAATAAGCCGGCTAACCGCGCCGGCATAACAAGAATGATGAGGAAGCACGATGCAACAGCCCCTGTGGACGCCTTCTGCCGAACGTATCGCCGCCACTCGGATGGACAGCTTCCGCCGCTTCGTCAATCAGCACCACAGCCTGCAACTGGCCGACTATCCGGCCCTGCACGCCTGGAGCGTGGCCCAGCGCGAGTCGTTCTGGCAGGCGATTGTCGAGTTCTTTGAAATACGCTTTAACGCCCAGCCCGAGGCAGTGCTGCAAGAAAGCAGCGCCATGCCCAGCGCTCACTGGTTTCCTGGCGCAACACTGAATTTCGCCGAACACTTGTTGCGCCGCCGCGATAACCACCCTGCCCTGATCGCCATTGGCGAGGACGGCTCCCGCGAGCAACTGAGCTATGCCGAACTGGCCGCCCATGTCGCTGGTTTGCAACGCAGCCTGCGCGCTGCCGACGTGGGTATTGGCGACCGGGTTGCCGCTTTTATGCCCAACACCTGGCAAACCCTGGTCGGCATGCTGGCCGCCAGTAGCCTCGGTGCAACCTGGTCGAGCTGCTCGCCGGACTTCGGCACCCAGGGCGTGATCGACCGTTTCGGCCAGATTGAACCCAAGGTGCTAATCGCCGCCGCCGGTTACCGCTACGCCGGCAAGAACCTCGACCTGACTGCCAAGCTCAATGAAATCCTCGAACGCCTGCCCTCGCTCGAACAGCTGATTGTGGTGCCCTACTCCAACGCCCAGGCCAAAGCCGCCGACTTCCACTCTGCGGCCAAGGTCGCGCGGTGGCAGGACTTCTACCAGGCCGGCGGCGAGCCCGAATTCACCCAGGTCGCCTTCGATCATCCGCTGTATATCCTCTATTCCAGCGGCACCACCGGCGTGCCCAAGTGCATCGTGCATGGCACTGGCGGCACCTTGTTGCAGCACGTCAAGGAACTCGGCCTGCACACCGACCTGCATGCCGACGACACGCTGTTCTACTACACCACCTGCGGCTGGATGATGTGGAACTGGCTGGTCTCGGGCCTGGCCCTGGGCGCGACTCTGGTGCTGTTCGACGGCTCACCCTTCCACCCGGGTGCCGAGCGCCTGATCGATCTGATCGACGCAGAAAACATCAGCCTCTTCGGCACCAGCGCCAAGTTTCTCGCGGCGCTGGAAAAAGCTGGTGCCAAGCCAGGCAGCACACATCGACTCGAACGGCTCAAGGCGATTCTGTCGACCGGCTCGCCGCTGTCCCACGAGAGCTTCGAGTACGTCTACCGCGAGATCAAAGCCGATATCTGCCTGTCGTCAATCTCCGGCGGCACCGATATCGTTTCCTGCTTCGCCCTCGGCAACCCGGTGCTGCCGGTATGGCGCGGTGAGTTGCAGTGCAAGGGCTTGGGCATGGACGTGCAGGTGTGGAACGACGCCGGCCAGCCGGTAACAGGGGAAAAAGGCGAGCTGGTCTGCGCTCAGCATTTCCCATCGATGCCGATTGGCTTCTGGAAGGATGACGACGGCAGCAAGTTCCATGCGGCCTACTTCGAGACTTTCCCCGGCATCTGGGCTCACGGCGATTACGCCGAGATCACCGCCCATGGCGGCCTGGTCATTCATGGTCGCAGCGATGCGGTACTGAATCCCGGCGGCGTGCGTATCGGCACCGCCGAAATCTACCGCCAAGTGGAAAAGGTCGAAGAAGTGCTGGAGTCCATCGCCATCGGCCAGGAGTGGGACGATGACGTACGCGTGGTGCTGTTTGTGCGCCTGCGCGATGGCGTCGAACTGACCGACGCGCTGCAAGCGCAGATTCGCCAGGTGATCCGCGCCAATACCACGCCACGCCATGTGCCGGCGAAGATCATCGCCGTGGCGGATATCCCGCGCACCATCAGCGGCAAGATCGTCGAACTGGCGGTGCGCAACGTGGTGCACGGCAAACCGGTAAAGAACACCGACGCCCTGGCCAACCCGCAGGCGCTGGAGCTGTATCGCGATCTGGCTGAACTACGGGACTGAAGTACCAAAATCCAGCCCACTACCCTGCAGGGCCTATACTCCTAGCCAGTCGCTGCTGGAGTGCCGCCGTGGTTGTGCGCTGGATCTGTCTCGCGATATTACTGACCCCACTGAGCCTGAGCGCAACAGCACAGGAGCCGCTGGAGTTGCATATGCCGGACGCGCCGCCGCTGACCTTTGTCAGCTTTCAGGGCGGTTATGGCATGGTCGGCGATGTGGCATTGGCCGCCATTGCCCACGCGGGGTATCTCAGCCATATCAATATAACCCCCTGGGCTCGCGCCCAGCAGCAGGTCAGCCGCGGCCATAACCTGCTGATCATTCCGCTTTCGCGCACCCCGGAGCGCGAAGCCCTGTACACCTGGATTGCTCCCGTCATGCCACTTGAGCGTGCATTCTTTAGCCTCGACACCCCGGTTCGCACCTTTGCCGAAGCCCGCCGTCGCTATCAGCGGATTGCGGTCGGTCTGGGTACCGCGCAAATTGAAATACTCAAGGCCGAGGGTTTTTCCGATGAGCAGATTGTCACCCTCAAACTCGGTGACAACCCAGCGCGAATGCTTGAGCTGGGCCGCGTCGACGCCTGGTTTACCGGGATACCTGAAGGGCTGTATCTATGGCCAGAAAGTAATAACAACCTGCAGATGAGCCCGCCACTGGCTCGAACAGACCTGTATCTGGCTTGCTCCAAAGCCTGCGATGCAGCGCTGGTCAACAAACTGCGACGCGCGGTCGAGGCACTCAGGGCCAACGGCACCGCACGACGCATGCAGAAGGCCTATTTGCCACAGCCCTAGCCGTGCGAAACCGCGCTTCGTCGTCGCTAAATACCGGCGCGGCCGGGGTCCTCCGGTGGCGGAGCGTCTTCTTCGATATCTTCCAGCTTCAACTCCAGCCCCCATTCCCCGGCTGACGCAGCAGGCGCGGCCGGGGTCGGTGCGGCTGCAACTGGCGCGGGCGCAGCGGCAGGTGCTGAGGTGCCTGGGTTGTCGCGATAGAGCTTGAGCTTCAAGCGCACGTTGTTCGCCGAGTCGGCGTTTTTCACCGCTTCCTCTTCATCGATGCTGCCGTCGTTGACCAGGTCGATCAGCGCCTGATCGAAGGTCTGCATGCCGAGGTTTTTCGATTTCTCCATGGTTTCCTTGATCTCGGAGAAGTCGCTGCGCTTGATCTGATCGCGGATGGTCGGGGTGCCCAACAGCACTTCGACGGCGGCGCGACGCTTGCCATCGATGGTTTTGACCAGACGCTGCGAGACAAACGCCTTGAGGTTGTTGCCCAGGTCGTTGAGCAGCTGCGGGCGGCGGTCTTCGGGGAAGAAGTTGATAATGCGGTCCAGCGCCTGGTTAGCGTTGTTGGCATGCAGGGTGGAGATCGCCAGGTGGCCGGTGTCGGCGAAGGCCAGGGCATGTTCCATGGTCTCGCGGTCGCGAATTTCGCCGATCAGGATCACATCCGGGGCCTGGCGCAGGGTGTTTTTCAGCGCGGCATGGAAGCTGCGGGTATCCACCCCGACCTCACGCTGGTTGATGATCGACTTCTTGTGCTTGTGCACGTACTCCACCGGGTCTTCGATGGTGATGATATGGCCGCCGCTGTTGCGGTTGCGGTAGTCGATCAGCGCCGCCAGGGAGGTCGACTTGCCCGAGCCGGTACCGCCGACGAACAGCACCAGGCCGCGTTTCTCCATCACGGTCTTGAGCAGCACTTCCGGCAGTTTGAGATCTTCGAACTTGGGGATTTCCATCTTGATGTTGCGCGCCACGATCGACACTTCATTGCGCTGCTTGAAGATATTGATACGAAAGCGGCCGATGCTGGACAGCGAGATCGCCAGGTTCATCTCCAGCTCACGTTCGAATTCCTCACGCTGCGCACTATCCATCACCGAGGCGGCAATTTCGGCCACTTCCCCGGCCTTCAACGGCTCGGCGCTCAAGGCCTTGAGCACACCATTGAACTTGGCGCACGGCGGCGCGCCAGTGGAAAGATAAAGGTCTGACCCGTCCTGACTGGACAGGACTTTGAGCATGGCATTGAGGTCCATAACGAGATATCCCGTGGGTTGGCTTTAATACGTTAGGCCAAGATTGCGCATCGCTCCCGGGAAAATCGGGGCTTGCTTGGTTCAGGCGCTAAGCGGTTGAAAATACTGGCACAATACCCCCACCTAAAACCGAGGAGGCCGTCATGGCAAAGGCAATGGCCCGCCACATTCTGGTGAAAACCGAGGCCGAAGCGGCGGCATTGAAAAAACGCATCGCCGCCGGTGAAGCCTTCGATGTGCTGGCACGCAAGTATTCGACCTGCCCCTCCGGCAAAAAAGGTGGCGACCTGGGTGAGGTGCGTCCGGGACAGATGGTGCGCGCCATCGATCAGGTGATCTTCAAGAAGCCGGTGCGCGAAGTGCACGGCCCGGTGAAAAGCCAGTTTGGCTATCATCTGGTGCAGGTTTTCTATCGCGAGTAAGGAATGCTATGCGCCCCGAGGACGTTGCCGAGTACTGCCTGAGCCTGCCGGGTGCCCGCGAGGACATCAAGTGGGGCGGTGTGCGGGTATTCTCCGTGGCGCAGAGCAAGATGTTCGCCCTGCTGCATATCAACGGCACGAACGGTCTGTCCTTCAAGGTCGATGACGACCTGTTTCTCGGGTTCTGCGACCGCCCCGGAATTAGTCCGGCTCCCTACCTGGCCCGCGCTCGCTGGATCAGCATGAAGCCACCCTACCCCTTGAGCGATGCCGAACTGGGCGAGTTGCTGCGCCGCTCACATCAACTGGTGGTCGGCAAACTGCCCAAGCGCCTGAAGCTGGGCTTGCTGCTCTAACTAAGCTCGCTGCGCTAAACAGCCTGCCACGCCCAACCTATTCACCGCCCCAAACGATGGGGGTCAAGACTTCAGCGCAGTCTCAATCGCCGCGATGTCGATCTTCCTCATGCCCATCATGGCCTCGAACGCACGTTTGGCCGCCGCTTGATCGGCGCTGGTTATCGCGTCCATCAGGATGCGTGGGGTGATCTGCCACGAGACGCCCCACTTGTCCTTGCACCAACCGCACGCGCTTTCCTGTCCGCCATTGTCGATGATCGCGTTCCATAGCTGGTCCGTCTCGGCCTGATCGTCGGTCGCGACCTGGAACGAGAACGCTTCGTTGTGCTGGAACGCAGGCCCTCCATTCAACCCGAGGCACGGGATGCCCATGACCCTGAACTCGACCGTCAGCACATCGCCCTGCTTGCCGGCGGGATAGTCGCCAGGGGCGCGATGGACAGCGAGTACTGCGCTGTCCGGGAAGGTCTTGGCGTAGAAGGTCGCGGCCTCCAGAGCGGTGTGGTCGTACCAAAGGCAGATCGTGTTCTTGTTGGTCATGCTGAGTCTCCACGATTGGGCTGATGGACAAGACTTACGGAAGAAAAGCCGGATAATAGCGGCCAAATTTTTTGCTTCGCTATTCTGGTAATCCCGCATGGAAATCAAGGTCAATTTTCTCGACAACCTTCGACTTGAAGCCAAGTTCGATGATTTTACGGTGATCGCCGACCAGCCTATCCGTTACAAGGGCGATGGCTCGGCACCCGGGCCCTTCGATTACTTTCTGGCTTCCTCGGCCTTGTGTGCGGCCTACTTCGTCAAGCTGTACTGCCAGACGCGTGATATCCCTACCGAGAACATCCGTCTGTCGCAGAACAACATTGTCGACCCGGAAAATCGCTATCAACAGATTTTCAAGATCCAGGTCGAGTTGCCAGCGGATATCTCCGACAAAGACCGCCTGGGCATCCTGCGCTCCATCGACCGCTGCACGGTGAAAAAGGTGGTGCAGGCCGGTCCCGAGTTCGTGATCGAGGAAGTGGCCAATCTGGATGCCGATGCCCAGGCGCTGCTGATGCCTGCTTCTAGTTCAGAGGGGGCTTCAGGTGCGCATACCTACATTGCGGGCAAGGATCTGCCGCTGGAGCAGACCATCACCAATATGTCGGCAATTCTAGCCGGCCTGGGCATGAAGATCGAAATCGCCTCGTGGCGCAATATCGTACCCAACGTCTGGTCGCTGCATATCCGCGACGCGCACTCGCCGCTGTGCTTTACCAATGGCAAGGGCGCGACCAAGGAAGGCGCGCTGGCCTCGGCGCTGGGCGAGTTTATCGAGCGGCTGAACTGCAACTTCTTCTACAACGACCAATTCTGGGGCGAAGAGATCGCCAACGCGCCGTTCGTGCATTACCCGAACGAGCGCTGGTTCAAGCCAGGCCCCAGGGATGCGCTGCCAGCCGAAATCCTCGACCCGTACTGCCTGGATATCTACAACCCCGATGGCGAACTGCGCGGCTCGAACTTGTACGACACCAATTCGGGCAACAAGGCGCGTGGCATCTGCTCGCTGCCGTTTGTGCGCCAATCGGACGGCGAAGTGGTGTACTTCCCCTCCAACCTGATCGAGAACCTGTTCCTCAGCAACGGCATGAGCGCCGGCAATACCCTGGCCGAGGCGCAGGTGCAGTGCCTGTCGGAAATTTTCGAGCGCGCGGTAAAACGCGAAATCCTCGAAGGCGAACTGGCCCTGCCGGATGTGCCGCAGGAAGTTCTGGAAAAATACCCGGCCATCCTCGCCGGCATTCAGGGGCTGGAAGAACAAGGCTTCCCGGTGCTGGTGAAGGATGCGTCGCTGGGCGGCGAGTTCCCGGTGATGTGTGTAACCCTGATGAACCCGCGCACCGGTGGCGTATTCGCCTCGTTCGGTGCCCACCCGAGCCTTGAGATCGCGCTGGAGCGCAGCCTCACCGAACTGCTCCAGGGCCGCAGTTTCGAAGGTCTCAACGATCTACCGCCGCCGACCTTCGAGAGCCAGGCGCTGACCGAGCCGAACAACTTCGTCGAGCACTTTATCGATTCCAGCGGCGTGGTGTCGTGGCGCTTCTTCAGCGCCAAAGCCGATTTCGAGTTCGTCGAGTGGGACTTCTCAGGCGACGGCGAAGAGTCCAATGCCGATGAAGCCGCGACCCTGTTCGGCATCCTCGAAGCCATGGGCAAGGAAGTGTATATGGCGGTGTACGACGACCTCGGCGCAACCGCCTGCCGCATCCTGGTGCCGGGTTACTCGGAAATCTATCCGGTGGAAGACCTGATCTGGGACAACACCAACAAGGCGCTGCTGTTTCGCGCGGACATCCTCAACCTGCACAACCTGAGCGATATGCGGCTCAAGTCCCTGCTCAAGAGCCTGGAGAACTGCGATGCCGATGATTACACCGACATCGGCACCCTGATCGGCATCGAATTCGACGACAACACCGTCTGGGGCCAGCTGACGATCTTGGAGCTGAAGCTGCTGATCTATGTCGCGCTGAAGAAGTTCGACGAGGCGAAAGAGCTGGTGGAGGCCTTCCTGCAGTACAACGACAACAGCCTCGAACGCGGGCTGTTCTACCAGGCCCTGAATGTGGTGCTGGAAGTGCAGCTGGACGACGAACTGGAACTGGCCGACTTTGAACCCAACTTCCGCAGGATGTTCGGCAACCAGCGGATGGATGCAGCAATCGGCTCAGTAGATGGCAGCGTACGCTTTTACGGCCTGACGCCTACGAGCATGAAACTGGAAGGCCTCGATAGGCATCTGCGCCTGGTCGAGAGCTACAAGAAACTGCATATGGCACGGGCCAATGCAGTGGCTTTACCCCGTTAGTCGCGCTTACAAAAAAGCACCTCAGGGTGATTTTTTTGTTTTGATGACCTGCACCGTTATGAAATAAGCCAGGCACTGCCTGGCTTTTCTTTGTAGCCCTTTCCCAATCGATAAAGCAGCCACTCGGATGTGTCTACAAAGCTAGGGGTGATTCATCAAATAGAAACTCCGCCTGTCCCATCTGCTGCCTTTTGTGGCCGTAACCCGCTACAATCGCGCCCCTTTCGCGCCTGTGCGCCCGTTTATCTGGACCAAGATTCGTGATCTCCACCGCTAACATCACCATGCAATTCGGCGCCAAGCCGCTGTTCGAGAACGTGTCCGTCAAGTTTGGCGGCGGCAACCGCTACGGCCTGATCGGGGCCAACGGCTGCGGCAAGTCGACCTTTATGAAGATCCTCGGCGGCGACCTGGAATCGAGCGGTGGCCAGGTGATGCTGGAGCCGAACGTGCGCCTGGGTAAGCTGCGTCAGGATCAGTTCGCCTACGAAGAATTCACCGTGATCGACACCGTGATCATGGGTCACGAAGAGCTGTGGAAGGTCAAAGCCGAGCGCGACCGCATCTACTCCCTGGCGGAAATGAGCGAAGAAGATGGCATGAAGGTCGGCGAACTCGAAGGTGAGTTCGCTGAAATGGACGGCTACACCGCAGAGTCCCGTGCTGGTGAATTGCTGCTCGGCCTGGGTATTCCGTTGGAGCAGCATTTCGGCCCGATGAGCGAAGTCGCGCCGGGCTGGAAACTGCGCGTACTGCTGGCGCAGGCGCTGTTCTCCGACCCGGAAGTGTTGCTGCTGGACGAACCAACCAACCACCTGGATATCAACACCATCCGCTGGCTGGAAAACATCCTCACCCAGCGCAACAGCACCATGATCATCATCTCCCACGACCGTCACTTCCTGAACAGCGTGTGCACCCACATGGCTGACCTGGATTACGGCGAGCTGCGCCTGTTCCCAGGCAACTACGACGAGTACATGACCGCCGCGACCCAGTCGCGCGAGCAACTGCTGTCGGATAACGCCAAGAAAAAAGCGCAAATCAACGAGCTGCAAAGCTTCGTCAGCCGCTTCTCGGCCAACGCCTCGAAATCCAAGCAGGCATCCTCGCGCGCCAAGCAGAGCGACAAGATCCAGCTGGCCGAGGTCAAGCCGTCCAGCCGGATCAGCCCGTTCATCCGCTTCGAGCAAACCAAGAAGTTGCACCGCAACGCCGTGACCGTGGATCACATGGCCAAGGGCTTCGACGGCAAAATTCTGTTCAAGAACTTCAGCTTCACCGTGGAAGCCGGCGAGCGCGTGGCCATCATCGGCCCGAACGGCATCGGCAAGACCACCCTGCTGCGCACCCTGGTGGGCGAACTGACCCCGGATGCCGGCTCGGTGAAGTGGACTGAAAGCGCGGAACTCGGCTACTACGCCCAGGACCACGCCCACGACTTCGAAGACGACTTGAATCTATTCGACTGGATAGGTCAGTGGACTACCGGTGAACAGGTGATTCGCGGCACGCTGGGGCGCATGCTATTCAGCAACGACGATATCCTCAAGTCGGTAAAAGTCATCTCCGGTGGTGAGCAAGGCCGCATGTTGTTCGGCAAACTGATCTTGCAAAAGCCTAACGTGCTGATCATGGATGAACCGACCAACCACTTGGACATGGAATCCATCGAAGCCTTGAACTTGGCGCTGGAAAACTACCCAGGCACCTTGATTTTCGTCAGCCACGACCGCGAGTTTGTTGGTTCCTTGGCGACCCGCATCATCGAACTGTCGGCCAACGGCATCATCGACTTCAGCGGCACCTACGATGATTACCTGCGCAGCCAGGGCGTGATCGCCTGATCGCTAGCCTCTGAGTAACGGCTGGACTGCGTAATGCAGCCAGCCGAGATAAAACGGCCCCGCTGCTCGCACAAGCAACGGGGCCGTTTTGTTTCAGGCCGGGCGCCCGAGAAAATCCATCTTGCCCAGCTCCAGCCCGTTGTGACGCAGGATCGCGTAGGCCGTGGTCAGGTGAAAATAAAAGTTCGGCAGCACAAAGTTAACCAGGTAATCCTGCCCGCTAAACTTCAGCTCCTGGCCAGGAAAGTTCAGCACTATGCGCATGGTTTCACTGCCATCGATCTGCGCGGCACTGCAGCTGTTCAGAAAAGCCTGGGTTTTCTGCAGGCGCTCCTGCAACTGCGCAAAACTGCTCTCGGTGTCGGGGAAACTGGGGACATCCACCCCGGCCAAACGCGCGGCGCAGCCTTTCACCGAATCGGTGGCGATCTGTACCTGCCGTACCAAGGGAAACATATCCGGGGCCAAGCGGGCATTCAGCAGCACTTGGGGTTCGATTTTCTTCGCTTCGGCAAATGCGGCCGCCTTGTCGAGAATCGCCGAGAGGTTACCGAGCATGCGGGTAAAAACCGGAATCGAAGCCTGATACATTGAAAGTGACATAGCCTTAATGCTCCTGTTTGAAGGGAGCATTAAGGCTAGTCGCAATTCAGTCCAAGGAGAGCCGCAAGTGATGAGCGCACAACAGATCGCCGACTTTTGCCTCAGTCTGCCAGGCGCCCGCGAAGACCTGAAATGGGGCAATAACCGGGTGTTCTCGATAGCGGGCAACAAGATGTTCGCCATTCTCGACTTTATGGGCGGCGGTTTGGCCTTTAAGGTCGACGACGATCTATTTCTCGGCTTTATCGACCGCCCCGGCATCCGCCCTGCCCCCTATTTGGCCCGCGCCCACTGGATCAGCATGGCCATGCCGGCGCCGCTGGGCGATGCCGAGTTAGAGCAATTGTTGCGCCGCTCTCATCAGTTGGTGGTGCGCAAGCTGCCGAAAATCCGCCAAGTAGGGTTGTTGCTGGATCAATAAACCAGTCGCAGCAGCTTGGCGCCAACCAGTGGGCCGTCGACAATCAGCCAATAGCTCCAAAAGCTTTGATGCGCCAACACTATCAGCCAAAACGGTAACTGAAACGCGAGCTTGCGAGTCTTGTGGCGAAATACTTGTTGCACCAACAATGCACCGGGCCAACCGCCGATTAACGCGGTTATTTGCAGGATCTTTTCGGGCGTACGCCAATGACCCTGGTGGGCGCGAGCCTTGTCATGCCAGTACTGCGCGAAGCTAACCAGGCTAAATAACCCGTAAGCTGCCAACGGCCAAACAAGCCCATAACTCAGTAGCAACTGTGTGGCGCCATACAGCGGTAAGGCGCACAACCCGGCAAACAGCAGCAGCTTAAGTCGCAGATGCTGTACCGGCGCACGAGGTGCCATAGTGGGGTATCAGCCTTGCGCCGTGGCCCAGTCAATCCAGCCAAACTGCCAAGTGGCCAGAATCAACAGACCAAAGCCAATCCGGTACCAGGCAAAGGCCACATAGCTGTGTTTGGCGATAAATTTGAGCAGGCCGCGCACCGCAATCATGGCAAACACAAAGGCGGTGACAAAGCCTAAGACAAACACCGGCAAGTCACTGGCTTGAAAAATCTCACGGTACTTGTAGCCCGAGTACAGCGCCGCGCCGACCATGGTCGGCATCGCCAGAAAGAAGGAAAACTCGGTGGCGGCTTTACGCGACAAGCCAAACAGCAGGCCGCCGATGATGGTCGCACCGGAGCGTGAGGTGCCAGGCACCATCGCCAAACACTGCACGCAGCCGACTTTGAGGGCATCCGTCCAGCGCATTTGTTCGACTGTCTCAACGCTGATCTGGTGTTGACGCCGCTCGGCCCAGAGCATGATCAGCCCACCCACCAGCAACGCGGTGGCGACGGTGATCGGGTTAAACAAATAGTGATGAATCACATCAGCAAAGGCCACGCCAAGCACTACGGCCGGCAGTACTGCGATGATCAGGTTGCCGGTAAAGCGTTGCGCCTCGGCCTGCTTGGGCAGGCCAACGACCACCTCGAGGATCTTGCGGCGGTACTCCCAGACCACCGCCAAAATCGCGCCGAGCTGGATGATGATATTAAAAGCTATGGCTCTATCGCCGCCAAAACCAACTAAATCCGCGACGATGATCTGGTGACCCGTACTGGAAATTGGTAAAAATTCTGTCAGTCCTTCAACCACACCGAGCAAAAGCGTCTGTATCGCGAGCCAAAAATCCATATACATCCAAAGCGTGGGGAAAGTTATCTTGATTGATTCAGTACCGGCGATTTTCTGTGTAAAAACCGCTAGTTAGAAGGCGCGCATTGTAGCAAGTTCCACATGACAGTTTTGTTTATGGCTAAATCTGGCGATGGCCAAGATCGCTTGCAACACCGCTGACGGCGTTTTTAAGCCCTGGCTAAGGCTAAATTCTCAAGATCCTGCATAAATCCGGCTTAACAGTCGCACATGACCGCCAATATCAACCAAACTGACAACTGGGCCCTGCAGCCTGCGCAAAGTAGTTGCGCGATGAGTCGATCAACCTAAAGTTGAACGACCGCAGGCGCACATGGCTACCATCAGCGGCTAATCACACGCTTTGACAGTTACCTGGGTGAGGGATGCATGAGCGGCATGGAACATCAAGAAGTTGATCTGAGTAAGC
>NZ_JBASFM010000015.1:0-28352 GCF_049653025.1 Pseudomonas sp. | reverse complement strand
ACTCAGGAGGATTCGAACCTCCGACCGCTCGGTTCGTAGCCGAGTACTCTATCCAGCTGAGCTATGAGTGCAAATGGCGCTTTTTAACCAGATCACCGCTGGCTGAAACAAAATGGCCTGCATCACTGCAAGCCATTCCGATTTGGTGCACTCAGGAGGATTCGAACCTCCGACCGCTCGGTTCGTAGCCGAGTACTCTATCCAGCTGAGCTATGAGTGCATGTAACGCTTGCACTGCAGACTTCCAACATCAACGCCTACAGCACTAAATAATGGCGGAGAAGGGGGGATTCGAACCCCCGACACCCTTTTGAGATGTACTCCCTTAGCAGGGGAGCGCCTTCGGCCACTCGGCCACCTCTCCGCAACACGGGGCGCATGATAACCATGTTTTCCCCGTTTGCAAAGCCAAAATTTCGATAAAAATTAGTGGCTTGGTTCTTCGCCTTTCTCTTTCTGGATGCGCTGGTAAATTTCTTCGCGGTGCACCGCTACCTCTTTCGGCGCGTTAACGCCAATGCGCACCTGATTACCTTTAACGCCCAACACGGTGACAGTGACTTCGTCACCCACCATCAGGGTCTCTCCGACCCGGCGAGTCAGAATCAGCATTCCTTTCTCCTTACGGATATCAGTTCAGGACAACAGCAGTCTGCAAAAAACAAAATGATGGCAGCCCCGAACATCTCAAGCAGAGCCTTCACCCAAGTATTGACCAGTGTGAGCAGAAAGAAAGTTCCTGCTCATGCCAACCAAAAAGACAAAAGGCGCGGGATAAACCGCGCCTTTCGGATAATGCCTCAGTCGCCCTGACGGGCCGGGGCATCCAGTTCGAAAGCAGTGTGCAGGGCGCGCACCGCCAACTCCAGATATTTCTCCTCGATCACCACGGAGACTTTGATCTCCGAGGTGGAGATCATCTGGATATTGATATTTTCCTTGGCCAGCGCCTCGAACATGCGACTGGCAACGCCGGCATGCGAACGCATGCCGACGCCAACGATCGACACCTTGGCAATCTTGGTGTCGCCAATCACTTCGCGTGCACCCAGCTCGCGGGCAGTGTTTTCCAGCACCTGCTGCGCTGCGGTGTAGTCGTTACGGTGTACGGTGAAGGTGAAATCGGTGGTGTTATCGTGCGCAACATTCTGCACGATCATGTCCACTTCGATGTTCGCAGCACTGATCGGGCCGAGAATTTTGAACGCCACGCCCGGGATGTCCGGTACGCCACGGATGGTCAGCTTGGCTTCGTCGCGATTGAAAGCGATGCCGGAGATGATCGGCTGTTCCATGGATTCCTCTTCATCAAGGGTAATGAGGGTGCCCGGACCCTCTTGGAAGCTGTGCAGCACGCGCAGCGGGACGTTGTACTTGCCGGCGAACTCCACCGAGCGAATCTGCAGCACCTTGGAGCCGAGGCTGGCCATTTCCAGCATCTCTTCGAAGGTGATCTTTTCCAGGCGCTGAGCCTGCGGCACTACGCGCGGATCGGTGGTGTAGACGCCATCGACGTCGGTGTAGATCTGGCATTCGTCAGCCTTCAAGGCCGCCGCCAGCGCCACACCCGTGGTGTCGGAGCCGCCGCGACCGAGGGTGGTGATATTGCCGTGTTCATCCACGCCCTGGAAACCAGCGACCACCACCACACGACCGGCCTTGAGGTCGGCACGCAGTTTCTGGTCATCGATCTGCAGGATGCGCGCTTTGTTGTGCGCGCTGTCCGTCAGGATACGCACCTGATTGCCGGTATAGGACACCGCCGGCACGCCAATCTTGATCAGCGCCATGGCCAGCAAGGCAATCGTCACCTGCTCGCCAGTAGAGACCATCACGTCGAGTTCACGCGGTACCGGCTGACCATCACTGACCTGTTTGGCCAGATCGATCAGGCGATTGGTTTCACCGCTCATGGCGGAAACCACAACCACAATGTCATCGCCGTTTTCGCGGAATTTCTTCACCTTCGCGGCCACCTGCTGAATACGCTCAACAGTGCCGACGGAGGTGCCGCCAAATTTCTGTACGATCAAAGCCATTTCAAAGCCGCCTCAGCCCGTGAAGGGCGCCCATTAAACATACAACTCAATACCCTGCCAAGGCCCGCCGGGCGTATACCGGACCTTGGTCGTTGCACTCAAGCAATCAGGTACTTACAGACCTTGTTCGGCAAAGGTAACGGCCAACGCCAGAGCGCCATCCAGCGCAGCCGCATCGACACCGCCACCTTGCGCCATGTCTGGACGACCGCCGCCCTTACCACCGACTGCCGCAGCGGCTTGCTTCATCAGATCGCCAGCCTTCAGCTTGGCGGTCAGGTCCTGCGTCACGCCGGCCACCAGCACGACTTTGTCGTCCTGTACGCCACCCAGCAGGATCACTGCGCTGCCGAGCTTGTTCTTCAACTGATCGGCCATGGCCAGCAGGGCCTTGCCGTCCAGACCATCGAGACGCGCCGTCAGCACCTTGATGCCTTTGACGTCGACAGCCGAACCGGCCAGGTCATTGCCTGCCGCGCTGGCAGCCTTGGCCTTGAGCTGCTCAAGCTCTTTTTCCAGCTGACGGTTGCGCTCCAGCACACCGGCAAGCTTGTCCAGCAGGTTGTCTCGACTGCCTTTGACCAGCGCCGCGGCTTCTTTCAGCTGCTCTTCCGCGCCGTTCAAGTAAGCAAACGCTGCCGCGCCGGTGACTGCTTCAATTCGACGCACGCCAGCCGCCACACCGCTTTCGCTGGTGATCTTGAATACGCCGATATCGCCGGTACGCTTGGCGTGGGTGCCGCCACAGAGCTCGACGGAGAAATCGCCACCCATGCTCAGCACACGCACGTTGTCGCCGTACTTCTCACCGAACAACGCCATGGCACCCTTGGCCTTGGCGGTTTCGATATCGGTTTCCTGGGTTTCGACTTCTGTATTGCCGCGCACTTCGCGGTTGACGATGTCTTCCAGCGCCTTCAATTGCGCCGGGGTAATGGCCTCGAAGTGGCTGAAGTCAAAACGCAGGCGCTGACTGTCGACCAGCGAGCCCTTCTGGGTCACGTGCTCACCCAGCACCTGGCGCAGGGCCGCGTGCAGCAAGTGAGTCGCCGAGTGATTGAGCGCAGTGGCTTGGCGCACGCTGGCGTCCACTTCAGCCTTGACCGAGGTGCCAACACTCAAGCCGCCTTTGACTGCAACGCCGTGATGCAGAAATGCGCCACCAGCCTTGGTGGTGTCGCGCACGTCAAAACGCACACCTGCGCCTTCAAGGAAGCCGCAGTCACCGACCTGGCCACCGGATTCGGCGTAGAACGGTGTCTGGTCGAGGACTACCACGCCCTCCTCGCCTTCGCTCAGGCTGTCCACCGCCTTACCGGCCTGAAACAGCGCAATGATCTTGCCGCTGCCGCTGGTGCCCTGGTAGCCA
Source organism: Pseudomonas sp. (assembly GCF_049653025.1). Taxonomy (GTDB): domain Bacteria; phylum Pseudomonadota; class Gammaproteobacteria; order Pseudomonadales; family Pseudomonadaceae; genus Aquipseudomonas. The sequence goes on along the minus strand of NZ_JBASFM010000015.1, from coordinate 24,944 downwards.
AGGAACGCCGTTTCGCTGTCGACCTTGACCAGGCTGTTGTAGTCCATGCCGAACGAGCTGGCCGAACGGGCACGCTCGCGCTGCGCCTGCATCTCGCGCTCGAAGCCCTCTTCATCCAGGGTCAGCTCACGCTCACGGGCGATGTCGCCGGTCAGGTCCATCGGGAAACCGAAGGTGTCGTACAGCTTGAAGATCACTTCACCCGGAATCACCGTGCCTTTCAGCTCGGCCAGATCCTGCTCGAGAATTCTCAGGCCCTGCTCCAGGGTCTTGGCGAACTGCTCTTCTTCGGTTTTCAGCACGCGCTCGATATGCGCCTGCTGCTGTTTCAACTCAGGGAAGGCCTCGCCCATCTCGCCGACCAGCGCAGCAACGATCTGGTAGAAGAAGCTGCCCTTGGCACCCAGCTTGTTACCGTGACGGCAAGCGCGGCGGATGATGCGGCGCAGCACATAGCCACGACCTTCGTTGGACGGCGTCACGCCATCGGCGATCAGGAAGCCGCACGAGCGGATATGGTCAGCCACCACTTTCAGCGAAGCCTGGGCTTCGTTGGCGCAGCCGATGGCCTTGGCCGCCGCATTCAGCAGGCTCTGGAACAGGTCGATCTCGTAGTTCGAGTTGACGTGCTGCAGCACCGCACTGATGCGCTCCAGGCCCATGCCGGTGTCCACGCTCGGCGCCGGCAGCGGATGCATCACGCCGTCAGCCGTACGGTTGAACTGCATGAATACGTTGTTCCAGATCTCGATATAGCGGTCGCCGTCTTCTTCTGGCGAGCCGGGCGGGCCGCCCCAGATATGGTCGCCGTGGTCGAAGAAGATTTCGGTGCACGGGCCGCACGGGCCGGTGTCGCCCATTGCCCAGAAGTTGTCCGAGGCGTACGGCGCGCCCTTGTTGTCGCCGATGCGGATCATCCGCTCGGTCGGCACGCCGATTTCCTTGTTCCAGATCTCGTAGGCCTCGTCATCGCTGGCGTAGACCGTGACCCAGAGTTTTTCTTTCGGCAGGTTCAGCCACTTGTCGCCGGTGAGGAACTCCCAGGCGTAATGAATGGCGTCGCGCTTGAAATAGTCGCCGAAGCTGAAGTTGCCCAGCATCTCGAAGAAAGTGTGGTGACGCGCGGTGTAACCGACGTTTTCCAGGTCGTTGTGCTTACCGCCGGCGCGTACGCACTTCTGGCTGCTGGTGGCGCGGGTGTAGGCGCGCTTTTCCAGGCCAAGGAAGCAGTCCTTGAACTGGTTCATCCCGGCGTTGGTGAACAGCAGCGTCGGGTCGTTACCCGGAATCAGGGAGCTGGAGGCGACACGGGTGTGTCCCTTCTGTTCAAAGAAGCTGAGGAAGGCTTCACGGATTTCTGCGCTTTTCATAGGAATCTTCCAAAAACCAGCGGCCACGACAAAGCCGGCAAAGGGCCGCATTATATCGGGCCTACGCTAGGGGGCTAGTGCCTTTATTGATAGAGAGCGACTATTCATCGCTCCAAGACAATCAATTCCGACGAAATTCGGCGAAGGCCGCGACCACCTGATCGATATCCGCAGGCGAAATATCCAGGTGCGTGACCATGCGCAGCCGCGGCGCAGCGCTCAGCGTGATCCCGCGCTCGGCACAGAAGGCCTTCAATGCGCCGGCCCGCTCGCCAATCTGAACGTAAACCATATTGGTCTGCACCGGCTCCACGCTGTAACCCAACTCACGCAAGCCCGCCGCCAGGCGCTCGGCATTGGCGTGATCGTCGGCCAAACGTTCCACCTGATGTTGCAGGGCATACAAGCCGGCGGCGGCGAGCATGCCGGCCTGGCGCATGCCGCCGCCGACCATCTTGCGCAGACGCCGCGCCTTGCAGATCAGCTCGACTGAACCGCACAGCACCGAACCGATTGGCGCGCCAAGGCCTTTGGACAAACACACCGACACAGAATCGAAGTACTGGGTAATCTCCCGCGCAGGCACGCCCAGCTTAACCGCGGCGTTATACAAACGCGCACCATCCAGATGCAGGGCCAGGCAGCGCTGTGTGGTCAGTTCGCGCGCGGCCTGCAGATACGCCAGTGGCAGCACCTTGCCCTGCATGGTGTTTTCCAGCGCCAGCAGGCGGGTGCGGGCGAAGTGGAAGTCATCCTGCTTGATTGCCGCTTCGACCTTGGCCAGGTCGAGCGAGCCATCGGCTTCGCCATCGATGGGTTGCGGCTGGATCGAGCCGAGTACCGCCGCGCCGCCGCCTTCGTATTTATAGGTGTGTGCCTGCTGGCCGACGATGTACTCGTCGCCACGCTCGCAATGGGCCATCAGCCCGAGCAGGTTGCTCATGGTGCCGGTCGGCACGAACAGCGCGGCAGCAAAGCCCAACTCGGCGGCCAGAAACTGCTCCAGGCGGTTAACCGTGGGGTCTTCGCCATACACGTCATCACCCAGTTCGGCGGCTTGCATGGCCTCGCGCATACTGGGGGTCGGCTGGGTAACGGTGTCGCTGCGCAAGTCGATAACGGGCATGGCGGGCTGTCCTTAGACGGAGCTAAACCCCGATGCTAAAACGCGCCAAGCAGGCAAACAAGGTACAGATCAGGCGAGAAAGCGCAGGACAGATTGCGAGCCCGCAGCGTTAACTCAAGCCAGCTGCACGTCTTCGGCGGGAACAATCAAGATGCCGGCGCGCAGGCCGTTCTTGACCTTGGGATTGGGGAAGATAATCCGCGCGCCCGGCTCATCCACCACCCAGCGGGTGCCGGCCAGATCCTCGGCCAACAGGTAGCCAATCGGCAGCTCGCTGAAGTTCTCGATATCGGCCGGCAAATGCAGCTTGAAGGCATCGCTGTGCTTGATCACTTCACGCGCCACAGCAAACAGCTTGAGCTCGCCTAGGTCTTCGCTGGCACCTTCTGGCTCGCGCCCTTCGATCAGGGCTTGCAGATGCTGTTCGAGCAGATCCAGGTTGACCAGCTCGTTCTGCCCGAACGGCCGTGCCTTGCCCAGTTCCAGGGTAAAGGCTTCCGCCCCCAACTGGGTGTAGGTGTAGGCGCTAAAGGTGATCGAACTCTTGTTGTGCAGCAGCACCGCCTCGATCCCGGCAGCGCTGAGGCGCGCCAGTTCGCGCTGGCTGCGCGGGCGGCCTTCCTGAAACGGGTAGAGGGCAAACTGCTCGATCTTCGACGCGCGAATCGCGGTGTGCAGGTCGTAATGCAGACGGGTGCGATCCGGCTTACTGAAAAAGGTAGCGGCCAGATGCTCCAGGTCACAGGCACGCAGCGCCTCGGCACCGGTGTGCTGATCGTGGCGGCCGTTGAACAGGCGGTTGATGTCCTGCTCGATATAACGCTCGCCGCTACGCATGGCGGCGGGGTTACCAAACAGAAAGAGAATGCGCGCGCGGGGTTTCAGTTGGTTGCGGGCGATGCCTTGCAACAGGCGGTCTAGCAACTCAATCGGCGCAGTTTCGTTGCCATGGATGCCGGCTGACAGCAGCAGGTCCTGGCCGTTGTCGCTGGCCACCGGCGGCGTCACTTCTAACGCGCCTTCGGCCAGCCAACGCAGACGCGTGCCCTCGGGGGTCAGCTGAATCTTCGCTGCCGGCTCGTGGCCGGCCAGGGTCAGTTCAAGCAGTTTGCCGAGGGCAAGCATGGATATCTCCTCAGAGCGTTTTTACGATCTCGCGAGCTAGCGCCATGCAAGGCGCCACGTTAGTAACAGCCTTCGGCTGATCAAAGCGGCGAGGACGCGGAGTTTACGAGCTGTAAATGAGCAGTCCGAGCCTGCTTTTAACGCAGCAGGGCCGACGCGCAGCAGATCGTAAACAGGTTCTTAGTGGTTGCAGTCAGGACCGTGCACGTGATCGTCGTCTTCGTCCAGGCCAGCGGCTTCCATTTCCAGCTCCAGGCTGACCAAGTTGGTGGCCAGCGGGCGCAGCAACAGGTTGGCGTACTCGGCAGCGCCCTCCTCCACGTCCACACCGATCATCAGCTGGTTGTTGCCAACCTGCTGGAACCAGATTTCCTGGCCCTGCCAGATCACGGCAAAGCGCGTGCAGGAGGTTTCCAGCTGGGTGCCGTCAGTGTCTTCGAGGATCAGTTGCAGGGCGTCGGACATGGTAATAAGTACTCAATCAAGCTAATTGGAATGGATAAACCGCGCCCAGTTTAAGGATCTGCGTCAGTTCGTCCAAGGCCGCACGGCATTCGTTAAGCAATTGTGGGTCAGCCAGATCGTTTTCGCTCAGGCGATCGCGGTAATGCTTGTCGACCCATACATTGAGGCTATCGTGCAGGCTCGGGGTCATGATCACGCCCTGATTGACCGCCGCCAGTTCGTGCTCCTTGAGCGCCACGCGCAGGCGCAGGCACGCCGGGCCACCGCCGTTCTGCATGCTCTGCTTGAGGTCGAACACCTTGACCTCACGGATCGGCCCGTTGCCGCTGGTCAGCTGCTCCAGGTAGCGCCAGACATTGGCGTTGTTGCGGCACTCTTCCGGCACGATCAGCAGCATGCCGCCATCGGCGCGGTTGAGCAGCTGACTGTTGAACAGGTAGGACTTGACCGCATCCTCCACCGTCACCGCATCACGCGGCACACACACAGCCTGGAAGTTGCCGCCACGACGGGCGAGCTTGTCGCTCAGCTCGGCCAGCACCTTGTCGGTGTCGAGGAAAGCGTCCTGGTGATAGAACAGCACCTCGCCATTGCCCACCGCGATCACGTCGTTATGGAACACGCCCTGATCGATCACCGCTGGCGATTGCTGGGCGTAAACCACGCCCTCATCGCTCAGGCCATGCAGTCGGGCAACCGCCAGCGAGGCTTCCAGGGTCTGCCGCGCCGGGTAGCGCTGCGGGGCCGGGAAGCGGCCGTCGAAGGCACTGCGGCCAAAGACGAAGAACTCCACGCCGGCATCGCCGTAGCCCTTGCAGAAGCGCGTGTGGTTGGCCGCGCCTTCATCACCGAACTGACCGACCGCCGGCAACGCGGCGTGGTGAGCGAAGTGCTGCTGGTTGGCAAACATCGCGCCGAGCACGCGACTGGTGGTCGGGTGCTCGATCGAACGGTGGAATTTGCAGTTGAGGTTGGCGGCGGTGAAATGCACGCGGCCATCGGCAGTGTCGGCGCTGGGGCTGACGGTGCAGGCGTTGGCCGTCCACATGCTGGAGGCCGAGCAGCTGGCAACCAGCAGCGGCATGGCGTCTTTCGCGGCCTTCTGGATCACCTGCGCGTCAGTGCCGGTAAAGCCCAGGCTGCGCAGCGCGGCGACATTGGGCCGCTCCTGCGGGGCCAGTACACCCTGCTTGAAGCCCATTTCCATCAAGGCCTTCATCTTGGCCAGGCCCTGCTTGGCGGCTTCTTTCGGGCTGGACGCGGCCTGGCTGTTGCTCTGCGAGGCAACGTTGCCATAGGACAGGCCGCCATAGTTGTGAGTCGGCCCGACCAAGCCATCAAAATTTACTTCGAATGCATTGCTCACAGGCTAACTCCGGGTGTCAGGGTGGCGGGCAGGCTCAGGCTGTCGGATTCCAGCGAGGCCACCGGGTAGGCGCAATAATCCGCCGCGTAATAGGCGCTGGCGCGGTGGTTGCCAGAGGCACCCACACCGCCGAATGGCGCGGTGCTGGCGGCACCCGTCAGCTGCTTGTTCCAGTTGACGATACCGGCGCGGCTTTGCAGCCAGAACTGCTCATAGCGTGCCTTGGAGTCCGACAGCAGGCCAGCGGCCAGGCCGTACTGAGTGTTGTTGGCCTCGGCAATGGCAGCATCAAAATCAGCGTAGCGAATCACCTGCAGCAACGGGCCGAAAAACTCTTCATCCGGGCGATTCGCGACCGCAGTCACATCGATGATGCCCGGCGTCAGCAAGGCAGCACCGGCCAGCGGCTGGGTCATTTCCAGCAATGGCGTGGCACCCTGGGCCAGCAGATGCTGCTGCGCCTTGATCAGGTGCTGCGCCGCCGCCAGGGAAATCACCGAGCCCATAAAGGGCGCAGGCTGAGCGTCAAAGCTGCCGACCTTGATGCTGGCGGCAACCTCCACCAGGCGCTCCAGCAGGCTGTCGCCCCAAACGCTTTGCGGCACCAGCAGGCGGCGCGCACAGGTGCAGCGCTGACCGGCTGAGATAAACGCCGACTGCACGATGGTGTAGACCGCGGCATTGATATCGGCGACCTGGTCCACCACCAGCGGGTTGTTGCCGCCCATTTCCAGGGCGAGGATCTTGTCCGGGCGACCGGCGAACTGGTTGTGCAGCAGGTTGCCGGTGCGACTGGAGCCGGTGAAGAACAGCCCGTCGATGCCGGCGCTGGCGGCCAGCGCCACACCGGTATCGCGCGCGCCCTGCACCAGGTTGAGCACGCCCGCCGGCAGACCCGCCTCGATCCAGCACTTGACGGTCAGCTCGGCGACTTTCGGGGTCAGCTCGCTGGGCTTGAACACCACGCAGTTACCCGCCAGCAGCGCCGGGACGATATGGCCGTTGGGCAGATGGCCGGGGAAGTTGTACGGGCCAAATACCGCGACCACGCCATGCGGCTTGTGCCGCAGCACGGCGGTGGCGTCGGCCAGCGGGCCGCTCTTCTCACCGGTGCGCTCGCGGTAGCTCTGCACCGAGATGGCGATCTTGTTGACCATGCTGGTGACTTCGGTGGCGGTTTCCCACAGCGGCTTGCCAGTTTCCTCGCCAATGCAGTGGCCCAGGGCCTCGGCATGGGTTTTCAGGGTGGCGGCAAACTGCTCGAGCACGGCGATGCGCTCATCCAGCGAGCGCGAGGCCCAGGCTGGGAATGCGGCGCGGGCGGCCTGTACGGCGGCCTCGACCTGGGCAGCACTGGCCGCCTGGCCTTGCCAGATGACTTCCTGGCTGACCGGGTTCAGCGATTCCAGGGCTTCGCCCTGACCCGCCTGCCAGCCACCGGCAATGTAATGAGTGCTCATCTTGTTCTATCACTCCCAGCAAGGTATTGACCCGGTTATGCGCCGGGTACGCCATTCGACTCAACGGTGCAGCCGCGCTGCACCTTGAACAATCAACCGCGAGCAGAAACCGCCACGGCGCGCACCTGATCACCGGCCGACAACTGCAGGCGCTTGGCGGTCTGCGCATCGACCACCAAAGTACCGGCGGCCAGACGCGCCGGGGCAGCGGTAATCCGGCAGTCTTCGCGCTTGCGGTTGTGGATCAGGAACTGCGGCGCGTCATCGCCGGGGGTGCCGACGGCCAGTACCAATACCTGGCTGTCCTGCACCGCACGGATCTTCGCGGTCTGCGCTTCGATGGCCGGGCCGGCATCGAATATGTCGACATAGCCCTGGTAGCTGAAACCCTCGCCCTTGAGCATGGCCAGCGCCGGCTCGGTGTCCGGGTGAACGCGGCCGATGATGTTGCGCGCGTCCTCGGAGAGGAAGCAGGTGTAGAGCGGGAACTTGGGCATCAGCTCGGCGATAAAGGCCTTGTTACCCACCCCGGTGAGGTAGTCGGCCTGGCTGAACTCCATCTTGAAGAAGTGCCGACCGAGGCTTTCCCAGAACGGCGAGCGGCCATTCTCATCGGACATGCCGCGCATCTCGGCGATCACCTTGTCGCCGAACAGCTCACGGAACTCGGCGATAAACAGAAAGCGCGCCTTCGACAGCAGGCGGCCATTGAGGCCACTGCGCTGGTCGCTGCGCAAAAACAGCGAGCACAGCTCGGAGTTGCCGGTCAGGTCGTTGGCCAGGAACAGCGTCGGCACCTGACGGTGGATCTGCAGCTCCTGCGAGGCGCTGACGGTCAGGCCGACCCGGTAGTTGTACCAAGGCTCACGCAGGCCAACGGCACCGGCGACGGCGGAGATGCCGACCACTTCACCGTTGTCGTCTTCGAGCACGAACAGGTAATCGGCATCGGCAGGCGCTGCTTCGCCACGGAAGGTTTTTTCTGCCCAGCCAACGCGGTGCGCCAGGCGCTCCTCATTGGCGGGCAGCGTAGTCAAACCAGCACCGGTACTGCGCGCCAGCTGAAACAGGGCCGGCAGATCGGCGCTGCGGACGGGACGAACGATCATGCGCTAACTCCTTAAACCGCAACCAGGCGTACGCTGACGCCTTCGCCGACGCCCAAGGCCTCGGCGGCCGCCAAACTCAGGGTGACCGGCTTGCCAGGCACCCAATCAAGATCCACCACGATGGCGCGGAAATCCTGCAGCTGGCCGTTACTCACCAGATACGGCCGCCCACCTTTCACCGGCTCACCGATGCGCAGCGGCACCACGCGGCTCTGGGCAATCGAACGGATGCCAGAGGTGCGTGCATGCAGGGTCGGGCCGCCGTCGAAGATGTCGATGTAATGGTCGGTCTCGAAGCCTTCACGCATGAGGATGTCGAAGCTGATCTGCGCCCGTGGATGCACCTGGCCCATGGCCTCTTGCGCCTCATCGGGCAGCAACGGCACGTAGATCGGGTAATGCGGCATCAATTCGGCAAGGAAGGTGCGACTCTTCAACCCACACAGGCGCTCGGCCTCGGTGTAGTTCATGTCGAAGAAGTTGCGCCCCACCGCATCCCAGAACGGCGAATCGCCGGCTTCGTCGCTGTAGCCGACGATTTCCACCACCAGCGCATCGGCAAAACGCTCCGGGTGACTGGCCAGGAACAGCAGACGCGAGCGCGAGTTCAGCTCGGCCCAGGCGCTGCCCACCAGCGGCCGCTCGACGTAGAAGCTGGTCAGCAGGCTGTTGCCGGTGAGGTCATGGCACAGCGAGAGCACGTGGATCTTGTTATGGATCTTCAGCTCGCGGGAGTTGTGCACGAAGGTTTCGTTACGAAAGCTGTAGAACGGCTCAGAATAGCCGGCCGAGGCGACGATGCCGGAGCAACCCACCAGGCGACCGCTCTCCGTGTCTTCGAGAACGAAGAAGTAGCTTTCTTCACCGTTGAAACTGACTTCGGCGGCGAACGAGGCCTCCGAGGCCGCGATCTTTTCGCGCAGACGATCGGCGTCGTCCGGCAGTGAAGTCACACCAACCGGGCTGTCCGCGGCGAGACGCTGCACTTCAGTGAGGTCGGCCATTTGCGCGGGGCGCATCACCAGCATGGTGTCACTCCTTTTGAGAAAAGCTCCAAGCCGCCCAAATCGGGCCGCCCAGAGAAAACCGCAACAAACGCTGCGGCACACACAGAGACGGGCTTCCTTGCTGTTTGCTCAACCCCTCCATGGGTCGAGCGAGCGCAGCCTGATCCGCCGCATAACGGCAGGCCAGGCCGGCAATCAGGCTTGGGTCAGCTTGGCCACGGCACGTTCGAAGCGCGCCAGACCTTCATCGATATCGGTGTCTTCAACCACCAGGCTCGGGGCGAAACGCACCACGTCCGGACTGGCCTGCAACACCATCACGCCTTCCACCGCCGCGGCGTCGAGAATCGCCTTGGCCTTGCCTTTCCAGGCATCGCTGAGCACGCAGCCGATCAGCAGACCGAGGCCACGTACTTCGCTGAACACGCCGTACTGCTGACCGATCTGCTCCAGTTTGCTGTTGAAACGCTGCTGCTTGGCTTTGACCCCAGCCAGCACTTCAGGGGTGTTGATGGTGTCGATCACTGCCTCGCCCACCGCACACGCCAGCGGGTTGCCGCCGTAGGTGGTGCCATGGGTGCCGACGGCCAGGTGTTTGGCCAGCTCGCTGGTGGTGAGCATCGCGCCAATCGGGAAACCGCCGCCCAGGCTCTTGGCGCTGGAGAGGATGTCCGGGGTCACACCGTAGTGCTGATAGGCGAACAGCGAGCCGCTGCGGCCCATGCCGGTCTGTACTTCGTCAAACACCAGCAGCGCGTTGTGCTTGTCGCACAGCTCGCGGGCCGCTTGCAGGTAAGCCAGGTCAGCCGGCAGCACGCCGCCTTCACCCTGGATCGGCTCCAGTACCACAGCGCAGGTCTTGTCCGATACGGCCGCCTTCAGCGCCTCGATATCGTTGTACGGCACGTGACTGATGCCCTGGATTTTCGGGCCGAAACCATCGGAATACTTCGGCTGGCCGCCGACGCTGACGGTAAACAGGGTGCGACCGTGAAAGCTGTTGGTTGTCGCGATGATTTCGCATTTGTCTTCGCCGAACTTATCGAACGCAACGCGACGGGCCAGCTTGAACGCGGCCTCGTTGGCTTCGGCGCCAGAGTTACAGAAGAACACGCGGTCGGCGAAGGTGGCATCGACCAGCTTCTTGGCCAGGCGCAGGGCCGGCTCATTGGTGAATACGTTGGACACATGCCAGAGCTTGCCGGCCTGCTCGGTCAGCGCCTGAACCAGCGCCGGGTGGGCGTGGCCGAGTACGTTGACGGCAATGCCGCCGGCGAAGTCGATCAGCTCGCGACCGCTCTGATCCCACACTCGCGAACCTGCGCCGCGGACCGGAATAAAGGCGGCGGGGGCGTAGTTGGGCACCATCACTTGGTCGAAATCGGCGCGTTGCACCGGGTCGTGCTGAACGGACATCTGAGCTCTCCTGACAAGGAACACCTGCAGTGGATGGCAGGCGATGAGAAGGATTGTAGGGATTGATCCGGGGCTGGCATTGCCGCCATGCGACAACTTCTTATAGCGCCAACCCCAGGAAAACCGGCGCTTTCGCAAATGCGACAGAAAGCATCGGGAAGGCGCAGTTTAAATGCAGCCCGCCGCCTTGGCGCGGTTTTCTCCGCAGCCCGCTACAGGTTTTTAAGCGACCGCTGGAAATGCCCCCGCCCAGGGATGCAAAAGGGCAAAACCGTGGGTGGTCAGCAACGGCTCACGCCGGCACCGGCAGCACCGTCGGCACCGGCGGGCTGCTCAGGGAGAGGAACTCGATCAGCTGGCTTTTCTGCGCCATGGCGTCCTGGTAGCCCAGCTCGATCAGCTCGTTGCAATACCCCGGCTCGAACAGCAGGTAGCTGAGCACGCCAGCCCCGCTCGCTTTGGTCGCACCCGGACCACGCAGAAACAGGCGCAAGGCCTTGGGCAATTCGTGGCGATGGCGGGCGGCGATCAGATCCAGCGGCTTGCTCGGCGAAATCACCAGCACATCCACCGGCTTGAGGCCCAGGCCGCGTGGGTGATTTTCGGCGGGAATCAGGCGGCCCATCTGGTTGAGCCGTTCGAGCAGCTCGATGTCGCTTTCCAGGCTGTCGATAAAGGTGCTGTTGAGCATATGCCCACTGATCTGCGCCAGGCTGGGCGGGCGATGATGCTGCGGACGCGGCACCGGCGTATGGGCCTGCGCCCCCGCCGGGTTGCCGCTGACGCCCACCACCAGCACCCGCGTTGCGCCCAGGTGCAAGGCCGGACTGATCGGCGCGGACTGACGCACGGCACCGTCGCCGAAGTATTCGCGGTTGATCTTCACCGGCGGGAAAATCAGTGGAATCGAGGCGCTGGCCAGCAGGTGCTCGAGCGCCAGGCGGGTCGGCACCCCGACGCGGCGATGACGAAACCAGGGGTCGATGGTGGCGCGCCCCTGATAGAAGGTCACCGCCTGGCCGGTTTCATAGCCAAAGGCCGTCACCGCCACGGCGCGCAACTGACGATGGCGCACCGCCGCGGCAATCCCGCTGAAATCCAGCTCGCGCCCGAGCATGTCAGCCAGCGGCGAACTGTCGAGCAGCGCCACCGGCACTTCGCCGCCCAAGCCAAGCAGGCTATGACCGATAAAACGGCTGGCCTGGCGCAACACGCCCGGCCAATCGCTGCGATACACCTGATGCGTATGAAAGCCCTGCCAGACACTGGTCAGCCGGCGCACCGCTTCGGTGAAGTGCAACGCGCCACAGGCCAGGCCCACCGCATTGATCGCACCGGCCGAGGTGCCGACGATCACGGGGAAAGGATTTTGCGCTGCATCCGGCAGCAGGTCGGCAATCGCGGCCAACACCCCCACCTGATAAGCCGCCCGTGCGCCACCGCCGGAGAGAATCAGCCCGGTTACCGGCTGATGGGTTGGAGCGGTGTGCGGCATAAGGGTCTGTTCCTATTTCATTCGAGAGCCGCGTTGCTGCGAAAAATCTCGCCAGGCCAGGCGTGGGACGCAGGGAATGGTACCCCCTTGCCAAGGCCCACAACGACGCATGGCGAGATTTTGCGCGCAACCCGTAGGGTCGGGCCTGTTTTAGCGCGATGCTGCGTTCCTCGTCACTTATTTGGAACGACCAAACTTCGCTCCTCGTGCCTTGCCTCGCGCTAAAACAGGCTCCGGCGCGGCCACGAATGAAACAGGAACAGACCCTCCTGACTTCCCACTGTTTTTAGCCAGTATAGGAGCCAGCCGGGCGCACACGGAACCGCTCAGTGCCAGAAAATCCCACTTAAAGCACTTAACCCGCCAATTGGCCGGCGCAAGCTAGCGCTTCTTGTAGAGCTTGGGCTCACCCTTGGGGCGGGTTTTGAAGCGTCGATGCGCCCAGAGGTATTGCTCTGGGCAAATGCTGATGGCCTGCTCGATCCACTGGTTAACGCGCAGGCAATCGGCCTCCTCGCTCTCAGTGGGAAAATCGGCCAGCGGCGGATGAATCACCAGGCGATAACCCTGCCCATCAGGCAAACGCTGCTGGGTAAAGGGAATCACCCGGGCGCGGCCCATGCGGGCGAACTTGCTGGTGGCGGTGACGGTGGCCGCCTGGGTGCCGAACAAGGGCACAAATACACTGCGCTGCGCGCCATAGTCCTGATCCGGCGCATACCAGACCACCCCGCCAGCGCGCAGCAGTTTGAGCATGCCGCGCACATCATCACGCCCGATTACCCCAAGCAAACGCTGCTCGCGACCACGACGCTGCACATAATCGAACAGCGGATTCTTGTGCGGGCGGTACATGCCGTACATGTCCTGAGCCATGCCGAGCAGGCCGCCGCCCATTTCCAGGGTGGTGAAATGCAGCGCCATAAGAATCACGCCCTGGCCATCGGCCCCGGCCTGGCGCAGGTGCTCAAGCCCCTCGATAGTGCCCAGGCGACGCAAGCGCTCGACCGGCCACCACCAGGCGATGGCCATTTCGAAGAAGGTGATCCCGGTGGAGGCAAAGTTTTCCTTGAGCAGGGCCTTGCGCTCGGCCGCCGCCATCTGCGGAAAACACAATTTCAGGTTGCGCGCGGCAATCCTGCGCCGCGAACCGGCCAGGCGATACATCAACGCACCCAGGCCGCGCCCCAGCTGCAACAGCACGCGGTACGGCAACTGGGCGATCAGCCACAGCAGGCCCAAACCCAGCCACAGCAGCCAGAAACGCGGATGAAGGAAAGCAGCACGAAAAACGGGACGATCCATAAAACAGGTCCGGACAGATCATAAAGCGCGGCATTCTATCAGGACTTTACCCAGCGCCTGGGCGCGCAACTTGCGAGCGGGCGGCGTTCTCGCTATAAGTCCGGGGCACTTTTCCCCAGCTTCTATAAAGGCCGCATCAGGCAGACCATGAGCCAAGCCGATCTCCTCGAGCAAGACCCCGTTTTCCAGCTGAAAGGCAGCATGCTGGCCATCACCGTGATGGAGCTGGCGCACAACGACCTCGCCCGCCTCGACCAGCAGCTCACCGAGAAAGTCGCGCAAGCACCGGCCTTCTTCAGTAATACCCCGCTGGTGCTGGCCCTGGACAAGCTGCCGGAAGGCGAAGGCGTGCTCGACCTGGCTGAACTGATGGCCGTCTGTCGCAAGCACGGCCTGCGCACCCTGGCGATCCGCGCCAACCGCGAGGCCGATATCGCCGCCGCCGATGCCCTGGACATGCCGGTATTGCCGCCATCCGGTGCCCGCGAGCGCCCCATCGAACTCGCGCCACCGAAGCCGGAAAAACCCGCCGAACCCGAACTCAAGCCGAGCAAAATCATCACCAGCCCGGTGCGCGGCGGCCAGCAGGTGTATGCCCAGGGTGGCGACCTGATCGTCCTGGCCCCGGTCAGCGCCGGCGCGGAACTTCTCGCCGACGGCAATATCCATGTCTACGCACCGATGCGCGGCCGGGCACTGGCGGGCATCAAGGGCAATCTCAAGGCGCGGATTTTCTGCCAGCAGATGGGCGCGGAGCTGCTCTCCATCGCCGGCCAGTACAAGGTCGCCGAGGACCTGCGCCGCGACCCGTTATGGGGCGAGGCGGTGCATGTCAGCCTGTCGGGTGACGTGTTGAACATCACCCGCCTTTAACGGATACTGCCGCCACTTTTCAGGGACATAAAAAAGGCATCTGGAAGCCTTGTACGGCTGTCGGATTCCCGTCTTTCTTTACATTTTGGGGTGAATCACCTTGGCCAAGATCCTCGTTGTTACATCCGGCAAAGGTGGCGTCGGTAAAACCACCACCAGCGCTGCCATCGGTACCGGTCTCGCTCTGCGCGGGCACAAGACTGTCATCGTCGACTTCGACGTTGGCCTGCGTAACCTTGACCTGATCATGGGCTGCGAACGCCGCGTGGTGTATGACTTCGTCAACGTAGTCAACGGCGAAGCGACCCTGACCCAGGCGCTGATCAAAGACAAGCGCCTGGAAAACCTCTACGTGCTGGCCGCCAGCCAGACCCGTGACAAAGACGCGCTGACCCAGGAAGGCGTCGAGAAAATCATCAACGAGCTGCGCGAAAACTTCGAATACGTGGTCTGCGACTCGCCGGCCGGTATCGAGAAAGGCGCGCACCTGGCCATGTACTTCGCCGATGAGGCGATCGTCGTGACCAACCCGGAAGTGTCCTCGGTCCGCGACTCCGACCGCATGCTGGGCCTGCTGGCGAGCAAATCGCGCCGCGCCGAGAAAGGCGAAGAGCCGATTCGCGAACACCTGCTGCTGACCCGCTACAACCCGGAGCGGGTGACCAAGGGCGAAATGCTCGGCGTGGAAGACGTCGAGGAAATCCTCGCCATCCGTTTGCTCGGCGTGATTCCCGAGTCGCAAGCCGTACTCAAGGCCTCCAACCAGGGCGTGCCGGTGATTCTCGATGACCAGAGCGACGCCGGTCAGGCGTACAGCGATGCCGTCGACCGCCTGCTCGGCAAGGAAGTGGCCCACCGCTTCCTCGACGTGCAGAAGAAAGGACTCATGCAACGCCTGTTTGGAGCGCGCTAATGAATATTTTCGACTTCTTTCGTGAACGCAAAAAGGAAAGCACCGCGTCCATCGCGAAAGAGCGTCTGCAGATCATCGTCGCCCACGAGCGCGGCCAGCGCAGCCAGCCGGACTACCTGCCGGCCCTGCAGCAAGAACTGGTCGAAGTGATCCGCAAGTACGTCAATATCGATTCGGACCAAGTACAGGTTGCACTGGAGAACCAGGGCAGCTGTTCCATTCTGGAACTCAATATCACTCTGCCCGATCGTTGATCGGCGGAGAGCCCGAGACGGCGGCCATGGCCGCCGTTTCTATTTGTGGAATGCCCATGCCGCTGTCGAATGTCGAAATCCTCCACCAGGACGCCGCCCTGCTGGTGATCAACAAGCCCACCCTGCTGCTCTCGGTGCCCGGCCGCGCCGAGGACAACCGCGATTGCCTGGTCACCCGCCTGCAGGAAAACGGCTTCCCGGAAGCGCGCATCGTCCATCGCCTGGACTGGGAAACCTCGGGGATCATCGTGCTGGCCCGCGACGCCGACAGCCACCGCGAGCTGTCGCGGCAGTTCCACGACCGCGAAACGGAAAAAGCCTATACCGCCCTGTGCTGGGGCCAACTGGAGCTGGACAGCGGCAGCATCGACCTGCCGCTGCGCTACGACCCACCGACCAAGCCGCGCCACGTGGTCGACCATGAACAGGGCAAGCACGCGCTGACCTACTGGAAAGTATTGGAACGCTGCGCCGATTACTGCCGGGTCGAGCTGACGCCCATCACCGGGCGCTCGCACCAGCTGCGCGTGCATATGCTGTCGATCGGCCATCCGCTGCTCGGCGACGGCCTGTACGCCCACGAACAGGCCCTGGCCGCCTACCCGCGCCTGTGCCTGCACGCCAGCATGCTGAGCCTGACCCACCCGCAGACGGGCGAGCGGATGCGCTTCGAGTGCCCGGCACCGTTCTGATATCTCGCGAACTCAACCCTGCTTACGCGGCCAGATTAGAGTAAAGCACGCCCCGCCTAGGCTTTCGCTGCGACTGATCTGCGCGCGACCGCCGTGCCAGTAGGTGATCCGCCGTACGATTGACAAGCCCAGGCCATGCCCGCCCGAGGCGCGGGTGCGACTGTCGTCCAGGCGCAGGAAGGGCGTGAAGATATGCTCCCAGGCCTCTTCCGGCACACCGGGGCCATCGTCTTCGACATCCAGCCGGCAGCGCTGCTGACCCACCTGATAACTCACCCGCACCCTCGACTCGGCGTGGCGCATGGCATTGCTCACCAGATTCTGCAGCGCCCGGTGCAGATAACGCAGCTCGGCCTCGACTGTGGCCCCACTGCCATCCAGCGCATCGCGCGAAGGGCCGCGCTCGACCCGCACGCTGGCGCGCAACGGAGCCAGCTCGGTAATCACCTGGTCGATCAGCTCGTTCAGGTCGACCAGCTGGAAGTTCAGCGCCGGCGCACCCTGCTCCAGGCGCGCGTAGGTGAGCATCTCGTCGACCAGCTTGTCGAGGTCCTGGATATCGCTGTCCATGCCCTCCATATATTTGCGCCGCGCCGCGTCGGTTTGCGCGTCACCAATCATTTCCAGGCCGAAACGCAGGCGCGCCACCGGCGTGCGCAGCTCATGGGAGACCGCACGGACCATTTCTCGCTGAATACCGAGGGAACGCTGCAGGTGCTCGGCCATGGCATTGAAGGCCGCCGCCAGACGCCCTACCGAATCCGTGCCACGGGTCGGCACGCGGGCGTCCAGACGGCCGCTGGCAATGCGCGTGGCCGCCTCTTCAAGATCACTCAGGCGCTGCTCCAGCGGGCGCACCAACAGGTAGACCATCAGACCAATCAGGCTCAGGCCCAGCGCGCCGATCAACACCAGCCACTGCACGGGGTACGGGTTCATCTGGTACAGCGGGCCGATTTCCAGCACCCAGGGCGTTTCGACGATGCCGGAAAACACATGGATGCTGTCGCCGCCACGGCCCAGGGCCATCACCGTATCGCCCTCGTCCACCCGGCGGCGCTGATCGGGGTCGAGGTCAGCCTGATCGAGGCGCACCAGGCGCAGGTCGAAACCGAACTGTTTCTCTTCCTTTATCCTGGCCAGCCGGCGCGGCTGTTCGTCCCAGGGATAACGCACCAGTTCATCGATCAACAGAAAGGTCGTAGCGCGCGCCAGCTGCTCGCTGACCTGCTGCACATCACCAATCAGCACCAGCGGCTGCTGCTCGCCGGCAAACTGGCTGTAGATGCGCGCCTCATGCGGCCCGGTCTGCTGCACCAGCACCTGGCCACGACCCAGGCGGCTGCGTGCACCGCCATCCAGCCCGGCCTCCTCCTGCGTCTCGATGCGCAGCGGAATACCGAGCAATCGCCCCCACACCGTCACCGCGCGGCGCCGCTCGATCGGCAGCATCGGCGCGAGGTTATCGGCCATCAGGCGAAAGGTGCCCTGCGCCAGGCGCTCACGGTACTGATCGACGCGCACCTCGTTGAGCAACTGCAGCGCGCCGACGCCGAGCAGCGCCACCAGCACCAGCACGGCCAGCATGCCGCCATAGATGCGCAGGAAGATCGAATTCACAGCGCTTCAGCCGCCTCGGCAACGAACAGATATCCCTTGCTGCGCACGGTCTTGATCAGCCGTGGGTGCATCGGGTCGTCGCCGATTTTCGGGCGGATGCGCGAGATACGCACGTCGATGGAGCGGTCCTGGCCGTCGTACTCGATGCCGCGCAGGGCGTTGAAGATTTCCTCGCGCGACAGAATCCGCCCGGCATTGGCGGTCAGCAGCCACAGCAGGTCGAATTCGGCGCTGGTCAATTCGATGCTCTGCTCGCCCAGCCAGGCCTCGCGCATGGCGCTGTCGATCACCAACGGGCCGAACTGCAGGCGGCGGCGCTCGCTGGCGGCCACTTCATTGCCCTCGCGGCGGCGCAGCAAGGCGCGAATCCGCGCCAGCAGCACGCGCGGGCGCACCGGCTTGCACACATAGTCATCCGCGCCCATCTCCAGGCCCAGCACCTGGTCCATGTCATCGGTGCGCGCGGTGAGCATCAGGATCGGCCCTTCGTACTGGCCCCGCACCTTGCGGCAGATCGACAGGCCGTCTTCGCCCGGCAGCATCAGGTCGAGGATCACCAGGTCCGGCTGCTCCTGCAGAATCCGCGCGGCGGCCAGGGCTCCGTCCATCTCGATGGACACCTGCAAACCGTTGCTCTGCAGGTATTCACGGGTCAACTCGGCCAGGCGCTGGTCGTCTTCGACAATAAGAATGTGCCACGACTGCTGCTCCACAACGAACTCCCAGACAACACGGAAACGGTCGGCATTGTAGCAATGCGCCAGGCTCTGCATAGCGCATGCCATATTTCTGTAAAAACACTAGATGTAGTATCCAGCTGCGAGATAGGCCACAGCTGCGCAATGCGTTAAAAAAGCCGTTTGAGCACCGACGAACGGCGCACCCCAGCAAGCATGCGGCCTAGCCGGCGAGCGCGCCGTTTCACCCACAATTCACCCACATGTTATCCACAGGTTGTTCTTGCTCTGTCGCCTTGCAATACCCCAGATAGCGCATTATCTTGTATTCCAATCACGGCGAACCCACCACATGTTGGGTTTAGCCTAGCCACCGGACACAAGAAGAATGACTCGCACACGGCCTGATCCCAGCCCGTCACCGGTTGCCGTAAACGCTCTTTGCAGTACGCCCGCCCTATGTCGGCAGGCACGCATTCAGCGCCGCGTACAGCGCGCCTGAACCCAGATAACGCGCCAACCGCACACGCGGTTGCACCACTAGATGTAGTAGTTAAGGCGCAAAAACGCCTTGACTTGTGACTTTTGAGCCAGGAAGGCGCTTTAGTCGTACCTTCCCTGCCCAATTTGCAAGTCCCCGTGTGCCCGGCCTCTGGCTGTGCCCATGGCATTGTTGAAATGGAATGAATGGCAGTAGCCGCAGTGATCGACGGCAAAGCGTCTAACTAATAAATACAGAACATGGAGACTTTCATGCACACCGACACCTCTCGCGAGAACCCGCAGGCCAATGCGCCGCAGGCCACCGATGACCAGCAGAACCTGAGCGCCACCGCGCCGGGCCAACTGCGTGTGATCAAGCGTAATGGCACCGTGGTGCCGTACACCGATGACAAGATCACCGTTGCCATCACCAAGGCCTTTCTCGCTGTTGAAGGCGGCACCGCAGCCGCCTCGTCGCGTATCCATGAAACCGTCGCGCGTCTGACCGAACAAGTCAGCGCCACCTTCAAGCGCCGCATGCCGTCCGGCGGCACCATCCATATCGAAGAAATCCAGGACCAGGTCGAACTGGCCCTGATGCGTTCCGGTGAGCAGAAAGTCGCCCGCGACTACGTGATCTACCGTGAGTCGCGCAGCCAGGCGCGCAAAAGCGACAGCAGCGAAATTGCCCAGCCGCACCCAAGCATTCGCGTCACCCACCTCGACGGCAGCGTTGCGCCGCTGGACATGGGCCGCCTCAACACCATCGTCACCGAAGCCTGCGAAGGCCTGGCCGAAGTCGATGGCGAGCTGATCCAGAAAGAAACCCTGAAGAACCTCTACGACGGCGTAGCCCAGAGCGACGTCAGCACCGCCCTGGTGATGACCGCGCGCACCCTGGTCGAGCGTGAGCCGAACTACAGCTACGTCACCGCACGCCTGCTGATGGACAACATCCGCGCCGAAGGCCTGGGCTTCCTTGGTGTCGCCACCAGCGCCACCCACCATGAAATGAGCGAGCTGTACGCCAAGGCCCTGCCGGCCTACATCGCCAAGGGTATCGAGTACGAATTGCTCAACCCGGTGCTGGCCAGCTTCGACCTGGAAAAACTCGGCAAGGCGATCAACCACGAGCGCGATCAGCAGTTCACCTACCTGGGCCTGCAGACCCTCTACGACCGTTACTTTATCCACAAGGACGGCACCCGCTTCGAACTGCCGCAAGTGTTCTTCATGCGCGTGGCCATGGGCCTGGCGATTGAAGAGAAGCAGAAAGAAGACCGCGCCATCGAGTTCTACAACCTGTTGTCGTCCTTCGACTACATGGCCTCGACGCCGACCCTGTTCAACGCCGGCACCCTGCGTCCGCAGCTGTCCAGCTGCTACCTGACCACCGTGCCGGATGACCTGTCGGGCATCTACAACGCCATCCACGACAACGCCATGCTGTCCAAGTTTGCCGGCGGTCTGGGTAACGACTGGACCCCAGTACGTGCTCTGGGTGCCTACATCAAGGGCACCAACGGCAAGTCGCAAGGCGTCGTGCCGTTCCTCAAAGTGGTCAACGACACCGCAGTTGCAGTTAACCAGGGCGGCAAGCGCAAGGGCGCGGTTTGCGCCTACCTGGAAACCTGGCACATGGACATCGAAGAGTTCATCGAGCTGCGCAAGAACACCGGTGACGACCGTCGCCGCACCCACGACATGAACACCGCGAACTGGATTCCAGACCTGTTTATGAAGCGCGTGTTCGACGATGGCCAGTGGACCCTGTTCAGCCCATCCGAAGTGCCAGACCTGCACGACCTCACCGGCAAGGCCTTCGAAGAGCGCTACGAGTACTACGAAGCCCTGACCCAGTACGGCGGCAAGATCAAGCTGTTCAAGACCATCCAGGCCAAAGACCTGTGGCGCAAGATGCTCAGCATGCTGTTCGAAACCGGCCACCCATGGCTGACCTTCAAAGACCCATGCAACCTGCGCAGCCCGCAGCAGCACGTGGGCGTGGTACACAGCTCGAACCTGTGCACCGAGATCACCCTGAACACCAACGCCGACGAAATCGCCGTGTGCAACCTGGGTTCGGTCAACCTGCCGAACCACATCGTCGACGGCAAGCTGGACACCGCCAAGCTGGAAAAGACCATCAAGGTCGCCGTGCGCATGCTCGATAACGTTATCGACATCAACTACTACTCGGTACCGCAAGCGCGCAATTCCAACTTCAAGCACCGCCCGGTCGGCCTCGGCATCATGGGTTTCCAGGACGCTCTGTACCTGCAGCACATCCCGTACGGCTCCGACGCCGCTGTGGAATTTGCCGACAAGTCGATGGAAGCGGTCAGCTACTACGCCATCCAGGCCTCCTGTGACCTGGCCGACGAGCGCGGCGCCTACTCCACCTTCGAAGGTTCGCTGTGGAGCAAGGGCATTCTGCCGCTCGACTCGCAGCAGATCCTGATCGAGTCCCGTGGCCAGAAGTACATCGACGTCGACCTGACCGAGTCCCTGGACTGGGCCCCGGTACGTGCCCGTGTGCAGAAAGGCATCCGTAACTCGAACATCATGGCCATCGCACCGACCGCCACCATCGCCAACATCACCGGCGTATCGCAGTCGATCGAACCGACCTACCAGAACCTCTATGTGAAATCGAACCTCTCGGGCGAATTCACCGTGATCAACCCGTACCTGGTTCGCGACCTCAAGGCTCGCGGTCTGTGGGACTCGGTGATGATCAACGACCTCAAGTACTACGACGGTTCGGTACAGCAGATCGAGCGCATCCCGCAGGAACTCAAAGACTTGTACGCCACCGCGTTCGAAGTCGACACCAAGTGGATCGTCGATGCCGCCAGCCGCCGCCAGAAGTGGATCGACCAGGCGCAGTCGCTGAACCTCTACATCGCCGGCGCATCGGGCAAGAAGCTCGACGTGACCTACCGCATGGCTTGGTACCGTGGCCTGAAAACCACCTACTACCTCCGTGCCCTGGCCGCGACCAGCACCGAGAAGTCCACCATCAACACCGGCAAGCTCAACGCCGTGTCCAGTGGTGGCAACGATGGCCTGAGCGCAGCACCGGCCAAGGCCCCGGAAGTGGAAATGAGCGCAGGCCCAGCTCCAGTGCCAAAAGCCTGTGCCATCGATGAACCAGACTGCGAAGCCTGCCAATAAGGTGTTCGGCAGCGCGCGGATCTGAGCGGCATTCGCGGCGTTACCTGCCGGAGCGGCCCCCATCACGTACATGCGTACGCTCAGGGGCTCCACTCCAGCAGGTGCCTTGCGACTACTCGCTCAGCTACACGCTTGAACGTCGAGCAAAGGCAAAAGCCGAAGCACAGTTCCAAAGCAACACACAGTCAGTCCCCTCGCCCGCTTGCGGGAGAGGGTTAGGGAGAGGGCAAAAGCAACACCGCCCTCCCCACTTATTACCTGCCCCTGCCCTAACCGGCGTGGGCCTCGGGGCAACGGCCAGTCATCAGAGCCACCCCGACCAGCGGTACCCGTTTTGCCCTTGCGCGCTGTACGCAACGGAACACAATTAGACTGTATATCCACACAGGTCGGTTATTTCACCGGCCCGCAAGCAGGAGCCAAGCCATGCTGAGCTGGGATGAATTTGACAAGGAAGACGGCGCCGACGCCGTAGTAGCCAACAAAGCCTCTGCGCAACTGGCAGACATGAGCATCGACAAACTCGACCAGGTGGGCGGTGCTGCCGCCGTTGAAGCCCGCGCCGTGGCTGCTGATGACAGTGAGGCCGTGGCCCGTGCCAAAGCCTCGCTGGACCAACTCGACATCGCCGAAGGCCTGGCCGAGCTGGAAGGCTCCGCCGCCCGCGTTGCGGTCGACGAGAAGCGCATGATCAACTGCCGCGCCGACCTCAACCAGCTCGTACCCTTCAAGTACGACTGGGCCTGGCAGAAGTATCTGGATGGTTGCGCCAACCACTGGATGCCGCAGGAAGTGAACATGAACGCGGACATCGCGTTGTGGAAAACCCCGGACGGCCTGACCGACGACGAGCGTCGCATCGTCATGCGCAACCTCGGCTTCTTCTCCACCGCCGACAGCCTGGTTGCCAACAACCTGGCCCTGGCCGTGTACCGCCTGATCACCAACCCGGAGTGCCGCCAGTACATCCTGCGCCAGACCTTCGAAGAGGCGATCCACACCCACGCCTACCAGTACTGCATCGAATCGCTGGGCATGGATGAAGGCGCGATCTTCAACATGTACCACGAGATTCCATCGGTCGCTAAGAAGGCATCCTGGGGCCTCAAGTACACCCGCTCGATCTCCGATCCGACCTTCAACACCGGCACGGTCGAGACCGACAAAGAACTGCTGCGCAACCTGATCGCCTACTACTGCGTACTGGAAGGCATCTTCTTCTATTGCGGCTTCACCCAGATACTCTCCATGGGTCGCCGCAACAAGATGACCGGCGTGGCCGAGCAGTTCCAGTACATCCTGCGTGACGAGTCCATGCACCTGAACTTCGGCATCGACGTGATCAACCAGATCAAGATCGAAAACCCGCACCTGTGGGATGCCCAGCTCAAAGACGAAGCCACCCAGATGATTCTCCAGGGCACCCAACTGGAAATCGAATACGCACGCGACACCATGCCGCGCGGCGTACTGGGCATGAACGCGGCGATGATGGAGGACTACCTCAAATTTATCGCCAACCGTCGTCTGACCCAGATTGGTTTGAAGGAAGAGTACCCAGGTACCTCTAACCCGTTCCCATGGATGTCGGAAATCATGGACCTGAAGAAAGAGAAGAACTTCTTCGAGACGCGGGTTATTGAGTATCAGACGGGTGGGGCGTTGAGCTGGGATTGATTCCAGTCACTCACTAAGAGATTAAGAGCGCTTTACCTGAAATGGATGTTTGGGGTGGCGATCAGCAAGATCAAAAGCCCCGCCTAGTGCGGGGCTTTTTATAAACAACCATAAGACAAACAAAATGGAACATAAAAAAACAAAAGGAGTTTCTTTAACTCTAGCGGGGCTGGCACTCGCAACTCTCGGCATTATCACGCCAATTACTTGGGACTGGTGGAATACAAAGTCAGACCTAACAATAACAAAAGAACAAAGAGTAAATTTAATCGAGCAAAAGACCTCTGTGGACGGCCTTAAGATCACCTATCTAGGACGTGACATAGAATCTCTAAGCAAAATAGTCTTTACACTTAAAAACACCGGAAGAACGCCAATAGAGAGCTCAGACCTTGTATCGCCTCCAACTTTAGAAATAACAGATGGAGAACTACTTAACGCTTCAATAGAGATAATGGAGCCAGAGAATCTAGGCAGCACCATCACACAAAATGGAAATACCGTATCTATAAAATTCCCGCTATTAAACCCAGAAGATTTTATAAAATTCAGCATTCTAGTTTCCGGCCAGAGCTTCTCTTATAAAATAGAATCAAGAATTAAAAATATTTCTAAAATCACAAGCCTAGATGAAAAAGACCAGATAAAAATCAGAAGCTCATTTGGCTTCGGCACATACGTAGTAGCAGCTTTTGTAATCTTATTCCTTGCTATATTCCTAGCATTGATAGCGGATATCCCTAAAAGAAAGCGCGCTTACAAATCTCTGCTAAAAGAAGAGCCGCCATTCCACCCCGGCGAGCAAACAAGCACAACCATTTTCTACATAGATAATGACCTAAGATTTCTTTCAAAGCCTAAAAGGACAACATTGAGAGCTATAGCCACAAGACATGGGAGTGCATTGGAAAAAGATAACTCCAGCGAACTATTCAATACAACCAAATCCCTTCTTGAGGCATATAACCCTGCCGCTGGAGCGATAGTAGTATTATTCCCAATAATCGCTGGCAGCTATTACATTTACTCAAGCATTTTCATATAACAACAACCTATATTGAAAGTAGATATATTTATTCTCCTCGCTTCCCGCCTCTACTGGTTTCGGCCTTACGCCGAGTTACTTTCTCTTTGCTTGTGCAAAGAGAAAGTAACCAAAGAGAAAGCACACCCTGCATACGGGTCTGGCTTCGCCAGACTCCCCTCCCTCCGGCACTGTTCCGAGGGTCGTCACGGTGGGCCATCCCTGGCCCATCGTTCCTCGTTTGGCATCCATGCCAAACGCCCCTCTCCACAGCACCTCCACTCGGCCTCCTGACGGGATTCGGGGACCG
>NZ_JBASFM010000014.1:0-109289 GCF_049653025.1 Pseudomonas sp. | reverse complement strand
TGGCCATAGCCCGGCAGGATATTCAGCACGCCGGCTGGAATGCCCGCTTCAAGCGCTAGCTGAGCCAGGCGAATGGCGGTCAGCGGCGATTTTTCCGAGGGTTTGACGATTACCGAGTTACCGGTAGCCAGGGCTGGGCCGAGCTTCCAGCAAGTCATGATCAGCGGGAAGTTCCACGGCACGATGGCCGCGACCACGCCAACCGGCTCACGGGTGACCAGGCCCAGTTCGTTGTGCGGAGTGGCCGCCACTTCGTCGTAAATCTTGTCGATCGCCTCGCCGCTCCAGCGGATCGCGCGCGAAGCACCCGGCACATCAACGCTCAGCGCATCGCCGATCGGCTTGCCCATGTCGAGGGTTTCCAGCAGCGCCAACTCTTCAGCGTGCTGATCCATCAGGTCGGCGAAGCGAATCATCGCCTGCTTGCGCTTGACCGGGGCCAGACGCGACCACACACCCGACTCGAAGGTGGCGCGGGCGTCACTCACCGCCAGTTCCGCGTCAGCCAGGTCACAGCTGGCCACCAGGCCGAGCAGACGGCCGTCGACCGGGCTGACGCACTCGAACGTCGCCCCCGAAACAGCGGCGCGGTATTCGCCATGGACGAAGGCGCGGCCTTCGATCTTCAGATTCTTGGCGCGCTGCTCCCAGTCGGCACGAGTCAGGCTAGTCATTCGTACATCCTCTATCGCTAGTAGAGCGCGGCAGGTTGGCCGCACGCGCTGTCAAAAATACGGCAGGCTTTAGGCAAGCCCGATCCTGCCGGCAACACTAAACCAGCGGCCTGCACAGTTCCAATATTTTTTACAGATGAGCGTCAATCAGCCTTGTTATGTGCGCTTTATTAAACATAGACTGCAAAAATCTTCACCCAACCACCCATAAGCCTGGCGATAGCAGGCGCTCAATCCATAGCGGACCGCTTATGAACATCGAAAAGATCGTCGACTTCGCCACCGTCACCACCACGCCCGAGCATTACCGCCCGGCCGCGGAAAAAGTCCTCAAGGGCGACCCCGAGCAAAGCGTGCGTAACCACTACGGCAGCCCTTGCGGGCAGTTCAACGCGGGCATCTGGGAAGGCGCAGTGGGCCACTGGACGGTCAACTACACCGAACACGAGTACTGCGAAATTCTCCAGGGCGTCTCGGTGCTGCGCGACAAGGACGGCAACGCCAAGACCCTGCGCGCCGGCGACCGCTTCGTTATCCCGGCCGGCTTCTCCGGCACCTGGGAAGTACTGGAGCCCTGCCGCAAGGTCTATGTGATGTTCGAGCAAGCCGCGAGCTGATTCATCGCTTTCACGCGTCACCCTTTAGCCCGCCACGTGCGGGCTTTTTATGGCCTGCCATCCCTGGCGGCCACCCTGCGGGCCGTTGCTACGCAACGTTAAAAATGGCTCCCAGCCATTTTTTATGGCCTGCTCCTAATGAGGCCAAATCGCAGGCAAGAAAAAACCCGCTAGAAGCGGGCTTTTTCGGCAAGGTGCCAGATCAATTACTTGATCTTGCCTTCCTTGTAGATCACGTGCTTACGCACAACCGGATCGAATTTTTTGATTTCGATTTTGTCCGGAGTGGTGCGCTTGTTTTTGTCGGTAGTGTAGAAGTGACCAGTACCGGCACTCGAGATCAAACGGATCAATTCACGCATGACTTTCTCCTTAAACCTTTTCGCCGCGAGCGCGCAGCTCGGACAGAACGACGTCAATACCACGCTTGTCGATGCAACGCATGCCTTTGGCAGAAACGCGCAGACGCACGAAACGGTTCTCAGACTCGACCCAGAAGCGGTGATGCTGCAGGTTCGGCAGGAAACGACGACGGGTTTTGTTGTTTGCGTGGGAAATGTTATTCCCGGTTACCGGACCCTTACCGGTAACTTGACAGACTCTCGACATGCCTCAGCCCTCTAAAACCACATGCCCAACCCGGCATGGGTTGGCCGCTAATATTCAATCTTGGCGCTCAGCGCCGCGTATCTCGAGGGTCTTACCGGCCGTACCTGAAAGCGCAAGAACCGGGCCCCTACAAAAGAGCGCTGCTTTATACCAGAAAGCCTAAAGCGCAACAAGGCTAAACGTACTTTCCTCACTGCGGCGCTAGCCCCTGCAGACCGCGCTCAGGCCAGCAGCCAAGGGCGGCGCGGCGCACAGACCACTCGTCGCCAAGATCGTTTGCCCTGCGGCTGCCTAATGGCCTAGGGTTAGCCTTTCGCCGGTGCACAGCATAGCGCGCACCGCATTGCTCAGGAGTTTGCCATGCGCCTCGCCGCCTTTCCGCTGCTACTCGCCCCGCTGCTGATTCCCGCGCTGGCGCATGCCAGCACCCTTAGCGTGTGCACCGAGGCCAGCCCCGATGGCTTCGACGTAGTGCAGTACAACTCGCTGACCACCACCAACGCCTCGGCCGACATGCTGATGAACCGCCTGGTGGAGTTCGACGCATCCAGCGGCACCTTGCAACCCAGCCTGGCACAAAGCTGGGAAGTCAGTGCCGACGGCCTGAACTACAGCTTTACCCTGCGCCCCGGGGTGAAATTCCACCGCACCGACACCTTCAGCCCCAGCCGCCCACTGAATGCCGACGATGTGCTGTTCAGCTTCCAGCGCATGCTCGACCCCAACCACCCGTGGCACAAGGTGGCGCAAAGCGGCTACCCACATGTCCAGTCGATGCAGTTACCGAGCCTGATCAAGAGCGTGGAAAAAACCGGCGAGCACAGCCTGCGCTTCACCCTCAACCGCCCTGACGCGACCTTCCTGGCCACCCTGAGCATGGGCTTTACCTCCATCTATTCGGCCGAATACGCGGCGCAGCTACTGGCTGCTGGCACCCCAGAAGAGCTCAACAAACAGCCGGTCGGCAGCGGCCCGTTTATCTTCAAGCGCTTCCAGAAAGACGCCAGCGTGCGCTACAGCGCCAACCCGGAGTACTTCGCCGGCAAGCCGGCGGTGGATAACCTGGTGTTCGCCATCACCCCGGATGCCAACGTGCGCCTGCAGAAGCTACGCCGCGGCGAATGCCATATCGCCTTATCGCCCAAGCCACAGGACGTGCAGGCGATCGGCGCGGACAGCACGCTGAAAAGCACCCACACCGCCGCCTTTATGACCGCCTTCGTCGGCATCAACAGCCAGCACGCGCCGCTGGATAAGCCCGCCGTGCGCCAGGCGATCAACCTGGCCTTCGATAAAGCCAGCTACCTCAAGGCGGCGTTCGAGAACAGCGCCACACCGGCCAACGGCCCCTACCCGCCCAATACCTGGAGCTATGCCGCCGAGCTGCCGGGCTATGCCCACGACCCGCAGAAGGCCCGCGCCCTGCTGAAAGAAGCCGGCCTGGCCGACGGTTTTAAAACCACCATTTGGACCCGCCCCAACGGCAGCCTGCTCAACCCCAACCCGAGCCTGGGCGCGCAGTTGCTGCAGGCCGATCTGGGCAAAGTCGGTATCCAGGCAGAAATCCGCGTAATCGAGTGGGGCGAACTGATTCGCCGCGCCAAGGCTGGCGAGCACGACCTGCTATTTATGGGCTGGGCGGGCGACAACGGCGACCCGGACAACTTCCTCACCCCGCAATTTGCCTGCGCCTCGGTCGAATCCGGACTGAATTTCGCCCGCTACTGCGACCCACAACTGGACAAGCTGATCAGCGCGGGCAAAACCAGCAGCGACCCCGCGCAGCGCAGCCAGTTTTATAAAGAAGCGCAAACAATCATCCAGCAACAGGCGCTGTGGTTACCGCTGGCACACCCGACTGCCTACGCGCTGATGCGCAAGGAAGTCGAGGGTTATCGGGTCAGCCCGTTCGGCCGCCAGGACTTTGCCAAGGTGCGCCTGGCCCCCTGACGCTCACCCCGATTTCGTGGGAGGGGCTTTAGCCGCGACAGCCCCGCCCCATCAGCCGACCTACAGCCAGCCGTACTCGGCCAGCGACAACGGCTCACCGTCGCCGACGATAAAGTGGTCGAGTACGCGTACATCCACCAGCTCCAGGGCTTCTTTCAGCCGACGGGTCAGCACCCGATCCGCCTGACTCGGTTCGGCGACGCCAGACGGATGGTTGTGGGTCAGGATCAACGCCGCCGCGTTATGCGCCAACGCACGCTTGACCACCTGGCGCGGGTAGACACTGGTGCTGTCGATGGAGCCATGAAACAGCGCCTCAAACGCCAGCACCCGGTGTTTGGCATCGAGAAACAGGCAGCCAAACACCTCATGCGGCTCATGGCGTAACAGCGCTTTCAGGTAATCACGCACGGCTTGCGGGCTTTCCAGCGCCGAATCACGGCGCAGTTGCTCGGCCAGGTGCCGCCGCGCCATCTCCAGCACCGCCTGCAATTGGGCGAACTTGGCTGGGCCTAGGCCCAGGCGCTGGCTGAACGAGGCCAGATCGGCCTGCAATAAAGCGCGCAGACTGCCGAAATCGCCCAACAGGTGGCGCGCCAGATCCACCGCGCTCTGCCCTGGCACGCCGGTCCGTAGGAAAATCGCCAGCAATTCGGCATCGGTCAGGCTCGCCGCGCCCTGCCCCAGAAGCTTCTCACGCGGGCGTTCGGCCGCGGGCCAATCGCGAATACTCATAGCACCTCCATGTGAGCCTGAGCGGCTCCTGACGCCGCTGTTCCCCTGCGGCCGCTGTGATATCGTAGCCCAACTTTGCGCGGCGACTGGCCTGGGGAGGCGTCACCGCCGCGGCGCACATTCATCAGGTTCGGCACAGAACGTCTGCCACGCGAAGGTCAGGCCTCATAAAACGGGCGAGCAGTGCACGCAATGCGTGCCATCCAAACTGCCGAGCCTGCTTTAAACGCCACACCCGCAATGCCTCGGCAGCTTTCGTACTGAACCTCTTATAAAGGCAGGCTTATGCAGCGGCTGTATCGGAAACGCATCATTGTTGGCGTGGGCGGCGGTATTGCCGCTTATAAAAGTGCTGAACTGGTTCGCCGCCTCAAGGATCAGGACGCCGACGTTCGCGTGGTGATGACCAAGGGCGGCCGTGAGTTCATCACCCCGCTGACCCTGCAGGCACTGTCCGGACACCCGGTGCACCTCGACCTGCTCGACCCTGAGGCCGAAGCCGCCATGGGCCATATCGAACTGGCGCGCTGGGCCGACCTGGTACTGATCGCCCCCGCCACCGCCGACCTGATGGCGCGCCTGGCACAAGGCGTGGCCGATGATCTGCTGAGCACCCTGGTGCTGGCCACCGACGCCCCCGTCGCGCTGGCACCGGCGATGAACCAGGCCATGTGGCGCGACCCGGCGACCCAGGCCAATGCCCAGCTGCTGACCCAGCGCGGCCTGCACCTGTTCGGCCCGGCGGCCGGCAGCCAGGCCTGTGGCGATCTCGGCCTGGGCCGCATGCTCGAAGCCGAGCAACTGGTGCAATGCGCCGCCGACTGTTTCCAGCATCAGGCGCTGACCGGCAAGCACGTGCTGATCACCGCCGGCCCGACCCAGGAAAACATCGACCCGGTGCGCTATATCACCAACCACAGCTCCGGCAAGATGGGCTTCGCCCTCGCCGAAGCGGCCGCCGAAGCAGGGGCCAAGGTCACCCTGATCAGCGGCCCGGTGCACCTGCCGACACCCGACCGGGTCACCCGCATCGATGTCACCAGCGCCCGCGACATGCTCGCCGCCTGCGAAGCCGCCATGCCCTGCGACCTGCTGATCGCCGCCGCTGCGGTGGCCGATTACCGCCCGGAAGTGGTCGCCCAGCACAAATTGAAGAAAGACCCGAGCAGTGGCGACGGTCTGCTCCTGCAAATGGTGCGCAACCCGGATATTCTCGCCACCCTGGCCACGCGCACTGACCGGCCGTTCAGCGTCGGTTTCGCCGCCGAAACCGAGAACCTGCTGGAATATGCCTCGCGCAAGCTCAAGGACAAGAATCTCGACCTGATCGTGGCCAACGACGTGGCCAACCCGAGCATCGGCTTCAACAGCGAAGAAAACGCCATCACCATTATCGACCGTGAGCTCCAGCAGAGCAGCTTCGCCCAGACCAGCAAAAGCAAGATCGCCCGCCAATTGGTGAGCTTTATTGCCGAGCGCCTGGCACGCAGCTGACGCCTTACTCACCGACCACAGAGCCTGATATGCACGCCTTACAAGCCAAGATCCTCGACCCGCGCCTGGGCAACGAATTCCCCCTGCCGCATTACGCCACACCAGGCTCCGCCGGCCTCGACCTGCGCGCCATGCTCAAGCAGGAGCTGGTGCTTGAGCCTGGGCAAACCGTGTTGATCCCCACGGGCCTGTCGATCTACATCGGCGACCCTGGCCTGGCGGCGATGATCCTGCCGCGCTCGGGGCTGGGCCATAAGCACGGCATCGTGCTCGGCAACCTGGTCGGCCTGATCGACTCGGACTACCAGGGCGAGCTGATGGTGTCCTGCTGGAACCGCGGCCAGAGCGCCTTCACCATTGCTATCGGCGAGCGCATCGCGCAGCTGATCCTGGTGCCGGTGGTGCAGGCGCATTTCGAGCTGGTCGAGCAGTTCGATGAAAGCCAGCGCGGCGCAGGCGGCTTCGGTCACTCCGGCAGCCACTGATTACCCCAATCTATTCCAGGATGAATTGCCGAGGAGACGCTGCATGAAACTCTTCAAGCGCACTGCCAAGGACGCCAGCGCCGACGCGCCCGACGCCAAGGGTGCAAGCGCCGCAACTGGCCGCGCCAAGTCCAGCCTCGGTGCCTTGCTGCCAGGCCTGCTGCCGGCCGTTATCGGCATCGTCCTGGCCGGAGCCCTGCTCTGGTTCGGCCCGCTGAATACCGCCAACCAGCAACAGATGCAGCAGCTCAGCCAGGCGTGGGGCGGCGGCCAAGCCACCGTGCTGCAAAAAGCCCTCGAACAACTGGCTGCCGACACCCAGGCAGCGGCGCGCAACCCGCAGCTGCTGCAGGCGCTGCAGAGCCAGGACATCAACCAGATCCGCGCCGCCGAACGCAACCTCAGTTACTGGCACGCGGTGGTCGACGCTCACCTCAACCCGCGCGGCCAGGCCGTGCAGGACATGGGCCGCAGCGCGCCGATGAACTTTGCTGCACTGGACATGCTGCGCCGCGTGGAAAACGGCCAAGCCGCCGCACCCGAGGCTTACAAGGTCGGCCAACGCTGGTTGGTCTATAGCGCCGCGCCACTGCGCCTGAGCGCCGGCGAGCCGCTGCATGGCACCCTGTTGCTGGTGGTCGATCTCGAGCGCCTGCTAGCCAGCCTGCCCGTGATGCCGGCGGAAATCGGCCAGGTCCAGCTGATCCAGCAGTTCAACAACACCGCCGCCCAGGTGCTCGCCCAACGCGGCCAGGCCAAAGGTCCCGCACAGGCATTTGCCACCGGCAACCCCAACTGGTCGCTGAGCTTCACCCCCGGCCCATCGCTGACCGACTCGGTGTTCTCGCCGCTGTTGCTGGCCATCGCTGGGCTGATTGCCCTGGCCGGGGCCCTGGTCGGTCTGTACCTGCTCAACAGCACCCTGCAACACCAGCTGCGCGATGACGTGCTGCAACTCGGCCAGCTGGTCAAGGAACTCTCCGCCGGCAAGGCGGTAAAAGCCTTCAGCCTGCGCCTACCAGCCCTCGACATCCTCGCCCAGACCCTCGCCCGCCTGCCGCGCAGGGCCACCGAACAGGTCGCTGTGGCACCCGCCGACAGCCCCGAGCGGGCCAGCGCCATGCAGGCCCAGGCGGCATCCATGGTCGACCCGCTGTTCCAGGACACCGATATCCTCGATATCGACATCCTCGACGAAGACCAGGACCTGCTCGGCCTCGATGAGCCCGCCCCCGCGCCGGTGAAGCCGAGCGTGCCCCAGCTGCCGGCCGACATCTTCCGCGCCTACGATATTCGCGGCGTGGTCGGTCGCACCCTGAATGGCGAAACCGCCTACTGGATCGGCCGCGCCATCGGCTCGCAGAGCCTGGCCCAGGGTGAACCGAACGTTGCCGTGGGCCGCGATGGCCGCCTGTCCGGCCCGGAGCTGGCACAACAACTGATCCAGGGCCTGCTCGACTGCGGCTGCACGGTCAGCGATGTCGGCATGGTGCCGACCCCAGTGGTGTATTACGCCGGACATATTCTCACCGGCAAATCGGCGGTGATGCTCACCGGCAGCCATAACCCGGCGGACTACAACGGCTTCAAGATCGTCATCGCCGGCGACACCCTGGCCAACGAACAGATCCAGGCGCTGAAAACCCGCATCGACAGCAACGACCTGGCCACTGGTGTCGGCACGGTCGAGCAGGTTGATGTGCTGGAGCGCTACTTCAAGCAAATCCGCGACGACATCGCCATGGCCAAGCCCATGCGCGTGGTGGTCGATTGCGGCAACGGTGTGGCCGGAGTTATCGCCCCACAGCTGATCGAGGCGCTGGGTTGCTCGGTGATTCCGCTGTACTGCGAAGTCGACGGCAACTTCCCCAACCACCACCCCGACCCCGGCAAGCCAGAGAATCTGGCCGACCTGATCGCCAAGGTAAAAAGCGAGAAAGCCGATATCGGCCTGGCCTTCGACGGTGACGGCGACCGTGTCGGCGTGGTGACCAACACCGGCACCATCGTCTACCCGGACCGCCTGTTGATGCTGTTCGCCAAGGATGTGGTATCGCGCAACCCTGGTGCCGACATCATCTTCGACGTCAAATGCACCCGCCGCCTGACCCCACTGATCAGCGGCTACGGCGGCCGCCCGGTGATGTGGAAGACCGGCCACTCGCTGATCAAGAAGAAGATGAAGGAAACCGGCGCGCTGCTGGCCGGCGAAATGAGCGGGCATATCTTCTTCAAGGAGCGCTGGTTCGGCTTCGACGACGGCATCTACGCCGCCGCCCGCCTGCTGGAAATTCTCAGCCAGGACCGCCGCGACGCCGAGCATGTGTTCAGCGCCTTCCCCAACGATATCTCCACCCCGGAGATCAATATCGAAGTCACCGAGCAGAGCAAGTTCAGCATCATCGAACGCCTGCAACGCGACGGCGTGTGGGGCGAAGGCAATATCACCAACCTCGATGGCGTGCGCGTCGACTACCCCAAAGGCTGGGGCCTGGTACGCGCCTCCAACACCACGCCGGTGCTGGTGCTGCGCTTCGAGGCGGAAACCGAACAGGAACTCGAACGGATCAAGGAAGTGTTCCGCGCCCAGCTGTACAGCGTCGTACCTGATCTCGACCTGCCGTTTTGATTGAATCGCGAATTTTCTACTGGAGCCCTGCATGACCCTCGAACGTGATGCCGCCACCAATGTCGCCAAGGTACTGTCCGAAGCACTGCCGTATATCCGCCGGTTTGTCGGCAAGACCCTGGTGATCAAGTACGGCGGCAACGCCATGGAAAGCGAAGAGCTCAAGCAAGGCTTCGCCCGCGACATCGTGCTGATGAAGGCCGTCGGCATCAACCCGGTGGTTGTGCACGGCGGCGGCCCGCAAATCGGCGACCTGCTCAAGCGCCTCTCCATCGAAAGCCACTTTGTCGACGGCATGCGCGTCACCGACACCGCCACCATGGACGTGGTGGAAATGGTTCTCGGCGGCCAGGTCAACAAGAGCATCGTCAACCTGATCAACCAGCACGGCGGCAGCGCCATCGGCCTGACCGGCAAGGATGCGCAACTGATCCGCGCGAAGAAGCTGCAGGTTACTCGGCAGACGCCGGAAATGACTCAGCCGGAAATCATCGATATCGGCCATGTCGGTGAAGTCACCGGGGTCAACACCGACCTGCTGAACATGCTGGTCAAAGGCGACTTTATTCCAGTGATCGCGCCGATTGGTGTCGGCCCGGATGGCGAGTCCTACAACATCAACGCCGACCTAGTCGCCGGCAAGGTCGCCGAAGCGCTGAAAGCCGAAAAGCTGATGCTACTGACCAATATCGCCGGCCTGATGGACAAACAAGGCCAGGTACTCACCGGCCTGACCACCGAACAGGTCGACGGCCTGATCGCCGATGGCACCATCTACGGCGGCATGCTGCCGAAGATCCGCTGCGCCCTGGAAGCCGTGCAAGGCGGCGTGACCAGCGCGCACATCATCGATGGCCGGGTGCCAAACGCGGTGCTGCTGGAAATCTTCACCGACAGCGGCGTCGGCACCCTGATCTGCAACCGCAAACGTCACTAAGAACCTGTTTACGATCTGCTGCGCGTCGACCCTACTGCGTTAAAAACAGGCTCGGAATGCTCATTTACATCAGTAAACTCCGCTTCCTCGCCTGTTTTCGCCTTGTAGGCCTCTAGCTCGCAAGATCCTAAATAGGTTCTAAGCATCCATAAGCAAATCAGCCGGGTAATCCTGGCTGATTCAGGTGCCTGATCGACCGCTCAACGCCTTGCCGTGCAACGCGTCAGCCCTGATGCTCAGGCCTCCCACACGGCCAACCAGAGGCTTATCCCATGCCAACCGCACCGTCGCGCGAAGCCTTCCGCTTTTTCCACAGCCTGCGCGTGCGCTGGGCCGAGGTCGATCCGCAGAGCATCGTCTTCAATGGGCATTACCTGACCTATGCCGATGTCGCCATCACCGAATACTTTCGCGCGCTGGGCATCCGCTATCCGGGCGACCTGAGCCGTGATGGCGGGGATTTCTTCGCGATCAAGACGCTGCTCGAATACCTGGCCCCGGCGCGCTTCGATGATGAGCTGCAGATTGGCATCCGGGTCGCCCGCCTGGGGCGTTCCAGCCTGACATTTGCCTTGGGTATCTGGCGCGGCGAACAGCCGTTGACCAGTGGCGAAGTGGTGTACGTGCATGCCGACAGCGCCAGCCGCACCAGCAGCCCGCTGCCCGAATGGCTACGTTTGAAGATTCAGGGTTATGAGCGCTGCGCGCCGCAGCAATGACTCACTGACGCCGGTTCAACAGCTCGGCAAGCCGATCACGATCCGCATCGAAGCTGCTATCGGCTTCTTTGCGGGCCGCCTGATAGCGTTCAATATCGCTATTCAGGCGCTCCTGCTCGGCCTTCTGGTTGTCGATCTGCGCCAGCAGGTGCGCCGGCACCGCACGCCCTGCACGCTCGTGATCGGCGGCCTGGCTCTGCAGGTTAGCCTGCTGCGTACGCACCGACTGCAAGTTACCGCGCGCCACACCAATCAGACCATCCAATTCACTCAGCTTGCGCTCACGCGCGCGGTCAACGTCTTCCGGCGTGCTGTACAGGCGCAACAACTGCGCATCGGTGCTGGCGCGGGCCTTGTCGGCCAGCAGGCGCTTCATCTCCTCGGCACTCGGGGCCGGCGGAATGACCTTGACCACCCGGCCCTGGTCGTTGAGCACTTCATAGCCCTTGGCGATGAATTCCGGCGGCACGCCCTGACGGCTGAGCACCGTGGTGCCCTTGTCATCGACATAGCGGTACAGCTCAGCCGCACCCGCCACAACCGGCAGCAATAGGCCAAGCAACAGCGAACAGCAGGTCAAGGCAGGTCTACGCATCGATACAGCACCTTATCGGCAGGTTAGATTCCGTATTCGGCGCGGTAGGCTTCTACCGCTGGCAGATACTGCTTGAGTTCAGCATCCTCTGCCAGATATTCCAGCACCTGCTCGAGTGACACAATGCTCACCACCGGCATGCCGTAGTCGCGCTCGACTTCCTGGATCGCCGAAAGCTCGCCCTTGCCGCGCTCCTGACGGTTCAACGCGATCAGCACGCCCGCGGCCTGCGCACCCTGGGCCTGGATGATCTGCATCACTTCACGGATCGCCGTACCGGCGGTGATCACGTCATCGATGATCAACACCTTGCCCGCCAGCGGCGCGCCGACCAGGGTGCCGCCCTCGCCGTGATCCTTGGCTTCCTTACGGTTGAAACACCAGGGCATGTCGCGCTGATGATGCTCAGCCAACGCCACGGCGCTGGTCGCCGCCAGCGGAATGCCTTTGTAGGCAGGGCCAAACAGCACATCGAAGTCGATGCCGCTGTCGACTATCGCCGCCGCATAGAAACGCCCGAGCTGAGCCAGGGCCAAACCGCTGTCAAACAGCCCGGCATTGAAGAAATAAGGACTGATACGCCCGGATTTGAGGGTGAACTGGCCAAAGCGCAGAACCCCACGCTCGATGGCAAAACGGATGAAATCGCGTTGATACGCTTGCATGGAAAAGTCCCGGACGGCACGGATTTACTAGGTAATTTAGCTAATAGAGGTGAGCTCGGGTATCATACACGCACGTGATTTTGGGGGCCATTTATGCGGATCATCAGTGTGAACGTGAATGGTATTCATGCGGCAGTCGAGCGCGGTTTGCTCAGTTGGCTGCAAGCACAGAATGCCGACGTCATCTGCCTGCAGGACACCCGCGCCTCCGCCTTTGAACTGGACGACCAAGCCCTCCAACTGGATGGCTATTTCCTCTATGCCTGCGATGCAGAAGTGCCCAGCCAAGGTGGCGTGGCGCTGTATTCGCGGTTGCAACCCAAGGCGGTAATCAGCGGCCTCGGCTTTGAAATGGCCGATCGCTATGGGCGCTACCTGCAGGCCGATTTCGACAAAGTAAGTATTGCCACCATGCTGATGCCTTCGGGGCAGCAGGGTGATGAGAGCTTGAATCAAAAATTCAAGTTTATGGACGACTTCACCCATTATTTGGACAAGCAGCGCCGCAAGCGCCGCGAGTACATCTATTGCGGCTCGTTCTACGTGGCGCACCAGAAGCTCGACGTGAAAAACTGGCGCGACTGCCAGCAATCACCTGGTTTCCTTGCACCGGAACGTGCCTGGCTGGACGAAGTGATCGGCACCATGGGCTATGTCGATGCACTGCGCGAAGTCAGCCGCGAAGGCGACCAGTTCAGCTGGTGGCCGGACAGCGAGCAGGCCGAACAGCTCAACCTCGGCTATCGCTTCGACTACCAACTGCTGACGCCCGGCATGCGCCGCAGCATCCGCAGCGCCCGCCTGCCGCGTCAGCCGCGCTTCTCGCAGCACGCGCCGCTGATCGTCGATTACGACTGGATTCTCAGCGTATAGCCTGAACAACAGGCAGAAAAAAGCCGGCGATCTGCCGGCTTTTTTACATCTGCGAAACGCTTACTTCACCAAGCGCCAGGCGAAGGGATAACGATAGGCCTGGCCTTCATTAGCCTTGATCCCGCCAATAATAGTCAGCACCAGCGCTGCGATGCTGACCAGCACCAGCAGCGGGAAGCCCACCACGACGACCATCAACAGGAAGCACAGCAGCGCGGCCAGGGCCACGCTGATCTGGAAGTTCAGCGCTTCCTTGCCCTGAGCATCGACGAACGGATCGAGGTCCTTCTTGATCTGCCAGACGATCAACGGCCCAAGCAGGTTGCCGAAGGGAATCACCAGCCCGAGAAAGGCGGCGAAGTGGCAGAACATGGCCCACTGGCGGGCTTCAGGACCGGGAACCGGCTGTGGCGCTTGGGACTCGTCGCTCATGGTGCTTCTCCTTGCGTGATGGGCTTCTTTTAGTAAAGCTCAATCAGTCAGCCAGAGCCGCTTGTTGCAGCTCGAACAGCTCAGTCATGCCTTTCTGCGCCAACGCCAGCATGGCATTCAGCTCAGCCGGCTGGAACGGCGCGCCTTCGGCGGTGCCCTGCACCTCGATAAAGCCACCGGTGCTGGTCATCACCACGTTGAGGTCGGTCTCGGCGGCGGAATCTTCCAGGTAATCCAGATCCAGCACCGGCTCGCCCTGGTACATGCCTACCGATACCGCAGCGATCATCTGCTTGAGCGGGTCGCCGCCTTTCAGGCCGCCACGCTTCTTGATCACTTTTAGCGCATCGACCAGCGCCACCATGGCACCAGTGATGGACGCGGTGCGGGTGCCGCCGTCAGCCTGGATCACATCGCAGTCGACGTACAGGGTGTTCTCGCCCAGCTTGGACATATCCAGCGCGGCGCGCAGCGAACGGCCGATCAGGCGCTGGATTTCCAGGGTGCGGCCGCCCTGCTTGCCACGACTGGCTTCACGCTGGTTACGGTCGCCGGTGGCGCGCGGCAGCATGCCGTACTCGGCGGTCAGCCAACCCTGGCCCTGGCCTTTGAGAAAACGCGGTACGCCCGACTCGACACTGACCGTGCAAATCACTTTGGTATCGCCAAACTCCACCAGCACCGAACCCTCGGCATGCTTGGTGTAGTTGCGGGTGATGCGAATCGAGCGCAACTGATCGGCGGCGCGGCCACTGGGACGTTTCATTTAGGAATACCTGCTCTGAATAAAAAATCTGCTCGGCATTATAGGGCCGTAAGCCCGTGGCGGTATGCCGAATTGGGAGCGCCCGACGCACTGCGCTACAATCCTGCGCCTTTCGTTCCGATTTTTCGCGAGGTTTGCCCCATGATTCACAGCATGACTGCCTTCGCCCGCGCCGAGCAGGCCGGTGCCAACAGCACCCTGAGCTGGGAGCTGCGCTCGGTCAACCATCGCTACCTGGAACCTCACCTGCGCCTGCCAGAAAGCTTCCGCGACCTCGAAGGCGCAGTGCGCGAAGCGCTGCGCAACGGCCTGTCGCGCGGCAAAGTCGAATGCACCCTGCGCTTTAGCGACGACAATGCCGGCAAAGCTCTGCAAGTCGATCTGGAGCGCGCCGCACAACTGGTCGCCGCCGCCGAAAGCGTGGCTGGCCTGATCAAACAGCCCGCCGCACTCAACCCGCTGGAAGTGCTCGGCTGGCCCGGGGTACTGGTGGCCGATGCCGCTGACCCTCAAGCATTGAATCAGAGCGCTCTGAGCCTGTTCACCGAGGCGCTGAACGAACTGAAAAACGGCCGCGAACGCGAAGGTAGCGAACTGGCCAAACTGCTCAATGAGCGTCTGGACAGCATCCTCGAACAAGTAGTCGCCCTGCGCGAACTGGTGCCGCAGATGCTTGCCGGCCAGCGGCAAAAGATTCTCGACCGCTGCGCCGAGATGCAGGCCGAACTCGACCCGCAGCGCCTGGAGCAAGAGCTGGTAATCCTCGCGCAGAAAAGCGATGTCGCCGAAGAGCTGGATCGCCTCAGCACCCATGTCAGCGAAGTGCGTCGCGTGCTGAAAACCGGCGGACAGGCAGGCCGCCGCCTGGACTTCCTGATGCAGGAACTCAACCGCGAAGCCAACACCCTCGGTTCCAAGGCCTTCGACACCCGTAGCACCCAAGCCGCCGTCAACTTGAAAGTCTTGATCGAGCAGATGCGCGAACAAGTGCAGAACATCGAGTAAGCCACTGCTAGGCTTTACCCACGGAAATACAGGACACGCACATGGCCACCAGCGGCACGCTCTACATTATTTCCGCCCCCTCGGGCGCAGGCAAAAGCAGCCTGGTCAAAGCGCTGATCGACAGCGAAGCACACATCCGCGTGTCGGTGTCACACACCACGCGCGCCATGCGCCCGGGTGAGGTGGACGGTGTGCACTACCACTTCGTCGATCACTCGCAGTTCACCGCCATGCTTGAACAGAGCGAGTTCCTTGAACACGCCCAGGTGTTTGACAACTATTACGGCACCTCGCAGCGCTCGCTAGAGAAAACCCTGGCTGAAGGCATCGACCTGATTCTGGAGATCGACTGGCAAGGCGCTCAGCAGGTGCGCCGCCTGATGCCGCAGTCAAAATCGATCTTTATCCTGCCGCCGACCCTGGAAGCCCTGCGCCACCGCCTGACCAACCGCGGCCAGGACAGCGGCGAGATCATCGAGCGGCGCATGCGTGAAGCCGTCAGCGAGATGAGCCACTACGTCGAATACGACTACTTGCTGATCAACGATGACTTCTCGCACGCCTTGAGCGATCTGAAGGCGATTTTCCGCGCCAATCAGCTGCTACAAGGCCCACAACAGCAACGCCACAGCGGTTTGCTCAGCGAGTTACTGGTCTGACTTATCGCCCGGCGGCAAATCAAAGCTTCCCTTAATGCTGGTGATTTTTTAGACTATCCAGTCCGCTCGCCCATTTGGGCCCAGCTCTACTACGCATTTGCTACGAGGAACACCATGGCCCGCGTTACCGTCGAAGATTGCCTGGATCACGTTGATAACCGCTTTGAGCTGGTCATGCTCGCTACCAAGCGCTCGCGCCAACTGGCTACCGGTGGCAAAGAGCCGAAGCTGGCTTGGGAAAATGACAAGCCGACCGTAGTCGCGCTGCGTGAAATCGCCGCTGGCCTGATGAGCTACGACGTCATCGCCCAAGACGAAATCGTCGAAGAAGAGCCACTGTTTGCAGCATTCGAGGAAGAGGCTAACGAGCCTCTGTAAGCCTATGCCGGGTCGACGTCGTCAGGCGCAAGGTCATCTGAATCGGCAAGGGGAGCGCCCATGCCGAGCATAGACGCCCTCGCCGACAGACTTTCGACCTACCTCGACGGCGACCAGGTCAATCTGGTTCGCCGCGCTTACTTCTACGCCGAACAAGCCCACGACGGCCAACGCCGCCGCAGCGGCGAAGCCTACGTCACCCATCCCCTGGCGGTGGCGAGCATCCTGGCGGACATGCACATGGACCATCAGAGCCTGATGGCCGCGATGCTGCATGACGTGATCGAAGACACCGGTATTGCCAAGGAAGCTCTGGACGCGCAGTTCGGCGAATCCGTGGCCGAGTTAGTCGATGGGGTCAGCAAACTGACCCAGATGAACTTCGAGACCAAGGCCGAGGCCCAGGCCGAGAACTTCCAGAAGATGGCCATGGCCATGGCCCGCGATATCCGCGTGATTCTGGTCAAACTGGCCGACCGCCTGCACAACATGCGCACCCTGGAAGTGCTGTCCGGCGAAAAGCGCCGGCGCATCGCCAAGGAAACCCTGGAAATCTACGCCCCGATCGCCAACCGCCTGGGCATGCACAGCATGCGCATCGAGTTCGAGGACCTGGGCTTCAAGGCCATGCACCCGATGCGCTCCGAGCGCATCCGCACTGCAGTCAAGCGCGCCCGCGGCAACCGCAAGGAAATCGTCAACAAGATCGAGGAGTCGATCAGCCATTGCCTGGCTCGCGAGGGCATGGAAGGCGAGGTGATGGGCCGCGAAAAGCACCTCTACGGCATCTATCAGAAGATGCGCGGCAAGCGCCGGGCGTTCAACGAGATCATGGACGTCTACGCCTTCCGCATCATCGTCGACAAGGTCGACACCTGCTACCGCGTGCTCGGTGCCGTGCACAACCTGTACAAGCCCCTGCCCGGCCGTTTCAAGGATTACATCGCGATCCCCAAGGCCAACGGCTACCAGTCGCTGCACACCACATTGTTCGGCATGCACGGCGTACCGATCGAGATTCAGATCCGTACCCGCGAGATGGAAGAGCTGGCCAACAACGGCATTGCCGCGCACTGGCTGTACAAATCCAACGAAGAAGACCAGCCCAAGGGCAGCCACGCCCGCGCACGCCAGTGGGTCAAGGGCGTGCTGGAAATGCAGCAACGCGCCGGCAACTCGCTGGAGTTTATCGAGAGCGTGAAGATCGACCTGTTCCCCGACGAGGTCTACGTGTTCACGCCCAAGGGCCGCATCATGGAGCTGCCGAAAGGCTCCACGGCGGTCGACTTTGCCTATGCGGTGCACACCGACGTCGGCAACACCTGTATCGCCTGCCGCATCAATCGCCGCCTGGCCCCGCTGTCGCAAGCCCTGGAAAGTGGCTCGACGGTAGAAATCGTCACCGCTCCCGGCGCACGGCCGAATCCTGCCTGGCTCAACTTCGTGGTCACCGGCAAGGCGCGCACGCACATTCGCCACGCGCTGAAACTGCAGCGTCGCTCGGAATCCATCAGCCTCGGCGAACGCCTGCTGAACAAGGTATTGGCTGGGTTCAGTAGCCGCGTCGACAAGCTCGCTCCCGAGCGCGTGCAAGCCGTACTCGCCGAATACCGCCTGGAGCTGCTGGAAGACCTGCTCGAAGACATCGGCCTGGGCAACCGCATGGCCTATGTGGTGGCGCGCCGCCTGCTCAGCGACAGCGGCGAAGCCCTGCCGAGCAGCGAAGGCCCGCTGGCGATTCGCGGCACCGAAGGCCTGGTGCTGAGCTACGCCAAGTGCTGCACACCGATTCCCGGCGACCCGATTGTCGGTCACCTGTCCGCCGGTAAGGGCATGGTGGTGCACCTGGACAGCTGTAAGAACATCGGCGAAATCCGCCACAACCCGGAAAAATGCATCCAGCTGTCCTGGGCCAAGGACGTTACCGGCGAGTTCAATGTTGAACTGCGCGTCGAG
The DNA here is from genome assembly GCF_049653025.1 of Pseudomonas sp. Classification (GTDB taxonomy): domain Bacteria; phylum Pseudomonadota; class Gammaproteobacteria; order Pseudomonadales; family Pseudomonadaceae; genus Aquipseudomonas. Next base: position 91,111 of record NZ_JBASFM010000014.1, on the reverse strand, counting down.
CTGGAACACCAGCGCGGCCTGATCGCCCTGCTCGCCGGCAGCGTGAATGCCGCCGATGGCAATATCGAGAAGATCAGCATGGACGAACGCGACGGCCGTATCAGCGTGGTCCAACTGGTGGTCAGCGTGCATGACCGCGTGCACCTGGCCCGCGTGATCAAGAAGCTGCGCGCCCTCACCGGAGTGATCCGCATCACCCGCGCACGCGCCTGAAGCCTTTATGCCGCGGCAGCCCTGCCGCGCAACCCGATCAATAACAAGGAGCTCATCATGAGCAAGAGCGTCATCACTAGCGACAAAGCCCCGGCCGCCATCGGCACCTACTCCCAGGCGATCAAGGCTGGCAACACCGTCTACATGTCCGGGCAGATCCCTTTGGATCCGAAAACCATGGAGCTGGTGGAAGGTTTCGAAGCGCAGACCGTGCAGGTGTTCGAGAACCTCAAGGCCGTGGCCGAAGCGGCTGGCGGTTCGTTCAAGGACATCGTCAAACTGAACATCTTCCTCACCGACCTGTCGCACTTCGCCAAGGTCAATGAAGTCATGGGCCGTTACTTCGAGCAGCCTTACCCAGCCCGCGCCGCCATCGGCGTAGCCGCCCTGCCACGCGGCTCGCAGGTCGAAATGGACGCTATTCTGGTTCTCGAATAAGCCTCTCGGCGGGGCCTGCGCCCCGCCCTCGCCTCTCAAGGAAACGCCCATGCGTCGCCTGCTCGCTGTCCTGATCACCACCGGCCTGCTCAGCGGCTGCGCCAGCCCAGTGCAAGACCCGGCCGGCACCTGGATCAACCAGGCGGCCATCGACGCCGCAGTCGAGGGCGGCAACCTGCGTGAGGCTTTGCTCGCCTACGGCCCCAACCTTGAATGGCAGATCGATAGCCAACGCCAGCTGGCCAGTTTCAGCAATGGCTTCGAGCGTGGCGAAGGCAACCTGACGCAAGCACAGGACGGCCGCTACCGCGTGCACTTCTACGGCGACTATCAGGAATGGCTGAGCCTCAGTAAAGCCGAACTGATCCAGGCGCAGAGCGACACCTGGCCGGAGCAGCGCTTTACTCGCGCGGCCGCAATCAGCACGCCGCCGCCACCCGGCAGCAGTTTCGAGCATGCACTTTACAGCGCCTACCTAGGCGGCACCTGGCTGATCAAGGAAGGGCTTGGCGAAGGTGGCCTGGTGCTGTTCCAGCCCGACGGCACACTGCAAGGTATGCCAGGCGCCGAACGCTATGCGCTGTGCCTGGCCGGCGACTGTGCGGCCATGAGCGGTGAATTCGACAGCATCTGGCTGCAACTGGGCGAACAGGGGCAGACCTGGCTGTTTGAGCGTGAAGGCGAGCAGATGCGCATTTTCGAAGCACTCAACCGCGCGCAGATCGACGAGATGCCCGACTACAGCAAAGGCCAGCAACGCTGGTTGCTAGAACGAAAGTAGCCATTCAGCAGCCCGCTAGGCATCTCCAGCCAAGATCGCGGCATAGCCCTCACGGTAGCTCGGATACTGCGGCTGCCAGCCCATTGCACGCGCCCGCGCATTGCTGCAACGCTTGCTGCCGGAACGGCGCACCGTCGACTGCTCGCTCCAATGACTGACGCCCAGCTGCTCACGCAGCCAGGCCACCACCTCATGCAGCGCCGCCGGCTGGTCATCCACACCGATATAGCAGTCATCCAGCGCCACCCCACGCGCATCAGCCTGTAGCAGAAACGCCAGCAACCCCGCGGCATCGTCGGCATGGATGCGGTTGCCGTAGAGCGGCGGCTCACTGACCACCCGATATCCCTGGCGCACCTGGGTCAGCAGCCACTCGCGGCCTGGCCCGTAAATTCCGGTCAGACGCACCACGCTGGCGGCAACCCCACTGTTCAGCGCCAGTTGCTCGGCTTCGAGCATGATGCGCCCGGAATAACCCGTGGCCTCGGCGGCAGAGGTTTCGTCGATCCACTCGCCACCCTGCTGGCCATACACCCCGCTGCTGGAGACAAACAGCAGACGCTTGGGTGTTTGCCCGTGCTGCGCCAGCCAGGCCAGCACGTTGCGCAGGCCATCGACATAGGCAGCCCGGTAGCCGGCCTCGTCATGGCTCGTCGCGGCGGCGCAGTACACCAGGTAATCCAGTGGCTCCTGCGGCCATTGCGGCGGACAGATCGACTGCTGCAAATCACCAGCAACCGCCAGTACACCGACCGGCAGCTCTGCGACCGTGCGCCGCAGGCCATAGGTGCGCCAGCCCACCGCGAGCATTTGCGTGGCCAGGCGACCACCCACATCACCGCAGCCGGCGACCAACAACGTACGAGCAACAGACATCAGCAACACCTCACGAACAGTCGCGGCCAGGGCGGCCAAATGCAATAAAGTTACATTGGCATTGTGCCAAACAAGAATTATTTGCAATAATATTTGTATCTTCGATGCCATGGCCGAGCAAGCCGTGGTCAAGCTCTTCCCATTTCAGGTCCGCCAGCATGCACTCTATCGCCTCCAGCGCTCAGCCAACTCCAGCGTCACGAGCCCGTGCCTTCGCCGCGCTCGGTACCCTTGTTCTCAGCCTGCTGCTGCCGGTCAGCAGCTTCGCCAATGAACCCGCAACGCCTCCTGCGACTCCGCCCGCTGCCACAGCAGCCTCGCTGCAGACCGCCCCGGCTGTTGCCGAACAGTCTACCGCGCCGGTTGCCGAAGCACCTGAGCTGGTTGCCCTGCGCGCGAAAATGGCCGCCCTCGGCGAGCAAGCCACGCCTGAGCAGATCAGCGCGACTCAGCAGCAGTACATGACCGAAAACAACATCAACGCTGAAGACGCACAAAAGCTTATCAGCGCCCTGCAAGCCCCGGCAGCGCCAGAGCTCGCTGCAGAAAGCGATCTGATGCATGACCTGTCGCCCTGGGGCATGTACCAGAACGCCGATATCGTGGTGAAGAGCGTGATGATCGGTCTGGTCCTGGCTTCGATCCTGACCTGGACCATCTGGCTGGCCAAGAGCATCGAGCTGATCAGCGCCCGTCGTCGCCTGCAACGCGAACTGCCTGCACTGAAGACCGCACGCACCCTGCGCCAGGCCGCCGAGCAAACCCGCGGCACTAACAGCCTGAGCACCCACCTGATCGAAGACGCCCGCGAAGAACTGGCACTGTCCAGCGGCTGCCGGGAAAAAGACGGCATCAAGGAACGCGTCAGCTTCCGCCTGGAGCGTCTGGTTGCTGCCACTGGCCGGCAGATGAGCCACGGTACCGGCGTACTCGCCAGCATCGGCTCTACCGCGCCATTCGTCGGCCTGTTCGGCACCGTATGGGGCATCATGAACAGCTTTATCGGCATCGCCAAATCGCAGACCACCAACCTCGCCGTGGTCGCCCCAGGCATCGCCGAAGCCCTGCTGGCCACTGCACTGGGCCTGGTTGCGGCGATTCCGGCCGTGATCATCTACAACGTCTTCGCCCGCTCCATCACCGGCTACCGCGCCCAGGTGGCGGACGCTTCCGCCCACGTACTGCTGCTGGTCAGCCGCGATCTCGACCAAGTGCCGAGCAACGAGCGCCAGTCACAGCAACCCCACGTGGTCAAGGTGGTCTGAGAACATGGGCCTGCATCTGAACGACGGTGGCGATGACCTGCAAGAGAGTCATGAGATCAACGTCACCCCCTTTATCGACGTGATGCTGGTGCTGCTGATCATCTTTATGGTCGCCGCACCGCTGTCCACCGTCGATATCAAGATCGACCTGCCTGCCTCCAGTGCCAAGCCAGCACCGCGCCCGGACAAGCCGATCTACCTGAGCATCAAGGAAGACAAGAGCCTGCACCTGGACAACGATCCGGTTGCTCAGGCCCAGCTCGGCGGCGCCCTGGACAAACGCACCAACGGCGACAAGGAGAAGACCATCTTCGTCCGTGGCGATAAAACCGTCGATTACGCCTCGCTGATGGAAGTGATGGATAACCTGCGCAGCGCCGGCTACCTGAAGATCGGCCTGGTGGGCCTAGAATCGGTTAGCGCGCAATGACCGCATCGCGTCGCCTGCCCTTCTGGGCTATCAGTTTGGCGCTGGTCGTAGGCCTGCATGCCGCGCTGTTCTTCTGGGCACTCTACTGGCAGCCGCCGGTTATCGAGGAAGTTCCACCGGCGGCCATGCTGGTCGAGCTGGCACCACTGCCGGTGCCGGCCGCCGCCAAGCCGGTTGCACCGCAAGTGGTGCAACCGGAAGAACCCGAGCCACTGCCCAAGCTGGTAGAAGCGCCCAAGCCGCGTCTGGCGCTTACCCCGCCCAAGCCAAAACCCAAGCCGAAACCACGGCCACAGCCGCCCAAACCGGTCGAGCCGGTGGTCAAGCCCGCCGAAGAAGCGCCGAATGACGCGCCGGCCGAGTTGGTCAGCAAGGCCGAAGACAAGCCAGCGGCACCGCAACCCGCCGCCAGCAGCGCGCCTAGCGCAGCCGAAGTCAGCTGGCAGAGCCGCTTGCTCAGCCACCTGGCCAAGCACAAGCGCTACCCGGATGACGCCCGTCGTCGCGGCATCGAAGGCGCAACCCGGCTGCGTTTCGTCGTAGATGCCAAGGGCAAGGTCGTCTCGCATTCGCTGGTCGGCCGCTCCGGCAGCTCATCGCTGGATCATGCCACCCTGCAGATGATCCGCCGCGCCCAGCCGCTGCCGCTGCCGCCCGCCGAAGTGCTGAAGAACGGCAGCGTGGTGATCGTCACCTCCTTTATCTACGCCCTGGAACGCAACTGAACCGGCGCTAGAGCCGCAACACGCCAAGGCCGCCTCCGCAAGGACGCGGCCTTTTTCTTGCCCGTTTATCCACGTGGGAGGAGTAGCAACAGACAGGTTCAGCGGCTGAACAAGACAGCGGCTGATACCAGAAATGCTTAGATACGGCTGCGATAAGCCGACAGCGGACAAAACATCTGCGAGAACATCATGCGTGGACTAGAAGAGGAACAGCATCAGCACCGCAGCGCGACAAGGGCTGCCGGGCAGTGGTGCTGAGATATTGGGATCGCGGCGCAGGCACGGCCGCGTAGACCGTGCCTGTAAAAGCGGCCTGGCTTACAGCGGCATCAAGCCGGCCTGCTGCACCAGCTCCAGCAACGGCTGCGGATAAACGCCGAGGAAGAACGCCAGCAGCGAGACGAACACCAGCATGATGCCGCCGGCGCGTTGGGCCCAGTGCATGTCTGCGTCGTGGCGACGCAGGTTGGGTTCGACCATGTACAGAGTGACCATCACCCGCAGGTAGTAGAACACGCCGACAGCGCTGCCGATGACCAGCGCGCCAAGCAGCCACCACTGCTGCGATTGCACACCGGCAGCGACCACGTAGAACTTGCCGATAAAGCCGGCGGTCAGCGGAATGCCGGCCAGCGACAGCATCATCACGGTCAGCACAGCGGTCAGGTACGGCCGCCGCCAGAACAGCCCACGGTATTCGTACAGAGCATCGCAGTCACGACCACTGTACGGCGTCGACATCAGGGTGATCACGCCGAACGCACCGAGGCTGGTCAGCACGTAGGTGGCCAGGTATACGCCGACCGCTTCCACGGCCAGGCCCTTGCTGGCGATCAGCGCCACCAGCAGGTAGCCGAAGTGGGCGATCGACGAGTAACCGAGCAGGCGCTTGAGGTTGCTCTGCAGCAGCGCCAGCAGGTTCCCGAAGAGGATCGAGGCGATGGCGATCACCGTCAGCAGCTCGCTCAGCCAGCCGCCAGCGGTCACCGGCGAGATCTGATACAGACGCAGCAGTACGGCAAACACCGCGACCTTGCTGGCGGTAGCGAGGAAGGCGGCGACCGGCGCCGGCGCGCCTTCGTAGACGTCCGGGGTCCACAGGTGGAACGGCACCAGCGACAGCTTGAAGGCCAGGCCGATCAGCATCATGCCGATACCAAGCTGCGCGAGCATGCTCGGCAGGCCATCAGCCGCCAGCTTGGCACCGATGCCGGCAAAGCTCAGGCTGCCGGATTCGGCGTAGAGCAAGGCCATGCCGAACAGCAGGAAGGCCGAACCTGCGGCCGACAGCACCATGTACTTGATGCCGGCTTCCAGCGAACGCTTGTTGAAGAAGGCGTAGGCAATCATGCCGTAGGTCGGCACCGACAGCAGTTCCAGGCCAATAAACAGCCCAGCCAGGTGCTGCGCGCTAACAAGTACCAGACCGCCGGCAGCGGACAGCAGCATCAGCAGGTACAGCTCTTCGCGGTTGCCTGGGTAGCCTTTGCCCGATTCGCCGCCCAGGTAGGCGTGGGTCAGCGTCACGCAAGCCAGCGTTGCAGCCAGCACCAGGCCCATGTAATAGCAGGCGAAGTTGTCGATCAGCAGCAGCGGCGTCACTTGCAGCGGTGTCACCTCGAGCGCCGGGATCAGCGACAGCAGCGCCAGGTTAAGGCCCAGCACCGACAACCCGAAGGTCATGGCGTGGTTGCGCTTCCAGGCGATTGCCAGCATCACCACCACGACGGTGGCGCTGGTGATCAGTAGCGGCAGCAGCGCGATAAAGTGTTGAGTCGTGAATTCCATACGCTACTTACCGGGCCAAAACAGGTTGATTGAGAGCGCTACCCAGCCACTGCTGCACGCCGTGCATGCTGGCGGCCGAGGTGTCGAGCACCGGCTGCGGGTAGACGCCAAGCAGGATCAGCAGCACGGCCAGGCCCAGCACCATACTCAATTCGCGTGGTTTCAGGCCGGGCAGCGCGGTATCCGCCTTGGCCGGACCGAAGTAGGCACGGTGGATCATGATCAGCGAGTACACCGAACCGAACACCAGGCCGGTGGCGGCCACGATGGTGACCCACGGCGCGCTCTGGAAGCTGCCGATCAGAATCAGGAACTCGCCGACGAAGTTGCCGGTACCCGGCAGGCCCAGTGCAGCGGCCGCAAAGAACAGGCTGACAGCCGGCAACCAGGGCATACGCGCCCAGATCCCGCCCATCTCGCGCATGTCACGGGTGTGCACACGCTCGTAGAGCTGGCCGCAGAGGATAAACAGCGCCGCGGCAGACAGACCGTGCGCCATCATCTGCACCACCGCGCCCTGCAGGGCGATTTCGCTGGCGGAGTAGATGGCGATCAGCACAAAGCCCATGTGCGACACGCTGGAGTAAGCCACCAGGCGCTTGATATCGGTCTGCGCGAACGACAGCAGCGCGCCGTAGATGATGGCGAACACGCCGAGCCACTGCGCGATCGGCGCGAATTCGGCCGAGGCATTGGGGAACAGTGGCAAAGCGAAGCGCATCAAGCCATAAGCGGCGGTTTTCAACAGGATACCGGCCAGGTCCACGGAACCGGCGGTAGGGGCCTGAGCGTGGGCGTCCGGCAGCCAGGAGTGAAACGGCACCACCGGGAACTTCACCGCGAAGGCGATAAAGAAGCCGAGCATCAGGACGTACTCGGTGCCGGCGCTCATCTTGGTTTTCAGCAAATCGGCGTAGTTGAAGGTCAACACGCCGGTCTGGTCGAAGTGCACGAACACCAGGCCGAGAATCGCCACCAGCATGATCAGGCCGCTGGCCTGGGTGAAGATAAAGAACTTGGTGGCGGCGTAGATGCGCGTCTTGCCGTCGCTGCCGCTGTGACCCCAGAGCGCGATGAGGAAGAACATCGGCACCAGCATCATTTCCCAGAAGAAGAAGAACAGGAACAGGTCGACGGCGAGGAACACACCGACCACGCCGCCGAGAATCCACATCAGGTTGAGGTGGAAGAAGCCGACGCGGTTCTGGATCTCGTTCCACGAGCAGAGCACCGAGAGCACACCGAGCAGACCGGTGAGGCTGATCATCAGTACCGACAGGCCGTCCAGCGCCAGGTGCACGCTGATGCCGAAGCGCTCGATCCACTGCAGCTTGAACTCGGAGGCCCAGACCGGATCGCCGCCTGGCGCGGGGGCCAGGCTGAAATCACCGGTGGACCACAGCCACAGGCCCAGGCCGAACAGCAGGCCCATGGTCAGCAGGGCGATCCAGCGCGGCAGGGTATTGCCGAAACGCTCGAACTGCCAGCACAGCAGGCCGCCGATAAAGGGGATCAGGATTAGCCAGGGCAGAATCATGACGGTTGGTTTTCCTTAATTCAGAATCAGCAGCAGGCCGAGCACCAGTACGGCACCCCCGGCAATCGATGTGGCGTACCAGCGCACCTGGCCGGTCTCGCTGCGAGCCAGCAAGGCGTTGCCGCCTCGGGCCAGACGCGGGATCAGGCCGATGCTGCGGTCGATCGGGTCACGCCCGAGCAGTCGGCAGATCAGCAGGTACGGCTGCACGAACAACTTGTCATAGAGCCAGTCGAAGCCCCAGGCGGCGAACCACCAGGCCGACAGGAAACGCCCCGGCGCGCTCTGCGCCACGGCCGTGGCAAAGCGCCGCTTGCCGAGGAACAGCAAGGCCGCCAGCACGATACCGCTCAGGGCGATAAGGCCCGAGGCGATTTCCAGGCTGTGCTGCGCTTCGCCGCCGGCATGGCCGACGCTCTGCGGCAGTACGCCAGCCAGCGGCGGGCTGATCAGCGCACCGATAAAGGTCGACAGCACGATCAGTACGCTCAGCGGCAGCCAGTGGGCGATGCCGTGGCCGGCATGGGCCTCGGTCTGCTGCTCGCCGTGGAAGGCGATAAAGATCAGGCGGAAGGTGTAGATCGAGGTCAGGAAGGCACCGACCAGGCCGGCGTACAGCAGCCACTGGTGACCACTGGCGAAGGCTTCCCAGAGGATCTCGTCCTTGGAGTAGAAACCGGCGGTGATCAGCGGCAACGCCGCCAGGGCCGAGCCACCGACGATAAAGCTGGCGTAGGCCAGTGGCAGTTTCTTCCACAGACCGCCCATCTTGAAGATGTTCTGCTCGTGGTGGCAGGCGTTGATCACCGCACCGGAGGCGAGGAACAGCAGGGCCTTGAAGAAGGCGTGGGTCATCAGATGGAAGATCGCCGCGTCCCAGGCACCCACGCCGAGGGCGAGGAACATGTAGCCGATCTGGCTCATGGTCGAGTAGGCGAGGATGCGCTTGATATCGGTCTGCACCAGCGCGGCGAAACCGGCCAGCACCAGGGTCACGCCGCCGACTATGCCGACCAGCTCGAGAATCTCCGGGGTCAGCAGGAACAGGCCATGGGTCCGCGCGATCAGGTAGACACCGGCGGTGACCATGGTCGCCGCGTGGATCAGAGCGGAAACCGGAGTCGGACCGGCCATGGCGTCGGCCAGCCAGGTCTGCAGCGGCAGCTGGGCGGATTTACCGACCGCGCCACCGAGCAGCATCAGGGTGGCGATCCACAACCAGCTGTCGCCTGCCACGTACTTCTGCGGTGCCAGCACCATCAGCTCCTGGATATTCAGGGTGCCGAGATGGAGGAACAGGATAAACAGGCCGATGGCCATAAACACGTCGCCGACGCGAGTGACGATAAAGGCCTTCAGCGCCGCATTGCCGTTCGGCGTGTGCTTGAAGTAGAAGCCGATCAGCAGGTACGAGCACAGGCCTACGCCTTCCCAGCCGAAGTACAGCACCAGCAGGTTATCGCCCAGCACCAGCATCAGCATGCTGAAGATAAACAGGTTGGTGTAGGCGAAGAAGCGTGAGTAACCCTCCTCCCCGCGCATGTACCAACTGGCGAACAGGTGAATCAGGAAGCCAACGCCGGTAACCACGCCGAGCATGGTCAGCGACAGGCCATCCAGATACAGGGTGAAGCTCGGCGCGAAGCTGCCAACGCTCATCCACTGCCACAGCACCTGGGTAAACACGCCACCCTCGGGTGGTGCAACGTTGAACTGGACGATGATCCAGGCGGCGGTCAGCGCCGACAGGCCGACCGAGCCAACGCCGATCAGGGCGGACAGGTTCTCGGACCAGCGACCACGGGAGAAGGCCAGCAGAAACCAGCCCAGCAACGGGAACAGGCACGTCAAAAATAGAAGGTTCATCCGTGCATCTCGCTGGCAGCGTCGACATCGAGGGTGTGGAAACGGCGATACAGCTGCAGCAGGATCGCCAGGCCGATACTGGCCTCGGCGGCGGCCAGGGTGATCACCAGAATAAACATGACCTGCCCGTCAGCCTGCACCCAGCGGCTACCGGCGACGACGAAGGCCAGGGCGGTGGCGTTCATCATCACTTCCAGGCTCATCAGGATAAACAGGATGTTACGGCGCACCATCAGGCCGATCAGGCCGAGGCTGAACAGCACGGCGGCCAGGGCCAGGCCGTGCTCCATGGGAATCGCACTCATACGGTAGGCTCCTTGGCGTCATGGCGGCCCAGGTGGTAGGCAGCGACCAGGGCAGCCAGCAGCAGCATCGAAGCCAGTTCGACGGCCAGCAGGTAAGGACCGTACAGGGCGATACCGACGGCCTTGGCATCCACGGTCACCAGACCGATGGAGGCACCGCTCGGGGCCTGGAACAGCACATACAGCAGTTGGCCAAGCAGCAAGGCCGCCAGAATCGCCGGCCCGGTCCAGATACCCGGGGTCAGCCATTTCTTTTCCTGCTCGGCGGCAGCCGGGCCGAGGTTGAGCATCATCACCACGAAGACGAACAGCACCATGATCGCGCCGGCGTAGACGATGATCTCCAGCGCGCCGGCAAAGGGTGCGCCGAGGGCGAAGAAGGTCATGGCCACGGCCAGCAACGAGAGAATCAGGTACAACAGGGCGTGCACCGGATTGCTCGCGGTGATGACCCTGAACGTGGACGCCACGGCAACGCCCGCAGCGAGGTAGAAAGCGAATTCCATGTCCTCTCCTTAGGGCAACAGGCTTTTAACGTTGATCGGCTCGGCTTCATTCTGCGCAGCGCCTTTCGGCTTGCCAGCGATGGCCATACCGGCAACGCGGTAGAAGTTGTAGTCCGGGTTCTTGCCCGGGCCGCTGATCAGCAGGTCTTCCTTCTCGTACACCAGGTCCTGGCGCTTGAACTCGCCCATCTCGAAATCCGGGGTGAGCTGGATTGCGGTGGTCGGGCAGGCCTCTTCACACAGGCCGCAGAAGATGCAACGGGAGAAGTTGATGCGGAAGAAATCCGGGTACCAGCGGCCGTCCGGGGTCTCGGCCTTCTGCAGCGAGATGCAACCGACCGGGCAAGCCACGGCGCACAGGTTGCAGGCCACGCAGCGCTCTTCGCCGTCGGGGTCGCGGGTCAGCACGATGCGGCCGCGGTAGCGCGGCGGCAGGTACACGGCCTCTTCCGGGTATTGCAGGGTGTCGCGTTTGCGGAAGCCGTGACTGAATACCATCACCAGGCTGCGCAGTTGGGTGTAGGTGCCATGCACCACATCCCAGATGTATTTGATCATCGCTATTACTCCTTACTGGGCCGTAGCCAGCACAACTGCGCCGGTCACCAGCAGGTTGATCAGGGTCAGCGGCAGACAGAACTTCCAGCTGAAGGCCATGACCTGGTCATACCGTGGGCGCGGAATCGAGGCGCGCAGCAGGATGAAGATCATGATGAAGAAGCAGGTTTTCAGGGCGAACCAGATAAACGGAATCTGCGGCAGGATGCCGAACGGCCCGTGCCAGCCGCCGAAGAACAGGGTCACCAGCAGCGCCGAAATGGTCACGATGCCGATGTATTCACCGACGAAGAACATGCCCCATTTCATCCCGGCATATTCGATGTGATAACCGTCGGCCAGCTCCTGCTCCGCTTCCGGCTGGTCGAACGGGTGACGGTGAGTCACCGCGACGCCGGCGATAAAGAAGGTACAGAAGCCGAAGAACTGCGGAATGATGAACCACAGATGCTCGGCCTGATAATCGACGATATCGCGCATGTTGAACGAGCCAACCTGAGCGACGATGCCCATCAGCGCCAGCGCCAGGAACACCTCGTAGGACACGGTCTGCGCCGAGGCACGCAGGGCACCGAGCAGGGCGAACTTGTTGTTGCTCGACCAGCCGGCGAACAGCACCGCATACACCGACAGGCCGGCCATGGCGAAGAAGAACAGGATGCCGATGTTCAGGTCCGCCACACCCCAGGTCGGGGTGATCGGGATGATCGCGAAGGCCATCAGCATGGCGGCGAAGGCGATCATCGGCGCGAGGATAAAGATCGTCTTGTCGGCGAACGGCGGCGTCCAGTCTTCCTTGAAGAACATCTTCAGCATATCGGCGACGATCTGGAACATGCCGAACGGGCCGACGCGGTTCGGACCGTAGCGGTCCTGCCACCAGCCGAGCAGACGGCGCTCGACGAAGCTCAGCAGCGCGCCGCAGATCACCACGGCGAGCAGGATGACGATGGCCTTGAACACCGCGATGATCACGTCCATCACTTCCGGAGTGAACCAGCTCATCATTGCGCGGCCTCCTGCACGTTGCTGACCACGGCACCGGCGATCAATACCGGGATGCCTGGCAGACCAACCGGCAGACCGACCATGCCGATGGCGAACTCTTCATGCACCTGCAACGGCAGACGCAGGGTCTGGCCGCCCACGGTCAGGCTGAGCAGCGCGCCGTCATTCACGCCCAAGCGATCGGCTTCGGCCTTGGCCAGCGCCACGTACGGCTGCGGGATGCGTTCCTGCAGCGGCGCGGCACGGGCAGAAGTCTCCTCACTGCCGAACAAATGGTGCAGTGGTACGGCCTGCAGGGTGCCTTGCGCCGGGTTGAACGCGGCGGCCACGCTGAACCACGGCAGGCTGACGCCTTTGGCTTCGATCAGGCGCACGCCCGGATCACCGGCGCGCAGATGGCCACCGACTTCGTCCTGGAACTTGTTCCAGGCCTGCGGCGAGTTCCAGCCTGGCGACCAGGCGAATGGAATCTGCTGACGGTCTTCCTTGCTGCCCGAATAACCTTCCATGGAGAAGGCGAAGGCCGAGTCCTGATCCTGCGGCTGACGCGGCTCATGCACGCTGATATTGGCGCGCATGGAGGTACGGCCGCTGTAGCGCAGCGGTTCGCGCGCCAGCTTCATGCCCTTGATGCGGAACGAGGCGCTCGGGGCGGCCCCGGTGATGCCGGCCAAGACACTGCTGCTGGCGGCGCAGGCGGCCGTCACTTGATCAAGCTGGCTCCAGTCGACGGCCTTGCCCTGCAGGGTGCTGTGCAACGCGTGCAGCCAGCGCCAGCCTTCACGCACCAGGATATTGCTGTCGTAGTAGCTCGGCTCGTACACCTGGAAGAAGCGCTGGGCGCGGCCTTCCAGGCTGACCAGAGTACCGTCGCCTTCGGCGAAGCTGGCTGCCGGCAGCAGCAGGTGGGCCTTGGCGCTGGTCGCGGTTTGTTGATGGTCGGCAACGATCACCAGCTTGGCGGCGGCCAGGGCGGCATCGACCTTGGCGGCATCGGCGCGACGGTACAGGTCGTTTTCCAGCACGATCACGGCGTCGGCCTGGCCGGCAGTCAGGGCGTCCAGCGCGGCGTCCAGCGACTTCCCGCCGATCTCTTCACCCAGGAATAGGGCCAGGCCCATGCTGTTGGCTTCCGGCACCACCAGGCTGATGGAGGCGTTCTTCTCGCGATTCTTCAGCGCGCTGGCGATGTTGGCCGCGGCTTCGATCAGCTCCTTGCTGCCCAACGAGGCACCGGAGACGATCAGCGGACGCTTGGCGTTAAGCAGAGCCTCAGCGATCAGCTGCACCAGCTCGGCGGCTTCGTCGTCCAGGCCGGTGACGGCCGGAGCGCTCGGGTCGATGGCGTGGGCCACGGCGAAACCGATACGCGCCAGGTCAGCCGGTGCGGCGTGCACACAGGCTTCGGCGATATCGTCGAGGCGAGTAGCGGCGACGCTGGCGATAAACAGCGGGTGCAGTTCGTCCTGAGCGACGTTCTGCACGGCCGCCATGTGCCAATCCTGGATCTTCATCGAGGCGGCAATTTCAGTGGCCTTGCCCTTGACCGTCTGGCGCAGGGCCAGGGCCAGGCGCGCGGCGGTCTGGGTCAGGTCTTCACCGAGGATGAACACCGCGTCGTGGCTTTCCACCTCGCGCAGGGTCGGCACCGGCAGCGGGCCGTTCTGCAGGATGTCGCGGATCAGGCGCAGGTTGTCCAGCTCGGCAGCGGCGATGCCGCTGTAGTAGTTGCTGGCACCAACCAGTTCGCGCAGGGCGAAGTTGCCTTCCAGGCTAGCGCGCGGCGAACCGATGCCGATTACGCGCTTGCCCTTGAGCAGTTCGGCAGCCTTGTCCAGCGCGGCATCCAGGCCGAGCTTCTCGCCACCGCCGTCTTTATTGAGGAGCAGCGGTTGGCGCGGACGGTCGTCGCGGTTGACGTAGCCGTAGCCAAAGCGGCCGCGGTCACAGAGGAAATACTGGTTCACATCGCCGTTGAAGCGGTTCTCGATGCGGCGGATCTCGCCATAGCGCTCGCCCGGGCTGGTGTTGCAGCCGCTGGAGCAGCCATGGCAGATGCTCGGGGCAAACTGCATGTCCCACTTGCGGTTGTAGCGCTCGGAGTGGGTCTTGTCGGTGAACACGCCGGTCGGGCAGACCTCGACCAGGTTGCCGGAGAACTCGCTCTCCAGCACGCCGTCTTCGACGCGGCCGAAGTAGACGTTGTCATGCGCGCCGTAAACACCCAGGTCGGTGCCGCCGGCGTAGTCCTTGTAGTAGCGCACGCAGCGGTAGCAGGCGATGCAACGGTTCATCTCATGGGAGATAAACGGGCCGAGCTGCTGGTTCTGGTGGGTGCGCTTGGTGAAGCGGTAGCGGCGCTCGTTGTGGCCGGTCATCACCGTCATGTCTTGCAGGTGGCAGTGACCGCCTTCCTCGCACACCGGACAGTCGTGCGGGTGGTTGGTCATCAGCCACTCGACGACGCTGGCGCGGAACGCCTTGGATTCTTCATCGTCGATGGAGATCCAGGTGTTATCAGTGGCAGGGGTCATGCACGACATGACGATGCGACCACGGGTGTCGTTCTCGTCGCTGTACTGCTTGACTGCGCACTGGCGGCAAGCCCCGACGCTACCGAGCGCCGGGTGCCAGCAGAAGTAAGGGATGTCGAGTCCTAGGGACAGACAGGCCTGTAGCAGGTTGTCCGCCCCATCGACTTCAAAATCTTTGCCGTCTACGTGGATAGTGGCCATGGTTCAGGTTTCTTCTTTGCCCGCCGAAGCAGGCTTGGCTAATGGAATCACGCGGTGTCGCGGGGCCAGGTCAGTGGCCGCCGTAACGCAAATTTTTATGGCCTGCCATCCATGGCGGCCACCCTTCGGGCCGTCGCTACGCGACGTTTAAAATGGCTCCCGGCCATTTTTTACGCGGGAGCGAATTGCCCCGTCGTTAGCGGCGCGCCCTGGCTGGCAACGCCGGCCTCGAACTCGCCACGGAAATACTTGATCGCACTGCCCAACGGCTCGACCGCACCCGGTGCATGGGCGCAGAAGGTCTTGCCAGGACCGAGGAAGTTGACCAGGCCAAGCAGGGTATCAATGTCCTGCTGAGTGCCTTGGCCACGCTCCAGAGCACGGAGAATTTTCACGCTCCACGGCAGGCCGTCACGGCACGGCGTACACCAGCCACACGACTCACGGGCGAAGAACTCTTCCATATTGCGCAGCAGCGAAACCATATTGACGCTGTCGTCCACAGCCAAGGCCAGGCCAGTACCCATACGAGTACCGACCTTGCCGATACCACCGGCATACATCAGCGCATCCAGGTGCTCGGGCAACAGAAAGCCGGTACCGGCCCCACCAGGCTGCCAGCACTTCAATTTATAGCCGTCGCGCATGCCGCCGGCGTAGTCCTCGAACAGCTCGCGGGCGGGCAAGCCAAAAGGCAGTTCCCACAGGCCAGGATTCTTCACCTTGCCGGAGAAACCCATCAGCTTGGTGCCCATGTCTTCGCTGCCCGGCCGCGCCAGGGTCTTGTACCAGTCGACGCCGTTGGCAACGATTGCCGGCACGTTACACAGGGTTTCGACGTTGTTTACGCACGTCGGCTTGCCCCACACGCCAACGGCGGCGGGGAACGGCGGCTTGGAGCGCGGGTTGGCGCGGCGACCTTCGAGGGAGTTGATCAGCGCGGTTTCTTCACCGCAGATGTAGCGGCCGGCGCCGGTGTGGACGAACAGCTCGAAGTCGAAACCGCTGCCGAGGATGTTCTTGCCCAGCAGGCCGGCAGCCTTGGCTTCCTCGATGGCGCGATTGAGGTTGGTGGCCGCGTCGACGTATTCGCCGCGCAGGAAGATATAGCCGCGATAAGCCTTGAGCGCGCGCGCGGAGATCAGCATGCCTTCCACCAACAGGTGTGGCAGCTGCTCCATGAGCATGCGGTCTTTCCAGGTGTTGGGTTCCATCTCATCCGCGTTGCACAGCAGGTAGCGGATGTTCATGGATTCGTCGGCCGGCATCAGGCCCCACTTCACGCCAGTGGGGAAGCCCGCACCACCGCGCCCCTTGAGGCCGGAGTCTTTGACCGTCTGCACGATATCGGCCTGGGCCATCTCGCCCAGAGCCTTGCGCGCCGCGGCGTAGCCATTCTTCGCCTGGTATTCCTCGAGCCAGACCGGCTGCGCGTCGTCACGCAAACGCCAGGTCAGCGGATGGGTTTCCTCGCTGCGGGCAATAGTGTTGGCCGGTCCGATGGACGTAAGCGTCATACGTAAGGCTCCAGTAGTTTGGCGACGCCATCAGGCTGGATATTGCCAAAAGTGTCGTCATCAATCATGACCGCTGGGGCTTTGTCGCAGTTACCCAAGCAGCACACGGGCAGCAGGGTAAAGCGGCCATCAGCAGTAGTCTGACCTGGGTCGATGCCCAGCTCAGTTTTGATGCTGCCCAGTACGTTTTCATGGCCGCCGATAAAGCAGGTCATGCTGTCGCAGACACGGATGATGTGGCGACCCACCGGCTGACGGAAAATCTGACTATAGAAGGTCGCCACGCCTTCGACATCGCTGGCCGGAATACCGAGGATCTCGCCAATCGCATCGGCGGCGCCGTCCGGCACCCAGCCACGGGCTTTCTGCACGATCTTCAACGCTTCGATGGACGCCGCGCGCGGGTCTTCGTAGTGATGCATCTCGTGCTCGATGGCCGAGCGCTCGGTTTCGCTGAGAGTGAAACGATCAGATTGAATAAGCGTGTTGCTATTGATTGTCAGGCTCATGTCAGCGGTCCACGTCGGCCATAACGAAGTCGATACTGCCCAGGTACGCAATCAGGTCCGCCACCATGCTGCCGCGGATCACCGAAGGGATCTGTTGCAGGTGCGGGAAGCTCGGCGTGCGAATCCGGGTACGGTAGCTCATGGTGCTGCCGTCGCTCGTCAGGTAGTAGCTGTTGATGCCCTTGGTCGCCTCGATCATCTGGAAGCTTTCGTTGGCCGGCATCACCGGGCCCCACGAGACTTGCAGGAAGTGGGTGATCAGGGTCTCGATGTGCTGCAGCGTGCGCTCTTTCGGCGGCGGCGTGGTCAGCGGGTGATCCGCCTTGTACGCGCCGGCCGGCATGTTGCGCATGCACTGGTCGATGATCTTGATGCTCTGGCGCATCTCCTCGACACGCACCATGCAGCGATCATAGGCATCGCCGTTAACGGCCAGCGGCACTTCGAACTCGAAGTTCTCATAGCCCGAATACGGCCGCGCCTTGCGCAGGTCGAAGTCGAGGCCGGTGGAACGCAGGCCGGCACCGGTAACGCCCCACTCGAGGGCTTCCTTGGTGTTGTACTGCGCCACGCCCTTGGTACGGCCGATCAGGATGCTGTTTTTCAGCGCGGCCTTGGTGTACTCGTCGAGGCGCTTAGGCAGCCAGTCGACGAACTCTTTGACCAATCCCTCCCAGCCGCGCGGCAGGTCGTGAGCAACGCCACCGATGCGGTACCAGGCCGGGTGCAGGCGGAAACCGGTGATGGCTTCGATCACCTTGTAAGCGCGCTGGCGGTCGGTAAAGGTGAAGAACACCGGGGTCATGGCCCCGACGTCCTGGATATAGGTACCGAGGAACAGCAGGTGGCTGGTGATACGGAAGAACTCGGCCATCATGATGCGAATCACGTCGACCTTCTGCGGCACCTTGATCCCGGCCAGCTTCTCCACGGCGAGCACGTACGGCAGGTTGTTCATCACCCCACCGAGGTAGTCGATGCGGTCGGTGTAGGGGATAAAGCTGTGCCAGGACTGGCGCTCGGCCATCTTCTCGGCACCACGGTGGTGGTAGCCGACTTCCGGCACACAGTCGACGATCTCTTCGCCATCGAGCTGCAGGATGATACGGAACGCACCGTGGGCAGACGGGTGGTTAGGGCCGAGGTTGAGGAACATATAGTCCTCGTGCTCGCTGCCACGCTTCATGCCCCAGTCTTCCGGCTTGAAGCGTGCTGCCTCTTCCTCAAGCTGCTGCTTGGCCAGGGTCAGGCTGTACGGATCGAATTCGGTGGCGCGCGCCGGGTAATCCTTGCGCAGCGGGTGACCTTCCCAGGTCGGCGGCATCATGATCCGGGTCAGGTGCGGGTGGCCGCTGAAATGGATGCCGTACATGTCCCAGACTTCACGCTCGTACCAGTTGGCGTTGGGCCAGATACTGGTGACGCTGGGCACATTGAGGTCGTGCTCGGCGAGCGGCACCTTGATCATGATGTCGCTGTTACGTTCCAGCGACATCAGGTGGTAGAACACCGTGAAGTCGGCACCCGGCAGGCCACGGCGCTGGGTGCGCAGGCGCTCGTCGACGCCATGCAGGTCATACAGCATGACGTAGGGGCGCGGCAGGTTGCGCAGGAAGGTCAGAACATTGATCAGGCGGTCGCGGGAAACCCACAGCACCGGCATGCCGGTACGGGTGCTCTGGACGGTAAAGGTCTCGGCACCAAAACGGGAATTCAGTTCGACGACCACATCTTGGTCGTCAGCCTTGTACGGCGGTATGGACAGAATGCTGTCTGCAGTCATGGTCTCGGTCGCTATCGGTCAACGGCGTCAGTAGGCGGGCTCGACAGGAGCCCAGGCTCACACTTCGTCGGGGCTGCGCAGGTTGGTCACAGCGATGCGCTGTTCGCGGCGCTGTTCTTTCTGCGAAGGCATGTCGGCACGGTAAACCCCTTGATCGCCGACGACCCAGGACAACGGCCGGCGCTCCTGGCCGATGGATTCCTGCAACAGCATCAAGCCTTGCAGAAATGCTTCGGGACGGGGCGGGCAGCCGGGGATGTAGACGTCGACCGGGAGGAACTTGTCGACGCCCTGCACCACCGAGTAGATGTCGTACATGCCGCCGGAGTTGGCGCAGGCACCCATGGAGATCACCCACTTGGGCTCCAGCATCTGCTCGTAGAGGCGCTGGATGACCGGTGCCATCTTGATAAAGCAGGTGCCGGCGATAACCATGAAGTCGGCCTGACGCGGAGACGCACGAATGACTTCCGCACCGAAGCGCGCGATATCGTGCGGTGCGGTGAAGGCAGTGGTCATTTCCACGTAGCAGCAGGACAGGCCGAAGTTGTACGGCCACAGGGAGTTCTTGCGCCCCCAGTTCACCGCACCGTTAAGAACATCCGAGAGCTTGCCCATGTAGATGTTCTTGTGGACCTCATCGCTTAGCAGCGGGTCGGAGACAGTCTCCCGCTCGCCAATCGGATACTGCTCATTAGGCGCATCCGGATCGACCCGAGTAAGTTTGTATTGCATCGCCAAAGCCTCATTGTTTTAGCTTCGCCTGCCGATTACGACGGCCTTCGGGTGCCCAATCGAGCGCACCGATACGCCAAAGGTAGACAAGACCTGCCAACAGAATTGCTATAAAGACTGTAGCTTCGATCAGCCCGGCCCAGCCGCTTTCGCGCACCGATACCGCCCAAGCGAAGAGAAAGAGGGCTTCAACGTCGAAGATCACGAAGAGCATCGCGACCAGATAGAACTTTGCCGAGAGGCGCAGACGGGCACTGCCGACGGGCAGCATGCCGGATTCGAAGGGTTCGTTCTTGCTGCGTCCCCAGGCCTTGCTACCCAGCAGACTGGACAGGCCGAGCATGAACGCAATGAGCCCGAAAACTCCGAGCAAGAATATGGCAAAAGCCCAGTTATGGGACATGGTCGTTACCGCATCAGGCATGCCGGTTCTCCTTGGGTAAAAGGAACGGCTTCTTTAATTTTTTTGTTGTGAAGAGCGCACCTGCGTCAGGTCGCCGCACAAAGTATGGGCGCAATTCTATTCGCGCACGGCCGAACTTGGTAAATTTTTTTCAACGCCCAGCGCAAGATGCCCGATTTCGGGCACAGACTCGCCGTTATCCGACCGGCCAGTCGCGCGGGATCAGCAGTTGGTTCCATTCAATACAGCCGCTATGCTTGGCTGCATCTCAATGGATTAAGACTATGACCCTGACTGAACTGCGCTACATCGTCACCCTCGCACAGGAGCAGCATTTCGGGCGCGCAGCCGAGCGTTGCCATGTCAGCCAGCCTACGCTGTCGGTTGGGGTGAAGAAGCTCGAAGATGAACTCGGTGTACTGATCTTCGAACGCAGCAAAAGCGCGGTACGCCTGACCCCGGTCGGCGAGGGCATCGTCACCCAGGCGCAGAAGGTGCTGGAACAGGCCCAGGGCATTCGCGAGCTGGCCCAGGCCGGCAAGAATCAGATGGCCGCCCCGCTGAAAATCGGTGCTATCTATACCGTCGGGCCTTACCTGTTTCCTCACCTGATTCCGCAACTGCACCGCGTCGCGCCGCAGATGCCGCTGTATATCGAAGAAAACTTCACCCACGTGCTACGCGACAAGCTGCGCAACGGCGAACTGGACGCGATCATCATCGCCCTGCCGTTCCACGAAGCCGATGTGCTGACCAAGCCGCTGTACGACGAACCCTTCTACGCCCTGCTGCCCGCCGGCCACCCCTGGGCCGCGATGGAAACCATCGACACCAAGCTGCTCAACGACAAGAGCCTGCTGCTGCTCGGCGAAGGCCACTGCTTCCGCGACCAGGTGCTGGAAGCCTGCCCGACGCTGCGTAAGGGCGGTGAAGACAGCGCCAAGCACACCACGGTGGAGTCCAGCTCGCTGGAAACCATCCGCCATATGGTCGCCTCCGGCCTCGGCGTATCGATCCTGCCGTTCTCCGCAGTGGACAGTCACCACTACGCCCCCGGCGTGATCGAAGTGCGTCCGCTCAGCCCGCCAGCCCCCTTCCGCACCGTGGCCATCGCCTGGCGCGCCAGCTTCCCACGGCCGAATGCCATCGAAGTGCTGACCGACTCGATCCGCCTGTGCTCGGTGGCTCGCCCGCAAGCGCCAAGCGCCTAAGGCCCGACGATGACCGAGCTGGCCGCGGTATCCGTTACCGCGCTGAAAGGCGTGGGTGCGGCCTTGGCCGAAAAGCTCGCCAAGGTTGGCCTGGAAACCCTGCAGGACGTGCTGTTCCACCTGCCGCTGCGTTATCAAGACCGCACCCGCATCGTGCCGATTGGCGCACTGCGCCCCGGCCAGGATGCGGTGGTGGAAGGCATAGTCGCCGGCGCGGATGTGGTCATGGGTCGCCGTCGTAGCCTGCTGGTACGCCTGCAGGACGGTAGCGGCACCCTCTCCTTGCGCTTCTACCACTTCAGCCAGGCGCAGAAGGAAGGCCTCAAGCGCGGCACTCAGGTGCGCTGCTACGGTGAAGTGCGGCCCGGCTCCTCAGGCCTGGAGATCTATCACCCGGAATACCGCGCACTGTCCGGCAGCGAGCCGATTGCCGTGGAACAGACCCTGACGCCGATCTACCCGACCACCGAAGGCCTGACCCAACAGCGCCTGCGCCAGCTCAGCGAGCAGGCCCTGGCCCGCCTCGGCCCACACAGCCTGCCGGATTGGCTGCCGCGCGAGCTGGCCGACGATTACCAGCTCAGCCCGCTCGACCAGGCGATTCGCTATTTGCATCGGCCACCGCCGGATGCCGATCTGGAAGAACTTGCCGAAGGCCGCCACTGGGCCCAGCACCGCCTGGCTTTCGAGGAACTGCTGACCCATCAACTGTCGCTACAGCGTCTGCGCGAAAGCGTGCGCGCGCAGCAGGCTCCAGCGTTGCCCCTGGCGAAAAGCCTGCCGCAGCAATACCTGGCCAATCTGGGCTTTACCCCCACCGGCGCGCAACAGCGGGTCGGCGCGGAAATCGCCTACGACCTCAGCCAGAGCGAGCCGATGCTGCGCCTGGTGCAAGGCGATGTCGGTGCAGGCAAGACAGTGGTCGCCGCCTTTGCCGCATTGCAGGCGCTGGAAGCCGGTTATCAGGTGGCGCTGATGGCACCCACCGAGATTCTTGCCGAGCAGCATTTCATCAACTTCAGCAAGTGGCTGGCACCGCTGGGCCTGGAAGTCGCCTGGCTGGCCGGCAAGCTCAAGGGCAAGGCCCGCGCCAGCGCTCTGGAGCAGATCGCTGCGGGCGCGCCCATGGTGGTTGGCACCCACGCGCTGTTTCAGGATGAAGTGCGCTTCGCCAACCTGGCCCTGGTGATCATCGATGAGCAGCACCGCTTCGGCGTACAGCAACGCCTGGCCCTGCGCCAGAAAGGCATCGGCGGGCGCATGTGCCCGCACCAGCTGATCATGACCGCCACGCCAATCCCACGAACCCTAGCGATGAGCGCCTACGCCGACCTCGACACCTCGATCCTCGACGAACTGCCGCCCGGCCGAACCCCGGTCAATACCCTGGTGATCGCCGACAACCGCCGCCTGGAAGTGGTCGAACGGGTGCGCTTGGCCTGTAATGAAGGCCGCCAGGCCTATTGGGTCTGCACCCTGATCGAGGAGTCCGAGGAGCTGACCTGCCAGGCCGCCGAAACCACCTTCGCGGATTTATCGGCGGCGCTCGGCGGGCTGAATGTCGGCTTGATCCACGGGCGCATGAAGCCAGCGGAAAAAGCCGCGGTGATGGACCAGTTCAAGCAGGGCCAATTGCAGCTGCTGGTCGCCACCACCGTGATCGAGGTCGGCGTCGACGTGCCCAACGCCAGCCTGATGATTATCGAAAACCCCGAGCGCCTGGGCTTGGCGCAACTGCACCAGCTGCGCGGGAGGGTCGGGCGTGGCAGTGCCGCCAGCCACTGTGTGCTGCTCTACCACCCACCCTTGTCGCAACTGGGCCGCGAGCGCCTGGCCATCATGCGCGAGACCTGCGATGGTTTCGTTATCGCCGAAAAAGATCTTGAACTCAGAGGGCCGGGAGAAATGCTCGGTACCCGCCAGACCGGCTTGCTGCAATTCAAGGTCGCCGACCTGATGCGCGACGCCGACCTGCTGCCGGCAGTACGCGACGCCGCGCAGGCGCTGCTGGAACACTGGCCGCAGCATGTCAGCCCGCTACTTGAACGCTGGCTACGCCATGGCCAACAATACGGTCAAGTGTGATCCAGCGCACAGGGCACCCGTCGCCTGCGCCGCCGATCCGCCAGCCCGCTGTTTATACTCGTGAAATTGCTGCCTCAGCCGGATATCGCCATGACCGAACTTGCCCTTGCCACCGACACCGCTCCGCGCCCGCCAGCGGTGATTCTGCAGTTGCTGGAAAAGCTCGGCCTGGCCTACCAGGTCTGCCGTGATCAACCCGGCCTGCCGGCCGCACAACGCCTGCAAGCGGTACTGCTGGATGACGCCGTGGGCGCGCTGCTGGTGCTCTACCCACAGAGCCAGCTGCTCGACCTCAACCGCCTGACCGAATTGACCGGCCGCCAGCTGGTCGCGGTCAAACCGGAACGCCTGGAGCGCATGCTCGGCAAACACAACCTGAAAGTGCTGCCCGGCCTGCCGCCGCTGACCAGTTCGCCGTGCCTGTACGACGAGCGCCTGCTGCAGGTGCCCAGCCTGTATATAGAGTCCGGTCAACGCGGCGTGCTGCTGGAGCTGAGCACCGAGGCCTTCAAGACCCTGCTGAGCAAGGCCAGCGCCGCGCGTTTCGGCGAGCCGCTGAGCAATATCCGCCTGAACCTCGATCGCCCGGACGATGACCGCGCCGAAATCACCCAGGCCGTGCAGGCCTTCACCGCCCGGCGCATCCAGCAGCGCCTGGAAGAGACCATCGAGATTCCGCCGCTGCCGGAAACCGCGCAGAAGATCATCAAGCTGCGCGTCGACCCGGACGCCACCGTCGATGACATCACCGGCGTGGTCGAGACCGATCCGGCGCTGGCCGCCCAGGTGGTCAGCTGGGCCGCCTCGCCCTACTACGCCGCGCCGGGCAAGATCCGCTCGGTGGAAGACGCCATCGTCCGTGTGCTGGGCTTCGACCTGGTGATCAACCTGGCTCTCGGCCTGGCCCTGGGCAAGACCCTGAGCCTGCCCAAGGACCACCCGCAACACGCCACGCCGTACTGGCAGCAGGCGATCTACAGCGCCGCAGTGATCGAAGGCCTGACCCGCGCTATCCCCCGCGCCCAGCGCCCAGAAGCCGGCCTGACCTACCTGGCCGGGCTGCTGCACAACTTCGGCTACCTGGTGCTGGCGCATGTGTTTCCGCCGCACTTCTCGTTGATCTGCCGGCATCTGGAGGTCAACCCGCACCTGTCGCACAGCTATATCGAGCAACACTTGCTCGGCATCAGCCGCGAGCAGATTGGTGCCTGGCTGATGCGCTACTGGGATATGCCGGAAGAATTGGCCAGCGCCCTGCGCTTCCAGCACGACCCCGACTACAGCGGCCCTCACGCCACCTACCCGAACCTGGTGTGCCTGTCAGTCAGCCTGCTGCGCAACCGCGGCATCGGGGCCGGTCCGCAGAGCGAGATCCCGCAAAGCCTGTTCGACAACCTCGGCATCAGCCGTGACAAGGCCGAAGAGGCCGTGAGCAAAGTGCTGGCCGCCGAAGTCGCGCTGCGCGAACTGGCGGCGCAATTCCACCCTGCGCACTAAAACGGCAGAACGTACAAAGGGGCCTTCGGGCCCCTTTTTCGTTGCAGTCGGGTGACTACTTCTTCAGCTGCGCACGCCGCGCGGCAAACAGCTCTGGCAGTACCTGCACGCTGCCATCGA
Source organism: Pseudomonas sp. (assembly GCF_049653025.1). Taxonomy (GTDB): domain Bacteria; phylum Pseudomonadota; class Gammaproteobacteria; order Pseudomonadales; family Pseudomonadaceae; genus Aquipseudomonas. Next base: position 66,220 of record NZ_JBASFM010000014.1, on the reverse strand, counting down.
GCAACTGGGCAACGGCTGGCTGCTCATACAGGGCGGCGTATTCGGCCAGCTTTTCACTGGGCATCTGCCGGTAGGCGTAAAGCATAAAGGACTCCACCGCCTCGGCACTGGAGGCCCGCAGCGCATCTTCCTGGGCCTTGGTCTGACTGTTCAGGGCTTTCTCGTCGATGCTTTCGCCGCGCCCCTGCAACGCCAGAAACGCCTGGGTCTTGCCGACCTCATAGCGCAGCAGGGTCGCCAGCGCCGTGGTGTGCGCCGCCGCATCCAGACGCCGCACCAGCTGCAAACGCTCCTCACGCGGCGGGCGCTCCGTCAGTTGCTTGCGATAGGCCGCCAACCCCTCGGCACCACTTTCGCCAACCGCTCGCTCGGCGGCGGTAAAGCCCTTCGCCAGCGGGCTCTCCAGTAGGTTCAGGGCTTGCTGCAACTGCGCTTGATCCAGCCGGCCGGCCAGTTGTTTGGCCAGATCCAGGCACAAGGCCTCGGCAGCAAACACCTTGGCCAGCTTGGCCTGCTGCTGGTCATTCAACCCGCGCTGCACCAGTGGCGCGCTCTGCTCGCAGAGCAAACGAATGCCGGCCAACTCGAAGACCGGCGCAAAGGCTTCGGCTTTCGGCGGCGCAGCCTGAGCAAGGGAGGAGGAAAACAGCAGGGCAATCAGCAGCAGACGCATGGGCAAGCTCTCACAGTGGCTATCTCCAGCCTAGCGAAAGCCTTGCGCGCCGGCCAGTGCTGGCGCGCGGCGGTGAGGCTCAGGCCGCTTTTTTCACTGCGGATTTCTTCTTTGGCATCAGGTATTTGGTCAGGCCCTGAAACCAGATCACCAGCGCCGGGTTGCCCTGGATCTGGATGTCCTTGTTCTGAATGCCCTGCATAAACGCCAGCTGCTTGTTCTTCGCATTCATGGTGGCGAAGCCATAAGCCGCATCCTTGAAGCCGAGGGCAAATGCCGGCTCGCTGGCCGGGCCGCGCTTGCTGGTGATGCGCTGGTCTTTAACGATGAAGTGACGGGCGACTTTGCCGTCCAGGGTGTGCAGCTGGAAAACCATGTCGCGGTCCACCAGCTGTTGCTGGAACGCCGGGTTTTCACGGCTGGCCTTGGTCATCAGGCGGCCCAGCATCCACAGAAGAAAACGGAATTTCATGCGCGAGGCCTCGCAAAGGGAAGGAAAAGGCGGCGCATTGTAGCGGTTTGCGGCGGGGACTACATCCGGCTGAAAGAAGGGCGCGAACACGCCAGCCGGAGGGGAGCAACCCGGAGCCGAAGGCCCCGGGCTGGGGACTCAGTTAACCGCGTCTTTCAGGGACTTGCCCGGCTTGAAGGCGACGGTGTTGCTGGCCTTGATCTTTACCGGCTCACCGGTTTGCGGGTTTTTACCGGTGCGAGCACCGCGGTGGCGTTGCACGAAAGTACCGAAGCCCACCAGGGTGACGCTGTCCTTGCGGTTCAGTGCGTTGGTGATTTCTTCGAGTACCGCGTTAAGTACACGGTTTGCCTGATCTTTAGTCAGATCTGCCTTATCGGCGATAGCGGCGGCGAGTTCCGGTTTACGCATAAATGCCTCTTTACGGTTTTTTGTTGTTGTGTCCGGGCTGCTCTGCGCGAGCAGATACCAAGGCGCCGCAACAGCTCTAGGCTGCGGCAGACTGAGGGAGAATGGCATGCCATCGGGCCCTGCGCCAGTCTTGTCCGACAGTTAAACCAGGCAATTTTGTGGCATATCCGACAGAACAAGCGCCATTCAGGCCAAAAGCGCAGGCAAGAGCTTATTCAAGGCCAATTTTTCCTGCACGGCCGTACCGGTCAGCGCATAACCCAGTAACGCGCCGCGGCTGTCATGACACAGCGCCTTGATATCGCCACCGCCGCCTTCCACGCTCCACTCGCCTTGCAGGCCGCGCGGTGGTGGCGATACCACCAGCGGGCAGACTGGGGTTTTCACCGTCACCGGCATAGGGCCGTAGTTCACCGCCGTCGGGCTGCCGGCCAGGGTTTGCGCCAGGGCGCGGGCACTGGTCATCAGCGGCATGACGTAGAGCAGGTTGATGCCGTCGACCTCGGCGCAATCGCCCAGGGCGTAGATATTGGCGTGAGAGGTGCGCAGCTGGCGGTCGACCACCACCCCGCGATTGACCGCCAGACCGGCGGCGGCGGCCAGCTCGGTACGCGGACGCAGGCCCACGGCCGAGAGCACCAGATCGCACTCGATCAGTGCGCCGTCGGACAAGTGGGCTTCCAACGCATCGCCTTTGTGATTCAGGCTGGCCAGCACCGGACCGAGGTGAAAACGCGCGCCGAGACCTTCCAGCCCCGCTTGTACGGCGGCAGCAGCAGCCGGATGCAGCAGCCCTGGCATCACCTGCTCGCAGGGAGCGACCAGTTCGACCTGATATCCGCCCAGGCTCAGGTCATTGGCGAACTCACAGCCGATCAGCCCAGCGCCCAGTAGCAGGACGCGCTGTTTGCCGGCGGCGGCGCTGCGAAAGCGCGCGTAGTCTTCCAGATCATTGATCGAGAAGATCGCATCGTCGGCATCGCCTTCCACCGGCACGCGAATCACCTCCGCGCCCCAGGCCAGCACCAGGTCGCGATAGGGCACGGCCTCTTCACCGATCCACAGCTGGTTATGGCCGGGATCGATACCGCTGATGCGGGTATGGGTGCGGATTTCCGCCTTGAGTTGCTCGGCCATGGTGCCCGGCTCGGCCATGCTCAGGCCGTCGGCGTCCTTGTTCTTGGCGAAGCCGGTGGACAACATCGGCTTGGAATAAGAGCGCCCGTCATCGGCGGTGATCAGCAGCAGCGGGGTTTCGCTGTCCAGCTTGCGAAACTCGCGGGCCAGGTTGTAGCCGGCCAGGCCGGTACCGACGATCACTACGGGAGCACTCATGCTGCATTCCTCACACGGGGCGCGCTGGCGCGGCCGGGTCAATTATTCGGGGGATAGGCGTTCAGGCGATTGCGATCATCTCGAAATCCAGCTTGCCGACGCCGCAATCTGGGCATAGCCAATCGGCGGGAATGTCTTCCCAGGCCGTACCGGGGGCGATGCCCTCTTCGGGCAGGCCAAGGGCCTCGTCATAGATAAAGCCACACACCACACACTGCCACTTGCGCATAGCCACCTCGCTGCTTATCCAGTTCGTTCGAGGTCTTTAGTATGCGCACTCGCTAAACAAAACGGCGACCCTTAGGTCGCCGCCTAGAGCAGCCTGGACTTAGAACTTGCTTCAGATCTCGCGAGCTAGAGCGAGACAAGGCAGAAATGGCCGAGGGCGCGGAGTTTACGGGTTGTAAATGAGCAGCCCGAGGCCATTTCTAACGCCGTATCGCCGACGCGCAGCAGATCTGAGCAGGTTCTTAGCCGATTTCGATCATTTCGAAATCCAGCTTGCCCACGCCGCAGTCGGGGCACAGCCAGTCTTCCGGGACGTCCTGCCACGGTGTACCGGCGGCGATACCCTCATCAGGCCAGCCTTGGCTCTCGTCGTAAATCAGTCCACAGACCACACATTGCCACTTCTTCATAACTACCTCAGGTGGATCTCACGGCTATTGCGCCGGGCAAACTACCGTATATGCGCAGGTGCGCCAAGCCGCCGGGCGATGAATAGCCGGTCGTAGCGGCCAACCAAAGTCGGGTTCTGCCCAGCGCAGCGGCCACTCGGCGCGCCTTGCGCCACCTGTCCGGGCGCAGGGGCCATGCTAGACTCGCGCGCCTCTGCCTACGGTGAAACCTGCTCGTGCCCCACGCCACCCTCGCTCATCCGCCGCGCTGGCTGACTGCCAGCCAACTGCACCCTGCGCCCACTACCGCGGTGCGCGACTGGCTGTTTAATGGGGATTCGCTGACGCGGCGGCTGACCGCCCTGTCGGCCGATGGCTTCAGCGTCACCCCGCTGCATGAAGGCTGGCAGCGCCTGCGCAGCGATGAATGCAGCGCACTGGGCGTGGTCAACGGCAGCCAGGGCTGGGTGCGCGAGGTGTACCTACGCGGCCATGGCCAGCCCTGGGTGTTCGCCCGCAGCGTAGCGGCGCGCAGCGTGCTGGAAGGCTCCGGCCTGGCGCTGGATCAACTCGGCAGTCGTTCGCTGGGTGAGTTGCTGTTTAGCGACCGCGCCTTCGACCGCGGCGAGTTGCAGGTATGTCGCTACCCGGCCCAGTGGCTACCACCGGAGGCTTATAGCGAGCGCCTGTGGGCGCGCCGCTCGTGCTTTAGCCGTGGCGCGCTGGGCGTGTTGGTGGCTGAGGTATTCCTCCCCGAATTCTGGGCGGCGGCCGCCATCGACAATCCTTAAAGTGAAAAACCGTGCCGGGCTTCCCACTCGTCCCGGCACCACCATCCACCCTACCCCGTCATCGCCCGTATAATCAGCCGCAACTCGCATGGAGACGCGCTCGATGTATACCCGCCTGCTGCACTCACTCAACCGCCTGCACCCACGCGCCTGGGACTTTATCCAGCTGATGCGCCTGGACAAGCCTATCGGCATCTACCTGCTGCTGTGGCCAACGCTGTGGGCCTTATGGGTGGCGGCCGAGGGCGTACCGAGCGCGAAAAACCTGTTTATCTTCGTGGTCGGCGTGTTGCTGATGCGCGCCGCCGGCTGTGTGATCAACGACTACGCCGATCGTAACTTCGACGGCCACGTCAACCGCACCAAAGCCCGTCCGCTGGCCAGTGGCAAGATCAAACCGCGCGAGGCGCTGATTCTGTTCGCCGTACTGGTGGCGGCCAGCTTCGTACTGGTGCTGTTTACCAATGCCAGCACCATCTGGCTATCGTTCGGCGGCCTAGCCTTAGCCGCCTGCTACCCCTTTATGAAGCGCTACACCTTCTATCCGCAGGTGGTGCTGGGCGCGGCGTTCTCCTGGGGCATGCCGATGGCCTTCAGCGCGGTGACGGGAGAGATGCCGCCACCGGAAGCCTGGCTGCTGTATATCGCCAACCTGCTGTGGACGGTGGCCTACGACACCTACTACGCCATGGCAGACCGCGAGGACGATCTGAAAATTGGGGTGAAATCCACCGCCATCCTGTTTGGCGACGCCGACCGCCTGATCATCATCATCCTGCAGGGCCTGGCCTTGCTGTGCCTGCTGCTGGCGGCGGCGCGCTTCGAGCTGGGCCTGTCCTTCCACCTCGGCCTGGCGGTAGCCGCTGGCTGTTTCGCCTGGGAATACCACAAGACGCGCAACCGCAAGCCGATGGCCTGTTTCAATGCCTTCCTGCACAACCATTGGGCCGGCTTGGCGATCTTTATCGGCCTGGTGCTCGACTACGCCTTGCGCGGCTAGAAAGAAGCTTTGCCGCGCACCTGTCATATCGCTGCAATAATTCCGTTATCTAATGCAGCCCATTACAGCGAGATGACCCCCGAGGCTTGACCATGGTTGGCAAGAACATCCTGATCGTCGATGACGAAGCACCGATCCGTGAAATGATCGCCGTAGCCCTGGAAATGGCCGGCTACGAGTGCCTGGAAGCGGAGAATACCCAGCAGGCCCACGCCATCATCGTCGACCGCAAACCCGACCTGATCCTGCTCGACTGGATGCTCCCCGGCACCAGCGGCATCGAACTGGCGCGCCGCCTCAAGCGCGATGAGCTGACCGGCGATATCCCGATCATCATGCTCACCGCCAAGGGCGAAGAGGACAACAAGATCCAGGGCCTGGAAGTCGGTGCCGACGACTACATCACCAAGCCGTTCTCCCCGCGTGAACTGGTCGCCCGCCTGAAAGCCGTGCTGCGCCGCGCCGGCCCGACCGACAGCGAAGGGCCGATCGAAGTCGGCGGCCTGCTGCTCGACCCGATCAGCCACCGCGTCACCATCGACGGCAAGCCGGCCGAAATGGGCCCGACCGAATACCGCCTGCTGCAGTTCTTTATGACTCACCAGGAGCGCGCCTACACCCGTGGCCAGCTGCTCGATCAGGTCTGGGGCGGCAATGTGTATGTCGAGGAGCGCACCGTCGACGTGCATATCCGCCGCCTGCGCAAAGCCCTCGGTGAGGTGTACGAAAACCTGGTGCAGACCGTGCGCGGCACCGGCTATCGTTTTTCCACCAAGAGCTAAGACGGTTTAGGATGGCCAGCAGGCCGTCTCCGGCCAGCATAAGGATTGATTGGCGGATGAGTTCGAATTGAATCAAGACTGGCGCGGCCCCCTGATACGTCGCTTGTTGCTGCTGGTCGGTGCCTGCCTGCTGCTCGGGCTGATCACCGGCGAATATGCCTGGGTCCTGGTCCTCGGCCTGGCCGGCTACCTCGGCTGGCATCTGCAACAACTGCTGCGCCTGCACAAATGGCTGCGCACCCGCCAGGGTGATGACGCGCCGCCGGATGGCTACGGCCTGTGGGGCGAGGTGTTCGACAGCATCTATCACCTGCAGCGCCGCGACCAGAAAGTCCGCGGCCGCCTGCAGGCGGTGATCGACCGCGTGCAAGAGTCCACCGCCGCCCTGAAAGACGCGGTGATCATGCTCGACCGCGACGGCAATCTGGAGTGGTGGAACCTCGCCGCGGAAAAACTCCTGGGCCTGAAAACCCCGCAGGACAGCGGCCAGCAGATCACCAACCTGGTGCGCGACCCGCGCTTTATCGAGTACTTCGAAGGCCACAACTACAACGAGCCGCTGGAGCTGCCCTCGCCGGTCAGCGACCGCCTGCGCCTGCAGTTCCATATCACCCAGTACGGCAACCGCGAGCACCTGATGCTGGTGCGCGACATCACCCGGCTGTTCCAGCTGGAACAGATGCGCAAGGACTTCGTCGCCAACGTCTCCCACGAGCTGCGCACCCCACTGACGGTGATTGCCGGCTACCTGGAAACCCTGCTGGACAACGTCGACGAAGTGAACCCGCGCTGGCTGCGGGCGCTGCAACAGATGCAGCAGCAAGGCGGGCGCATGCAGAACCTGCTGAATGACCTGCTGTTGCTGGCCAAGCTGGAAGCCACCGACTACCCCTCGGACAACCAACCAGTGGCGGTCGACCTGCTCCTGCTGAGCATCAAGAATGACGCCCAGGCGCTGTCTGGCGAGCGCCACCATCGCATCAGCCTGCAAGCCGACCCCCACCTCAAGCTCAAGGGCAGCGAGACGGAACTGCGCAGCGCCTTCTCCAACCTGGTGTTCAACGCCGTGAAATACACCCCGGACGAAGGCGAAATCCAGATCCGCTGGTGGAGCGACGAACAGGGTGCACACCTGAGCGTGCAGGACAGTGGCCTGGGCATTGAGGCTAAACACCTGCCACGCCTGACGGAACGCTTCTATCGGGTCGACTCCAGCCGCGCCAGCAACACCGGCGGCACCGGTCTCGGCCTGGCCATCGTCAAGCATGTGCTGCTGCGCCACCGCGCACGCCTGGACATCGTCAGCAGCCTGGGCAAGGGCAGCACCTTTACCTGCCACTTCCCCAACCAGCAGGTTGTACGCCGCGGCCAATAAGCGGCTCTAAGCGGCCCTGTACTTGCAAAATCCGCCAGCGGCCGCCACCCTTTAGCGCTTATTCACTACCCGAACCCTGTATGGACCCCTCCACGAGTTACACCGCTACGACCTATTTCGCCGATTTCGGCCTCGTTCTATTCGCCCTCTTTCTAGTCCTGCTCAACGGCTTTTTCGTGGCCGCCGAGTTCGCCATGGTCAAGCTGCGCTCGACCAAGGTCGAAGCCCTGGCCGAGCAGAACGGCTGGCGCGGGCATATCCTGCGCACCGTGCACAACCAGCTGGATGCTTACCTCTCCGCCTGCCAGCTGGGCATCACCCTGGCCTCCCTCGGCCTCGGCTGGGTCGGCGAACCGGCCTTCGCCCATCTGCTCACCCCGCTGCTCGGAGCCATCGGCGTCGACTCGCCGAAGCTGGTGCATGGCATCGCCTTCTTCATCGCCTTCTTTATCATTTCCTACCTGCATATCGTGGTCGGCGAGCTGGCCCCCAAGTCCTGGGCGATCCGCAAGCCCGAGCTGCTGTCGCTGTGGACGGCCGCGCCGCTGTACCTGTTCTACTGGGCCATGTACCCGGCGATCTTCCTGCTCAACGCCAGCGCCAATGCCATCCTGCGCATCGCCGGCCAGGGCGAGCCAGGGCCGCATCACGACCATCATTACAGCCGCGACGAGCTCAAGCTGATCCTCCACTCCAGCCGTGCCAGCGACCCCAGTGACCAGGACATGCGCGTACTGGCCTCAGCCGTGGAGCTGGGTGAACTGGAGGTGGTCGACTGGGCCAACTCCCGCGAGGATCTGGTCTATCTGCCGCTGAGCGCCAGCCTGGATGAAGTGTTCGCCACGTTCCGCCGGCACAAATACAGCCGTTACCCGATCTACGACGAAAACAGCGGCGAATTTGTCGGCGTGCTGCATATCAAGGATCTGTTGCTGCACCTGTCACTGCTGGAGATGCTGCCTTCGGCGCTCAAGCTGGCCGAGCTGATGCACCCGATCGAACGGGTCGGCCGGCATATGCCGCTGTCCAACCTGCTGGAGCAGTTCCGCCAGGGCGGCTCGCACTTCGCCCTGGTCGAAGAAGCCGACGGCAAGGTGATCGGCTACCTGACCATGGAAGACGTGCTGGAAGCGCTGGTCGGCGATATCCAGGACGAACACCGCAAGGCCGAGCGCGGCATCCTCGCCTACCAGCCAGGCAAGCTGCTGGTGCGTGGCGACACGCCGCTGTTCAAGGTCGAGCGCCTGCTCGGCGTCGACCTCGATCATGTCGAGGCGGAAACCCTCGCCGGGCTGATCTACGAAACCCTCAAGCGCATGCCCGAGGAAGAAGAAGCACTGGAAGTCGACGGCCTGCGCATCATCGTCAAGAAGATGAAAGGCCCGAAGATCGTCCTGGCCAAGGTGCTTAAGCTGGATTGATGGCCCGCCTAGGTCGAACCTAGGCGTTACTCGCCGCCCACGGCAAAGTTGGGCAGGCTGTTGACTGGCTGGGAGAAGTCGAAGGGAATCGATTCCAGCGCCAGACCGACGTTACGCTGCACCACGAAGTGCAGGTGCGGGCCGGTGCTGTTGCCGGTATTGCCGGAGCGCGCGAGCATGCTGCCGGCGTTGACCCGGTTGCCTTCGCTGACCGCCACCGAGCCCTTCATCAGGTGCAGGTAGACACCCATGGTGCCGTCGTCATGCAGGATGCGCACATAGTTGCCGGACGGGTTATTGCCACGACCGCCCTGCTGGTTCTCGGTCTTCACCACCACCCCACTCCGTGCGGCAACGATCGGCGTGCCCTCGGGCATGGCGATGTCCATGGCGTAACGGCCCTTCGGGGTGAAGTGGCTGTATTTGCCGTTGGCCCCCTGGGTCAGGCGGAACGGCCCGCCGCGCCATGGCAGCGGATAATTCTTCTGGGTTGGCAGTAGGCGCGGATCGCCGAGGGCGTAACGCAGCTTCGGCGTGTAGCGCATGGGTTTGCCGGCATCGCGCGGGGCCAGGGTGGCCAGGCGAATCTTGCTGCGCGGCGGCAGTACCCAGCTGATCGGCTTGTCCGGTACGCCCGAGGCATTGTCGACCCGCTCCAGGCGCAGTTCGATCTGCACCGGCGCATACAGGTCATTGCGCACCAACAGGGTTTCACCGGCTTCGTGTTTCTTGGTTTCCAGTTTCACCTGGCTATCCAGGCGCTCGACCATGCGGTCGCGAAACACGAAGACCTGGGCACCGGGGGCGGCCTGATCGGTATAGGTGACCACGCCGTTGGCATCGGTGTACTTGTAAATGGTCAACGCCATCGCCTGGCCGGCAAGGGTCAACAAACTGCAGAGAAGTAACGAACGCCCTAGCATAACGACTCGGATCTTATGGTTTGTCTGTCCGGATCGTTGAGATTAGCAGCCACTGCAACCCCGCGCGAACCGGCAGCCTGGGGTTGTGAGCCATCTCGCATGCGCTGCCGGACGGACGGCGTTTACGCGCCGGGGCTGAAGTGCTTCTGCGCGGTGCCGCGAGCGATCAAGCGGGAGATGTAATCGAGCTTCTGCGGGTCGCGGTCGACGAATTTGAAGGTCAGCTGCAACCACTCGCTGTCCGGCTTCGGCTCGAAGGCCGCCACCGAGTGCAGGTAGCCGTTAAGCCGCGCGGTTTCCGCCGCCTCGCCCTGCTCAAGATCAAGCACCGCGCTTTCCAGCACCTGCGGCAGCACCTCGGTGCGCTTGACCACCAGCAACGCTTCCTTGAGGCTCAGGGCCTTGATCACGCAGGACATGCTGGCCCCGCCGGGCAAGCGCAATTGGCCCTGGCCACGACCACTCGGCGCACTGGCTGCCGCTGCCTTGGCCGCCGCCGGTTTGCCGGCGAACGCGGCAGCAGCCGTCACGGCAGGTGCCGCCGGTTTGACCACATCGGCCTTGCCGCCAGTCAGTGCGGACAGCGAGTCATTGGCGAAACCGCCGGAACTGAGCATCTTCGGCGGCGCACTGGACATCAGCGCCTGCAGCTTGCCGGCGCGACTCAAGGCCTTCTTCACCTTGGTCACCAGTTGCTCGTTGGAAAATGGCTTGCCGATAAAATCCGAGACGCCGGCCTGGATCGCCTGCACCACGTTGTCTTTGTCGCCACGGCTGGTGACCATGATGAACGGCACGATCTTCAGGGTCTCCTGCTCACGGCACCAGCTGAGCAGTTCGAGCCCGGACATTTCCGGCATTTCCCAGTCGCAGAGAATCAGATCGACAGGCTGACGCGTCAGCATCTGCTGGGCTTTGCGCCCATTGACGGCTTCCTCGATCTGGATGCCCGGGAAGTGGTCACGCAGGCCCTTTTTCACCAGATCACGAATAAAGGTCGCGTCGTCCACTACCAGCACACTGACTTTGCTCATCGGCCACTCCCGTTCTGATGGCTTTAAGCATAGTCGCGGCTGCTGGCCAAAGGCCAACCGAAATGTGCCTTATGTCAGCACAACGGCAATTTCTGCCACGCTGGCCGCGCCGCCCACAAGGTCAGCGCGGCCGTGCGCGTCAATTGCCCTTGTTGGTGCCCTGCACTTCTTCCTGCATGCGGGTCAGGCCGAGGTGTTTCACATCGGTGCCGCGTACCAGGTAGATCACCAGCTCGGCGATGTTGCGCGCGTGGTCGCCGATGCGTTCCAGCGAGCGCAGGGCCCAGATGATGTTGAGCACGCGAGCGATCGAGCGTGGGTCTTCCATCATGTAGGTGACCAGTTCACGCAGGGCGGTCTTGTACTCGCGGTCGACGGTCTTGTCGTACTGCGCCACCGACAGCGCCAGGTCAGCGTCGAAACGGGCGAAGGCATCCAGCGCCTCCTGCACCATCTTGCGCACCTGATCGCCGATATGCCTCACTTCGACGTAACCGCGCGGCGCTTCGCCTTCTTCGCACAGCAGGATCGCGCGCTTGGCGATCTTGGTGGCTTCGTCGCCGATGCGCTCGAGGTCGATCACCGACTTGGAGATGCTGATGATCAGCCGCAGGTCGGACGCCGCCGGCTGACGACGGGCGAGAATGCGCACGCACTCCTCGTCGATGTTGCGCTCCATCTGATTGATCTGGTCATCGATCTCGCGCACCTGCTGGGCCAGACCGGAGTCGGCGTCGATCAGCGCGGTGACCGCATCGTTGACCTGCTTCTCGACCAGGCCGCCCATGGCCAGCAGGTGGCTGCGCACCTCCTCCAGCTCGACGTTGAACTGCTGGGAGATATGCTGGGTAAGGTTTTCTTTGTTGATCATGTGCAAACCCTTGGTTTAACCGGATACGTATCGACAGTGGATGGGCGTTGCCAGAGCGTGTCGGGCAAGGCGGCGAAGCGCAGACAGTACGATTTGTACGGCAAGCTTCGCCAACGCCGCCCGGCGCGTTCTGGCGTGGCCATCAGCCGTAACGACCGGTGATGTAGTCTTCAGTCTGCTTCTTGTCCGGGTTGGTGAACAGCGTGTCGGTGTCACCGAACTCGATCAGTTTGCCCATGTACATAAACGCCGTGTAGTCGGACACCCGCGCCGCCTGCTGCATGTTGTGGGTCACGATGACGATGGTGTACTTGGACTTCAGTTCGTAGATCAGCTCTTCGACCTTCAACGTCGAGATCGGGTCGAGGGCCGAGCAGGGTTCGTCGAGCAGCAGCACTTCCGGCTGCACCGCCACGGTACGGGCGATCACCAGGCGTTGCTGCTGACCACCGGACAGGCCGAGTGCCGACTCGTGCAGACGATCCTTCACCTCATCCCACAGCGCCGCGCTTTTCAGCGCCCATTCCACGGCTTCGTCGAGCACGCGCTTCTGGTTGATACCCTGGATGCGCAGGCCGTAGACCACGTTCTCGTAGATGCTCTTGGGGAACGGGTTGGGCTTCTGGAACACCATGCCGACGCGGCGACGCAGCTCGGCGACGTCTTCGCCCTTGCGGTAGATGTTCTTGCCGTCGAGGTTGATCTCACCGTCTACGCGGCAGCCGTCGACCAGATCGTTCATCCGGTTGAAGGTGCGCAGCAGGGTCGACTTGCCGCAACCGGACGGACCGATAAAGGCGGTCACGCGCTGGTTGGGGATGGTCATCTTGACGTCGAACAGCGCCTGCTTCTCGCCGTAGTACAGGTTCAAGCCGGGGACGTCGATGGCCACCCGCTCGTTGGCCATGTTCAGGCCCTGGCGCTCGCGGCCCAAAGCGGTCATATCGATACCGTGTGTGTGCGTTTCGTGCTGCATGGGAGGCTCCCTACGCTAACAATTCGTCTATGCCGCCCAGCCTAGGCTGGGCGGCGCAATGATTAGTGGTCCAGCGCCTTGTACTTCTCGCGCAAGTGGTTGCGCATGTACACGGCCGTGAGGTTGAGGGTCGCGATCACCAGCACCAGCAACAGCGCGGTGGCGTACACCAGCGGGCGCGCGGCCTCGACGTTGGGGCTCTGGAAGCCGACGTCGTAGATGTGGAAGCCCAGGTGCATGATCTTCTGATCGAGGTGCAGGTACGGGTAGTTGCCATCCACCGGCAGACTCGGTGCCAGCTTGACCACGCCCACCAGCATCAGCGGTGCCACTTCGCCGGCGGCGCGGGCCACGGCGAGAATCAGGCCGGTCATCATCGCCGGGCTGGCCATGGGCAGTACCACGCGCCAGAGGGTTTCGATCTTGGTCGCACCGAGCGCCAGCGAACCTTCACGCACCGCGCGAGGAATCCGCGCCAGGCCTTCTTCGGTGGCCACGATCACCACTGGCACCGCCAGGATCGCCAGGGTCAGCGAGGCCCAGAGCAGGCCCGGGGTGCCAAAGGTCGGGGCCGGGGCTGCTTCCGGGAAGAACAGCCGGTCCAGCGAGCCACCCAGGACATAGACGAAGAAGCCCAGACCGAACACGCCGTAAACGATCGCCGGAACGCCGGCCAGGTTGTTCACCGCGATGCGGATCACCCGGGTCAGCGGTCCCTGTTTGGCGTATTCGCGCAGGTAGATGGCGGCGATCACACCGAACGGGGTGACGATCACCGCCATGATCAGGGTCATCATCACCGTGCCGAAAATCGCCGGGAAGATGCCGCCCTCGGTGTTGGCTTCACGCGGGTCGTCGCTGACGAATTCCCACAGCTTGGCAAAGTAGAAACCGAGCTTGTCGAAGGTGTTCATGGCGTTGGGCTGGAAGGCCCGCACCACCTTGCCCAGGCTCAGGTTGATCTCGCGGCCATCGACGCTCTTGACCGTGATGCTGTCGCGATTGAACGCCTGATGAAGGGCGACCAGCTCGGTTTCCAGCACCTTGTATTCGGCATCCCATTGCGCGCGCTCGGCCGCCAGTTCGGCCTGGGCCACGTCATCGAGCTTGCCTTGCAGCTCCAGCTTGCGGGTTTGCAGGCGGATGCGCTCGAGGCCGGCGTTGATCCGGCCGATGTCCTTCTTCTCCACACGCACCAGTTGCGCGTGCAACTCCTCGATGCGCACCAGGCGCTCCTGCAACGCCGGCCAGGCAGCATCGCCCTCGGCGACCAGCTCGCCGTTTTCCTTGACGTTGATCAGGTAGCCGTAGAAGTTGCCCCACTCGCGGCGCTCGAAGGCGCTGAGGTTTTCCGGGGTGCGCAGGTTAGTCAGCCATTCGCCGATGACCCAGGTGAAGTCCGCGCCGTAGAGGTCGCGGTTACCCACCTTGAACAGCTCGCGGGTCATAAACTCGCCACCCTCGGCGACCGGCAAGCCGGAAGCCAGCAGGCGCGCACGCGGCACTTCTTCGATCTGGCTGATCTCGCCCGCCATCACCTTGGCCTGCTGGCCAGGGATCTGGTAGTCGGCTTCGACGATATCCGCCGGCCAGAAGTGGCCGAGGCCGCGCACGGCAATCACGGTCATCAGGCCGATGGTCATGATCACCGCAATCGACACCGCGCCGGCGTTCATCCAGATCCACGGCGAACCGCTCTTGAACCAGGTTTTCAGGTTGTTCTGTTTCACGGACATATACCTTCCCAAGCCTTAGAGCGAGGCGTACTTGACGCGCAGACGCTGGCGCACCAGCTCCGCCAGGGTGTTCATGACAAAGGTGAAGGACAGCAATACCAGCGCCGAGAGGAACAGCACGCGGTAGTGGGTGCCGCCAACCTCGGACTCGGGCATTTCCACCGCCACGTTGGCGGCCAGGGTGCGCAGGCCTTCGAAGATGTTCATGTCCATGATCGCGGTGTTGCCGGTGGCCATCAGCACGATCATGGTCTCGCCGACGGCGCGGCCCATGCCGATCATCAGCGCCGAGAAGATGCCAGGGCTGGCGGTCAGGATCACCACGCGGGTGAGGGTCTGCCAGGGCGTGGCACCCAGGGCCAGGGAGCCCAGGGTAAGGCTCTTGGGCACGCTGAACACGGCGTCTTCGGCAATCGAATAGATGTTCGGGATCACCGCAAAGCCCATGGCCAGGCCGACTACCAGGGCATTGCGCTGGTCGAAGGGAATGCCCAGGTCATTGCTCAGCCAGCCGCGCATATCGCCGGCGAACAGCCAGTTCTCCAGGTGCCCGCTCATGCTCAGCGAGATAAAGCCGACCAGCAGGATCACCGGGATCAGCAGCGCCGCTTCCCAGCCATCCGGCACGCTCAGGCGAATCGATTCGGGCAGGCGGCTCCAGGCGAAGCCCGCCAGGAGGATGCCAATCGGGGTGAAGATCAGCAGGCTGAATATCCCCGGCAGGTGGCCTTCGACATAGGGCGCAAGGAACAGGCCGGCGAAGAAGCCGAGGATCACCGTCGGCAGCGCTTCCATCAGTTCGATCACCGGCTTGACCTTGCGGCGCATCGCCGGGGCCATAAAGTAGGCGGTATAGACGGCGGCGGCGATGGCCAGCGGGGCGGCCAGGAGCATGGCGTAGAACGCCGCTTTCAGCGTACCGAAGGCCAGCGGCGCGAGGCTCAGCTTGGGTTCGTTATCGGTGTTGGCGGAGGTGGACTGCCAGACATAACCGGGCGCGTCGTAGTTCTCGTACCAGACCTTGCCCCACAGCGAACTCCAGGAGATTTCCGGGTGTGGGTTGTCCAGCACCAGACGCTGCAGCTTGCCCGCGGATTCAACCAGTACGCGGTTGGCGCGCGGCGACAAGGCGGCCAGCGCCTGGCCCTCGGCAACCGGCTCGACCAGCAGGGTACGGTGCGCGGTGCTGTGGAAGACCCCCAGATTGCCCTTGGCATCCAGAGCCAGGAAGCCCTTGCGACGCTCTTCCGGCAGAATCTGGGTGATCGCGCTGTCGCCCAGCTGGAAGCGGCGAATGGACTTCAGTACAGACTTTTCGTCGGCTTCGCGCACCATAAACCACTGGGCGATGCCGCCAGCGCTGTCACCGATCATCAGCGAGGTACCGCCGAGCAGCGAGGTGGCGTTGGTGACGTCGAGCTTGCCGTCGTCGAGCAGCTTGTAACGACCATTGAGGGTCTTGCTGCGCATGTCGAAGACATCGGCAGTGGCCCGACCGTTGACCACATACAGCCAGAAATGCCGCGGATCGATGATCAGCGCCTTGATCGGCTCGGCGATCTGCGGCAGCGTCACGCGCTCTTCGCTGAGGGTCACCTCGCCAGTCATCTGGTTTTCTTCACGGCCCAGGCTCAGCACTTGCAGCTCGGCACCGGTGGAGCCGGCCAGCATCAGGGTGCCGGCATTCAGGCTGAGGCCCACATGATCGAGGGCGCGACCCTGCGGGTCGAGGCTGATCGGGGCGTCACCGAACGGATAGTCGATGCCCGGCGCGATGGTTTTCACATCGTTCGGGTAGGTGATCTTGTAGACGTGCTCGAATACCAGCACCTGGCCATTCGACAGACCGAGGGCGATGCGGTTACTGCCAGGCTGATCCTGACCGACCGAGACGATGCTGGCATCCGCCGGCAGCGGCAGCTTGACCTGGGTCTGCGCCTGCATGCTCTTGGCATCGAAGAATTGCACCAGACCGTTCTGGTCCAGGCGCATGGCCATCTGGTTCTGCTCTTCTAGGGTCAGCAGCAGCGGCGCGCCGGCCTCACTGAGCCAGGCCGGTTGCACGGCCTTGCGGCTTTCCAGGTCGGCACCCTGGAACATCGGCACCACCACATAAGCCAGATAGAAGAAGATCAGGGTGATGGTGCCCAGCACCGCCAGGCCACCCACCGACACGGCCCAACGGGCCATGCGGTCTTTGAGCGCACGAATACGGCGCTTGCGTTGCAGGGCCGGGGTGTTGAAGTCCAGCCCGAGGGATTTGCTTGAGGCGGTCATGGTTTCACTAGCCAAGTCATTCATAGGTAAGAGCGTCTCTGCGCGGCCATGAGCGCGCCGTATTGAGTTCTGTCGCTATAGGCGGCCAACTTTAGCGGCCTTGTGTGACAGAAAAGTTACAGCGCTTTGACAAAGCTACGCCCGCCTGTCGTAAACGAAGGCGGGCGTAGCGGCTTACTTATGACGTCCTTGTCAGAGCCTGGTGGCGATTACAGCCCCAGATCCTTCATGGTTTTCTCGACCACTTTGCTCGGCAGCGGGATGTAACCGTCTTTGACGACCACGTCCTGGCCCTGCTTGGACAGCACCAGCTTGATGAACTCGGCATCCAGCGGGCTCAGCGGCTTGTTTGGTGCCTTGTTGACGTAGACGTAGAAGAAACGCGACAGCGGGAACTTGCCAGCCAGTGCGTTGACTTCGTTGGCCTCGAAGGCTTCGCCACCTTTCTTCGACAGCGGCACGGCACGTACGCTGGAAGTCTTGTAGCCGATACCCGAGTAGCCAATGGCGTTGATCGTGCTGGAGATCGACTGCACTACGGAAGCCGAACCCGGCTGCTCGTTGACGTTCGGACGGAAGTCACCCTTGCACAGGGCGGTTTCCTTGAAGTAGCCGTAGGTACCGGATACCGAGTTACGACCGAACAGCTGGATTGGCTTGTCAGCCCAGTCACCAGTCAGGCCAACGTCGCCCCAAGTGGTGATGTTGCTGCCACCGCACAGGCGGTTGGCGGAGAAGATGCCGTCAACCTGAGCCATGTCCAGGCTCTTGATCGGGTTGTCCTTGTGCACGAATACCGCCAGGGCGTCGATAGCCACCGGTACGGCAGTCGGCTTGTAGCCGTACTTGCCTTCGAATGCCTGGATCTCGGCATCCTTCATCGCACGGCTCATCGGGCCGAGGTTGGCAGTGCCTTCAGTCAGTGCGGGTGGCGCGGTCGAAGAACCGGCAGCCTGGATCTGGATGTTGACGCTCGGGTATTCCTTCTTGAACTCTTCAGCCCACAGCGTCATCAGGTTGGCCAGGGAGTCAGAACCCACGCTGGACAGGTTGCCCGATACGCCGGAAGTCTTGGTGTAGCTCGGCAGAGCCGGATCGACACCAGCAACCGCAGTAGCGGTGGCGACACCAGCGGCGACAAAAGTCATGGCCGCCATCAAACGCTTCAGTTTCATGCCTTACTCCTAGCAAACTAGTGTTGGATTGAACGGGCCAAGTATCTGCAGGCCGCGTGACGACTGTATGTAATCAATATGACAGTTAGATGACCGTGGGAAACTTTGCCAACCCCTGCTCTCCCCGCATGCAGGCCACCCGCCATGGTCGCCCTGCGACTGCCGAGTCGTTATACTCGCAGCGCCCGCACTCCTGCGGGCCGCAGGGCGTGGAAGCGCATGCCGCCGAGCCGAGCTCGCCGCCACTTCAACCGCCCCGCAACGCGCCAATAACAACAACCGCGCCGCGAGCCCAGATAGATGCACGATTTCGAACAGGAAGACCCCATTCCACAAGGCGACCTGGCCCTGCAACTGACCGCCCTGCCGCGGGAAACCAACGGTTTCGGCGATATCTTCGGCGGCTGGCTGGTATCGCAGATGGACCTGGCCGGCACCGCCATGGCCAGCAAGGTGGCGGGCGGCCGCGTCGCCACCGTGGCCATCGACCGCATGGCCTTCCTGGTGCCGGTGGCCGTCGGCGCGCAGCTGTCCTTCTATACCCAGACCGTGGAAGTGGGCCGCAGCTCGATCCAGATGCTGGTCGAAGTGTGGAGCGACGATCCGCTGTCCAGTGAATGGCGCAAGGTCACCGAGGCGGTGTTCGTCTTCGTCGCCATCGACGGCAGCGGCCGCACCCGCCCGGTACCGGCGCGCCGCTAGAACCCTGCGACATCACGCCTCAGCACCTGACCCGGCGGCACGAACGCAGGCGCTTGCCTAGACTCATGGGCTGGCGCGGCATGCGCCGCCTGTAAACTCCAAGGCCCGGCCATGAGCAATTCGAGCAGCAACAGCGGCACCCTGAGCCTGACCACCGCCGCCCTCGGCGTGGTCTATGGCGATATCGGCACCAGCCCGCTGTACACCCTCAAGGAAGTCTTCGCCGGCCATTACGGCGTCAACGTCAATCCGGACGGGGTCTACGGGATTCTCTCGCTGATCTTCTGGTCGCTGATGTGGGTGGTCACGCTCAAGTACGTGCTGGTGATCCTGCGCGCCGACAACGAAGGCGAAGGCGGCGTGATGGCCCTGACTGCCCTCGCCCGCCGCGCCACCCAGGCTTATCCGCGGCTGTCGCGCCTACTGGTACTGCTCGGTCTGGCCGGGGCGGCGCTGTTCTACGGCGACAGCATGATCACCCCGGCGATCTCGGTACTCTCGGCGGTAGAGGGCCTTGGGGTAGCCCTGCCGGGCGTCGGCCACTGGGTGATACCGATCACCGTGATCCTGCTGGTTGGCCTGTTCCTGATCCAGAAACACGGCACCGCGCGCATCGGCATCCTGTTCGGGCCGATCATGGGTCTGTGGTTCACCACCCTCGGCGCGCTCGGCATCTACGGCATCACCCGCCACCCGGAAGTGCTGCATGCACTCAACCCCTGGTGGGCCATCAACTTCTTTATCAGCCATCCGGGTATCGGTATCACCATCCTCGCCGCCGTGGTGCTGGCGCTGACCGGTGCCGAGGCGCTGTATGCCGACATGGGTCACTTCGGCCGCAAGCCGATTGCCCGTGCCTGGTTCGGCCTGGTGCTGCCCGGCCTGGTGCTCAACTACTTCGGCCAGGGTGCCCTGCTGCTGGACAACCCCGAGGCCGCGCGCAACCCCTTCTACCTATTGGCACCGGCCTGGGCGCTGATCCCGCTGATCGGCCTGGCCACGTTTGCCACCATCATCGCCTCGCAGGCGGTGATCTCCGGCGCGTTCTCCCTGACCCGCCAGGCCATCCAGCTCGGCTTTGTGCCGCGCATGCAGATCCAGCACACGTCCAGCAACGAGGAAGGGCAAATCTATATTGGCGTGGTCAACTGGGCCTTGATGGTCGGGGTGATCCTGCTGGTGATCGGCTTCGAGAGTTCGGGTGCCCTGGCCGCCGCCTATGGCATTGCGGTGACCGGCACCATGCTGGTCACCACCCTGCTGGTGGCCGCCGTGATGTTGCTGCTGTGGCGAACCTCGCCCTGGCTGGCGGTTCCCCTGCTGCTGTGCTTCTTCGTGATCGACGCGCTGTTCTTTGCCGCCAACATCCCCAAGATCGTCGCAGGCGGGGCCTTCCCGGTGCTGGCCGGGATCGCCCTGTTTATCCTGATGACCACCTGGAAACGCGGCCGCGAACTGCTGGTCGAGCGCCTCGACGAAAGCGCCCTGCCACTGCCGATGTTCGTCTCCAGCATCGCCCTGCAGCCGCCGCACCGGGTGCGTGGCACTGCCATATTCCTCTGCGCGCGGGCCGATGCAGTGCCGCATGCACTGTTGCACAACCTGCTGCACAACCAGGTGCTGCACCAGCAGGTCGTGATGCTCACGGTGAACATCGCCGATAACCCGCACGTGCCCGTGGCCAGGCGCTTCGAGGTCGACAGCTTCGGCGAGGGTTTCTACCGCGTGGTGCTGCACTTCGGCTATATGGATGAGCCCAACGTGCCGGCGGCCCTGGAAAAAAACCCGCATGACTTCCTCGATTTCACCGCGCTGAGCACCACCTACTTCCTCAGCCGCGAAACCATCATCCCCACCAAGCGCATCGGCATGATGGCCTGGCGCGAGTCGCTGTTTGCCTTCCTGCTGAAGAATGCCAACAGCAACCTGCGCTACTTCCAGCTGCCGACCAACCGGGTGATCGAACTGGGCACCCAGGTCGAGATCTGAACCCGCGCCAGCCATCACCCATCTCCCCAAGGACCGTAGATGCCCACCACGCTTCCCCTGCCGCGCCGCCTGGCACAGCTGATCGACACGCTCAACGCCGCACTGGGCAAGGCCTGCGCCTGGCTGACCGTGTTTCTGGTGCTGGGCACCGCCATCGTGGTGGTGCTGCGCTATGGCTTCGGCATCGGTGCCACCGCCCTGCAGGAGGCCGTGCTGTATGGCCACGCACTGGTCTTTATGGGAGCGGCCGCCTGGACGCTGCAACGCAATAGCCACGTGCGCGTGGATATCTTCTATCAGGCGTTCAGCCGTCGTCGCCAAGCCCTGGTGAACAGCCTGGGCAGCGTGCTGTTGCTCCTGCCGTTGTGCCTGTTTCTCGGCTGGAGCAGCTGGGAATACGTCGGCAATGCCTGGGCCACCCTGGAGGGATCCAGCGAAACGGGCGGCCTGCCACTCGTCTACCTGCAGAAGAGCATCATCCTGCTGCTGGTCGTCAGCCTGGTGCTGCAAGGCATTGCCGAACTGATCAAGTGCGCCTACCTGCTGGCCGGTCACGGACCAGACACGGAGGTGGAGCATGGCTGAGTTGATGGCGATTCTGCTGTTCGTCAGCATCTGCGTGGCCCTGATGGCCGGCTACCCGGTGGCCTTCACCCTCGGCGGCGTATCGCTGCTGTTTGCCGGCCTCGGCGTGCTCACCGGCAGCTTCGATGGCAGTTACCTGAGCGCCCTGCCCAACCGCCTGTTCGGCATCATGAATAACCAGACCATGCTGGCGGTGCCACTGTTCGTGTTTATGGGCGTGATGCTGGAGAAGAGCCGCGTCGCCGAGGACCTGCTGGAATCCATGTCACGGCTGTTCGGCACCCTACGCGGCGGCCTGGCGATTTCCGTGTGCGTGGTCGGCGCGCTGCTGGCGGCATCCACCGGCATCGTCGGCGCCACCGTGGTGACCATGGGCCTGCTGGCCCTGCCGACCATGCTGCGCCGCGGTTACGACCCGGCGATTGCCACTGGCACCCTGGCCGCCACCGGCACCCTGGGGCAGATCATCCCGCCATCGATCGTGCTGGTGCTGCTGGGTGACGTGATGTCCAGCGCCTACCAGCAGGCGCAGTTGAAGATGGGCATCTTCTCGCCGAAGACCGTCTCGGTCGGCGACCTGTTCGTCGGCGCGCTGATCCCCGGCCTGCTGCTGGTCGGCCTGTACATCCTCTACATCATCGCCATCGCCATCCTGCAGCCGAAGAAACTGCCGGCGCTGCCGCAGGAAGAACTCGGCCCGATCGAATGGAGCAAGCTGTTCAATGCCCTAGTGCCGCCGCTGATCCTGATCGGCGCGGTGCTCGGCTCAATTCTCGCCGGCTACGCCACGCCGACCGAAGCGGCGGCACTCGGTGCGCTCGGTGCCATGCTGCTGGCCCTGAGCAAACGCAAGCTCAACCTCGGCCAGCTGCGCGAGGTGGCCTACGGCACCACCGAAATCAGCGCCATGGTGTTTATGATCCTGATCGGTGCCTCGCTGTTTTCCCTGGTGTTCCGTGGCTTTGGCGGCGAAGTGCTGATCGAGGATGTGTTCGCCCAACTACCCGGCGGCGTGCTCGGCGCGTTCTTCCTGGTGATGCTGGTAATCTTCCTGCTCGGCTTTATTCTCGACTTTATCGAGATCATCTTCGTCGTGGTGCCGATTGTCGGCCCGGTGCTGCTGGCCATGGGCATGGACCCGCTGTGGCTCGGCGTGATGATCGCACTGAACCTGCAGACCTCGTTCCTCACCCCGCCATTCGGCTTCGCCCTCTTCTACCTGCGCGGCGTCACCCCGCCGGCCATTCCCACCCGCACCATCTATAAGGGCGTGGTGCCCTTTATCCTGCTGCAACTGCTGATGCTGGTGATCGTCTACCTCTTCCCCGGGCTGATCACCTGGCTGCCCGAGCAGGTGTACGGCCAGTAGCCGCCACCCTCGATAAACGCCCACCGCCCGGTGGGCATTTTGCTTTCTGCACGGCAGATCGGCTCCAATAGCACCCTCCCCACCACTCCGCCGCGAGCATGACCATGGCCAGATCCCACGTTGAACGCCTCGAACTGGACGAGCTGACCTGCTGGCGGGTGCGCTATGAGGCCTGCGAATTGCTGATCAGCCAACAAGGCGCGCAAATTCTCAGCTACCAGGAAGACCAACAGCCGCCGCTGATCTGGCTCAGCGACCAGGCCGCCTACCGCCGCGGTCACGGCGTGCGCGGTGGCGTACCGATCTGCTGGCCCTGGTTCGGCAACCTGCAACGCAACCCGCAGGCGGTACAGGCCATGCATCGGCACCCCGACACTGCGCCCGCCCATGGCCTGGTGCGCAGCCTCGACTGGCAACTGCTCGGGATCGACAGCCTGGACGACGGCATCCAGCTCGACTTCGTCTTCAACAGCGCCACCCAGCCGCTGGCCGACTGGCCACATGCCGCCGAACTGCACCTGCGCGTTCGCCTGGATGGCCGCCTGCATATCGAACTGAACAGCCGCAACCTGGGCGACACGCCGCTGGCCATCAGCCAGGCACTGCACAGCTACTTTGCCGTGAGTGATATCCGCCAGGTCGCAGTCGACGGCCTGCACGGCTGCCGCTACCTCGAAACCCTGGAAGACTGGCAGCAGCGCCAGCATGACGGCGCACTGCAGTTTGCTGGCGAAACCGACCGCATCTACCAGGGCACCCCAGCGCAACTGAGCATCCTCGACCGCGCCTGGCAGCGGCGCATCCACCTGCACAGCAGCGGCTCGAATTCGGCGGTGCTGTGGAACCCCTGGACGGACAAGGCGCAACGCCTGTCGCAATTCGCCGCCGACGCCTGGCAAGGCATGCTGTGCATCGAACACGCCAACGTGATGGACGACATTCGCGTGCTGCACGCCGGAGAACAGCATCGGCTCGACTTGAGTCTCTGGACTGAGCCCTTCGGGCATTAACCGACCAACGGCTTATCACCCCTCCCGCGCCGAACCAGCCCAGGGTCGGCCGCAAGGCACCCGTCACTCGCCAACCCGGTAAAACCTGCACTGCGTCACACTAACTTGCAGCACAAGTGCAACTTCTGTGACCTGCCACTAGTTTGCCAGTAAGCAATTACTTACATATAGATAGCCATATCCCTACATGATCTTCAGGGTTAATTTACTTGTGCATTAGCTCTCACATTTTTTAGGAACTAGCGTCCCAGTAATTAACCACCCAATATCGACCACTGTTACATATTTCACACTTTCTACGGTTGTCCGACACTCTTCATGCGGCTAGGATGCCCACCTCACTAGGGACATGCGCAACTTGTTGCACATCTAAGTGCGCAACTTTTGGCGCACTTTAGTGTGCGACAAGCGACCAGTAGGAAATCAGGTCGGCTTCTTCGAAGTTATCCGCATCGATAACCGAGTCATGGAATGACCTATTCAAACAAGCTCACCGCTCATTATTTAGAGCTGGCCAAACTCCCTATTAATGAAGGGAACTTTGCCGGCACTGATGTCCGTTATTCCACGGAATATGAAGTACTTGAGAGCGAACTGGGCAAGGCCACGGCGCTGCATGAAACCGCCGCGATCGACTGGCAGAAAGTCCGCGAAAACAGCGAGATACTGCTCAGCGCCCACTCCAAGGATCTGCGTGTTGCCGCCTGGCTGATCTGGGGCCTGTACCAGCGCGAATCCTTCGCCGGCTTGCAGGCCGGCTTCAGCCTGCTGCATTACCTGTGCCTCAACCACTGGCACGAACTGCACCCACGCAAACCGCGTACCCGCGCCGCCGCCATCAGCTGGCTGATCCCGCGCCTGGAACAGGCATTGGCCGAGCACGTGCCGATTGGCGAACAGCTGGCGCTGTTCCGCACCCTGGCCGAACAACTGCGCACCCTCGAGGCCTGCCTGTCCGAACACCTGGGTGAAGACGCGCCGCTGCTGCTGCCGCTGTGCCGCCGCCTGGATGAGCTGGTCAACCGTGCCAGCCAAGGCCAACCGGAGCCCGGCAGCGTCGGTGCCGCCATCGCCCAGGTCAAACAAGTCGCCAGCCAAATCCTCACCCCCGGCGCACCGGTTGAAAGCGAAAAAGATGCACACAAGAGCCTGCGCAGCCTGCAAGACCAGGCCCGACCGCTGTGCGCGTATTGGCTCAAACAGAAAGCCAGCGACCTGCGCGCCCTGCGCCTGGCGCGCACCCTGCTGTGGCTACCGATCGACAGCCTGCCGGAACGCAACCCCGAACAGATTACCGCCCTGCGTGGCCTGCCTGCCGACAAACTGGCCAGCTACCAGGAGCGCTACCAGAACGGCCAATACGCCGACCTGCTGGTCGACCTGGAAGCCAGCATCGCCCGCGCGCCCTTCTGGCTCGACGGTCAGCATCTGGTCTGGCAATGCCTGCAAGGCCTGGACGCCGAACAGGCGATGCGCGAAGTGGAAATCCAGCTGGCGCTGTTCCTGCAGCGCATGAGCGGCCTGGAAGAACTGCGTTACCACGATGGCAGCGCCTTTGCCGATGCGCAGACCCGCGCCTGGCTCAGCTCCCATGTGATGCCGCATCTGCAAGCCCCGACGAACACCAGCGCGCCCGTGACCAACGAAGGCGACAGCCAGCCAGCCTGGGAAATCGCCCTGCAGGAAACCCTGCCGCGGCTGCGCAAAGACGGTCTCAAATCCGCCGTGCAGCAGCTCAAGCTCGGCCTGGCCAAGGCTCGTGGCGGCCGCGAACGCTTCTTCTGGCAGCTGACCCTGGCGCGCCTGTGCTACAGCGCCAAGAAGTACGAACTGGCCAAGACCCAACTCGAATCGCTCGACCAGACGCTCCAGGCCGCAGGCCTAAGCGACTGGGAACCCGATCTCGCCCTGGATGTACTGCGCATGCTGCACAGCTGTTGTGAGCTGTTGCCGCAGAACCACGCGGTGCGTGAAAGCAAGGAAGAGATCTACCGCAGGTTGTGCCACCTCGATCTTGAAGTGGTACTGGACTAGGCCCTCGGGCCATAACCATAACGGAGAATGACCATGGCCAAAGAAGGCTCGGTAGCCCCCAAGGAACGCATCAACGTCACGTTCAAACCCGCCACCGGCGGTGCTCAGGAAGAGATCGAACTGCCGTTGAAACTGATGGTTCTGGGTGATTTTACCCAGCGCGCCGACGATCGCAAGATCGAAGACCGCAAGCCGATCAGCATCGACAAGAACAGCTTCGACGAAGTGCTGGCCAAGCAGGAACTCAACCTGACCTTCGGCGTACCCAACCGCCTGCAGGACGAAGCCGAAGGCGACGAGCTGGCCGTGCAGCTGCGCATCCACTCGATGAAGGACTTCAACCCGGCCAACCTGGTCGAGCAAGTGCCCGAGCTGAAGAAGCTGATGGAACTGCGCGACGCCCTGGTTGCCCTGAAAGGCCCACTGGGCAACGCCCCGGCCTTCCGCAAGGCGATCGAAAGCGTACTCGCCGACGACGACTCGCGTGACCGCGTGCTCGGCGAACTCGGCCTGGCCGCCCAAGCCAAGCTGGACTCCTGATCCAATTAACAAGGAAGCTAATTCATGAGCACTAGTGCAGCAGTGGAAAGCGGCCGCAGCGCCGCCGAACTCGGCATTCTCGACCGCATCATCGCCGAGACCAAACTGACTCCGGACGACGAAGCCTATGACATCGCCAAGCGTGGCGTGTCGGCCTTTATCGAAGAGTTGCTGAAGCCGCAGAACGAAAATGAGCCGGTGAAAAAGGCCATGGTCGACCGCATGATCGCGGAGATCGACGCCAAACTCAGCCGGCAGATGGACGAAATCCTCCACAACGCCGAATTCCAGGCACTGGAATCCTCCTGGCGCGGCCTCAAGCTGCTGGTGGATCGCACCAACTTCCGCGAAAACATCAAGCTGGAGATCATCAACGCCTCCAAGCAGGATCTGCTGGATGACTTCGAAGACAGCCCGGAAATCACCCAGTCCGGCCTGTACAAGCACATCTACACCGCCGAATACGGCCAGTTCGGTGGCCAGCCGGTCGGCGCGCTGATCGCCAACTACTTCTTCGACCCGAGCGCACCGGACGTCAAGACCCTGCAATACGTGGCCAGCGTCGCCAGCATGTCCCACGCGCCGTTTATCGCCGCAGCCGGCCCGAAATTCTTCGGCCTGGAAAGCTTCACCGGCCTGCCAGACCTGAAGGATCTGAAAGATCACTTCGAAGGCCCGCAGTTCGCCAAATGGCAGAGCTTCCGCGAGCAGGAAGATGCCCGTTACGTCGGCCTGACCGTACCGCGCTTCCTCCTGCGCAACCCCTACGATCCGGAAGACAACCCGGTGAAGACCTTCGTCTACAAAGAGAACGTCGCCAACAGCCACGAGCATTACCTGTGGGGCAACACCGCCTACACCTTCGCTTCCAAGCTGACCGACAGCTTCGCCAAGTTCCGCTGGTGCCCGAACATCATCGGCCCGCAGAGCGGTGGCGCGGTAGAAGACCTGCCGCTGCACCACTTCGAAAGCATGGGCGAGATCGAAACCAAGATCCCGACCGAAGTGCTGGTCTCCGACCGTCGTGAATACGAGCTGGCCGAAGAAGGCTTTATCGCCCTGACCATGCGCAAAGGCAGCGACAACGCCGCATTCTTCTCCGCCAACTCGGCGCAGAAGCCGAAGTTCTTCGGCATCAGCGAAGAAGGCAAGACGGCTGAACTGAACTACAAGCTCGGCACCCAGCTGCCGTACATGTTCATCATCAACCGCCTGGCCCACTACCTGAAAGTGCTGCAGCGCGAGCAGATCGGCGCGTGGAAAGAGCGCACCGACCTGGAGCTGGAACTCAACAAGTGGATCCGCCAGTTCGTTGCCGACCAGGAAAACCCGAGCTCCGAAGTACGTAGCCGCCGTCCGCTGCGCGCCGCTCAGGTGATCGTCAGTGATGTTGATGGTGAGCCGGGCTGGTACCGCGTCAGCCTCAACGTGCGCCCGCACTTCAAGTACATGGGTGCCGATTTCACCCTGTCGCTCGTCGGCAAGCTGGACAAGGAATAAGCATCCTTATGGCCGGGTACGGAAGCCTATTCGAACGCCTCGGCGGTGAAGCCAGCCAGCGTGCTGGCTGGAGCCGCGAGGTCGCCGCCATGGCGTCGGTGGCTACCCACCTGGCGAAAATGCTCAGCACCCGGGCGGGCAGCGTGCAAACGCTGCCCGACTACGGGTTGCCCGATCTCAACGATATGCGCCTGTCGCTGCACGATTCGCTGCAGCAGGCGCGTATCGCCATCGAACGCTTTATCGAAGCGTACGAACCGCGTTTAAGCGACGTGCGGGTGATTTCCCTGCCCCGCGACAACAACCCGCTGAGCCTGGCCTTTGCCATCGAAGGCCTGCTGGAAGTGGACGGCCTTAAACGCCAAGTCAGTTTCTCCGCGCGCCTGGACGGCAGCGGACAGGTCAAGGTCAATTAAGGAGAGCCCATGTCCGGTAAACCCGCAGCCCGCGTCAGCGACCCCACTGCTTGCCCGATTCCCGGCCACGGCACCAATCCGATAGTCGCCGGCTCCCCCGACGTGCTGTTCGACAACCTGTCCGCCGCCCGCATGGGCGACCCCACCGCCTGCGGCAGCAAACTGGCCAGCGCAGTCATCCCCACCGTGCTGATCAACGGCAAACCGGCGACCACCCTCGGTACCCTGGGCAACCATGGCAACGTGGTAGTAGGCGGGTCGGGGACGGTGATTATCGGGACTAGCGGAGGTGGGGCAGCGTTTATTGCGCCCACTCCGGTTGTGATGGCAGGTGTCTTTAATGAGCACTTCATCATTCGCGACTCGATCACGGGAGAACCGCTTGCCGATCAACCTTATCGACTGGAAACCGAATCCGGTCAGGTCATAACAGGTACAACCGATAGAAACGGCAAGACCAAACTCATTAGCGCCCACAAAGCCGAAAACGTGGCGCTGACACTCGAACCGCAAACCACCCTGGTCATTGCATAAGGAGCACGCATGATCATCGCCCCCATCCTCTCCAAACTCAGTCCCTCCAGCCAGACCGCTGGCAAGGAAACGGCAGTGGAGACTTTCAAGATCACCGACATCCCACTTGCCATGGACAGTCTGAAGTGGACGCAAGGGGCACGCCTGATGCGCAAATGGTTCAGCGATGCGGCTTATGAGCTACCCACAGAGGTTAAGCGTGGCAGCGTTTCCCCCAGCACCCTGGACCCAACCCATCTGCTCACTGATCTTCCTTTCGACTGGCTTTTTAGTAGCTCTACCAGGGTCAAGGATGATGTCGAAGAACTGGTTTCCGGACTGAGCAATGTTACCGAGTTCAATGCCATGGCCGGGCGTCTGAAGACACCGCTCGACCAGTTGTCCAGAGGGCTCCTTCTGTTCATGACGCGCTTGAAGCGCATCGGCCATCTCGACGAGAAGGCCCACACGCTGCAGAACGCATACGAGGATTTCAGCAACCTCTCCGCGGTCCAGTTGGAAGACACCTCTCAGTTCAACCTGATACGAATCGGTGCCACTACCTGGGAGAAGGCCACTGACGGCCTCGATGACGTATATGGAGCGCTTGGTAGCTTTGCCATCAAGATCGCTGCTACCAAGTTCAGGACCATGGCCAACGACCACGGCTACCCCGCCATCGAGATCGAAGAGATCGGCCTATACGTCCGCGATACCTATGACTTCCTAAACGTGGATGGCGACCAGCTACTGGGTTATTGGAGCAAGCAAGGCGTCACTCGCCCCGGCCCCATCGATTACTTCGCTGAGCCGGAGTACATCGATAAGGGTGATGTCCGCCACGTAAAAGTAACCAACGGCAGCTTCAACGCTTACCGCAAGAAGTTGAGAAAGGGAGGTGATTTCCTCGTTTTCTCCACCGTCAAGCACTACCCCGTATCTATCGTCGTGCACCTGAACAGTACCGACTTCAAAGAGTTCAACGCTCGCGCATCGAGTATCTGAGAGCCGTATGTCTGGAAAACTCCGTTTCAAGGCACTTGCAGCCCTGCTGGCAGTACTCGTACTGACACCCATGGCCGTCTGGCTGTACGTGAAGCTCGACCTGAGCCGTAACACCGAACCCTATGCGACCACCTGGAGCGACTCAAGGTCCTGCTATATCAACGCCTACATCCCAGCTTATTCGTCTCTCGGTGTGCCGGGCAAACTCGTGAAGCTGTTCAGCAGCGACGCGTTCTTCCGGGTTTACCGCAAAGACGATGTCCTGCTTAAGAGTTCGGAGTGGCTGCTCTGGCAGCGCGAGTTCGCCGATACCGAGAGCGAGCAGTGGGTCAACGGCAACGCCATCTACCCCACGAACGACGGCTATGAAGGCTGGACCTTGCCGGAGTGCGGCTGATGCTCTCTCACTCCGAAGGCTGGCGTGAATACCTACAGCTACAGGATGCCCTTACTGGCAATGACATGGAGTCCCCTGCCTGATGTCTTTTAACCACTACTACCAGAGCGAACTCACCGCCCTGCGCCAGCTCGGCAAGCGCTTTGCCGAGCGCAGTCCGGCGCTGGCACCGTTCCTCGGGCAGAGCGGGCGCGACCCGGATGTCGAGCGCCTGCTGGAAGGCTTCGCCTTTCTCACCGGGCGGCTGCGGCAGAAGCTCGATGACGAGCTGCCGGAGCTGACCCATTCGCTGATGCACCTGCTGTGGCCGAACTATATGCGCCCGCTGCCGGCGTTCAGCATGCTGCAGTTCGACCCGCTCAAGCGTCCCGGTCCGGCCTTGCCGGTGCCGCGCAATACGCCGGTGGAATCCAAGCCGATCCAGGGCGTGACCTGCCGTTTCCGCACGGCGTTTGCCACCGAGGTGCTGCCGCTGGCGTTAAGTGCGCTGGACTACTCGATCAAGGGCGACGGTGCGCTACTCAGCCTGCGCCTGGCGATGAGCGCCGATGGTCATCTGGGTGAAATCGACCTCAAGCAACTGCGCCTGCACCTGGCCGGCGAACGCTATATCAGCCAGCTGCTGTACCTGAGCCTGTTGCGCCACCTGGGCGGCATTCAGCTGGTGCTATTGGACGGTGCCGGCAAACCGCTGCTGGACGCCTACGGCCAGCCCGTCGCCGCCCTGCAATTGCCCAGCAGCAGCGTGCAACCGGTGGGTTTTGCCGAAGACCAGGCGCTGATCCCCTATCCGCTGAACACCTTCCGCGGCTACCGCTACCTGCAGGAGTACTTCGCCTTCCAGGACAAGTTCCTGTTCGTCGATGTGACGGGCCTGGATGCGCTCAAGCGCCTGCCGGAAGACCTGCTCAAGCAGGCACGCGGCATCGAGCTGCGTTTCGATATTCAGAAAGCCGGGGTGCAGCGCATTCGCCCAACCCTGGACAACGTGCGTCTGTACTGCACGCCGGTGGTCAACCTGTTCGCCCATGACGCCATCCCGATTCGCCTCGACGGCAAGCAGGACCAATACCTGTTGCTGCCGTCCGAATTCGACTCGCAGCACTGCGGGGTGTTTTCGGTGGATCGCGTCACCGGTTGGAAGCCCGGCGGCAAGGGTTACGAAGAGTACGTACCGTTCGAATCCTTCGAGCATGACGCCAGCTTCGACGTGCCCCTGGCGCGCCCGCACTACAGCGTGCGCCAGCAACCTTCGCTGCTTGGCGACGGCCTGGAAACCTACCTGAGCTTTGGCCTGCGCAACCTCGATCAGCACGAAACGCTGTCGATCGAGCTGACCTGCACCAACCAGAACCTGCCACGTCAGCTGGGCCTCGGTGATATCTGCATGCCCTGCGAGGACACCCCGGAGTTCCTCACCTTCCGCAATATCAGCGCAGTCACGCCGAGCTACGCGCCGCCGCTGCACCGCGACTTTCTCTGGAAGCTGATCAGCAATATGTCGCTGAACTACCTGTCGCTGGCCAACGTCGATGCGCTCAAGGTGATCCTCGAAACCTACGACCTGCCGCGCTACTACGACCAGCACGCGGAAAAGGTCAGCAAGCGCCTGCTCGACGGCCTGAAAAGCATCAGCCACCAGCACGTCGACCGCCTGCATCGCGGCCTGCCGGTGCGCGGGGTACGCACCCAATTGACGATCAACCCCGAGGGCTATGTCGGCGAAGGCGACCTGTTTCTCTTCGCCTCGGTACTCAATGAATTTTTCGCCCTGTACGCCAGCCTCAACTCGTACCACGAGCTGCGCGTGCAGAGCACACAGGGAGAGGTGTACCAATGGACGCCGCGCATGGGGCAACAGCCCCTGCTATGAGACCCTGCACAAAGGCATGCGAGCTAGAGCCAAGCAAGGCGCAGGCGGGCGAAGAAGCGCAGTTTACGAGGTGTAAATGAGCATTCTGAGCCCGACTGCAACGCCGCCTGGCCGACGCGCAGCAGACTTTGAGCCGGGTCTCACCCGGCTTAGCCAGGGCATCCGCGAATACAGCCTGTTTCAGGGTGTGCAGCTGGTGCTGGAACGCTTGCATGCCGCCCATCCGGAACTGGATGAGGAGGCGCTGTACCAGCGTCTGGAACTGCAGGCCAACCCGAGCATGGGTTTCCCCGGCAGCGATATCGATCGCGTGCAGTTCTTCGAGGAGCACGGCGAGTTGCGCGCACGCCTGCGCATCAACCTGGTCAGCCTGTTCGGGGCCGGCTCGCCGCTGCCGGCCTTCTATGGCGAGCAGGCGTTGGGCGATAGTGAAGACGGCAACCCGACCCGCGCGTTCCTCGACCTGTTCAACAACCGCCTGCAGCGCCTGCTGCTGCCGATCTGGCAGAAATACCGCTACCACTCGCGCTTCCAGAGTGGCGCACTGGACCCCTTTTCCGAGCAGCTGTTCGCCCTGATCGGCCTCGGCGGCGCGACCATCCGCCAGGCCAAGGAGCTGAACTGGAAGCGCCTGCTGCCCTACCTCGGCCTGCTCAGCCTGCGCGCCCACTCGGCGGCGCTGATCGAGTCGGTGCTGCGCTACTACTTCAAGCACGCCGATCTGCATATCGAACAGTGCCTGGAGCGCCAGGTGGAAATCCTCGGCGAACAGCGCAACCGCCTCGGTCTGGCCAACAGCCAGCTGGGTGAGAGCCTGGTGCTCGGCGAGTTCGTGCGGGATCGCGGCGGCAAGTTCCGCATCCATGTACGCCAGTTGAACTGGGATCGCTTCCATGAATTTCTGCCCATCGGCAGCGGCTACCAACCGCTCTGCGCGCTGGTGCGCTTCACCCTGCGCGACCCGCTGGATTACGACATCCGCCTGGAACTGCGCCAGGACGAAATACGCGAATTGCGCCTCGGCGCGGACAACCCCTGCCTGCTGGGCTGGACCACCTGGCTGGGGCGTGACAACGCCGACGGCGTGGTCACCCTCGGCAGCAAAGCTCATTAAGGATTGATGAAATGATCAACGTCGATTTACAGCAACTAGTGCAAGCCCTCGACGCTGCCAGCAAACAGGACCTGGAAACCGCTGCCGAGCGCTGCGTGGTGCGCGGCGGCAGCAAGATTCTCGTGGAAGACCTGCTGCTCGGCCTGCTTGAGCGCCCGGAAGGCTTGCTGCCCCGCGCCCTGCAGGACGCCGAGGTGGAAGCCGGCGAGCTGGCCCGCGCGCTGCAACCGCGTGGCGAGCACAGCGAATCGCGCAACCCGGTATTTGCCACCGAGTTGGTGCAATGGCTGCAGGACGCTCTGCTGGTCGCCAGCCTGGAGCTCGGCCAGAGCCAGGTTGATGAAGCCGCGCTGATCCTCGCCCTGCTGCGCAATCCAATGCGCTATGCCGGCAGCCATTATCAGCCACTACTGGCCAAGCTGGATGCCGAGCGCCTGCGCGAATTCGCCCTGGCCCAGCAGCCGCAAACCGCCGCCGGTAAACCCGCAGCAGGCGGCGAATCGAACCTGTCGCGCTTCACTCACAACTTCACCCAGCAGGCTCGTGACGGCAAACTCGACCCGGTGCTGTGCCGCGATGGCGCAATCCGCCAGATGATCGACATCCTCGCCCGCCGCCGCAAAAGCAACCCGATCGTGGTCGGCGAAGCCGGTGTCGGCAAGACCGCCATCGTCGAAGGCCTGGCCCTGCGTATCGCCACTGGTGAAGTGCCGGCCGCGCTCAAGGGTGTCGAACTGCTGTGCCTGGACCTCGGCCTGCTGCAAGCCGGCGCCAGCGTCAAAGGCGAGTTCGAACGCCGCCTGCAGGGCGTGATTGATGAGGTTAAAGG
This sequence comes from Pseudomonas sp., assembly GCF_049653025.1. Lineage (GTDB taxonomy): Bacteria > Pseudomonadota > Gammaproteobacteria > Pseudomonadales > Pseudomonadaceae > Aquipseudomonas. The sequence continues at coordinate 32,475 of NZ_JBASFM010000014.1, read as the reverse complement.
CTCGCTCAAGCCGATCATCCTGTTTATCGACGAAGCCCACACCCTGATCGGCGCCGGCGGCCAGGCCGGCAGTGGCGACGCAGCCAACCTGCTCAAGCCCGCCCTGGCGCGTGGCGAGCTGCGCACCATCGCCGCCACCACTTGGAGCGAATACAAGAAGTACTTCGAGAAGGACCCAGCCCTGGCCCGGCGCTTCCAGCTGGTGCAGCTGCATGAGCCGACCGTCGATGAAGCCGTGACCATCCTCCGTGGCCTGGCACCAGTGTATGAAAAGAGCCATGGCATCTACCTGCGTGACGACGCTGTGGTCGCCGCCGCCGAGCTGTCCGCGCGCTACCTGGCTGGCCGCCAGCTGCCGGACAAAGCCGTCGATGTACTCGACACCGCCTGCGCCCGCGTGCGCATCAGCCTGGCTGCCGCACCGGAAGCGCTGGAGCGCTTGCGCGGCGAAATTGCCGAAGGCGAACGGCAGAGCGAGGCCATGGGCCGGGATATGCAAGCCGGCCTGAAAATCGACAGCGAAATCCTCGAACAGCTCGAAGTCCGCCTGGGCCAGGCCCGCGCCGAGCTGGAGCAGATCGAAACCCGTTGGGCGGTGCAGCGAGAACTGGCCGAACACCTGCTGGAATTGCGCAAGCAATGCGCCAGCCTGCGCCAAAACCCTACCGAAGCCGAGAACAGCGACGGCCAGGCGGTGCAGCTGGAGCAACTGGAAGGCGAACTACGCGCCGTGCAAGCCGAGCTGGCCAGCGCTCAGGTGCATGAGCGCCTGGTCAGTTTCGAAGTCTGCCCGCGTCTGGTCGCCGAAGTGATCAGTCACTGGACCGGCGTACCGCTAAGCCAGCTGGCCCGCGAGCACAACAGCAAGGTGCTGACCTTCGCCCGCGACCTCGGCCTGCGCGTACGCGGTCAGGAGCAAGCCATCGCGGCACTGGATCGCTCGATGCGCGCCAGCGCCGCCGGCCTTAACCGCGCCGATGCACCTGTGGGCGTATTCCTGCTGGTCGGCCCCAGCGGCGTCGGCAAGACCGAAACCGCTCTGGCCCTGGCCGATCTGTTGTACGGCGGCGAGCGCTTCCTCACCACCATCAACATGTCCGAATTCCAGGAGAAGCACACGGTTTCGCGGCTGATCGGCGCGCCGCCCGGCTACGTTGGCTATGGCGAAGGCGGCATGCTCACCGAAGCCGTACGACAGAAGCCTTACTCGGTGGTGCTGCTCGATGAAGTGGAAAAAGCCGATCCGGACGTGATGAATGTCTTCTATCAGATCTTCGACAAGGGCGTGGCCAATGATGGCGAAGGCCGCGAGATCAACTTCCGCAATACGCTGATTTTGATGACCAGCAACCTGGCCAGCGAGCGTATCGCCAGCCTCTGCCAGGGCGGCCAGCGTCCTGATGCCGAGGACCTGGAACAGGCGATTCGTCCAGCCCTGACCCAGCACTTCAAGCCGGCTCTGCTCGGCCGCATGCGCGTGGTGCCGTACTACCCGATCAATGGCGAGGTGCTCAACGAACTGGTCGGCCTCAAACTCGCGCGTTTCGCCGAGCGCCTGCAACGTCGTCAGTTGCAGTTCAGCCATTGCCCGGCGCTGCTGGCAAACCTCGCCGAGCGTTGCAGCCACAGCGACAGCGGCGCGCGCTTGATCGATCACCTGATCGACCAGCACCTGCAACCGCTGGTGGTTGACCGCCTGCTCGACGCCATGGCCAGTGGCGAAAGCCTGCAACGCGTACACGCCACCCTGGACGGCGAAGGGACGGTGGTCTGTGAGTTCGCTTAACGTGTCGCTGATGTTCAGCCAGGTGCCGCAGCCACTGCGCTATGCCGAAGCGCTGTTGCAACGCTTCGCCACGCTGGCGCGCGCGGCCAATAGCGACGCCCTGCTCGGCGGCCTGGTGGAAAGCGCCGCGCAACTGTCCGGCTGCGAGCTGAGTCAGCTGTACCTGCTCGACGACACTCACACCCGCCTGACCCTGTCCGCCGAATGGCAGGACGGCCTGCTGCAACCGCGCGCCGACGCTAGCCTGCCGAGTGACTACGACGGCGAACAGCTGCTGCAATATTGCCTGTGCCAGAACCAGCTGCTCAGCCTCAACGAGCTGGACAGCAGCCTGCATCAAACCGGCTTCCTCCCGGACGCCAGCCCGGCCTGGCGCAGCCTGCTGTGCCAGCCGTTGCTCGACGAGCAGAAACGCGTCTGCGGCCTGTTGCTGATCGCCAGCCAGCGCTCGCGTGACCTGCAGGGTTTCGCCGGCTCGCTGGCGCAGCTCGGCAGCTTTGTCATCGCCCAGCTGCATCTGTTGCAACGCCTGCGCTCGGCGCACCCGGAGCCAGCACCCAGCAGCATTGCGCCACCGTGCGCCAGTGGTTACGGGCTGATCGGCGACAGCGCGCCAATGCGCGGCGTTTACCAGCTGATCAGCAAGGTGCTGCACAACCCGGTCAGCGTGATGCTGGCTGGCGAAACCGGCACCGGCAAGGAGCTGGTGGCGCGCGCCATCCACGACTGCGGCTTCCGCCGGAGCAAGGCCTTCGTCGCGCAGAATTGTGCGTCGCTGCCGGAAAGCCTGCTGGAAAGCGAGCTGTTCGGTTATCGCAAGGGCGCGTTCAGCGGGGCCGAGCGTGATCATCAGGGCCTGTTTGACGCAGCCGACGGTGGCACACTGTTCCTCGATGAAATCGGCGATATGCCGCTGAGCCTGCAAGCCAAGCTGCTGCGCGTATTGCAGGAAGGTGAAGTGCGGCCGCTGGGTTCGACCGCCACACACAAGGTCGACGTGCGCATCGTCGCCGCGACTCACCACAACCTGCGCAGCCTGGTGGAAGACGGGCGCTTTCGCGAAGACCTGTTCTATCGCCTGGCGCAATTCCCCATCGAGCTGCCTGCCCTGCGCGAGCGCGACCAGGACATCCTGACCCTGGCGCGACACTTCGCCGACAAAGCCAGCGCCTTTCTGCAGCGCAACCCCTGCCGCTGGGCCGACCGCACCCTGGAGCATTTGGCCAGCTATGCCTTCCCCGGCAATGTGCGCGAGCTCAAGGGCCTGGTCGAGCGCGCCGTACTGCTGTGTGAAGGCGGCGAGCTGCTGCCCGAGCACTTCGATCTGCGCCAGGACAGCAACACCGACGACCACAGCATGAACCTGCGTGAACGCATGGAACGCGTCGAACGCAGCCTGCTGCTCGATTGCCTGCGCAAGAACCGTGGCAACCAGACCAGCGCCGCCTGCGAACTCGGCCTGCCGCGCCGCACCCTGCTGTATCGCATGCAGCGGCTGAATATCAGCCCGGCTGACGTGTAAGGCTTAAGGAGAAGAGCATGTTCAACGCCGCCAATCAGACCCATTTCAGCCTGAACATCGAAGGTGCTAGCCACGATCTGCAGGTGCTCGAATTTACCGGCCGTGAAGCCATCAGCCAGCCGTTCGTGTTCGAGCTGGAACTGATCAGCGAGCGCCCCGATCTCGATCTGGAAAGCCTGCTGCATCAGCCAGCTTTCCTGACCCTGACGGCAACCGGTAGCGGCATTCACGGCCTGATCTATCGGGTCGCCCAAGGCGAGTCCGGCAAGCGCTTGACCCGTTACCACGTGACCCTGCGCCCGCAGCTGGCCTACCTGACCCATCGCAGCAATCAGCGCATTTTCCAACACCTGACGGTGGCCGAGATCATCGGCCAGGTGCTGGAGGAGCACGGCATCCAGAGCAATGCCTACGCCTTCCAACTCGGCCCAACGCTTTACCCCAAGCGCGACTACTGCGTGCAGTACGACGAGTCCGACCTGCACTTTATTCAGCGCTTGTGCGAAGAAGAAGGCATTCACTACCACTTCCAGCACAGCGAACAAGGCCATGTGCTGGTTTTCGGCGACGACCAGACGGTATTCCCGAAGTTGGCACCGACTGCGTACCAGCAGGACAGCGGTCTGGTTGCCGACGACCCGGTTATCAAGCGCTTCTCCCTACGCCTGGAAACCCGCAGCAACCGCGTAACCCGCCGCGACTACAACTTCGAGAAGCCCAAGCTGCTGATGGAAGCGGCCTTCAGCAGCGAGTTCCAACCCGACCTCGAGGACTACGACTACCCCGGTAGTTTTGTTGAACGCGAACGCGGCAAACACCTCGCCAAACGCAATCTGGAACGCCACCGCAGCGACTATGAACTGGCCAGCGGTGAAAGCGACCAGCCGCTGCTGGTCAGCGGCCACTTCCTCAGCCTTAGCGAGCATCCGCGTGATGACTGGAACCAGCTCTGGCTGCTGACGGAAATCAGCCATGAAGGCAAACAACCGCAAGTGCTGGAAGAATCCGTCACCAGCCACACCCAGCTCAGCGACGGCTTCCAGCAGGGTTACCGCAACCGCTTCAGCGCCACGCCCTGGGATGTGCTGCATCGCCCAGCGCTGAAGCACCCGAAACCCAAGGTGCTGGGCAGCCAGACCGCCGTGGTGACCGGCCCTGCCGGTGAGGAAATCCACTGCGATGAATACGGCCGGATCAAGGTGCAGTTCCACTGGGATCGCCACGGCCAGGCTGACGACAAGACCAGCTGCTGGCTGCGCGTCGCCTCCAGCTGGGCCGGCGATAACTACGGCGGTATCGCCATCCCACGGGTGGGCATGGAAGTGCTGGTGACCTTCCTCGAAGGCGACCCCGACCAACCGCTGGTGACCGGCTGCCTGTACCACAAGGCCCACGTGGTGCCCTACGCACTGCCCGCCAACAAGACCCGTAGCCTGTTCAAAACCCTAAGCAGCCCTGGCGGTGGCGGCTACAACGAGCTGCGCATCGAAGACAAGAAAGGTGCCGAGCAGATCTACCTGCACGCCCAGCGCGACTGGGATGAAAACATCGAGCACGACCAGAAGATTCGCATCGGCAACCAGCGCCACGACACGGTCGAAGCCAACAGCTACAGCCAGTTCCTCGCCGAAGAACAGCGCACCACCCACGCCGACCGCAAAGTGGAAACCCGCAGCAACGACCACCTCACAGTCGGCGCGACCCAGCATGTGAAAGTCGGCGTCGGCCAGTACGTCGAAGCCGGCAACGAAATCCACTACTACGCCGGCAACAAAGTAGTGATCGACGCCGGCATGGAACTCACCGCCTCAGGTGGCGGCAGCTTTCTCAAGCTTGACCCGGGTGGCGTCACGCTCAGCGGCGCGACGATCAAGCTCAACTCAGGCGGTGGCCCGGGCAAAGGCTCAGGCATCTCTATTCTGCCGCCCACTATTCCGGGCGCTGCGGATACGGATAAAGCGGGCAATTTGCTCGATAGCGCCAGCGCCAATACCACCTGGCTGGAGTTGAACCTGCACTACAAAAACCTGGAGCCCGTGCCGGGTGCAGCTTACCGCGTCGAATTTGCAGATGGCTCTGTTCGCGAGGGCGCTTTAGACGCGGACGGTTTTGCCCGGCTAGAAGATGTACCGCCTGGGCCGGCCAAGGTGTGGTACGGCGAAGACCCTCGCCCGTTCGTACGCACGCCGGTCAAGGCAGTCGACGTTACCGATGCAAGTATTGAGGACGACTTGCGCACGCTTGGACTGGACCCCAGTCAAGTTGATTTACAGCAATTGGTTGAGCAAGCAGCAGGGAGGCTGGCATGAGCACTGGAGAAAAGCAGGCGGAATACAACGAAGCATTAACCGAGCTAGCTGCTGGTATTGCACTCGGTGCAGTGCCCTTCCTAGGCCAAGCGATTGATGCCTATGACACCGTTGAGTCGTGTATCCATCTCTACAACGAGAAGACTGCCCAGGGCAAAGAAGACGCCCAGTTTGACTTGCTAATGGCCATCATCGGCTGGATTCCAGGGCCGGGCGACGGTCTGAAAAAAAGCCTGCGTATTGTCAACAAGGATCCTCAACGCTTAGCACCTGTGTTGTTTGACCTGCTGCGCTTTGTTCTGCAGGAGTGTGGCGTCAAAACCAGTCCGGAAGAGCTGTTGGCACAGGTATTTAACGCAGGTGCCCTGCGTGCCGAACTGGACGAAATCATCTCTGGGGTAAAAGGCTCATCTGCATTCAAAAGCCTGCCCGCATGGATGCAGAGCGCCGTATTGACGGTGCTTTCTACTTCACGAGACAGCATGCCTGCTCTTGTCGGGATCGTCGAAAAACGCCTGACCAAGTGGAAGCGCATACAACGCAATAGTGCGGCAGCCTCGGCTGGAAGAGGCTCCAGTCAAGGGCAAAAACCAGCAGCCAAAGATGCGCAAGTGGCTGCAGAAGGTAAAGATGGCGCAAGCCAGACTCACTCCAACAAAATCGATAACTCCAGCCTCGGCACCCAAACACTCTCCAGCCTGACCAACGAAGGTTTAGGCGTCAGCGGCGAACATATCGCCGACTACATTTGCGCCGAAGAATTCGGCTGGGGCAAAGACTGGGATGGCCACGACAAGGGAGCCGAAGGCCAGTGGCTGGAAGGCAAGCCCAACGCCAGCAAAATGGGCAAGCTTTCTAAAGGCGGCAGCCCTAAATCGCCCCATGTGCTTTACAAACTAACCGACGGCGCCAACGGCACAGGTATTGATGCGGTTTGGCGCGCCAATCCTGCAACGAATGGTGGAAAGAAGTTTGCCATTATCGAGGCCAAGGCGAGCAAGGACGAGGATGCTCCGAAGTTCATGCGTAAGGTGAACAATAAGCGCAAACCAAGTATCACCTCCAAATTAGGCGTATCGGGAATTGCAGATCCCAGTGAGCTTTTAGAGCCGCGCGAGGAGGATGTAACCCCAAACCAGCCATCCAAAAAGAAAAAGAATAAGTCCGGTGGAAAGCTAGGAACAACGCCATCCACACCTCAGGCCTCGAACCAAGCGGCGCGACCTAATAAGGGCAATCGTATTCTTGTGCAAATGAGCAAAGAATGGATATACGAGAACATAACCAAATCATTCCCTCGAAGCACATACCAGATAATCCTAACCTCATACAATAGGCACTTGTTTTTTTCACCTTTATATCACCCAAGTGGAAGCCCTAAAAGCCACGCTGAGGCAAAACTATCAGGGCAAAAAAACGAGCATGCAGAGCATGCTGCCTTTCACTATGACGATGCAGAAATAACTCAAGCCGTTAATAAGAAGAAGAAATCTCTCGTCGCCAAACACGGCAAATTAACTACTCTGGCTATCGAGTAACTTATCTATGCAAAGAAGACAAAAATTTATTACCCCAGATTACTACAAGAGCGTGCTCGCGTTATGTGAAGGAACAGAATCTTTTTGGGCTAACAACTCAATGGAATCTGACTCTGCCGAGCAAGAGACAGCCCTCAAGGCTCGAGATATTCAATCCGCTGCACTTGATAAGGTTTTTATTCAATATACAGCCGGCGAGCCCATTGATGTACTTATTCCGTCGCTGGAAAAATTGATCGATAACTACGAAAATTACCAGAGAGCACTGGAGATCCAAGAGCAGCTTCCCAATATTTCGCCCCTCGCCATCGAAGATTGGCCAGGAGAATATGAAGAGTGCGTACAGGTTATAAGTCTCTGCATTCTGCTGCATCGGATCGACTTGCTGCAGCGCTTTGTCGCCTTGTTAGACAACGCCGGCTATGCCGGTGACGACACATTGTATGAAGATCTGTTACGCAAGGTTTTATCCAATCGTAAGGACCTGGATGAGTGGTATCACGATATTTATACGCCGCTCATCCGAGCTATTTATGCCCCTACCAAAGAAGAGGCCTCTGCATTACTGAAGCTTTATTGCGATCAGTGGTACAGCGCTTTTGAAGACAAGCAAACCAATTGGCATGACACCCACCTAGATATCGACGGTGACGAAGGTAGTTATTACGGCTACTGGGCCTTCGAAGCAGCTGCCATTGCCTTTCTTTACGACATCGACGACAGCGAAGTCGACCATATGGTCTACCCCAAAGATCTGGTGGCTTACGCCCGTAATTTCAGCTCGCCCTCTAACTCGACGCAGACTGGCCGCATCGAATCCGGGCAACCCTGCCCCAAAGCGGGCTACTGGTTTACCCCGGCCCAGGCCAATTCTCGGCGTGCGTTCACGCAGGGCGAAATCATGCCGGCTTTCGACGGTTCCCGTTGGGGCGCGACGCTTTGGTATTGGTCCGGCGAGGGCGATGTTTGATGTCTACGCCTATCGCCATTACCGATGCGGACATAACAAACGTGTCCCCTTTGCGGCTTCAGAACTCAGACCTTTTGGCAACCATGAGCAGTATCAATCTATCGCTGGCTTTTCGCCTGACCACCTCACTACCCACTGCCCAAGAGCATGCCGATGCCCTTTGGCAGGTGGCGCAACTGCTGAAGCGTTATGGATTGCCAGAGCATCAGTGGCATCCGCCAGCGGATACGCCACAGGCATCAATAGCCCTGCAAGCGTTCGAGCCAAGCTGCGCCTCGCAAGCACTTGTAGGTGCCGCCTTACAGGCCGAAAAAGATTCACCCGACGCCTTGGTAGGCTACTGGCGCAGCCTGGGTGTCTGGAACGGGCTGGAGAAAGATGGCGCGGCTGCATTCGACCTGACCCTGTCAACCTTATCCGGCTCGCCTTGCACCCTGACATTGCAAACCAAATCACTGCCTAGCCTTGGCCGCCTGGAGCCGCTGATTGAACTACTGCGTGAACTGATCAGCACCTGGCCATGGCCTGTGAGCATGGCCTCCGTTGGGCCTGCTCGCTATTTCGCCATGCACCAGGTCTTCAAGGATCGCCTGGGAGCGGGATGGATTCTGTACTTGCCGCAAATCATTGCAGAAGACGCACTCCCCGTTAGTGCCGGCATCTTCCCTGTCTCTCGCGCAGAGACACAGCTGGGAACGCTGATCGCCAGTGTTCGCGATGCAGTTTTCGACGTACGCAACCCCGCGCATATCCAGGCGGCCAACGCCATCGAAGTCAGCCTTGCAGACCGCGACCTGCTGCCACTGCATACGGCGCTCTGAGTTGATTACCACGCCATTGCTCACCCTCTGTCCACTTAATGCAAGGAGCACCCAATGCTGAAACGCCTCTGGCCAACCGCCCTACTCGCCCTGGCCCTATGCCTCACCGCCTGCAGCGGCAATTACAAGTTCAACGATGATGAATATCGCCCCCTCGGCGAACCGCAAGCAGTGAAACGCGGCAACTGACCGCAAGGAGTTAACAACCATGGAACTGGTCTTCGATGTGGTCAGTGCACAGCAGTTCGTGCCAGGTCTATTGACCACCAAAACCTTCAAGCAAGCCGGCGGGATTATTGGCCGGGCGGAGGAATGCGACTGGGTGATTCCGGATCGCAAGCGCGTGCTGTCCAGCCGGCATGCCGAGGTGAGCTATCGCAATGGCTCCTTCTACCTGACCGACACCAGCAGCAACGGCATTCAGCTGAAAGACAGCGGTGCTAGCCTGCGCAAGGGCGAGGCCCAGCGCATCGAGCATGGCAGCGTGTATTGCTTTGGTGATTTCGAGCTGCGCGCGCGGCTGATTCAGGACCCGGCCATGTTCGCCGGCGATATCGGCCGTGCACAGCCCGCCGGCAGCATCATCCCGGATGATGCCTTTCTCGACCTCGACCCGCTGACCGCAATCGACCAGCAGGAACGCGTGTATGCCGAGGTCGATGACCTGACGGCGATTCTGCGCCCGCAGAACGTGCAGGCTCAGCAGCGCGACTATGCGCAGATCGATGAAGAAAACCTGCTGGTGCCTGCGCTGGTGATGCCAACGCCTGAACCGCAGCCCAAGCGTGCGCCGGAACCGGTACGCCTGCCTTTGAGCTTCTGGGAAAAATTCGGCGAGGCCCTCGGGGTCAAGTTGGATGACCTCGATGACGATGCCCGCGAAGCCCTGGCCATTCACAGCGCCAAGCTGCTCAAGCAGAGCATCGGCAGCCTGCAGCAAAGCCTGCGCACGCGCAGCGAGCTGAAGAACGAGCTGCGTCTGGCCCTGACCACCGTGCAAAGCGCTGGCAACAACCCGCTCAAGCACACCGCCGACAGCAGTGAAGCGCTGAGCGCCCTGCTGCGTGGCGGCAAGGCCGGGCAACTGAGCGCCGAGCAGACCATCAGCCGCAGCTTCCGTGACCTGCAGGCGCATCAGGTGGCGCTTCTCGCTGCCAGCCGCGCGGCGGTCAAAGGCATGTTCGAACAACTATCGCCGGAGCAACTGAGCCTGCGTTTCGAGCGCGAAGGCCGCAAGCCGCTGATCGCCACCGCCGGCAGCCGCTGGCGCGCCTACCGTCGCCTGCACAGCGCCCTGGAGCAGAACGACGACTGGAGCGACCGTCTGTTCGCCCGCGACTTTGCCAACACCTATGAAGAACAGGTTCGCCTGATCGCCACCCTCAACAACGACGTTCAAGGATGATCTCCATGCACCGTTTCACTTGCCTGGCCCTGTTGGCCGCCCTGCTCAGCCTGACTGGCTGCGCGGCGCTTTCACCCTATTCGGATATGACCAAGCTCGACCTAACCCTTAACGGCAGCGATGAGCTCAACCCGGACCTCAATGGCCGCCCTTCGCCGATCGTCCTGCGTCTGATCGAGCTGAAGCACCCAGTAGCCTTTGAAACGGCCGATTTCTTCTCGCTCTATCAGCGCCCAAAAGAAGCCCTGTCACCGGATATGGTGGTGCTCGAAGAGCTGGAGCTGCGCCCGGGCGAGCAGCGCGAAATGAAGCTCTCGGTGCAGCCGGGCAGCCGCTATGTCGGCGTGCTGGCGGCCTACCGCGACCTGCCGGAAAGCAACTGGCGCGTGGTGATTCCGCTGCAGGAAAAAGAGCGCAACAGCAGCGTCCTGACCCTCAATGCCCTGGGCATCAAGGCCCAGGACGATGCCAACAAGGAAGAGGAATAAGCCATGGCCATGCATAAAGTGGTCTGGCAGGAAGGCATGCTGCTGCGCCCGCAGCACTTCCAGCAGAACGACCGTTACTACGACTACCAACTGAAAACCCGCACGCAGAAGCTCGACAGCTACGCCTGGGGCTTTTTCGAGCTGGAGATCGACCGTCAGTTCCTCAATATGGGCAAGCTGGTGGTGAGCAAGGCCAGCGGCATCCTGCCCGACGGCACCCTGTTCGACATCGGTGCCGAGCGCGAGCCGCTGGCCCTCGACGTGCCGCCAAACACCGGCAACACCCCGGTGTACCTGGCACTGCCGCTGGTCACCGGTAACCATATCGAGAGCCGCCGCCCGGAGCAGCAGGACGTGCTGGCGCGCTTTACCGCCTTCGATGAGGAAGTCACCGACTCCAACGCCGGCGACAGCGCATCGAGTCAGGTCAGCTGCGGCCGCCCGGATTTCCGTCTGCTGCTCGGCGAGCAACAGAGCGATCAGGCCTACGTCAAACTGCAGCTGTGCGACGTGCTCGACACCACCCCGGACGGGGTGATAAGCATCGACCCGGAATTTATTCCGACCTACGTCAACTTCCAGGCTTCCGGCTACCTGCTGAGCTGCCTCAAGGAAGTGATCAGCATGCTCGCCCACCGTGGCGACATCCTTGCCGAACGTATTCGCGCCACCGGCAAGGTCGGTGGAGCGGAAGTCGGCGACTTTATGATGCTGCAGCTGATCAACCGCTTCGAACCAGTGCTGCGGCATTACCTGGGTATCGAGCAGGTGCACCCGGAGCAGATCTACCGCGAATTACTCGGCCTGCTCGGCGAGCTGGCGACCTTCTCCAGCGAGATAAAGCGCCCGCGCCTGGAAGGCCGTTATCTGCACAGCGATCAGGGCGTGAGCTTCCGCAAGCTGATGGATGCGATTCGCCAGGTACTGTCGATGGTGCTGGAACAGCACGCCATCGAGATGCTGCTGCAACAGCGTCAGTACGGCATTCAGGTGTCGCCGCTGCACGATCACAAGCTGCTCGCCACCTCCACCTTCGTCCTCGCCGCCAGCGCCCAGTGCGACTCGGAAGAGCTGCGTCAGCGCCTGCCGGCACACCTCAAGGTCGGCCCGGTGGAGCAGATTCGCCAACTGGTCAACCTGCACCTGCCAGGCATCAAGGTCAAACCGATGCCGGTGGCACCACGGCAGATCCCCTTCCACTCGGGGAAAACCTACTTCGCCCTGGAACTGGGCTCCGAGGAACTGGCGCAGCTGGAGCGCTCCGGTGGCTTCGCTTTCCACGTGTCCGGCGAGTTCTCCGGGCTTGAGATGAAATTCTGGGCGATCAGGAACTGATTATGACGACCAAGGAAATGGAATACGGCCAGGACGACAAAACCGTCATCCTCAACCGCAAGGGCGATGCCCCCGCGCACAGCCCACTGACCGACTTCGCCGCGCCGCCGAAATTCGAGCAGCTGGAAGAGCGGATGATCTACGCCGCGCGCCTGCGCCCGGCCGAAAGCTTCAATATCAGCCTCAACCCGCTGGTCGCAGCCGCCGCCACCCTGCTCTCGGAAGTGGTGCGCCTCAAGCACAGCTTCGACAGCGAAGACATGCATGCGCTGAACCAGCGCCTGGCCAGCGCCATCAAGCTGTTCGAACACCGCGCCCTGCATGAAGGCGCGGAAAGCAGCCAGGTGATGGCCGCCCGTTACGTGCTCTGCACCGTGGTCGACGAAGCCGTGGTGACCACGCCCTGGGGCAACGAGAGCGAATGGTCGCAAATGAGCCTGCTGTCTTCGTTCCACAACGAGACCTTCGGCGGCGAGAAGTTCTTCCAGCTACTCGAACGCCTGTCGCGCAACCCCGTCAAGCACCTGCCGATGCTCGAGCTGATGTACCTGTGCCTGTCGCTCGGTTTCGAGGGCAAGTACCGCGTACTGCCGCGCGGCATGCTCGAACTGGAAGCGGTGCGCGACAGCCTCTATCGGCAGATCCGCCAAATGCGCGGCGACGTGCCGCGCGAAGTTTCGCCGCACTGGCAGGGCCTGAAAGACACCCGCCGGCGTCTGGTGCGCATCGTGCCGTGGTGGCTGGTGGCACTGTTTACCCTGGTGTGCCTGGTGGTGATGTATGGCGGTTTCGCCTGGGTACTGGGCGAGCAGCGCGAAACTATTTTGCAGCCGTACGAGCAACTCGACCCGTCTGCGGGTGTAAGCATGGATGATCTGAAATGAAGAGTTTTTTCGGCAAGTTAGCCGCATTTTTCCGCAAGACCTGGGTATGGAGCCTGTGTCTGGTATTGGTTCTGGCGCTGCTGGTGTGGTTTGTCGGCCCGCTGCTGGCGGTCAACGATTACAAGTTCTGGGAATCGGCCACCAGCCGCTTGCTGAGCATCAGCGGATTGTTCCTGATCTGGGGCCTGGCCATGGTGTTCGCCAGCTGGAAAGCCACCGCCCGCAAGCAGGCCGAGGAAGATGACGCCGACGCCCAGGAGCGCCTGCGCCGCGAAGGCTTGATCAACGAAGAGCAGCTCGAACTGCGCAATCGCTTCAAGCAGGCCCTGCACACCCTCAAGCGCTCCAGCCTGTACCGCGGCCGTAGCGAAAAATGGCGCAATGAGCTGCCCTGGTACCTGCTGCTCGGCCCACAAAGCAGCGGCAAGACCAGCCTGCTGGACTTCTCCGGCCTGGATTTCCCGCTCAACCGCGGTGACCAGCAACGCCTGACCAAAGACGTCTCCGGCACCCGCTATGCTGACTGGTATTTCGCCGACCACGCCGTGCTGATCGACACCGCCGGGCGCTACCTGACTCAACCCGACCCGGCCATCGACAGCCGCGCCTGGGACACCCTGCTGGGCCTGCTGCGCAAACGCCGCGCGCGCCCGCTGAACGGTGTGCTGGTGAACATTCCGGTGGAGCAGCTGCAAGGCGGCAGCGAAATTGAACTGGAAAACCTCGCCCGCCAGACCCGCCAGCGCCTGCAGGAGATTCACCAGCGCCTGGGCGCCGATGTGCCGGTGTACCTGGTGCTGAGCAAGGCCGACAAGGTGCTGGGCTTCGATGAGTTCTTCGACCAGCTGTCGCGCGAAGAAAGCGATCAGGTACTCGGCGCCAGCTTCCGCAAAGAGCAGAACGCCACCGACGTGCAAGTGATTCGCCAGGAGTTCGAAGAGCTGCTGCGCCGCCTCAACAGCCAGGTGATCCTGCGCATGCACCAGGAGCGCGACACCCAGCGCCGTGGCCGCATCCTCGATTTCCCGCACCAGCTGGGCCTGCTCGGCGAGCGTCTGTGCCTGTTCAGTGAGCTGGCTTTCAGCGGCAACCGCTACCAGCGCGCCAGCCAGCTGCGCGGTTTCTACCTGACCAGCGCGCCGGAACTGAACGACCAGCTCGACCCGAGCACCAGCAGCATCGGCCGCAACCTGGGCCTGTCCAGCAGCGCCCTGCCGACCTTCCGCACCGGTCGTGCACGCTTTATCAATCACCTGCTCAGCCGAGTGATCTTCCCCGAAGCCGAACTGGCCGGCCTCGACCAGAAGGAAGTGCGCCGTATCGACTGGGGCCAGCGCGCCATGTACGCCTGTGCCGTCGCCTGCCTGGCACTGTTTGGCCTGCTCTGGGCCAACGGCTTCTCAGGTAACCATGAGCGCCTGGAACAGCTGCGCGAGCTGGCCCAGAAGCTGACCCAGCAACACGACAGCCTGAGCGCCCAGGACGATGCCCTGCGCACCCTTAAGGCACTGGACCAGAGCTATGCCGCCACCCAGGTATTCCCGGCCGTGGATGAGGTGTCCTACCTGCAACGCGGCGGCCTGTACCAGGGCGAGAAGGTCGAGCCGACGCTGCAACGCGCCTACCGTGGCGAGCTGGAAAACCTGCTGCTGCCGCGCGTCGGCCGTCAGCTGGAAGCCCAGGTACGGGCCAACCTGAATGACCGCGAACGCCTGCTTAACAGCCTGCGCGCCTACCTCATGCTCAACCTGGAGGAGCGTCGCGACAAGGCCTTCCTGCAGGAGTGGCTGGCCGCCGACTGGTCAGTGCGTTACGCCGGCAACAGCGCTGGCCAGCGTGGCCTGAATGAGCATTTCGAACGCCTGCTGGCCGAGTCATTCGCGCCCTACTCGCTGAATGAACCGCTGGTGGCCCAGGCGCGCCAGGTGCTGCGCAGCGAATCGCTGGCCAACGTGGTCTACCGCATGCTGCGTGAACAGGCGCGCAGCCTGCCGGACTATCGTCTGAGCCAGAAACTCGGCCCACAGGCCGGTCTGTTTGTCGGCAGCGACTACAGCATCCCGGGCTTCTACACCCAGGTTGGCTACCAGAAGCTGTTCGTCACCCAGGGTGCAGACCTGGTGCGCGAAATTCTGCGCGACAACTGGGTGCTCGGCGAAGGTGACAGCCTCAGCAACAACGACCTCAGCCGCCTGCTGGTGGAAATGGAACAGCTGTACTTCCGCGACTACGCCAACTACTGGAGCGAAGCCCTCGCGCAGCTGACGCTGGACCCCATCGGCAGCGCCAACCAGGGCGCGCTGCAACTGGCCGGCCTGACCGCCGCCAACTCGCCGCTGCTGCAACTGCTGGTGGAAGTACGCGACAACACCCGCTTCAACGGCCTGGCCGAAGCGGCCGACGATGCCGGTGCTGCCGCCGACGCCCTGAAAGGCAGCAAAGGCAAGCTGGGCAAGGCCGCAAAACTGGCCAGCTCCGCCGCCGAGCAGGCGCAAGCGGCACTGGTGAAGAACCTCCCGGACACCGCGCGCAAGACCCTGGAACGCCGCTTCGAGCCGCTGCACCGGCTGCTCGACGACAACGGCGGGGCCGGCGCGGAACTGGCCGCCAGCCTGCAGGCGCTCGACGCTTTGCAACTGCAACTGGCCAGCCTGGCGCACGCCAGCGCGCCCGAGCAGGCCGCCTTCGAGTTGGCCAAGGCACGCATGGGCGGTCAGCGCGACGCCATCAACCAGCTGCGCAGCAGCGCCGCGCGCCTGCCGCAACCGGTCGGCAACTGGCTCGGCCTGCTCGCCGAAGACAGCTGGATGCTGGTGCTGGGCGACGCCTACCAGTATCTCAACCAGCGTTATAAGGACGAGCTGTACGCCGCTTACAAGGGTTCGTTGAAGCAGCGTTATCCGTTCAGCGCGCACAGCGAAAGCGACGTGGCGATTGCCGATTTCCGCGAGTTCTTCAAGGCCCAAGGCACCGCCGAACGCTTCTTCGATGGCTACCTCAGGCCCTTCGTCAGCGGCACCGCCGGCCAGTACCAGCTGCGCCGCGTGGATGGCCGTGGCCTACCGCTGTCGCGCGAGTTCCTGCTGCAGATGAGCAACGCGCAAACCATCCGCCGCAGCTTCTTCGCCGAGAACCCCAACGAGCCGAAAGTGCTGTTCAAGCTCGAGCCCTACTCGCTGGATTCCAGCCTGGGCCGTGCCGATTTCCGCTTCGGCAACCAGCAGATGGAATACCGCCACGGGCCGATCGTGCAGACCGCCTTCAGTTGGCCGGCCGAGGCCGACGAAGGCCGCACCAGCCTGGTGGTGGAAGAGCTGGGCGGACGCAAGGTCGGCATCGAGAAGAACACCGGCCCCTGGTCGCTGTTCCGCCTGCTCGACCTGATGAGCGTGGACTACCACAGCGGCCGCGACGTACTGATGCTCAAGGCCGACCTCGGCGGCTTGCGCGCCAACTACCTGCTGCACAGCCAACGCTCGCCGAACCCGTTCGACATCCAGCTGCTGCGCAGCTTCAAGCTGCCGGCGACGCTCTGATGCAGGCGGTTGCCAACCTGTGGCGCAGCGCGGCGCGTACCGACACCGGCAAGGTCCGGGCGCGCAACGAGGATGCCTTTCTGGACCTGCCGGAGCAGGGCCTGTGGGTGGTTGCCGACGGCATGGGCGGGCACCAGAACGGTGCCCTGGCCAGCCGCTTGATCGTCGAGCAGCTGGCCGAGCCGAACACGGGCGACTTGCAGCAGCGCCTGGTCGAGTTGCGGCAGCGCCTGCACTGGCTCAACCGCCGCCTCGGCCAGGAGTTGACCGTAACTGCCGCCCAGCCGGACCCGATAATCGGAAGCACCGTGGTGGCGCTGCTGATCGACGGCGAACGCGCCGCCTGCGTCTGGGCCGGCGACAGCCGCTGCTATCTATGGCGCGGCAGCCGCTTGTACCAACTCAGCCGCGACCACTCGTTGCTGCAGCAGTTGATCGACGAACAGCAGCTCAGCCCCAGCGAAGCCGCTCGGCATCCGGCGGCGCATGCGCTGACCCGCGCCATCGGGGCCAGCGACGAGCTCAAGCTGGAGATTCTCGAACTGGACGTGCTCCCCGGCGACGCCTTTCTGCTGTGCAGCGATGGCCTCTATCAGGGCCTGTCTGCCGATGAACTGGGCGCGGCGCTCAATCTTCCTTCGCCGCAGCTGACGCTGAATCGGTTGTTCCAGCAGGCCCTCGACGGCCCCGCGCGGGACAATCTGAGCGCGGTGGTGGTGCGCCGATGAGGACGCAAGGATGAGCGAGAACCTGCTCGACGAAGCGCCGCTGGCCAACAACGAGGCCAGCGACCTGACCTACTTCGCCCTGGCCGCGACGGCTGCCAAACCGGCAACGCAAGCCCCGCGTGAAGTACTCAGCGAACTGCCGGAAGTGCTCGGCGGCCGCTACAAGATCGAGCGCCTGCTCGGCGTCGGCGGCATGGGCGCGGTGTACCGTGCACGTGATCTGCTGCGCGAGCAATTCGGCGACCCCGAGCCCTATGTGGCGCTGAAAACCCTCAGCGACGACTTCGCCGAATACCCGGACGCCAATGCCCTGCTGTATAGCGAATTCGCCCTCACCGCGCGGCTCAACCACCCGCATGTGGTGCGCCTGTTCGGCTTCGAGGTGGATCTGCCGAGCCAGCGCGCCTTCCTTATCCTGGAGCTACTCAAGGGCCTGACGCTTGATCAACTGCTCAGCGAACGGCCTGAGGGATTGCCCTGGAGCGAGCTGCAGGGCATCGCCATCGCCCTGCTCGATGCCCTGAGCTATTCGCACAGCCTGGGCGTGCTGCACGGCGACCTGAAGCCCAGCAATGTGATGCTCGCCGCCGACGGCCTGCGCCTGTTCGATTATGGTCTCGGTCAGCCGGTGGAAGGCTTGCTGCCGGGTTTGCCGCGCCTGTGCCGCAGCCGCTTCAGCGCCTGGACGCCGCGCTACGCCGCGCTGGAGCTGCTCGACGGCGCGCCGCTGACCGCCGCTGCCGATGTCTATGCCGTGGCCTGTGTGCTGTATGAGCTGGCCAGTGGGCGCCATCCATTTAGCCGGCAGAGCGCCAAACAGGCCAAGGCCATGGAGCTGGATAAACAGCTGCAACGCCCCGAGCAGTTACCGGCGCATTGCTGGCCCGCCCTGCGCACCGCGCTGGCGTTCGATGAAGCGCAGCGCAACATCAGCTGCGCGCAGTTGCTTGAGGTATTTCGTCAGCCCATGCCCAGCGGTTGGCGACGCTGGTTGCGGCGCAGTTGAACGCAGCACGCGCGGATCAGCAGCATCAATGGATGATTTTTTAACAAGGAAATGACTATGTTCAACCCGGCCAATGAAACCCACTTCAGCCTGAATATCGAAGGCCTTGAGCACGACCTGCAAGTGCTCGAGTTCAGCGGCCGCGAAGCCATCAGTCAGCCCTATCGTTTCGAGGTTGAGCTGATCAGCGAGAACGCCGAGCTGGATCTGCAAAGCCTGCTGCATCAGCGTGCCTATCTCGCCTTTACCCCCGACGGCCTGGGCATTCACGGCCTGATTTACCAGGTCGCCCAGGCCGAATCCGGCAAGCGCCTGACCCGCTACAAGCTGAGCATCGTGCCGCAGCTGAGCTACCTGGCCCTGCGCACCAACCAGCGGATTTTCCAGCACCTGACGGTGCCGCAGATCGTTGCCCAGGTGCTGCAAGAGCACGGCATCGTCGAAGGTGGTTACCAGTTCCAACTCGGCCCAACCGTCTACCCCAAGCGCAACTACTGCGTGCAGTACGACGAGAGCGACCTGCACTTCGTCCAGCGCCTGTGCGAGGAAGAAGGTATTCACTATCACTTCCAGCACAGCGCACAGGGCCATGTACTGGTCTTCGGCGATGACCAGAGCGCCTTCGGCAAACTCGGCCAGCCCACCGCCTACCTGCAAGACAACGGCATGACCGCCGCCGAACCGGTGATCAAGCGTTTCACCGTGCGCCTGGAGACCCGCACCAGCCGCACCACCCGCCGCGACTACGACTTCGAACAACCGCGCCTGCTGATGGAAGCAGCCTTCAAGGAAGATCGCGGCCCCGAGGCCAAGCCGCTGCCGGATCTTGAGGATTACGACTACCCCGGCCGCTTTGTCGACCGTGCGCGAGGTAAACACCTCAGCCAACGCAACCTCGAACGCCACCGCGC
Source organism: Pseudomonas sp. (assembly GCF_049653025.1). GTDB lineage: Bacteria > Pseudomonadota > Gammaproteobacteria > Pseudomonadales > Pseudomonadaceae > Aquipseudomonas. The sequence goes on along the minus strand of NZ_JBASFM010000014.1, from coordinate 13,236 downwards.
CGATTACCGCCTGGCCGAAGGCCGTGGCGATCAGCCAAAACTACTCTGCGGGCACTTTCTCGAGCTCTCCGACCACCCGCGCCAGGACTACAACGACCTCTGGCTGCTGCACGAGGTGATTCACCAGGGCAAACAACCGCAAGTGTTGGAGGAATCGGTCACCAGCCATACCGCAGCCAGCGACGGCTTCACCCAGGGCTACCGCAACCACTTCACCGCCACGCCCTGGGACGTGCCCTTCCGCCCGCCACTGGCCCATCCGAAACCCAGGGTGCTCGGTAGCCAGACCGCCGTGGTCACCGGCCCAGCAGGCGAAGAAATCCACTGCGACGAATACGGCCGAATCAAAGTGCAATTTTTCTGGGACCGCGAAGGCCAGGCCGACGATAAAACCAGCTGCTGGCTGCGCGTGGCCTCCAGCTGGGCCGGTGATGGCTACGGCGGTATCGCCATCCCGCGGATCGGCATGGAAGTGCTGGTGACCTTCCTCGAAGGCGACCCCGATCAGCCGCTGGTAACCGGCTGCCTGTACCACGCCGAACACGTGGTGCCTTACGACCTGCCGGCGAACAAGACCCGCACCGTATTCAAAACCCTCAGCACGCCAGGCGGTGGCGGCTACAACGAGCTGCGCATCGAAGACGAGAAAGGCACCGAGCAGATCTACCTGCACGCCCAACGCGACTGGGATGAAAACATTGAGCACGACCAGAAGATCCGCGTCGGCAACGAACGCCACGATACCGTCGAAGCCAACAGCTACACCGAGCTCAAAGCCGAAGAAAACCTCACGGTCAAAACCGAGCGCAAGGTCGAGGTCAAACCCGACGACCACCTCACCGTCGGGCAGAACCAGCACATCAAACTCGGCACCGCCCAACTGACCAAAGCCGGCCGCGAAATCCACCTCAAAGCCGGACAGAAAATGGTTATCGAGGCCGCCAGTGAGCTCACACTCAAGGCCGGCGGCAGCTTTATCAAACTCGACCCCAGCGGCATCACCCTCAGCGGCCCCCTGGCCAAAATCAACGCCGGCGGCGCACCGGGTAAAGGCACGGGGATCAAGATCAAACCACCAGTACTGCCGGGAGCGGCGGATAGCGATAAGGCAGGAAATCTGTTGGATGAGGCGTTGTTGAATTCACTGCAAAAGACTGAAACCCAGCCGCAAGCATTTTTCCTGTTCTCTGAATAACGAGCCAAGCCATGTATACCCATTTCAAATTTCACTCGATATTCAGCCTCGGGGCACTGCTGCTCTACTTCCTATCTGGACAGGCCAGTGCAGCCCAAACCGAAGCAACCTGCGGTACTGGTGACTTCAGAACTTTCTTCCAACAATTCGCAGCAAATCAGGTACTGCAACAGGCATCTATTGCAACGCCTTTGACCTTACAAACACTGAGCGACGACCTTCCTCTCAAAATCAAACTTCAGCAATTGAGCGCGAGCCAACGCCCATCGACGTTAGTCCCTCACCCAGAACAATGGGCCAAACTCGGTCTGATTCCAGAATGGGTGCCTCCATCCACGGTCGTACTGCGCGGGCACCAGGGTGAATATCTGCGCACCTTTGTTTTCAAGCGCCAATCCTGTTGGGTGCTGAAGCGCGTCGAAGACTGGACTCTCGGCGACCCTGAATTAATTACTAACGCTGGCACACAGCCCAATGCCCAGCAATGCCTGAGACGGGCACAAGCTTATGAACGCCTGGGCAGTACCGAACAAACCTCATCGACCCAGGCGCTATTTGCAGCGGCGCTAGATAGCTATCTCTGCGCAGCGGAAGCAGGCTCATTGGAGGCCAGCTACGCCGCTGCAACGCTGAGTCTTTCAGGCCAGGCACCACGGCTGCAGGACTCGCGCATCTTGGAGCTACTCGAAATAGCTGCTCAGAAAAGCCCCGAAGCAGCACTCGCCCTGTCGGACTTCTACTGCACCGCAAGTGACTACGAAACCGAGCATCCCTGCGCCAACCCACAGCAAGCTGCACAGGCCTTGATCGCTGCTGCCGACATGGGCTCGGCGGACGCTCTCAATCAGCTGGGTTATGCCTATGAAACCGGCACCCTGGTCGAGCAGGCCCCCTCGCGCGCGCTGGCCTGCTACACCAGCGCCGCTGGCAAGGGCTCGGCACGCGCCGAGAAGAATGTAAAACGCCTGGCGACCAAGGGTGTGCCAAGCAGTGAACAAATAAAGTGCATACAGGCAGGACGCCAACCATGAGCACAGGACTTCTCGAACAACGCGCCAACTACACCGCGACCAACTACGAATACGGTTACGGCAGCGGCGGTGGTGCCGATGCCGACAACGACGGCCGCAAGGAAATCGACTGCTCGCATCTGCTGTTCAAGATGGTGCGCGGCGCTGGCTATCAAATCCCGTACCTGACAACTGGGCAACTGTATGCTGCCAGCGTTTATTACGAGGAAATCGCCGAGGACAACGTTCAGGCCGGCGATGTAGCGGTCTGGCAGACCAGTGCCCACAAGCACACTGGGGTGGTTGAGAGCTTCACTCCGGCGACCGGCAACGGCCGGTTCTATGGTTCGCAAACCAGTACCGGCCCCGCTTCCGCGAGTTTTGGCGGGAACGGCTACTGGCCGACACCAGACAAGTTTCTGCGCCCCAAGGTCCAGTACAAAACCGGTACACCAACAGGGGCTCCCGCTGCAGCACCTACGCCCGCCAAGGCCAGCGGTGGTTCGTATCAGTTCCCCGTACGTAAAGCCGACGGCAGCCATTACACCCTGGACGAACTATACAAAGAGCTGGAGAAAGAAAGCTCCGGCCACTACCTGCTGGGTAACCATGGCTTCTGGCATGGCGGCATCCACTTCAGCGAAGCGAGCGTGCCGCACGCCAAGCTCAAGCAGGCCGTACGCTGCATGGCTGACGGCGAAGTGGTCGCCTATCGGCTGAACAAGGACTACCTGACGTCGTCCTTCCAGGGCCCGGAACGAGTCGACTTGCTGCGCTATTCGACCTCGTTCTGTCTGATTCGCCATACTTACGAATCCGCGAAGCGCCCGGTCACCCCCACCGCCGCGCCACAGATCGAATGGACAGGCAAGACCATACGTCTAGAGTCAGCGCGCAACGCCCGCGACATCGCAGCCAAACAGCTCGGTACCACTGGCAACTTCGAGGGATTGATGCCTGCCGGCACGGAACTGAAACTTCTCCGCTTCCACGACGCAGACAATGTGCGCTACGCCCTGGCCCAGACCACAGCCGCACTACCTGGACGTGATCGCGCCGGCAGCCCAGTCACCCGCGTCGCTACCGCTCAGATCTGGTTCGTTGCCTTCGATAATCGAGGGGCCGTCCTCAATGGCAGCAACAACCAAGCGATCTTCAAAGAAGTGCCACCCCCCGCACCCACCACGCCTGCGCCAGCTCCGGAAGCGAAGCCGGAAAGCAACCAACTGGTGTTCTATAGCCTGTACATGCACCTGCTGCCGTTCGAGCAGTACCCGCTGAAGGAAGGCGAGTTCCAGAAACGCCTGCGGGTCAAAGTTGCTGGCCGCAACGTACGCAAGGAAGCCAACCTGACCGGCATCCCACTCGGGCAGATCGAGTCCGGAGCCGAGCTTGAAGTCATCTCCATAACGCCTGAATACAAGGCCAGCCCGGGTGACACCACGACCTATGAGTTGGCGCAGCTGAAGATCCTCAGCAAGTCGGTAAAGAAAAACGGTGCGCAGACCGCCAAGGCCGGCGACGTCATCTGGATGGCGCTCAGCAAGAAAGCAGTCGACAAGGATGCAGAGCGCTACACGGAAGAGCTTCCGCCGCAAAAGCGCATACGCCCGACCTACTGGCGTGGCCTGGTCAAGGCCAAGCTGAAGAGGCGCGTTCCAGCCTACGGCACGGCCGATGGCGCGGTGATCGCACAACTCACCGAAAACAGCGTACTGGAATACCGCACGGACACCCTCAAGCGTGTGCAGCGTGACGGCAAGCAACTCAACATGGCACCTTGTACCCTCGTCAGCGGCGGCTTCTGGGATAGTCCCCTGACGCCGCCGAACCCACTATGGGTGGCGATCGACAGCGAGTCGGCCGAGCTGACTCCCGAGGACCCGACTGAGTTCGATACAGTCATTACCTGCTCGATTCCAATCAAGGCCGGTGACCCGGTTGGCTACCTGGGACTGTACGAAACGCTTGCCAGCGCCAACGGTGGCGTGAAGAGCCAGCATCAAGTGCACGTGGAATTGCTTTCTGCCGATCCCAACATGGAGAAATTTCTGAAAAACCCGGCGGAATTGAAAAGCGGCCGCCAATACCTGCGCATCGCACAGGGGAAATCCATCTACAGCAAGGGCGGCACCGCCGCAGCGCCGGTCTTCACGCCCAGTACGACGATGGGCGAGAACTATGTGATCAAGCCGAACCAGTCGCAGCTGTACAAAGCGCCGGACGGCAAGGAGTGGTACCCGATCAAGGTCAACACTGCCACCACCCCGGTGGATGGCTTTATCGCCAAGCAGGACGCAGAACTCATCACCCAGCACGACTGGGAAAAGCTCGGTTTTCAGATCATCAAGGAAACCAACAGCAACTCCGATGGCTTCCTCGACCCACAGGCGATTCCCGAGTTTTACCAGTCGCTCTATCTAAAGATCGACCAACTGGGCAATAAGGATGGCAAGGTCACACCCGATGAGATCGCCAATGCCCTGAAGAACGTCAAGCTGCGGGATCGTTGGTCGAAGCTGATCGGTTACCACCCCTCCGAGTGGCAAGCAAAATCCAGCGAAGCCAAATGGAAACCCTTGGACGATCTGCTCAAGGACACGCCAGAAGTGCTCCGGCATGAGAAAGAGCGAATCGACAACCTGGTGTTCTGGGACTCCATCGCCACGGCCATCCCGGCACTGGCCAACCCCAGCGTTCACCACCTGCATCCATTGGCCACACTCGACATGTTTATGCAGAGAGGCGGCCAGTTGATCGATATCGAGCGCTTCCTCGAGAAATATGCCGCCCAGCACGACTCATTCATGGCCGACTCCCCAGCCTTCTCGGCGTTGTCGAAGAGCAACCTGCGCACCATCGTCGAGCAGATCAACAAGTTCTACGAAAGCGACACCGGCAAAGCCAACCTCTTCGAGCTGGCATACATGTTCGCCACAGCCCGACACGAGGCCTATTACTTCCCCACCGGCGAGTTCTTCAGTTCCAAGCCGGAAGTGGGCAATGTCTCCTACTTCAACAAGTACGATCCAGTGCTGGCGGCCACACAGGCGCATCGTGACAGGGCCGTAGGCTGCGAAAACACCGTACAGGGTGACGGCTACAAGTACCGGGGGCGCGGCCTGGTACACCTCACCTGGAAGAAGAACTACCGCAAGGCCAAGGAACACTTCGGCGTAGACTTCGTAACCCAACCTGATAAAGCAGCCGAACCGGAACACTCCATTCCGATCATGATCTGGGGCATGAAAGAAGGCATTTTCACCAACAAGAAGCTGGCGGATTACATCAGTGCTTCTGGCGTGGACTATGTGAATGCTAGGAAAATCATTAACGGTTCCGATCAACAGGATCGCATAGCGGGATATGCACGAAAGTTCGAAGCCATCCTCAAAGAAACCTCCTCGGCCAAGGAAACCTTCACCCCATGAAACACACCCTATCCGCCACCCTTCTGCTATCGCTGGCGCTGGTTACCTCTGCGCACGCGCAGACCGAACCCCTAACATTCGATAGAAACGGCATCACCGAAACATACCGGACGAATGCAGATACCGGCGAGCTAACCATCGGCTGGGGCCCGGAAACCAAAGTGTTCACCGACACCGTTGGCAACGCTGGCGAAACGTTCAGAACCCTGATTTCGTTTAACGGAGCCCCCGCACTGACCTACGAAAACACTGCATCGAGCACATCTTTCGAGGTGTTCTATACCCTCGGGCTCAAGGACAACGTCCCGGTCATCAATTGCCTGTACGGCAATATCCGCAACGCCCAGAACGGAGTATCTATCCGCAAGGCCGTGTGCAATCTGGACAAGCCGCTATCGAGCGAATACCAGGACCTGATTTTCGCCTACTCGGACAAATGGATCGATGCCTCCAACGCTGTCTCCCTGCAATCCGTGATGGCCGAGCCTTCCGAGCCGGCCGACGTGCCCCTTGGCCGCCTGGGTGAGGTCGATGTGGCATTGCGCTACAGCTCGGTCGACGAGCTGATGTCGGCGACCCCGAAGACCATCGTGACGGCGGCAGCGAAAAACCATGAAGTGAGCAGCGGCAATGCCTATTTCGTGTATGACGCGGACGGCACCACGCCGCTGGCGCTTGACGTGGAAACGGACCCTGCCACCCACACACTGAAGCGCCTGACAGCGGCGGAGCTGTTACGCGCCATCGAGACCAACTGAGCCGACCGCTTGCTGGAGTACTCGCAGGTAACCGAGATGTGCCTGAAGAGTCCCGGCATGTGACCGTTACAGGTCGCTTTCCTCAACCACCCTTACCAACTCCGCTTCCAGCGCATACGCCGCATCGGCCAGTTCGTTGTTGACCTGTTCGATCTTCAGCGTGCCGCTGACCCAGAGTGGGTTGTAGATGTCTTCGAGTTCGATGCCTTTGGGGTAACGAACGAGTACAAGCTGGTTCGGCGGTGGTGGTGGGACGTGGATACAGGCACCGGGGTAGGGAACCAGGAAGAACAGCGTGCTGCGCCCTTCTGCATCGGTTTCCAGCGGCACCGGGTAGCCACCGAGGCGGATGGCTTTGCCGTCGAAGGCGGCGACGGTTTTCGTCGAGTACATCACCGCTGGCAGGTTCTGGTCCTGCTGTTTGAGGCCGCCGGGGTTGTAGAAACCGCTGTCCTGTTCGAGGCCCTGGTGGCTGATCTCGGGCATGTCTTCCAGGGCCTGGCGGTCTTCCGGCGGCATCAGCTCCAGCCAATCGGTTTCCGGCAGTTCGGCGCAGGCCAGGGTGCTGACAAACAGCAGGGGTAACAACAGATAGCGCATCGGTGGGCTCACAAGGCGGCAGGAGAAACGAGCATCAGCCCTTTTTGACTGCGCTGTAGATTACCAGCAGCAGCACTGCGCCGATCACTGCGCCGATAAAGCCGGCGGATTCACCCACCTGGTAGATGCCCAGCGCCTGGCCGCCGTAGGTGGCAGCAATCGAGCCACCGACGCCCAGCAGGATGGTCATGATCCAGCCCATGCTGTCATTGCCGGGTTTGATAAAGCGCGCGATCAGGCCGACGATCAGACCGATAAAGATGATGCCGATAATGCTCATGCGAGCCTCCTCAGTGAACGGTGGGATGACTTGATCTGACCACGGAGAAAGCTGGCAGTTCGCTATTCCTCGGTCTCCGGCGGGGCGACGCCGTAGCGGTGGTAGATGCGGGCAATTTCACCACTCTCGCGCATACCGCGCAGTGCCTGCTCTAGTTGCTCGTAGAGGGCCTTTTTCTCGCCCAGATAATGGCGCTTCGACGCGCCGTAATAGTTACCGACGGACTGCTCGTGCTGGTACTCGGCGTAGCTGTAGTCGCTGAAACCGATCTTGCGGAACTGCGCCTCGATGGCTTCGGCGTCCAGCACCACCATCACGTCCAGGCGTCCGGCGCGAAACATCCCGGCCAGCAGGTAGTCATCGGTGGCCAGGCTTTTTTTCAGTGCCCTGTCGCTGTCGAACTGATCGAAATAGGCGGTGCCGCGTTTGGCCCCGATCACCTTGCCGTGCAGGTCGGCATAGCTGCGCAAACTGGCCTGCTGCTCGGCCTTGACGATAAAACGGATGCTTTTGCGCTGTGTGCCGATCGACGGCAGAAAGTGCACGTAGTCCAGCCGCTCGGCGGTGAACAGCACGCGCGGCACCAGGTCGATGCGCCCGGATTTGAGGTCTTCCAGGCTGCGCACAAAGGGCGCGTAGCGCCATTCGATACGCGCGCCGACACGTTGCGCGGCCGTGTCCAGCACCTCGATCAGCGGGCCAGCGGGGAGTGAGTCAACGACCTGCATCTCCGGCGGACGCTCGCGGTAATCGGCGTGTAACAGCTGTTCGGCATGGCAAAGCGGCAGGTACAGCAAAGACAGCAGCAACAGAAACTTCATGACGAGGCTCTTGCGTGTGGCCCACGCAAGAGCTTAGTCACAAAGCCGGCCTCAAGCCTTGGCGATCAACGCTTCGACGGCGGCGATCTGCTGGTCCAGGGTGGCGCGGTCGGTGCAGCGCAAAGTGGCGTGACCAACCTTGCGGCCGACCTTGAACGCCTTGCCGTAGTGGTGCAGGCGGCAGTCGGCGACGGCGATGACCTGCTCCACCGGCGGTACGCTGCCGATAAAGTTGAGCATCGCGCTCTCGCCGACCTTGGCAGTCGAGCCCAGCGGCAGGCCGGCAACGGCGCGCAGGTGGTTCTCGAACTGGCTGCACTCGGCCCCTTCGATGGTCCAGTGCCCGGAGTTGTGCACGCGCGGGGCGATCTCGTTGGCTTTCAGGCCGCCATCGACTTCGAAGAATTCGAAGGCCAGTACGCCGACGTAATCGAGCTGCGTGAGCACGCGGCCGACATAGTCCTCGGCCAGGGCTTGCAGTGGGTGATCGGTGCTGGCGATGGACAGCGCCAGCACGCCGCTGTCGTGGCGGTTATGCACCAGCGGGTAGAAGCGCGTTTCACCATCACGGGCGCGCACCGCCACCAGCGACACTTCGCCAGTGAAGGGCACGAAGCCTTCGAGGATGCAGGGCACGCTGCCCAGCTCGGCAAAGGCACCGACCACATCGGAAGCAGCACGCAGGACCTTCTGGCCCTTGCCGTCGTAACCCAGGGTGCGGGTCTTCATCACCGCTGGCAGGCCAATGCTGGCCACTGCGGCGTCGAGGTCAGCCTGCGACTGGATATCGGCGAAATCCGGGGTCGGAATGCCGAGGTCCTTGAACATGGATTTCTCGAACCAGCGATCGCGGGCGATGCGCAGGGCGTTGGCCGAGGGGTAGACCGGTACAAACTGCGAGAGGAAGGCCACGGTTTCGGCCGGCACGCTTTCGAACTCGAAGGTCACCAGGTCGACTTCATCGGCCAGCTGGCGCAGGTGATCCTGGTCGCCGTAATCGGCGCGGATATGCTCGCCCAAGGCCGCGGCGCAGGCATCCGGCGCGGGGTCGAGGAAGGCGAAGTTCATCCCCAGCGGCGTGCCTGCCAGGGCCAACATGCGGCCCAGCTGGCCGCCACCGATTACGCCGATCTTCATTACGCGTCCCTCGGGTCCGGATTTTCCAGTACGGATTCAGTCTGCTCGGTACGGAACGCCTTCAGGCGCTCGTGGAACTGCGGGTGCTGGTGACCGAGGATGCTCGCGGCGAGCAGCGCGGCGTTGACTGCGCCGGCCTTACCGATGGCCAGGGTGGCGACCGGAATACCGGCCGGCATCTGCACGATCGACAGCAGCGAATCGACACCCGAGAGCACCGCCGATTGCACGGGTACGCCGAGTACCGGCAGGTGAGTCTTGGCCGCGCACATGCCCGGCAGGTGCGCCGCGCCGCCGGCACCGGCGATGATCACCTGGATGCCGCGGCCGTCGGCCTGTTCGGCGTACTGGAACAGCAGGTCCGGGGTGCGGTGGGCGGAAACCACCTTCACTTCGTACGGAATGCCCAGCTTATCCAGCATCTCGGCGGTGTGGCTAAGGGTGGACCAATCGGACTTGGAGCCCATGATCACGCCAACCAGTGCGCTCATCGTCGTGCCTCTTCTTCATCAGGTGCCCGTAGGCGCTGCAGAAACTAACAAGCCACGCTGGAGACCAGGCGTGGCTTGTTAGTGTATGAATTATGGCGGTGCGGGACCGGCCAAAGGCCGCGCAGTATACCGTAAAGCCTGGGCTGGCGGGCACCCTGACGCACCGTTTGTCGAGGGCCGCCTGACGCGGCCCCGGCCAACGCTCAGGCTGCGCGAAAATAGCGCAATCCGGCGCACGCGGCTGACCCGCGGCATAGTTCTTGCGTTGTTCGGGCATCCTGAACAGTTGCGGTTGCCCTGATGCTGCATGCCCACCTGACCACCCTGCATGTGGTTTCGCTGATCCTCGAAGCCTTTGCCACCCACCCCGAACTGACCGAGCAGCTGTTGGCCGGTAGCGGCATCGCCGCGGCCGACCTGGCCTGCAGCGACACCCGCATCACCCGCACCCAGGAGTTGCAGGTCTGCGCCAACGGCCTGCAGCTGCGCAGTGATCTGGGCCTGGAACTGGGCCGGCACATGCACGTATCGGCCTACGGCATGGTCGGTTACGCCGCGCTGTCCAGTGCCACCTTTGGTGACGCCTGGCGACTGATGCTGCAGTACCCGGCCCTGCTCGGCACCTATTTCAAGATGGACCTGCAGATCGAAGGCGAGTTGGCCTGGGTCAGCGCCAGCGACTACCAGCACGCCCCCGCCCTGGAGATGTTCAACCTGGAGATGTGCCTGGCTTCGCTCAAGCTGACCAGCGACGACCTGCTCGGTCAGCCGCTGCCACTTAGCGCCGCGCAGTTCAGTTATGCCGAGCCGGCCTATAGCCAGCGCTACCTGCTGAGCTTTGCCTGCCCACTGCAGTTCGATGCCCCGCGCAATGCCTTTGCCTTTCCCGCCGCCTGGCTGCAACGCCGCCTGCCCCTGGCCGACCCGGTGACCCACCGCGAAGTGCTCGACCGCTGCCGCAAACAGAATGCCGAATTCACCACCCGCCAGGCCTGGCTCGGGCGCATCCGCCAGTTGCTGAGCGAGCAACTGACCGCGCCACCCGGCCTGGAACAACTGGCGCAGCAGATGCACTGCTCGCCACGCACCCTGCGCCGCCACCTGCACGAACTCGGCACGCACTACCAGGAGCTGCTCGACGAGCTACGCTTCGAACGGGCGAAAACCCTGCTGGGCCAGGAAGAATGGCCAGTCTGCCGGATCGCCGAATACCTCGGCTTCAGCGAAACCGCCAGCTTCCGCCACGCCTTCCAGCGTTGGAGTGGCGTACCGCCGAGCCGTTTTCGCGCGTGAGACAGCACGGATCTGTGGGAGGGGCTTTAGCCGCGATAACCGCGATCAAACAACTCGCCGCTAAAGCGCCTCCTACGAAATGCCATGGCGGCCGTGAAATCTGGCCACATCGATCCCCTTTTGGCCGTTGTCAGCGTTCTGCAAAGCGCCCGGCAGGCGAACAATGCAGGCACAACAACACGCCTGGAGCCGTTTCACATGCTGACCTTTTACAGCGACGATCATCACCTGCACCACGGCAGCTGCGAACTGATCGATGGCCAGCTGATGCCCTGCTTCGAGAAGCCGCAACGCGCCGACCATATCCTTGCGCGCGTCAAGAACCGTCAGCTTGGCGAGGTGCGCGCACCGCAGGATTTTGGCCTCGCGCCGATCGAACGTATTCACAGCGGCGCTTATCTGGACTTCTTCAAGGGTGCCTGGGATCGCTGGCAGGCGCAGAACGGTAGCGGCGACCTACTGCCCTTCACCTGGCCGGCGCGCACCCTGCGCGCGGTGATCCCCAGGGATCTGCACGGCCAGCTCGGCTATTACAGCTTCGACGGCGGCGCACCGATTACCGCTGGCACCTGGCAAGCGGCTTACAGCGCCGCACAGGTGGCACTGAGCGGCCAGGCCGCCATCTCTGCCGGTGCTCATAGCGCTTTCGCGCTGTGCCGGCCACCGGGCCATCACGCCGCCGGTGAGTTGATGGGCGGCTACTGCTACCTGAACAACGCCGCCATCGCCGCCCAGGCCTTTCTCGATCAGGGCTATAAGCGCGTGGCCATCCTCGATGTCGACTACCACCACGGCAACGGCACCCAGAACATCTTCTATAGCCGCAATGACGTGCTGTTTGCCTCAATCCACGGCGACCCGGCCGACGAGTTCCCATTCTTCCTCGGCTATGCCGACGAGCTCGGCGAAGGGGCAGGCGAAGGCTGCAACTTCAACTACCCGCTGGCCATGGGCAGCCCCTGGGCGGTGTGGAGCGCGGCGCTGGATGAAGCCTGCCAGCGCATCGCCGAGTTTGATGCCGACGTGATTGTGGTGTCGCTGGGCGTGGACACCTTTAAAGACGACCCGATTTCCCAGTTCAAGCTCGACAGCCCGGATTACCTGGCCATGGGCAAGCGCATCGCCGCGCTCGGCCTGCCGACCCTGTTCGTTATGGAAGGCGGCTATGCGGTCGAGGCGATCGGCGTCAACGCGGTCAACGTGCTGGAAGGTTTCGAAGGCGCATAGGTTCTCTTTTAATCACTCAGGGTGAAGAACGATGAAAACAATCAAACACCTGCTCGCCGTCGCCATATGCGGCGCAACCCTGCTGGCCACTGCGGCCCAGGCGCAAACGGCGGAGCCCGCCGGGCAGAAGCCACGCGAACTGCGCGTGTACAACTGGGCCGACTATATGTTGCCCTCGGTGCCCAAAGACTTTGCCGCCAACAGCGGCATCAAGCTGACCTGGGACATCTTCGACACTAACGAAGGCCTGGAAGCCAAGCTGCTCACCGGCAACTCGGGTTACGACCTGGTGGTGCCCACTAACACCTTCCTCGAGAACGAAATCAAAGCCGGCGTTTTCCAGAAACTGGACAAGAGCAAGTTGCCGAATTGGCAACATCTCGACCCTGGCCTACTCGAGTTGATAACCGCCAACGACCCCGGCAACCAATACGCCGTGCCTTATATGTACGGCACGGTGCTGATCGGCTTCAATCCGGACAAGGTCAAGGCCGTGCTGGGTGCCGATGCGCCAGTGGACAGCTGGGACCTGATCTTCAAGGAAGAGAACATCAGCAAACTCAAGCAGTGCGGCGTGGCCATGCTAGATTCGCCGGGCGACATCCTGCCAATCGCCCTGCACTACCTGGGCCTCGACCCCAACAGCACTAAGCCAGAAGACTACGAAAAGGCCAGCGCGCTGATGCTGAAGATCCGCCCTTACGTGGCCTACTTCCATTCGGCCAAGTACATGACCGATATCGCCAACGGCGACATCTGCGTGGCCATCGGCTATTCGGGCAGCTTCTATCAATTCGCCAACCGCGCCAAGGAAGCCGGCAACGGCGTGGTGGTCGACTGGCGTCTGCCGAAGGAAGGCGCGCCGCTGTGGTATGACTCCTTCGCCATCCCGAAAAGCGCGCAGAACGTCAGTGAGGCCCATGAGTTCCTCAACAACCTGCTCGACCCCAAGGTCATCGCCCCGGTCAGCGACTTCCTCGGCTACCCCAACCC
>NZ_JBASFM010000013.1:0-229813 GCF_049653025.1 Pseudomonas sp. | reverse complement strand
ATCGACGTCAACCTGACCGGCGTGTTCCTCTGCACCCGCGAAGTCGCGGCGAAGATGATCGAGCTAAAGAATGAAGGCGCAATCATCAACATCTCCTCGATCTCCCGTGCCGGCAACATGGGCCAGGCCAACTACTCCGCCGCCAAGGCCGGTGTGGCTGCCGACACCGTGGTCTGGGCTAAGGAGCTGGCGCGTTACGGCATCCGCGTCGCGGGCGTAGCGCCGGGCTTTATCGAGACCGAAATGGTCGCCAGCATGAAACCCGAAGCGCTCGAACGCATGACCTCGGTCATCCCGCTGCGCCGCATGGGCAAACCTGCCGAGATCGCCCACTCGGTGGCCTATATCCTGGAAAACGACTACTACACCGGTCGCATCCTGGAATTGGACGGCGGCCTGCGTATCTGATCCGCACCGATCTGCTGAAACTAAAAAGCCCCGCAAACGCGGGGCTTTTTGTTGGCTGAAAAATTTACCAACCCACGCCAAAACCCAGGCTATAGCGAGTTTCGTCCAGCTCGCCTTCTGCACCGCTGACCAGGTCCTTCTCGGCCTTCATATTCAGCGAAGCCCAATCGGTCAGTTTGTAACGTAGGCCGACGGCGGCATCTAGGGTGTAGTCCGCCGCGTTGGCCAGCGGCTTGCCGACTTCGCCATCGCTGAACAGCTCGACGCGCTTGCCGACCAGGTAGCGGTTGTAGTCCCACTTCACGCTCGCGGCGTAGAAGTTGTCGCTCTCGCCATTGCTGTATTCGTAGTCGGTGCGGTTGAGCAGGCCAGCCACGGAGAAGGCCCCCAGCTCATCGTCCCAGAACTGGTAACCCGGACCGGTACCCACAGTGCGCTGACGCTCAAGCTCTTCGACCATGTCGCGCTTGTACTCGAAGCGTCCTTGCCAGAACCACTTCTCGGTCAGGAAGCGGTCGAGGGCGTACTCCGCGCTCCAGTTGTCGGTGGTCACCACATCGTCCTGGAACTCGCGGTTGTAGTCGGCTTGCGCGTTATGCCGCCAGAGGCCGTGGCGCGCCTGGGTCTTGAGGCTGACGTCGTAATCGTCGGTGTCGCGCTCGGCGCGCTTGTAATCCAGCGCCGCATCGATATTGCCCTTCCAGACCAAATCCTCAACCAATGGCTTGGGCTTGAGAATCTGCGAAATGCTGGCCAGCTCGATGGTCTTCGGCGCTTCACCGTTGGCCAGCGTCACCTTGCCGGGTTCGGCCGCCTGCAAGGACTTGGCGCGCTCGCCGTGCACGGTGTTTTCCTTGACCAGCAGCTCCTGATCGCTCTCCAGGGTGGCGATTTTCGCCCAGTCCAGGGCGATTGCGCCGCCGTAATCGGTTTCCAGCAGCAATTTGCCGCCGTCATAGAACTTGATCTTGCCGGTCAGGCGATCACCGTTTTTCAACCATACGGTGTCCGCCAGGGCGGAGGTTGCAGCCACAGAAAGGGCCAGGCACAGCAGAGTCTTGGAGAACATAAGGCTGATTTGCATATCTCGAGTTCGCGAAAGGCCGGGCATTATCCGTAAGCGCGCCAGCAGAGCAAGCACTGACCGACAGAATCACTGCGAGTTCAGCCAACGCGGCGGCTACGGCCTACCAGCCCACGCCAAGCCCCAGCAGATAACGCCGCTCGCTGGTGGTTTGCCCCAGCCCGCGCACCTGGTCCAACTCATACAACAGCGATAGGCGCGCCCAGTCGTTCAGGCGGTAACGCAGGCCCATTTCACTGTCGAGCGCGTAATCGATTTCCTCGATCGCGGGCAGCTGCAACTCGGCATTGGTGTAGAACTCCAGCCGCGAGCCCCAGAGCAGGCGCTTGTAATCCCACTCCAGGGAGTAGGTGTCGAACTCCAGATCAGCCTGCGCCGTTTCGAAACGCACGCGATTGAACTGGCTGATCAGGTCAAAGCGTCCCAGCTCGTTGTCCCAGAAGCGATAGCCAGGCCCGGTACCGACAATGCGCTGGCGGTTGACCTGCGCGAACTCGTCTTCGCGCTGCTCAACACCGGTTCGCCAGAACCAGTGATCGGTAAAAAAGCGGTCGAGGTCGTACTCCAGCTGCCAGTTATCGTCGGTCTGGCTGCCGTTCTTGGTTTCGCGCTCCAGCTCACCGGTCAGCACATGCCGCCAACGCCCATGCTCGATGCGTGTATTGCCCTTGATCTTCCACTCGTCGGTTTCATCCTCGTTGCGCTCCATGTCCAGCTTGGCGTCGAGGTTGCCCTCCCAGATCCGGTCTTTGAACAGCGGACGCGGCGGCACCAGGCGGGTGATGCTGGCCAGTGGCACGGTCTGCGTGGTGGCATTGAGCACCCGCACCATGCCCTTGCCAGCGGCATCCAGTTGCTGGCTATGCTCGCTGTCGAGCCCCTGGCGGCGCACCAGCAAGGGTTTCTCCGAGCGCAGGGTGTCGATATCCTTCCAGGCAATCAGCACCTGGCCGGCATACTTGGTTTTCAAGGCCAGCTTGCCGCCATCGAGCAGGATGATCTCGCCGCTCAGACGGTCACCATTGTTCAGCCAGACCGTATCCGCCCATACAGGCGCGGCCAAGCCAAGAACCAGCGAAAACAGCAGGGTACGTAGCAGCATGATCGGAGAGCCAGATAGCGAGCCAGGACAGGTGCCGCAGCATGCCGCGCCGAGCATGCCGACAGCAAGCCAGGTGGAACGCCGCACGGCACTTTATGGCGTGCTGGCCCAGGTGCCCACCGGGTGCGTGGTGAGCTATGGTCAGCTGGCCGAGTATGCCGGCCTGGGCCGCGCGGCACGCTGGGTCGGGCGCACCCTGAGCCAGCTGCCAGACGGCAGCACACTGCCCTGGCACCGGGTGATTGCCGCCGGCGGACGCCTAAGCCTGCCGGCAGGCAGCCTCTCGGGCACGGAGCAACGCCTGCGCCTGCGCGAGGAAGGCGTGCAAATCCATAACGATCGGGTGGATATGCCCCGCTATGGCTGGCGTCCAATGGAGCACAGCGGTTAGAGTGCGCCCTTTATTAGGTCAAACTCAGGCTGAAACTCGCTCAATGCCCCGTAAAAGCTGGCGCGACGCCATTGCTGCTTACTCCAGCCCCTCGACACTGGTGCTGTTACTGCTAGGGTTCGCCGCCGGCCTGCCTTACATGCTGGTGTTCTCGACTCTCTCGGTGTGGTTGCGCGAAGCCGGCGTGGCCCGCGAAACCATTGGCTTCGCCAGCCTGATCGGCCTGGCTTATGCCTTCAAATGGGTCTGGTCACCCCTGCTTGACCAGTGGCGCTTGCCATTGCTCGGGCGCATGGGCCGTCGGCGCTCCTGGCTGGTGCTGTCGCAGGTGCTGATCGCCATCGGCCTGGTCGGCATGGCCCTGTGCGACCCACAAACCCACCTGACCTGGCTGATTTCCCTGGCCGTACTGGTGGCCTTCGCCTCCGCCACCCAGGACATTGCCGTCGACGCCTACCGCCTGGAGATCGTCGACGACACCCGCCAGGCCGCCCTCGCCGCCAGCTATATGGCCGGCTACCGGGTAGCTGCGCTGCTGGCGACCGCCGGCGCACTGTATTTCGCCGAAGGCTTTGGCTCCACCGTGCAGCTCTACCAGCACGGTGCCTGGGCCGGCACCTACATGCTGTTCGCCATACTGATGCTGCCGGGACTGCTGACCAGCCTGTGGATGCGCGAGCCGGCCGTACCGCTGCGCACCCAGCTGGCCGCCGCCCGCTATGGCTTCAGCCATCAGATTGCCTCGGTGCTGGTACTGATCGTGCTGCTGGTGTCGGTGCCGGCGATGTTCACCCAGTTCTTCCACAGCGACTTCGCCAGCCTGGTCAACGGCGAAGCCAGCCTGCTCGACCTGCTGCTGGAGGACCGCGCCTTCCTGCGCGCCCTGCTCTACACCATTCTCACCGCCCTGTGCCTGTCGTCCATGGGCCGCCGCGGCCTGGCCCCAGTGCTGACCCCAGTCAACGACTTTATCCTGCGTTACCGCTGGCAGGCTTTCCTGCTGCTGGGGCTGATCGCCACCTACCGCATGTCGGACACCGTGATGGGCGTGATGGCCAACGTCTTCTATATCGATCAGGGCTTCACCAAGGACCAGATCGCCAGCGTCAGCAAGCTGTTCGGCCTGGTCATGACCCTGATCGGTGCCGGCTTCGGCGGGCTGCTGATCGTGCGTTTCGGCATCCTGCCGATCCTGTTTATCGGCGGCGCGGCCTCGGCGGCGACCAACCTGCTGTTCCTGATGCTGACCGGCATGGGCGCAGACCTGCAGATGCTGATCGTGACCATCTCCGCCGACAACTTCAGCGCCGGCCTGGCCACGGCGGCATTTGTCGCCTACCTGTCGAGCCTGACCAACCTGAAGTTCTCCGCCACCCAGTACGCCCTGCTCAGCTCGATCATGCTGCTGTTGCCACGCCTGATCGGCGGCTACTCCGGGGTCATGGTAGAGAAGCTCGGCTACGCGCAGTTCTTCCTCGCCACCACCCTGCTCGGCATTCCGACCCTGATCCTGATCATCCTGCAATGGCGGCGCGAACGGCCGCAGGACAACGGCAGCGCCCCGCTCACGCAGCCTGAGCAAGCATAAAAAAGCCCCGCCATGCGGGGCTTTTTTATATCGCCGTGCTTAGCTGGCCTGCAGCAGATGCACCACCCGCTGCGGCAGCGGAATGCCGATGCCCGCCTCGGCCAGGCGCTCCTTGGCCTGCTCGGTAAAGGCGAAGGTCACCGGCCAGAAATCCGCCGTGGCCACCCAGACCCGTAGTGACAGGCTGATCGCGCTCTCGCCCAGAGCCGTCACCACCACCATTGGCTCAGGCTCACGTCGCACACGCGGATCCTGGGCGATGCTCAGCAGCACCGCACGGGCCTGCTGGATATCACTCGAGTAGCCGATACCCAGGTTGATATCGACACGCCGCGTGGACTCCCGCGAATAGTTGATGATATGGCCGTTCGAGAGGCTGCCGTTGGGCACGATCACCACCTTGTTATCCCCCGTCTTCAGCGTGGTGTGGAAGATCTGGATGCTGTCGACGCTGCCGGCAACGCCCTGTGCCTCGATCCAGTCGCCGGCACGGAATGGACGGAACAGCATAATCAGCACGCCACCGGCGAAGTTCGCCAGGCTGCCCTGCAGCGCCAGGCCAATGGCCAGGCCGGCGGCACCGATTACCGCGATAAAGGAGGTGGTTTCCACCCCGACCATCGAGGCAACGCTGACCAGCAGCAGAATTTTCAGCACGATGCTGGCCAGGCTGCCGATAAAACTGTGCAGCGCGCGGTCGACCTGGCGCTTGTCGAGCAAACGGCCGACCTTGCGCGTCAGCGTATTGATCAGCCACCAGCCGAGCAGCAAGGTAAGCCCTGCCAGCAGCAGCTGGGCACCGTACTGCAGCACCACCGGCAGCCAGGTCTCAGACATCTTCACCAGTTGTTCGAAGTTCATTTCCATCGTGCAGATCCTTTTCCATGGTTGAAAACAAACCGCCACGGCAAGCCGTGGCGGTTTTAGTGCGGCTCCTTGCGACGCCCGAACGGCGGCAAGGTTCAACCTCTGCGCTTAATCGCGGAAGTTGTTGAACTGCAGCGGCATGCCGAAATCCTTGGCGCGCAGGGCGGCAATCGCCTCCTGCAGGTCATCGCGCTTCTTGCCGGTAATGCGCACCTGCTCGCCCTGAATGGCCGCCTGCACCTTGAGTTTGCTGTCTTTGACATGCGCGACAATCTTCTTCGCCAAGTCTTTTTCGATGCCTTCACGCAGGATCACTTCCTGCTTGACGCTCTTGCCCGACGGGTAGGCATCTTTAAACTCCAGGCACTGCACATCGATCTTGCGCTTGACCAGGCAGAGCTTGAGAATCTCAACCATCTGCTCCAGCTGGAAATCCGCATCGGCTGTCAGGTTGACAGTCAGCTCTTTCAGCTCAAAGCTACCTTTACCGCGCAGGTCATAACGACGGTCCAACTCTTTGATGGCGCTGTCGATGGCGTTGGTGACTTCATGTTTGTCCAGCTCGGACACCACGTCGAATGAGGGCATGGGCTTGCTCCAGATAGACGGCGCGCCCTGCATCACGAATGGGGCACACCTGGCTTGACGGTTAAAAAACCGGGCCATTATATAGCGGTAGTAACAAACACTGCCCGGCGATGTACCGGGCCCATGTGATTTCCCTAGCGAGCCTGCCCATGCCTAACCCCCACCTGAGCATTTTGGTCGTCGATGACGCCAAGTTCTCCAGCGCCATGATTGGTCGCGCCCTGAGCCAGGCAGGCTACCAGGACCTCCGCTTTGCCAGCAGCGCCGCCGAGGCGATCAAGCTGCTCGAACAACGCCCCGCCAGCGTCTTGTTGGCCGACTGGCTGATGCCCGAGATGAACGGCCTGGAGCTTACGGTACAGGTGCGTCAGTTCGATGAAATGGCCCACCACTACACCTACGTCATTCTGCTTACCGGCAAGGAAGGCGAAAACGTACTGGGCGAGGCCTTCGACAGCGGCGTAGATGACTTCATCAGCAAGGCGGCGATGAACGAACAGCTGGTGCCACGGGTATTTGCCGCCGACCGCCTGTGCAACACGCTGCAGCGCCTGCTGCAGGAAAACCGCCTGCTCACCGAGAACATTGCCAGCCTGGAGCAGCGCAACCTGATCGATCCACTGACCGGCCTGGGCAACAACCGCTACCTGAACCAGAAGATGCTTGACAGCCTGCGCCAGGTCGAATCCCGCGGCGGCGCGCTGTGCTACCTGCTGATTGGCCTGCAGGACGTGCACGAGCTGCACCAGCAGCACGGCGACGCTTTTTACAACGAGTTGCTCAGCAGCGTCGCGCGCCGCCTGCAACAACTGGTCAGGCCGCTGGATGTGCTGGTGCGCCTGGATGAAAGCCACTTTGGCCTGATCACCCTGCTCAGCGACCTGCACGAATGCTCGCCGAGCAGCTTCAAGCGCCTGCATGAAGGCATCAACCTCAAGGCCTTCAAGACCAGCGAAGGCTTTCTCAGCCTCAAGGCCGGCATCAGCCTGGTCGGCCTGGATGCCAAAGGCCTGCCCATCACCCCGGAACAGATCATCAACCACGCCGCCCGACTCATGCCCGAGTCGCACAGCACCGGGCTGGTGACGGCCCTGCGCCTGCCATTGCCGCAATAAGCGGCGCAGCGCATGTGGCATATCCTCGGTGCGGGCAGCCTCGGTAGCCTCTGGGCCACGCGCCTGGCCCGTGCCGATATTCCGGTACAACTGATCCTGCGTGACCCCGCGCGCCTGCACAGTTATCAGCAGGCCGGCGGGCTGACTCTGATCGAGCAAGGCCAGACGCAGCGCTACCCCATTCCCGCACAGACGCTAGATCACCCCGAGCCCATTCAACGCCTGCTGCTGGCCTGCAAGGCCTACGACGCGCAAGCCGCCGTGGCGCGCCTGGCTCCACGCCTGGCCGCCGGAGCCGAAATCCTGTTGCTGCAGAATGGCCTCGGCAGCCAGGATCAGGTCGCCAGGCAGGTACCGCAGGCGCGCTGCATCTTTGCCTCCAGCACCGAAGGCGCGTTTCGCCCGGCGGATTTTCAGGTGGTGTTTGCCGGCCACGGCCATACCTGGCTGGGCGACCCGCACAACCTGCACGCGCCGGCCTGGCTGAAAGACCTTCACCAGGCCGGCATCGTCCACGACTGGAGCCTGGATATTCTCAGCCGGCTGTGGCGCAAACTGGCGCTGAATTGCGCGATCAATCCGCTCACGGTGCTCTATGACTGCCGCAACGGTGGCCTGCGCGAGCACCCGGCGGAAATCGCCAGCCTGTCTGCCGAGCTCAGCGAACTGCTCTGCGCCGGCGGTCACAGCGCCGCCGCCGAGGACCTGCACGGCGAGGTGCAGCGGGTGATCCAGGCCACCGCCGCCAACTACTCCTCCATGCACCAGGATGTCAGCCAGGGCCGGCGTACCGAAATTGCCTACCTGCTGGGTTACGCCTGCACCAGCGCGCAGCGCCACCAACTGGTGCTGCCGCACCTGCAAGCCCTGCATGGGCGGCTGCTGGCGCACCTGCACGCACGCGGATTGCCCAGCCACTGAGCCACGCGTTAACCTGCCCGCACGTTCACCACCGACCCTCCTCGCCATGTCCCTGCGTCAGCGCCTTGAAAACCTTCCGGTCGGTCGCAAACTGCTGGCCGCCCTGCTGGCCGTGCTCGCCACCGTGCTGCTGGTGGCCAACCTGGCCTTTATCAGTGCGGCCTACTGGATCTCCCAGGAAAGCGTGGCCCCACAGGCGCTGCATACCCTCGGCCGACTGATTGCCAGCCCAGCCCTGAGCGAGCAGGCACTGACCTCGGCCAGCGCCGCCGAAGCCCTGCTCAAGCGCATGGATGACTACGAGCCGCTGCGCGCCGCAGTGATCTACGACAGCAATGGCGTCAGCCTGGCGCAGCTGCAACAGGGCGACCACCTGCAATTGCCGCTGCGCCTGGAACAGGTCGAGTCCTGGCGCCACAGTGAGTTTCGCATCAACCAACTGATTGAGCTGCCACAAGCCGAGGGTAAGCCCGGCCACCTGCTGCTGGTCGCCTCCAGTGAGCTGCCAGGGGTGTTCTACACCGGCACGCTGACCGCCAGCCTGGCGATCCTGGCGCTCAGTGTGCTGCTCTGGCTGATCGTCTCACGCCAGGTGCGCCGTCTGATCACCCGGCCAATCCGCCGCCTGGAAGAACTGTCGCGCCAGGTCACCCGCGAAGAGAACTACGCCCTGCGTGCGCGCCGTGGCAACGCCGATGAAATCGGCAGCCTGGCCGACGCCTTCAACACCATGCTGGTGCGTATCGAGGCCCGCGAGCAGCAGCTCAAGCGCGCCCGTGACGATGCCCAGGCCGCCTTCGACCAGGCCCAGCACCTGGCCGAGGAAACCCGCCACTCCAACCGCAAACTGGAGCTGGAAGTGCAGGTACGCAGCAAGATCGAGAAGAAGCTCACCGGCTTTCAGAAGTACCTCAACAGCATCATCGACTCCATGCCCTCGGCGCTGATCGCCCTCGACGAACAGCTCTACGTTACCCAGTGGAACCAGGAAGCCAGCAGCCTGTCCGGCACCCGCCTGGACGAGGCGCTGAACCAGCCGATCTTCCTCGCCTTCCCGCCGCTCAAACCGTTTCTGCCGCAACTGCGGCGCACTGCCGAGCAGCACAAGGTGGAGAAGGTCGAGCGCGTCACCTGGGGCAGCAACGAAGAGCCGCGCCATTACGCCCTGACCTTCTACCCGCTGGTGGGCGGCAGCGGGCGCGGCGTAGTGATTCGTATCGACGACATCACCCAGCGCCTGAGCCTGGAAGAAATGATGGTGCAGTCGGAGAAGATGCTCTCGGTCGGCGGCCTTGCCGCCGGTATGGCGCACGAGATCAACAACCCGCTGGGTGCCATCCTGCACAACGTGCAGAACATCCGCCGGCGGCTGTCGCCCACGCTTGAGAAAAACCGCGAACAGGCCGAGCAGAGCGGCGTCTGCCTGGAAGCCATCGACAGCTACCTGCAGGCGCGGGAGATTCCCCGGCTGCTCGACGGCATCCAGCAGGCCGGTACCCGCGCCGCGAAGATCGTCAGCCATATGCTCAATTTCAGCCGCCGCAGTGATCGCCAACTCGCCCCCTGCCAGCTACCGGCGCTGATCGATCAGGCCGTAGAGATCGCTAGCAACGACTTCGACCTCACCGAAAGCTTCGACTTCAAGAGCCTGCACATCCTGCGCGACTTCGAGGCCGAACTGCCCGCCGTGCCCGGCACCGCCAACGAACTGGAACAGGTGCTGCTCAACTTGCTGAAAAACGCCGCCCAGGCCATTCACCAGCGCAGCCAACCCGCCACGCCCGGACAGATCACCCTGCGCGCCAAAGTGGCCGCGCCCTGGGCGGAAATCCAGGTGGAAGACAACGGCGTCGGCATGCGCGAGTCGGTGCGCAAACGCATCTTCGAGCCGTTCTTCACCACCAAGGAAGTCGGCCAAGGCACCGGGCTCGGTCTGTCGGTGTCCTACTTCATCATCACCAACAACCACAAAGGGCAGATGGAAGTGCAATCCAAACCCGGTCAGGGCACCTGCTTCACCCTGCGCCTGCCATTGACTGCACCCAGCCCCGACACAGGTCTTTGAACATGGGTTACCGCCTCTCGAAAATCTACACCCGCACCGGCGACGCCGGCGAAACCGGCCTGGCCGATGGCCGCCGGGTGAGCAAGGATCACCCGCGCATTGAGGCCATCGGCGAGGTCGATACGCTGAACAGCCAGCTCGGCCTGCTGCTGGCAGACCTGGCCGAACAGCAGGTCATCTGCCCAGGCCTGGCCGAGCTGATCGAGGTACTTACGCCCTGCCAGCACCGCCTGTTTGACCTCGGCGGCGAACTGGCGATGCCCGACTACCAGGCCCTGCAGACCCCGGAAACCGAGCGACTGGAAGCCGCCATCGACCGCTGGAATGAAGAAGTCGGCCCGCTGGAGAACTTTATCCTGCCCGGCGGCTCCCGCCTGATTGCCCAGGCCCACGTCTGCCGCAGCCTGGCGCGCAGCGCCGAGCGGCGCTGCCAGCACCTGAACGCGGTGGAGCCGATCCGTGCAGTCGGCCTGGCCTATATCAACCGACTGTCTGACCTGATGTTCGTCGCCGCCCGACTGATCGCCACACGTCAGCAGATCAGTGAAGTGCTCTGGCAAGCGGCGGCCAAAGAGCCACAAAACTAGAGCAGACTGAGTCGGCTTTCGAAACTGCGCCGTTCACCCGTAATGGGGTCGTCGAACGCCAAGCCGCGGGCCAGCAGTTTGAGCGGCTTGCTGTAGTCGTCGGGCGCGTCCGGGGCATCCGTGACCTCGGGGTAGAACGGGTCATTGAGAATCGGCGCGCCCAGCGCGGCCAGGTGCACGCGCAGCTGATGTTTCTTGCCCGTTACCGGGTACAGCCGATACAGCCAGTGCTCACCGAGCTGCTGGGCAACCTCGATGCGCGTTTCGGTGTTGGCCTCCCCCGCCACCTCCTGCATGCGAAAGAACGGCTCAGCACCCTTCAGCCGCGTCGCCCGCAGCAGTGGAAACGTCAGATGCGGCAAGGCTGGGGCCAGCGCTTCGTAGCACTTGTGCATTTCGCGCAGGCGAAACAGCGCCTGGTACTGGCCACGGCTCTGGCGGTTGGTGGAGAACAGCACCAGGCCGGCGGTGTGCCGATCGATCCGGTGCAGCGGCACCAGGTCGGCATTACCCAGACGCTTGGCCAGCCGCGCCTGCAACGTCTGCTCGACGTACTCGCCGGCCGGCATCACCGGCAGGAAGTGCGGCTTGTCGGCCACCAGCAGGTGCTCGTCGACATGCAGCAGCGTCTCCTCAAAAGGAATCGGCGTTTCCGCCGGCACCTCGCGAAAGTAGTGCACCTTGAGGCCCTCGCGGTACGCCGTGAGCGGGCTGAGCGGCTGCCCCTGGGCATCCAGCACGCGCTCGCGGGCCATGCGCTGCAGCCACACCTCGCGGCTGATTGCCGGGAAATGTGCGCACAGGCAATCGAGCACCGTCGCCCAATTACCGCGCGGCAGATGCAGGGTGCTGGGACGCATATTCGAGGGAGAACGGGCTTGCACGGACATAACGCTACTCAAGGGGTTTTCTGCGGATCAAACAGCCTGCGCCGCAGCCGGTGTGGGAGTCGGTGAGGGAGCCTGCAAGGACATGCGGAACAACGCCGCGAGCAGGTCCGACTGACTAACCAGCCCGACCACCCGGCACCGCTCATCCAGTACCGGCACCTGGTGCACATCGGTGTCGCTGAGAATCTGCAACAGGTAGGTGATGGGCCAGTCGGCACGGCAGGTCGGCGGCTGACGACGCATGCACTGGGCCACCGTGGTCTGCTCGGCAGTGGCTTGCAACAACTCATGCACGCTGAGCATGCCTTGCAGCTCATGCTGTGGATTGAGCACTGGCATGGCCGTCAGGCGGTGCTCACGCAGGCTGGCGCGGGCCTCGTCGAGGCTGCTGTCAGGCCGCAGGCTGAGCACATCGCGGGACATGATGGTGGCGCAACGCACTTCGCCGAAACGCCGCTGATAGGCCCGCGCTTCGGTTTGCAGCAGGATGTCTTCGAGGTCTTCGCGGGAAATATCCAGCAGCTCGCCACGCGCCTTGAGCACGGCATCCAGGTCATCCGGGGTAAAGCCCAGGCGATCGCGGGGAATCGGGTCGCGCGTCTGGTGCACGTTGGCATGCTCCAACGGGCGGTGCGGGTAACGCCGCCGTAGCGCGTTGTTGAACAGCAGGCCGATCAGCAACAGGCCGCAGGAGTTGAGCGCCACCGGGTAGAGGGCAAAGGAATAACCGAGTTGGGCAATCTCGCTGCCCGCCAGTACCGCCGTCAGGGCCACCGCACCACCGGGTGGATGCAGGCAGCGCAGGGCAAACATCACGGCAATCGCCAGGCCGCCAGCCAGCGCCGCCACCGGCGCGCTATGGCCGAGCCAGGCGGCACAGGTCACCCCGACCAGGGCCGAGACCAGGTTACCGCCGAGAATCGACCAGGGCTGCGCCAATGGGCTGGCTGGCACGGCAAACAGCAGCACCGCCGACGCGCCCATCGGTGCGATCAACCAGGGACTGGCGCTGCCCAGTACCGCGTGGCACAGCCAGCCGCTGAACAGCAAGCCCAGTACCGCACCGACACAACTCAGGGCGCGCTCGCTGGTGCTCACGGCCATGGGGGCCGGCCAGAAGCGCTTCAACCACTCGATCAACATCTGCACTGCCAGACTCTCGCTGTTCACGCACTGTTTCAGGGCGCGACTATACCGTTGCTGGCGAGCAAAGCGCCAAACCCGGCGTTCAGTCCGGCCAGAACGAGCGAATCCCCGCCACGCCCTGAGCCCCTACCTGCCAGGCGCGTTCGAGCTCCGCAGGGCCGACACCACCCAACAGATACACCGGCTTATTGAAGCCCTGCAGCAGCTCGCCCACCTGCTCCCAGCCCAGCGGCTGCGCCTCGGGATGGGTCTGCGTGGCCTGTACCGGCGACAAGGTGACGAAATCCACGCCCATCTGCGTGGCCAGGACCAGTTCGGCAGCCGAATGACAGGATGCCGCCAGCCAGCGCTCGGCCGGCAGCGGGCGACCGCCGGAGGTCAATGCCTGCAACTGAGCGGAGGTCAGGTGCCAACCGGCGGCCGGAAAATCGCCCAGCCACTCCAGCGGCCCCTTGAGCATCAACTGCGCCTTGCCCGCACACAGGCCGAGGGCGTCCACCGCGATATCGCGGTACTGCGCATCGAACATCGACGGTGCGCGCAGTTGCAGCAGGCGAATGCCGCTTTTCAGCGCGGTCTGAATGCCGCGCAGCAGCTCCGGACCGCTCAAGCCTTCGGGGGTAATCAGATAGCGCTCGGGCAAACGTGCCGCAGCGACTATCGGCTGGTTGGCCGCGGGGAACTCATAGTCGCCCAGCTGGCGTGGGCTAACCCAGGCCAATGGCTGGCCTTCGGCACCATGCGGTTCGCCGGTAAAGGCCGAGACGTCCCAGACATCCAGCAGCACCTGTTTGTCCGGGTAATCGTGGCGTACCTGAATCAGTGGCCGCGCGGCCGTTGGGCAAATCCCCAGCTCTTCCTGCAATTCGCGATTAAGCGCGGCGGGCACCGTTTCATCGGCCTCCACCTTGCCGCCGGGAAACTCCCAGAGACCGCCCTGATGCTGCTCATCCGCGCGCTTGGCGATCAGAATGCGTCCGTCGGCCCCACGGATCACCGCGGCCGCTACATGAATACGTTTCACCCCAGATGTTCCTCCTGCGCCGCCTGGTACCAACGCTGGAACGCTGGCCACTGATAAATGGTTTGCACATAAGCCGCCGCCTGCGCCGGCAACGGCACCCGATAACTGCGCAACCGCGCGGCCACCGGAGCAAAGAATGCGTCCGCCAGGCTGACCTGGCCGAACAGGAAAGGCCCATCCTGGCCAAAGCCGCGGCGGCACTCGGCCCAGAGCGCGCAGATGCGCTGGATGTCGGCCTGGACCTCGGCAGGAATCTCGGCCAGCGCCTGATCGCGCTTGAGGTCCATCGGCAGGTGCGTACGCAGGGCGACGAAAGCGCTGTGCATCTCGGCGCACACGCTGCGCGCCACTGCCCGGGCATACTGCCCGCGCGGCCACAAATGGGCCTCGGGGAAGCACTCGGCGAGGTATTCGGCAATCGCCAGGCTGTCCCACACCGGGCCGTCCTCGCTCACCAGCAGTGGCACCTTAGCGGTCGGAGAATGCTGCAGAATCTGCGCGCGAGTGTCGGCACGATTCAGCGCAATCACCACTTCGCGGTAAGGCGCGCCGGCCAGCTCCAGCGCCAGTGCGGCGCGCAGCGACCAGGACGAATAGGTTTTGTCACCGATAACCAGAGTAAGAGACATGGGCAGCGCTCGATGCGGGGAAGGTCAAAAGACCTTAAGAGGCGACTCCCCGAATAGCAAATTCCCGATATTCATAGCCCCATGAATATCGGGAATGTGGGGCAGCCAAACAGCAGCGTGGATCAGGTGCGGTATTCGGCGTTGATCTTCACGTACTCGTGGGACAGGTCGGTGGTCCAGATGGTTTCGCTGCAGCTGCCGCGGCCCAGTTCGATACGGATGGTAATTTCTTCCCTGGCCATCACCGCCGCGCCCTGCTCTTCGGTGTAGCTGACGGCGCGACAACCCTTGCTGGCAATGCACACCTCGCCGAGGAACACGTCGATCTTGCTCACGTCCAGTTGCGCCACGCCGGCGTAGCCGACGGCGGCGAGAATACGCCCCCAGTTCGGGTCGGAAGCGAACAGCGCAGTCTTGATCAGCGGCGAGTGGGCCACGGCGTAGGCCACGTCCAGGCACTCCTGGTGGGTGCCACCACCATTGACCTGCACGGTAACGAACTTGGTCGCGCCTTCGCCGTCACGGACGATGGCCTGGGCGACTTGCATAAACACCTCGAACACCGCCTGCTTGAGCTTGGCGAACAGCTCGCCGCTGGCTTCGCTGATTTCCGGCAGCTGGGCCTGGCCAGTGGCAATCAGCATGCAGCAGTCGTTGGTCGAAGTATCGCCATCGATGGTGATGCGGTTGAACGATTTGTTTGCCGCGTCGCGCACCAGATCCTGCAGCACGCTGCGCACCACCGTCGCATCAGTGGCGATATAGCCAAGCATGGTCGCCATGTTCGGCCGGATCATCCCGGCACCCTTGCTGATGCCCGTCACGGTGACGGTCACGCCATCGTGCTGGAACTGGCGACTGGCACCCTTGGGCAGGGTGTCGGTGGTCATGATGCCGGTGGCGGCTTCGGCCCAATGGTTCTCGGACAGATCGTCGAGGGCGGCTTGCAGCGCGCCTTCAATTTTTTCGACCGGCAACGGCTCGCCAATCACCCCAGTGGAAAACGGCAGCACTGCGCCCTCATCGACACCGGTCAATTGGGCCAATGCTGCGCACGTGCGCTGGGCATTCAGCAGGCCCGGCTCGCCGGTGCCGGCGTTGGCATTGCCGGTGTTGGTCAGCAGGTAACGCACGCTGCCTTGCACGCGCTTCTTAGCCAGAATAACTGGCGCAGCGCAGAACGCATTGAGGGTAAACACGCCTGCTACGGTGGAGCCTTCGGCACATCGCATCACCACCACATCCTTGCGCCCGGGGCGTTTGATGCCCGCCGAAGCGATGCCCAACTCGAAACCTGGAACCGGGTGCAGGGTAGACAATGGGCCAAGACCAACAGCCATAGAGAACGCTCCTTGAGGTAGTGAGACGACTAATTACGATGGTAAAACGCCGCGAGCGGTCAGACCGTTCGCGGCGTTATTCAAGCTGGGTAAAGCATAGCCAACGTCACTGTCGGCTCAACCCGCTCTACACGGTCAGCTTAGTTAACCTGACCGTGGCAGTGCTTGTACTTTTTGCCGGAACCGCACGGGCAGGCCTCGTTGCGGCCGATCTTCGGTTCGGTGCGCACCGGCGCGACGGCAACCGCAAGGTCACCCTCTTCGTCAGCGGCTTGCGGCTGCAGCAGTGCAGACGCTTCGGCGTGCTGGAACTGCATGCGCTCGGCCATGGCTTCGGCTTCGCGGCGCAGGCGCGCTTCTTCTTCGATCGGGTCTTCGCGGCGCACCTGAACGTGCGAGAGCACGCGGATGGTGTCGCGCTTGATCGATTCCAGCAGTTCCTGGAACAGGGTGAAGGACTCGCGCTTGTATTCCTGCTTGGGGTTCTTCTGCGCATAACCGCGCAGGTGAATGCCGTGACGCAGGTGATCCATAGTCGACAGGTGGTCTTTCCACAGATCGTCCAGTACGCGCAGCAGAATCTGCTTCTCGAAGGTGCGCAGGGCTTCTACGCTGGCCTCGATTTCCTTCTCGTTGTAAGCCTTGACCAGCTCTTCGAGGATGCGCGCGCGCAGGGTTTCCTCGTACAGCTTGTGGTCATCGTCGAGCCACTGCTGAATCGGCAGCTTAAGGTTGAAGCCGCTGTACAGCGCAGCTTCCAGACCAGAAACATCCCACTGCTCGGGCAGCGATTGCGGCGCGATAAATTCGTTGATGGTGTTGTCCAGCACTTCCTGACGGAAGTCGGCGATGGTCTCGCCAATGTTGTCGGCAGCCAGCAGGGTGTTGCGCATGTGATAGATCACTTTGCGCTGCTCGTTAGCCACGTCGTCGAACTCGAGCAGTTGCTTACGCATGTCGAAGTTGCGCCCTTCGACCTTGCGCTGGGCCTTCTCGATGGCGTTGCTGACCATGCGGTGCTCGATGGCTTCACCGGCCTGCATGCCCAGGGCCTTCATAAAGTTCTTCACCCGATCCGAGGCGAAGATGCGCATCAGGTTATCTTCCAGCGACAGGTAGAAGCGGCTCGAACCCGGGTCGCCCTGACGGCCGGAACGGCCACGCAGCTGGTTGTCGATACGGCGCGATTCGTGACGCTCGGAGGCGATCACGTGCAGGCCGCCCGCTTCGATCACTTGCTGATGGCGCTTCTGCCAGTCGGCCTTGATCTGCGCGATCTGCTCAGGCGTGGCGTTTTCCAGGTTGGCGACTTCAACTTCCCAGTTACCGCCCAGGAGGATGTCGGTACCGCGACCGGCCATGTTGGTGGCGATAGTCAGCGCACCCGGACGACCGGCCTGGGCAATGATTTCGGCTTCTTTCTCATGGAACTTGGCGTTGAGCACCTTGTGCTCCATGCCTTCCTTGTCGAGCAGCTGCGAGACGTATTCAGAGCTTTCGATGGTCGCGGTACCGACCAGGATCGGACGGCCCAGGGCCATGCACTCCTTGATATCGGTGACGATGGCGGCGTACTTCTCTTCCTGGGTCAGGTAGACCAGGTCGTTGAAGTCCTTACGCGCCAGGGCACGGTTGGTCGGGATCACGATCACCGCCAGGCCGTAGATCTGATGGAACTCGAACGCTTCGGTGTCAGCCGTACCGGTCATGCCGGACAGCTTGCTGTACAGGCGGAAGTAGTTCTGGAAGGTGGTCGAGGCCAGGGTCTGGCTCTCGGCCTGGATCGGCAGGCCTTCTTTGGCTTCGATGGCCTGGTGCAGGCCTTCGGACAGGCGACGACCCGGCATGGTACGGCCGGTGTGCTCGTCGATCAGCAGCACCTGGTCCTTCTGCACGATGTATTCAACGTTGCGGTTGAACAGCTTGTGCGCGCGCAGGCCCGAGTAAACGTGGGTCAGCAGACCCAGGTTGTGCGCCGAATACAGGCTTTCGCCCTCGGCCAGCAGGCCGACTTCGGTGAGCATCTCTTCGACGAACTGGTGGCCGGCTTCGTTCAGCTCAACCTGACGCGCCTTCTCATCCAGCTTGTAATGGCCTTCCTGAGTGACGACGCCCTCTTCTTCCTCGACATGCAGCTTGAGGCGCGGGATCAGCTTGTTGATTTCGGTGTAGAGGCGCGAGCTGTCTTCGGCCTGGCCGGAGATGATCAGCGGAGTGCGCGCTTCGTCGATCAAAATGGAGTCAACTTCGTCGATTACGGCGAAATTCAGCTCGCGCTGGAATTTGTCTTCCAGGCTGAACGCCATGTTGTCGCGCAGGTAATCGAAACCGAATTCATTGTTGGTGCCGTAGGTGATATCGGCGGCGTAGGCTTCGCGCTTCTCTTCCGGCGGCATAAACGGGGTAACGATACCCACCGACAGGCCGAGGAATTCATACAGCGGACGCATCCAGTTGGCGTCGCGGCGGGCCAGGTAGTCGTTGACCGTGACCACGTGTACGCCCTTGCCGGACAGCGCATTGAGGTACACCGCCAGGGTCGCCACCAGGGTCTTGCCCTCACCGGTACGCATCTCGGCGATCTTGCCTTCGTGCAGGGTCATGCCACCAATCAACTGCACGTCGAAGTGGCGCATGCCCATCACGCGCTTGCCGGCCTCACGGGCGACGGCAAAGGCTTCAGGCAACAACTGATCGAGGGTTTCACCTTTCGCCAGACGGGCTTTGAACTCCTCCGTCTTGGCACGCAGTTGCTCATCGGAGAGGGCAAGCATCTGCTCCTCGAAGGCATTGACGGACTGAACCGCCTTGAGCATGCGTTTGACTTCACGCTCGTTCTTGCTTCCAAAGAGTTTTTTCAACAAAGGCGCAAACATATCGACAGGATCTTCCAGGCGTATGGATTGAGGGCGGCTGATAAAACGACCCATGCAGCCGGCACGGCTGCGTGCGAAGGGGGCATTCTACCCGGATTCGCAAATGAGGAAAGCGGCGTTATCAGCCCGTTTCAAAATGTAACGAGCGCAGGTCTGGAGCGGTCAAACCGGGCCACGGGATTTACCCAGCGTACTTACTCGACATCATTGACGCGGGCGATATAGCTGGCCGGATTGACCAGCCGGCCATTCTTGGTCACTTCAAAATGCACGTGATAGCCACTGGAGCGCCCAGTGCGGCCAACCTTGGCGATGACCTGACCACGCTGCACCAGGTCGCCAACCTGCACCTGATTGCTCTGGTTGTGCGCATAGAGCGTCACATAGCCGTCGGCATGGCTGATTTCCACGGTATTGCCATAACCACTGCGGCGATCCGCGGCGGTCACCACGCCGGCGGCCACAGCAACCACTTCACTGCCAGCCTTGGCGGCGAAGTCGACACCCTTGTGCACGGTCAGACGCCCAGTCAGTGGGTCGCTACGACGACCAAAGGGTGATGACATATAGCCGTGCAGCACCGGCTGGCCGGCCAGGTACTCGGCATCGCCCAGGCTGCGCTCGGCCATCAACTGCTCCAGCACTTCCAATTGCTGCTCGCGGCTATCGAGACGCAGGCTCAGCTCATCCAGCGCACTGATAAAGGAAGGCGGCGCATAAGGCGAATCGCCGAGCAGCTCTTCCGGGCCGCCCTGACCAACGCTCAGGGAGAAATCGAATTCGCTGGCATCCAGATCGGCCAGCTCGGTGAGCCGCGCACCCAGCGCATCGAGGCGCGTCAGACGCGCCTGCAACTCGGCCACATGGGCGGAAAACGCATCCAGCTGGCGCTGCGCATCGCGGCGTACCGCGCCCACTTCGGCGCGCTGCTGATCCAGCGCCTGGGTCATCTGCGCATCATCATGCACCGCGACCACGCTCGCCGGAGCCCACCAGGCACCGACGGCGACACCACTGGCCAGGGCGACGCCGAGTGCCAGCAGCAATGCCAGCAGCAGCCAGCGTAGATCCAGGCTGAGTGAGCGCGCGGCACCGTGCTGCCGGCTGAGTAAAATGATCTGCATGGCCTTCCCCTAGTGGTGGAGCCCCGGTGGACAGCAGCGATTCTGCTACCATGGCGGCTTCACTTTTTCAGGCGTCCTGCCATGACTTTTCGTCCTTTGCCGGCCCGGGCTCCCGCCGCGCTGTTGCGCGAAGCGAAACCCCTGAAGGGGCTGTTCAATCAAGCGCAACGCATTGATCGTCTGCAGCACCTGCTGGAAAGCCAGCTGCAACCCGCCGCTCGCGAACACTGCCATGTAGCCTCATGGCGCGAGGGTTGCCTGCTGCTGATAATCACCGATGGCCACTGGGCCACGCGCCTGCGCTATCAACAAAAACGCTTGTTGAAACAACTGCAGGCACTCGAAGAATTCGCGACCTTAACGAAGATCCTGTTCAAGGTGCAACCTCCGACTGCCGAAAGGCGCGCACCAGGTCGCACAATCACGCTATCCAGCAGCGCTGCAGAAAACATCCAGGCCACCGCCGACGGCATCAGCGATCCCAAGCTACGCGCCGCCCTAGAGCGCCTGGCCAAACACGGCAAGCCCAGCGAATAACACCCGACCGCCAGGCACAGCGGAATAAATTTCAGGCCATAAAAAAAGGCCACCCAAGGGTGGCCTTTGAAAGCAAAGAAGGAGGATGTTGCGTTACACGGCCGCAACCGGGCGCATGTAAGAGATTGGCGCAGTGTTGGGGTCGTCGAAGGTGACCACTTCCCAAGCATCGGTCTGCTCGATCAGGGTACGCAGCAGGCGATTGTTCAGCGCATGCCCCGACTTGAACCCCTTGAACTCGCCAATCAAGCTGTTACCCAGCAGATAAAGGTCGCCGATCGCATCGAGAATCTTGTGTTTGACGAACTCGTCCTCATAACGCAGGCCGTCTTCGTTCAACACGCGGAACTCATCTACAACAATGGCGTTATCTACGCTGCCGCCGAGTGCCAGGTTCTGTGAACGCAGGAACTCGATGTCACGCATAAAACCGAAGGTCCGAGCGCGGCTGACTTCCTTCACGAACGACGTGCTGGAGAAGTCCACGCTGGCCGACTGGGTGCGATTGCGGAAGACCGGGTGATCGAAATCGATCTCGAAGGTCACCTTGAACCCCTCGAAAGGCACGAAGGTGGCGCGCTTGTCGCCCTCTTCAACTGTCACTTCACGAAGGATGCGGATGAACTTCTTGTGGGCTTCCTGCTCTTGCAAACCAGCAGATTGAATCAGGAATACAAAGGGCCCGGCGCTGCCATCCATGATCGGCACTTCGGACGCGGAGAGCTCGACGTAGGCGTTATCGATGCCCAGGCCAGCCATGGCCGAAAGCAGGTGCTCTACCGTATCCACCTTGACATCACCATTGACCAAAGTGGTCGACATGGTGGTTTCACCAACATTGCCTGCACGCGCGGGAATTTCCACGACAGGATCGAGGTCGGTACGACGGAACACGATACCGGTGTCCACAGGTGCCGGCTTCAGGGTCAGGTATACCTTTTCCCCGGAATGCAGGCCGACGCCAGTGGCGCGGATAATGTTCTTCAGGGTGCGTTGTCTGATCATGGCTTTGGCCGCTATAGCACTAGTTGCGAATTGTTTTCAACAATGGCCGGCGATGATAGCAGAACCGGCCTTTGCTGAACACCAATCACCCCAATACTCCTGATACATTTCATCAATCGGCCTGGCGACGCAGGAAGGCCGGAATGTCCAGGTAGTCCAGGTCATCCTGCGGATTCAGCTTGGCTGCAGTAGCCGCGCCGCCGTGGCTTTGACGCTGAACAGTTGGGCGTTCGTAGTCTTTGTAGTTGACGCTGTGTTCGGCGCGAGCCGGCGCAGCAGTGCTGTGCGCGCTGTTACCAGCAGACACTTGCACGGTGTTGTCGATGACTTTGACCGGCTTCTCGATGCGCGCGCCCAGGCCAGTAGCGACCACGGTTACGTGCAGCTCGTCGCGCATGTCCGGATCGATCACGGTGCCGACCTTGACGGTGGCGTGCTCGGAAGCGAACTGCTCGATGATGTTACCCACGTCGGAGTACTCACCCAGGGACAGGTCAGGACCGGCGGTGATGTTCACCAGGATGCCGCGTGCGCCTTGCAGGTTGACGTCTTCCAGCAGCGGGTTGCGGATCGCCGCTTCGGTGGCTTCACGTGCACGGTTCGGACCGCTGGCGCAGCCAGTGCCCATCATCGCCATGCCCATTTCGCTCATCACGGTTTTCACGTCGGCGAAGTCGACGTTGATCATGCCCGGACGCTTGATGATGTCGGAGATACCGCGCACGGCACCGGCCAGTACATCGTCTGCCTTGGCGAAAGCCGACAGCAGGCTGGCGTCTTTACCGAGGATGGTCAGCAGTTTTTCGTTGGGGATAGTGATCAGCGAGTCGACACTTTCCGACAGCGCGCGGATACCTTCTTCGGCGATCAGCATGCGCTTCTTGCCTTCGAACGGGAACGGACGAGTCACCACCGCAACGGTGAGGATGCCCATTTCCTTGGCCACCTGAGCAATTACCGGAGCTGCACCGGTACCGGTACCGCCACCCATGCCGGTGGTGATAAAGACCATATCGGTGCCTTGCAGCACTTCAGCGATACGCTCGCGGTCTTCCATGGCCGCCTGACGGCCGACTTCTGGATTGGCACCCGCGCCGAGGCCCTTGGTCACCGCAGTGCCCAGTTGCAGCACGGTACGTGCGCCGATGTTTTTCAGTGCTTGCGCATCCGTGTTGGCGCAGATGAACTCGACGCCTTCAATGTTGTTTTTCGCCATGTGATTGACAGCATTACCGCCGCCGCCGCCCACGCCGATGACCTTGATAACCGCACTAGCTGGAGCGCTGTCTACGAGTTCAAACATTTTCCCTCTCCTTTACTTTCTAGTTATAACGCCTACTGCAAAATCAGAAATTGCCCTGGACCCAGCGCTTCAGCCGTTCCAGAACAGGTTGTTTGGGTTCATCGCTGTAGCTGCCAAGTGCAGACATGGAGATGCCGTCGGCCTGCTTTTGCAGTCCGTACAGCAGCAGGCCTACACCTGTGGAATAGATGGGGTTACGCACGACGTCGGCCAATCCTTTGACACCTTGCGGCACGCCCAGGCGTACCGGCATATGGAAAATCTCTTCAGCCAGCTCGACGGCTCCTTCCATCTTCGCTGTACCGCCAGTGAGGACGATCCCGGCCGGGATCAGGTCCTCGTAGCCACTGCGGCGCAGTTCAGCCTGAATCAGGGTGAACAGCTCGTCGTAGCGCGGTTCGACCACTTCGGCCAGGGACTGACGCGAGAGGTCACGCGGCGGACGATCACCGACGCTTGGCACCTTGATGGTTTCGCCAGCACCGGCCAGTTTGGCCAACGCGCAAGCATAACGAATCTTGATCTCCTCGGCATACTGAGTCGGCGTACGCAGGGCCATGGCGATGTCGTTGGTGACCTGGTCGCCGGCAATCGGGATCACCGCAGTGTGGCGGATCGCGCCTTCGGTGAAGATGCAGATGTCGGTGGTGCCGCCGCCGATGTCGACCAGGCACACGCCCAGCTCTTTCTCGTCGTCGGTCAGCACCGCATACGCGGAGGCCAGTTGCTCGAGGATGATGTCGTCGACTTCCAGGCCGCAGCGGCGCACGCACTTCTCGATGTTCTGCGCGGCATTTACGGCACAGGTCACCACGTGCACCTTGGCTTCCAAACGTACGCCGGACATACCCAGTGGCTCACGCACGCCTTCCTGGTTATCAATCACGTAATCCTGCGGCAGGGTGTGCAGCACACGCTGGTCTGCCGGGATGGCCACGGCCTGGGCGGCATCGAGCACGCGCTCGAGGTCTGCCGGGCTGACTTCACGATCACGGATGGCGACGATGCCGTGGCTGTTGAGGCTGCGGATATGATTGCCGGCCACGCCGACAAAAGCCGAGTGGATGCGGCAGCCGGCCATCAACTGCGCTTCCTCGACGGCGCGCTGGATCGACTGCACGGTGGATTCGATATTAACCACTACGCCCTTTTTCAGGCCGCGCGACGGATGAGTGCCGATGCCGACGATTTCCAGCTGGCCGTCCGCATTCACTTCGCCCACCAGCGCCACCACCTTGGAGGTACCGATGTCGAGGCCGACGATCATCTTGCCGCTCTGCACGTTTGCCATGGCTCTTGCCTTCTCCTGATTCACTGCACGACAGCGGTTGGTGCCGCCGTGGGCGCTACCGGCTCGCGCCACGCCACGGCCAGGCCGTTGGCATAACGCAGGTCGATCCGCGCAATATTCGTTTGCTGCTCTTTCAATGCCTTGGTGTAGATGGCAGTGAAGCGGCGCATTTTTTCCACCAGATGGTCACGCCCCAGCAGCAGTTCAATGCCCTGCCCAGTGGAGAGGAACCAGCTGCCGCGCTCACGCAACTCCAGGCGTGCCACGGAAAAACCCATCGGCCGGAGCATCTGGCTGAGCACCTGGTATTGCTGCATCACCTGCTGCTGCGCACGCTGGGGGCCATACAGCTGCGGCAGGTGTTGGTAATTAGCCAGTTCCTGCGGCGCGAACGCGTCACCCTGGTTGTTCAGCAGCGCCTCATCGCCCCAGCGGGCAATCGGCAATTGTTCTTCCAGACGCACCACCAACTGGTCGGGCCATACGCGGCGCACCTGGGCGCTGGCAATCCACGGCATCAGTTCCAGCTCGCGGCGCAGGCTCAGCAGGTCAACGCTGAAGAAGCTCGCCGAGGCATAAGGCGCGATGCGCTGCTGCACGGCCTGCTGATTGATGTAGCTGAGGTCGCCTTCGACGCTGATCTTGGCGATCGGCTGGTCGGCATAAGGCAGTGCACGCAACGACAACTCGTAAGTGCCATAACCCAGACCGAGCAACAGCAGCGGCCAGGTCAGACGCTTAAGCCAAGCGAAGTTGGCTTTCGGCAGATTCACCCGCAGGCTGATCGGCTCCTTGGCCACCATACGGCTTGCGCCGCGCTGCACAGGCTTGCCGCGCACGGGGGCGCGGGAAGAACCTGGCTGGTGACGCAGAGTGGCCGTCATGACTTAACCCCGCGCCTCAAGGCTGTCGGCAAGAATCGCCAACACCAGTTGCTGGAAATCCAGGCCGGCGGCACGAGCCGCCATCGGCACCAGGCTGTGATCAGTCATGCCCGGTACGGTGTTGACTTCCAACAGCCAGAACTTGCCGTCGGTGTCCTGCATCACGTCGGCACGGGCCCAGCCCTGAGTGCCAACTGCTTCGCAGGCGCGCGCGGTGAGCTCTTTCAGCTCGGCCTCCTTGGCAGCATCGAGGCCACAAGGAACACGGTACTGGGTGTCATTGGCCAGGTACTTGGCGTCGTAGTCGTAGAAGCTGTGCGGGGTACCCAGACCAATCGGTGGCAGCACCTGGCCGCGCAGCATGGCGATGGTGAATTCCGGGCCGGCAATTACTTGCTCGACCAGTACTTGCGAGTCGTACTGGCTGGCGTCTGCCCAAGCAGCAATCAGAGTGTCGACATCGCTGACCTTGGCCATGCCAATGCTCGAACCTTCATGGGCTGGCTTAACGATCAGCGGGAAACCCAGTTCGGCGGCGGCCGCACGGCAATCAGCCTCAGAGGCCAGGGCGGCATGATTCGGCGTCGGCAGGCCGAGGCTCAGCCACACACGCTTGGTGCGCAGCTTGTCCATGGCCAGGGCCGACGCCAGGATGCCGCTGCCGGTGTAAGGAATCCCGGCGCACTCGAGCAGGCCCTGCATCGAGCCGTCTTCGCCGCCACGGCCGTGCAGCACGATAAAGGCGCGGTCAATTTTCTCGGCAGTCAGGCGCTGCAGCAGGTCATCGCCAGCATCGATGCCGAACGCGTCCACGCCAGCAGCCTGCAGCGCTTGCAGCACGGCATTGCCGGATTTCAGCGAGACTTCACGCTCGGCGCTCTTGCCGCCGAACAGCACGGCCACGCGGCCAAAGGCGCTGACCGGATATTGTGATTGCAGACTGGCAGCACTCATTTCGACTTACCTTCAGCCACGGCGAACAGCGGGCTTTGCAACAGTTGCGGGGCCAGGCCGCCGATATCGCCGGCACCCTGACAGAGAAGAATGTCGCCAGCGCGCAGCAGCGGCTTGACGATCGGCGCGAGGTCCACGCCGCGCTCGATATAGATCGGGTCGAGCTGGCCACGCTGACGGATGCTGTGGCACAGATTGCGGCTGTCAGCCCCAGGAATCGGTGTTTCACCGGCCGGGTAGACTTCCATCAGCAACAGCACCTGGGCATCACCGAGTACCTGAACGAAATCGTCATACAAGTCACGGGTGCGGCTGAAACGGTGCGGCTGGTAAACCATCACCAGGCGACGCTCCGGCCAACCACCGCGCACGGCCTTGATCACTGCGGCAACTTCACGCGGGTGGTGACCGTAATCGTCGACCAGCATCACGCTGCCGCCATCCACCGGCAGCTCGCCGTAGACCTGGAAGCGCCGGCCAACGCCCTGGAACTGCGACAGGCCCTGGACGATGGCTTCATCGCTGATGCCTTCGTCGCTGGCGATGGCGATGGTGGCCAGGGAGTTCAGCACGTTGTGGTTGCCCGGCATATTCACGGATACATCCAGCGGCTCACGGTCGCGGCGCAGCACGGTGAAGAAGGTTTGCATGCCCTGCTGACGCACGTTGATCGCACGGACGTCAGCACCTTCATCGAAACCGTAGGTCACGGTTGGACGGGCTACCTGTGGGAGGATCTCGCGCACGATCGGGTCATCCACGCACATCACCGCCAGACCGTAGAACGGCAGGTTGTGCAGGAACTCAATGAAGGTTTTCTTCAACTTGTTGAAGTCGCCGCCATAGGTGCTCATGTGGTCCATGTCGATATTGGTGACCACCGAGACCATCGGCTGCAGGTGCAGGAAGCTGGCGTCACTCTCATCGGCTTCGGCGATCAGGTAACGGCTGCTGCCCAGCTGCGCGTTGGTGCCGGCTGCATTCAGGCGGCCACCAATCACAAACGTCGGGTCCAGGCCGCCAGCGGCGAACACCGAGGCCAGCAGGCTGGTGGTGGTGGTCTTGCCATGGGTGCCGGCAACGGCAATACCGTGGCGGTAGCGCATCAGCTCGGCGAGCATCTCGGCGCGCGGCACCACGGGGATGCGACGCTCCAGGGCCGTGGCGACTTCCGGGTTGCTGGTATTGACCGCGCTGGACACCACCAGCACGTCGGCCTGCTCGGCGTTTTCGGCGCGATGGCCAATAAATATCTGTGCACCGAAGGTTTCCAGACGCTCGGTCACGGCCGAGGCCTTGAGATCGGAACCGGAGACTTCATAGCCGAGGTTGAGCAGCACTTCGGCGATACCGCACAT
This sequence comes from Pseudomonas sp., assembly GCF_049653025.1. GTDB lineage: Bacteria > Pseudomonadota > Gammaproteobacteria > Pseudomonadales > Pseudomonadaceae > Aquipseudomonas. Next base: position 202,736 of record NZ_JBASFM010000013.1, on the reverse strand, counting down.
GCCGGCACCACCGATGCCTACAAAGTGGATGCGGCGAATGCGGCGCATACGGCGGATTTCCGAACGTGCAGCGGCGGGAGACTTAGCCACGGGCCACCTCCAGGCAGATATCGACAACGGTGCGGGTTGCATCGGGCTTGGCCAGACGACGTGCGGTCTGGCCCATTTCATTCAGGCGTTCGGGGTGCATCAAAACCTCGGTCAGCTGCGCGGCCAGCTTGGCGGCGTCAGTGGAGCGTTGTGGCAGCAGTACGGCAGCGCCGGCACTGGCCAGATAATCGGCATTGCGGGTCTGGTGGTCGTCAATTGCATGCGGCAGCGGCAGCAGGAACGCCGGCAGGCCGGCAGCGGCCAGCTCGCTGACGGTCAGCGCACCGGAACGGCACACCACCAGGTCGGCCCAGGCGTAAGCCCTGGCCATGTCCTGGATAAACGGCGCGACCTGCGCTTCGACGCCGACGGCGCGATAACGTTCGCCGGTCACACCATCGTGCTGCTTGCCGGCCTGATGGAACACTTCAGGACGCAGCTCAGCAGCCACCAGCGCCAGCGCTTCGGGCAGTAACTTGTTCAGCGGTTCGGCACCCAGGCTGCCGCCCAGTACCAGCAGACGCGGGCGGCGATGGCGCAGCGAATCACGCGGAGTCGCCAGGAACAGCTCTTCGCGCACCGGGTTGCCGGTGGTACGGCGTTTGTCGCTGTTGCCGAAGGTATTCGGGAAGGCTTCGCACACGCGGCTGGCGAAGGCCACCAGACTGCGGTTGGCGGTGCCGACCACGGCGTTCTGCTCGTGGATGATCAGCGGCGCACCAGTCATGCGTGCAGCCAGGCCGCCGGGTCCGGTGACATAACCGCCCATACCGAGCACGCAAACCGGCTCAAGCTCGCGCATGATCTTGCGCGCCTGGAACAGCGCCTTGATCAGCTGGAACGGCGCTTTCAGCAGCGACAGCTTGCCCTTGCCACGCAGGCCAGTGACGTCGATCAGGTGCAGCGGCAGCCCAGCCGCCGGCACCAGTTCATTCTCGATGCCACGCGGCGTACCCAGCCAATGCACGCTGTAACCACGCGCCTTGAATTCGCGGGCACAGGCCAGCGCCGGGAATACGTGCCCGCCGGTACCGCCGGCCATGATCAGCACATTACCGCGCATGCTGAACCTCCTCGGCGGCTTGGCCTTCAAAGAAATCGGCCTCGTTGAAATCGACATCCTCGCTGCCCAGTTGGGTGCGACGCTCCCACTCGATGCGCAGCAGCAGCGCCAGGCTGACGCAGCAGATCACCAGCGAGCTGCCGCCGTAGCTGAGGAATGGCAGGGTCAAGCCTTTGGTCGGCAGCAGGCCGACGTTCACGCCGATATTGATCAGCACCTGGCCGATCCACAGGAACGCCAGGCCGTAAGCCACATACGCCGAGAAGAACTGCTTGGCCTTCTCCGCCCACAGGCCGATATACAGAGCGCGCACGCTGACGAAGACGAACAGGGCGACGGTGATCAGTGCGCCAACCATGCCCAGCTCTTCGGCCAGCACGGCAAACACGAAGTCGGTATGCGCTTCCGGCAGGTAGAACTGCTTCTGCACGCTGTTGCCCAGACCGACGCCGAACCACTCGCCACGGCCGAAGGCGATCAGCGCCTGGCTCAGCTGGTAACCGGCACCGTACTGGTCAGCCCAAGGGTCGACAAAGTTGGTCAGGCGCTCCAGGCGATAGGCCTGGCTGGTCATCACCAGCACGCCGAGACCGAGCACACAGGCCGCCAGCGGAATAAAGCGCAGCAGGTTGACCCCGCCGAGGAACAGCATGGCGATGGCCGCACCCACCAGTACTACGGTGGCACCGAAGTCAGGCTCGGCCAGCAGCAACGCGGCGATCGGCCCCAGCACCAGCATTGGCTTGATAAAGCCGGTGAGCTTCTCGCGCACTTCTTCCTGGCGACGCACCAGGTAGGCGGCGATAAACATCACGGTGAACAGCTTGGCCAGCTCGGACGGCTGCAGGTTGAAGATGCCGAAACCGATCCAGCGCTTGGCGCCGTTCACTTCGCGGCCAATGCCTGGCAGCAATACCAGAATCAGCAGCACCACCGCCGCCAACAACAGCATGCCGCTGTACCGCTGCCACAGCGCCATTGGCACCAACAGGGTCGCGAGCGCGGCACCGGTGCCGAGCGCCAGGTAAATCAGGTGACGAATCATGTGATAGAGCGGGTTGCCCGACTGCACCGCGGCCACTTCCGAGGACGCCGAAGCGATCATCACCAGACCCAGGCCGAGCAGCGCCAGGCAGCCAGCCAGCAGCGGGAAGTCGATGTCGATACCGCGACGGGTATGCAGCGGCGAAGGCGCGGCGAGCAGGCGGGCCAGCATCATTGCAAACCCTCCACGGCCTGGGCGAACAGACGTCCGCGCTCTTCGAAGTTCTTGAACATGTCCAGGCTGGCGCAGGCCGGCGACAGCAGCACGGCATCGCCCGCCTCGGCCAGCTCGGCGGCGCGCTGTACGGCTTCTTCCAGGGTCTTGACCCGGATCAGCGGCGCGGCATCGCCCAGCGCGGTGGCGAGCAATTCGGCATCGCGACCGAGCAGCACCACGGCGCGGCAGAACTTGCTAGCCGGCGTTTTCAGTGCGGAGAAATCTGCACCCTTGCCATCGCCACCGGCGATCAGCACCAGCTTGCCGCTGATATCCGCGCCCAGGCCTTCGATGGCGGCCAGTGCAGCGCCGACGTTGGTGGCCTTGGAGTCGTCGTAGTAGCTCACGGCCTTGCGCTCGCCAACCCACTGGCAGCGATGCGGCAGGCCAGCGAACTGCTTGAGGGTTGCCAACATCGGCTCGAACGGCAGACCGACGGCATGACCCAGCGCCAGCGCCGCCAGGGCATTGGACTGGTTATGCGCGCCGCGAATCTTCAGCTCACGCACCGGCAGCAGCGCAGCGAACTGATAAGCCAGAGACTTCTCGCCGTTTTCTTCGAGTAGGCCGAAACGTTTGAAATCTGGCTTGCCCAGACCGAAATACCAGCACGGCAGTTGGTCGGCCACCAGCGGACGCGACAGCGCGTCATCGCGGTTCACCACCACCTGCCGCGCGCCGCGGAAGATGCGGTGCTTGGCCAGGTGATAAGCCGGCAGATCGGCGTAGCGATCCATATGGTCGTCGCTAATGTTCAGGCAAGTCGCCACTTCAGCGTTGAGCTGGTCGGTGGTTTCCAGCTGGAAGCTCGACAGCTCCATGACATACAGCTCGATCTCATCATTCAGCAGGTCCAGCGCCGGCGTACCGAGGTTGCCACCGACCGCGACCCTCTTGCCCGCCGCTGCGGCCATCTCGCCAACCAGGGTGGTCACGGTGCTTTTGGCGTTGGAGCCGGTAATGGCGACGATCGGTGCCTTGGCATAACGGGCGAACAGGTCGATATCACCCGACAGCTTGACGCCACGTGCAGCGGCCGCCTGCAGCGCCGGGGTGGCGATAGCCAGGCCCGGGCTGACCAGCAACTCGCTGGCGCGGCAAAGGAACTCCACATCCAGTTCGCCACAACGCACTTCCACCTGCGGGAACTGTTCACGCAAGGTGCTCAGTTCCGGCGGGTTGGCACGGGTGTCTACCACGGCGAACGGCAGGCCCTGGCGTGCGAGGAATCGCACCAGGGACATGCCGCTCTTGCCGAGGCCGACAACGATGCGGAAGTGGTCAGAAGCGATCAGGGTCATGCTGTTATAAATCCTCAGTCCTTAACGCAGTTTCAGAGTGGCAAGGCCGATCAACACCAGAATCACGGTGATGATCCAGAAGCGCACGATCACGCGCGGCTCGGGCCAGCCTTTCAGTTCAAAGTGGTGATGGATCGGTGCCATGCGGAACACGCGCTTGCCGGTCAGCTTGAAGCTGGCGACCTGGATGATCACCGACAGGGTTTCCACCACGAAGATGCCGCCCATAATGAACAGCACCACTTCCTGGCGGACGATCACCGCGATGGTGCCCAAAGCCGCGCCCAGCGCCAGCGCGCCGACATCGCCCATAAACACCTGCGCCGGGTAGGTGTTGAACCAGAGAAAACCGAGGCCAGCACCGACCAGGGCGGCGCAGAACACGATCAGCTCACCCGCGCCCGGCACGTAGGGAATAAACAGGTATTCGGCGAACTTCACGTTGCCCGACAGGTAGCAGAAGATCCCCAGCGCACCGCCGACCATCACTGTGGGCAGAATCGCCAGGCCATCGAGGCCGTCGGTGAGGTTGACCGCGTTGCTCGAACCGACGATGACGAAGTAGGTCAGCACCACAAAGCCCAGGCCCAGCTCCAGGCTGAAGTCTTTGAGCATCGGCAGAATCAGGGTGGTTTCCACCGGGCTCTGCGCAGTCATATAAAGGAAGAACGCTGCACCGAGGCCGAACACCGACTGCCAGAAATACTTCCAGCGGCTCGGCAGGCCCTTGGAGTTCTTCTCGATCACCTTGCGGTAGTCGTCGACCCAGCCGATGGCACCGAACAGCAGGGTCACGGCCAATACGGTCCACACGTAGCGGTTGGACAGGTCGGCCCAGAGCAAGGTGCTGACGGCAATGGCCGAAAGAATCAGCGCGCCGCCCATGGTGGGCGTGCCCTTCTTCGACAGATGCGACTGCGGGCCGTCGTTGCGCACCGACTGGCCGATCTGACGAATCTGCAGGGTGCGGATCATCCACGGGCCGAGCCACAGCGACAGGGCCAGCGCGGTGAGCACGCCCAAGATGCCGCGCAGTGTCAGGTACTGAAACACTGCGAAACCCTTGTGGAACTGTTGCAGGTATTCCGCCAGCAGCAGCAGCATTAGTGAATCTCCCCAGACGTGCCACACAGTGCCGCTACGACTTTTTCCATCGCGGCGCTGCGTGAACCTTTAATTAGAAGGGTGGTGTCGCCCTGCTCGGCGCTTTGTTCTACGAGCAGCGCGTCGATCAGGCTGGCTTGGTCGGCGAAGTGCCGGCCATTGGCACCGAATTCTTCAATGGCGTGGGCCATCAGCGGGCCAACGGCATAAACCGCATCAACCTTACCGAGCGCGTAACTGCCGACCTGGCGATGGCCCTGCTCGGCCCACGCACCCAGCTCGCCGATATCGCCCAGCACCAGCACGCGGCGGCCAGGGAAGCCGGCGAGGATATCGATGGCCGCGCACACGGAAGTCGGATTGGCGTTGTAGCTGTCGTCGATCACGCGCAGGCCATTCGGCGCAATCTGCGCAACGGCGCGACCCTTGACCGGCTGCAGGCGTTCCAGCCCGGCCTTGATCGCCGCCGGGGAAAGGCCCAGCGCCTGGGCAGCCGCAGCAGCAGCCAGGGCATTAGCGACGTTGTGCTCACCGAGCAGATTGAGCTGAATACGGGCCTGACCGCTGGCGCAGTGCAGGCTAAAGGCCGAGCAACCACGGGCGTCGCGAGCCAATTCGCTGGCGTAGACGTCAGCCGCTGAATTACGCAGGGCAAAGCTGCTGAGCGTGCGGCCCTGGGCGCGCTGCTGCCAGATGGAGAACGCGCTGTCATCGAGGTTGAGCACGGCCACGCCGCTATCGCTCAGGCCTTCGAGGATTTCGCCCTTGGCCTGGACGATCTTCTCCGGCCCGCCGAACTCGCCGACATGGGCGGTGCCGGCATTGTTGATGATGGCTACATGCGGCTGGGTCAGGCCCACGGTGTAGGCGATCTCGCCAACATGGTTGGCGCCCAGCTCAATCACGGCGGCGACATGCTCAGGCGCCAGCTCCAGCAGGGTCAGCGGCGCGCCGAGGTCGTTATTCAGGTTGCCACGAGTCGCTAGCACCGGGCCTTGCAGGCCTTCACGCAGGATGCTGGCGAGCATTTCCTTGACCGTGGTCTTGCCGCTGGAACCGGTAATCGCGACTACTGGCGCGCTGAACGCCTGGCGGTTGAACGCGCCCAGTTGGCCGAGAGCCAAGCGGGTATCGGCGACCAGTAATTGCGGCAGCGGCGCATTCGCCACTTCACGCTCGACCAGCGCAGCAACCGCGCCTTGGCCGGCGACGTCTGCCAGGTAGTCATGGCCATCGAAACGCGGGCCGGTCAGAGCGACAAACAGCTGGCCAGCGGCAATCGCCCGGCTGTCGCTGCTGACGGCATTGAATGCCACGTCTGCACCGATCACCCGAGCGCCCAGCACGCTTGCCACTTCGCTCAAACGCAGCGCCTTAAGCATGCGCCACCTCCCATGCCGCCAAAGCGTTAGCCGCTTCGACCAGGTCGGAGAACGGCTGACGCACGCCGTTGATTTCCTGATAGTCCTCGTGGCCCTTGCCGGCCAGCACCAGCACGTCATCGGCACTGGCAGCGGCAATCAGCTGGGCAATCGCCTGGCCGCGGCCATGGACGAACTGCACGGACTCTGGCGCGGCAAAGCCGGCGCGAATGTCGCGGAAAATCTGTTCAGGGGTTTCCGTACGCGGGTTGTCGTCGGTCACCAGCACGCCATCGGCCAGACGCTCAACCACGGCGGCCATCAGCGGGCGCTTGCCGCTATCACGATCACCACCGCAGCCGAACAGGCACAGCAGGCGACCTTTGACATGCGGGCGCAGGGCTTCGAGGACTTTTTCCAGGGCATCCGGGGTGTGCGCGTAATCCACTACAACCAGCGGTTGTTTGACGCCACCCAAGCGCTGCATGCGGCCGATCGGGCCCTGCAGCTGTGGCAGCACCTTGAGAATTTCGTCCAGCGGGTAATCCATACCGAGCAAGGCACCGACCACCGCCAGCAGGTTGCTCAGGTTGAAACGGCCGAGCAGCGAGCTGCGCAGATTGCCCTCACCACGCGGCGTCACCAGCGTGGCGCGCACGCCCTGCTCGTCGAACTGCGCATCACGGCAATACAGATAGGCTTCAGCGTCGATCAGGCTGTAGCTGATCAGCCGCGACTCGTGCTCAGCCGCTGCCAGCTCACGGCCAAAGGCGTCGTCCAGATTGAGCACGCGGCAACGCAGGCCGCTCCAGGCGAACAGCGCAGCTTTCGCTTCGGCGTAAGCCTGCATCGAACCGTGGTAATCCAGATGATCGCGCGACAGGTTGGTAAACACCGCCACATCGAAGGCCAGCGCCGCCACGCGGCCCTGGTGCAGGCCGTGAGACGACACTTCCATGGCCACGGCGCGAGCACCGGCGTTTTTCATATCAGCCAGGGTCGCCTGCACACCAATCGGGTCAGGCGTGGTGTGGCGGCCCAGCTCCAGCGCGCCGTAGAAGCCATTACCCAGGGTGCCAACAATGCCGCAGCGCTCGCCCAGCAGATCCAGCGCCTGAGCCAGCAACTGGCTGACGCTGGTTTTGCCGTTGGTGCCGGTGATGCCAATCAGGTGCAGGCCACGGCTTGGCTCGCCATAGAAGCGCCCGGCGATGGCCGACAGCTGATTGGCCAAACCTTTGAGCGCAACCAGTTCAGCACTGTGCGCGGTCATGGCCGCAGCGCCTTCAGCTTCATAGGCCACGGCAGCGGCGCCACGGGCAACCGCATCAGCGATATGCACGCGGCCATCCTGCTGGGTGCCCGGCACGGCAAGAAACAGGTCACCCGGACGCACCTTGCGGCTGTCCAGGGTCAATTCACGAATCAGTACAGAACTAGCCGCTTCCGGCAGCAGTTGATTCAGGGGCATAGGCATCAGATACGCCCTCCTTTAACAGGTACGACGGCGGCGGTTTCGACCTTCGCAGCCTCGGGTAGCGGCAGGTTGTCCGGGGCGACGTTCATCAGGCGCAGCGCGCCGGCCATGACTTTGCCAAACACCGGCGCGGCGACCAGGCCGCCGTAGTAACCGCCCTCGCCTGGTTCATCAATCATGATCACGGCGGCAATACGTGGGTTATCGATAGGAGCAACACCGGCGAAGAACGAGCGATAAGCCTTGTCGACATAGCCCTTGCTGCCGGTTGCCGCTTTACGCGCCGTGCCGCTCTTGCCGCCGACGTGATAGCCCGGCACCTTGGCCCGCGCACCGCCGCCGCCCGGCTCTTCAACCACCGACTGGAGCATGCCAAGTACGGTCTTGGCGATCTGCTGGTCGATTACCTGAGTGGACACCGGCTGACGATCCAGGCGCACCATCGACAGGTTTACGTTCTTGCCTTCGTTGGCCAGCACCGAATAGGCATGCGCCAGCTGCACCGCGGTCACCGAGAGGCCATAGCCGTAGGCCAGGGTGGCGGTCTCGGCCTGCTTCCAGACGCGGTAGTTGGGCAGGTTGCCGACGCGCTCGCCAGGGAAGCTGAGGCCGGTGTCCTGGCCCAGACCGACTTGCTGCATAACGGCGTAAATCGGCTCTGCGCCGATATCGAATGCCACCTTGCTGATGCCGACGTTGCTCGACTTCATTAGGATCTGGGTCAGGTTGAGTACACCGCCGCGGGAAACGTCACGAATGGTGTAGCGGCCGATGCGCAGGGTTCCGGGATAAGTGTCCACGGTCATTTCCGGAGTCCAGCGCCCGCTACCCAACGCCGCAGCGATGGAGAACGGCTTGACGGTGGAGCCCGGCTCGAACACGTCGATCATCGCCCGGTTGCGCATGGCAGCGGGTTGCAGGTTGCGGCGGTTGTTCGGGTTGTAGGTCGGCTGGTTGACCATCGCCAGCACTTCGCCGGTCTGCACGTCGAGCAGCACCAGGCTGCCGGCCTTGGCGCCGAACTCGGTGACGGCGTTACGCAGCTCGCGATGGGCCAAGTACTGCAGGCGCAGATCAATCGACAATGCCAAGGCCTTACCGGCCTTGGCATTCTGTGCAACCTGGACATCCTTGATCAGCCGACCGCGGCGATCCTTAAGCACCTGGCGCTGGCCTGGTACGCCGGCCAGCCAATCCTCGAAGGCCAGTTCCATGCCCTCGCGGCCACGGTCGTCGATATCGGTAAAGCCGACCACATGGGCAGCCACCTCACCGGCCGGGTAGAAGCGGCGAAACTCTTCGATGCCGTATACGCCAGGCACTTTCAGGTCGAGGATGCGCTGACCTTGCTCAGGCGTCAGGCCACGCACCAGGTACATAAATTCGCGCCCAGCATTGGCTTGCAGGCGCACGCTAAAGGCTTTTGGCTCCTGACCCAGAGCGGCGGCCAGAGCGTTCCACTTGGCCTTGCCGTTCTGCAATTCCTTGCCATTGGCCCACAGGGTGGTGACCGGAGTGCTGACCGCCAGCGGTTCGCCATTGCGATCGGTAATCAGGCCACGGTGTGCAGGAATCGGGATATGCCGCACGCTGCGCGCGTCGCCATGGGCCTGCAGGAAGGTCTGGTCGAACACCTGCAGATCGACAATGCGCCAGGCAATAGCGCCGACCATCAGTGCCAACAACAGCAGCACCAGGCGGAAGCGCCAAGGATAGAGGGCGCCTTCCAGGCCGATCATGGCGCCACCATCTGAACTTCGGCGGCATCCGGGATGCGCATGCTCAAGCGTTCGCTTGCCAGAGCTTCGATGCGGTTGTGCGCAGTCCAGGTGCTTTGCTCAAGAATCAGCCGGCCCCACTCCGCCTGCGCCTTGTCGCGCACGCTCAGTTCGGCATACAGGTCATTGAGCAGCTGGCGGTTCCAGTGCGCGCTGTAAGAAACCCCCACCGCCGAAACCAGCACGGCCAAAAACAGCAGCAGCATCAGCAGACTGCCGCCGGGCAATGGCTTGGCGTAGAGCGCGCTCACCGCAGCTTCTCGGCGATGCGCATGACCGCGCTGCGCGAACGTGGGTTGGCCTGCAATTCCGCCTCGGAGGCGAACACTGGCTTACCAATCAACTTCAAACGCGGTTCGAAGGCTTTCGGGATGATCGGCAGATCGCGCGGCAATTTGTCCATCTCACCCTTGGCATGCTTACGCATAAAGAGTTTGACGATGCGGTCTTCCAGCGAGTGGAAGCTGATCACCACCAGGCGACCACCGACTTCCAGGGTCTCTAGGGCCGCGTCGAGGCCGCGTTCCAAGTCACCCAGTTCGTTGTTGATATAGATGCGCAGCCCCTGGAAAGCGCGAGTCGCCGGATTCTTGCCCTTTTCCCAGGCAGGGTTGGCGACAGTCAGCACCTGAGCTAGGTCGGCGGTGCGCTCGAATGGCTGCTCGGCGCGGCGCAACACCACGGCGCGGGCCATGCGCTTGGCGAAACGCTCTTCGCCATATTCCTTGAACACCCGGGCGATTTCTTCTTCGGCCGCACTGGCGATGAAGTGCGCGGCACTGACGCCGGCGTCCGGGTTCATACGCATGTCCAGCGGGCCGTCATTCATAAAGCTGAAGCCGCGCTCGGCGTCGTCCAGCTGCGGCGACGACACGCCCAGATCGAGCAGGATGCCATTGACCTTACCGGCCAGGCCGCGCGCAGTAACTTCGTCGCCCAGCTCGGCAAAGCTGCGCTGCACAACGACAAAGCGGCCGTCTTCGGCCGCCAGCGTATTGCCCGTGGCAATGGCCAGGGGGTCTTTATCAAACCCTAGCAAGTGACCGTCCGGGCCCAGCTTCTCGAGGATCAACCGGCTATGCCCGCCGCGCCCAAAGGTGCCGTCCAGGTAGCAACCATTCGCGCGCACAGCCAGCCCTTCGACAGCCTCGTCGAGTAGCACGGTAATGTGGCGGAAATTGCTGGTCATGGTCACAGGATCAAGTCACGTAGGTCGTCGGACAAAGCACCCGGTTGCTTGATCGCGGCCAAATCGGCATCGGCCACAGCATTCCAGGCATCTTCATCCCACAGTTGGAATTTATTGAGTTGGCCGACCAGCATCGCGCGCTTATCCAGCTTGGCGTACTCACGCAGACGCGGCGGAACCAGGAAACGACCACTGGCATCCAGCTCAAGGTCGACCGCATTGCCGATCAGCAAACGCTGCAGGCGGCGGTTTTCTTCACGGAAGGAGGCGAGCTCGCGGAGTTTGGCTTCGATCAGCTCCCACTCGGCCAGCGGGTAGACGCAGAGGCAAGGGTCAATGGCATCAATCGTGACGATAAGCTGGCCAGCACAACGCGACACGAGCTCGTCCCGATACCGACTTGGCATCGCGAGTCGCCCTTTGGCGTCGAGACTGATGGCGTTTGCTCCACGAAACACGATTGCGTTTCCCCTTTTTTATTAGCTATCCGTGCCTAAAAAACCCACTTCGTGCCACTTCTTACCACTCGCGCACACTATAGGAACGCACGCACCCCACCGTCAAGGCGCGCTTGGCGGGAAAAAACCTTATAGAACGGCGATTTAGCGAACTTTCGAGGGGGCAAAACGGCTAAAAAACATGAGATGCGAGATATAAAAACAAGCCTGCACAGCAAGCTGAACTTCGAACTTAAAGTAGTTTGTTAAGAGTAAGATTTTTTCGGTCTTAGAAAGGAGGCGAAGCACTGAAGCGGATAAATGAGGAAGGTGGAGAGTCGATCTGTAAGCCGGGTTCTGTCGAGGACAGTCATTCCTCTACGACGTACATCACTGCACGCCTTTAGCAACCTACCCGGTTCCAGCGCGGGCCACGCCAATGGAACCCTATTTGGTCTTGCTCCGAGTGGGGTTTGCCTAGCCACGAACTGTTACCAGTCGCGCGGTGCGCTCTTACCGCACCTTTTCACCCTTACCGGCACCGAAGTGCTTAGGCGGTTATTTTCTGTGGCACTTTCCGTAGGCTCACGCCTCCCAGGCGTTACCTGGCACTCCGCCCTATGGAGCCCGGACTTTCCTCCCCCGCATTACGCAGAACGCAACACGGCAGCGACTGTCCGATCGACTCTCCGCCGACAAGGGTAACGGCCCGCACCGGATAGAACAAGGTTTAAGCGTCTTTCTGCTGCTCCAGCGCCACCTGATAGAGCAAGTTCTTGCGCACTCCGGTGATCTCTGCCGCCAGCGCCGCCGCGCGTTTCAGCGGCATTTCCGCCAAGAGCAGATTCAACACGCGCATGGCTTCGGCGCTCACCGCCTCCTCGCCCTCAGGCGCCTGCCAGCCTGCAACCAGCACCACACACTCGCCGCGCTGCTGATTACTGTCGCCAGCCACCCAGGCGGCCAGTTCGGCCAGCGGCATGCCCTTGAGCGTTTCGAAGGTTTTAGTGATTTCTCGGGCGAGCAAGGCCGGGCGCTCGTCGCCGAACACCGCCTGCATATCCTGCAGGCATTCAAGAATGCGGTGCGGGGCCTCGTAGAAGATCAGCGTGCGCGGCTCTTCCTTTACCTGCTCAAGGCGCGCGCGGCGTCCTGCCGCCTTGGCGGGCAGAAAACCTTCGAAAATAAAACGATCCGACGGCAAACCCGCAGCCGACAACGCAGCAATCAGCGCGCAAGCCCCCGGCACAGGCACCACCGCAATACCGGCGGCGCGCGCCTGGCGCACCAGGTGATAGCCCGGATCGGAAATCAGCGGCGTGCCGGCATCGGAGATCAACGCCACATCATCACCAGCCAGCAGGCGCGTCAGAAAGCGCCCACCCTGATCGCGCTCGTTATGCTCATGGCAGGCTGCCAGCGGCGTACCGATGCCGAAATGCTGCATCAGGCGCGCCGAGTGGCGGGTGTCTTCGGCGGCAATCAAGGCGACGCTGCGCAGAATAGTCAGCGCTCGCGCACTAATGTCATCCAGATTGCCAATCGGCGTAGCCACCACATAAAGACTGCCAAAAGGCGGATTCGCAGCAGCAGGAGTGGTCACAGCACAGGCCTCATCAATCAGCAAAGCGCGCATTGTAGCCCGTTTCCAACCTTCAACATCGCGTCGCTGGCCGGGCTTGGGTACAATTCACCGCTCATTTGATCAAGTATCAGGAACGCCCTACATGCTCACCCGCCTGATCGCCTGCCTGCGCCCACTCTCCACCCTTTGCCTCGCTGGCCTGCTTGCCGCTTGCGCCGGCAGCCCCTCCTCGAATCTGGGTGAGCTGCCGCGCACACCGCAAGCCAGTATCGACCAGCTCTTGCAGCAAGCCGGCGACAGCCCATCGGAGCAAGCCGAGCTGCTGCGCCTGTCCGCCGCAGATCTGGCCTTCCAGCAGAAGGATGCCGCTCGCGCCAGCAGCATTCTCGACCAGGTACAGCTGGAAAGCCTGAAGCCGGCCCAGCAGATCTACGCCAGCACCCTGCGCGCCGAGCTGGATATGGCCAATAACCAACCCAAGGCCGCCTTGCGCGCGCTTGACCACCCAAGCATGGCTCGCCTCGCCGAGCTACCGGTCGAGCAGCAAGTTCGCAGCCAACTGGTTCGCGCCAGCGCCTTGCAGGCCACCGGACAAACCCTGGCAGCGGCGCGCGAGCGTGCCTTTATCGCGCCACTGCTCAGCGGTACAACCGCCACGCAGAACCACGAAGCCATCTGGGCGCTGATCTCCAGCCTGCCACTGAACGAACTGCAAGCCAGCGGCGATGCCGATCTCAACGGCTGGCTTGAGCTGGCCCGCGCATCCAAGAGCGCCGGCACACTGGAACAGCAGCAGGCCGCGATTGACGCCTGGGTCGCAGCCAACCCGCAGCACCCTGCAGCCCTGCAATTGCCGCAAGCACTGACCGACCTGAAACAACTCGCCAGCCAGCCACTGAGCGAAATTGCCCTACTGTTGCCACAGGACGGCCAGCTGGCCAGCGTCGCCCGCGCCTTGCGTGATGGCTTCCTGGCCGCCCACTACCAGGCGCAACAAGCCGGGCAGAACCCACCGAATATTCAGATTTTCGACAGCTCGCGCATCGGTTCCATGGACGCCTTCTACGCCCAGGCCCAGGCCTCCGGCGTACAACTGGTGATCGGTCCGCTGGAAAAAAACCTGGTCAGCCAGCTGAGCAGCCGCGAACAACTGCCCATCACCACCCTAGCCCTGAACTACAGCGAAGCCGCCCAGGAAGGCCCGGCGCAACTGTTCCAGTTCGGCCTGGCCGCCGAGGATGAGGCCCGCGAAGTCGCGCGCCGCGCCTGGGCCGACGGCATGCGCCGCGCCGTAGCACTGGTACCCAGCGGCGAATGGGGCGATCGTGTGCTCGCCGCCTTCCGTCAAAGCTGGCAAGCCCAGGGCGGCACCCTGATCGCCGCCGAACACGTCGACCAGCCGGTCGAACTGGCCCAGCAGATCGCCGACCTGTTCCAACTGCGCCAGAGCGAAGCGCGCGGCAAGCGTCTGCAGAACACCCTGGGCACCCCGGTGGCCGCTGCGCCATCACGTCGCCGCGATGTCGACTTCATCTTCCTGGCTGCTACCCCGCAACAAGCGCAGCAGATCAAGCCAACCCTGGCCTTCCAGTACGCTGGCGACGTGCCGGTGTACGCCACCTCGCACCTGTTCACCGGCACCTACAACCAGGCGCAGTACATCGACCTCAACGGCATCATGTTCTGCGAGACGCCCTGGCTGCTGAACGTCAATGATCCGCTGCGCCAGCAGGCCAGTACGCAATGGCCGCAAGCCGCGGGCAGCCTCGGCCGCCTGTACGCCATGGGTGCCGACGCCTACCAACTCGCCCCACGCCTGAACCAGCTCAAGGCCCTGCCGGAGACTCGCCTGCAAGGCCTGTCCGGCAGCCTGAGCCTGAGCCCGACGCAGCGCGTGGAGCGTCAACTGCCCTGGGCAGAGTTCCGCGATGGCCAGGTACAACCCCTGCCTGACAGCATCAATTGACCGAGCGCATCAGCACCCAACAACGCGGCAATGCCGCCGAAGCCCTGGCGCGCCAGCACCTCGAGCAACAAGGCCTGCGCCTACTGGCGCAGAACTGGCGCTGCCGCCTCGGCGAGCTTGATCTGGTCATGCTCGACGCCGATACAGTAGTATTTGTCGAGGTTCGCTATCGGCGCTATAGCGCCTGGGGCGGCGCAGTTGAGAGCGTGGATGCACGCAAACGTGAGAAACTCAGCCGCGCCGCTCAGCATTTCCTGCAACAAGAATCACGCTGGGCCAAGCACCCATGCCGTTTTGATGTGATTGCCATAAATGCCGACAGCCAAGCCCCCGCGCAACTGAACTGGATTCAAAACGCCTTTGATACCTGAACAGAAGCCACACTGAAGGTTATATCTCCAATGGATATGCAAGCCCGTATTCGCCACCTGTTCCAAGCCAGCATTGATACCAAACAGCAGGCCATGGAAGTGCTGATCCCCTTTATCGAGCAAGGCAGCCTGGCCATGGTTCACGCCCTGCTTAACGAGGGCAAGATTCTCTCTTGCGGCAATGGCGGCTCGGCCGGCGATGCTCAACACTTCTCCTCCGAACTGCTCAACCGCTTCGAGCGCGAGCGCCCGAGCCTGCCGGCCATCGCCCTGACCACCGACAGCTCGACCATCACCTCGATCGCCAACGATTACAGCTACAACGAGGTGTTTTCCAAGCAGATTCGCGCCCTCGGCCAGCCGGGCGACGTGCTGCTGGCAATTTCCACCAGCGGCAACTCGGCCAACGTGATCCAGGCCATCCAGGCCGCACACGACCGCGAGATGACCGTAGTCGCCCTGACCGGCCGCGACGGCGGCGGCATGGCTTCGCTGCTGCTGCCGGAAGACGTGGAAATCCGCGTGCCCTCGAAAGTCACCGCGCGCATCCAGGAAGTCCACCTGCTGGCCATCCACTGTTTGTGCGACCTGATCGACAGCCAATTGTTTGGGAGTGAAGAATGACCCGTTCACCACTGCTGCTTGCCGGCCTGGCACTGACCCTGGCGCTCGCCGGCTGCGGTAACCGCAGCGTCGGCAACAAGATCGATGACCAGTTTATTGCCCCGGAAGTCAGCTCCAACGTTGCCCGTGCGCACATCGACCTGACCAGCCCCACCTCGCACATTGTGGTGACCAGCTACAACGGTGTGGTGCTGCTAGCCGGGCAAACCCCGCGCAGCGACCTGAAAGGCATGGCCGAACAGGCCGCGCGCAAGGTCAACAACGTCAGCAAGGTGCACAACGAGCTGCAAGTGCTGCAACCCACCTCGCTACTGGTGCGCAGCAACGATTCGCTGCTGACCAGCCGCATCAAGACCCAGATGCTTGCCGACAGCAACGTACCGAGTACGCGCATCAAGGTGATCACCGAGAACGGTATCGTCTACATGCTTGGCCTGGTGTCGCAAGCCGAGGCCACCCACGCTACCAACCTGGTGCAAAGCGTGTCCGGCGTGCAGAAAGTGGTGAAGCTGTTCCAGTACAGCAACTGACTCACCGCAGAAATAAAAAAGGCGATCCTAGGATCGCCTTTTTTGTGGCCCTTCATCCCTGACGACCACCCTTCGGGCCGTCGCTGCGCAACGTCAAAAATGGCTCCCTGCCATTTTCTGCTTACTTGACCACTTTCAGACTCGGCCTACCGCTGGGTCGCGGCGGCTCATCATCCGGCGGGCTCTGATCACCCGGGTCATCGATCTCATCACCCTGCAACATCGACGGCTCGGAGTCGAAGACCATGCCCTGGCCGTTCTCCCGCGCATAGATCGCCAATACTGCGGCAGACGGGATATACAGGCGCTGCGGCACACCGGCGAAACGGCCTTCGAAGCTGACGGCGTCGTTATCCATATGCAGGTGACGCACTGCGGTCGGCGATACGTTGAGGACAATCTGCCCATCACTGGCAAAGCCAGAAGGCACCTGCACACCGGCGAATTCAGCATTCACCAGCAGGTGCGGGGTGCAATCGTTATCGACGATCCACTCATACAGAGCACGAACCAGATAGGGGCGACTCGACTTCATCACAACCTCCTCGGGTTAACGCATATCACGTTCAACGGGCGACAAACTGGCCTGGAACGCCTCACGGGCGAACTGCCGCTCCATGTAATCCAGCAGCGGTTTGGCCGGCTTGGGCAACTCGATCCCCAGCAGCGGCAAGCGCCAGAGAATCGGTAGCAGGCAGCAATCCACCAGACTCAACTCCTCACTGAGGAAATACGCCTTGTCGGCGAACAGTGGCGACACCCCGGTCAGGCTTTCGCGCAGCTCCTTACGGGCCACCGCACGGGCTGGCTCCTTGCTACGCGGATCGAGGATCAGATCCACCTGTGCGCACCAGTCGCGCTGGATACGATGAATCAGCAGACGGCTATTGGCCCTGGCCACAGGATAGACCGGCAGCAAGGGCGGATGCGGATAACGCTCATCCAGGTATTCCATGACCACTGTCGACTCGTACAGAGCCAGGTCACGATCCACCAGGGTCGGCAGGCTGGCGTAGGGGTTAACCTCCAGCAGCTTGGCCGGGTAACGGCCTTTTTCGACACTGATGATCTCGGCGCTGACACCCTTCTCGGCGAGCACGATGCGTACGCGGTGGGAATAGTGGTCGGCGGGGTCGGAGTAACAGGCCAACCGATTGGTCACGCCCATGGCGGTCCTCCTCGCTTATAAAGTTATGTAAAGCAGAAAGACCTGCGCGCCCAAAGGGGCGCGCAGGTCAACAGCGGAGATGCAACGGATTAATGCACGTCCTTCCAGTACTCGCGCTTGAGCAGATAGGCGAATACGAAGAAGAAGGCAAGATACAGCAGAACGTAGGTACCGATGCGCTGACTTTGCAATTTGACCGGATTGGCCGAGTACGCCAGGAAGGTCACCAGGTTCTGGATCTTCTCGTCGAACTCTTCCGTGCTCAGCGCGCCAGTCTTCGGCTCGATGGTCAGCTGATCACAGGCTTCGTGGGTGATCGGCGTGCCGGTCAGCGGATCGAACTGCTTCTTGCCGTCTTCAACCACCTGAACCTGCTTGCAACCGATGTACTGACGACCTTGCAGGCCCACCAGCACGTTCGGCATGCCGACGTTCGGGAACACCTTGTTGTTGGCACCTAACGGACGCGCGGTGTCTTCATAGAAGGTGCGCAGGTAGGTGTACAACCAGTCATTGCCACGTACACGAGCAACCAGGGTCAGGTCGGGCGGAGCCGCACCGAACCAGGTCTTGGCGTCAGCCGGCTTCATGCCGATTTTCATGTGCTCGCCGATTTTCGCACCACTGAACACCAGGTTCTTCAGCATGACGTCATGCGGAATGCCCAGGTCATCAGCGACACGCTCATAGCGCTGGTATTGAGCCGAGTGGCAGCCCATACAGTAGTTGGCGAAGGTACGCGCACCATCCTGCAGAGCCACTTTATCGGTCAGATCGATTTCCACCTTGTCCAGGTGATAGCCGGCACCGGAGCCCAATGCAAGGGCTGGGATGGCAGCAATAACGAGTGCAGCAAATAGCTTCTTCATCAGCCAGTCACCCTTTCCGGAACCGGTTTGGTCTTCTCGATTTTGGTATAGAACGGCATCAGGATGAAATACGCGAAGTACAGGAAGGTACACACCTGCGACAGCAGCGTACGACCTGGCGTTGGCGACAGCACGCCCAACACGCCCAGGATCACGAAGGACACGCAGAAGATCAGCAGCCAGACCTTGCTCATCCACCCCTTGTAGCGCATCGACTTGACCGGGCTACGGTCCAGCCACGGCAGCACGAACAGCACTGCGATAGCACCACCCATGGCGATTACGCCCATCAACTTGTCAGGAATTGCCCGCAGGATCGCGTAGAACGGGGTGAAGTACCAAACCGGGGCAATGTGCTCAGGCGTCTTGAACGGGTTCGCCGCTTCGAAGTTCGGCTTCTCGAGGAAATAGCCACCCATCTCCGGGAAGAAGAAGATCACGAAGCAGAAGATGAACAGGAACACCACCACACCGACGATGTCTTTCACCGTGTAGTACGGATGGAAGGCAATGCCGTCGATCGGGATACCGTTCTCGTCTTTGTTCTTCTTGATGTCGACGCCGTCGGGGTTGTTCGAACCGACTTCGTGCAGCGCCAGGATGTGCAGCACCACCAGGCCGAGAATAACGATCGGCAGAGCCACCACATGCAAGGCGAAGAAGCGGTTCAGGGTGATCCCGGAGATCAGGTAGTCACCACGAATCCACTGGGTCAGGTCCGCACCGATCACCGGGATGGCACCGAACAGCGAGATGATCACCTGGGCCCCCCAGTAGGACATCTGGCCCCACGGCAGCAGGTAACCCATGAAGGCTTCCGCCATCAGCATCAGGTAGATCAACATGCCGAAGATCCACACCAGCTCGCGCGGCTTCTGGTAGGAGCCGTAAAGCAGGCCACGGAACATGTGCAGGTAGACCACCACGAAGAACGCCGAAGCGCCGGTGGAGTGCAGGTAGCGCAGGATCCAGCCGTACTCCACGTCACGCATGATGTATTCGACGGAAGCGAACGCCTCTTCAGCCGAAGGTGTGTAGCTCATGGTCAGCCAGACGCCGGTGACGATCTGATTGACCAGCACCAGCAGCGCCAGCGAGCCGAAGAAGTAGAAGAAGTTGAAGTTCTTGGGTGCGTAGTACTTGGACAGATGGTCTTCCCACATCTTAGTCGCGGGGAAGCGTGCATCGACCCATTCCATGAATTTGCTCATCATGCTTTCTCCTGGTCCACACCGATGACGATCACATCATCCGACTCATACGTGTGCGGCGGCACCGGCAGGTTCATGGGCGCAGGCTGAGCCTTGTAGACGCGACCAGCGAGGTCATAGCGCGAACCGTGGCATGGGCAGAAGTAGCCTCCCACCCATTCGGCACCCAGATCAGCAGGAGCCACTTCCGGACGGAAGGACGGCGCGCAACCGAGGTGCGTGCACAGCCCGACCAGCAGCAGCAATTCCGGCTTGATCGAACGGGTCTTCGGATCGACATAGCTCGGCTGCTCGGACTTCTTGGAGTCGAAGTCAGCCAATTGGCCCTCGATCTTCACCAAGTTGCTGAGAATCTCCTCGGTACGGCGCACGATAAACACCGGCTGCCCTCGCCACTCAGCAACCATCTGCTGGCCCGGCTCAATCTTGCTGACGTTCACCTTAACGGGTGCTCCGGCAGCTTTAGCCTTGGCACTTGGGAACCAGGACCCCACGAACGGGACCGCGGCACCCACCGCTCCTGCAGCGCCCACCACAGAGGTGGCCGCTACCAGAAAGCGACGCCGGCCTGCATTCACGCCGTCATTGCTCATTCAGTCGTCTCCCATCAGCTTTATGGCCTGTTGGTCAGGCCTATACTAGGTAAAAATCGAGTCGCGCAAAAAATTTGCCAAATGGTAAAGAAAAGCCCCTTTACTGACAAGGTAATAACTGGACACAACATGGCTGAAAGCCTTGTCGGACGCGGCATTTACCAGTGCGGCAAGTTGTCGCAACCGCCATTTTCATCGATAAAAAGTGACGCCCATAAAAAACGCCCAGATCCGTAAGGAAACTGGGCGTTTTTGTGAACGCAGGTAGCGAATTAACGCTTGGAGTACTGCGGACGCTTACGCGCTTTACGCAGACCAACCTTCTTACGTTCAACTTCACGGGCATCGCGAGTCACGAAGCCAGCTTTACGCAGAGCAGGACGCAGAGCTTCGTCGTAGTCCATCAGTGCGCGAGTGATACCGTGGCGGATTGCACCAGCTTGACCACTTACACCACCACCGATAACGGTGATGTAGATATCGAACTTCTCGGTCATCTCAACCAGTTCCAGCGGCTGACGAACTACCATGCGGGCAGTTTCACGACCGAAGAAGGTGTCGAGAGTACGGTTGTTGATGGAGATCTTGCCAGTACCAGCACGCAGGAAAACGCGAGCGGTTGCAGTCTTGCGACGGCCAGTGCCGTAATTTTGAGTCGCCGACATAATGAACTATTCCGTTAAAACTTCAGTTCTTGGGGCTGCTGAGCAGTGTGGGGGTGAGCAGCGCCCGCATACACTTTCAGCTTACGATACATGTCGCGACCCAGCGGGTTCTTCGGCAGCATGCCTTTAACCGCGGTCTCGATCACGCGCTCAGGGGCTTTAGCGATCAACTTCTCGAAGTTGATCGACTTGATGCCGCCCGGGAAACCGGAGTGGGAGTAGTACATCTTGTCAGTGGTCTTGGCACCGGTAACGCGAATCTGCTCAGCGTTGATGATGACGATGTAGTCGCCGGTATCAACGTGCGGAGTGTATTCAGGCTTGTGCTTGCCACGCAGACGGCTTGCAACTTCGGTAGCCAGACGACCCAGGGTCTGACCTGCAGCGTCGACGACAAACCAGTCGCGCTTTACTGTTTCCGGTTTAGCAGTAAAAGTTTTCATTCTTTATAGCCTCAGGGGCCGCCCTGATAAATAAGACGGCGGATCTTACTGAATAGTGCGTACTTTGACAAGGTCAAAGGCAGCCGAAAACAGGCGCTATCGGGGGCTCGGGTCAGCGCGTCCGTAATACGGCAAGATTCTTCGGCAGGCGGCGCATCACTTCCACTGCAGAAAGAGGTGCGCAATTATGCAGATTGCGCGGAGAATTTCAACACGATTTTGCCAATCAGTTTTTTCAAGGAGCCTGCAATGGATTACCGCCAACTCGGCCGAACGGACCTGAAGGTCAGCGCCATCTGCCTGGGCAGCATGACCTGGGGCGAGCAGAACAGCGCCAGCGAAGGCATGGCCCAGATCGAACGGGCCAAAAACTACGGGGTAAATTTCCTCGATACTGCGGAAATGTACCCCGTACCGCCACGCGCCGAGACCTACAGCAAGACCGAGCAGATCATCGGCGATTACTTCAAGCAGCGCGGTGATCGCGCCGACTGGGTACTGGCCAGCAAGATCGCCGGCCCCGGCAATGGCATCGGCTATATCCGCGGCGGCCAGCTCAAACACAACCGCGAACACATAGTCGCCGCACTCGACGCCAGCCTAAAGCGCCTGCAGACCGACTGGATCGACCTGTACCAGTTGCACTGGCCGGAGCGCCCGACCAACTACTTCGGCCAGCTCGGCTATCGCCATCAGGACGGTGACTTCACGCCCCTGGAAGACACCCTGGAAGCCCTGAATGAGCAGGTCAAGGCCGGCAAGATTCGCCATATCGGCCTGTCCAACGAAACGCCCTGGGGTGCCATGAAGTTTCTCCAGCTGGCCGAGCAACGCGGCTGGCCGCGCAGCGTTTCCATTCAGAACCCCTACAACCTGCTCAACCGCAGCTTCGAGGTCGGCCTGGCGGAAATCGCCATGCGTGAAGACATTGGCCTGCTCGCATACTCGCCCCTGGCCTTCGGCATGCTCAGCGGTAAATACGCGAACGGCGCACGCCCGGCCAATGCACGGATCAGCCTGTTCAGCCGCTTTACCCGCTACACCAACCCACAATCCGAAGCGGCCTGCACACGTTACGTCGCCCTGGCACGTGAGCATGGCTTGGACCCGGCGCAGATGGCCCTGGCCTTCGTCACCGCGCAACCATTCGTCACCAGCAATATCATCGGCGCGACCAGCCTGGAACAGCTGGACAGCAACTTGGCCAGCGCCGAACTCACACTGAGCGCAGAAGTGCTGGCCGGCATCGAAGCCATCCACAAGAACCAACCCAACCCGGCCCCCTGAAATAGAAAAGCCCAGCAATTGCCGGGCTTTTTCATCTCAACGCCAGATCACAGCGAGCGGGCGATGATCTCTTTCATGATCTCGTTGGTACCGGCATAAATACGCTGCACCCGCGCATCGGCCCAGGCCCGCGCTACCGGGTATTCCCACATGTAGCCGTAGCCGCCGTGTAGCTGCACGCACTCATCCAGCACCTTGCACTGCAGATCGGTGCCCCAGTACTTGAGCATGGCCGCGGTTGGCACATCCAGCTTGCCCTCAAGATGCAGCTCTAGGCAGCGGTCGACAAACACGCGACCGATCTGAATCTCAGTGGCCATCTCAGCCAGCTTGAAGCGGGTGTTCTGGAAATCACCAATCGGCTTGCCGAATGCCTTGCGCTCGCGGGTGTACTCAAGCGTCCACTGCAGCGCCGCCTCGGCCGAGGACAACGCACCGATGCCGACGGTCAGGCGCTCCTGCGGCAGCTCCTGCATCAGGTAGGCGAAGCCCATGCCGGCCTGGCCCAACAGGTTTTCCTTGGGCACGCGCACATCCTGGAAGAACAGCTCGGAGGTGTCCTGAGCCTTCATGCCGACTTTTTCCAGGCGCTTGCCTTTGGAGAACCCCGGCGTATTAGCCTCGACTAGGAACAAGCTGGTGCCCTTGGCTCCGGCTTTCGGATCGGTCTTGGCCACCACGATTACCAAATCAGCCAGAAAACCGTTGGTAATAAAGGTCTTCGAGCCGTTGATCACATACTCATCACCATCCAGCACGGCGGTGGTTTTTACGCCCTGCAGATCGGAGCCCGCGCCAGGCTCGGTCATGGCGATGGCAGTGACCATCTCGCCAGACACCAGTTTGGGCAGGTAATGCTGCTTCTGCGCCTCGCTGCCGTAATGCAGGATGTAGGGCGCGACGATGTCCGAGTGCAGGGAGAAACCGATACCGGTCAGCCCCAGACGACCGACCTCCTCGATCACCACGGTGCTGTAGAGAAAATCCGCCGCCATGCCACCGTATTCTTCCGGGATGTGCGAACAAAGCATGCCGGCCTCGCCCGCCTTGTTCCACAGCGCGCGATCGATATGACCGTCCTTTTCCCACTGCTGATGGAAAGGCACGGCTTCCTGCTCAAGGAACTTGCGCACGCTGTCGCGAAACTGTTCGTGTTCGGAGCTGAAAATCGTTCTGGGGATCATGGCAACACCTACAAATATGGACGGTTTTAAACTGGCCTCGACTTTAGCCAAGCAAACGCTTGGTCACACTGGACACAAGCGCCAAAAAATAAGACGATCCAGCCAGCTCATGACCACTTAGCCTTAATAAGAACAATATATATGCCCACTCAGTCGCCAGCTCCTTTGCAGCGCGTCAGCATTCTCGCCACCGAAGGCGTGTTCGCCTCCACCCTGATGCAAGCCAAAGATTTCTTCCATATGGCCAGCCTGCGCTACGGCAAACAGCAAGGCCGCGGCCTGACTCCAACCTTCGAAATCCATCTGGTCAGCCCGGATGGGAAGCCGGTGCGCAGCTTCAGCGATGTGCTGATCCCGGTCGATGGCGCACTGGATGATGCTGACGTGATCATCCTGCCGGCCTTCTGGGACGACTTTGACGCACTGTGCCAACGCCACCCACAAGTGCTCAGCTGGCTGAAACAGCGCCACGCCGCCGGAAGCGCGATCTGCGGCGAAGCCACCGGGGTGTTCTGGATGGCCCAGGCCGGTCTGCTCGATGGCAAGGAAGCGACCACCTACTGGCGCTTCTTCAACGAGTTCGCCGAGCGTTTTCCCAAGGTGCTGCTCAATCAGGAAAAGCACCTGTCGGATGCCGACAACCTGTACTGCGCCGGCGGCACCACATCGGCCTGCGACCTCTACATCTACCTGATCGAACGCTTCTGCGGGGCCAGCGTGGCACAGGGCGTGGCCCGCGACATCCTCTATGAAGTGCAGCGTAACTACGCCCCCGGCCGCATCGGCTTTGGCGGGCAGAAGCTGCACCACGACCTGACCATCCTGCAGATCCAGCAATGGCTGGAGGATCACTTCGCCGACAAGTTTCGCTTCGAGGATGTCGCCCGCGAACACGGCATGAGCATCCGCAACTTTATGCGCCGGTTCCAGACCGCCACCGGCGACAAGCCGCTGCACTACCTGCAACGCCTGCGCATCGAAACCGCCAAGGGCCTGCTCAGCGCCACCCGCAAGAGCATCAAGACCATCAGCTACGAAGTCGGTTACGACGATGCCAGCTTCTTCGCCCGACTGTTCCGCCAGCACACGGAACTGTCACCCAACCAGTACCGCCGGCAGTTCCAGCACAAGGACAGCCATGCTTAAGGTCGGTGCGTAACACCGCGCGCCTGCCTACCCAAGCGCGCAACTCATCCTTGGATGGGTGGGCCGCCAGCGCCAGCGCTCTATGATCGGCGCACTGATAACAACAACAGGTTGACCGCCATGCGCCGCACTCTTCTTGCCTTACTCGCCGCTTGCAGCTTCAGCGCTGTCGCCGCCGACGACTGGAAACCCTTCCCCTACGATCAAAGCGCCTACGACTACAGCGGCGACAAACTGCGCCAGGCCTGGCCGCAGCTGACCCGTGGCTTCGGCACGGATTACCCGTTCCCGGACGCCGACTGGGTGCTGACCATGGCCACCACCTACCCCAAGGCCCTGGAGCTGACCGTTACCGGCAACACCGGCTTTACCGGCAAACCCGAGGAAGCCGAGCTGTACGCCGCCAAGTTGCAGGATGTATGGCGCCTGATGTTCCGCGGCGACTTTGCCGAGGCCAAGAAGCAGGGCCTGGCGCTGGGTGTGGGCGGGCAGATTCCGGCGATGTTCGCCCAGGTGGTCTACGCCATGTTCCTGGTGCCGAATCAGGAGGAAAAACACAAGCTTCTGGAAGAAGTGATCACCTACACCGAGCAGGCCGGCGAGCTGGTCAAGGCCGACACCGTGGCGCAATTTGGCAGCGTGTATGCCAAGGCGCGCCTGGGTGAAGAACTGTCGGTACCGGTGGTGCTGAAACGCGGCTACACCTCGCAGATCCCCGCCGAACTGAAGGTGCTGCTGGCCAAGCAGCCGCAGCAACCCTTCGCCCTCGCCCTGTACGGCGGTTATGAAGCCGGGGTGATCCGCAAGGTTGGCAAGGTGGTTGGGCGCATGACCTACGGCGTCAGCGCTGACAATATGGAGAAGTATTTCAGCCGCAGCTTCAAGGCCCAGGACAACCTGCCGATCGGCCACTACGAATATGCCAACGCCCTGACCTACGTGTACGGCGACGACGAACAGGCCAAGGCCCTGCAACACCTCAAGCGCGCCGTGGCGATCAAACCGATCAACGCCATGGAAGCCCTGGAAGTGGCCTACGCGCAGAAGATGCTCGCCCAGTACGAGCAGAAGCTGGCGCAGCACTGAGTCATACCCGCCATGAAAAAAGGCTGCCCATGGCAGCCTTTTTTCATGGCGGGGTTCGTTCGCTAGCTGAATGCGTGATCACGCACCTTCTGCAACGCCTGCGCCATCTTCGCCGCCGGCACCCGCTGCAGGCTGCATAGCAGCTCGTGGGAAACCTCGGCGATGCCATGTCGCTCACGCAACAGCGCCGCCATAAAACAGGTCAGGTTGGCGGCCATTTCCGCATCGGCCAGGGCCCGGTGCGCCTTGCCGGTATCGGGCAGGCCGACCCACTGATTGAGATTGCCCAGTTTGTGGCTGGGTGCCAGCGGCAGCAGTCGCCGCGCCAACAGCAAGGAACAGGCAAACGGCTGCACACGCTGGCGGCGAATCAGCGCCAGTTCGGCGTCCCAGAACTTCTGATCGAAACTGGCGTTATGCGCCAGCAGCGGTCGCGTGCCGACGAACTCCGCCACTTCCTGCATCACCTGCGCGGCCGGCGGTGCCGTGCGCAGCATGGCGTTGCTGATGCCCGTGAGCTGCTCGATAAACGGCGGCACCCAGGCCCCGCTGTTCATCAGGCTCTGGTAGCGCGCAACGATCTGCCCGTCCTCGACGATCACCACGCCGATTTCGGTGGCGCGGGCCTGCTGGGCCGGCGATAGGCCGGTGGTTTCAAAGTCGAGTACGGCGATGGAATCGGCAAGCATCGATCAGTTTCTCAACAGCAGTGCGCCGTCAATCGGCACATAACGACTGGCTGCACGCACCAGCGATTGCGCGGTCAGCCCCGGCACGCCATAGGCCACCGCCTCGACGCCATAACTGCCGCGGATCTTGTCCAGCAACAGATCGAAGTCGCCATCGCCGGACGCCAGCACCACTTCGTCGACACGCGGCGCGGCGTCCATGATGTCGATGGTAATGCCGACATCCCAATCGCCCTTGGCCGAGCCATCGCTGCGCTGGATAAATGGCTTGAGCTTCACGGTGAACCCCAGGTTGCGCAGGATCTGCTGAAACTGCTGCTGCTTCTGGTCACCGCGGTCGATGGCATAGGCGTACGCCTCGACGATCTGCCCATGCTGACTGATGTCGGCCCACAGCGCGGCGTAGTTGAAATGGCAACCATAGGCCTGACGCACGGTGTAATAGAGGTTCTGTACATCGGCGAATACGGCGATTTTCTTCACCGGTAATCCTCGTCGGGCGGCTGACGGGCAGAAAGCCCTCAGGTTAAAGTCAGCGCGCAGTATGCCAGCCAACAGCCAAGGACGGTCGAAATGCATCCACACCCTAGCGAGACGCCCGCGCTACTGATCATCGATATGCAGCAAGGCATCCAACGGGTTAGCACACCGCGCAACAACCCTGGAGCCGAAGCCTGCATCGCTCAGCTGCTGGAATACTGGCGCAGTGCAGGCCTGCCGCTGGTGCATATCCGCCATATTTCACGCCAGGCCGACTCGGTGTTTGCACCGGGACAGAGTGGCGCACTGTTCCAACCGGCACTCGCACCACGGGATAGCGAGCAGGTATTCGAGAAGAACGTGACCGACGCGTTCACCCATAGCGGCCTGGAGCGCTGGCTACATGCGCGAGGGATTCGCCAGGTGGTGATCGTTGGCGTGGCCAGCGAAAACTCAGTCGAGGCGACAGCACGCAGCGCTAGCAACCTGGGTTTTGTCACCCAGGTTGTTGCCGACGCCTGCTACACCTTCGGCAAAACCGACTATTCCGGTCGCCAACGCAGTGCTGAAGAAGTGCATGACATGGCGCTGGCCAACCTGCGCGACGAATATGCCGATGTCGTGCAAAGCCAGGAGCTACTCCAGTCGCTATTGGGAGGCGCTACGAGGATCAGCTAGAGTAGTCACCCGCCCTTAAAACACGATCCCCGCACATGAATGTGCTCTCGGTATTACGCGACTCCTGGTACTTCTTTAGCCACAACCTGGCGGCGATTGCCCGCCTGTGCCTGCCGTTGATCGTGCTCGAAGGTTTGCTGCTGCAACAGGTCGACAGCCTGGTTACGGGCGAATCGGCAACGATCTGGCGGCTGCTGGCCGGCCTGTTGTTCTACCCGCTGTACAGCGCCGCGCTGATTCTGTTTCTCGATGCGCGCAGCAATGGCGGAACACCACGGGCGCGTGACCTGCTGGCTGCCAGCCTGCGCCTGTGGCCAAGCTTCGCCCTGTTGGCGGGGCTAACTACCGTGGCGATTCTGCTGGGGGCTTCGTTACTGGTGCTGCCGGGGCTTTGGCTGATGGTCAAGCTGGCGTTTGCCGAGTACCTGCTGGTGTTGCGCGGCCTGCAGCCGTTACAGGCGCTGCAGACCAGCTTCAGGCTGAGCAACGGTTATTTCTGGCCGATGCTGGCGTGCATCCTGGGCATCATGCTGCCGCTCTGGCTGCTCGACGGCTGGGGCCAGAACACCCCGAGCATTGCCGACGACCCACTGGCCAGCCTGCTGCTGGACTGCACAAGTCGCTTTCTCCAACTATTCTCAACTGTCGTGTTATTTCGCTTATTTATGCTGCGCAGCACCCAGCCCGTAGTCGAGTGACAACCCGCTACAACCCAAGGAGGACGGCCCCATGGCTGACGCCAACCCCAGCATCCTGTCGCATATCTCCATCGGCACCAATCAGTTCGACCAGGCCACGGCCTTCTACGATCAGGTGCTCGCCACCCTCGGCTGCACGCGCGTACTGGCCCACCCGGGCGCGGTTGCCTACGGCCGCGAATACCCGGAGTTCTGGGTACAAACGCCGATCAACGGCAAACCGGCGAGCATCGGTAACGGCAGCCATTTCGGCTTTGTCGCGTCGAACAAGGCCGCCGTACATGACTTCTATCAGGCCGCCCTCGAGGCCGGCGCCAAAGACGAAGGGGCACCAGGCCCGCGTGCCGAATACGGCGAACCCTATTACGGCTGCTTTGTTCGCGACCTCGACGGGCACAAGATAGAAGCGGCGTTCTGGGACCCGGAGATGGTCTACGAACTCTATACCGAGCCGCACGAGCATTAAGAAAGAGGCCTAGGGCTGGGCAGACTGATAGCGCCGCGCCGCGTTGGCTACCCAGCCCTCATGGCGCATTTGCTCCAGCGCCTCAGCGACCTTCTGGTATTCGGCGGTTAAGCCACGCTCGCGGGAAAAGCCGATATACAGATCGGTGTGCGCCTGCGGCTCAAATGCCGCCTTGACGATACGGCCACTCCAGCGCGGGTCACGCAGCTCGTAATCAACCTGGCAGTCGGTGCCGATCACCGCTTGCAGGCGACCCCGCACCAGCATCTCCAGCAGCTGAGTCTCGTTATTCACCGCGCTCTTGCGCAACTGCTGATCCGAGTCGAACGGCTCGAAATAGGCCGATTCCAGCACATAGCCAATCGTCAGTCCGGCCAACTCGGCGTAGTTGCGCAACGCGGCCGCCTGCGTAGGCTTCGCGTAGAAGCGTGGCGCACAGGCGTAGTAAGGCTGCGGTAGATAATCGATATAGCCTTCGCGCTCCGGGGTTTTTGCCAGGCCGGTCATCAGGTCGGCTTTGCCTTGCTGCAAGGCGGCCAGGCCACGGGCCCAGGGCGCACGCTGCACCTCGAAGCGCAATCCGGTGCGCTCGCTCAGCTGGTTCAGCAGATCGATATCCAGCCCATGCAGCGCGCCGTCTGCGCCTTGCATGCGAAACGGTGGCCAGACATCGGTCATCACCAACAACGCTGCCGGCTCGGCGGCCTTGAGTGGGGCGCTGAGCAGCAACAGCCCGAGCCAGAACACGCGCATCAGAACCACTCCAGATCGGCGGCGCAGAGCAGAGCAAGGCCGAGCACCACCCGGCGCTCAGCTGCCCTGTTTGCGAATACCTTGCGGCGCATAACGATCCCCAGTACGGCTTATGGCAAAGCGACTATTGCAACTGCTTATGGCTGCCATCGCAACAGGGCGGCGTGTGGCTGTGCTTGCAGCCGCAGAAGTACAGGGTCGCGTCCTCTTCGGCGTGGTATTTCAGCGGCACGATGCCACTGCCTTTGTGCTTACCATCGCAGAACGGCTGGGTCGCGCTACGGCCGCAGCGGCACCAGAAGTAATCCTCACCAGCCTTGACCGCAACCGGGTAAGGGCCGCGTTGGGCAATCACCACAGCGTCCATCCACCACCTCCTGAAGCGCCCGCCGCACGCGATGGAGCATCGGCACCGGCGAGCTTCTCCGGTATGCTCGATCACCTCAGCATAGCCCACCCCCCAACGACCCGATCCGCCCATGCCCCGTATCCTGCGCACACTCCTGCTTAGCGCCTGCTGCCTGCTCGGCGTACTGGCCGCACTGGTGTACACCCTGACCTGGCACCCTGGTGCCCGGGAAAGCGCGCCCGTGAGTTGTCCGGCCAGCGCGCCCATGCTGCAACCGGGGCAAGCGCTCAAGGTGATGACCTGGAACGTGCAGTACCTGGCGGGCAAGCGCTACGTGTTCTGGTACGACCTGGCCGATGGCAGTGGCCCGGACCTGCGCCCCAGCAGCGAGGACCTGGCCTTCAGCCTGGATGAAGTGGTGTGCATCATGCGCGACGAACAACCGGATATCGTGCTGCTGCAGGAACTGCACAACGGTGCCAGGGCCAGCGACTACCAGAACCAGCTGGCGCTGCTGCAGGAGCGCCTGAGCGACCTCTACCCCTGCAGCAGCCAGGCCTTCTACTGGAAAGCCGCCTTCGTGCCACACCCGAAGATTCTCGGCAGTGTCGGCATGCAACTGGGCACCCTCAGCCGCTACCAGATCGCCCGCGCCGAACGCCTGCAATTGCCACTGATGCCCAGCGATTGGCTCAGCCGACAGTTCAACTTCAAACGCGCCCTGCTGGTCAGCTACCTGCCGCTGCGCGGTGGCGGCCAGTTGGCGGCGATCAACACCCACCTCGATGCCTTCGCCCAGGGCGATGACACCCTGCAACAGCAAGTGGCCATGACCAGCAGCCTGCTCGACCAACTGCAAGCCGACGGCACGCCCTGGCTGCTCGGTGGCGACTTCAATCTGCTGCCGCCCGGCCAGTACCAACACCTATCCCCGACGCAGCGCAGCTGGTATGCCGAAACCAGCGAGCTGCAAGCGCTGGCCGAGCGCTACCCGATGATCCCCAGCCTGCAACAGGCAGGCGGTGTCGAGCAGGCCAAGTGGTACACCTATTACCCCAACGACCGCAGCGTCAAAAGCGCCGACCGCACCCTCGACTACCTGTTCCACAGCCCGCAGCTGACGCGGATCGACGCCCAGGTCAGGCAGCACGACACCCAGGGTATTTCCGACCACCTGCCCGTGCTCGCCCGCCTGCTCCTGCCCGCGCTGGACTAAGCTTGGCAGCAATGCCACTGGACAAAGCAGCTGGCAACTGGCCATGCTCCGCCATGTGACAGTTTTATAACGAAAAGACGGCAGATAGCCGCAGTACGTACCTATTTGATGCCACGATTCCTCTGCCTAGCACTGGCCGCCGTCCTGCACTGCGCTGCCAGCCACGCCGCGACTGCCGCCAATGACCCACAGCCGTTGGTGCATGTGGGTTATTACGAATTCCCGCCCTATTCCTACACCGACAAACGCGGGCAACCGCGTGGGGCCATCCTCAACCTGAGCCGCCGCCTGCTCGAACACGCCGGCTACCGCGCCGAACTGCGCTCCTACCCCAGTGCACGCCTGTACAACGGCCTGCAGGATGGCAGCGTACAGCTCTGGCCCGGCGCGCCCGGCAAGGCCGATTTACGCGAACACACCCTGGAAGCCCGCACATCGCTGGGCGAGATCGTGCTGAACCTGTATTTCCGCCGTGACACCCTGCTGCCGCGCCTGCCGGAAGACCTGAAGAACCGCGGCATGATCCTGATCACCGGCTACAGCTACTGGCAGCCGATCCGCGAGCTGCTCGACGATCCGCAACTGGGCATCCAGCAGCACCGTACCGCCACCCACACCGCGGCGCTGGAAATGCTCCAACGCAAGCGCGGCGATTTCCTGCTCGACTACCAAACGCCGGTGGAGCAAGCGCGCCGCCGCCTGGGCATGGCCGAGCTGCCCTTTGTGCAGCTGCAGCGCATTCCGTTGAAGTTCATCGTCTCCAGCCATGCGCCAGGGGCCGAGAAACTGCGCGACGACCTCGACCGCGCCTATCAGGAATTGCAAGCCACCGGCGTGGACTTGAGCCTGCCTTGACGGGGCGCGGCCTATTTGCGCGGCTTGGCCCGCGCAGTGGGCTCGGCGATCAGCGGGTCATCCGGCCAGTAGTGCTTGGGGTAGCGGCCTTTCAGGTCCTTCTTCACCTCGGCGTAGGTATTGGCCCAGAAGCTGGCCAGGTCCTGGGTCACCTGCACCGGGCGACGCGCCGGCGACAGCAGGTGCAGCTTGACTCCCTGGCGGCCGCCGGCAATGCGCGGGGTGGCGGCCAGGCCGAACAACTCCTGCAAACGCACCGCCAGCACCGGCGGCTGCTCGCTGTAATCCAGGCTGATGCGCGAACCGGACGGTACCTGCAGGCTGCGCGGGGCCAACTCGTCCAGGCGCTGCGGCAACGGCCAGGGCAACAGATTCTGCAGCAGGCCATTCAAATCCAGATTAGCGAAATGACTGAGCCGGGTGACGCTGGCCAGATAAGGCTGCAGCCACTGCTCCAGGCTGGCCAGCAAGGCCGCATCACTGACATCCGGCCATTCGCTCGCGCCCTTGGCGGCCAGGTCCAGTTCGCGCAGCAGTGCAACCCGCGCCTGCCACTGACGCGTTTCCGGGCTCCACGGTAGCAGCGCCAGGCCCTTGCGCCGCACCAGGCCGAGCAAGGCGCGGCTGCGTTGCTGCTCAGTCAGGCCGCTGAGGGCTTCACGCGCCAGCACCAATTCGCCAACCTTGCGCTGACGCTCGGCACGCAGCGCGCCCTCACGCTCGTCCCAATCCAGCACCTCCAGGCTGCTGACCTGCTCGGCCAGCACGCCGTCGAACAATGCCGGGGCGAGATCGGCGGCCAGGTAAATGCGTTCCTCGCGCTGGCCCTGGCGGCTACCGAGATCGGCCACCACCAACCAGGGGTGTTTCATCAAGGCATCGGCCTCGGCGAACAGCGCCGCGCGGCCATTGGCCAGGCGATATTCCGCGCCGCCTTCACGGCGCTGCTGGGCGATCCGGTCCGGGTAGGCGAAGGCCAGCAGCGCGCCCAACCAGCGGCCATGCTGCGGGTCGGCCACCGGGGTCGAAACCGTACGGCGCTTGAGGTAGCCCTGAAACTGCCGCGCCAGTTGCCTTGCGCGCTGCACCCCGCCCTGGGCACCGCGGGCGGCGCGCGTCTCGCCAGCAAGCAAGGCCAAACGGCTGTGCAGATCCGCCCCTGCGCCGCGCAGGATGTCGCGCTCACCGAGCAACGCGGCTAGGTCGCAGGCCAGTTCACCCAGCCCCAGCTCGTGGCCGCGTAACAGCAAATGCGCGATACGCGGATGAGTCGGCAGCTCGGCCATCGCCTGACCATGCGCCGTCAGCGTGCCCTGGGCATCCAGCGCGCCGAGACGTGCGAGCAGCTCCAGCGCCTGGGCGTAAGCCGCGGCCGGCGGCGGATCGAGCCACACCAATTCATCCGGGGTTACCCCCCAACGCACCAGCTGCAAGGCCAGCCCGGCCAGGTCGGCCTGGAGCATCTCCGCCGTGCCGTAGGCCGCCAGCTGCTCATGCTGCGCCTGCGACCACAGCCGGTAACAGGCACCGGGCTGCAAACGCCCGGCGCGGCCGGCGCGCTGGGTGGCCGAGGCGCGTGAAATACGCTGGGTATCCAGGCGAGTCATGCCGCTGTTCGGATCAAACCGCGGCACCCGCGCCAGGCCGGTATCGACCACCACGCGCACGCCATCGATGGTCAGGCTGGTCTCGGCGATATTGGTCGCCAACACCACCTTGCGCAACCCCGCCGGAGCCGGCTCGATGGCTGCACGCTGGGCGCTGAGGTCGAGTTCGCCATGCAGCGGGCAGAGCAGGATGTCGCCGCGCCCGTTCAGAGCCTCACTCAGCTGTTCATTGACCCGACGGATCTCCGCTTGCCCCGGCAGAAATACCAGCAGGCTGCCCGGTTCATCATCCAGGGCCTGCAACACCGTCTGCACCACCCGCGGTTCCAGCCATTCGCCCTGCTGAAACGGCGCACCCCAGCGCTGCTCCACCGGGAACATGCGGCCCTCACTGCGCAGCACCGGCGCGTCATCGAGCAAGGCGGCCAGGCGCTCGCCTTGCAGGGTCGCAGACATCAGCAGCACCTTAAGTGGCGCGTCTTCACGAAATAGCGCCCGGCCATTTAGGCACAGGGCCAGGGCCAGGTCGGCGTCCAAGCTGCGCTCGTGGAATTCGTCGAAGATCACCAGGCCGACGCCTTCCAGCGCCGGGTCGTCCTGCAGGCGACGGGCGAGGATGCCCTCGGTGACCACCTCGATGCGGGTGCGCGGGCCGACCTTGCTGTCCAGGCGAATGCGATAACCGACGGTTTCCCCCACCGCCTCGCCCAGCTCAGAGGCCAAGCGCTCGGCCGCTGCACGCGCGGCCAGCCGACGCGGCTCAAGCATGATGATGCTCTGCCCGGCCAGCCACGGCTGCGTGAGCAAGGCCAGCGGCACGCGGGTGGTCTTGCCGGCACCGGGCGGCGCTTCGAGCACCGCCTCGTCGCGCAGGGCAAGGGCCTGACAGAGATCAGGTAGCAACACATCGATTGGCAGGGAATTCATGCGGGCTCCATTCAAGGGGCACGATTATAGCGGCGAACCCGGCCGGCTTTTACGCTGTCTGAGGTGAGCGCAGCGGTATTGCAATGACAGGATTGGTATAGTTGCGCCACTTTTTAGGAGATGCTCAATGCGTACACACAACCGCGTTATCGGCGGCATCCTCGCCGCCGCCCTGCTCACCCAGCTGACCGCCTGCGGCACCCTGTTCTTCCCGGATCGCCGTGGCCAGATCGAAGGCCGCATCGACCCCGTGGTGGCTGGGCTCAACGCCATCGGCATTCTCTTCTATGTACTGCCCGGGCTGATCGCCTTCGGCATCGACTTCGCCACCGGCGCGATCTACCTGCCCGACGGCCAGACCGCCCAGGTCGACCCACAGGACCTCAAGCAGGTGGTGGATGCCGACGGCAATATCGACCCGGCCAAACTCAAAGCCCTGATCGAAGTACAGACCGGCCACAGCCTGCCGCTCGACGATCCGCGCCTGATCCGCCACAGCGGTAACGTCGAACAACTGGCCGCCTACGGCTTGCGCCCAGCGGCGTAACACCGCCATGACCACCCTGCCCCAGCACGCGCGGCTGATGCGCCTGGCCACGGTCGCCGCACTCGCGGTGGCCCTGAGCCTGGTGCTGGCCAAGGCCATCGCCTGGTGGCTGAGCGGTTCGGTCAGCCTACTGGCCGGGCTCACCGACTCGCTGCTCGACAGCGCCGCCTCGCTGCTCAACCTGATCGCCGTGCACTACGCCCTGCGCCCCGCCGATGACGACCACCGCTACGGACACGGCAAGGCGGAGGCCCTGGCGGGTCTCGGCCAGGCGCTGTTTATCGGGGCCAGCGCGCTGCTGGTCGGCAGCCATGCCATCGAGCGCCTGCATAACCCGCAGGCACTGGGCGCGCCAGCCCTGGGCATCGCGGTGATGCTGCTGTCACTGGCTGCGACCATCGCCCTGCTGCTGTTCCAGCGCCATGTGGTCAGGCTCACCGGCTCCACCGCGATCCGCGCCGACTCGCTGCATTATCGCTCCGACCTGCTGCTCAACAGCGGCATCCTTCTCGCGCTGCTGCTGGCCAGCTATGGCTGGCTACAGCTGGATGCGATCTTCGGCATCGGCATTGCCCTGTATATCTTCTGGAGTGCGATCAGCATCGTGCGCGAAGCGGTGTCGGTGTTGATGGATGAGGAACTGGCACCGGATGTCAGCGAACGCATGCATGCACTGGCCTGCGCGGTGCCCGGGGTACTCGGTGCCCACGACCTGCGCACGCGGGTTTCCGGCACTCACTGGTTCGTCCAGTTGCACCTGGAACTGCCCGGCGAGCTACCGCTATCAGCCGCGCACAGTCTCTGTGATCAGGTGGAACGAGCGATCCAGGCGGAATTCCCGCGGGCCGAGGTGCTAGTACACGCCGACCCGATCGAGGTGGTAAAACGCTAGGCCACAGCGGCCCAGCGTCACAGGCGTTTCGCTCAATGCCCAATCAACTGAACGCGCAGTTCACCTCACCTAATCCCGTAACCTGAAAGCGCAACTGATCGCCAGCAGCGACTGCCGCAATCGGTGCCAGTGCCCCGGTCAGCAGCACATCGCCGGCGCGCAGCGGCTGGCCGAGCGCGGCCATCTTGCGCACCAGCCACAGCGCCGTGCTCAGCACGTCGTCCAGCACGATGGGCACATTCGCCCGTAGCGGCTGGCCATTGCTCAGCAAGGTGCCGGTCAGCGTCTGCCCGTCGAGCTGC
The DNA here is from genome assembly GCF_049653025.1 of Pseudomonas sp. Taxonomy (GTDB): domain Bacteria; phylum Pseudomonadota; class Gammaproteobacteria; order Pseudomonadales; family Pseudomonadaceae; genus Aquipseudomonas. The sequence continues at coordinate 166,488 of NZ_JBASFM010000013.1, read as the reverse complement.
GCCAGCGACACCGGCCGATCGCCCAGCACATAGAAGCCTGAGGACAGGTTGTCGGCGACCGCATCGAGCAGGGTCAACTGCCAACCGCTGATGGCCGAGTCGTTGATTTCCAGCGCCGGCACCACCCCGGCGATGCTGGCCAGCAGCTGCTCGCGGCTGATCTCGCCAGCCGGCAAATCCGCACTCAGCAGCAGGGCGATCTCGATCTCGACCTTCGGTTGCAGCATGCGCTCCCAGGCGATGGTTTCGCCCGAGCGGCAGGCGGTATCGGCAAACAGCCAGCCGTACAGCGGCTCCTCGACCTTGAGCGCTGCGCGCAGCGTCGCCGAAGTCAGCCCGGCCTTGGCCCCGCTCAAGTGGCGGCCCTGGGCCAGGGCGTGCTGCACGCCGGCGGCCTGCACCTGGTAGGCCTCATCCAGGCTGGCCAGGGTAAAGCTCTCGCTGACCCGTGGTCCGGGCTGACGCTGAGCACGGGCGTTGGCCAGGCTATTGGCGGCGTCCAGCAGGCGTGTATCGGTAGTGGTTGACTGGCTCATCGGCTTGGCACCTCGCCGACCACGGTGGTACGGAACATTTCGCGGCGCATGCCATGGTAGTCGGCCACCGGCAGATGCCAGGTGCTGCGATTGTCCCAGATCGCCAGGGTGCCCTGGCGCCAACGCATGCGGCAGGTGAAGGCCTCGGTGGTGGCCAGCTTGAAGAGGTAGTCGAGCAGCGGCCGCGCCTCGTCCGGGCGCAAACCGCGGATGCCGGTGGTGTAGGCCGGGTTGATAAACAGCACCTTCTTGCCGGTTTCCGGATGGCGGGTCACCAGCGGGTGGCTGCGCGTTTCCGCCGAGGTATCGCTGCCATAACGGATCGCCATGTTTTCCAGCAGCGCGTTGTGGTTGGCGTTGACCCCATAGGCCATTTCCGGGCTGTGCACCGCGTCGAGGCTTTCCAGCAGCTTTTTCATCCCCGGCGACAGCCATTCGTAGGCCAGCGCCAGGTTGGCGAAGCAGGTATCGCCGCCGAAGGGCGGGATGTCATGGCCATAGAGCAAAGTGAACGCCGGCGGGCGCTCCTGAAAGGTCCAGTCGGTGTGCCAGGCACCACCGAACACGAACGGGGTCTTCTCCGTGGCTTCCTTGACCACGTGCACCACATGGGGATGGTCGTCCATGCAGGTCACGTAAGGCTCGCGGCCGAATTCGCCGAGGTGCTGGGTGACCCGTTCCAGGTCGCTGATGCTGAGAGCCTGGTCGCGGATAAAGATCACCTTGTGCACCAGCAGCGCCTGGCGCAGCTCGGCAAAGCCCTCGTCGCTCAGGCGGGTCAGGTCGAGGTCTTCGACGTCCGCACCGATGGCCCCGGTGGTCGGGGTCACGCGCATATGGCTGTAGCTGGCGGCACGGTTCTGGCTGGGCAGGCAGTAGATAAACTCGCTCATGGCTCGCACTCATTGTTGTTGGAGTGCTTACAGAATGCAGGGCGAATGCTAGGCTCGACCATGATGATTACCGCCAAAAAATGATAATCACTGCCAGCGTATTGATCAGCTTGAGACCGACCTGAACGAGGAAATTCCCGGATGGATTGGCGCCAGAACCGCCCGCTGACCGGCGTGCTCTACCTGCTGGAAACCGCCCAGGCAGAAGGCGTGGACGCCGCCACCTGCCTGATCGGCAGCGCCATCTCCAGCGCAGCGCTGCAGCAGCGCAATGCGCAGATCGAGGCCTGGCAGGAACTGGCGGTGATCCGCAATGTGATTGAACATGCCGGCCGCCCAGGCCTGGGCTTCGTCGCCGGGCAGCGCTACCACCTCACCTCGCTAGGCCTGCTGGGGTTCACCATGCTCGCCAGCCGTACCCTCGGTGAAGCGTTCGCCACCTTTAGCCGCTTTCAGTTGCTGGCCCTGACCCTGTGCCCGGCGCGGATCGAGGTGGAGCGGCGCGGCACCTGGCTGCTGTTCGATGCCAGCGTGCTGCCGCAGGACGCCCGCGCATTTGTTATCGAGCGCGGGCTGGCCGGCTGCCTGGGAGTGGCCTGCGAACTGCTGCAACGGCCAATCGCGCCGCTGGCGGTAGAGATGATGGCCAGTGCCCCGACAGATATGGCCGCCCTGCAGCGCGATTTCCCCTACCCCGTGCAGTTCGACGGTGTGCGCAACGGCATCCTGTTTGCCCATGCTGACCTGCAGCTCAGCCTGCCGCAGGCGCATATCAGCGCTCACAGCGAGGGCGAGCAGCTGTGCGAACGCCTGTGCCTGGAGATTTCCCACAGCCTGGTCAAGGCGGCCACTGCACGCCTGGTGCAGCAGGTGCTGATCCGCGATTCGGCAAGCCTACTCAGCAGCCGCGCGGTGGCCGAACGTCTGGGCCTGTCCGAACGCACCCTGCACCGCCGCCTGGCGAGCGAAGGTCACGCCTTCCAGCAACTCAACGAGCAGATCAAGCAGCGCCTGGCCGAACGCCTGCTCAGTGACTCGCGCCTGGATCTCAACAGCATCGCCCAGCGCCTGGGCTACGCCGAGGCGGCCAGTTTTTCCCGCGCATTCAGTCGCTGGACGGGCTACGCGCCGGGGCAGTGGAAACGCCAGGTGCTGTAGGGCTGAGACCGCCCAGGTCGGGCAACTGCGGCGGCAACGCCAGTGGCAGCAGCGGCGTCAGGCCGAGCACCAGCAGGATGCCGATATCGGCCAGGATTAATGGGGTACGGCGCATGCGAAAGTCTCCGAAATAAGCCCGGTCAGTCTCGCAGAGGCTGGGTAAGTGCGCGGTAAAGCCTGAGTAAAGAGCGCGTAACGTCGGCGCAAATACTTTGATAACCCTGAACAGATCCGGCCTGGTGGGCTGAACAACGCCACCGCCCAGCAACAAAAAAGGGAGGCCTGCAGGCCTCCCTTTTTTGCGTGTCCCTCATTCTGGCGATGGTAACGCCTTTTCTGCGCCCGCCTGGTTGGGCAGTGCGGACCCGGGTGCCGTGACGACCCGGTGGGATCGGCGGCGACCGTTCGCCTGGTTGGGCGAAGCGGCTGGACGTGTCGTCCGGGCCTTGAAACTGAGGTAAAGCTTACGCCCGCCGGCGCAGCGAAAGATTGCTAATATTGCTGAAATACCTATCACTTGCGCAATTAATGACTAACAGCGCATGATTTAGCACAACTAAAGCACGCAAGCAGGGCAAAGATGAACAGACTTGATCGCTACGACCTGAATATCCTCGCCGAATTGCAGCGCGACGCCACCCTGTCCAACCAGGACCTCGCCGAACGCATCGGCCTGTCGCCCTCACCCTGTTCGCGACGGGTAAAACAGCTGGAAGACGACGGTTATATCCTCGGCCAGGTCGCCCTGCTCGACCGTAAGCAGCTCGGCCTAACACTGACCGCCTACGTGCTGATCGGCATGGACAAGCACACCCCGGAACGCTTCGAGCACTTCCAGGACATGATCCGCAAATGCCCGGAAGTGCTCGAATGCAGCCTGGTCACCGGGATGGATGCGGACTACCAGCTCAAGGTGGTGGTGCCGGATATGGATCACTACCAGAAGTTTCTGCTCGGCACCCTGACCCGCATCGAGGGGGTATCCAGCGTACGCTCCAGCTTCGTGCTGCAGCAGATTCTCTCCAGCACCCAGCTGCCGTTGCAGCATCTGCGCGTATAATCGCCGCCCGTTGAAACTCCGCCACCCCGAAGAGGCCCCATGGAAACCGAACAGTTCGAATCCCTGATGATGTACGCGCTGGTCGGCGGCCTGATGGTGTTTATGTTCTTTATCATCTGGGACCTGGCCAAGACCTCCAAGGCCGGCCGCCTGGGCACCGCGATCCTGTTCTTAGGCCTGGGGCTGTGCCTGTTCGCCTTCCTCGCCAAGCCGCTGATCAGCTACATCATCGAAGCGACCCGCGGCATCCACGGCTGAGCAAGCCGCCCTGGCTATAGCCGCGCCTCAACCTCTTTCCACTCGCCGGGCTGCAGGCCGTCGAGGCTCCAGGGGCCGATGCGCACCCGCACCAGACGCAGCGTCGGCAGGCCAACTGCAGCGGTCATACGGCGTACCTGACGGTTGCGCCCCTCGCGAATAACCAGTTCCAGCCAAGCTGTAGGGATGCTTTTGCGAAAGCGTACCGGCGGGTTGCGTTCCCATAACTCGGGCACTTCCAGTAGACGCGCCTCGGCCGGCAGGGTCGGCCCATCATTCAACTGCACACCGTCACGCAGCTGCTGCAACTGCGCGTCGCTCGGTTCGCCCTCCACCTGCACCCAATAGGTTTTCGCCAGCTTGTGCTTGGGGTCGGCGATGCGCGCCTGCAGGCCGCCGTCGTTGGTCAGCAACAGCAAGCCTTCGCTGTCGCGGTCCAGGCGTCCGGCCGGGTAGACGCCTGCCACGCTGACAAAATCCTTGAGGGTGGCGCGGCCCTGCTCGTCGTTGAACTGGGTCAGCACGTCGAACGGTTTGTTCAGCACCAGCAAACGCGGCTCGGCGGGTGGCGCCTTGGCCACGCGGCGCACCGCAGGTTTGCCGCTGTGCGGGCGGGAGGACGCAGGACGGGGTGGGCGCGACATAGGTGATCCAGCAACAAGTTACGAGGCGGCCAGTGTAACCGAGGCCAAGGTTGGACTATCAGGCTGAGTGATCCGCGCAGCCTTGGCCGGTGTAGCGGGCTATGCTGGCAAGGTTGTGTTTCCCGTCCTGAGGCCATTGTTATGAGTTCGTCCGAATCCATCGTCGAAACCTTTACCGGCTGGGCCGCAAAAGCCCCCGGCGCGCCCCTCGAACCGCACAATTATGATCCCGGCCCGCTGGGTGCCGAAGAAGTGGAAGTGGCGGTGGAATACTGCGGCATCTGCCACTCCGACCAGTCGATGATCGACAACGAATGGGGCAATGCGCGCTACCCCTTTATCCCCGGCCATGAAGTGGTCGGCACCGTGGTGCGCCTCGGTCCGCAGGCACGCGGCCTGAAACTCGGCCAGCGCGTGGGCATCGGCTGGTACAAGGGCAGCTGTATGCATTGCAGCTCATGCATGGAAGGTTCCCATCAGCTGTGCGGCACAGTAAAACCGACCATAGTCGGCAGCAACGGCGGTTTCGCCGACCGCCTGCGCAGTCACTGGGCCTGGGCCGTGCCGCTGCCGGACGGTCTCGACCCAGCCCTGGTCGGCCCGCTGTTCTGCGCTGGTTCCACGGTGTTTAGCCCGCTGCTGGATTTCGACGTAAAACCCACCGACAAGGTCGGCGTGGTCGGCATCGGCGGCCTCGGCCATCTGGCCCTGGGCTTCCTCAATGCCTGGGGCTGCGAAGTCACCGCCTTCACCTCGTCCTTGAGCAAACAGGAAGAGGCCAAACGCCTGGGCGCACACAAGGTGGTGGCATCAACCGACAGCGCTGCACTCAAGGCGATTGCCGGCAGCCTGGATTTCCTCCTGGTCACCGCCAGCGCCGACCTCGACTGGAACGCCATGATCGGCACCTTACGTGGTAAAGGCCGCCTGCACTTTGTCGGCATCGTGCCCAGCGCGATTCCGGTGCATGTATTCAACCTGATCCCGAAACAGAAGAGCCTTTCCGGCTCGCCCGTTGGTTCGCCGGCGAATATGGCGACCATGCTGGAGTTCTGTGCGCGTCATCAGATCCTGCCGCAGGTCGAACACTTCCCCATGAGCAAGGTCAACGAGGCCATCGACCACCTGCGTGCCGGTAAAGCGCGCTACCGCGTAGTGCTCGACGCCAAGGCCTGAGCCACGGCTGGCGCTCGCCCCGAGCGCCAGCCTCCCACAGCACAACCGCGCTCTACACTAAAAGCATTCGCCCAAGGATGCCGACCATGCGCCTCCCCACCTGCCTGCTGTCCTGCCTGCTTACCGCCCTGGCCACCGGTACCCAGGGCGCAGACGAATCACGCGTGCTGGTGATGGCCGGCGACGACTACTGCCCGCTGACCTGCGACCCCGACTCCGGCAATAAAGGCCTGGCCTATGACTTTGCCGTGCAGCTGTTCGGCCCCCTGGGCTGGCGCATCGAATACCGCTACCTGCCCTGGCAGCGCGCGGTGAAACAGTTCAAGGCCGGCCAGATCGACCTGCTGCCCGGAGTGCCCCTGGAGGGCTCCAGCGAGCAGGAACAGGCGCAGTTCGCCAAGACACCGCTGATGAATCCGCCCTTCTGTTTCTACACCCAGGCCGGCCGCACCTGGTACTTCCAGGGCAGCGACTCGCTGCTCAGCGGCAAGCTGGCGGTGATTGGCGGCTACTACTACTGGCCCGAGCTGCGCGAGTACCTGGCCGCGCATCGGCAGGATGGCCAGGTGATCACCCTGGCCAGCGAACGCCCCATGCAGCTGGCCATGCTCGGCCTGCAGCGCGGGCGCTTCGACTACTTCGTGGAGCTGCGCCCGGCGGTGGAATACCAGCTGCGCCAACAGCAGCTAGGTGAGCAGATCCGCGAGGCCGGCTGCCAAGGGCCCTATCCGCTGTATATAGCCTTCGGCCCCGACTTTGCCGGTGCCGCCGAGCTGAGCCTGCACTGGGACCGCCACTACCTGGACGCCCTGCACAGCCCCACCGGCCGCGCCCTGCTGCAACGCTATGGCCTTACGCCGCAGAGCCTTATGGAATAGGTAGTCCCTCCGGAGAAGTCGATGCACTTAACGTCTCGCCCCCCTGCAACAAATTACCTTCAGCCTGCCGTCCGCGGCACTACCAAGCACCAGCGCTCTGCCCCGCATGCATGGCTTGGCTAACATGCGGCACCACCGGCCTCAGAAGTCCGCGGCTCGATAGACCTCTTCACCGCCGAGCAAGGTCCAGAGCACCTTGGCCTTGCCGATCTGCTTAACCGGCAGGTCGAAGATGTTCTGGTCCAGCACCACCAGATCCGCCTGCTTGCCCACTTCCAGCGAGCCGGTGTCCTGCTCTTGGCGCAGGGTGTAGGCGGCATCCAGGGTGTAGGCCTTGATGGCGGCTTCCAGGTTCGGCAAGCCGCGCTCACCCAGGCTCAGGGCGTTCTGCATGATGCCCAGTGGCGACAAGGGATTCACATCCCAGTCGGAGCTCAGGGTTACCCGCGCACCGGCGTCATACAGTTCGCGCATGGGCAGCAGCTTATAGGCGCGATCACCGAGCACCGGCACGTTGTCTTTCAGGAAGGACGGGGCGAAGAACGGGCTCGGCTGGAAGTCGGCAATCACCTCGAGCTGCTTAAAGCGTGGGATGTCCTGCTTATCCACCAGTTCGACGTGGGTGATGCGGTGGCGACCCTGACCGTCGGTGGCGTCGATGGCGTCCAGGGCATCGCTGACGGCCTGGTCGCCGATGGCATGGATATGCATATCGAAACCGACCTTGGCCAGTTCGCGACTGTAGCGCTCAAGCCGTTCCGGGCTGAAGTAGTACAGGCCCTTGGGATCGACGCCGGGCAAGCTCTGGTTATAGGGCTGCTGCAGGCGGGCGGTGGTGTTGTGGGTGATGCCGTCGACATAGAACTTGATCTGGGTGACGCGCAGCAGGCTGTCGGCGGAGCCAGCGTCATACATGGCCTTCAACTCGGCCAGCTGCTCGTCATCCTCCAGCGTCGGATAGGCCCACAGGCCCAGCGCGGTGCGCGCCTTCAGCTCGTCGTTTTGGGCGGCTTTCTGCCAGGCGTCGAGGTAACCACGACGCCAGAACACCCGGGCATCGGCCACCGAGGTGATGCCGTTTTGCGCCAGCTCGTCCTGCCCGGCCAGCACCGCCTGGTAGTAGACCTCGTCGAGCGCCTTGGACGGCGGCAGCGCCCTGTCCAGCGCCAGATCGCCGGCGTTGTCCAGCAACAGACCGGTGGCCTCGCCGGCCGCGTCGCGCAGGATAATGCCCCCCTCCGGATTGGCTGTAGCGGCAGTGATGCCGGCCTGCTCCAGCGCCTTGGAGTTGAGCCAATAGGCGTGCGAGGTCTCTTCCATGATCGCCACCGGACGATCGCTGACGATGCTGTCGAGCAGTGCACGCGGGGTTTGCTTCTCGTCCAGCAGACCACGCAGGGAGAAGCCCCAGCCCAGCAGCCAGTCACCGTCGTCCTGCTCATTGCAGGCTTTTATCGCTTGCAACCACTGCGGCACATCATCCGCGGCCTCGACCTTGCAATCGCCCTGAGCCTCGGAGGAGGCATCCAGCACGTGAGTGTGGGTGTCCTGGAAACCCGGCAGCACCAAGCGGCCGTCGAGATCGACGGTTTCGGTTTCATCATCGACGTATTCGGCGACATCCTCGTCATCACCGATGGCGACGATGCTGCCGTCTTCATCGATCACCATCGCGCTGGCCCAGGGCTGCTGCGCATTGACGGTGTAGATCGTGCCGTTGTGCAGCAACAGGGGGCCGGACTCATCGGCCAACGCAAGGCTGCTGCCGAGCAGCAGAACCAGCGCCAGGGAACGTGTGCTGCGCATGGGCAAAACCTCGTAGTAATTGTGCACCGACCTCGATAGCCGGCACCGGGATAAAGCAGAAAATCGTTACCGCCAGCGCTGGCGGTAACGGCTGATTGCTCTGCAGAAAATATAGCCGTGCACGCACGGCCGCGCCTGGCTTAGAGAATATCCAGCGGGTAGGCGGTAATCAGGCGGAACTCGTCGTTGTCGCTGCCTGAGTTGGTGGCGTTCATGTCGTCATTGCCGCGGTAGGTGGCTTGGCGCAGGGTGAAAGACAGGTCCTTGGCCGGGCCGTCCTGCAGCACGTAGGCCACCTGGATATCGCGCTCCCACTCCTTGCCATCTTCCAGGTCGTTGTAGAAGCCGTAGGCACCCTCGGCGTCGGCCGCCGTGCCGTCTGCACCAGTACCCTTGACGTAGCGGACCATAAAGCTCAGGCCCGGCACCCCGAAGCTGGCGGCGTCGAGGTCATATTGCAGCTTGTAGGACTTCTCGCCGGGGGCGTTGAAGTCGGCGAACTGCGAGGAGTTGGCCAGCCAGATGGAACCGGCCGGGTTGAACTTGCCGTCGCCGGTTTCCACCCCCAGGTAGTCGAACGGCGTATCACCGTTGACCCGCTGGTGGGCGAAGGTAAAGCTGTGCGCACCCGTGACCAGGGCCAGCGCCACGCTGTAGGCGTCGGTGTTGATCTCGCCGGCCGTGGCATCGCCGCTGTCGTCGGTTTTGTAATAGGCGATGCTGGTGTTCAGCGCGGTTTCTTCACCCAGCGGCAGGCTGTGGTAGAGGTCGGCGTAATACTGCTGCCACACGTCTTGGTACTTGGAGGCATGCAGGCCACCGGACAGGGTGTCGCTGAAGCTGTAATCCGCGCCAACGAAATCGGCACGTTTGAACGCGGTCTGGCCGTAGGTGGTGCCCAGGTCGCCGTCCTGGTTGGTGCTGTTTTCCGCATTGCCCGAGGTAAAGTGACCGCCTTGCAGGGCCAGGCCACTGATCTCGTTGCTGGTGACCAGGCCGCCGGTAAAGTGCTGCGGCATCAGGTACAGGTCGCTGTAACCGAACACCGGGCTATTGGGTTGCAGGTTGCCGACTTTCAGCTCGGTCTCGGAAACCCGCAGTTTGACCGCGCCACCGGCCAGGCCGTAGGCGTCCTGCCCCTGGCAGGTGCCGGTGAGGGTATCGCAGTGGCCACTATTGCCCGGCAACACGTTGCTGCCACCAGTGCCGGCACCGCCCGTCAGGCGCACCGCGCCATTGGCAAAAGCATCAACCCCAAAGCCGACGGTGCCCTGGGTAAAGCCCGAGGTGAAGGTGAGCATTTCTGCTTGCCCCCACTCGTTGACGTAATTCTGGCTGCTGTTCACCCCATCAAGGCTATCCGCGGCGTTGTTGTTGTTTTTGAGGTTGCGGTACAACGCAACGTTACGACTCAGCAGCGTCAGGCTGCTGTCTTCGATAAAGCCCTTCGACTGCCCTTGGCTGGAGTCCGCCAGGCCTTGCGCCAATTGCTCGACAGCCACTTCATCGGCGGCGTACGCCAACTGCAGGGTGGCCACCGAGATGGCCAGCGCCAGGGCGCTGCACGTCTTCATTTGCATGGAAGGTGTTCCTTATTATTAAAAGTTAGAACGGACCGTTTACGGCGTTGCTGCGCTCGACTCGACGCCCACGGGGCTGACGAACGTGCGGCTAGCGCCCTAATGCCACGGAATAAAAACAGCCATGCCGCGGCCAAAACCCGCCTGTACTGACGGCAAGCAGCCAGGCGCGTGCACGGGCTAAGCCTCGAAAGACCCACCACCGGTGCACAACCACGACACAGCTAAATAAGGGGCTACACAAAACCCCTTATGGAGCAAAAACCCAATCAGACCGCCGGCATGTTCTTGGTCACGCAGTGAATACCGCCGCCGCCGCCGGCGATCGGGTCGATGTTCACCTGCACCACCACACGCCCCGGATACAGCTTGGTCAGCAGGTCCTTGGCGAACTTGTCGGCGGCGGTGTCGCCGAACTGCGGCACGATCACCGCGCCATTGATCGGCAGGTAGTTGATATAGCCGGGGGCGAAATCCGGGTTGTTCTGGGTGTAGACGTTGCTGCGCTTCTTCAGGGGTGGCGGCAGGGTGTGCACCACCAGCTTGTTGCCATCGGCGTCGGTGGCGGCCTTGAGGATATTCAGGTGGGTGCGGGTTACCGCGTAGTCGTAAGACTTGGGGTCGTTGTCGAGGTTGGCGATCACCACGCCTTTGGAGGCGAAGCGCGCGTAGAAGTCGACGTGGGCATCGGTGATGTCCTTGTTCTTGATCCCCGGCAGCCAGATGATCTTGCGCAGCCCAAGATTGGCCTTCAGCTCGGCCTCGATCTGCGCCTTGCTCATGCCTGGGTTGCGGTTGCTGTTGACCCAGCAGCTCTCGGTCATGATCGCCGTGCCATGGCCATCCACTTCAATACCGCCGCCCTCGCCGGTCAGCTGGCTGGCGATATAGGTGGCATAGGTTTCGTAGCTCAGGGTGTCGGCCACCTGGGTGTCGTTACTTGCCGTCTGCTTGCCGCCCCAACCGTTGAAGTTGAAATCGACCAGACCGCGCCCACCCTGACCGTCGACCACGAAGCAGCCACCGTAGTCACGCACCCAGACATCGTCCAGCGGCATGGTGATGAACTTGATATTGGTGGTGCCGCACTTGCTCTTGGCCAGCGACAGCTGGTTGGCGCGGCACAGCACGGTCACCGGCTGGTACTTGGCAATGGTCTTGGCCAACAGCGCGACGCAGTTGTTCACCGGGGTCGCCCAGTCGTCCCAGATCGCCGTCGAGGCGGCGAAGGCCAGGAAGATCCGTTCCTGCAGCTCGTTCTCATCGGGCATGTGCCAGCTGTTACCCAGCGCGGCGCGCACCTTCGGCGCACTCAGGCCGATGCCCATAGTGGCGACGGCACCCAGACCAGCGGCGACCGTCAATTGTTTGATGAAATCACGACGTGTAGACATAGTTCTGCACCCTCTTCTTATGATGGATACCCGCCGGTCAACGCCACTCTCGACGCCCGGCCATACCCTCCCTGGTGTGCTGCTCCTGAGCCGCCACTGGCGGTTGCAACGCGTTGCTCTTGCTGGCGGCCGGGATGGCCTTGAACCCGTGTTCCACTGAGGCTCTCGCCTGCTGTTGCGGCCGTTTCGGCAGCCCGCTGCCGCCTGACCGCGCCCGGGGCGCGGCAGTTGGCAGGATGATGGGTTGGCGAGCGGTCGCAGGCAGGCAATAAGGCCTAGATGTCGGTCTTGAACGTGCTCCAGGTGCGCATGCGCGCACGCATGTCGCGCTGCGGGATGTCCTTGCCGGGAATCAGCCGTGCATAGGTGGCCTCATCGACATAGATATCCGGGTTGTTACGCATGTCTGCCGCGACCATCGGCCGGGCCTTGGCACTGGACGTGGGGTAACCGGTAGCGGTGCTGATCGCCGCCATGTTCTCCGGGCGCATGATGAAATTGATCAGTGCGTAGGCATATTCCGGGTGCTGGGCATCGGCCGGGATGGCCATGGTGTCCATCCAGATGGTGCTGCCCTGAACCGGTATGCGGTAACCGAAGTTCCGGCCCGCTTTCGCTTCATCAGAGGTGCGCTGGGCCTGAATCATGTCGCCGCTGTAACCGAGCGACAGGCAGATCTCGCCATTGACCAGTTGGGTGACCGGCTGCGACTGGAACTTGCGGATATAGGGCTTGATGCTTTTCAGCAGCGCCAGCGCCTCGGCCAGGTCTTCCGCCTTGCCACTGCGCGGCTCATGCCCCAGGTAATTGAGCACCACGGCCAGCACTTCGTCCGGCGAGTCGATCATCGAGATACCGCAGTCGGCGAACTTGGCGGCCAGCTCCGGCTTGAACAGCAGGTCCAGGCTATTGACCGGCGCCTGAGGCATGCGCTTCTCGATCATCTGGGTGTTGTAGGTCAGGCCGATCGAACCCCAGGTGTAGGGCACCGTGGCGTGCCGCGAATAGGGGTACTTGGTCTGCAGGGTGCGCAGGCCCGGCTCGATGTCATCCAGGTGCTCCAGCTTGCTGGTGTCCAGTTTCTGCAGCGCGCCGGCGCGCATCAGGCGCTCGGCCACGGTGTCGCCGGGGAAGATCAGGTCATAACCGCTACGCCCGGCCATCATCTTGGCCTCCAGCGTCTCGCTGCCTTCCATGACGTCGTAGACCACCCGGATACCGGTTTCCTTGGTGAAGTTGCTGAGGGTATCGGCGGCGAAATAGTCGGCCCAGTTATACAGGCGCAGGGTCTTTTCCTCGGCCTGGCCCCAGGCCTGGGCACAACCCAGGGTGAGGCTCAGCGAGCCGATCAGTAAGGCTTTACCAGGTTTCATAGTCAGACTCCTTGGTGATTCCAGCGCACATGGGTTTGCCGTCCGTCCAGGCCCAACAGCGGGCCGTACATTTCCGGGCGACGATCACGGTAGATGCCCCAGGTCAGGCGTTCCTCGCGCATGGCAGCGAGGTCCAGTTCGCGCACCAGCACGCCGCTGGTGTCGCGGTCGGCCTCGGCGAGCAACTTGCCCTTGTGGTCGGTGATAAAGGACGAGCCGTAGAAGCTCATCTGCAGCGCCGGATCGCCGGTCGCCACCTCGTGGCCGACGCGGTTGGCGGCGATCACCGGCATGATGTTGGCGGCGGCATGGCCGCGCTGGGTGAGCTGCCAGTGGTCACGCGAATCCAGCGCCGCGGCACCCGGTTCGGAACCGATGGCGGTAGGGAACAGCAGCACCTCGGCACCCTGCAGGGCCAGGCAGCGCGCGGTCTCGGGGAACCACTGATCCCAGCAGATGGCTACGCCGATGCGGCCGAAGGCGGTATCCCAGACGCGGAAGCCCGTATCGCCGGGGCTGAAGTATTCCTTCTCCTGATAACCGATGGCGTTGGGGATGTGGGTCTTGCGGTACACCCCGAGCAGACGGCCATCGGCATCGGCCACGCTCAGCGAATTGAAGTAGGCATTGCCGGCTTTCTCGAACCAGCTCAGCGGCAGCACCACACCCAGCTCCTTGGCCAGGGCGGCGAAGCGTTTGAGCACGCGGCTCTGGCCATACTCCTCGGCCAGCGCCAGGTGTTTATGGTCCTGCTCGATGCAGAAATACGGGGTGGCGAACAGCTCCTGCAACAGGATCAGCTGGGCACCCTTGGCCGCGGCCTCGCGTACCAGGCGCTCGGCCTGGTCGAGGTTCTGCTCAAGGTTCCAGCTGCAGGCGAACTGGGTGGTGGCGACGGTCAATTTGCTCATGACCTCACCCCTTCAACGGCCAGGCCGGCTGCTGCTGGGTGATGCAATGCACCCCGCCGCCGCCATGGGCCAGCTGGTTGATCTGTACCGGCACCACTTCGCGGCCCGGGAAGGCCATGCGCAGGGTCGCCGCCGCTTCCTCATCGGCAGCAATGCCGTAGGCCGGCATGATGATCGCGCCATTGCAGATGTAGAAGTTGGTGTAGGAAGCGCAGAACACCTCGGCCTCGGTATCCACCGCATCGGTGGCCTCGAACAGTTCAAGCAGCTCGAACTTGCGCCCGCGGGCATCGGTGGCCAGTTCGATAGCGCGACGGTTCTCGCGTACCACTTCGGCATACACCGAACCCTGATCGCGGGTAGCGTCCACCAGCAGCGCGCCGGGCTTGGCGAAGGCACAGACGCCATCAATATGGCCGTCGGTCATGTCGCCGGTCACGTACTGCGGGTCACCCGGCAGCCAGATGGTCTTCTTCACGCCCAGCAGGCGGGCGAAGATCTCTTCCATCTCGGCCTTGTTCATGCCCGGATTGCGGTTGGGGTTGAGCAGCACCGACTCGGTGGTGATCAGGGTGCCGTCGCCATCCACATGGATCGCGCCACCTTCGTTGCTCAGCGGCGTGCCAAAGCAATCCATCCCCAGGCCATTGAGGATGCGCCGCGCCAGGCTCTCGTCCAGATCATGCTCGGACTTGCCGCCCCAGGCGTTGAAGCGCCAGCTGACCCCAGCCACGCCGCGCTGCGGGTGGCAGACGAAGCTCGGTCCGGAGTCGCGGCACCAGCTGTCGTTGACCGCCAGTTCGATCAACTCGATGTTGGCCCCACACAGCGTACGAGCACGCAGCGCCGCGGACGGATCGACCACCATCTTCACCGGCTCGAAACGGGCAATGGCGTTGGCCACACGGGCGAAATCGACCTGCACCTCGGCCAGGGTCACGCCCCAGCCAGACTCCCACAGCCCTTGGTTGTGCGGCCAGACCATCCAGGTGGCGGCGTGCGGGACCCACTCGGCGGGCATCACCCAGCCAGTGCTGACGACATCGTTCTGCTGCATACAAGTACCTTTCAGTTAAGTCTTTGTTATCACTGAAAACCGCAAATGCGGTGATGACTTGCATGCTAGGCCTGTAAAAATGCTGCAACAAACGATAGATTTTGCACAAATCTGATTAGACAGGCTTATCAATCATGCTCAAGCACTGGCCACCCCTAAACGCCCTGCGCGGCTTCGAAGCCGCCGCCCGCCTGGGCAGCTTCCACAAGGCCGCCGAGGAACTGCACCTCACCCAGTCGGCGATCAGTCAGCAGATCCGCAGCCTGGAAAGCTTCCTCGAACAGCCGCTGTTCTACCGCAGCGGCCGCAGCGTCAGCCTCAGCGACGCCGGCCACGACCTGCTCAGCACCACCCAGGGCCTGCTGCAACAACTAGCCGTGGGCATCCGCCGCCTGGAGCAGTACCGCAAACCCAACCAGTTGGTGGTCAATACCAGCCCGGCCTTCGCCCGCCACTGGCTGGTGCCGCGCCTGGGCGAGTTCCACCGCCTGCACCCGGAGATCGACCTGTGGTTGCTGACCAGCGACGAAATCCCGGACATGGCCAGCCAGACCATCAACGTGGCCGTGCGCGACGACCTTACCGCGCAGGCCGAATGCAGCTTTCGCGTATTGCTGGAAGACCGCCTCTATCCGGCCGCTCACCCCAGCCTGTTGGCGCAACAGCCAGACGAGCGCTGCACCTTGCACGGTGAGCGCGAAATGGATTGGAGCCACTGGGCGGTACAGGGCGGGGTGGACGTGGGCCAACAAAGCCGAGGGTTGAATTTCTCCGACCCTGGCCTGCTCCTGGATGCGGCCACCCAGGGCCTGGGCATCGCCCTGGTCAGCCAGTTGCTGGCTGACCAGGCGCGACGCAATGGCCTGTTGCAGCCCCTGGTGGAACAGAGCGTGCGCGGCCCCAACTGGGCCTGGCTGGTGCACCGCGACAGCGAAAACGACCCGCTGACCCGCAGCTTCTGCGCCTGGCTGCAGACGGCGCTGACCGGTATTTAGCGGAATGGAGGTTCGTCGAAGCTGCGTAATTTTCGCGAGTGCAGCGAGTTGAGCTGGTTACGCAGCAAATCGAGCGCGGTGATGCCGATATGCAAATGCTGGGTCACCGCGCGCTCGTAGAACGCACCGGCCGCGCCCGGCAGTTTGATCTCGCTGTGCAGCGGTTTGTCCGAGACGCATAGCAGCGTGCCGTAGGGCACCCGCAGGCGATAGCCCTGGGCGGCGATGGTGCCGCTTTCCATATCCACCGCGACCGCGCGCGACAGGTTGATCAGCGGTCGTTCCTGGGCCCAGCGCAGTTCCCAGTTACGGTCGTCGTAGGTCAGCACGGTGCCAGTGCGCAGGCGCTTTTTCAGCTCGTCGCCCTGCTCGCCGGTGACCTGCTTGGCCGCTTCCTGCAATGCCTGCTGCACTTCGGCCAGGGCCGGCAGCGGGATATGCGGCGGCAGCACCCGGTCGAGAATGCCGTCGCGGCGCATATAGGCGTGGGCCAGCACATAGTCGCCGATGGTCTGCGACTGACGCAGGCCGCCACAGTGGCCGATCATCAGCCAGCAGTGCGGGCGCAGCACAGCCAGGTGGTCGGTGATGTTCTTGGCATTGGACGGGCCGACACCGATATTGACCAGGGTAATGCCGTCGCCATCGGCGGCTTGCAGGTGGTAGGCCGGCATCTGGTAACGGTGCCAGACCACCGTCTCGATGATCGCCTGCATCTCGCCTTCGGCCATGCCCCGGCTGATCACCACGTTGCCGGGCATGACCATGCGGGTGAAGCGCGAATCGCCGACCAGCATGTCCAGGCCGTGCCGGATAAATTGATCGACGTAGCGGTGGTAGTTGGTCAGCAGAATCCACGGCTGCACATGGCGCCAATCGCTGCCGGTGTAATGCACCAGGCGGCGCAGGGAGAAATCCACCCGCGCCGCATCGAACAGCGCCAGCGGCAGCGGGTCGGTGTTTTCCCAGTCGTACAGGCCATCGGCGGTGCCATCGGTGGCGGCGGATAGATCAGTGCTGGGGAACACCCGCGCCAGTTCGGCGGCGGTCACCCCGGAGCCGGCCAGCTCATCGCCCTGCTCGACCACATAGGGATAGGGAATGTTCTGCTGGCTGATACCCACTTCAACGCGCACGGTGAAGTCGCTCATCAACGGGCGCAGCTGCTCCAGCAGGTATTTGCGGAACGCCGCCGGGTGGGTG
The DNA here is from genome assembly GCF_049653025.1 of Pseudomonas sp. GTDB lineage: Bacteria > Pseudomonadota > Gammaproteobacteria > Pseudomonadales > Pseudomonadaceae > Aquipseudomonas. The sequence goes on along the minus strand of NZ_JBASFM010000013.1, from coordinate 149,566 downwards.
ACGGTGACGCTGTAAGTACCCGGCACCTGCACCTTGGCGTAGGCACGCACGGTGGTCGGCACTTCGCCCTGGCACAGGTAGATCAAACGCAATTCGGGGTAGCGGAATTGGCACTGCTGAGCGGCGTCCGGCTTGACGCGCTCTTTCAGGTAGCGCTTGAGCGCCTGGCTGAGGGCGGTGGTCGCCTGCAGGTGCAAGGCGGCCAGACGATCCACCGCTTCTTCAGCGGTATTGGCGACAATAAAGTCATCGGAACACGGGTTCACAAGGCACCTTCCTGGCTGATCTCAATGGCTCTATCTTGCCTTGTTCACTGCGCCTTGGCATAGCGCGCAGTGGCGCTCTGGTCGGCAGCACCAGCTATTTCACGATCTTGTGCTGGTTATTCCGGTTGGCCTGATACCAGAGCAGTTTCAAGCCGTTGTAGTCGCGCTTGGACAGCGCACGGAGGAATACCAGGCGTTCGAGCATCTGCGGATCATCGATGCGCGCATCGGTTATCTCTTCGGCCGAGAGGTACTGCCGAGCATTGAAATTGACCGGGAAGGTGGTGGTCTTGCGCACGACCACTTCGGCCTGCTTCTCGGCACTGATAAAGAAATTGATATATTCCTCGGCAATCCGCCGCAGCAGCGGCTTGTCGCGCAGGTGCTGGGTGATGGCCCAGACATCGATCCAGCCACTGGCCCCTTCGACTGGCACCGTCAGTTTCCAGGTTTCGCCCAACGTTTTGACCTCGGCCAGCCCACCGCCCCAACCCGCCCCGAAGGCCAGGCCCTTGAGATGACCACCATGGGACTCGCCGGCCCACTGCACCTTGGAGTTGTCCGCCAAAGCCTGTAACCGCTTGACCACACCCGGGGTATTGAACTGCTCGATATCGAACACCGCTTCGCGCTTGATACCCTCCATCAGCGCGGCAACCACCACGTTCTCGCCACCCGGCGAAGTGCCATTGATGCCATAGCGCCCAACATATTGCGGCTCCCAGAAAATGCTCCAGCTGCGTGGCGGCTCCTTGAATACCTGGGTGTTATACAGAATTCCGTAGGGCCCCCAGGCATAGGGCACGCCATAGACTTCGCCGCCCTGGCGAATATCGGGCAAGCTCTGGAAGTACGGCTGCAACGCGGTGAAGTTGGGGATGTGCTCGAGGCGCAGCGGCAAGACCAGGCCGCCCTTGATCATGTTCCACTTGAAATGCATCAGCACGCTTTTCGAGGGAGAGATCAGGTCCGCCTGTTCGGACGCCACCCGTGAGCGGGCGGCATTGAAGAATTCATCTTCATCCGCCACCTCACGGATATGAAACGTCAGGCTCACCCCATACTTGCCCTGGATATAGGTCTTGAACTCCTGCACATCCTCGGGCGGCGCATAGCGCCCCCACACCAGCAGGCGCAGGGCCATTTCCTCGGTCGCAGCGGTAACAGCCGAGAAGCAGAGCACGCACAGGAAAAGCACAAACCGGAGCATCGCGCCCCCAGGTTCTGACCCACTAGCGTAAGGGTGTGCTGGCTCGCCACAGCCGTTTTACCCACTGTTGATACCCTCTAAACAGTAGTGCACGCAGCGACTTATTTCACTGCCGAAGCAGACCCACGGTCAGGCGCGCCCAGCCCTTCAACGCAACAGCCGGGCCAGATCCTCGGGCAGCGGCTGCGGGGTCAATGGGCCGACCCGGCGCGTACCCGGGTTACCCAGGGGAAACAGCCCCAACAGCGAGCCCAGGCTGCCGGGGATGCGCAGCAGTTGCGCCCGGCCCTCGGCCCAATCACGTTGCCGCCAGGCCCAGGCGAGCATCCATAGATGACTGCGCAGGTGCTCGCTGAAATAACGCTGGCCGAGAATATGCGCTCGCTCCAGATGGCGCAGCTCGGTGGCGGGTTCAATGCCGCGCTGGGCGCGGGCCAGCTGGTATTCCTGCCAGAAGGCTTGTTCACGGGTCATGGCAACGCTCCTGTTGAGGCTCAACGCCAGCCTGCAAGCGCGGGGCGGCACCCAGGTCAAGCCGCAGTTGCTAATCTTCGTTCAATCCATCGCTTGAGGACAATGCATGCCACGCGCCCTGCTTATGTTTGCAGTATGCCTGCTGCCCAGGCTGCTGCTGGCCGACACGCTGGACGGCCACTACCTGACGACGCTGGACGGCCAGCCCGCCGAAATACACCTGCGCAGCCAGGGCCAGCAGGTCACGGGGGAATATGTGGAAGGTGGCAAGTTGCGCCTGCAGATCAGCGGCAGCTTTGACGGCCAGTTGCTTAGCGCGCGGATCAGCGAGCCGCAATCCGGGCAATTGATCGCCAATATGAATGCCACCTACGCCAGCGGCGTGCTCAACACCCACATCGTGGCCCGCAGCCCGAGCACCGGCGAGACGCTGGAGCGCAAGACGCTGTTCCAGCGCCAGGTCCTCGGCACCACCACTACGCCGGCGCAGCACAGCAGCCCAACGCACGACCCGGCGCTGATCGGCACCTGGGTGCACGAGAAGATCATCAACAGCGGCGGTGCCAGTTTCGCCGCCATGACCACCCAGATGATTTTGCAATTGAGCGAGGACGGCAGCGTTTCACAATGGACGCGCAGCGTGGCCGGTGGTACCGACTGGAGCCATGACAGCCCTGGCGAGCTGCAATACAGCGGCCGCTGGCAGAGCAACAACGGCTTGCTGGAAGTGCAGATGCAGGGTCGCAGCGACTACCAGCCGGCCGCCTACTACCGCTTCAGCGAGCAGTATCTGGTCACTGAGAGCAATACCGGCAAGATGCTCTGGCAACGGCGCTAACGCCTAAGCCGCCGCAGCCAGAACACCCCCGATGATTTAAATCAGGTGCGGCGTGCTGCGCGCCAGCAGGGCCTCGGCATCGATGCCGCGCGGCAAAGTGCCATAGACCCGGCCACCCTGACCGCCCAGACGGCTGGCGATAAAGGCATCCGACACCGACGCGTTACCGGCCTCCAGCAACAGCTTGGCCTGCAGCGCCAGGGCCACGTCTTCGGTGAGCTGGCGAGCGCGGTACTGGATATCGGCTGTGTCGCGGAAATCCGCCTGCAGCTTGGCGATATGCGCTTTCAGGCGCGCATCGCCATGGCCATCGCCCAGCTCGGTGAACAGCGCATCGAGCACGCCGGGCTCCTTGGACAGTGCGCGCAGCACGTCCAGGCATTGCACGTTGCCCGAGCCTTCCCAGGTCGAGTTGACCGGCGCTTCGCGGTACAGGCGCGGCAGGATGGTTTCCTCGACATAACCGGCACCGCCCATGCACTCGGCGGCCTCGTTGATCATCGCCGGCGCACGTTTGCAGATCCAATACTTGCCCACGGCCGTGACCAGGCGGGCGAACTTGTCTTCCTGCTCGTTATGGGCGTTATCCAGTGCCTTGCCCATGCGCAGGGTCAGCGCCAGCGCCGCCTCGCTTTCCAGGGCCAGATCGGCCAACACGTTCTGCATCAGCGGCTGTTCGCTGAGCACGCGGCCGCCGACCTGGCGATGCGCGCAGTGGTGCGCGGCCTGGCTCAGGGCCTGACGCATCAGGGCGCTGGAACCGATCATGCAGTCGAAGCGGGTCAACGCGACCATCTCGATAATGGTCGGCACGCCGCGGCCTTCCTCGCCGACCATCCAGGCCAGCGCGCCACGGAACTCCACTTCACTGGAGGCGTTCGACCAGTTGCCCAGCTTGTTCTTCAGGCGCTGGATATAGAACTCGTTGCGGGTGCCATCCGGGCGATGGCGCGGCAGCAGGAAGCAGGTCAGGCCCTTGTCGGTCTGCGCCAGGGTGAGGAAGGCATCGCACATCGGGGCCGAGCAGAACCACTTGTGGCCGACCAGTTCATAGGCCTGACCAGGGCCACCCATGCCAACCGGATAGGCGCGGGTGGTGTTGGCGCGCACATCGGTGCCGCCCTGCTTCTCGGTCATGGCCATGCCGATGGTCGCGCCGGTTTTCTGCTCGATCGGCAGGTTGCGCGGGTCGTACTGGGTCGAGAGGATCTTCGGCAGCCACTTCTCGGCCACGTCGGCCTGCAGCTTGAGCGCCGGCACACTGGCGAAGGTCATGGTCAGCGGGCAACCGCTGCCTGCCTCGGCCTGGCTGTGCAGGTAACTCATGGCGGCGCGGCCCACCTGGGCACCGGCACGCGGATCGGTCCAGGGCATGGACGGCAGGCCATGCTCGATGGCCGCGCTCATCAGCTGGTGGTAGGCCGGGTGAAATTCCACCAGATCGACCCGGTGGCCGTAGCGGTCATGACTCTTGAACACCGGTTTGTTGTCGTTGGCCAGGAAGCCCGCCGCCATCAGCTCGCCGCCCGCCAGGCCGCCATACACATCCAGACGCTGCTCGGCCCAACCCGCGCCGAAGCGCTTGCTCCATTCCTGCAAAGGCAGGTCGACGCGGTACAGGTTGGCCCCATCGAGCGACGGCACCTGGTTGAACACTTCATGGGTTTCGGCGTGCTGACTGGCGTTCATGGCTGAGTCTCCTCTTCGGGCAATGGCGCGCCGACGGCGCGTAGGCAGAAAATGACCAAGGCCTGGCTGACTTCGGCCAGGCTGGGGGCGGGATATCCGGCTTCACGGGCGGCGCGGGCCGGTGGCGACAAGGGGCCGACCAGCGCCTCGGCGATAGCACCGACCAGGCAGGCGGCGACCAGATTGACCTGCTGCACATGGAACTGGCCGGCGGCCACGCCCTCCTGCAGCAGCTCGATAAACAGCTCGGCGTAGGCTTCACGGTAGAGCAGGCGCTGTTCGTCGACTTGCGGGTCGACCGGTTCGGCGATCAGCGCAAAGGCCAGCCGCCGGCTGTCCCAGGCCCGCGCGGCGAAACGTTCGAGGCCAGCGGCCAGGCGCTGCCTTGGGCTGCCGGGGCCGCGCACGGTCTGCGCCAGGGCATCGACCTCACGCTGGCTGGCCAGGGCAAACACCTCGGCGGCCAGCTCGCCCTTGTTGCGAAAATGCCGGTACAGGCTGCCGGTGGCGATACCCGCCGCTTCGGCCAGCGCCTGCATGGTCAGAGCGGCGAAACCGCCGTCGGCGACACGCACCAGGGCGCAACTGAGGATGTGTTCGCGCAGGGCCTGATCACGGTCAACGCGTAACGGGGTGGTGCGGTAGACCATGATCTGAATCCGGATTCACGTTTTAATCAGTGAATCAGGATTCAGATCATGACTAAAGCGGGATTTCAGGCACACAGAGCGACATAAGCGCCATCGGCTGACGCTTACATCATCAGCCGATCGCGGGATTACAGCTCACGGCACAGCACCCAGTCATGCAGCAACTCGCGCAGCTGCTCGAACTTCACCGGCTTGGCCAGGTAGTCGCTCATGCCGGCGGCCAGGCAGCGCTCGCGGTCGCCGCTGTGGCTGTGGGCGGTGATCGCCAGCACCGGCAGCTCACGGCAGTCGGGCAGGTTGCGCAAGGCGCGACAGGTGGCAAAGCCATCCATCACCGGCATCTGGCAATCCAGCAGCACCGCGTCGATGATCTCGTTGCGCAGCACCTCCAGGGCCTCGGCCCCGTTGTCGGCAGTGCGCACCTGATAACCGAGCTTGAGCAGCATGCCGCGGGTGACCAACTGGTTGATCGCATTGTCTTCGACGATCAGCACCGTGCACTGCTGTGGCTGACGCAGCGCCGGGCCACTGACGCGGCGCGCGGCAAACGCCGGCGTGGCCACCTGCACCGGCAGCGCCAGGGGAACCTGCAGGCGGAAACAGCTGCCCTGGCCCAGGTGCGACTCATGGCTGAGGGTGCCACCGAGCAGATCGACCAGTTGCCGGCAAATCGCCAGACCAATCCCCAGACCGCCATATTCACGGGTCATCGAGCCATCCAGCTGGCGGAAGCGCTGATACAGCGGGGCGTCATGCGATGTATTGAAACCCACCCCGGTGTCCACGACTTCGATGCACAGCGGCAGGCTGTCCGCTGCCGTGCCGCCGCGCGTGACGCGCAGGCGCACCGTGCCATGGGCGGTGAACTTGATCGCGTTATCCAGCAGGCAATTGAGGCTCTGCACCAGCTTGGCGGCATCGCCTTCGAGGGTGTCCGGCAGGCTTTCATCCAGTTCCAGGACAAAACGCAGGCCCTTCTCCTCGGCCCGTGCGGCGTACTGAGTGCGCAGGCCATCGAGCAGCCCGCGCAGGCTGAACGGCTCGCGGCGCGGGTAGAGGCGACCGGCCTGCAATTCGGTGAGGGCGAGAATGTCGTTGACCATGCGCATCATGTCGCGCGCCGAACTGGAGGCGGTGCGCTGGTAATGCGCCAGCTCGCCATCGATATTGAGCATCTGCATCAATTCCAGCGAACCGATCACCCCATTCATCGGTGTGCGCAGCTCGTGGGTGACGGTGGCGAGGAACTCATCCTTGAGGCGGTTGCTGTTGGCCAGTTCCAGGTTGAACGCCTCCAGCTTGAGCCCGGCTTCCTGCAGGATCCGCGTGCGCTCTTCCTTCATCGCGTTGATACGATCGGCCAGGGCTAGCGACAGCAGGCCGACCTCCAGCGCCGAGCCGATCTGGCTGGCGTACATGGTGAGGAACATGTTGGGCAGATAACCCAGCACCATCAGGGTATTGATCGCGCCGCCAGCGAGGAAGGCGGTCCAGGCGATGATGAAGTAGCGCGCCACGCGCATGCCGCGCAGCCAGGCGAGGATGCCGGCGACGAAGATCACCACGGTGAACATCAGCGCCAGGTAGGTCGCCAGGCGCAGCGACAGGCCATAACTGGCGGTCACCGCCAGCACCATCACCGCCGCGCCACTGGCCATCATCACCAGCAAGGTGCGGTCGACCCAGGGGCTGTGTTCGGCGGTGTGCAGGAAGCTGCGCGCAAACTGGCAACCGAACAGCGCCGCCGCGCCAATCAGGAACGGCGTCGCAGCGTTCGCCCACCAGGGGCTGTTGGGCCAGAAGTACTCGATCGCCGCACCGTTGACTGACAGCTGGTAGAAGCCGAACGAGGCGATATAGAGGATGTAATACAGGTAGCTGGTGTCGCGCACGCTGAGGAAGATAAACAGGTTGTAGATCAGCATCACCAGCAGCACGCCGTAGATGATGCCCAGCACGTAGATCCGCGCTGGCTGCTCTTCCAGGTAGGCATTGGGGGCCCAGAGCGTCAGCGGAGCCTGGATCGAGCCCTGGCTTTCCAGGCGCAGGTAGACGCTCTGCGGCTGTGCGGGCGGCAACCTGAGTTCGAACACATAGTTGTGCTGCTTGATCTGCCGACTGGAGAACGGCAGCCCATCGCCGGTGCGCTGGGCCAGCTGAAAGCGCCCCTGCTCGTCGGGCAGATACAGCTGCACATCATCCAGCGGCGGGTACGCCAGCTCCAGCAACCAGGGCTGCACGCCCGCCAGGTACTGCGGGCGATACTCAAGGTCCAGGCGCAACCAGAACACCGAGCGCGAATAACCAGCGTTGAGCACACCCTTGTCATGCTGGCGGAAGCTGGCCTGCAGCGCCGGCGAGGTGATCTCGTCGATGCTGGCATCGCCACGCACATCCTCGAACACCGACATGGCCTGCCCCAGCGGCAGGCTGCGGGTGTTTTCGTCGAATGTCACCGCACCAGCCAGTGCCGGCCAGAGCATGAAGAAACAGAGAAGGATGTAGTGCATGCAGCTCAGCCAGGGTAAGCCCGCGACGCTATGACGCGCCGCCGGAGCGGTCTATTCGGAAGGTCGGCACTCTAGCATAGGCCCTGGCGGGCTGAGAGCAGGGCGGTGCTGCGCCTAAAGGACTTTTTAGCCGCACTGCAGGTCGTCCGCCAGGCGGGCTTTCCTCCACGCCCGGGGTCTGCAATCGGTGGTTTGGTGGTAAGCTCGCGCACCATGAAAACGCCTACCTTCCGTCCCGTAGTGCTGTGCCTGTCCGGTCATGACCCCAGTGGTGGTGCCGGCCTGCAAGCTGATATCGAAGCCCTGCTCGCCCAAGGCTGTCACGCCGCTCCAACCGTGACCGCGCTGACCGTGCAGGACACTGTCAATGTCTCCGACTTCCGCGTGCTCGACCGCGAGTGGGTGCTGGCCCAGGCCAATGCGGTGATCAACGACCTGCCGATCGAAGCGGTTAAACTCGGCATGCTCGGCTCAGTCGAGATGGTCGAAACCGTCTTGGAAATCAGGCAGCGCCTGCCGGGTATCCCGCTGGTCTGCGACCCGGTGCTGCGTGCCGGCGGTGGCGGCGCACTGGGCAAGGATGAAGTCGGTTACGCCATGCGCGAGCGCCTGTTCCCCGTCTCGACCATCGCCACGCCGAACCTGCCGGAAGCCCGCATCCTCGCCGAACTGCCCGACGGCACGGCCGATGAGTGCGCCGAAAAACTGCTGCCGTATATCCAGCACCTGCTGATCACTGGCGGCCATGGCGATGAGCACGAAGTGCACAACCGCCTGTACTCGCGTGACGGCAGCCGCCACACCTTTACCTGCCAGCGCCTACCCGGCAGCTACCACGGTTCCGGCTGCACCCTGGCCAGCACCCTGGCCGGTCGCCTGGCTCTCGGCCAGGAGCTGGTCAGCGCCGTGCAGTTTGCCCTCGATTACACCTGGCGCACCCTGCGCGACGCCGAACAGCCTGGCCATGGTCAGTACATTCCGCGCCGCCTGCCGCTGGATCTTTCTTGATGAACTGCTGTTGATGGAGCGCCCCATGAAACTGCGTGGCCTGTATGCCATCACCGATAGCGAATTGCTCAAAGGCCGATTGCTGCCCTACGTCGAGGCCGCGCTCAAGGGCGGCGCGACGCTGCTGCAATACCGTGACAAGTCCAGCGATGACGCCCGCCGCCTGCGTGAAGCCGAGACCCTGCGCGAGCTGTGCAACCGCTACGGCGCGGCGCTGATCATCAATGATGACGCCGAACTGGCCGCCCGCCTCGGCGTGGGCCTGCACCTGGGGCAGACCGACGGCTCGCTGTCCGTCGCACGCGCCCTGCTCGGGCGCAAGGCGATCATCGGCGGCACCTGCCACGCCCAGCTGGAGCTGGCCGATGCAGCCGCCAAGGAAGGCGCCAGCTACGTCGCCTTCGGTCGCTTTTTCAACTCCAACACCAAGCCCGGCGCACCGGCTGCCACGGTCGAACTGCTGGAGGCCGCGCGCGCCCGGATCAACCTGCCGATTGTCGCCATCGGCGGCGTGACCCTGGACAACGCCCCCGCGCTGATCGAACGCGGTGCAAGCATGGTCGCCGTGGTCCACGCCCTGTTCGCCGCCGACTCAGCCGCTGAAGTCGAGCGCCGCGCCCGCGCCTTTAGCGACCTGTTTATCACTGATTAATATTTATAGAGGGCGACTCAGCTCGCCCCGACTCCAAGCTTGAGAGGCCCTGCCATGTCCCGTTCCGAAATCCTCTTCGCCAACGCCCAGAAGCACATCCCCGGCGGCGTCAACTCGCCGGTGCGCGCGTTCAAAAGCGTCGGCGGCACGCCGCTGTTCTTCAAGCATGCTGAAGGTGCCTACGTCACCGACGAAGATGACAAGCGCTATGTGGATTACGTCGGCTCCTGGGGCCCGATGATCCTCGGCCACGGCCACCCGGACGTGCTCGACGCGGTGCGCAACCAGCTGCAGCACGGCCTGTCCTACGGCGCACCAACCGCCATGGAAACCGAGATGGCTGATCTGGTGTGCTCAATCGTGCCGTCGATGGAGATGGTGCGCATGGTCAGCTCCGGCACCGAAGCGACCATGAGCGCCATCCGCCTGGCCCGTGGCTACACCGGCCGTGATGCGATCATCAAGTTCGAAGGCTGCTACCACGGGCATTCCGACAGCCTGCTGGTGAAAGCCGGCTCCGGCCTGCTGACCCAGGGCGTACCGAGCTCGGCGGGCGTGCCGGCGGACTTCGCCAAACACACCCTGACCCTGCCGTTCAACGACATCAACTCCGTCGAGCAGATGCTCAGCGAAGTCGGCTCGACCGTCGCCTGCATCATCGTTGAACCCGTCGCCGGCAATATGAACTGCGTGCCACCGGCACCGGGCTTCCTCGAAGGTCTGCGCGAGCAGTGCGACAAACACGGCGTGGTGCTGATCTTCGACGAAGTGATGACCGGTTTCCGCGTCGCCCTCGGCGGTGCTCAGGCGTATTACGGCGTGACCCCGGACCTGTCGACCTTCGGCAAGATCGTCGGCGGCGGCATGCCGGTTGGCTGCTTCGGCGGCAAGCGCGCGATCATGGGCTGCATCGCCCCGCTCGGCCCGGTCTACCAGGCCGGCACGCTGTCGGGTAACCCGCTGGCCATGGCCGCCGGCCTGACCACTCTCAAGCTGATCAGCCGTCCGGGCTTCCACGCCGAACTGACTGACTACACCAGCCGCATGCTGGCTGGCCTGCAAGAGCGCGCCGATGCCGCTGGCATCCCGTTCGTCACCACTCAGGCCGGCGGCATGTTCGGCCTGTATTTCAGCGCGGCTGACGATATCGTCACCTTCGACGACGTGATGGCCAGCGATGCCGAGCGCTTCAAGAAGTTCTTCCACCTGATGCTGGAAGGCGGCGTGTACCTGGCCCCGAGCGCCTTCGAGGCCGGTTTCACCTCCATCGCCCACGGCGAGGCCGAGCTGCAGCTGACCCTCGCCGCCGCCGAACGCGCCTTCGCCCAGCTCAAGTGATGCAGTACAGCACCGCGCTCAGCGACGGCGTACTGGCCCTAGCCTGCCTGGCCTGCGCCATCGCCGTCGGCAAAGCCCGCAAGCACTATGCCGACGCCGATCAACCGGCACTGTTCTGCGCCCTGCTGGGCTTTCTTCTGCCGGCCGCAGCAGCGGCCGTCGGGGTTATTCGCTTTGGCATCGACCCCAGCGCGCAGGCCGCGCATCTGTGGCTAAGCCAGGCCAGCAGCTTTCTCGGCCTGCCGCTGCTCGGCGCGGCGGCGCTGGCCCTGGGCCGCGGCTGGCAGTGGAGCCGCGCCAACTGGGGGCGCATCCTGCTTGGGCTGTGCGCCTTCTTCGAACTGTTCAGGCAGATGAATCAACTGGAGGGTTACCGCCTGCTGCTCAATCTGGCGACGCTGCTGATGATTCTGTATGCCGGCGCGCTGCAATGGCCGCGCCGCCTGCCATTGGCCGCCGCGGTCGGCGTAGTCAGCCTGTTTTTGCTGGCCGGGCTGGCGGTCGGCACCCAGGGCTTTATTGGCCCGTTACGCCGGGTTGACCTGTTTCACGCCCTGCTGACACCCGCTTATCCGCTGCTGGCCTGGCTGCTTCTGAGCCTTGCGGCTGGCGTTGTGCGAGAAAAGCCGGTAAAGACTTTGTAAGAACGCCGCTGCTTATTTCATAATGTGACGGCCGCCGCGTTCCGCCGGCCAGGCACACCGCCTGCTTTGCATCCCGAGGTACACGGATTTTCATGAAACGCACCGGCCGCACCCTGTCCCTGGGCTGCCTGTTGCTCCTGCTGCCACTGCTCGCTTCGGCGGGCGGCAACTCCTTGCTGATCCCCGCGCCCGGCAGTTGCTCGCTGAATACCACCCCCGAAGAACTGCCTGCCGCACTCAATGCCTGCCAACAAGCAGCGCAAGGCGGCGACCTGCAGGCCGAATTCGAGCTGGGCGAGTTCTACTACGACGGCAAACGCATCGAACGTGACCTCAGCCAGGCGCTGAAATGGTTCGAGCAGGCCTCGCTGCAAGGCCATGCGCAATCGCAGTACCGCCTGGGCATGATGTTCTTTCGCGGCGAAGGCGTGCCGGCGAACGCTGTGCAGGCCTATATTGTGCTGAAGATGGCCGCGGTAAACGGCTCGGACGAGGCCATGGACAGCGCCGACCTGATCGCCGCGCAAATGCCCCGTGATGAACTGGAGATCGCCAGCCAGGTGCTCGGGCAGATCTTCCGCAACTACCTGCTGGAACTGCAGAACGCCGACAGCCTCACCTCGCCGTTCGCGCCACTGCCCTGATTCAACCCATCTAACACGCGTAGACGCTGCTTAATATCTCGCGAGCTAGAGCACTGCAAGGCAAAAACAGGCGAGGAAGCGGAGTGTACTTTTGTACATGAGCATTCCGAGCCTGTTTTTAACGCAGCAGGGCCGACGCGCAGCAGATCGTATGCCGACTGCTTACTTATCAGGCATCGGCATGGGAAACGGCATCACATTGCCGCCACCCTTGGCTTCGCTGATCTTCGGCGTACCCAGGCGCTCGACTTCATCGATACGCACGATCGCGTTCATCGGGATAAAGCTGCGCACTACGCCGTCGAACTGCGCCTTGAGTTTCTCTTCGCTGGGGTCGACGACCACCTGGGTGCGCTCGCCGAAGACGAACTCCTCCACCTCCAGGAAGCCCCACAGATCGCTTTGAAAGATCTGCTTGGCGTACATCTCGTACACCTGACCCTGGTTGAGGAAAATCACCTTGTAGATAGGCTCGCGCTTGCTCATGGCTATGCAGTTCGCATCGTGGGGTTAATTGGAAGGGCGCGGATCATAGCATAGCCGCCTGGCCGCCAAGGCTAGGAAGCCTGAGTCATGCCACCTATAATGCGCGGTTCTTCGAGCCAGCCTTTTTTGAGCACGCATGACCAAAAAGCTTTATATCGAAACCCACGGTTGCCAGATGAACGAGTACGACAGCTCGCGCATGGTCGACCTGCTGGGCGAACATCAAGCCCTGGAAGTCACCGAGCGAGCGGACGATGCCGACATCATCCTGCTCAACACCTGCTCGATCCGCGAACGCGCCCAGGACAAGGTGTTCTCGCAACTTGGCCGCTGGCGTGAGCTGAAGCTGGCCAACCCGGACCTGGTGATTGGCGTCGGCGGCTGCGTCGCCAGCCAGGAAGGTGCCGCCATCCGCGACCGCGCGCCCTATGTCGACGTGGTGTTCGGCCCGCAGACCCTGCACCGCCTGCCGGAAATGATCGACGCCGCGCGCACCACCAAGATCGCCCAGGTGGACATCAGCTTCCCCGAGATCGAGAAATTCGACCACCTGCCCGAACCGCGCGTCGATGGCCCCAGCGCCTACATCTCGGTGATGGAAGGCTGCAGCAAGTACTGCACCTTCTGCGTAGTGCCCTACACCCGTGGCGAAGAAGTCAGCCGACCCATGGCCGACGTGCTCAGTGAAATCATTCACCTGGCCGAACACGGCGTGCGCGAAGTCACCCTGCTCGGGCAGAACGTCAACGGCTACCGCGGTGCAACCGGCGACGGCCAACTCGCCGATTTCGCCGAACTGCTGTATGCGGTGGCCGCCATCGACGGCATCGACCGCATCCGTTACTACACCAGCCACCCGCTGGAGTTCTCCGACGCGCTGATCCAGGCCCACGCCGACATCCCCGAACTGGTGAAGTACCTGCACCTGCCGGTGCAATCGGGCTCCGACCGCATTCTCGCGGCGATGAAACGCGGCCACACCGCTCTGGAATACAAGTCACGCATTCGCAAGCTGCGCGCGGCGGTGCCGGACATCCTGATCAGCTCGGACTTTATCATCGGCTTCCCCGGCGAAACCGAGAAGGACTTCGAGCAGACCATGAAGCTGGTGCAGGACGTCGACTTCGACTTCTGTTTCTCTTTCGTCTACAGCGCGCGCCCCGGCACCCCGGCGGCCGACCTGGTCGACGACACCCCGGCCGAGTTGAAAAAGCAGCGCCTGGCGATTCTGCAGCAGCATGTCACCCAGCGCGGCGCGGAAAACAGCCGCCGCATGGTCGGCACGGTGCAGCGCATTCTGGTCAGCGATTACTCGAAGAAGGATCCCGGCATGCTCCAGGGCCGTACCGAGAGCAACCGGGTGGTCAACTTCCGCTCAGATAACCCGCGCTTGATTGGCCAGTTCGTCGATGTGCATATCGACCAGGCCATGCCCAACTCGCTGCGTGGCAGTCTGTTGAGCGAAACCGTCTCCCACTAAAGCCGTCTGCCGGGCTTGGCCGCCAAAGGCGGCACGCTCGACAGGCACCTAGCAGCCCGAGCTTTCCCCTCGCGGCCGCTAGCGCTATTCTTCGTTCCACTACCCCAGCCGACTGGCGGCCATCACACGACCTTGAACGCATCCATAGAACCGCTGCGCTTTATCCTGGAACCCTTTGAGGCTCGCCGCTTCGCTAATCTGTGCGGCCAATTCGATGAGCACCTGCGTCTGGTCGAAGCGCGCTTGGGTATCGAAATCCGCAACCGCGGCAACCAGTTCGAACTGGTTGGCACCGCTGGCCAGACCAACGCCGCCGAGCAGTTGCTGCGCCACCTCTACCGTGAAACGCAAAACACCGAGCTCTCGCCCGATCTGGTTCACCTGTTTCTGCAGGAGTCCGGGATCGAGGAAATGAGCAATCCGACCGTCGAAGCCAGTGTCGCCCTGCGCACCCGCAAGGGCATGATTCGCCCACGCGGGGCCAACCAGCAGCGCTACGTCAAAGCCATCCTCGACCACGACATCAACTTCGGCATCGGCCCGGCCGGTACCGGCAAGACCTACCTGGCAGTGGCCTGCGCCGTGGATGCCCTGGAGCGCGAACAGATCCGCCGCATCCTGCTGGTGCGCCCGGCGGTCGAAGCCGGCGAGAAGCTTGGCTTCCTCCCCGGCGACCTGTCACAGAAGATCGACCCCTACCTGCGCCCGCTCTACGACGCGCTGTACGAGATGCTCGGCGTCGAGCAGGTGGCCAAGCTGATCGAGAAACAGGTGATCGAGGTCGCACCGCTGGCCTATATGCGCGGGCGCACCCTTAGCAATAGCTTCATCATTCTCGACGAAAGTCAGAACACCACCCTCGAGCAGATGAAGATGTTCCTCACCCGTATCGGCTTCGGTTCTACCGCAGTGATCACCGGCGACATCACCCAGGTCGACCTGCCGCGCGGCACCAAGAGCGGCCTGACCCACGTGATCGACGTGCTGCGTGACGTGCCCGGCATCAGCTTTACCCACTTCAAGCCCAAGGACGTGGTGCGCCACCCGCTGGTGCAGCGCATCGTCGAAGCCTACGAGCGCTACGACAACCGCATGCACGGCAAACTGGATGACGAGCAGGACGACCGCAATGCTTGAGCTTGATCTGCAAGTCGCCAGTGAAGGCGCAGGCCTACCCACTGAGGTGCAGCTGCGCGCCTGGTGCGAAATTGCCCTGCGCCAGCGCACGGCCGACTCCGAGCTGACCATTCGCCTGGTCGATGAAGCCGAAGGCCGCGAGCTCAACCACACCTGGCGGCACAAGGACTACGCCACCAACGTGCTGTCCTTCCCCGCCGATGTGCCGGACGAACTGCTGGATATTCCCCTGCTCGGCGACCTGGTGATCTGCGTGCCAGTGGTCGAGCGCGAAGCGGCCGAACAAGCGAAAGCCCTTGAGGCGCATTGGGCGCACCTGGTGATCCACGGCTGCCTGCACCTGCTCGGCTACGACCACATCGAGGATGAGGAAGCCGAGGAGATGGAAGCGCTGGAACGAGAATTGCTGGCTGAACTGGGTCACCCCGACCCGTACGCCGACCACGAATAAGAGGGCACTTACAAACTACTGCGCTCGACCATGCCGCGTTGCACTCAGTCTCAAATGCTCATGTACAACTCGTACACTGCGCTTTTCGACTGAGTGCGCCTTGCCTGGCCATCGCTCGCTACGTTTGTAAGCACCCTCTACACCCCACAGAACAGACAGAAGGTTCCCGAGTACCCACCATGAGCGAAGATCGATCGAGCAACGAGCAAAGGTCCTGGTTTAACAAGCTTACCCAGGCGTTTGCTCATGAGCCGAAAAACCGCAAGGAACTGCTGGAAGTGCTGCGCGAAGCGCATCAGAACAAGCTGCTCGACAGCGAAGCACTGGCCATTGTCGAAGGCGCGATTCAGGTCGCCGACCTGCAGGTACGCGACATTATGGTGCCGCGCTCGCAGATGATGAGCATCAAGGCCAACCAGACGCCTCGGGAGTTCCTGCCCTCGATCATCGAAGCCGCGCACTCGCGCTACCCGGTGGTGGGTGAAAGCCTCGACGACGTGGTCGGCATTCTGCTGGCCAAGGATCTGCTGCCGCTGATCCTCTCGGGCGAGCAGCCCAATTTCAATATCAAGGACCTGCTGCGCCCGGCCACCTTCGTGCCCGAGTCCAAGCGCCTTAACGTGCTGCTGCGCGAGTTTCGCGCCAACCACAACCACATGGCCGTGGTCATCGATGAATACGGCGGCGTCGCGGGCCTGGTGACCATTGAGGACGTGCTGGAGCAGATCGTCGGCGACATCGAGGACGAACACGACGTCGAGGAAGACAGCTACGTCAAACCGCTGCCCTCCGGCGACTTCCTGGTCAAGGCACTGACCCCGATCGACAGCTTCAACGAAGCCTTCGATACCGAATTCTCCGATGACGAATTCGACACCGTCGGCGGCCTGGTGATGAGCGCCTTCGGCCACCTGCCCAAGCGCAATGAAGTCACCCAGATCGGCGAATTCCGCTTCCGCGTGCTCAACGCCGACAGCCGGCGCATCCACCTGCTGCGCCTGACCCCGATCAACAACTGATCGCGCCGCACCCGGCCGCCAGCCAGGCGGCCGGCCTGCAACACTTCCCCCGCCCGCTCCCACGCTCTACCCTTGCGCCACCTCAATCCAAGGACCTGCATACAATGCACTGGATAACCCGACCGGGCTGGCCCGGCAACCTGATCGCCCTGCTCGCGGGGGCCATTACCCCATTGGCGCTGGCCCCGTACGATCTGTGGCCGCTGGCGCTGCTGTCGATTGCGCTGTTCTACCTCGGCCTGCGTGACCTCACGCCGCGCCAGGCGGCGCTGCGCGGCTGGGTCTACGGTTTCGGCCTGTTCGCTGCCGGCACCAGCTGGGTGTATGTCAGCATCCACGATTACGGCGCGGCCTCGCCGCCCTTGGCAGTGTTCCTCACCCTGCTGTTTGTCGGCGGCCTCGGCCTGCTGTTCGCGCTCAGCGCCTGGGTCTGGACGCGCTGGTTGCGCCGGGTCGAAGCGCCGCTGGCCGACGCCCTGGCCTTCGCGGCCCTGTGGCTGGCGCAGGAAGCCTTCCGCAGCTGGTTCCTCACCGGTTTCCCCTGGCTGTACGCCGGTTACAGCCAGCTCGACGGCCCGCTAGCCGGCCTGGCCCCGGTCGGCGGCATGTGGCTGATCTCCTTCGTCCTGGCACTCAGCGCCGCGCTGCTGGTGAACATGCTGCAACTGCGCGCGCGCAAGGCCTTTCTCGCCATCGGCATCGCCCTGCTGATCGCCCCCTGGATCGCCGGCCTGGCCCTCAAGGACCACGCCTGGACCCAGCCGGTGGGAGCGCCGCTGACGGTCGCCGCCATGCAGGGCAATATCGAGCAGAACCTGAAGTGGGACCCCGAGCAGCTCAATGCGCAGCTCGCGCTGTACCGCGACATGACCTTCAGCGCCAAGCCGACCGACCTGATCATCTGGCCGGAAACCGCCATTCCGGTGCTCAAGGACCGTGCCCAGGGCTATCTGGGCGTGATCAATCGCTTCGCCAGCGAGCGCAACGCCGCGCTGATTACTGGCGTGCCGATTCGCCAGAGCAACGAGCGTGGCGAGGCGCGTTACTACAACGGCATCAGCGTGGTCGGTGATGGCAGCGGCGATTACCTCAAGCAGAAGCTGGTGCCTTTCGGCGAGTACGTGCCCTTGCAGGAAGTGCTGCGTGGACTGATCGCCTTCTTCGACCTGCCTATGTCGGACTTCGCTCGCGGCTCATCTGAACAAAGCCTGCTGCAAGCCAAGGGCCATGCGATTGCCGCGTTTATCTGCTACGAAGTGGTCTACCCAGAATTCGCCGCCGGCCTGTCCGCGCAAAGCGCGCTGCTGCTGACCATCAGCAACGACACCTGGTTCGGCCGTTCGATCGGCCCGCTGCAACACCTGCAGATGGCGCAGATGCGCGCGCTGGAGGCCGGCCGCTGGATGATCCGCGCCACCAACAACGGCGTCACCGCGCTGATCGACCCGCAAGGGCGGATCACCACACAACTGCCGCAGTTCGAACAGGGCGTGCTCTACGGCCAGGTACAACCCATGCAGGCGCTGACACCCTACCTGTACTGGCGCGGTTGGCCGATGCTGATGATCTGTCTGTTGCTGTTTGCCTGGGCGCTGCTGGCCAGCCGCATGGCCAAGACGCTCTAACGGCCGAAAAATCGATAGAACTCGCGCATCTCGGCCTGAGCATCACCGATGCTCACCGGGGTGAAGCGCAGCGGATGGTGCGCCGGGCATTGCGCCAAGCGGCTCTGGTCCAGCGGGTGCAGCCAGCCGAGCAGCGGATAGCCGCCCATGGTCTGGTGATCGGCCTGCAAGATGATCGGCTGGCCATCCGGCGGCACCTGGATGGCCCCCCGACTGACGCCAAGCGACCATTCCCGCACAGGCGGTTGCAAGGCCTCGCCGAGCAGGCGTGCGCCCATGCGATCCGAGTGCGGGCTGAGCTGCCAGGTCTGGGCGAAGAAGCCCTGCACCTGGTCTTCCTCGAAGCTCGCCGCATCACCACCGGTAATTACCCGCAGCAAGGGCTTGCAGCTGTAATCCGGCTGATAGGGCCAGGGCACGCTGGCCGGATGGCTGAACGCCGCCGCCCGGCACGCCAACAGGTCACCCGCCTGCAACGCCGCGCCCTGCCCATCCAGCCCGCCAAACCGTTCGCGGGTGTGAGCACTGACGCTGCCCAACACCGGTTTACCGAGAAAACCACCGGCCACCGCCAGATAGGCGCGCTGGCCGCTGCGGGCGAAGCCCAGCTTGAGGCGCTGCCCGGCGCGCACCGGGAAACGCGTCCATAGCGGCACGGGCTGCTCATCCAGGGTCAACACCAATGACGCGCCGCAGAGTGCCAGCCAAGTGTCCTGCTCGACCAGCAACTCGACATCACCCAGGGCGATTTCCAGCAACGACGTGCCCCAGGGGTTGGCCAGCAGCCGGTTGGCCCAGGCCGCTGCATGCAAATCCAACGGCCCGCCGGGCGATACGCCGAGGTGCTGCCAACCGTGGCGGCCGGCATCCTGCAGCAGGCTCAGAGGGCCAGGCTTGAGCACCCGCAGGCCTTTCACGGGCGGCCACCTTCGGCGATAAAGCTGCGTTCATCGATGGCCCGAAACCGCACCCGATCACCCAGCGCCAGCGGGCATGGCGGCTCGCGCGCGGCATCGAACAGCGGCCACGGGCAACAGCCGAGCAGGTGCCAGCCGCCGGGCGAGCTGTGTGGATAGATCGCCGTCTGCCGCTCGGCAATCGCCAGGCTGCCGGCTGGCACGGCGATGCGTGGGGTGGCGCGACGCGACAAGGCCAGGCGCGGGTGCAATTCACCCAGGTAAGCAAAGCCCGGGGCAAAACCAATCGCGCCAACGCGGTACTCCGTCGCCGCATGCAGCTCGATCACCTGGGCGGCACTGAGCTGACACAGACGCGCGACCTCGGCCAGGTCTTCGCCGATATAGCAGACAGGGATTTCATGCAGCCGCCCGGCTTGCGCCACAAACGGCTCGGCCAACCAGACTTCCAGCAACGGCTTGAGGCGCTCGGCCAGCTGCAGGTGATCGGTACGGCTCAGGTCGTAGTGCAGCAGCAGGCTGGTCCAGCCCGGCACCAGGTCGGTCAGCACGTCACTCATTTCGGCGCGAATGCGCGCGGTCAGTAAGGCGATACGTTGCGGCAGCTGCGCATCCGGCTGCTCGGCCAGCACCAGTAGCAGGGCCTCGGCACCGGCCGGTTCGAGGCGGATCACGAGGCGTCCAGCAGCGCTCGTAAACGCCGCAGTACGGCCAGCGAATCGGCGTTGTCGCCATGCACACACAGACTGTCGGCGCGCAGCTGCAACGGCTTGCCATCGATATCGGCAAACGCCTCGCCGTGGGCAATCGCCAGCGCCTGATTAAGGATGAGTTCCGGCTTATGGTGCACCGCACCACTCAAGCGGCGTGGTGCCAGCTGTCCATCAGCCAGATAGGCGCGGTCGGCAAAGGCCTCGAAGATCAACGGCACATCGGCCGCATCGGCCAGCCGCAGCTCGCGCTGATTATCGGCCAGCGCCAGCACCATCAACGGCAAACCCTGGCGGTAACTGCCGCAGGCCTCAAGCACCGCGTTGAACAGCGCATCGTCACGCACCAGGTCGTTGTACAGCGCGCCATGCGGTTTGACGTAAGCCAACTGGGTGCCGGCCGCGCGGCAGAAGGCATCCAGCGCACCGAGCTGATACAGCACCAGCGCGGTGACCTCCTCCGGCGAGCAGGCCAGATGACGACGACCGAAGCCTTGCAGATCGGGATAGGCCGGGTGCGCACCGATGCTCACCCCATGCTGCACAGCCAGGGCGACGGTGCGTTGCATGGTCAAGGGGTCGGCGGCGTGAAAGCCACAGGCCAGGTTGGCTTGATCGATCAGCGGCATGGCATGCACGTCATCGCCCACGCTCCACACGCCGAAGCTTTCACCCATATCGCAATTAAGGGAAATTCTGTTCATCTGCGAAGCTTAGAGCCACTTGCTGATGGCGCAAAGCGGCAATGCGCCCGCGGGCAACACCCGACAGCAGCAGCGCCCTTACTGCAGTGCTGGAACCACATACTCGCGACCAGCCCCCGGCAGCCTGGACACCGCCAACTGCCGATCATCCAGACCACCGCTGTCGCCCAAGCGCTGGCGAGCCACGCCACGCCCATACAACGCCCGCACGTTCGCCGGACTCGCCGTCAATGCGGCCTCGAAGTCCGTTAAGGCATCCTGATTACGCTGCAGCGCCAGGTACGCCTGCCCCCGCGCGACCAACGCATGCCCCGGCGGCCCGGGCTGCGCCAGTGCCTTGCTGCAATCGGCCAACTCCGCACTGGCGGGTGCGGCCACCACCCGAGCCACACAGCGCGCACCGAGAAAGCGCGGGCTATTCGGCTGCTGTGCGACGGCGCGATCAAAATCGGTCATGGCCTCCTGCAACTGGCCCTGGCTCAGCAAGAGCTGGCCCCGGTCGAAGCTGGCCCAGGCGTGCTGCGGATCAAGCGCCAAGGCCTGCTCGAGCACCTTGCGCGCGGCCTGGGTACGCCCCTGTTCGGCCAATACGTGGCCTTGCCGAGCCAGCCTGTCGACAGCGCTCGGCTTCGGCGAATGACTGGCACAGCCAGCAAGAAGAACGGTGCTCAGGGCCAAAGTGACGGGTACTTTCATGTGAAGCTCCTTATTAACTGCCTTAAAACATCCTGTTATTGCAGGCGTCGATCTACGCCTGCACGCCATGAAATACCTATCCCAACTCAGTAAACGTCGCGACGATAACGTCCCTCTTCGCGCAACGTGCTGACAGCAGCCTCGCCCAGCAATTCGTGCAGCACGGCGTCAACGCCGGCAGCCATGCCCTCGAGGCTGCCGCAGACATAGATCGCCGCGCCTTCGGCCAGCCACTCACGCAGCTGCTCGGCGGATTCACGCAAGCGGTCCTGCACATAGACCTTGGCGGCCTGGTCGCGGGAGAACGCCAGGTCCAGGCGCGCCAAGTCGTCGCTGGCCAGCCAGCCTTGCAGTTCGGCCTGGCAATAGAAGTCATGCGCGGCATTGCGCTCGCCGAACAGCAGCCAGTTATTCGTGTGCCCCGCAACAATCCGCGCCTTGAGCAGGCTGCGCAGCCCGGCCAGGCCGGTGCCATTGCCAATCAGGATCACCGGCCGCGCATCGTCCGGCGCATGGAAGCCGCTGTTACGGCGCACCCGCGCCAGCAGCTGGCCGTGCAGCGCCGCGCCCTCGGTCAGCCAGCCGGAGCCGAGCCCCAGCGAGCCGTCGGCATGCCGCTCCTGACGCACGATCAGTTCCAGCTCGCCGTCGCTGGGCAAGGAGGCGATGGAGTATTCGCGCGCGGCCAACGGCACCAGCGCGTCCAGCACAGCCTGGGCATGCAAGCCGACCAGATGAGTGAACTGCTCGGGCAACTGCTTGCCACGCAACGCCTGGTGCAGCGACTGGGTCAGGCCATCGAGGCAGACCATCTGGCTGCCATCCAGCGCATGCACCTGCAACCAGGCCTGTACCGTGACCTCGGCGTGACGCGGTGGCACTTCAAGAATATCGCCAGCCGCCCATGCGCAGGCTCGCTCGGCGCGCAGCCCCAGCAGGTAGGTCGACGCGCCCTGGCTGCCCGGGTTGAGCAGCTCGCGGCGCGTCAGCGCCCACAGGCCGTGCGGTGTTTCGCCCTGCTGCAACGGCTGGGCCCCGGTCAGCTCGCCGAGCTGACGCTGCCAGCTGGCCAGCGCGGTCGCATCGGCGGCGTCCACCTGCACCGGCTCGAACAGGCTGCGCGCGCCCTGCTGAGCCAACCAGCCTTGCACCCGCTGGGCAAAGCCGCAGAAGTGCTGATACTGGCGGTCGCCCAGAGCGAGCATGGCGTAGCGCAAATGCCCGAGGCCCAGCGCCTGGCCGAGCAACTTGCGCTCAAAGCCGCGTGCACTGTCCGGGGCCTCGCCATCGCCAAAAGTGCTGAGCACGAACAGCGCGTTGTGCGCCTGGCGCAGCATCTGTTCATTGAGCTTGGCCAAGGGCTGTACGTTGACGGCCAGGCCGGCGGCCTGTAATTGCCCGGCGGTTTGCCAGGCCAATTGCTCGGCGAAACCGCTCTGGCTGGCAAAGCCGATCAACCAGCCATCGCCCCCTGCCGCACTCGGCTGCAATGCGCCACGCGCCTTGAGCATCGCGCGCTTCTTGCGCCGGCGGTCGAGGTACAACAGCCAGCCGGTGATGGCGAACAGCGGCATTGCCAAGCTGGCGAGCATCATCAGGATGCGCCCGGTCAGGCCGAAGTAGCTGCCCACATGCAGGGCATACACGCTGGTCAGCAACTGGTCGCCAAACGCCTGTTGCTCATAGCGTTTGTGCTTACCTGGCTCGCCGCTCAACGGATCGAGTGCCAGTTGATTGAACGCACGCTCGTGCGCGGCATCATCACGCAGGTAGAACACCGTCGCCGGTTGCCCGGCCACCGGCGGCAAGCGCAGGTTGTAGCTGCGCAGCTGACTGCCGGCGGCGCGTTGCAGGCCATCCCACACGGCCTGGTAATTCACCGGCGGCAGCTCCCCGGCCGGTGGCGGGCCGCGTTTACCATCGCGCTTCTGGCCGCCCGGCTCAGAACTGAGCAACGCAGTGGCTCCTTCGCGGTACCAGTCATACGACCAATACAGCCCCGTCAGCGCGGCCAGCAGGTACAGCGCCAGGCACCAGGTGCCGGCCACCGCATGCAGGTCCCACTTGAAGCTGCGGCCCTTGCGCGCCCAATCCAGGGTCAGCCAGGCGCGCCAGCTGCTGGCTTGGCGCGGCCAGCGCAGGTACAGCCCCGACAGGCAGAAGAACACCAGGATCAGGGTGCTGGCCGCGGTGATTTGCTTGCCGTACTCGCCCATGGCGAGGAAGCGGTGCAGCTTCAGCATCAGGTCGAAGAACCCCTGTCCGCGCGGCTCGCCGAGCAGCTCGCCGCTGTAGGCATCGAAGTAGCGCGACGGCCCACGACGCTCACCCGGCGGCGGCGCGAAGAACACCCGCGCGGCACGCTCACCCTGCACATCCAGCCACAGGCCGACGACCCGCTGCTGGCTCGCGGCCTCTAGCTTGGGCACCAGCACGGCCGGCGACAGCACACCGCTGTCACGCACCTCGACCCGCAGCACATCGGGGTTGAGCGCACGCATCAACTCGTCCTGGAACGAATAGGCCGCCCCCGTCACCCCCATCAGGGCCAATACCAGGCCAGCAGTGATGCCGAAAAACCAGTGCAGCTGAAACAGCGTTTTCTTCAACACGATGCATCACTCTTACATTAAGGCCGGCGCACTGAGGCGGGGCGATGGTGTGGCGCGCGGATCGCGACCATCAAACGAGAAGCTATTTTATTTGATAACTATTAACGAAGGAGGCAGCGCAGCTGGGGTTTACACATCCTTTACCTAGGCCGGCGTGGCAGCCGCACTCCGCCAGTCAGGGCCAGTCGCTGCTGCGCCGCAGCGAGTCCACGGTTATGTCGTCCAGGGTGCGACAACCGCTCAATGCCATGGCCACTTCCAATTCCTCACGCAACAACCTGAGCAGATGGGCCACGCCCAGCGCACCAGCAGTTGCCAGGGCATGGATATAAGGCCGCCCGAGCAGCACCGCCGAAGCGCCCAAGGCCATGGCCTTGAACACATCAGTGCCACGGCGAATGCCGCCGTCCACCAGCACCGGCACGCCCGGTCCGACAGCGGCGCGGATGCCCGGCAAGGCTTTTACCGCCGGCCATTGCGAATCCAGTACGCGGCCGCCGTGATTCGACACGATGATGCCGGCGGCACCCGCCTGCATGGCCAGGCGCGCATCGTCCGCATGCAGGATGCCCTTGAGCAGCACCGGCAGCCGGGTCTGCTGGCACAACCACTGCACGTCGTCCCAGCGCGGGGCCACGGCCAGCAGGCCATCGAACACCGCGCTGGCACCAGGAGCCAGTTCGGGCAGCGCCGCTGGGCTGGCAATATTCACCGCCGCGATCCCCGCCGGCAGCTGAAAGCCGGCCCGCTGCTCACGGTTGCGCAGCCCGGACACCGGCGCATCCACAGTCAGCACCAGCGCCCGGTAACCGGCCTGCTCGGCGCGCCGAACCAGTTCCAGGGTGCGCTCGCCATTGCCCTGCCAGTACAGCTGGAACCACAACGGACCGGGCGCGGCCTCTGCCACCTGCTCCAGGCGGGTGGAGGCAAAACAGCTGAGCACCGCGCCGCCGCCCATGACCCCAGCCGCCAGCGCACTGGCCAATTCGCCCTCGGGGTGAAACAGCTGCTGGTAGGCCACGGGGGCGAGCAGCAGCGGATGCTGCAACTCATCGCCCAGCAGCTGACAGCGGGTATGGCCGCCGCGTAGGTCCCGCAGCATGCGCGGGACTATTGCCAGCTCTTGCCAGGCAGCCAGGTTGGCGGCGCAGGTCAGTTCGTCGCCGGCACCGCCCTGCAGGTAAGCCAGGGCATTGCTGTCCAAGCGCTCCAGGGCATAACGCTCATAGTCACGGGCGGATACCAGGTCGGCCGGAATAGCCGTAAGCGGCGGCAGGCTGGCCATCATTGCGCCCATTGCCGCAGCAGGTTGTGATAGGTGCTGGTCAGGCTTACCACTTCTTCGCTGTCGCCCAGTTGCTGGCGCAGCTTGAGGATGTTCATGTCCAGGTCGAAGAGCATCTTGCGCTGCCAGGCATCCCGCACCAGGCTCTCGCTCCAGAGGAAGGAGGCGATGCGCGAGCCCGCCGTCACCGGCTCGACCCGGTGCAGGCTGGTGGCCGGGTAGATAATGGCATCGCCCGCCTCCAGCTTGATTTCGTGCTCACCGTAGGTGTCCTCGACGATCAGCTCGCCGCCTTCGTACTCCTCCGGTTCGGACAGAAACAGCGTGGTCGACACATCGGTGCGCACCGGCTTGCCCTGGGCATCGCGCTGGATAGCACTGTCGACGTGATTGCCGTAGCGGCCCCCACCGGCGTAACAGTTGAACATCGGCGTCAGCATCTGTCGCGGTAATACCGCGGAGGCAAACAACGGGTGACGCGCCAGTGCATCCGCCACCTGCCGGGCCAAACCGGTATACACGGGCGAGTCCGCCGGCAACTGCAGATTGCGCTTGCGACTCGCCGCCTGGGCACCCGAACTGTGCGCACCGTCGACCCACGCATGGGCGGCCAGTTCGCCACGAATCTGGGCGACTTCCTGCTTGGTCAGAACCTGGGGGATATGCAGCAGCATCGGCACCCTCTCGATAAATTCAAAATGCAAGAAGCCCGCGCTTGCGCGCAGGCTTCGGGTACAGCAGGTGTTGCTATCAGAAACTCAGCTCGGTGGTGAACATCGCCGAGCGCGGCGCGCCGAGACGGGCACGAGCACCGCTGTTGTTCAGCGACTCGATGTACTCCTCGTCGGTCAGGTTATACAGGTTCACACGCAGGTTGAGGTTCTTGTTCACGCGGTAGGCAGCCATGGCGTCTGCCACCCAGTAGGATGGGATTTCCGGCATGTTCTGGGTGCCGGAATCAACCCCGGCCACAACGTAGCGGTCCTGATCGGAAACATAGCGTGCACCGCCGCCCAGGGTCACATCACCCAGGGTGTAGGACGTCCACAGGGTCGCGGTCAAGTCTGGCGACCAACGTACGCCGGAGGTCTGGCTGACGCCGCTGGTAGCGCTGAAGCTGGCCTGATCCATCTGCTTGGTCTCCATATGGGCGACGCCAGCGGAAACCTGCCAGAAGTTGGTGAGTTGCCCAACCAGCGCCAGCTCGACGCCATCAACACGGGTCTTGCCTTCCTGGAAGTAGACCTGGGCGATCGAGTCGTAGGAGACCTGGTTCTCGTTCTCGGTGCGGTAGGCTGCCAGCGTCACGTTCAGGCGCTCGTCCAGCAGGTCCCACTTGGTACCCAGCTCGACGTGCTTGGTTTCCTGCGGATCCAGGCCTGGGTTATCGGCCGAACTTTCACTGCTCGACAGCGAGAAGTTACCGCTACCTGGCGGGGTCTGCGAGTTGGCATACGCCAGGTAGATGCTGCCGTTTTCCAGCGGTTTGAACACCAGGCCAGCGTTCCAGCTGAGCAGGTTATCCGAAGCGTCAAGACTAGAAGGCGTCAACAGGTAGTCGTTGGTCGCAGGAGTGGCTGCAATGGCCACCAGCGAAGCACCATCGGTCTCGGTCTTGTAGTGCTCGTAACGCATGCCGGCGTTGACCGACCACTGCTCGTTCAGATGCAAGGTATCGAAGACATAGAGCGCGGCAGTCTCGGTCTTACCATCGACAAACGCACCGGTCTTGTAAGGCTTGCCCATCACGTCATGCACATTGGGGTCGTACAGATTGGCATTCGGTACCGCCACCGCGGCATAGGTCACGCCGTCGATAACCTGCAAGGCCGTGGCAGCGCTCTCGGTACGCTGCTTCTCGCTCATCAGCTCCATACCGGCGGACAGGTCGTTGCGCAGGCCGAAAGTGAAGAATTCGGTGGTCAGATTGGTCTGGTTGGCGAGGATCTCGTTCTGCTGGTCGAGCAGCTGACGCGTGCGGGCCACTGTCCAGCTGTCCGGATTGGCCGTGGGCGCGGCCATGGCGTTGATGCCGGTGAGGACGCGGTCGTTGTCACTCACACCCCAACGCGAGAGGTTACGGATGGTGGTCACGTCGTTAAGGTCGTGTTCGAACTTGATCGACAGCATGTCCGCATCGATGCGCTCGTAGTCGCCCTTAGAACCGTAGTAGTTGTCACTGTCGACCTTGCCACCGGAATTCAGGCGCGCGGCCTGGGTCGCATTGGCCAGGTTGCTCTTGAAGCCTTCCATATCGATGGTAGGAATACCGCCATCAGGGGTGTTGTCCTGATGCACGTGCTGGCTGTAGACGTACAGACGGCTTGCGGTATCCAGGCCGAAGGCAATCGATGGGGCCACACCATAGCTGCTGTTGTCGACGTAATCGCGGCCATCGACATCGCCATCGCGACGCATCAGATTCAGACGGAAGGCCGAGGTGTCGCCGAGCTGGCGATTGATGTCGGCAGTGAGGTTGCTCTTGTCGGCAGTGCCGTAGCCCAGAGTGCCGAAGGTTTCGTCGGTCAGGGTCGGCAGCTTGGAGATCAGATTGATATAGCCCGACGATGCACCACGACCGATGTCGGAGCCGGCGGCACCCTTAACCACTTCGACCTGTTCAAGGTTGAACACATCGCGGCTGACCGCGCCGAGGTCACGCACGCCGTCGACGAAGGTGGCGTTCTGGGTGGAGAAGCCGCGCATGGTGAAGGTATCGCCGGCGGAGGTGTTGCCGTTCTCGCCGAGCTGCATGGTGATGCCGGGGGTGTTGCGCAACGCCTCCATCAGGCTGTTGGCACCCTGCTCGCGCAGCACTTCCTTCTTGATCACCTGAATGGTCTTGGGGGTGTCCAACAGCGGCTGGGTCAGCTTGCTGTTGGCACTGCGGGTCGCCTTGTAAGGCACTTCGGCAGTGGAGGTCACATTGGTAGCCGGTAGGCTCAGCTCGTTTTGTGTGCTGCCATCCTGGGCGGCAAATGCCATTACGGGAACGGCGGCAGCGATTAGCGCGGCAAGGTGGCTGCTCTTGTGATGCTTGCGGCTACGGATGGACATGGACTCTCCCCTGATAAAAAGATGCCCCCGCTCTCTGTTTTTGACTGTTGGCGAGAGGGGGATGATCTAAAGCGGGCGAGATAGTAATTATTTACATTTGCAGTAGCAATACTTACAGAGAACTATTCTCATTATTTTTTGTCGCACCTCGACCAATGGCGCGAAACGCAGCAAAACCACGCCCTCGCGGCAAATCGCAGGCATAAAAAACCCCACCAATGGGTGGGGTTTTCAAGCTGACACGCTCTTTACAAATAGAACGACTTCAGCGGTGGGAAGCCGTTGAACTCCACCGCGCTGTAGCTGGTGGTGTAGGCACCGGTGGACAGCCAGTACAGGCGGTCGCCGATCGACAGGTTGAGCGGCAGACCGTACTTGTAGTTCTCGTACATGATGTCGGCGCTGTCGCAGGTCGGCCCGGCGATCACCACCTCTTCCATCTCGCCCTTCTTCTCGGTGTAGATCGGGAACTTGATCGACTCGTCCATGGTTTCGATCAGGCCGCTGAACTTGCCCACGTCCACGTACACCCAGCGCTCGACAGCGGTACGCGACTTGCGCGCCACCAGCACTACTTCACTGACCAGGATGCCGGCATTGGCGATCAACGAACGACCTGGCTCCAGAATGATTTCCGGCAGGTCGTCGCCGAAGTCTTCCTTGAGGAAGCGGATGATTTCTTCGGCGTAGGTTTCCAGGCTGTTGGTGCGGGTGATGTAGTTGGCCGGGAAGCCGCCGCCCATATTGATCAACTTGAGCTCGATGCCGTCTTCTTCCTTCAGGCGCTCGAAGATCACCTTGACCTTGGCAATCGCCGCGTCCCACACCGAGATGTCGCGCTGCTGCGAACCCACGTGGAACGACAGGCCGTACGGCACCAGGCCCAGATCACGGGCGAGGATCAGCAGGTCCATGGCCATGTCGGTCTGGCAGCCGAATTTGCGCGACAAAGGCCAGTCGGCCGTGGTCGAGCCTTCGGTGAGGATGCGCACATAGACTTTCGAACCCGGCGCAGCCTTGGCGATATTGCGCAGGTCGGCTTCCGAGTCGGTGGCGAACAGGCGCACGCCTTTCTCGTAGAAGTAGCGGATGTCCTTGGATTTCTTGATGGTGTTGCCGTAGCTGATGCGCTCCGGGCCGACGCCGGTGGCCAGCACCTTGTCCAGCTCGTAGATCGAGGCGATGTCGAAGCTCGAGCCCTTGTCGCGCAGCAGTTCGATGATCTCGGCGGCCGGGTTGGCCTTGACCGCGTAATACACCTTGGCGAACTCGAAACCGGCGCGCAGGTCGTCGTAGGCCTGGCTGATGATCGCGGTGTCGATCACCACGAACGGGGTTTCCTGGGTGTCGGCAAACGCCTTCATGCGCTGAAAAGTAGCGGGTGCGTAGTAGTCTTCGACCTTGATCGACATGCTTGGGACTCCAGTTGGCGGAACCAGTTAAAACGCGTTCAGTCAGGCAAGGGCTGCATAGCAGTCACTTGCCCACCATTTAGGGATGCTCGGCGGTTAACCCACGCGAGCCGAACGTCTGATCAGTTTCCCCACTTTGGTTCGCCTACTTCCCAAGGCATGTCGCCGAGGATTACCCGCATCGGAGCAACCTCTCGTCGTCAGTACTTGAGCCGGATGGATCGTTGCCAGCATGGACGTTCGGGCGCGAACTTTAGGGCCATGGGGGGCTGAGATCAATCAAAAAATGCCGTGCTTTTGACCCCCTTTGTCGCCTTATTGATTGATCGTTTTATATTCAAAACAAAACGTCAGGAATGCTGCACAAAGCGCGAAAAAACCGTGGTTTTATCCCCTGACTACAGGTCGCCGCGCTGACCGACGTTTACCGTTATAATCGCCGCCTTTTTTGACAGACCGACTATTCAGTCGACGGGTTCCCGCACAATGACCATCCAGGCCACCGAAGTCGGCAAACGCCGTACATTCGCGATCATCTCCCACCCCGACGCCGGTAAAACCACCATTACCGAGAAGCTGTTGCTGATGGGCAAGGCGATTGCCGTGGCCGGTACGGTGAAGTCGCGCAAGTCCGACCGCCATGCGACCTCCGACTGGATGGAAATGGAAAAGCAGCGCGGCATCTCCATCACCACCTCGGTGATGCAGTTCCCCTACCGCGAGCACATGATCAACCTGCTCGACACCCCCGGCCACGAAGACTTCTCGGAAGACACCTACCGCACCCTGACTGCAGTAGACAGCGCGCTGATGGTGCTCGACGGCGGCAAGGGCGTGGAGCCGCGCACCATTGCCCTGATGGACGTGTGCCGCCTGCGTGACACGCCCATCGTCAGCTTCATCAACAAGCTCGACCGCGATATCCGCGACCCGATCGAACTGCTCGACGAGATCGAAGCCGTCCTGAAGATCAAGGCCGCGCCAATCACCTGGCCGATTGGCTGCTACCGCGACTTCAAGGGCGTGTACCACCTGGCCGACGACTACATCATTGTCTACACCGCTGGTCACGGCCATGAGCGCACCGAAACCAAGATCATTCAGCACCTCGACTCGGATGAGGCCCGCGCCCACCTGGGCGACGAGTACGAGCGCTTTATCGAGCAGCTGGAACTGGTGCAGGGCGCCTGCCACGAGTTCGACCAACAGGAATTCCTCGACGGCCAACTGACCCCGGTGTTCTTCGGCACCGCGCTGGGCAACTTCGGCGTCGACCATGTACTCGACGCCGTGGTCGACTGGGCACCCAAACCGCTGGCGCGGGTGGCCAACGAGCGCACCGTGGAGCCGGTGGAAGAGAAGTTCAGCGGCTTCGTGTTCAAGATCCAGGCGAACATGGACCCCAAGCACCGCGATCGCATCGCCTTTATGCGCATCTGCTCGGGCAAATACAGCCAGGGCATGAAGATGCGCCACGTGCGCCTGGGCAAGGACGTACGCATCGGCGACGCCCTGACCTTCTTCTCCAGCGAGCGTGAAATGCTGGTCGAGGCCTATGCCGGCGACATCATCGGCCTGCACAACCACGGCACCATCCAGATCGGCGACACCTTCACCGAAGGCGAGGCCCTGGGCTTCACCGGTATCCCGCACTTCGCCCCGGAACTGTTCCGCCGCGTGCGCCTGAAGGACCCGCTGAAATCCAAGCAACTGCGCCAGGGCCTGCAGCAGCTGGCCGAAGAAGGCGCGACCCAGGTGTTCTTCCCCGAGCGCAGCAACGACATCATCCTCGGCGCGGTCGGCGTGCTGCAGTTCGACGTGGTCGCCAGCCGCCTGAAAGAGGAATACAAGGTCGAGTGCGCCTACGAGCCGATCACCGTGTGGTCAGCGCGCTGGATCGACTGCAGCGACAAGAAGAAGCTCGAGGAATTCTCCAATAAGGCGGTGGAAAACCTCGCCCTGGACGGCGGCGGCCACCTCACCTACCTGGCCCCGACCCGGGTCAATCTGGCGCTGATGGAGGAGCGCTGGCCAGACGTGAAATTCCGCGCCACCCGCGAGCATCACTAAGGGCCTCACGCCCAGCTAGTCGCCAGCCCGCGGGCGACTAGCTGGGCGTGCCTTGGTCGACTGGCGCAACGCCAACAAATCGCCGATGCTCTGCCCATGCGCCTGACCGACACCCACACCCATCTGGACTTCCCCGACTTCGATGCCGATCGCGGCGAGCTGCTAGCCCGCTGCCGCGATCTTGGCGTCGAGCGACTGGTGGTGCTGGGGGTGTATCAGGCCAACTGGCAGCGTGTGTGGGATCTGGTACAGGCCGAAGACAACCTGTACGCCGCCTTCGGCCTGCACCCGGTCTACCTGGATGAACATCGCCCTGAGCACCTAGGCGAGCTGCGCGACTGGCTGACGCGCTTCGCCGGCCACCCCAAGCTCTGCGCTGTGGGCGAGTTCGGCCTGGACTACTTTCTCGAACAGCTGGATCGCGCGCAGCAGCAACAGCTGTTCGAGGCGCAACTCACACTCGCCATCGAGTTCGAGCTGCCCGCCCTGCTGCATGTGCGGCGCGCCCATGCAGCAACCATCGCCACATTGAAACGCCTCAGGCCGGCACGCGGCGGCATCATTCATGCCTTTGCCGGCAGCATCGAGGAGGCCCGCGAGTACATTAAGCTCGGTTTCAAACTCGGCCTCGGCGGCGCGCCCACCTGGCCGCAGGCGTTACGTCTGCGCAAAGTGCTGGCACAGCTGCCACTGGAGGCCATCGTGCTGGAAACCGACGCCCCGGACATGGCCCCCGCCATGCACCCCAATCAGCGCAACAGCCCGGAATACCTGCCGGATATCTGCGCAGCCCTGGCCGAATTACGTGGAATCAGCGCGGAACAACTGGCCAGCGCCAGCAGCCGCAATGCCGCCGAACTGTTCGGCTGGGATCGCTAAGCCGACCTAACCCCCATAAAAAAGGCCCGCCAGTGTGGCGGGCCTTTTTTATGGGGCAGACAATCAGACGCGGAAGGCGCTGATCAACTGCTTGAGGCGCGCCACCAAACCCGAGAGCTCGCGGCTGGCCTGCTCGGTCTGGCTGGCCCCTTCGGCGGTACGTTCGCCGGCCTGGCTGATCTCGACGATGTTCTGGTCGATATCGTGGGCCACAGCGGTCTGCTCTTCGGCAGCGGTGGCAATCTGCTGGTTCTGGTCGACGATCATGCCGACCGCACCAAGGATGTTCTCCAGGGCCTGCTGCACCTTGCCCGACTCACTGACCGTGCTGTCGGCCATCTGATGGCTGATATTCATGGCCTTGACCGCCGCGCCCACACCGCCTTGCAGCTTGGCGATCATCTTCTCGATCTCCTCGGTGGACTGCTGGGTGCGCTTGGCCAGATTGCGCACCTCATCGGCCACCACGGCAAAACCGCGGCCCTGCTCGCCGGCACGCGCCGCCTCAATGGCCGCGTTGAGCGCCAGCAGGTTGGTCTGTTCGGCGATGCCCTTGATCACATCCAGCACCTGGCTGATCGAGGCGCTGTCGCTGGCCAGCTTGTTGATCACCGCTACTGACTGGTCAATCTCACCAGCCAGACGCTGAATGCTACCAACCTGGGACTCGACCAGGGCACGCCCACTCACCGTCTCATCATTGACACTCTGCGCGCTGCCAACCGCGGCGGCGGCGCTGTGCGCAACCTCCTGCGCGGTCGCGGACATCTGGTTCATCGCGGTGGCGATCTGGTCGATCTGCCCACGCTGCCCGGCCACGGCCTGATTGCTTTCCGCCGAAACATGCTGCACGCGATCGGCCTGACGCTCGACCTCGACCACCGTCTGCCCCACACGCTCGATCAGCTCGTGGATCTTGCCCACGGTCTCGTTGAACACCTGACCCAGCTCGCCCAGCTCGTCCTGGCTCTGTGCCTTGAAGCTGACGGTCATGTCGCCCGCTGCCACCTGGTTCATCACCTGACCCAGGCTCTTCAGGGTGGTGCGGATCGAGACGTAGAAGCCGCCGTACAGGTAGACGATCAGCAGGAACACCACCACCAGGGCCACGACCAGCAGGATCATCTGCGTGCGGTTTTCCTGCAGGCGTACCTGCAGTTGCTTGTCGAGGAACACCAGCACCGCATCGTTGAGCTGATAGGTCTGCTCCATCGAAGCGCTGACATCGGCGTAGAACTGCACCCACGGCATGTCCAGCGAGTCGGCGACCACCACCTTGTCCTCGAACATCACCGCACTGCTTTTCAGGGTTTCCAGGCTGGCCGCGGCCTGCGTGGCCAGCGCCGCGCGGGCCTGCGGGCTGCTGCTCAAGGTCGCCTGCACGTTCAGGCCGTACTCGGCGTGAAGCTTCTCCAGCTCCAGCAACAGCTCGTCAAACTTGGTACTGGCCGACGAGTTGAGAAAGCCCTGCCCCAACGAATAGGCACCGACGGCGCGCCCTTCACTGAGGGTGGCGCTGACTTTCGGGGTCAGCACGGTGACCAGTTCGATCAGCTGCCGCACCGAGCCCTGACGATCCTGGCTCAGGCCGGCTTGGCTGGCGACCAGCTTGATAAACACCTGGGAACTGCCCAGCAGCTTCTCGGCCAGGGCAATCTTGCCTTGCAGAGAGTTTTCGCTCTGCACGGCAGCCAGCTCGGCAATCAGCTGATCGCGCTTGCCGTTGAATTCTTCGATCTGCTCGGCCTCATGTACCACCGGGGCCAGCCCCTGCAGCGACTCCGCGATGCTGCTGTGCAGCTTGCCCACACGGGTCTCGAGATCGCCCGCCTGACCGGACTGGCCGATCATCGCGTTGACTTCGATCAGGTCGACAAAATCCTCCAGATTGCGCCGCAGCGTCAGGCTTTCGCCGAGCAGGTCAATGCTTTCCAGAGCGGCCTGGGTGCTGATGAACTGCCGATAGGAGTCACGTACCAGGTAGAAGTTGGTCACCAGCATGGGCAGGAAGAACAGCACACTGATCAGGCTGAACTTCATGCCAAAGCTGAGGCGGTTCATAAGCGCGATGGCCGGATACAACACGGTCTTCACAGGACGTCTCCAGTTCTAATTATTGTCGTATAAGGTGACAATTCGGCCGCACAGAATCTCAGACGGCGGCTTGCGTGTCCCTTGCTGCTCGACCTGCGGTGTTCGGATCAACGGGGTAAATACGGGCAGATTAATGTGATCAATGTCACAAAATAGCGGTCGAGCATGGCGTCATGTATACCTCTTATCGACCTCAACCTCTGTAACTTAAGGTTAATGATGCGCACATCGTTAAAGCTTGGCGTCGACCTGGGCGGCAGCAAAATCGAAATCATCGCCCTGGAAAACGGCCAACAAGCGTTACGCCGTCGCGCGCCAACGCCACAAGGCGACTACTGCGCGACTGTCGCCCTGATTGCCAGCTTAGTTGAAGATTGCGAGCGCGAACTGGGCGGCCGCGGCAGTGTCGGCGTCGGTATCCCCGGCACCCGCTCCCCCGACCACGGGCGAATCAAGAATGCCAATTCGCTGTGCCTGATCGGCCAGGACTTGCAGGGCGACCTCGAACAGCGCCTACAACGCCCGGTGCGCCTAGCCAATGACGCCGACTGCTTTGCCCTCTCGGAAGCCTGCGATGGTGCCGGCGCAGGTGCCAACAGCGTATTCGGGGTCATCCTCGGCACCGGCGTGGGCGGCGGCCTGGTGATTCACAACCGCTTGCTCAGCGGCCCCAATGCCATCGCCGGCGAATGGGGGCACAACCCGCTGCCATGGCGACGCGCCGAGGACGGCCCGGCCAGACGCTGTTACTGCGGCAAGGACGATTGCATCGAAACCTTTTTAAGCGGCCCAGGCTGGGCGGCGCGCAGCGCCCTTGGCCTGGACGCCAACGCCCTGGTGGCAGCCGCACAAGCAGGCCATGACGCAGCGCAGCACGCCCTGAGCACCTACTGCGACCAACTGGCGCGCGGACTGGCTTCAGTCATCAACCTGATCGACCCGCAGGTGATCGTGCTCGGCGGCGGCCTGTCCAACGTGGCGGCGCTGTATGTCCAGGTCATGCCGCTGCTGCCGCGCTATGTGTTCTCCGACCAGGTCAACACCCGCCTGCTGCAAGCCCGGCATGGCGACTCCAGCGGCGTACGCGGTGCCGCCTGGCTGTGGAACAACGACGAGCAGCCTTAGAGCCGATTTATGATCTCGCGAGCTAGAGTAATGCAAGGCGAAAACAGGCGAGGAAGCGGAGTTTACGAGTTGTAAATGAGCATTCCGAGCCTGTTTTTAACGCAGCGGGACCAACGCGCAGCAGATCATAAGCAGGCTCTTAGATAAGCAGCGCCCACAAGGCAAACACCGCATACCAGAGCACCGCCGCACGCACCAGCAATTGCCACAAGCCGTCCAGGCTGCTGACACCCGCCTCGCCGATCACCGGCTCCGGCGTCTCGCCAGCGGCGCGCGCGGTATTGATCACTAGTTGCGCGGCGCTGATGTCCCAGCTGAGCAGCTCGTGCAGCAGCGCCCGGCTAACTCCGGCGAAGTTGCCGACCAGGGCAAAGCTGGCCGCCAGCACGCGCACCGGCAGC
Organism: Pseudomonas sp.; assembly: GCF_049653025.1. Classification (GTDB taxonomy): domain Bacteria; phylum Pseudomonadota; class Gammaproteobacteria; order Pseudomonadales; family Pseudomonadaceae; genus Aquipseudomonas. Next base: position 113,483 of record NZ_JBASFM010000013.1, on the reverse strand, counting down.
CAGTCGAGGCCATGGCGCACCTGCACGGCACTCTCACGCAAGGCTGGCAGCGTGGCATGTTCGGCGGCCAGGGCGAGCAAGCGATAGGCCAGTGCAGCCAATGGCCCCAGCAGCGCATACCAGAAGATCACTGCGAAGAAGCTCTGGTAGGCCTGCCAGACCAGATGCCCCTGGACGCTGTACAGCAGCGCACCGGCTTCATCCTCCTCCAGGGCCAGGTCACGGCGCGCCACCAGATAGGCGGCTTCGGCATCACCGCGCCGCCAGCTATCGCGGAACGGTCCGAGCGCGGCCAGCAGATCACCGCGCCCCAGGCTGTAAATCACCACCAGCAAGTGCACCGGAAAAGCCAGCCAGCCATAGGCGACGGACTCAAGCACCACCAGCAGCAACGCCAGAACCAACAGCGGCAGCCCCACCAACAGCGCCAAAGCCAACCAGGGCCGCGCCGCCCACTGCGCTTGGCCTTCGGTCGTGACCAACAGGCGCAACCAGGGACCGTCGTGTTGTATTCGGTTGCGCCAGGCCGAGAACTTCTCAACCCAGAGCACCAGCAGTAGCACCATAAAACTCATGTTGGCTCCTTGTCTTGCTGCAATGCCGTACGCAAATGTTGCCAGTCGAATGCAGGGCCAGGGTCGGTCTTGCGCCCTGGCGCGATATCGCTATGCCCGCAGATCCGCTGTGTGGTGATGGCCGGATAAGCATCTTGCAGGACGCGAACCAGAGCAGTCAGCGCAGCATACTGCTGATCACTGAAAGGCAGCTCGTCCGTACCCTCAAGTTCTATGCCCAGGGAAAAATCATTGCAGTTTTCCCGCTCGGCATAACGCGACTGGCCCGCATGCCACGCCCGCTCGTTGCAGGAAACAAACTGGGTGATCGCGCCGTCGCGTTCAATCAAGAAGTGCGCAGAAACCTGCAGGCTGGCGATGCTGGCAAAGTACGGGTGCTCAGCGGCATCCAGGCGATTCTGAAAGAACTCCTGCACCTTGCCGGTACCGAATTGCCCAGGCGGCAGGCTGATGTTATGGATCACCAGCAGGGAGACTTCCGCTTGCGGGCGCTGATTGAAGTTGGGGGACGGGCAGTGGTGAACGCCATGACACCAGCCACTGGTGGAATCCAGCTGCATAAAGGCTCCTTGAAGAGCCCTCACTCTAGAGCAGGCCGCGCGCAGGGCCAAGCACTAGCCATCTGCGCGGCAATGCAGATGGCCAATTGGCGAGCCAACCAAGGCAAAGCCGTGAGCTAGGAACGCAGGCAGAAATAGCGGCGACTGCAGAACCCAGTCGCCGGGGGAACAAGACCTGATCAGGCCCCTTTGAGCTTGCGCAGGTTGCCGATTACCGACTCCAGCGCCCGATCAAACAGCAAGGCATCGTCCAGCAAACGGATGGCACTGCGGCGGAACTCCACGGCCAGGCCCATACGGGTCTTTTCCAGCACCTTCATGCCAGTGCGATTCACAAAGATGTATTTGCCGGTGGGCTTGATTACCGCCGCCAGCTTGCAACGCAGCTTATGCTCCTCGTCCTCCTGAAACTCGACCCAACTGCCCACACGCAGGTTATCCACCTGCAGCAACGACTCATCATCGTCAGGCAGGCTAGCCTCCGGCTCTGCGGCACGCAGCTCACCCGGTGCCAGCAGAACGATCTCCTCGACCACCTCGACCATCGCCGGCTCTTCAACTGGCTCTGCGGCTGGCAGCTCCAGCAGCGGCAGATCGATCCCAGCCTCGGCCAGCGCGGCGCGCTGCTGCTCATCGACGTCCACAAGCTCGGGTTGAGCGTCTTGCGGCTTGCCCTCTTCCGGCAGGCTGCGCTTGAAGCGCTGGAAGGCCTGCACATGCAGCGCCTCCAGCTGGCTGAAGAACTCACCCGTGGAGAACGGATCGAAGGCCGCGCTGGCCATGCCTTCGCGCAGGGCCTTGAGCAACCCCGGAACCATTTCCAGCAAGCGCATGCGCGCCTCTGGCTCCTCATGCTGCTCGACACTCCAGACCAGCTCATCCATGGTCGCCAGGGCCGACTGCCATTCAGCAGACTCAACGCCGTGCTTCAGGCAGGTGAGCATCAGCACCTTGCTCCAGGCCTCCTGCAGCAAACGCACCACCACTTCCGGCAGGGTCTTGCCGAGCAGGCGTTCATTCAATGCCTGCTCAACCTCACGACGTGCCAAGGCGGCCTTGGCACTGCCCTCTTCAGCATCGCGGGTACGCTGTTCAAGCAATTCGCTACGACGGCGCTCGTCGCCGGTAAAGGCGAGGAAATCGGCCAGCAACTCGGAGAAGATCACCGGGTCGTCGACAAAATCGTTGAGCAAGCGCTGCACGATTTGCTCGATCTTCTGATACAGGCTATCGCGCTGCGTATCGTCCTGATCGCCCCAGCCCAAGGCCGCGGAAGCGATTTCGTTGAGCAAGCGGCGAGCAGGATGGCTGCCGCGACTGAAGAAGGTCTTGTCGATCACCGCCACTTTCAGCATGGGTATCTGCAAACGGCCGATCAGCGCCTTGAGCGAATCAGGCAGGGTGCGGTCGTCGAGAATAAATTCGAACAGCATCGACACCAGGTTGATGACGTCTTCATCAACCTCGCCGACCACCCGCGCCTTGCCCGCTTTGGCACTGGCACGAGTCAGCAAGCCCTCAAGCTGCTCACGCAGATCAAAATCATCACTGACCTGCGCCGGTGCGCGCTGCTGCATGTGCGAAAGCAGGCGCATCAAATCGTTGCTGGAAATCGGCATGGCGTCCGCAGGGCGGTTACGCCGTGGGACGGCAGTGCCGCGCGCCTGCGACAGCAATTCCTGCAGCGCGCCAAAGACTTCCTGGACACCTTCATCGGCAAACTCGCCAGCCAACTCAACACCCGCCTCTTGCCGGGTGCCGCTCGTCGCAGCGCTAGCACGCGCAGGATTACGCCGCGCCGGAGCCGACTTCAGCTCGGGCAAAACGCCTGCAGTGATCAAGGCCTGGTTAGCTTCGGCATACAGCTGATCGAGATCGCTGAGCACATATTTCTCGAACAGCTTGAGAATGATCAGCTTGACCTTGATCTCGACGCCCAGGCTGCTGCAGGCATCGAGAAAGAACTCGCAGAGGCTCATCGGCCCGACGGGGTTGCTCTTGTCATCGAGCTTCTTGCTGACCATGGCATTGAAACGCGTGGTCAGGTGGTTCAGCGCCGTGCCATCGCGGCTGATGACCTTGGCCACCATGGCGTCCAGTGCCACCGACTCTTCCAGCTCGTCGTTCTGCACCAGCGACAGGGTGTCGTACGACACGGCATCCAGCGGGGTTGGTTTGCCGATCTCATACTGATTGAGGGTAGCGAAGGCCTCGAAGACCTTCTGCAGAAAACCACGCTCGATATTTTTGCGTTTCAGGCGCAAATCACGCATGGCCTCAAAGAATGCGTTCTGCTCAGCGTTGCTGGTGGCGCGATCCGCCATCTCGAACAGCGTATCGTCCGCATTGTCGAACAGCGTCTGCAACGCCACTTTCAGCTGTTGCGCCGCTTTGTCACGCACGTTTGTCAGCGCCACAGGCAGTCTTCCTACCGGTGAAATGGGCGGTTGCTCAGGGTTCACCTTGCTCAGGTGCACCACATTCGCATCAGTCTTCATTGCGTATCTCCTGCAGACTGCCCCTCTTGGGCGGACCGATCTGCACAGCGATCAACTGAGCGTCATCCGTAACGTCAAAGGCCTGGCGTCAACAATTCTAAAAAGTAAAGTCATTATAGGGATGCGCGCGCGCATACCAAGCTGACTTTTCCTCCAGACATGATCCAGGTCACAGATGCAGCGCCACAGCTTCCCAACGGTTACCTGCATACGACCAACGCACCTATTAGCAGGCCGCAGCAGCACGCAGCTAACGAAGAACCTTTATCAGCATAGCCGCAGAGCGCCCACTAACCACGCGCAAACGCTGCACGGATGAGCACCAGTCCCTATAATCGGCACATTCAGCTTAATGGAGCCCAGCATGGCCAACCTAATCCTCGCCGACCTCGCCAACGAAATCGAGGCCAACGCTCGCCGCGCTCTGGCTGAGGACATAGGCAGCGGCGACATCACCGCCCAACTGATTCCCGCAGAACGCCTGGCCCACGCTACGGTCATCACCCGCGACTCCGCCATCATCTGCGGCACCGCCTGGGTAGATGCCGTATTTCGCCAGCTTGACCCACGGGTCGCTGTGCACTGGCAAGTCACAGACGGCCAACGCGCCGAGCCCAACCAGGTGCTGTTTGAACTGGAAGGCCCCGCCCGCGCCCTGCTCACCGGCGAACGCAGCGCACTCAACTTCCTGCAAACACTCTCCGCCGTCGCCACCCGCTGCCAGCACTACGCCGACTTGGTGCAAGGCACCGCCGTAAAACTGCTCGACACCCGCAAAACCCTGCCCGGCCTGCGCCTGGCGCAGAAGTACGCCGTGACCCAAGGCGGCTGCCACAACCACCGCATCGGCCTGTACGACGCCTTTCTTATAAAGGAAAATCATATCGCCGCCTGCGGCGGCATCGCCCAAGCCGTAACCGCCGCGCAGAGAATCGCACCCGGCAAGCCGGTGGAAGTGGAAGTGGAGAGCCTGGAAGAGCTGCGCCAGGCACTGGGCGCTGGGGCCGACATCATCATGCTTGATGAACTGAGCCTGGACGAAATGCGCCAGGCCGTAACCCTCACCCAAGGCCAGGCCAAACTGGAGGCTTCGGGCGGGGTCAACGAAAGCACTTTGTGCTCAATCGCCAATACGGGAGTGGATTATATCTCGATTGGCACACTGACCAAGGATGTAAAGGCGGTGGATTTGTCGATGCGGCTTAGCCTTTAGCCAAAAATAGCAAAGCCGCACGCAACAAACTGGGTTCACTGAGTCTCGATAAAGTCGTACAGCCGCATGCGCTGGGTATCGACACAGACAGAACCTTTTGTATAGGCACTCTCAATATCTACACGCAAGCAACCATCCACCTCTTTGCTTCCAGCCCGCAACAGCGCGCCTAGCTGCTCAGGCGCGTCAGGCATTGGCTGAAACAAGTCGTAACGCTCTTGCAAAGGTGTGGCACCATTCAGAACGTCTTTTATATGTTGCTGCAAGAACTCTTCCCGCGTACCCGGCACGGGCACATAGTAAAATCTGGGCAACCAACCCGTAAGCCTCTTCTGAGCCTCTAGATCCAACCCCTTGGTGGAAAAACTCTCTTGATTGTGCGCATAAAAGGTGTCGAAGACCTGCACCACCGCCAGCGGTCTAACCAAATGGGCCGCATATACCCCACCTGCCAGCGCCACAACCTGCATCAGGCCAATAAGCGTTAAGTCACGGCGCAACTCAGCGGCCGGCTTACGGCGGTTAAATACAACCAACGTCAGGCATGGCCCCAAAACCAAATCGACCAAGGCAATAATCTGTACGCCCTGCCAGCCACCCGCAGCCGCAAATAAAGCACCGGGGAAAAACCACAACCACATCGCACCCAGCAACGCAGCAAAAATAACCGAACTAATCAGCAGATGAATGGCAAACGCTTGCAACCGCCCGATCTTCATCGATAAACCTCATTTACCCAGTAAACAAAAAGCCCCCATTAAGGAGGCTTTTTGTTAGCAGCAAAACATAACTAAACGCCATGCAGAGCTAGTTTAAAACTTAACGGCACTCGCTTGGAGCAAACTGGCCAGGCAGAGTACCGGGCGTCAGCCGTGGCAGAAGACGAGCAGCGGACACAGCATTAGAAACAGAAGAGCAGCCCCAGTCGATAGAACCAGTCACACCAGCTGCAAAGCTACCACCCAACTGAGTAGGCGCACCCGCTGCGTTCTGGACATAAGGGGTATATACCAGTGTCGCGTTCGCAGGAATGTTACCAACGTTAGCATTGTTAAACGTAACGGTAACCTCACCGGTTGCCGGAGCAATTTGCACACTGTTGACATACTTACTAAGCGCGCCCGCACCACCTGCCTGAGCATTCCAGACGTTCGCACTTGCTAACAATTCAGCTGCTGTGCCCGAGCTATCACCAATCAGCTGTTTAGCACTAGAGGCCAAACCAACACCTTCAGTTACACGCGCACGGATGGTGTAATCCTGGTATGCCGGCAGTGCTACAGCAGCCAAGATACCGATGATCGCAACCACGATCATCAATTCGATCAGGGTAAAACCCTTTTGCAACTGAGCTTTCATAAAAATCTCCTAAGTGTGTTTAGGTCAACGACCTGAGTTAACCAAAGCAGGTTGCGTGCCAACTTAAGAATCGACTCATGACATGCACCCTGCATGCTCAAGGCCGGTTTCACCCACCACCTTCCAGGCACTAACTGCCCTTTTTTGTCACCCACACCCCATACATTTGGCAGCCCCGGTCAACTAGGCTATAACGCAGGCATTGTTATGGAGCCTGCAATGAACGATAGCGTGTCCCTGACCGGTCTTGCCCGACAGATGGTTCTGGCTGAGCTGCTGGATGAAAAAACCGCCCAGCAAGCCCAAAGCCAAGCCCAGCGTAATAAGCTGTCGCTGGTTACTTACCTTGTGCAGAATAAGCTAGTCAAAAGCCGAATCCTTGCGGAGCTTGCATCAGAACAGTTTGGCGTCTCCTTCGTTGACCTCCACTCCATCGACAAGGAGAGTCAGCCAAAAGATATAGTGTCAGAAAAACTAGTTCGCCAGCACCGTACACTCCCCCTGTACAAGCGCGGCAACAAACTGTTTGTGGCCGTTTCCGACCCCACCAATCACCAAGCCATTACTGACATTCAGTTCAGCACAGGCATGAATACCGAGGCGATCCTTGTCGAAGACGACAAACTCGGAGACGCCATCGACAAGTTCTTCGATGCCGGCTCAAGCGGCATGGGCGAGCTTGATGACATTGACCTTGATGGCCTCGACATTGAAAGCGCCAATGAGGACGGACAGGATCAAGGTGAGAGCAACGCCGCCGATGATGCCCCGGTTGTGCGCTTTGTTAACAAAATGCTGCTAGACGCCATAAAAGGCGGCGCGTCAGACCTGCACTTCGAGCCTTACGAAAAGACCTATCGAGTGCGTTTCCGCACCGACGGCATTCTGCAGGAAATTGCCCGCCCGCCAATCCAGCTGTCACCACGCATCTCCGCGCGCCTAAAGGTTATGGCCGGCCTGGATATTTCCGAACGGCGCAAACCCCAGGATGGGCGCATTAAGATGCGCATATCCAAAACCAAATCGATCGACTTCCGCGTCAGCACCTGCCCAACCCTATGGGGCGAAAAAATCGTGATGCGGATTCTTGACTCAGCCAGCGCACAAATGGGCATCGACGCCCTGGGTTATGAAGAGTCGCAAAAAGAGCTGTACATGACAGCACTCAAACAGCCCCAAGGCATGATACTGGTGACCGGCCCTACCGGCTCGGGTAAAACAGTATCTCTCTATACAGGCCTGAATATTCTCAACACCGTTGACGTGAACATCTCGACAGCCGAAGACCCGGTGGAAATCAACCTGGAAGGCATCAATCAGGTCAACGTCAACCCCAAGCAGGGGATGGATTTTACCGCAGCGCTAAAATCATTCCTGCGCCAAGACCCTGACATCATCATGGTCGGTGAAATTCGCGATCTGGATACAGCATCCATCGCCATCAAGGCAGCGCAGACAGGCCATATGGTGATGTCGACGCTACACACCAACAGCGCAGCAGAAACCCTGACTCGCCTGCGCAATATGGGCGTCCCCTCCTTCAACATTGCCACCTCAGTGAACCTGATCATTGCTCAACGTCTGGCACGCAAGCTGTGTAGCCACTGCAAGAAAGAAATTCAGATCCCACGAGAGACGCTGCTTGAGGAGGGCTTCCCGGAAAACAAAATCGGCACCTTCAAGATTTATGAGCCGATTGGCTGCGAAAACTGCAATGGTGGCTACAAAGGCCGTGTCGGTATTTATGAAGTGGTTAAAAACACGCCAGCCTTGCAACGGATTATCATGGAGGAAGGCAACTCTATTGATATATCCATACAGATGCGCAAAGACGGCTTTAACGACCTTCGTACCTCAGCACTGCTGAAGGCCATGCAAGGCGTCACCAGCCTCGCAGAAGTGAACCGCGTGACAAAGGACTAACAGATGGCCGTTAAAGCAATAAAAACCAGCACCTTTGCTTGGGAAGGTACGGATAAAAAGGGCACCAAGATCAAGGGTGAAACAAGCGGCCAAAGCCCTGCCCTAATCAAGGCTCAACTGCGGAAACAAGGCATCAACCCAACCAAGGTGCGCAAGAAATCTATTTCGCTATTTGGTGCAGGCAAAAAAATAACTCCAACGGACATTGCTCTGTTTGCACGGCAAATGGCCACCATGATGAAAGCCGGCGTACCACTACTGCAGTCGTTTGAAATCATTGGTGAGGGATTGGAAAACCCAAATATGCGCAAGCTGGTTGACGACATCAAACAGCATGTCGCCGCAGGCAATAGCTTCGCTGCATCGCTCCGCACTCGCCCGCTGTACTTCGATGACCTTTTCTGCAATCTGGTCGATGCCGGCGAGCAAGCAGGCGCCTTAGAGGACTTGCTTGATCGCGTTGCCACATACAAAGAAAAAACCGAGGCACTGAAGGCAAAAATAAAGAAGGCAATGAACTACCCTATAGCGGTAGTCGTAATTGCAGTCATTGTTTCAGCAATATTGCTAATTAAAGTAGTCCCACAGTTCGAAGCAGTTTTCGCAAATTTCAATGCAGAACTCCCAGCATTCACCCAATTCGTTATTGGCATATCTCAAGCACTCCAGAAATGGTGGTTCGTATTTTTACTGGGATCATTTTTGGCGATTTACACTATCTCAGAAACGAAAAAACGGTCAGAGAAATTCCGCAACTGGATTGACCGCACTGCACTCAAGGCACCGATTGTTGGCGACATCATTTACAAGTCTTCTGTAGCCCGCTACGCGCGCACCCTGGCCACCACGTTTGCTGCTGGCGTTCCTTTAGTAGAAGCGCTTGACTCCGTTGCCGGAGCAACCGGAAACGTGGTATTCAAGGACGCCGTTAATAAAATTAAACAAGACGTAAGCTCTGGTATGCAACTTAATTTCTCCATGCGGACTACAGCGGTGTTCCCATCCATGGCAATACAAATGACCGCCATCGGCGAGGAATCCGGCGCACTAGACATGATGCTCGACAAGGTTGCCAGCTACTATGAAGCGGAAGTTGATAACGCGGTAGACGGTTTAACCAGTCTCATGGAACCACTGATCATGTCGGTTTTAGGCGTACTAATAGGCGGCCTGATCATTGCAATGTACCTACCGATCTTCCAGCTTGGCGCCGTTGTTTAACTTATGCCAATAATCGATTTTCTGGCCAGCTACGCGCTGGCCTTTATTTTATGCGCACTACTGATCGGTTTGCTAATCGGAAGTTTCCTCAATGTTGTGGTTTATCGCCTACCCAAGATGATGTTTCGTGACTGGCGTGAGCAGGCCCGTGAAGTACTGGAGTTACCCGCTGAGACCTCGACAGAGTTTTTCAATCTGATTCTCCCCAACTCACAATGCCCGCACTGCTCCCACGAAATAAAACCCTGGGAAAACATCCCGGTCATTAGTTACTTATTCCTGCGCGGTAAATGCTCCAGCTGCAAAGCCCACATCAGCCTGCGCTACCCACTGGTAGAGCTAACGTGCGGCCTGTTGTCCGCTTATATCGCCTGGCACTTTGGCTTTACCTGGCAAGCGGGCGGTATGTTGTTGCTGACGTGGGGCTTGCTGGCGATGAGCCTGATTGATGCTGACCATCAACTGCTGCCGGACTCACTGGTGCTGCCGCTGCTGTGGCTGGGTTTGATCGCCAACAGCTTTGGTTTGTTCAGCAGCCTTGAAGATGCCCTGTGGGGCGCAATTGCCGGCTACCTGAGCCTGTGGTCGGTGTACTGGCTGTTCAAGCTGGTAACCGGCAAGGAAGGCATGGGCCATGGCGACTTCAAGCTACTGGCCATGCTCGGAGCCTGGGGTGGCTGGCAGGTTTTGCCGTTGACCATCCTGCTGTCGTCACTGGTGGGCGCGGTACTCGGCATCATCATGCTGCGCCTGCGCAATGCCGAAACCAGCACGCCGATCCCGTTCGGGCCGTACTTGGCGATTGCTGGCTGGATAGCGCTGCTCTGGGGCGAGCAGATCACCTCCGGTTATCTGCAAATTGCCGGATTCCGCTAAGACGTAAACTGGCATCTGCTGTGACCTCGAGTCAGCCCAACAACAGCTGACTGAGGCCCACAGCCCACCCGCACCGCACAACACATCCCCTACCGATTCGCCAGCCCATCAGCGGCTGCACTACAATCGCGGCGTTATTTGACTGACGCGAGCCGCATGCTGATATGAAACCCTGGATTCTTGGCCTTACCGGCGGCATTGGCAGTGGTAAGAGCGCTGTCGCTCAGCACTTTATCGACCTGGGCGTGCACCTGGTCGATGCCGATCATGCGGCGCGCTGGGTGGTCGAGCCGGGCAAACCGGCGCTCAGCAAGATTGTCGAGCACTTCGGCGGCGAGCTATTGCAAGCCGATGGCCAACTTGATCGCACGGCCCTGCGCAAGCGGATCTTTGCCAATGCGGATGACCGTCGCTGGCTGGAAGCCCTGCTGCATCCGCTGATCGGCCAGGAGATCATGCAGTACCTGGCGCGCGCACAATCACCCTATGCGATTCTGGTGTCGCCGCTGCTGATCGAGTCCGGCCAGCACACAATGACCCAGCGCGTATTGGTGGTGGATGCGCCCGAGCAGCTGCAGATACAACGCACCATGGCCCGCGATCAGAGCAGCGACGAACAGGTACAAGCCATTCTCAAGGCGCAAGCCAGTCGTGAAGAACGCCTGCGCCACGCCGACGATGTCCTGCTCAATGACCGCGACCTGGCCTGGCTGCAAAGCGAAGTTGAACGCCTGCATCATTTCTATCTGAGCCTACGTGGAGGCCAAGTATGAGCACCCCGCCCCTAGTCACCTGCCCTACCTGCAACGCCCCTGTCGAATGGGGCCCACAAAGCCCCAGCCGGCCATTCTGCAGCGAACGCTGCAAGCTGATTGATCTGGGCGCCTGGGCCTCCGAAGAGCACGCCATCCCCGGCAACCCACTGGAAGACGATCTGTTCTCTGGCGACCTGCCGCCGCGCCAACACTGATCCGCTCAAGGCCGCATAAGCCGTGGTCGCGCTCGTCGCCCAATCACTCGGCGCGATCGTCATCCTTCCAGGGCGCGGCCAGGTAGCGTGAGCGATTGAAGGTCTCCAGCCAGTCCGGATAGAACACCACCAGCGCCGTCACCAGCATGCCGTTGATAAACGCCTCGGGGAACATTACCAGCCAGAGGTAACCAATAAAATCCTCCAGCCACAGCGGCATTGGAAACAGGCCATCCAGCCACAGCCAGGTGAAACCCACACCGATGCACAACAACGTAGCCAGAGCCGCCGCAAAGAAACCACTAAAGAAGATATAAATGAACAGGTTGCGCGATTGCTGCCGCTCGACCCATATCGCGCAGGCCTCGGTCACCAGCACAGGAATCACCACCAGCAGCAAGCCGTTCACACCCATGGCCGCCAGATCCTGCCGCCCCAAGGCGAGCAAACCGAGCTGCGCGAGCAGGCCGACCAGCACCGCCAGCGGCCAATCCAGCAGCAGGGTCACGGCCGTCATACCGATAAAGTGATAGGACAACCCGGAGTCGAAGTCCCGCCGTACCAGCCACAGCAGGAACAGCGCCAGCGCCGTGCCGCCCAGCAGGTGCTGACGCCGCAGATCGCTGCACAGCTCGACCCAAGGCGCACGCCACAGCGCCCAGCACAGCAGCGGCAGATAAACCAGCCAGCCAACCACCTGACTGGTCGGCGAAAGCAGTTCTGCGGCAATCATGACGACTGATTCCTTGCCATTTATCTCGATATCCGCAGTCTACAGCCGCCGCGCCTCTTTATAAGGTGACCGATCGCCACGCCGCCGGGGTACCAACAACCGTGCCACGCAGGCTAAGCTGAGGCCATGGATGATTCAGACTACCTGCGCCTGCTCACGCACCAGGCCGAACAAGCCAATGCCTTTCTCTCCAACGCCCGCAAATGGGAGCGCGAGCGCTGGGTTTGCCAGCGCCTGCTGCAGGCGCTCAACGTGGTGCACCGGCTCGATGAGTTCAGCGCGGCCGGCCATGAGCCGCCCGACGTGCTGTTTCGCGACGCCAGCTTCGAGGTGTTCTTCGTACTGGACGAAGGCCGTCGCCTGAATGACGAATGGCGCGCCGAACTGGAACGCCGCCGCAGCGCCTTTTCCCTCAGTCAATTGGTGCGCCGCGAAGCCAAGCCACGGCGCATTGCCGTCAGCGAACTGCAACAACGACTCAGCCCGACGCTGCGCAAAAAGGCCCACAACTACCGCGAGCGCGGCCTCGACCTGGGTGAGCTGGACCTGCTCGCCTACGTCAATTTGAAACGCGCCATTCCGGACTTCAATAGCCATTTTCCACCGCCGACTGAATTCCTGCGCCAGGGCTGGCGCTCACTGTCGCTGGTCGGCCCGACATTTGCCCGGGTGCTGTTTGCTCACCCAGACGCGCCGGATTTTCTGCGCAACAACCTGGGCCGCAGCGTGCTCTTTGATGTCGGAATCAGCCTGTGAGCCCTCTGCAGGAGTTGATAGCCAACGTCCCTCAACAGGGCTGCGTACGCTGGATTGGCGTACACCCGGCCGCACGCAGTGACATGTTGGTGCCGGATGCGGTGGAAGCACGCCGCGAGGCCGGCCTGACCGGCGACCACAGCCGCCCCGGGCCGCGCAATGCGCGCCAGGTCACCCTGATCCAATGGGAGCATCTGGCAGTGATCAGCGCCCTGATGGGGCGTCCCGATGAGCAACCGATAACGCCACAGGAGCTGCGCCGTAATATCGCCATCAGCGGCATCAATCTGTTCAGCCTCAAAGGCCGACGCTTTCGTCTCGGCCAGGCGATTCTGGAAACCACCGGCTGGTGCCAACCCTGCGCGCGCCTGGAAGCTCGCCTCGGGTCAGGCACCTTCCAAGCCATGCGCGGCCACGGCGGAATTACCGCCCGCGTGCTACAAGGTGGCATTATCCGCCTGAGTGATGCCTTGCGCGTTGAGCCTTTATAAGCCGCGCAGCTAGAATGCCCACCACTTCAGCCCGCCATCGACACCCCTATTCGAGGCTTCTATGTCCAGCCGCCTGAACCCTGATGATCAAAAACGCGTCGAGCAATACCTAAGTGCTCCGCAGCATCAGGTTGAACGCCAGCCGTTCAAGGTCTGGCGACTGCTGCTGATCATCGTGATCGTCGTGATCGGCCTCGGCGTGCTGAGCCGTCTTCTGAGTCGACTGGTGCTATGAGCTGCCTTGCGCTCGCCCAGAGCGACTCACCGTCTTTCCTTAAAAGCCTTGTGAGCGTGTCTAATGACTCATCAAATAGTAATTGTCGGCGGCGGTGCCGGCGGATTGGAACTTGCCACCCGCCTGGGTAGAACCCTGGGTAAACGTGGCCAGGCCAAGATCACCCTGGTCGACGCCAACCTGACCCACATCTGGAAACCGCTGCTGCATGAGGTAGCCGCCGGTTCACTGAACTCCTCGGGCGACGAGCTGAACTACGTGGCCCAGGCCAAGTGGAATCACTTCGAGTTCCAACTGGGGCGGATGTGTGGTCTCAATCGCGGCGAACGGCGCATCAGCCTGGCCGCCACCCTGGACGATGCTGGCCAGCAGCTGATGCCTGCGCGTGAACTGAGCTATGACAGCCTGGTGATCGCGGTCGGCAGCACCACCAATGACTTCGGTACCCAAGGCGCCGCCGAACACTGCCTGTTTCTCGATACCCGCGCCCAGGCCGAACGCTTCCATCGTCAATTGCTCAGTCACTACCTGCGCGCCCACGCCAGCCAGAGTGAAACCACCGAGCTGATTGACGTCGCCATCGTTGGCGCAGGTGCCACGGGCGTCGAACTGGCGGCCGAACTGCATCACGCCGCCCACGAACTGGCAGCGTACGGGCTGGATCGTATCCGCCCGGAAAACATGCGCATCACCCTGATTGAAGCCGGTCCGCGCGTGCTGCCCGCCCTGCCGGAGCGCATTAGCCAGCCGGTGCACAAGACCCTGGAGAAGCTCGGGGTAACCGTACTGACCAGCTCATCTGTCAGCCAGGTGACCCACGACGCCCTGCACACCGCCCAGGGCCAGGTCATCCCCGCCAGCCTGAAAGTCTGGGCGGCCGGCATTCGCGCACCGGGTTTCCTGAAGGACCTGGACGGCCTGGAAAGCAACCGCATCAACCAGCTGCAGGTGCGCCCGACCCTGCAGACCACCCGCGATGACAACATCTTCGCCTTTGGCGATTGCGCCGCCTGCCCGCAACCCGGCAGCGAGCACAATGTGCCGCCGCGTGCGCAAGCCGCCCACCAGCAAGCCTCACTGCTGGCCAAGGCCCTCAAGCTGCGCATCGACGGCAAGGCGCTGCCGGAGTATCGCTACCGCGACTACGGCTCACTGATCTCGCTATCGACCTTTTCTGCGGTCGGCAACCTGATGGGCAACCTGACCGGCAGCGTGATGCTCGAAGGCTGGCTGGCGCGGATGTTCTACGTGTCGCTGTACCGCATGCACCAGGTCGCCTTGTACGGCATGACCCGCACCCTGCTGATGATGCTGGGGGATCGCATCGGCCGCAGCACCGAGCCCCGCCTGAAACTGCATTGAGCCACGCGCGGGCAAGGTCACACCTTGCCCGCCACCAGTACATAAGCAAGAAGCACTAAATCGCAGGCAATAAAAAACCCGCACTAGGCGGGTTTTTTACTTTCAAGCTTGCTTGAAATGGTGGGTCGTGTGGGATTCGAACCTACGACCAATTGGTTAAAAGCCAACTGCTCTACCAACTGAGCTAACGACCCAAAAATGGTCGGGGTAGGGGGATTCGAACTCCCGACATCCTGCTCCCAAAGCAGGCGCGCTACCGGACTGCGCTATACCCCGATGAAAGATTGGCTCCGCGACCAGGACTCGAACCTGGGACCCAATGATTAACAGTCATTTGCTCTACCGACTGAGCTATCGCGGAACTACTTGCTTCCTTTCTCAGAAACCGGAACCGGTTGTTAAATCGTTTCCCGTGTCTGAGGCGCGCCATTTTACGTTTCCGCGCGCGCCTGTCAACCCCTTAAATTGCTTTTAGTACAATGATTTGCAGCTGCGCGAGCGGCTGCTATATCTTCCCTATGTCTGTATACATTGCAGGACGCACCAGCCATACGGCTTCAGCCAGGAAAGTCCATGAGTAACCAGGGCATACCACCAAACCCACCCAGCTCGGTGCAGACCCTCGCCACCAGAGGCATCCAACCTCGCTTTGGCGAACTGGTGCAAAGCTGCCGCAAACTGGTGATGAACCGCTTGGCCGAGCACCTGACTGGGGTCTTTGCCCAGGTCGACGACACCCTGTTTGAATGCGCGGAAAAAGCCGAGAACAATCAGGTGCAGACCCTGTTCTTCGACAACATGCGAGAAATCCGCAAACAGCGCCCGCAGATCGAACGCAGCTATCACCAGCAGATCGCGCAGAATTTCTCCGACTTCCTCGAAGGCAAACTCAAGCCGCCCGCCAACACCAGTGAATTGGACGCCGAGCAACTGGCCCTGGTGCAGAACGAGGACTACGAAGAAAGCCTGCAAGTCACCAATATGGTCAGCCGGGTCAAGGCGCGCTGCGCGCAACCACTGTTTGCCCTGGAACAACGCCTGGCTCTGCTGAACAACGGACAGAAGCTGGGCGAGGACATCAACCCCTTCGGTCCGCAGATGATCGCCCAGGCGTTTCGCGACGCCCTTGCCCCCTGCCCGTTTCCGCTGCGGATAAAGGTCATCCTTTATACGCTGTTCGACACCCACGTCATGCACAGCCTGGACAGCATCTATGCCGCGCTGAACCAACGACTGATCGATGCCGGCGTGCTGCCCAATCTCAAGTACAGCGCCCAGCGCAATGCCGAGCCGGCACGCCCACGCAGCAGCGCGCCGGCTACAGAGCCCGCAGCCGACAACGCCGCAACCGCATCGCCCGCTACGGCGCAACACCTCACTGGCCAGCCGGGCAACGCAGGCAGCCCTCGCGCTGCCGCTGGCGACCTTAGCGGTCCGCCACCCAGCGATCCGCTGGAGCTGCTCGGCAACCTGGCATCGCTGCTCGGCGAACACCGCCAGCGCGATATCGACGCGCCCCTACTGGGCGGCACCCGCAGCATTGCCAGCTTCACCCCGCGTGACGCCACGCGCACCTACAGCGCCTCGGCACTGCTCGATGCGCTCAACCGCATGCAGCAGCAGTCCGCCAGCGACCTGTCGCAGCGCCTGCATCGCCCGCAACAGGTAGAAGGCCTCAAGGCCGACCTGCAGCAGCAGCTGGAAGCGCACAGCGACATGCCGGGCCAGCACAAGGTTTCCGATCAGGAAGCCGACGTGATTGACCTGGTCGGCATGCTGTTCGACTTTATTCTCGACGATGAGAACCTGCCGGACAGCTGCAAGACCACCCTTTCGCACTTGCACACGCCCTACCTGAAAGTCGCCCTGCAGGATAAGGCACTGTTTACCCAACACCATCACCCCGCGCGCCGCCTGCTCAATGCCATGGCCCAGGCCGGCGTGCTGTATGGCGGTGAAGGCGATGAGCGCGGCCTGCTGGCCAAGATGCAATGGGTGGTCGAACGGGTCATTCATGACTTCTTTGGTGACCTGCAACTGTTCGAGGGCCTGCTGGAGGAGTTCAACGAATTCGTTGCCACCCTCAGGCACAAGGTCGAACTGCGCGAGCGCCGCGCCGTGGAGGCCGCCAAAGGTCGCGACAAGCTGCTCGGTGCACGCCAGCATGCCGTCGAGGTGGTTGCCAACTGCCTGAGCAACCGTCAGCCGCCAGCGATCATCCGCAACTTCCTTGAACTGACCTGGGCCGACGTGCTGGTGTTCGTGCTGCTGCGTAATGGCGAGCGCAGCCCCGAGTGGCAGCGCGCCTGCGAAGCCGCCGAACAACTGGCCTGGAGCGGCACCCTACTGGATGAAGCCGGCCGCGAACGCCTGCAAAAACTGCGCGTACCGCTGCTCGAAGACCTGCGCAAGGGCCTGGAGCTGCTCGGCGGTTACCACGAAGACGGCATCCGCCGCCTGCTGCAAGACCTGGTGGCCTGCCAACACGCCGTGCAGGCCAAGCAACCGCAAGTGGCCGCGCAACTCAAACCGAACCTACCGGAAAGCCCACTGGGGGCCATGCTCGGCGAAGATGCCGCACTGGCGACCCTGGCCCCGCGCGAATCGACCCTTTCGGCCCGCGCGCAGGCGCTGGCCAAGGAGCTCGGCCATATCGAATTCGGCACCTGGTTCGAGTTCGTCAACGGCGAGCAGGTGCGTACGCTGAAGCTGTCCTGGTTCAGCCCGACCACGCGCAACTACATGTTTGTCGACCAAAGTGGCCAGCGCGTAGCGATCAAACCGCTGACCCAGTTAGCCACCGAAATGGAGCAGGGTCTGGCGCGTATCGTCACCCCTGACCGCGGAGCCCCTCTGGTGGACCGCGCCCTTACCGCTATTTACCGCGTGCTGCAGCGCTTTACCGGGCGCACGGCCGAGACCCAAGAATAAGGAACTCGTATGGATGACGAACGTCGCCTGCACAGCCGGCATCACGCGGAATTGCAGCTGGAAGTCTTCGAGCTGCACTCAGGGCAGCGCCTGGGCCGCGTGGTGGACCTTTCCGCCGATGGCTTCATGCTGTTCAGCGACACGCCGCTGACGGCCGATGAGCTGGTGGAATGCCGCCTGGTCAGTGAACAGGTGATCGACGGGGTCTGCGAAATAACCCTCGGGGCCGACTGCCTGTGGAGCCGCCCCGCCGCCGACGGCGAGCATTGCTGGGCGGGCTTTCACATCATCGACCTGGCCGAAGACCAGGCCGCCGCCCTGGATGTGATGCTCAAGCACATCTAGAAATCGAATAAAAAACACCCCGCTCGGCGCAAGCCGTCGCGGGGTGTTTTTATGCCACCAGCAGATCCTTAGTTGAAGACGATGGTGTCGCCCTCGACCCGCCCAGTGACGCTGCTGCCAGGGCCGAACTGCCCCGCCAGGATCAGCTGCGCCAGGGGGTTCTCGATCCAACGCTGCACCGCCCGCTTCAGCGGCCGCGCGCCGTAGACCGGGTCGTACCCCACGGCAATCAACTTGTCCAAGGCCTCGTCAGTCAGCTGCAGAGTCAACTCACGCTCAGCCAGACGCTGACGCAGGCGGCCCAGTTGAATCTGCGCGATGCCGGCGATCTGTTCACGGCCCAGCGAGTCGAACACCACCACCTCGTCGATGCGGTTGATAAATTCCGGACGGAAGTGATTGCTCACCGCATCCATCACCGCCGCGCGCTGTGCCTCGCGGTCGCCGGCCAGCTCCTGAATCTGCGCCGAACCGAGGTTGGAGGTCATCACGATCACGGTGTTCTTGAAATCCACAGTGCGTCCGTGGCTGTCCGTCAGGCGGCCGTCTTCGAGCACCTGCAGCAGCACGTTGAACACATCCGGGTGAGCCTTCTCCACCTCATCCATCAGCACCACCGAGTACGGCTTGCGGCGTACCGCTTCGGTCAGGTAACCGCCCTCCTCGTAGCCGACATAGCCCGGCGGCGCGCCAATCAACCGCGCCACCGAATGCTTCTCCATAAACTCGGACATATCAATGCGCACCAGCGCCTCCTCGGTGTCGAAGAGAAACTCGGCCAGCGCCTTGCACAGCTCGGTCTTGCCCACCCCGGTCGGCCCGAGGAAGAGAAACGAGCCGCTCGGTCGATTCGGGTCGGACAAGCCGGCGCGGGAACGCCGCACCGCATTGGCCACGGCCACCACCGCCTCGTCCTGACCGATCACCCGCTGATGCAGCAGGCCTTCCATCTTCAGCAGCTTGTCGCGCTCGCCTTCGAGCATCTTGCTCACCGGGATGCCAGTCCACTTCGAAACGACTTCGGCAATCTCTTCCTCG
The DNA here is from genome assembly GCF_049653025.1 of Pseudomonas sp. Taxonomy (GTDB): domain Bacteria; phylum Pseudomonadota; class Gammaproteobacteria; order Pseudomonadales; family Pseudomonadaceae; genus Aquipseudomonas. Next base: position 94,397 of record NZ_JBASFM010000013.1, on the reverse strand, counting down.
GTGACCTTGCTGCGCAGCAACTGGTTCTCGGTCTTGCCGTGCTGGTCGACCATCTGCAGGCTGCGCTCCAGATCCGGAATGATGCCGTACTGCAACTCGGCCATGCGCTGCAGATCCGACTTGCGCCGCGCGGCTTCCAGCTCCTGGCGAGCCTGTTCGATCTTCTGCTGGATCTGCGCGGAGCCCTGCACCTCGGCTTTCTCCGACTTCCAGATTTCCTCCAGGTCGGCGTACTCGCGCTCCAGGCGGGCGATGTCTTCGTTGAGTTTTGCCAGGCGCTTGATCGCTGCCTCATCGTCCTCTTTCTTCAGCGCCTGGGCTTCCACCTTGAGCTGAATCAGCCGGCGCTCCAAACGATCAAGCACTTCCGGCTTGGAGTCGATCTCCATGCGGATGCGGCTGGCCGCCTCGTCAATCAGGTCGATGGCCTTGTCCGGCAACTGGCGGTCGGTGATATAGCGGTGCGACAGCTTGGCCGCGGCGATGATCGCGCCGTCGGTAATGGCCACCTTGTGGTGCACCTCATAGCGCTCTTTCAGGCCACGCAGAATGGCGATGGTGTCCTCTTCACTTGGCTCGTCGACCAGCACTTTCTGGAAGCGTCGCTCCAGCGCCGCGTCTTTCTCGATGTACTGGCGGTACTCGTTGAGCGTGGTCGCGCCGACGCAGTGCAGCTCGCCACGGGCCAGCGACGGCTTGAGCATATTGCCGGCATCCATCGCGCCCTCGCCCTTGCCGGCCCCGACCATGGTGTGCAGCTCGTCGATAAACAGGATGACCCGTCCTTCCTGCTTGGACAGCTCATTGAGCACCGACTTGAGGCGCTCCTCGAACTCACCGCGGAACTTGGCGCCGGCGATCAGCGCGCCCATGTCCAGCGACAGCAGACGCTTGTCGCGCAGGCCATCCGGCACTTCACCGTTGACGATGCGCTGAGCCAGGCCTTCGGCGATGGCAGTCTTACCCACGCCAGGTTCACCGATCAGCACTGGGTTGTTCTTGGTGCGGCGCTGCAACACCTGGATGGTGCGGCGAATTTCATCATCACGACCAATCACCGGATCGAGCCTGCCCTCTTCGGCGCGCTTGGTCAGGTCGACGGTGTATTTATCCAGTGCCTGGCGGTTTTCCTCGACGTTCGGGTCATTCACCGCATCGCCGCCGCGCAGGTTGGCCACCGCATTTTCCAGGGCCTTGCGGCTGACACCCTGGCCCAGCAGCAGCTTGCCGAGCTTGGTGTTCTCATCCATCGCGGCCAGCAACACCAGCTCGCTGGAAATAAACTGGTCGCCCTTCTGCTGCGACAGGCGGTCGGCCTGGTTGAGCAGGCGCGCCAGATCCTGCGACAGGTTGATGTCGCCGGACGGATTCTGGATTTTGCCGAGCTGGTCGAGCTCTTTGCCCAGCGCCTGGCGCAGGCTGTTGACCTCGAAGCCCACCTGCATCAGCAGCGGCTTGATCGAGCCGCCCTGCTGTTCAAGCAGCGCCTGCATCAGGTGCAGCGGTTCAATTGCCGCATGATCGAGGCCGACGGCCAAGGATTGCGCGTCGGATAGCGCGAGTTGCAACTTGCTGGTTAAACGATCGATACGCATAAACACTCATCCCTCACGGTGAAGGCAGGCCGGCGCGCTGAATCACGCCTGTGCAGAAAGCCTGCTAGATGAAGAGTAGATGAGGTCGATTGTGCGGGTTTCAAGCCAGGCGGCGTTGACTTGGGTCATTGACCGCCGGCCTGCACCGCGAGATGAGCGGCGGAAAGGCTCAGCTGCCCAGCCAGATCAGACTGGCAAAACGCCCGGTTTGCGCCGAACGGCGGTAGGAATAGAAGCGCGGATCACTAAAGGTACAGAAATCGCCGCCGTACACCGCATCAATCCCACGCGCAGCCAGACGGACACGCGCCAACTGGTAGATATCGGCGATAAATTTGCCTGGATTCTGACTGGGCTTGAATGCCTCCGCCGCCTGAGCATGTTGCGCGACAAAGGCTTCACGCACCTCGGCACCGACCTCGAAGGCCTGCACGCCGATGGCCGGACCGAGCCAGACCAGCACCTGATCCGCTGGCAGCGCCAGACTCTCCAGCGTCGCCTCCAGCACTCCGCCGGCCAAGCCACGCCAACCGGCATGAGCCGCCGCCACGCGGGTACCGGCGCGGTCGCAGAACAATACCGGCAAACAGTCGGCAGTCATCGCAGTACAGGCCACACCCGGTTTCACCGTCCAGCTGGCATCGGCCTCAAGCACCTGCCCAGGCTGCGCCTCGACCACGTCGATGCCGTGCACCTGGCGCAACCAGGCCGGCTTGCAACCGAGCAAGCTGACCAGGCGCTGGCGGTTCTTCAGCACCGACTGCGGCTCATCGCCAACATGGTCACCCAGGTTGCAACTGTCGAACGGCACAACACTGACACCGCCACTACGGGTGGTGACACAGGCTTTCACGCGCGCCGGGGCGGGCCATTGCGGGGTTAACCAATCATGCATAAGGCGGGCGCTCAACCGATAAATGCCTCGCGATCCTGACGCAACAGCGTCAGCAACCAGACAAAATCATCCGGCAATGGCGACTGCCATTTCATCCGTTCACCGGTAATCGGATGGTCCAATTCAAGGAAGCGCGCGTGCAGAGCCTGGCGCGGAAACTCCTTGAGGCTTTGTACCATAGTCAGGTTGGCAGCCGGCGGAATACGGAAACGCCCGGCGTAGACAGGATCACCCACCAGCGGATAACCGATATGACTCATGTGTACGCGAATCTGGTGAGTACGCCCGGTTTCCAGCTTGACCCGCGCATGGGTATGCGAGCGGAAACGCTCAAGCACGCGGTAATGACTGACCGCGGGCTTACCGCCATCGCTCACCGCCATGCGCTGGCGCTGCGAGGAGCTGCGGCCGATCGGGGCGTTGATCTTGCCGCCCGAGGTGATCACGCCAATCACGATGCATTCATAGATGCGGCTGACCGAGCGTTTCTGCAACTGGTCGACCAGGCGGGTCTGCGCCTCGATGGTCTTGGCCACCACCATCAGCCCCGTGGTGTCCTTGTCCAGGCGATGAACGATGCCAGCACGCGGCACGTTGATGATGTCCGGCACATGGTGCAGCAAGGCATTGAGCAAGGTGCCATCGGCATGCCCGGCAGCAGGATGCACGACCAGGCCGGCGGGCTTGTTGATCACCAGGATCTGCTCGTCTTCGTAGACGATATCCAGCTCGATATCCTGGGCAATCCACTCACCCTGGGCTTCCTGCTCGGCCTTCAGCGCCAGCAGCGAGCCACCGTGAACGATGTCACGCGGGCGCAGCACGGCACCATCGACGGTCAGCAGACCCTCTTTGATCCAGGCAGACAGACGCGAACGCGAGTGCTCGGCGAACAGGAGTGCGGCAACTTGATCGAGGCGTTGACCGCCCATTTCATAGGGCACCTCGGCGTTCAGTTCTATGGTCTGCTTATTAATAGAGGACATGCTCGGCAACAGAGGGGGGCGTAGCCTTTGGTTTCAGCTACACGCTTGTGGTTAAATACGGCGTCTTTGCCCCAGGTGTACCGGGGGCGCTCATCATAACAGGACGGCTTTGCTCAAGACAGCCGCCGTCACAGGGACGCAAGCCGCCATGCAAGTGAAACACCTGCTGCTGATCGCAATCCTCGCCCTCACTGCCGCCTGCTCGTCAAAAGAGGTAGTCGACGAAAATCTGAGCGAGACCGAACTGTACCAGCAGGCACAGGCCGATCTGGACAACAAGAGCTACACCAGCGCAGTGGCCAAGCTCAAGGCCCTGGAGTCGCGCTACCCGTTTGGCCGCTATGCCGAGCAAGCCCAGCTCGAGCTGATCTACGCCTATTACAAGAACGTTGAGCCGGAAGCCGCCAAAGCCGCAGCCGATCGCTTTATCCGCCTGCACCCGCAGCACGCCAACGTCGATTACGCCTACTACCTCAAGGGCCTGTCGTCCTTCGACCAGGACCGCGGCCTGATTGCCCGCTTCGTTCCGCTGGACATGACCAAGCGCGACCCCGGTGCCGCCCGCGACTCCTACAACGAGTTCGCCCAGCTGACCAGCCGCTACCCGACCAGCCGCTACGCGCCAGACGCCAAACAGCGCATGATCTACCTACGCAACCTGCTGGCCGCTTATGAAATCCATGTAGCCCACTACTACCTGACCCGTCAGGCCTATGTCGCCGCCGCCAACCGCGGTCGCTATGTGGTGGAGAACTTCCAGGAAACCCCAGCCGTCGGTGATGGCCTGGCGGTCATGACCGAAGCCTACCAGCGCCTGACTCTGGACGAACTGGCGGCCACCAGCCTGGAAACCCTCAAGCTCAACTACCCGGACCACCCGAGCCTGGTCGACGGCAACTTCGTGCCACGTGAAGAGGAAGCCGATACCCGCTCCTGGATGGCCAAGGCCACCCTGGGCCTGATCGAAACCGACACCCCACTGCCGCCGGGCGAAACCCGCGCCAGCCAGGACGTGATCAAGCAGTACGAAGACGCCGAAGAGCTGATCCCGGACGAACTGAAAGCCGAAGCCGCCGATGAGCAACCCAAGCGTTCCTGGTTCAGCTACATGACCTTCGGGCTGTTTGACTGAGTCAGCGCACGACTGCATGCATGGGAGGCCTCGGCCTCCCTTTTTATTGGCCGTTTCAAGCGGGGACACACTGCACAGCGCAGCGCATCCGCACTGTGCTCACACCGGCGGGTTAGCTAAACTGCCCGCTTACTGACACGAAGAGAGCGCCATGGGTCTGTTCCGCTTGCTGTTCTGGGTTGCCATCATTGCCGCCGCATTCTGGCTGTGGCGGCGCATTACTCGCCCGGTGCCACGCCCCACGCAACAGCAACCGCCAGACACCGCCGTACCCATGGTGCGCTGCCAGCACTGTGGCACCCACGTGCCCCGCGAGCAGGCACTGGCCGATAACCAGCAGTGGTTCTGCAGCCAGGCTCACCGCGAACTAGGCCCCAAATCCAGTGGGCGCTGACCTCTCCCTGAGCGGCGAGCAAAGCTGGCGCATCCTGCGGCTCTACCATCTTTACCGGCTGGTCATCGGCATTACCCTGGCGCTGCTGGTCTCCAGCGACCTCGACAAGCAACTGCTGGAGCTCGCGCACCCGGCGCTGTTTCGCAACGGCAGTTGGCTGTATCTGGTTCTCAACGTTCTGATCATCGCCACCGTGCGCCGACCCAAGCGCCTGGCCCAGGTATTCAGCCTGGCGCTGGTGGACGTGATTCTGCTGTCCGGCCTGTTCTACGCCGCCGGCGGCACCCCCAGCGGCATCGGCAACCTGCTGATCGTCGCCGTAGCCATCGCCAACATCCTGCTGCGCGGGCGTATCGGCCTGCTGATTGCCGCCGTCGCCGCGATCGGCATGATCTATCTGACCTTCTACCTCAGCCTCAGCCGCCCGGCGGCTGCCGCCCAGTACGTGCAGGTGGGCGCGTTTGGCGCGCTGTGCTTTGCCGCCGCGCTCTTTGTGCAGGGATTGACCCGCCGCCTGCAGGTCAGCGAAAGCCTGGCCGAACAGCGTGCCGCCGACGTGGCCAATCTGGAAGCGCTGAACGCGCTGATCCTGCAACGCATGCGCACCGGCATCTTGGTGCTGGATGAGTTGCACCGGGTGCTGCTGGCCAACCAGGGTGCCAACCACCTGCTGGGGCATGCCGACCTGACCGGCAAGATCCTCGATCCGCACTGCCCCGAACTGATCAAGCGCATACAGCAATGGCTGCACAACCCCAGCCTGCGCCCCGCCAGCCTGCAAGCCGCGCCAGACGGGCGTGTGCTGCAGCCGAGCTTTATCGCCCTGCAACGCGGCGAGCATAAACACACACTGATCTTCCTCGACGACATTTCACAGATCGCCCAGCAGGCGCAACAGCTCAAGCTCGCCTCGCTCGGCCGCCTGACTGCCGGTATCGCCCATGAGATCCGCAACCCCCTGGGTGCAATCAGCCACGCCGCACAATTGCTGCAGGAATCCGAAGAGCTGCACGGACCGGACCTGCGCCTGGCGCAGATCATTCAGGATCACTCGCGCCGGATGAACCTGGTGATCGAGAACGTTCTGCAGCTGTCACGCCGACGTCAGGCCGAACCCCAACTGCTCGATCTGAAATACTGGCTGCACCGCTTCGCCAGTGAGTTTCGCGGCAGCGCCGCGCCAGGCCAGACCCTGCATCTGGAAACCACCGGCGGCACCATTCAGACCCGCATGGATCCGCATCAACTCACTCAGGTGCTGAGCAACCTAGTAGAAAACGGCATGCGCTACAGCGCGCAGAAGCACAAGCGCGGCCAGGTCTGGCTGACCCTGTTCCGCGACCTGGATAGTGAGCTGCCGGTACTCGAGGTGCTCGACGATGGCCCAGGCGTTGCCGAAGAGCAGCTGCACCACCTGTTCGAGCCGTTCTACACCACGGAAAACAAGGGCACCGGCCTCGGCCTGTATATTTCCCGCGAGCTGTGCGAAAGCAATCAGGCCCGCCTCGACTATAAACTTCGTGAAGGTGGTGGCAGCTGCCTACGCATCACCTTCGCCCACCCGCGCAAACTGAGCTGACCATGACCCGCCAGAGAGCCCTGATCGTCGACGATGAACCCGATATTCGCGAACTCCTGGAAATCACCCTGGGACGGATGAAGCTCGACACCCGCAGTGCACGCAACGTCAAGGAAGCCCGCGAATGGCTGGCCAAGGAGCCCTTCGACCTGTGCCTGACCGACATGCGCCTGCCCGATGGCACCGGCCTGGAACTGGTGCAGCACATCCTGCAACGCCATCCACAAGTACCGGTGGCGATGATCACCGCCTACGGCAGCCTGGACACGGCCATCAACGCGCTGAAAGCCGGGGCATTCGACTTTCTGACCAAACCGGTCGACCTCGGCCGCCTGCGTGAACTGGTCGCCGCCGCCTTGCGCCTGCGCAGCGCCAATGGCGAAGAACTGCCGGTGGACAGTCGCCTGCTCGGCGATTCACCGCCGATGAAGGCCATGCGCAAACAGATTCTCAAGCTGGCGCGCAGCCAGGCACCGGTGTACATCAGCGGTGAGTCCGGCAGCGGCAAGGAACTGGTCGCCCGCCTGATCCATGAGCAAGGCTCACGCGGCGAGCAACCTTTTATCCCGGTCAACTGCGGGGCCATCCCCACAGAGCTGATGGAAAGCGAGTTCTTCGGCCACAAGAAAGGCAGCTTTACCGGGGCCATCGAAGACAAGCAAGGCCTGTTTCAGGCGGCCAACGGCGGCACCCTGTTCCTCGACGAAGTCGCCGACCTGCCGTTAGCCATGCAGGTCAAGCTGCTGCGCGCGATTCAGGAAAAAGCCGTGCGTGCCGTCGGCGGCCAACAGGAACTGATCGTCGACGTGCGCATCCTCTGCGCCACCCATAAAGACCTGGCTGGCGAAGTCGCGGCCGGGCGCTTCCGCCAGGACCTGTACTACCGCCTCAACGTCATCGAGTTACGCGTCCCGGCCCTGCGCGAGCGCCGCGAGGACATCGCCCTGCTGGCCGACATCATGCTCAAGCGCCTGGCCGACGGCACCGGCTTAAGCCCGGCCAAGCTGGATGACGACGCCTTGGAAAAGCTCAAGAGCTACCGCTTCCCCGGCAACGTGCGCGAACTGGAGAACATGCTCGAACGCGCCTACACCCTGTGTGAGGACGACCGCATCACCACCAGCGACCTGCGCCTGGCCGACAGCGTTCCCATCAGTGAAAACGGCGAAGTCAACATCGCCCAGATCGACAATCTGGAAGACTACCTGGAGGCCATCGAGCGCAAACTGATCATGCAGGCCCTGGAAGAAACCCGCTGGAACCGCACGGCGGCGGCGCAACGCCTGGGCCTGAGCTTTCGCTCGATGCGCTATCGCCTGAAAAAACTGGGGATCGACTGATTGCATGAGCTGGCAGCCTGCCCCGCAGGTCTCCAGCCATCAACCCAAACGCCCGGCCGGCGCATAGGGCGCTGGATCGACAATCGGCGCACGCCCCAACATCAAGTCTGCCAACAGCTGGCATGAGGCCGGTGCCAGAACCAAACCATTGCGGTAGTGCCCGCAGTTCAACCATAAGCCGTCATGCCCAGGCACTGGCCCGATAAAGGGGATGCCCTCAGGCGACCCCGGGCGCAACCCCGCCCAATGCCCCACCACCTCGGCCTCGGCCAGCGCCGGCAACAGATCGACCGCCGATGCCTGCAAACTGGCCAGCGCCTGCTCGGTCGGCGTCTTGTCGAACCCGGCATGCTCCAGCGTACTGCCTATCAGAATGTGCCCGTCGCGCCGTGGAATGGCGTAGCGCCCCTTGGCCAACACCATCGCCGGCAGAAAGTCTTCGGCGCACTTGTACAGAATCATCTGCCCCTTGACCGGCACCACCGGCAACTCGATGCCAAGCGTCTTCATCAGCTCGCCGCTCCAGGCACCCGCGGTGAGCACCACCTGATCGGCGTGCATATCGCCATTGGCCGTGCGCACACCGGTGACCCGCCCACCCTCACGAATAAAACCCGTGACCGCGCATTGTTCGTGCAAGGTGACATTCGGCATCTGTTGCAGCGCCGCACGCAGCGCCTTGACCAGACGCGGGTTGCGCACATTGGCCACATCCGCCATCTGCAACGCCCGGCCAAAACCATTCGCCAACGCCGGCACAGCACGTTCCACCGCCGCCACCTCGACACGCTTTAGCGGCCGCTGCTCACGCTCCGCCCAGGCCAGCGCCTTGGCCTCGTCATCCAGATCCAGCCAATACAGCCCGGTGACATAGACCTCAGGGTCGATTTGCGTTTGCGCCAACAACTGCTCACCCAACCGCGGATAAAAATCCTGCGACCAATGCGCCAACGCCGTCACCGCCGGACTGTAGCGCCACGGATAAAGCGGCGAGACGATGCCTCCGCCGGCCCAGGAGGACTCAGTACCGACCTGTAATTTCTCCAACACAACAACTGCCTGCCCCACGCCGCCCAAGCGTAGAGCCGTGAGCAACCCCATCACACCCGCACCAATGACCATTACATTTTCCAAAAACTCTCCTCGGCTCTAGATGCTGAGCTATAACCAAATTTCGAAATGGATTCGAATAACCACAAAAAGGACGACCTCATGAATGACATTAAAAAGCAAGTAGGATTCACCTTGCCAGAGCTACTCATCGCACTGACGCTGTTCGCACTAGTAGCTAGTCTCGCAGCGCCGGCATTTATGCGCCTTATAGAGCGAAATCGAAACCAAGCCGCAATGCATGAAATCCATGCACAGCTGCAACAAGCACGTACCCAAGCAGTGCTAAGAAAGGAAGACATTGAGTTATGCCCAAGTCAAAACGGGTCGCAGTGCACCCTAGACTGGGAGGACTGGTGGCTAATGCGACTACGCAACAATAATAAGCAACTCCACTATGCTGCACCGCACTCAGGCATAACCAAGCTTCGCTGGACCGGCTTTAGCAGCATTATTCGCTTCCACAGCAACGGAACAAGCCCCATCAGTAACGGCCGGTTTTACATATGCGAACAAGGACGTATCACCTTACAGATCGTACTCAACCGACAAGGCAGAATACGCTGGGCAAATCCTTCTGAGAATCGCCGAGAAAGTGAGCGCTGCCTTTAGCCCGGCCAGGGGAGGGTGCAAAGCACCCTCCCCTATGATTCAGCCCCTTGCAAAGCGCCCCTTTAACTCGTAGACAGCCAGTTATCCACCAAGAGTAGCCGGCCATCCCACAGAACGAGACAGCTGCCCTCCGCAAAAGCGATGATCTTAATCACAAGACCAATTGGAGCGCAGCATGTCCCGCATAGGCAGTACACAAGGCTTTACGATCGTAGAAATGATGGTCACTGTTACCTTAGTTGCCATTGTTGCGGGCATAGCAGTACCTAACTTTGCTCAATTCATACGTAATAGTCAGCTACAAGCAAAAGCAGAGGAACTAAAAAGCTTTTTACTACTAGCGCGCAATGAGGCCATTAGCAATAGAGCCCAGGTACGATTAGTTTTCAGCGCCAACACCCCTTGGGAAATTCAACGCCCTGGAAAATCTAATGAAGTAATACACACGTTAGAGTTCAACTCAGCCAAAGCAAACCTTGTCGCGATGAACGCAAATGACGCTACAATTTCTGAGCTTCTCTATCGACCTAGCGGCATAGTCAGTGCTGCAGCACGTCTAACCGTTTGTAACGACAACACGGCTGAAACCGGTTACCTGATCACAATTGCGTCAAATGGCAGCATACACTTGCATCCAAAAGGAAAAGAAGAAGACAACATTACGGCCTTAGCGGATTGCGATTAACAAGGAGCCTACTTTGAAAAGTAAAAATGGTTTTAGCCTAATAGAAGTTCTAGTCACCTTGGTGCTGGTAACCACTGGAGTTCTAGGCATGGTCGCGATGCAAGGCCGCAGCATCCAGTACACTCAAGAATCTGTACAACGTAACGCCGCAGTTGACTTGACTAACCAACTGATAGAAATAATGAGAGCAAACCCCCAGCTAATCTTTGACAACTTTCCACCGGCACAACCTGCAAGTAGCGACCTGCTAGATGACTCCATATTCTACAAAAAGAAAGGCCATGCTTTTTCTCCAGCCCCAGTAACACTAGCTGATGGTGCCTGCATGGCACCCGACACACCACAGAAACAGAGAGATTGCTGGCTAGAGCAAGTAAAGAGCAAATTACCTAATGCCGCAGCACTCATTAATGAGCATCTCTATATCTGCCGCAGCCCAGAGCCAAGCAGCACGAGCGCTCCAAATTGCGATGACAGCAAAGGCTCAACACTTGAAATCCAACTACCATGGAATGTTAAGCCCGGGGGCTGCCCCGATGATCGTGCCCCGAATGAAACAACTTGCATCTACCGCACCCGGATTGAATTATGAACAGAACAGCCCACCACCAATATGGGGCCAAACAAATCGGCCTTTCAATCATTGAGCTAATGATTGCACTTGCTCTAAGCAGCTTCCTCATACTTGGTATTACCCAGATATACATCGACAACAAAAAAAATTACATTCATCAGCAAAATCAAGCAAACAACCAAGAAAACAGTCGATTCTTAGTTATGATAGTTGATAGCTACCTCAACAAAACCGGCTACCGCAGGGCTCCCTTCCAACTCCAAGAGGATGCCTTTAAGAAAATACCAGAATCTACAGACTGTGAAGAGTTCCAAAAGGAAGCATCTATAACCAAAGCGAAAGGAGGGCTTGGCATATGCATTCGCTACCAACCTCTCGTTAGCCAAGAGCTTGACTGCACAGGCCAACAGACACCTGCATTTGATGACAGCAAAGCCTACAGCATAACCAACAACGCAATAGTAATGACCTTACGCTACAAGCCAAATGCGAATCTTGAAGGCACGCTAGAGTGCAAAGTAGGCGATGAAAGCGCAGAACTATTGAAAGGCATTGCTGACTTTCGTATGGAGTTCGCCATTGGAACAACTCTTGACAAGAAAGTAGACGCCATAATACCAGCAGACACTTGGACAACTGCAGATGGAAACATATTACAAGTACGGTACTCCGCACTCATGTCCAGTGGCGTCAACCAGCGCAGCTCAGATGACTCAGCTGCACTCGATATGTGGAAAAAAGATGCCAGTGCCGCCGAAATAACCAGACTCAGCGCCGCAGATAAAAAATACCTCTACCAACTCGCCAGTAGCACCGTGGCCATGAGGAACCTAATGCCATGAAATCGATGACATACAATAAAGAAAATGGCGCGGTACTCATCATCGCACTGGTAATGCTACTAGTGATAACCGTCCTAACGGTTACCAACATGCGCGAAACAACCCTAGAGGGCCGCATGACTGCTAACAGAATGGAAAACCAGCAATTAATAAACGCTACCGAGTCAGCCATTCGCGAAGCAGAGAAGCGCTATTATGGCCCGGGCAACATCCGCGACAAAGTTGAAGCAAACATCGAGAACTGCAGGAAAGAAAACTTATACCGGAAGGTCGGCAACAAACCATGCCTTATACAAATTGCCGACCTAGCAAATCCAACGAATTACAACCTTTCTGTGAACAACTTCCTCTTAGACCCTATCTCTTACATTAAAAGCAGCTCGGCTCACAACAACTGGACTGGCTCATTAACAGATAGCGCAGGTAATGACTCCTACATACCTTGGATGCCATATCGCGGCACCTCACCAGGCGACACAACCAAGCTCGAAACCAATGCCTACTGGAATACAGCACTAATAGATTCTGTTGGCATAAATGCTGAGTATGGTGACGCCCAAGAAGGCAAAGGCACCTATTACTACCTGGTTACCGGCCAAGCCAAAGACCAGCTAGCTATACAGTCTACGATCGCCAACATTTATCTCGGCCTGAACAACTAAGAGGCTATCACATGAACATGCAAAATATTAGAAGTCCGCTAGCGACCTTACTCACAACAGTCAGCTTACTTGTAGCTGTCGTAATAGACACTCAAGCTGCCGTGTCACAAAGCCCGCTAAGTCTAACCGTTGGGGTGCCGCCGAACCTAATCCTTACACTGGATGATTCAGGCAGCATGCGCTGGGCATTTGTCCCCGACAATATAAATGGCATCGGCGCTACTCGCCGTGCAAAATCGCCAAATTTCAACCCCATGTACTACAACCCTAGCGAGACCTATAAAATACCGCCACGCTTCAACACTGACGGCACACCATCGGCCACGCCATTCACCACCAGCCTCAGTCTTGCATACAATAACGGGTTCGACACAGGCCGCGGCTCATATAATTTGTCCACGGGTTATCGGGCCACCTGGAGTTACGACCCAACCGGTACGCTACCGAGCACAACTGCTTATGGATACAGCAGCACATCTAATAGGTTCGCCGAGAACCCTACCCCTGACTATAATTTTTCAACCTCATTTAACTGGGTAGGTGCCGGCACATCTCCGCCCTTCACAATAAACAATATAGTTTTCACCGTAACACGAACAACCACCGGCTCCAACTGCACCGTAAACATAACTTCCGCAAACATCTACACCACAAAAACATGTAGCAGAACAAACAACACCTATACAATCACCACTAACAATGCAACACAAGCAGGCGTCGCTGCGTATTACTACCTATTCGATGCATCGCTACCCAGCTGTACAACAACAGTTGCCAACCAAGCAACCGATGACAACTGCTATCGCCGAGTACAAGTCAGCAGCACGTCAGGAGTGGTTCGCGCAAACGACCCAACAGCAGGCACTGACGAACGCCAGAATTTTGCAACTTGGTACTCTTTCTATCGCAATCGTGCACTCGCAACCGTCAGCGCCGCGAGTATTGCCTTTGGCGAACTGCCTGCGTCCACTCGAATCACATGGCAAGGACTTACGACTTGCGCGCAACCCAACACCGCAGCCAGCTGCAATAGTGGTGACAACCTCTTCCGTGAGTACAGTCAACCACAACGCGGGAGACTATTTAACTGGATGCAAACACTTGGCTTCCCAGGCGGCACACCTTTGCGTGCAGCGCTGGATAGAGCGGGAAATTTTTTAACCACAGATACTGCATGGCACAAATTCCCGAACGCGACCGGAAACAATACTGAAAACACTTACGCGTGTCGGCCAAGCTACCATATCCTGATGACTGACGGCACATGGAACGGCGCCAACGGCACTCCAGCCACCACACTGCGGCCAGACCATAGCAACTTCAACCTACCAGACGGAACAAACTACAACGGCACTCGCGCGCCCTATGCGGGCAGCACCACGAATACACTTGCAGATTTGGCCATGCACTACTGGTCAACAGACCTGAAAAGCACTCTAGACAATAGACTTAAACCTTTTGTCATCGACAAAAGCGGCACTGAGCTTCAGAATTTTTGGAACCCTCGCAACAATCCTGCGACCTGGCAACACATGGTCAACTTTACCGTTGGTCTTGGCTTAACCGCGGGCCTTAAACAAAGTGGACTGGAGTGGGACTCTAATTTAGGGACATTTGGCTCGCCTAGCTATACAGGCTTAGCAAACGGTACTATTGCATGGCCTGCACCGGCAGCAGACTCCGCGAATAACGTTTCCGACCTATGGCACGCGGCAATTAACTCTCGCGGCGAGTTCTTCAGCGCAGACAGCCCCGAATCTGTAGTTCAGGCGTTTTCTGACATTATGTCGCGTATTGCCGAGCGTAGATCTGTAGCTGCCAAGCCCGCAGTAAACTCTGGGCAACTCGTCGAGGATGTTGTGGATGGCACGAAAGTTATCACCGTGTCGTACCAAACCTCCTATGCCAGTGACGACAACTGGTCTGGGGACTTAAAACGCACAGAGAAAGAACGGATTTACAATCCAACAACCGATGAGTACGAAGACAAGTTCACAGAAAAATGGAGCGCTAAAGATAATCTACCATCTGAAAGCACTCGTAACATCACCATTAAAGGCACCACTGCAAATGGTTTGCAGCCTTTTATTTGGGCCAACGCCGGCAGCACTAGCACTGTAGGCACTCTGGCTAACTTGTTGAGCCGAGACCCTGAGAATGGCAATGTTATCGACACAAAGGGAGAGGCGCGCCTGAACTATCTTCGTGGCACGCGAGCCAACGAAGGCACAACATTCCGCACCAGAACCTCTGTACTCGGCGATCTATATTCATCTAGCCCGGCAGTAGTTTCTGGCCCACGTTATTTGGTTGGTTTTGCGAATCGGCTTGAGGCCAACACTGCATATTCGACCTTTGCAACCTCGCTCACGAGCCGCACTCCTCGCATCTATGTGGGCGGCAATGATGGAATGCTGCACGGTTTCAACGCCACAACAGGGATAGAAGAATTCGCTTTCGTACCAACGGCTGTTTTCGCAAAACTCAATAAACTCACTGGAAAAAACTACAGCCATGAATTTTATGTAGATGGCTCTCCGACAGTTGCTGATGTTTTCAACGGTACAGAATGGCGAACGATATTGGTCGGCACGTTGCGCGCAGGCGGAAAAGGAATATTTGCACTCGACATCACAACACCCGGTAGCGAAAAGTTGCTATGGGAGTTTGATGATGCATCTATACCCTTGGCAAACACCGTAAAAATGGGGCACAGCTTTTCACAACCAACCATCGCACGACTACACACCGGAAAATGGGCTGTAGTATTCGGCAATGGATATGAAAGTGCTAATCACACTAACGGCAAGGCAGGACTTTTTATTGTTGATGCATTCAACGGACTCTTGCTAAAAAGCCTCGAAGTTACTGGAGCGGCCAACACACCTAACGGTCTTTCCACACCAAAACTGTCCGACTATAACGGCGACGGTGTCGCGGATTACGCCTACGCAGGAGATATTCAAGGAAACCTGTGGCGCTTCAATTTACTACGCGATGGTCGCGACCCTAGCGATCCATTTACAACAGTGGACGATGCCACTTCAGCAATAGACCAATTTAAAGTCTCTTATGGAGCCAAACCATTATTTAAAACCGTCTCAGCGAGCCCAGAAAAACCCCAATCAATAACATCAGCCCCATCACTAGTTCTTCACCCTAGCGGCACTGGGTATCTCGTTATATTTGGCACAGGAAAATACTTTGAAGATACGGACAAAGATGGAGATAAAAGCATCGCTCAAAGCATATATGCCATCTGGGATACAAAAACTCGCGGTGAAGCGACAAGCGAAACAACTATCGCCAGGGCAAATCTTGCAACACAGAAAATAGATAGCCAAATCACTGGCGTCGATGAAGCAGGAGCTACTGCGCCTGCACGAACTATCTCTAGCAACGACGTGCAATGGCTTGACACCAACGGCAATGTCGCAAAAAACGGCTGGGTGCTTGACCTGAAAGCTGGCGCAACACTGGATGGCGAAATGATGGTGGAGAATATGTCCATACTAGGCAGAACGCTGCTCTTCCAGACGCTTATTCCCAATAATGATCCATGCGCAGACGGTGCCAGCAATTGGACCTACGCAATAAATCCATTTACTGGCGGGAAAACATCACACCATCCATTTGACTTCAAAGATGTAACCAACCCAAACATCCCACAAGTTGTTTCAGCAATCAGGCAAGATGGAGAAGGTGGGCTAACGGTTTCACAAAAACCCGACAGCAAGTTTGAGGTTTGCACTGGCCAAACCTGTATAGATGTAATCCCTGACCCATCAAGTATTGGCCGACAAACCTGGCGACCAGTAGAGGAACAATAATGAACCCAACGCTTAATAGACAAAAAGGATTTACACTGGTTGAGATCATGGTGGTTGTCGCGATAATTGGCATTATTGCGACAATCGGATACCCCAGTTATGCAGAATACGTCCAGCGCGGTAACCGCACGGAAGGCCAAGCCCTGCTGAATGAAGCCTCTACAGCCCAAGAGCGTTACTACGCACAAAACTACGTATATATAACCAACATGGCAGATATAAACAAACTCAAGATTCGCCTTACAACAAGCACAGGGAAATACAGATTAAATATAGGCACCACTGCAAATGACGGCGGCTATACACTCACAGCAATGCAACAGTTCAATGACCTAAGATGCGGCAACCTCACATTGACGGCAACAGGTACCAGAGGCCGAAGTGCATCGGGAGGAAAAACAATCGAGGAGTGCTGGCGCTAAAGGAAAACCTAATGAGTCTATTTTTCTAAATAGGCTCATTGGCAAAAGCTACAACTGCTTAATCCGCAGCTCTTTCGGCATCGAAAACGTCACATTTTCTGGCCGGCCTTGCAGTTCTTGCGCGCCAGCTACGCCCCACCCGCTTAGCTGCTGGATAACGCCCTGCACCAGTACTTCTGGTGCAGACGCGCCAGCGGTAATGCCAATGCCGGCAACACCTTCAAACCATTCAAACTTCAGGTCTTCAGCCCCATCAATCAGATAGGCAGGAGTACCCATACGCTCGGCCAGTTCGCGCAAACGGTTGGAGTTGGAGCTGTTGGGGCTGCCGACTACAAGCAGCACATCGCATTCGGCAGCCAGCTGTTTGACGGCATCCTGGCGGTTCTGGGTGGCATAACAGATGTCGTCTTTGCGTGGGCCGCCGATAGAGGGGAATTTGGCGCGCAGGGCGTCGATCACCTTGCTGGTGTCGTCCATCGACAGGGTGGTCTGAGTGACGAAGGCCAGCGCCTCTGGATTGCGCACTTCAAGTGCGGCCACATCCAACTCGTCCTCCACTAGGTAGATTGCACCGCCATTGCTGGCGTCGTATTGGCCCATGGTGCCTTCGACTTCCGGGTGGCCTTCGTGGCCGATCAGGATGCATTCGCGCCCTTCCCGGCTGTAGCGCACCACTTCCATATGCACCTTGGTCACCAGCGGACAGGTCGCATCGAAGATCTTCAGCCCCCGCCGCTCAGCCTCGGTGCGTACGGCCTGGGAAACGCCATGGGCACTGAAGATGACGATAACGTCGTCAGGAATCTGATCCAGCTCTTCGACAAATACCGCGCCGCGCGAACGCAGGTCTTCGACCACAAACTTGTTGTGCACCACTTCATGGCGCACATAAATCGGCGGGCCGAACACCTCCAGCGCACGATTGACGATTTCGATAGCGCGGTCGACGCCGGCGCAGAAGCCGCGGGGATTGGCGAGTTTGATATACATGGCGGGTATCTCGGCGGTTAACCTTGCAGGCTAGTGTACGGCTCGGCCGCACGCGCAGGTCAAGCAATCTGCGGGAACGGGCTGCGCCTTAGAGCGCCTTGACCTCGATGATTTCCACATCAAAGCTCAGCGCCTTGCCGGCCAGCGGATGATTGAAATCGATGGTCACCTGGCTGTCGTCAAAGGCTTTGACCACACCAGGAAGCTCGGCATTGGCGGCGTCATTGAAGATCACCAGCAAGCCTTCAGACAACTCCATATCCTGGAACTGGCTGCGTGGCATCACCTGCACATTCTGCGGGTTACCTTGACCAAAGCCTTGCTCCGGACTGATCGACAGGCTGCGCTTGTCGCCCGCCTTGAGGCCGTAGATAGCCTGCTCAAAGCCTGGCAGCAGGTTGCCATCGCCAACCTTGAAGGTGGCAGGCTTTTTATCGAAAGTGCTGTCGACCACATCGCCGTTGTCCAGCTTGAGGGCGAAGTGCAGGGTAACTTCCTTGTCCGGGCCGATACGCAGCTCTTGGAGGAGAGAGTCAGTCATGGGCGGTTTCTCCGGACTTTTCACTTTTGAACATATCCAACGCCAGCAGGATGGCCCCGCCGGTGATTGCCATATCGGCGACATTGAACGCCGGGAAATACCAGCGATGCTGCCAGTGCACCAGAATGAAATCGACCACGTGGCCAAACAGCACACGATCCACCAAGTTACCCAGCGCACCGCCAAGCACCAGCGCCAGCGCTACGGCCAGCCAGGTCTCAGTCGGTTTCAAGCGTTTGAGCCAGACCACCAACACCGCGCTGACGGCCACCGCAATCGCGGCGAAGAACCAGCGCTGCCAGCCTGCTGCATCCGCCAGGAAGCTGAATGCAGCGCCTGTGTTGTAGGCCAGGGTCCAGCTGAAGTAATCCGGGATGATCACGATCTGCTGGTACATGCTCAGGTTGTTGTCGAACCAGAACTTGCTGGCCTGATCGATCACAAACACCAGCAGGCTCAGCCACAACCAGGACAAACGGCCGAAACGACTGGCGTTAGGCATGCCGTTATTAAGCATAGTGACGCACCTCGCCCGCGCCTTCGATATTGTCCACGCAGCGACCGCAGATTTCCGGATGCGCCGGCTTCACGCCGACATCCTCACGGTGGTGCCAGCAACGTGCGCACTTGGCGTGCCCGGACTTCAGCACTTTCAGCTTGAGGCCGGCGACCTCGGTCACCACCGCATCGTCCGGCGCAGCGCTGAGCGGCGCAAGGCTGGCGGTAGAGGTGATCAGCACAAAGCGCAGCTCGTTGCCGAGCTTGCTGAGGTCGGCGATCAGACTGTCTTCGGCGTACAGGGTCACTTCGGCCTGCAGGTTGCCGCCGATGGCCTTGGCGGCACGCAGGTTTTCCATTTCCTTGTTCACTGCGACCTTGACCGCCATGACCCGCTCCCAGAATTCGCGGCTCAGCTCGAAGCCCTGCGGCAGTTCGCTCAGGCCTTGGTACCAGCCATTGAGCATCACCGACTCATTGCGTTCGCCTGGCAGGTACTGCCACAGCTCGTCGGCGGTAAACGACAGCACCGGCGCGATCCAGCGCACCAGCGCCTCAGCGATGTGGAACAGCGCGGTCTGGCAGGAGCGCCGCGCCACGCTGTCGGCGGCGGTGGTGTACTGGCGATCCTTGATGATGTCGAGGTAGAAACCGCCCAGCTCCTGCACACAGAAGTTGTGCACCTTCTGGTAAACGTTCCAGAAGCGGTAGCTGTCGTAAGCTTCCTCGACTTCGCGCTGCAGCAACAGGGCGCGGTCGACTGCCCAACGGTCCAGCGCCAGCATGTCTTCAGCCGGCAGCAGATGCTGCGCCGGATCGAAACCGCTGAGGTTGGAAAGCAGGAAGCGCGCGGTGTTGCGGATGCGCCGGTAGGAGTCGGCGCTGCGCTGCAGGATGACCTTGGACACGGCCATCTCGCCGGAGTAGTCGGTGGACGACACCCACAGACGCAAGATATCGGCACCCAGGCTGTCATTGACTTCCTGCGGCGCGACCACGTTGCCCAGAGACTTAGACATCTTGCGGCCGTTCTCGTCGACCACGAAGCCGTGAGTCAACAGCTCCTTGTACGGCGCATGGCCATCGATGGCAGCCCCGGTCAGCAAGGAGGAATGGAACCAGCCGCGGTGCTGGTCGGAGCCTTCCAGGTACAGATCGGCACGCGGGCCCGACGCATGGCCCAGCGGGTGCGAGCCGCGCAGCACGTGCCAATGGGTGGTGCCTGAGTCGAACCAGACGTCCAGGGTGTCGCTGATCTTGTCGTAGTCGGCAGCCTCGTCACCCAACAACTCGGCAGCGCCCAGCTTGAACCAAGCCTCGATGCCCTCTTGCTCGACACGCTTGGCCACTTGCTCCATCAGCTCGGCGGTGCGCGGGTGTAACTCACCGCTGGCTTTGTGCAGGAAGAACGGGATCGGCACACCCCAGTTACGCTGACGCGAGATGCACCAGTCCGGACGACCGGCGATCATGCTGTGCAGGCGCGCCTGGCCCCAGGCCGGAACGAACGCGGTCTGCTCGATGGCGCTCAGTGCGCGCTCGCGCAAGGTGCCACCCTCATTCGGCTGCTTGTCCATGCCGACGAACCACTGCGCGGTGGCGCGGTAGATCAGCGGGGTCTTGTGCCGCCAGCAATGCATATAGCTGTGCTGGATAGGTTCGTGCTTGAGCAGGCAACCCACCTCGTCGAGTTTGGCGACGATATTCGGGTTGGCCTTCCAGATAAACTGGCCACCGAAGAACGGCAGCGACTCTACGTAGACGCCATTGCTCTGCACCGGGCTGAGAATATCGTCGTTGCTCATGCCGTAGCCCTTGCAGGAACGGAAGTCGTCCTCGCCATAGGCAGGGGCCGAGTGAACGATGCCGGTACCGGCACCCAGTTCGACGTATTCAGCCAGGTACACCGGCGAGAAGCGCTCATAGAACGGGTGACGGAAGCGGATCAACTCCAGGGCCGCGCCCGGGGCGATCGCCAGCACTTCGCCTTGCAGGCCGTAGCGCACCAGGCTGCTCTCGACCAGCTCCTCGGCCAGTACCAGCAACTTGTCGCCGGTATCGACCAGGGCGTAGTTGAACTCAGGGTGAACGTTGAGCGCCTGATTGGCCGGAATGGTCCACGGCGTAGTGGTCCAGATCACGATGCTGGTCGGCTTGCTCAGGCCGGCCAGACCGAAGGCGGCGGCCAGCTTGTCGGCATCTTCAACCGGGAAAGCCACGTCGATGGCATCCGACTTCTTGTCCTGGTACTCGACTTCAGCTTCGGCCAGCGCTGAGCCGCAATCGAAACACCAGTTGACCGGCTTCAGGCCCTTGAACACGAAGCCCTGCTTGACCATCTCGGCCAGCGCGCGGATCTCCCCGGCCTCGTTGGCAAAGTCCATGGTCTTGTACGGGTTGTCCCAGTCACCGAGCACACCAAGGCGGATAAAGTCGGCCTTCTGCCCTTCGATCTGCTCGCCGGCATAGGTGCGGCAGCGCTCGCGGGTCAGGTCGGACGGCTGATTCTTGCCAAAGGTGGTCTCGACCTTGTGCTCAATCGGCAGGCCGTGGCAGTCCCAACCCGGCACATAGGGGGCGTCGAAGCCAGCCAAGGTCTTGGAGCGGGTGATGATGTCCTTGAGGATCTTGTTGACCGCATGACCGATATGGATGCTGCCGTTGGCATAGGGAGGGCCGTCGTGCAGGACGAACTTCGGCCGGCCTTCGCCTTGCGCGCGCAGCTTCTGATACAGGCCAATCTCGTTCCAGCGCTGCAGAATCTGCGGCTCGCGCTGCGGCAGGCCAGCCTTCATCGGGAACTGGGTATCAGGCAGATTTAGCGTGGCTTTGTAATCGGTCATGTCAGGCTCTTCGTAAGCGGTTGGCACTAATGTGTTTAAGTGCGCCAGTGGGCACGGGCGGCGGCAATATCGGCAGCAATTGCCGCTTTCAGTGCCTCGAGTGAGGCAAAACGCTGCTCATCACGCAGCTTGTGGTGGAAAGCCACCGTCAAACGCCGGCCATATAGATCACCGGCAAAGTCCAGCAAATGCACTTCCAGGTGGGCACTGCCATCACCCGCAACACTCGGTCGCACGCCAATATTGGCCACGCCGGGCCAAGGCTGGCCGTCCACTTCGGTGCTGACCAGATAGACCCCGGTCAGCGGTACGCGTTTGCGCTTGAGCTGCACGTTGGCCGTTGGCGCATTCAGCTGGCGACCGAGTTTCTGCCCATGCAACACCCGCCCGGCGATCTGAAACGGCCGACCCAGCAGGTGTTCGGCCAGGACGAAGTCGCCTGCAGCCAGCGCTTCGCGCACACCGGTGCTGCTCACGCGCACACCATCCAGCTCGACCGTGCTCGCGGCCTCGACGCTAAAGCCTTCGCGCGCGCCAGCGGCGGCCAGAAAGGCAAAATCCCCGGCGCGATCACAGCCAAAGCGGAAATCGTCACCGACCTCCAGATGCTGCACACCCAAACCATCGAGCAATACTTGCTGCACGAACGCCGCCGCACTCAACTCACGCAAACGCGGGTTGAAGGCCAGGCACAGCACCCGATCAACCCCTTCGGCGGCCAGCAGCGCCAGCTTGTCGCGCAAACGGGTCAGCCGCGCCGGGGCCGCTTGCGGAGCAAAGAACTCACGTGGCTGCGGCTCGAAAATCACCACACAGCTGGGCACGCCGAGCTCAAGCGAGCGCTCACGCAAACGCGCCAAGATGGCCTGATGGCCACGATGGACGCCGTCAAAATTGCCGATGGTGGCGACACAGCCCCGATGCTGGGGCCGCAAATTGTGTAGGCCTCGAACCAGCTGCATAGCGCGCTTCTTGCTCATAAAGTGGTCGATTATACGCACACCAGACAGCAGACAACAGGCGGCAAATCAGCCGCGCTCAGACTGCGCTGCGCCGCGCAAAGTCGCGCAAGCGAAAGCCCAGCAGCGCCAATACGGCCAAATAGACCAGCATGCCCACACCAACCAGCCCCCCCAGGCGCAACAAACGCCAGAGCATTGTGCCATCCGCCCAAGCCGGCAGCTGCTGCATGGCCAGCAGCAGCACCGCCACCATCGCTAGCAACGCCAGCAGCAGCTTGCCGAGGAACAGCGCCCACCCCGGTTGCGGCTGGAACATGTCGCGCTTGCGTAGCTGCCAGTACAACAACCCAGCATTCAGACAGGCGGCCAGGCCGATGGCCAGCGCCAGGCCGGCATGGGCCAGGGGAATCACGAAGATAAACAGCAGATTCATCGCCTGGGTCGCCAGCAGCGTCACCAGGCCGATACGCACGGGAGTCTTGATGTTCTGCTGGGCGTAGAAGGCCGGCGCGAGAATTTTCACCAGAATGATCCCGACCAACCCCAGCGAGTAAGCAATCAAGGCGCGCTGGGTCATCAAGGTGTCGTCAGCGGTGAACTTGCCGTACTGGAACAGCGAGGCGATCAGCGGCTCAGAAATAATCGCCAAGGCCACCGCACTGGGCAGCGCCAACACCAAACAGAGGCGCAAACCCCAGTCGAGCAGCTTGGAATAGTCTTCGCGACTGGCTCCAGAATGGGTTTTCGACAAGGCCGGCAACAGAATGGTCCCCAGCGCCACGCCGAGCACACCGGCCGGCAGCTCCATCAAGCGGTCGGCGTAATACATCCAGGACACTGAACCGGCGACCAGAAAGGAGGCGAAAATCGTATTGATGATCAGCGAAATCTGGCTGACCGACACGCCGAAGATCGCCGGCCCCATCTGCTTCATCACCCGCCATACGCCGGTGTCCTTGAGATTCAGCCGAGGCAACACCAGCATGCCGATCTTGTGCAGATGCGGCAGCTGAAACAGCAACTGCGCCAGCCCTCCCACCAGCACAGCCCAACCCAAAGCCATTATCGGCGGATCGAAATAGGGTGTCAGAAACAGGGCAAAGACGATCATGCTGATATTCAGCAAGGTCGGTACAAAGGCCGGCACCGAGAAGCGATTCCAGGTATTGAGCACCGCCCCCGCCAGCGAGGACAGGGAGATCAGCAAGATATAAGGAAAGGTGACCCGCAACAGATCGGTGGTCAGCTCAAAACGCTCCGCCTCATCGGCAAAACCTGGCGCGGACGCCCAGACAATCCAAGGCGCGGCGAGAATGCCGATAAAGGTCACCAGCGCCAACACCAGGGTCAGCAGGCCCGTGACATAAGCCAGGAACGTGCGCGTAGCCTCATCGCCCTGCTGGGTTTTATATTCGGCCAGAATCGGCACAAAGGCCTGGGAAAACGCACCCTCGGCAAAAATACGGCGCAGCAGATTAGGCAGCTTGAACGCCACCACAAAGGCGTCCGAGGCCACGCCAGCGCCGAAGGTGCGGGCGATGATGGTGTCGCGCACAAAGCCCAATACACGCGAAAGCATGGTCATGGAGCTGACTGCGACCAACGACTTGAGCAAATTCATGTAATATCCCGGCTTCCGCAAACAAGCACTGGCGCGCAAAGGCGACGAGTGTAGCGGTCTGCCACTGGTCAGGCCAGCACAGGGAAAAGCCAACAGGCTTGACAGCACTCCCTCATATCGGCATGATTCGCGGCCTTATTTGTTTGTAACCCCCAGAATTTTTTCGAGGAGCTTGACGGTGGCCAATACACCTTCTGCCAAAAAACGCGCAAAACAGGCTGAGAAGCGTCGTAGCCATAACGCCAGCCAGCGCTCGATGGTTCGTACTTACATCAAGAACGTCGTCAAGGCTATCGAAGCCAAAGACGTAGCTCTTGCAACGACTGCTTACACCCTGGCTGTGCCGGTAATCGACCGTATGGCCGACAAAGGCATCATCCACAAGAACAAAGCAGCTCGTCATAAGAGCCGCCTGAATGGCCATATCAAGGCCTTGAGCGAAGCTGCAGCAGCCTAAGCTGTTAGCGACACGCTGCTAGTTCTTGAAAAACCGGCTTAACCGCCGGTTTTTTATTGCCTAGAAAAAGTCTGACCGCCATTTATGGCAGCCATAAGAAAGCCCGAAGCGGATTCGGGCTTTTTGCTTCAGGCCTGACTCAGGGCTTATCCGGCCAAGGCAGAATCGGAATGGCCGTCACCGCATTTTGCGGACTGCCCTCGATCACCCGATCGCTGTAGACCAGATAAACCAGGGTATTGCGCTTCTTGTCGAAGAAACGCACCACCTGCATGGTCTTGAAAACCAATGAGGTGCGCTCGCGAAACACCTCGTCGCCCTCCTTCAGTTCAGCCTTGAAACTGATCGGCCCAACCTGACGACAAGCAATCGAGGCCTCGGCGCGATCCTCAGCCAAACCCAGACCACCCTTGACACCACCGGTCTTGGCCCGCGACAGGTAACAGGTCACCCCTGCCACCTGCGGATCATCAAAGGCCTCGACCACGATCTTGTCGTTTGGCCCCATAAACTTGAACACCGTCGACACCTCGCCGACCTGCTCAGCCGATGCAAGCAGCGGCAACGCCACCAGCGCGCCCAACAATCCCTTTACCACTCGCATACGCCTCTCCTCAGACCAGGATCAAATTATCTCGGTGCACCAACTCAGGCTCGTCGACGTAGCCAAGCAGCTTTTCGATAGCATCCGACGACTGGCCGATGATTTTTTGCGCTTCAAGCGCACTGTAGTTGGCCAGGCCGCGCGCGATTTCACGCCCATCCGGACTGACGCACACCACCATTTCGCCGCGACGGAAACTGCCCTGCACCGCCTTGACACCTACTGGCAGTAGGCTTTTGGTGCCGGTACTCAGCGCCCTTACCGCGCCCTCGTCGAGCACCAGCGTGCCGCGCGTTTGCAGATGCCCAGCCAGCCACTGCTTGCGCGCCGCAAGCATGCCACGCTCGGGCGCCAGCAAGGTACCCAGGCGCTCGCCCTGACGCAGCCGCGCCAGCACCTGCTCGATCGCACCGCCGACAATCACCGTATGCGCACCGGAACGGGCCGCCAGACGCGCCGCACGCAGCTTGGTCTGCATACCGCCACGCCCCAGCGCACCACCGACACCACCCGCCACAGCATCCAGCGCCGGATCATCGGCGCGCGCTTCAAAAATCAGCTCAGCATCGGGGTTATGCCGCGGATCGGCGTTATACATGCCGTCGCGATCCGTGAGGATCACCAGCAGATCCGCCTCGACCAGGTTGGCCACCAGCGCCGCCAGGGTGTCGTTATCGCCAAAGCGGATCTCATCGGTAACCACGGTGTCGTTCTCGTTGATCACCGGCACCACATCCAGATCCACCAAGGTGCGCAGCGTGCTGCGCGCATTCAGGTAGCGCTTGCGATCCGACAGATCGTCATGGGTCAGCAGAATCTGCGCCGTGCGCCGGCCATGCTCGGCAAAGCTCGACTCCCACGCCTGAATCAGCACCATCTGGCCAATCGCCGCCGCTGCCTGCAACTCATGCATGGCGCTCGGTCGCGCGACCCAACCCAGCTTGCTCATGCCAGCCGCCACCGCACCGGAGGACACCAGCACCAGCTCCACGCCCTGCTCACGCAGCGCAACCATCTGCTTGACCCACACCGCCATCGCGGCACGATCCAGACCACGCCCATCGGCGGTCAGCAGCGCACTGCCAATCTTCACTACCCAGCGCTGCGCACCGGTTACCTTGTCACGCATGATCTTCCAACCCCAGCAGCGACCTGTGATTACAAAAACGCCGCAATTAAGCGGCGTTTTGTAGTTGCTTAATCCCGGACGTAAATGATTTCCGGGCCATCCTCTTCGTCTTCCTCATCCCAGAAGCTGTCGTCTTCATCGACATCGCCGACCGCCTTGACCCCGGAACGACGCAGCGCACGCTTATCGTCCAGCGCCTGCAGCTGGGCGCGCGCCTCGTCTTCGATGCGCGTATCCAGCTCGGCCAACTCGGCCGCGTACTCTGGGTTTTCCTGAATGCGTTCAGCGCGCGCCTCAAGGAAGTCCATGATGTCATAACAGAGCTTCTCAGTACCCTGGCGCGCCAGGGCAGAAACCACATACACCGGACCTTCCCACTCGATCCGCGCGACGATTTCAGCAATACGGGCTTCCTGCTCCTCATCGAGGATCTGGTCGGCCTTGTTCAGCACCAGCCAACGCTCACGCTCAGCCAGCGACGGGCTGAACTTGGTCAGCTCATCAATGATGGTGGCTGCCGACTCGGCCGGATCGGTCAGATCCAGCGGCGCCATATCAACCAGGTGCAGCAACAGACGGGTACGCGACAAGTGCTTGAGGAAGCGAATACCCAGGCCAGCACCATGGGAAGCGCCCTCGATCAACCCCGGAATATCGGCAACCACGAAGTTTTTGTAGCGATCGACACTGACCACACCCAGGTTTGGCACCAGGGTGGTGAAGGGATAGTCGGCGACTTTCGGCTTGGCGGCCGACACAGAGCGGATAAAGGTGCTCTTACCGGCATTCGGCAAACCGAGCAGGCCGACATCGGCCAACACCTTCAATTCCAGCTTGAGATCGCGCGCCTCGCCCGGTTTGCCAGGCGTGGTCTGTCGCGGCGCACGGTTGGTACTGGACTTGAAACGGGTGTTACCCAGACCATGCCAACCACCCTGCGCCACCATCAAACGCTGACCAGAGCGAACCAGATCGCCAATCACCTCCTGAGTACCGGCATCGATCACCGTCGTACCAATCGGCACCGGCAGGATCAGGTCCTCACCTTTGGCACCGGTACAGTCAGTGCTGCCACCCTTCTCACCATTCTGCGCTTGGAAGCGACGGGTATAGCGGTAGTCCACCAGGGTGTTGAAGTTATCGACCGCTTCGATATACACCGAGCCGCCATCACCACCATCACCACCGTTTGGACCGCCTTTCTCGATGAACTTTTCACGACGAAAAGCCATCATGCCGTTACCGCCGTCGCCGGCTTTTACAAAAATCGATACTTCATCGACGAATTTCATGGGTACGCCTCCCGCAACTGGGCGGGTTATCTAAAACGGAAAACACTAGGTTCTTGCAAAATTGACCTGCATTCAAAGCGAACGCTAACACCCAGGACAGTTTGGCAAGAACCCCAAGAAACAAAAAAGCCCCGTCGCATGGACGGGGCTTTCCCAGCAGTCGCGCAATTAAGCCGCAACGACGCTCACGTAACGGCGGTTGAACGCGCCTTTTACTTCAAACTTGATCACGCCTTCGATTTTCGCGAAGAGGGTGTGATCTTTACCCATGCCTACGCCGTAACCGGCGTGGAACTGGGTGCCGCGCTGACGCACGATGATGTTGCCAGGAATGATTTTCTGGCCGCCATACATCTTCACGCCAAGGCGTTTGGCTTCTGAGTCGCGACCGTTGCGGGTACTACCGCCAGCTTTTTTGTGTGCCATGAGTTCAATACTCCTATTAAGGGATTAGACCGAAACGAATCAGGCCTGAATACCGGTGATTTTGATCTCGGTGTACCACTGACGGTGGCCCTGACGCTTCATGTGGTGCTTACGACGACGGAACTTGATGATGGTGACCTTGTCGTGACGACCTTGAGCGATCACTTCAGCAACAACCTTGGCACCTTCAACAACCGGAGCGCCGATTTTAACGTCGTCGCCATTGCCGATCAGCAGAACACGGTCGAAAGTCACAGCTGCGCCAGTGGCCAGCTCGAGTTTCTCGACCTTGAGGAATTCGCCTTCGGTGACTTTGTATTGCTTGCCACCAGTAACAATTACTGCGTACATGGTAAATCTCCGTTAATCCTGCTCACCCAGCGCTTTATAGGAATAAGTGTCGACTGGCATGGCTGCTTGGGGCCGGAAGGACACCCTTGCAATTGCGTAAGGCAGGGAAATACCCAGGGGGAAGTTCAGGGTGCGCGATTGTACGCAAGCATCCAGCGCGACGCAAGGCCCTGCCGCCTCCACCCAAGCCACTCGCCTTGACAGCCCCTACCCTGCCCCCTAGCATGCCGCGCAACCCATGAGCAGCAGGTGCCAGCGATGCAACCCCAGGTTTTCTACCGCGTGGTGGCGGATGATTTTACCGCCGTCGACGGCATCATCCGCGCCCAACTGGTGTCACGCGTACCGCTGGTAGAGAAAATCGGCGACTACATTATCTCCGCCGGCGGCAAACGCCTGCGTCCGCTGCTGGTATTGCTCAGCGGCAAGGCCCTCGGCCTTGAAGGCGACAACCTGCGCCTGCTCGCCGCCACCATCGAATTCCTGCACACCGCAACCCTGCTGCACGACGACGTGGTCGACATGTCCGACATGCGCCGCGGCCGCAGCACCGCCAATGCACAGTGGGGCAACGCGCCCAGCGTGCTGGTCGGCGACTTCCTCTACTCGCGCTCGTTCGAAATGATGGTCGAGCTCGGCTCCATGCCGGTGATGAAGATACTCTCCAAGGCCACCCGAGTGATAGCCGAAGGCGAAGTGCTGCAGCTGTCGAAGATTCGCGACGCCAGCACCACCGAAGAAACCTATATGGAAGTCATCCGCGGCAAGACTGCCATGCTCTTCGAGGCCTCAGCCCACAGCGCCGCGGCCCTGGCCGGCGCCACCGCCGAGCAGACCGAAGCCCTGCGCACCTTTGGCGACCACCTCGGCGTGGCCTTCCAACTGGTCGACGACCTGCTCGACTACAAAGGCGACGCCACCACCCTGGGCAAGAACGTCGGTGACGACCTGGCCGAAGGCAAACCGACTCTGCCGCTGATCTACACCATGCGCGAAGGCACCGCCGAACAGGCTGCCCTGGTGCGCCAAGCGATCCAGAAAGGTGGCATCGAGGATCTGGAAAGCATCCGCAATGCCGTGGAAGCCGCCGGCGCTCTCGAGTACACCGCCCAACAAGCGCGCACCTACGTCGAACGCGCCATCGCCTGCCTGGACGCCCTGCCAGCCAGCGAATACCGTGATGCGCTGGTCGAGCTCAGCCGCTTTGCCGTGGCCCGCACACACTGACGCTTGTCGCGCCAGGCAAGAGCCCGTCCATGTGACGGGCTTTTTTATGCACGACATTGTTTGCACGACGGAAGGCAGCGATTAATCCTTGCTATAAATATAATAAGAATTATTCTCATCTGACCATTTGAAGGGAGATGAGTCATGACCTATTTGATCGACGCCTGGCTGGATCGGCCACAGCCCTATCTGCGCATTCTCAATCGCGATACCGGTGAAGTGTGCGCGGTGCTCAAGGAGGATGCTCTGGACGAGCTACGCGATCAGGGTGACCTGGATCTGCACGAACTGAGTTCCAGCGAGCCACTGGTGCTCAAGGAGTTGGTGCGCAATCTGTTCCTCTACTGCTACGCCCGGGCATTGCGCCCATGAAGTCGGCAGCCTAAATGCATCGCGGGCATGGCCGCTCCTACCTGTCTAGCGTAGGAGCGGCCATGCCCGCGATAGGTACAACTGCAGCGTTAGAGAACGTCGAGCAGCTCTACGTCGAACACCAGCACGCTGTGCGGCGGGATGCTGCCCACGCCTTGCGCGCCGTAAGCCAGCTCGCTCGGCACGTACAGGCGCCATTTGCTGCCGGCATTCATCAGCTGCAGGGCTTCGGTCCAGCCGGCGATCACGCCACCCACTGGAAACTCCGCCGGCTCGCCACGATCGTAGGAGCTGTCGAACACGGTGCCGTCGATCAGGGTGCCGTGGTAGTGAGTGCGCACGCTGTCTTCGCGGGAAGGCTTGGCACCTTCACCGGCGGTCAGCACTTCGTACTGCAGGCCGGAAGCCAGAGTGGTGATGCCATCACGCTTAGCGTTGTCAGCCAGGAAAGCCAGGCCAGCGCCAGCAGCCGCTTCGGCTTTAGCCTGAGCTTCGGCCTGCATGATGTCGCGGATCACTTTAAAGCTGGCCGACAGCTCAGCTTCGCCAACACGGCTTGGCTGGCCGGCGAAGGCGTCGGTCAGGCCCGCCAGGATGGCGTCCAGGCTTACACCCGGCGGCGGGTTGTCGCGCAGCTGACCACCCAGTTGGCGGCCGATGCCGTAGCTGACGCGGGTTTCGTCAGTCGAGAGATTGATGTCGGACATAGCACGGCTCCGCTAGGGGCTGAAAAAAGGGCGGCCAGCCTAGCACAATCACTGCGCCAGCTCTAACCGCAAGCCGCCCCGTACAAAGGCGAAAGACACTCAGTGCTCGTGCTTGGTCAATTTGTCCAGGTAGCCCATGGCGAAGGCCGAGATCACGAAGGTCATATGGATAATCACGTACCACATCAGGTATTCCGCCTTGATGTTCTGCGCATCCATAAACACCTTGAGCAGGTGGATCGAGGAAATGGCCACGATGGAGGCGGCCACTTTCATCTTCAGCGAGCCGGAGTCCATCTTGCCCAGCCAGCTGAGCTTCTCCTTGCCGTCGTCGATGTCCAGTTGCGAAACGAAGTTCTCGTAACCGGAAATCATCACCATCACCAGCAAGCCGCCAACCAGAGCCATGTCGATCAGCGACAGGATCACCAGAATCAGGTCGGCCTCAGCCATCGCGAAGACGCTGGGAATGATGTGAAAGATCTCCTGGAAGAACTTCAGCGCCAATGCCAGCAAGCCGAGTGACAAGCCGAAATAGATCGGGGCCAGCAGCCAGCGGGATGCGTACATCGCGTTTTCGATAAAACGTTCCATGGTGTCTCACAGCGGTTTGGAAAGTGCCGGCGAGTATACCCAGCCGTGTGTTGCAGACAAAGCCGCAAGGGCGGCGCGAGGTTATCCCCGCGAACTGTGGATAACCCTGTGCGGGGTCTTTGGATTAATCCCGCGCGCCTAGGCGCAATCGGCCCTGCCCGACAGCGGACAAAAGCTGATCAACCTGCCGGTCAGGTTTGCGCCTAGAACTGGTAATGGCCCAGATGACGACCGCGCTCGGCATTCACGCGGCGCAGTTCGGCCTGAATATGCAAACGCCAGATCGGCGGTTCAGTGCACGGCTCATAGCCCATGCCCAACAAGCTTTCGGCAATTCCCTCGAGCACGTCTTCGGCGACACAAGGCCCGTGGAATGGGCCTTGCGCCTTGACCGTAGAGGGTTGTGCACCCGACATACCAGCGGCGCAGATCAGCGTCCAGAGCCCGTTGTTGCCGGCCAGCGGCAGCACCACGCATTCGATGCGGGTATCCAGACCCAAGCAGTGACGGGTGAGATTGAGGTGGCGCGACATGACGGCGACCCTCTCGGGAGCAGATCTTCAGCCTACACCCGAGAGCGCGCCAGTGGGAAGCCGGCAGTTATCCCCGCCAACTGTGGATAACTGTGTGGATGAAGTGAGGAAAAGCCGCCCGCAGCCAGGCGCACTGGCGGGCGGCGCAATTCGCTCAGTGACCGATCAGCCACCGGGCGAACTGCCGGCTCGGGCCGGTCATTCCACCACAGGCTTTTTCGCCCGCGGCTTCTTCTCCTTCGCTGCCGCAGCAGGCTTTTCCGGCTTGGCCTCATCCTTCTTTGGCTCGTCCTTTTCCTCTTCTTCCATACCCATGGCGGCAATATCGCGCAGGCGCTCAACCACCCGGGCATTGACGCTGCCGGCCGGGAACTGGCCCTCGGCATTCGGCGAACCGGCATCCGCGCCGACCAACAGGCTCAGCGCCTCGTCGACCTGACGCACCGCATAGATATGGAACTGCCCGGCGCGCACCGCTTGCAGCACCCGCTCATCAAGCATCAGGGTGGTGACGTTGGAGTGCGGGATGATGGCACCCTGCTCGCCGGTCAGGCCGCGGGCCTCACACAGGCGGAAGAAACCCTCGATCTTCTCGTTGACCCCGCCGACCGCCTGCACCTCGCCGAACTGGTTGATCGAGCCGGTGATGGCGAAACACTGCTTGAGCGGCGTACGCGACAAGGCCGAGATCAGCGTGCAGACCTCACCGAGCGAGGCGCTGTCGCCGTCGACATAGCCGTAGGACTGCTCCAGGGCGATGCTCGCGGAGATTTCCAGGGGGAATTCCTGGGCGTAACGGCTACCCAGGTACCCGGTGAGGATCATCACGCCCTTGGAGTGGATCGGCTGGCCGAGATTGACCTCGCGCTCGATGTCGACGATGCCGCTGCCGCCCGGATAGACCGTGGCGGAGATGCGCGCCGGCACACCGAAGGCCGAGTCACCGACTTCCAGCACGGTCAGGCCGTTGCACTTGCCCACCGCCGCACCGGCGGTGTCGATCAGGATGATCCCAGCCAGCATGTCATCGATGATCCGCGCCGAGACGCGGCCGGTGCGAGTGGCCTTGGCCTTTAGCGCACGCTCAATATGTCCGGCGTCGGTCACTTCATCCCCAGCCAGGCTGCGGATAAAGTCGGCTTCACTGACCAACTGGAACAGGTCACCAATACGAGCCGACAAACGCCCCTGGTGCTCGGCCAGGCGCGCGCTGTAGGTCGCCACCCGCGCTACAGCAGCGGCGGTCAGCGGTGCCATGCCCTCTTCCGAGGTGCGGGTCTTCATCAGCTGGGCGAACTGCTCCAGGCTGTCGTCAGCCAGCGGGATATCCTCGTCGAAGTCGACCAGGACGCGGAACATCTCCTGGAAGTCCGGATCGAGGTCCTGCAGCGTGTAATACAGCTGGCGCGAGCCGATGATCACCACCTTGAGGTGCAGCGGAATCATCTGCGGGGTCAGGGTCACGGTGGCGATGCGGCCGAGGTCGCCGAGCGGCGACTCCATCTTCAGCTGGCGCGATTGCAGGGCGCGCTTGAGCGCATCCCAGACGAATGGCTCACCGAGCATCTTCTCTGCTTCAAGAATCAGGAAGCCGCCGTTGGCGCGGTGCAGCGCACCGGGACGCAGCTGACGGTAACTGGTGTAGAGCGCGCCCTGGTCGGTGTTGTATTCGATACGGCCGAACAGATTGTCGTAGGTCGGGTGCGGTTCGAACACCACCGGCGCGCCGCCCTGGGCGTGATGACCGACTACCAGGGTCGGGCAGTATTGCTCTTCGAGCAGCTTGCGCGTCTGCGCATCGGCCTTCTCGACTTCGACCAACTGATCGACCACGGTTTTCAGCAGGTTGACCTGCACCGCCTGCAAATACGCGCAGACCTCGGCGTTTTCCGCGTACTTCTGCGACAGCGGCGTCAGCAGCGGCTGCAGGGCGACTGTGATGGTTTCTTCGTTGAGCTGACGCAGCAGGTTGCTCGACTCGCGCTTCCACTGCGGCAGGCTCGACAGCTCCTCGTTGAGGCGCTCCTCGAGGGTGGCGATATCGGCATGGAAGCGCTCGCGCTCGGCTTCCGGCAACTGGGCGAACTCGGCCTCATCCAGCGCCTTGCCATCGAGCATCGGGGTAAAAGCGATATTGCTGCTGTCGCGATAGAGGGCGACCTGTTTCTCCAGCGACAGCCGCTCGACCACATCCAGCGCTTGGTCGTAGCGCTTGTTGAAATCGCGGTCGATGGCGTTCTTCTTCTGCTGGAACGAGGGATGCTCGAACACCGCCGGGAAGGTCGCCAGCAGGTTATCGATCAGGCCGTTGATGTCGGTGAGAAAGTCGCTGGCAGTGCCGGACGGCAATTCCAGCGCACGCGGCTCGCGCGGCTCGTCGAAATGGTTGACGTAGACCCGATCGGCCGGGGTCTCCAGGCGCTTGGCTTCGGCCTTGAGGTAGCGTTTGACGAAGGAGAAGCGCCCGGTGCCGGGCTCGCCCATGACAAACACGTTGTAGCCGGGGCGCGGCATCGCCACGCCGAACTGCAGCGCCTCGACGGCACGCTCCTGGCCCAATACGCCACGGAAGGGCTCCAGGTCTTCGGTATTGCTGAAGTTGAACTGCTCAGGGGAGAAGGGACGGGTAAGTGCTTCAGGTGCCAACCGCAAATGGGCTGCGACGGAGTCTGGCATTGGAAATCCTTGGACGGGGGCCTGGGGGAAATCATGGCCGCATCGGCCCGCATCCACAAGCCATAAGCTCAATCACGCACCTGTCCGCTAATAGCTAGACGGCAACCACGCCCATGATCAGTTAGCACTGCTTTGCATATCGGCACAGCCCAAACAATATTCGGCAGCAAGTATGGCCTGCAAGCGCGCCGCACTGATGGCCTCGCCACAGCGCAGGCACCAAGAAAAACGGAGCCTTACGGCTCCGTTTTACCGTGCGACACGGACAGACTCTCAATAGCGCAAACCGGCGCGCCGCTCTACGCCAACCACTGAACTAGGGCTGAACACCCGCAGGGTAGGCTTTGCTGCCCAGCGTGACCCCATCCACCGTTTTGCCGTAGTAACCCTCGTCATCGCCGTGGAACTTCGCTGCGGTGCCTGCCAGGTCACCGGTGTAGCGCGGGTCCTGCGGGCGTTCGCGGCTGTTGATAAAGGCCGCTACGTCCCAGGCCTGCTGTGGATTGAGCTGAACGCCCTTGCCCAGCGGCATGTTCTCGAAGATGAAGGTGGCAGCGGTGTTGACCCGGTGCATGCCAGCACCCCAGTTGTAGGACTGCGCGCCCCACAGTGGCGGGAGTACCGGCGCGCCAGCCATCGTGCGGCCCTCACCCTGCGCGCCATGACAGACCGAGCAGTACTCAGCGTAAACCTTCTCGCCCCGCTCCGGCGAAGGCTCCTGAGCAGGCTTGGCCAGAGCCGCGAAGGCACGCCCCGGCATCTTGTCGCGCCCGGCCATCTTGACCCTGTCGTTCAGGGGACCGGGTAACGCGAAGGATGCGTCATTACCACCCTGCTGCAGTAGTTTGTCAGAGAGTTCAGGCACCGGCTTGTCCTGCATGCCGAACATATCCAGTAATCCACCCATCAGCAGCCAGTAGGAATAGGCGGACATGGCCACCAGCTCGGGGGAGTCCAGTGCCGGGGCCTTGCCATTCATTGAGTAATTGAAACAGCCCTGGATGCGCTCGGCGAAGCTGTTGACCCGGTTGTCCTTCTTGCGAAAGGCCGGGTACGCCAGGTAGGCCGCCCACATGGGGGCCGCATAGGCCTTAGCCCCGGCATCCAGGTGGCAGTTGGTGCAGTTGAGCTGATTGCCGACATAGCGCCCCTTGAGCTGCTGGGTATCGACAAACAGCTCGTAGCCCTTGCGCACCTTGTCGCCAAAAGAGCCCTGGGGGATCTGCGTCAGGTCGCGCGGCACGAAGTAGTGCATGTCAGCCGCCTTGGGCTGCACCGAAATCTCTTCCTGCATGTCCGGGACGTAGTCCTCGGCATGGCCCAGCTGAGCAACACACAGCAGCAACGCCAGACAAACCTTGTCGATCTTCATCGTGCATCCCTCAACGAATAGCGGCCAGGTATTCGGCCAGTGCCTGGATTTCATCCGCTTTCAAGCGGCCGGCGATGGCGACCATCATGTTGCCCGGATCGCCCTTACGCTCGCCTTTTTGCCACGCCTGCAACTGCCCCGCCAGGTAGCTGGCCTGCTGCCCGGCCAGACGCGGGAAAGGCCCGCCTCCCACGGCGGATGGGCCGTGACAGCTGTAACAGGCCGGAATATTGCGTAGCAGATCGCCCTGGTAATAAAGTTTCTGCGCCGCCGACGTCGGTATTTTCTGACCGCGCAACTGCGGCTTGGGCATCTGCCCTTGGGCCTCGAAATAGGCCGCTACCGGCTTGCGCAGCTGCGGGTCGGCATAGTTCTGCGCCATCATGCTCATCAACTCGCTATGCCGGTCCCCGGCAATAAAGCGCGTGATCTGCGCATCGATATACTCGGCAGACAACCCCGCCAACACCGGCCCCAGCGCTGTGCCCTCACCCTGCGCGCCATGGCAGGACACACACACCTGCGCCTCGGCCGGTGGTTGCGCCGAGGCCTCTGCGGCCAGCAAGGCCAACGCAGCGGTGAATATTGCGGTTATACGCATCACTCCCTCCCCTTCATCCGTGTACTTATAATCCCGAGAGCATAGGCTAGCTCGCATAGCATGCAGCTCCAAGCAACAGACTCGCAGCGTAATCAGCACGTATTGCAAGCCAATAAAAACGGGGCCCGCAGGCCCCGTTTTTATTGCGACTGACGCTACTGCGCCAATTTCTTGTAACGCACGCGGTGCGGCTGGGAAGCCGCATCGCCGAGGCGTTTCTTACGGTCGGCTTCGTACTCGGTGTAGTTGCCTTCGAAGAACTCGATATGTGAGTCGTCTTCGTACGCCAGGATGTGGGTCGCCACGCGATCCAGGAACCAGCGATCGTGAGAGATCACAATGGCCGCGCCCGGGAAGTCGAGCAGTGCCTCTTCCAGCGAACGCAGGGTTTCCACGTCGAGGTCGTTGGACGGTTCGTCCAGCAGCAGCACGTTGGCACCCTCTTTCAGGGTCAGCGCCAGGTGCAGACGGCCACGCTCACCACCGGAGAGGTCCTTGACGAACTTCTGCTGGTCGCCGCCCTTGAAGTTGAAGCGACCCACGTAGGTACGCGACGGCACTTCATAGTTGCCAATCTTGATCATGTCGGAGCCGCCGGAGACGGCTTCCCACACGGTCTTACTGCCGTCAAGGTCGTCGCGGCTCTGGTCGACACAGGCCATCTGCACGGTTTCACCGATTTCGATGCTGCCCGAGTCCGGCTGCTCCTTGCCCATCAGCATGCGGAACAGGGTCGACTTACCGGCACCGTTACCGCCGATCACGCCGACGATGGCACCCTTGGGCATGCTGAACGACAGGTTGTCGATCAGCGCGCGGTCGCCGTAGCCCTTGCCGACGCCCACGAAGTCGATGACCTTGTCGCCCAGACGCGGGCCGACCGGGATATAAATCTCGTTGGTCTCGCTGCGTTTCTGGAATTCCTGCGACTGCATTTCCTCGAAACGCTGCAGACGCGCCTTGGACTTGGACTGGCGGGCTTTCGCGCCTTTGCGCACCCATTCCAGTTCTTCCTTCATGGCCTTTTCATGGGCCGACTGCTGCTTGGACTCCTGGGCCAGACGATCCGACTTGGCTTCCAGCCAGCCGGAGTAGTTGCCCTCATAAGGAATGCCGGCACCGCGGTCGAGTTCGAGAATCCAGCCGGCGACGTTATCCAGGAAGTAACGGTCGTGCGTGATCGCGACCACGGTACCCGGGAAGTCGTGGAGGAAGTGCTCCAGCCAGGCCACCGAGTCGGCGTCCAAGTGGTTGGTCGGTTCGTCGAGCAGCAGCATGTCCGGGGCCGACAGCAGCAGGCGGCACAGGGCTACACGGCGCTTCTCACCACCGGAGAGGAATTCGACCTTGGCGTCCCAGGCCGGCAGACGCAAAGCGTCGGCGGCGACTTCCAGTTGACGCTCGAGGTTGTGGCCATCGCTGGTTTGCAGAATGGCTTCGAGCTTGGCCTGTTCGGCAGCCAGTTTGTCGAAGTCGGCATCCGGTTCGGCGTAAGCGGCATACACTTGATCAAGACGGGCCTGGGCATCCTTGATCTGGCTGACCGCTTCTTCGACCACTTCACGCACGGTCTTGCTCGGGTCGAGCTGCGGCTCCTGCGGCAAGTAGCCGATATTCAATTCAGGCATCGGCCGCGCTTCGCCATCGAACTCGGTGTCGACGCCGGCCATGATTTTCAGCAGGGTGGATTTACCCGAGCCGTTGAGGCCGAGCACGCCGATCTTGGCGCCAGGGAAGAACGACAGGGAGATGTTCTTGAGGATTTCCCGCTTCGGCGGCACTACTTTGCCGAGCCGATGCATGGTGTAGACGTATGAGCCTGTTTTTCCTGATTTGTCACTTTTGGACATAATTGTACTCGCCTTTAATCCTGTTTTTTCAGTGCTTTATGGTAGCGACAAGCGCTTAAATTCTGGAAAGCAAAACGTTAGGTTTTGCGCTGACCTTAACTTGTTCCTGACTATACTTATAAAAGTTATTTTTTATGAGGGAGCAATATGGGTTTCCAGGTCATAGAGCAGGTGGTGAATGGTGCTCGTAGAAAGCTGCTGGTGCAAGACTACATCCCGGTTTACTACCCCAACCTCTACATGACCATGGAGCACTCGGGCAGAGCCCTCGAAACGACCAAGAAGTACCTTGAGCATCTGGTTGTGCTGGAGCAGTTTCTGGCCTTTTCCTCCATTGATTTGATTTCTCACCTCGAACAACGCCCTCACAGCCAATACCTGACAGACAGTGAGCTTTCTAGGTTTGTGTCGGATGCGGGGTTTAGCAAGGAAACCCTGGCCATGAAGTATGCGGGGATGCATTTGCATCCGACTGCCTACATCTCCGTTGGCAAAGTCCATGCGCGGCAGCGAATCGAGGCGGTACGCGACTACCTGTCCTTCCTCTATGACAAGTTGGGTGATCACTCAACACGATATGAGGCGGTTGACGATGTGAAGAAGCGCATCAACCGCAAGATCAAAGCGGCCAGCCCTGCGTGGAAAAAAACGCGAACGGACGAAATGAAGGGGCTTACGAGTCAGGAGCGAACTCGCTTGCTGGAAATAATGCATCCGGATAGCGCCGAGAACCCCTTTTCAGATGAAGCCATCAGGCTGCGTAACTACATCATTTTGCTGTTGGGTCTCGACATGGGGCTGCGACGCTCCGAGATGCTGCTGATCAAGACTAGCGATATTCACTGGCACAGTCGTCAACTAGCGGTGGTCAACCTGGAGGATGAGAGCCTCGATCCACGAACGATGGCCCCGCAATTCAAAACCCACGAGCGCATGCTGGTGATGACTGACGACCTGTATGACGCAATCACTGAGTACGAATCGAAATATCGCAACAGAAAGCCCCGTAGCGGCACATCGCAAGCGAGAAGCCATCCGTTTTTGCTGGTGGCGCACAAGCGAAATGAGGGCGGACCTCTGACCATCAAAGCAGTGGATGGCGTTCTGCCCAGGGTCCGAGAAACAGCACCGGAACTGGCTCATGTGCACCCGCATATTCTGAGGCATGACGCGGTCTACACGATGCTGGAAAGCATGCGTGAGGAACTGGCAGCGTTCACGCCGGAGGATCGCACCACGCAAGTTCAAAAGACCCTGACATACATGTTCGGCTGGAGTCCCGATTCGGACATGCCCGGCCGCTACGGCGCGAAATTCTGGAAGGAAGAGGCAGACAAAGCGATACAGAAACGGGCCGAGCGGTTAAAGGCCAACCGTCAGAAGGCCGGCACGACACAAGGAGGTTCAGAGTGAACATTGCCGTCGAAGCACTTCAGGCACCCACGAAAATCACCCTAGATACGTGGCTGAACACGCCTCGCCTAGCGAAATGTGGGAAGGTGTTCACACCCGCCGAACCAATGTGGAAACCGGATCAATCGGCTAATCATTCAGTCAACTGGAAAGCGGCTGTTGCCTGCGTCTCGCTAGATTGGCAGCCTTGGTTGCACGCCGCCCTGGCGTACCGAATGGCCGATATGGCAGCGGGCACGGTTGCTAGCGCCGCCAGTGGGTTGTCGCGGGCTGCACAAGCCGGGCTTGACCCGCTCAACGAGGATCACCTGATCGATCTGCGGGAGCGCTGTAACCGTTCTGAGTTTAGTGTCATTGCCTCTTTCATGGCGTTTTGGCACGACTGCGAATCCCTCGAACAGCGCCCGTCGCAACCCCTTATCGATGCCTACCAGGCACTGCCTAGGAACAAGAAATCCAGCCACGATGTGATCCTCAGCCTGGACCCCGAACAAGGCCCGTACACGCAGGTGGAGCAGGACGGTCTGTACCAATGGATACATGAGCAGTTTTGTCACGGTCAGTTAGATCCCGAGCAGTACCTTTACCTGCGCTTGTTGATGATTTATGGGCCGCGAGGCACTCAGGCGCGAGCGCTGGTTTTTGGTGATTTCACGAAGAGCGATCAGGGCTGCAAGGTCAGGATGCCCTGGGCAAAGCAAAGATGGGACGAGGGAGGTTGGTGTAGGGGCCAGAAGATTTAATACGACCTGCTGGTTAAAGTTGATATCCAGGGCCGGTTAAAGCTGAACACTCCGCTGGCAAGTTTAAAGGCTAGTCTGCAGCAGTGACCTGAATCAAGTTGACCTAGAACCTATGGTTATTGCAGAGACTCAGCAGCCTACCTGTAGTCATAACCCTAACAGGTAAAAGTAGAGCTGAAGACAGGCCCTACAGCCCCTATAGGCAAGGTTTCCGACTGCTCCTCTATTCGGCCAGCTAGCACAACATCATCTCGCGTTGGAAAATGGCGCAGCAAAAACCGGGCATCACGGCGCACTTTGTCTGGCAAGGTACTGTCTCTGGACAGCTCAACAAGAAAGGCTCGGCCCTGTACTACGGCACGAGAGCGCTCATTAGGCATTGTCATTTCTACCTCCTCTGATATCCGCGGCGAATACCGCTACCAACTGGGCATGCGTACATCTGCAGACTCTAGCAACAGCCTTGCCTGGGTTTTAGACGGGCTGAATTGGCTCCTGACCTGCGCCTTCCATAGCATCTGACTTAGCGGCACTATCTAGCTTTGTGTCGATCAGCAAGGAAGTAAAGATGTTGAAGGCTCGCTATAACAGCCTTAACGGTTTATATGTGACACCTGAAAAATTCATGGCGCTCGCAGGTCCTGATTTTCGAGCTAGAGGTATTTTTCCTTACTGCCCGAGCTGCAAGGAGCGGGTAGATCCATATGGAGTTCACAGCCCGAACGTTCGCTCCAGGTTCGATCATCAGAATCTAGCGGAAGGTGTGGATCCGCTAGATGACTGCCTTGAGGCCAACCGCTCAGACCGGTTCAGGGGGATGCATGCAGATGACTGGGATGACGAAAGGGGGATTGCTCTTCGAGAGCAGTTTTTTGAGACGGAGAATTTGAAACAAACCTATGGATTCTGCTTAGCTCTTTGCCGGAAAGGAAATCTTAGCGCTGTAGACTTCGCTGCCTTAATCAGAAGAGCTGATCGGAAAAACATATGGGCTTATAAAGACATTCCTCTATGGATAATACCTTATGTGCTTCTGACCCTAGGAAATTTTGGACTTACTGCTACGACGCAATACGCATTTCACTTTGTGCTTAAAAAAAGTAAAGCCAAGTCGCTGTCGGAGCTCTGGGCAGAACCTGAGAAACCATTCTCCCTCTGCAAGGTCTTTTCGAACTCCGGAGAAGAGATCAGAACCTCTGGAAATCCTTGGCCTATTAGTCATCAATTTATTGCGGAAACCGCTGGGGATACCTCATGGATGCATCAAAAGCTAATAGATGCCTTTGGGAAGGCTAGATAACACGAGCGAGGTCTCATCATATATTCAACAGTCTCATCCACTACTGCCTCGCTCGGCTGCACCCACACCCAATTAGCCATCACCGTTCCTCTTTAAAAAGCCTTCAGGCCTCACAGGTAATATCGGGTCGTTAACTACCGGTTTCTCAAGGGTTGTTTCTGGCCGGTAGTGGGCAGGTCATACATCTCAGATAAGCTCTTTCTCTCGGAGATGGCTCGCAGTAAAGTGTCGCAGATTGCTCCCCCCCCTAAAAAACAAAAGGTTGATTCATGTCCAAACTTGCTGAATTCAAAGCGCTTGAAGCCCAACTCGCAGCCCAACTAAA
The DNA here is from genome assembly GCF_049653025.1 of Pseudomonas sp. Taxonomy (GTDB): domain Bacteria; phylum Pseudomonadota; class Gammaproteobacteria; order Pseudomonadales; family Pseudomonadaceae; genus Aquipseudomonas. Next base: position 52,309 of record NZ_JBASFM010000013.1, on the reverse strand, counting down.
ACAGCTTGATGAGCTGAAGAATGACGGTGGTCTGAAGCGTGAGATCGAGTTCGAGGAAAAACTCCGCAAGCTGATGGCTGAGTACGGCGTCAGCCTGAAAGGCATCATTGCTCTTCTAGATCCGCAAGCCCGCGCGAATGTAACTGCCTCAGCACCTCATAGCCAGCGCCGGCAACGCCAGGTCAAGGTATACAAGAACCCAGAAAGCGGGGAGGTAGTGGAGACCAAAGGCGGCAATCACAAAGTATTGAAGGCTTGGAAAGAGCAGTACGGTTCTGAGAAGGTAGAGGGGTGGCTGCAATAAGTCAGCGGCCTAAATGATGAGGCCAGGAATTGCCTGGTTCTTCTTTTAAAACGCATTTTCATAGCTGCTTTCGGCCAAGAACTGCATGTTGGAACCGGCAGGAATTGGCCAGAAGTGGAGGCTAGAGCAGAGAAATAAATCCGTCCCCTTTACCCAAGTGCCCAATCATTCGACTCTTTTCGAAGAGTCGCCACAGACGTTTTCATGACAGCGATCTGTTCCGCTGGTTGTTCAATGAGGTGCTGTGGCGCTGCATGGTGGCCTGCCTGGTCAATGGCGAAGGTTTCGCCGTCGTCGCCGGCTTGACCCGGACGGGTTGGTCCCACCTTATACGCCGGGCGTCGGGCTGGCCCACTGGGCGATGAAGTCGCCGATACTTTCCTCGATGCGGCTCTCGACCGTGCACAGGCGCAGAATGTGAATGCCGCTTTTCGCTAGGACGCCATTCTTTAAGGCGTCCCGCGCCGTCTGGTCGGGCCGGTCGTGGGAGCCGCCATCGACCTCGATTACCCCCACCGGGATCTTGCCTACCTTGAAATAGATCACGAAATCGCAACTGGCGCGTGCCATGAAGGTCCGCTCGCGGTCTGTCCAATCCTGGTTACTTGGCGATGCGATCTGATTCAACTTGATCTGCGCGTGGTACATCAATGACTGGTACGCCGGGGCGGACAGCGCCTCGCGCAGCAATTGCGCCACGATTTGCTCGGATTTGTAGCGGGAGTCTTCAGGCCGCAGGCGGGCGTCCAAGCGCGCCAGGGACAGGTCAAACTCCCGATACAGCAAGTCGAAGGCCGATACCACGGGGGCGCGAATGACCTGCTCCTCCTGCGCGTAATAGGTGACGTAGCGCATCAGAGCCGCGATGTTACCGTTGTTGCCGGTGAACACCTCGTCGCCCGTCACCAGTGTGAAGCGGTGCTTGGCCCGCGACACCGCCACGTTGATCATGCGTGGGTCATCGACGAAATCCAGGCGTTTACGCTCTTGGTTGTAGCGCTTCTTGTCTAACACGGTGGAGAAAACGATCTCGTCGCACTCTCGGCCCTGGAACTTGTGCACGGTGTCCCTGACGAAATCCGTTGGCAGGTGTGTGCCGGAGAGGTTGACCTGGGCCCGAAACGGCGCGATGAAACCGCGGCCATCGCCATCCAGACCGACCGGCTCACCCTCGTTCTCAAGCAGTTTAAGCAGAGAGTCCAGCTCGCGAAGGTTGACGTTCTGGCGAGCATGATTGCCCTTGGCAGTCACCACCAGACGCAGCGGCTCTTCGCCCTTGTCCTCGGTCATCGGTACCAGTGCGTTGTTATAGAACTGCTGGTTGCAGAACTGAATGATCCTGGGATGGCAGCGGTAATGCTCTTTAAGCAGAGTTCTGGGAAGCGCCTCCTTGAACACGCTGATGCACGAATCGAGCAGGCTGTAGCGCTCGCAATCGTAGGCCTCAGCGGGTGCCTGCAGGCCCAGTGCCACGGGAATGTGCGCCAACTGGCGGTTGTCACCGACGACTATCAGATTCCTCGCGCAGCCCAGCGCTAGGATGCCCGGCACGATGTCCTGCAGCGAGGCTTCGTCGATGATCACGTAGTCGAGGATTGCCCCCGGTGCGATCGAATTGACGATGGAGTGCGTGCCGCTGCCCAGAATCGGGAAGCGCTGCATGAAAACGTCGAACTGCTTTTGATCTTGGTACGTCTTGGTATCGAAGCTTTCCGATGGCCGCGCCTGGCGATGTAGATGCTGCTTCAGGTGGCGCATCGATGCCGTTTTCAACTCCTCCAGCAAGACCGTGAAATTTCCGCGTGCTAGCGATTCACGACACTCCTGTAGCTCCGCTTCCTTATCTTGCAACGCCTTGTCGTAATAGTGCATCTGCAGGGCATGAAAGACGGACAGGCGCGCGTCGCCCTGAGCGAATGGCTTGGCACGGAAAATCCTGAAGTTGAACAGCAGCTCGACGCGATCCTTGAGGTGGATGCGCTGCTCACCGAGATGGGCCAGATAGGCCATCAAGTCCGCGGTCTTGCGCGGCGACAGTCCGTACCTGTCCAGCGAGACGGTTGCCTGCACGCCGCTGTCTATCTGCCATTGCTGCAGGTAGCGCCGCTCGATAGTCAACTCATCGAGCTCGACCTGCAGTTGCGCCGCCCGATTGTGATCGTGCAAGTGCTGCTTCAAGCGGGCTAGCAAGGCTTGAATCTCCTCCAGAGTCGGAGCAGGTTCAGGTTCGCTCAATGGCCATGGCGGCAGGTCAGCGAAGAAGTCCTTGCGGTTGTCCTGGTTGCCGAGTTTGGCGATTAGATGGCCCAGGCCGCATTTTTCCAGCTTCTCATAGACGTTTTCCACCGCCGCATTGTTGTTGGACAGCACGGCAACCGTCTGTCCACGCAGCAGGATATTGGCGAGGATATTGAGGATGGTCTGGGTCTTGCCGGTTCCTGGTGGGCCCTCGATCACGCTGACCTGCGCGCGAAAGGCTTGCTCGACCGCCGCGAGCTGGCTCTCGTTCAGCCCGAACGGATAGATAAGCCCCTGGCCCGGCGTCAGCGTACCATTGCGCCCCGTGCAATAGGCCTGCAAGGCGGTGTCGGCACTGGCGGGCAGTTTTTCCAATTGGCGCACGACATTGGCGGCGATCTCACGGTCAGTCTTCGACTCGGCGCGATCCTGTCGGGCATGCGCCACAGCTGAGAAATAGTGGAAGACCGGCGCGTCTTTCATCGTTGTCGGCGCGGTAAGGGCGATGCCGTCCATCTTGTAGACGTAGGGCTGATCCGAATTTCGATGAAACACTACGGCATAGCGTTCGCCATAGATCGTCGCCTTGGCGATGGGGGTGGCAATCGTGCTGCCAGGCTTGGTCAGCAACATCTCGCCCAGCTCGCGGCAGGGCGAGATAACGCAGTCATCGAGTGCGTGTGCGACCTTGCCCTTTTTTAGATAAGAGCACTTCAGTTGCAGACCTTTGTGCTTATCGCTCCAGATCGACCAGTTGGTGATCTCTGCGGTCTTGTCCTCACCACCCACCTGAATCGAAACCATACATCCCTTATTCGTGTGCGCACGGCATCCCTTCGCGCCTCAAGGCGAACATCGAATGCCGTTAATTCTCCAGTAAGGATCATCTTGCCATCATTGCGTGCAGGGCCGATAGCCGGCTCATGCACTTGGGCATCTGCAAGTCCTTCAGCGCTTGCTTGAAGACGGAATGCTGTTCGACTTTGGCCTGTGGGTGATTCAGATAGATAAATGCCTAAGGCCTCTCGGCTCGACGCTGTGTGCCTGGAAGAGAAAATCGCCAAGCTCAAAACTCAAAGGAAAGAACTTCAGATGATCGAGGTTCAACTCAGGGAAACCGAAAGGGGACGGATTTATTTTTCTTACTCTATACGTCCGATTTTGGCCGACATCGGCCTGCCACAACCGGCCGATGTCGGCCAATAGCGGTTATCGAGTGCCTACCAAGGCCGGGGCGATTCAGGCTTTACCTGCGGCCCTGCTGAGACTGTGTTCTGAGATGAAGCAACGCACTGGAGTAGCCCGAGACGAAATCGGAGTAATCGCTTGTGTCTTCTATAAGTGCTTGTCTAAGCCCCATGAAGACGTGCTCTCCCATGCCTGGTTGTGCCACTTGCAACTCGGCACATTCCACGCCCAGAAGCCGGATCGCTTCACGTTCTTTTGCTTCGTCCATGTAATTACGATGGTGATACTCGACGAGTGCTTTGTAGACAGACCAGAGTTTTTCGGCGGTACTCCTCGTGAGAGTGGAAGGCAGGGCTGATTGGGTGATTGCCTTTGTCAGTACTCCAAGAGCTTGCGGTGGCGCATCGTTCTTCATCCCGGCCTTTACGAACCATTGGCCAAGTAATGCAGCGAGTGCCGCATTTGGAAGAGAGGTCTCATCTGCAAGGCGCCGTAGAACCGCCGCAGCATGACCCAGAGTCTTCTCGAACCGTGCCCTGAAATCCCAAAGGGCAGAAATGACAGACATGAATTCGGGGCTTGCATCGAGAATTTGGATGCCTTGATTTATATTCTTCACTTGCGCCAAATCGCTTGGCAGTAGAGGCATGAGCTCTTGGAACCGAACCACTAGGCCCACCCTCCACTCACAAAGTTTTGAAATCTTACTAACGACTTCGTTACGCGTGAGCAGGCCAACCTCCTCCAAGGCCATCAACACATCTAGCGTGCAGATTCCATCGGGTGTGTTGCTCTGTGCGCAATAAACGCGGAACGCGAGATCATCTGAGTAGAGACGGAAGCTGGTACCCTCATTTCGGCAGAGCTGCTGAATTTCCTTGTTCTCACGTCCAAGCGGGTCGGTGTCTTGCTCGTCGTCTTGTACGTTCGTGATCGACGGTTGGACGATCACGCTCAAGTGCGGTTTTAGGGCGTCTTGTAAGGCTATGCATTTACCTCTCATTGGGCTGCCGGAAAATGGGGTAACTAGATTTGCCAGCGTCTCTAAGGTGGCTTTCGCGATTGCCACCCTCTCAAAAAATTCTACTGCTTGATTGATCAGATCCAGGTCGAATAGGACAAGCAAGGCTGTCAAATCAAGGAGTGGCATGCGGGCGCGCAGCGATGCGGCGCTCGAAGGCTGCCACTGCGGATCATTGAGCATCGTGAGGTGAAACTTTTTGTCGTCCCGGCCGGATACTTTCGCGATCTCCCACAGATGAACAACATCAAGTACGGACGAGAGAATCAGCTTTGGTCGCCAGGAGAACGGAATCACCGTCAGTCCCTGCTGTAGCTGATTCTCCATTCGTGCTTGAAAGGACTCGCGGTCAGCCGTAATACCGATAATCTCTTTAAGTTGAGTAAGCAACTCCTCGGGTGACGCACCGTCTCGAACCTCTCCTCTCTTGAGGATTTTCGAGTTCGGAAAATTGATAAAGAACGTTTCTGATCTCTGCCTGAACTCAGTCAGCTCCTGCTGCGAAGGTGTGTTCGTTTCGGCGAGCGTAGCCATGAGGAACATCATCAGGTAGATACCCTCCTGAGCCTCTGAGTTTGGGTCCGCCAGCCTCCCCATCTGGACTGCTAGTGCCAGGAGCCGCTTACTAGTGGGATCAGTGTTTTGAATCAGGTTAAATAGCAGCCTGATGCAATCCATCTGTTGCGTATTCGAACTTGACGATTCGAGGATATATTCTGCGGCTTCAAGTGCCTCTTGGACGTAACCACATCTCACCATAATGGTTACGTAGGTGTTCATCGCCAAGTTATCGAGAATACTCCCGGCAAGCATCTGTTCAAGCAGTCGTCTGGCTTCTTCTGTGTGGCCTAGGCGGTCTAGTGCGAGCGCCTCGAACGCCTGCATGCGTGGGCCAGCATCTACTCGAATCTTGAACCCTCGGCATAGTTCAAGGAGCTCCGTCCAATCTTGGAGGGTAACCAACGCAAGCCCCAGATGCGCAGCCATAGAGGGGGGGATCTGGACTTTCTCCGTGATGCGCTTGGCCACTTCCACGCAAATTAGCGCATGCTCTGGGTTCGTTGGGGTCAACTCCTGCAGCAGTGCAACTGCCAGCATGAACGGGCGGCCAAGCTCTTGATAGCTTGCTCGGAGCATCTGAAGAGCTTCTGAGTTTCCGAGCTTGTTTAGCTCCAGCATCAAAAAGTATTGCAGCAGTGCAGCGTCTTCACGTAGAGCTGGGGCCGATTCCAGCATTGTCGCCCATTTGTTGACTAGGTCCGGCTGCGCCATTTTGTGAGCGGAGAGCGCGGCAACGATTGTGGCCGAGCCGAAGAGTTCGTGAGCTCGGTCGAAGGAGTCAAGATTCGCCTCAAACCATTGGACGCAGGCACGGTGCTTTTTGGCTTCGTGCAGGAGAAGAGTCCGCCGTAAGTTTTTCGTCTCAGTGGCTGGAGTTCGTTCATTCGCTTCCAGAGCAATTGCGAACTCGCCGCACTGTGCTGCGACTGATTCCAACGCTCCTTGCAGGGTATTGAGGTGTGGGCGGGCACGGGCTGCTTCGGCAAGCGTCGGAAATGCCTCTTTCTGCTTACCGAGCATGGAGGCAGTGGCTGCCCAGATATCGGCAACATGTTCGATGTTAGAGCCCCAACCAGCTTCCCGTAGAGCTTCGACAGCAATATTAATAGCCTCCCAGGCTTCTCTCACCAAACTCGGGTCGATTCCCGCAACTCCGCTCGGTGGTAGCATTTCGGTCTCTGGCTTAGGAGCGCTGGCCTGGGCCAATGAGAACTTCGCGCGAGCCTTGAGCACCAACAACATTTGCCGCTGGATACTTAGCAAATCGGATAGTGCGAGACCTGAGTCGCATTCTGCTAGAGCTTCTGCAGGCTTGCCGAACATCGTGTATGTAAGAGCTCTGGCGGTATGTTTTTCTGGGCCGTCAATTTTGTCGGCAACTGCGATGGAGTCTTCGAATTTCCCTTCAACCGCGAGCACCCTCGACCTTGCAGAAAGCACAACGGGGTCGTCCCCTTCAAGTGCTTCAAGTAAGTCCGGATAGGACTTGGGCTTATCGTCTTTATAACGGATGCGAATTTCCGCCTCTGCCCAGGCGGCAAGATACTTCGCGTGAGGGTTTGCTTGATGCGCGCATTTAAATGCATCGCTCGCTGCTTGATCCGAGCCAGATGCGGCCTTACATTTCCCAAATAGGAACCAATAATCCGCAACCTCAAGCTGTGTAGCTGCGCTCAGCATCGTTTTTGCCGCGTCAAGCTCCGTGGAGGCGCGCCCAACGGAGTTAGTGCGCATAAGATCCTTGGCTTGATTCAAGTGCCAGGCAAGAGTTCCTGATGAAGGAACGACCCAATGCCCTTCCGCCGGTGCTGCGAGTGCATCAATGAAGGCAGAGCTTCGAGCCGCGATTCCATGTGTTACGCCTTGAACCACGTTTAGTCGCTCTTGAATCTGCATATTGGGGTGCGTTTGTTCTACACGGACATCTAATGCATGCCCGGCACGGGAGAGCTCGTTCTGCCGATCAATGTCCCCAGATAGATCAGTTTTAGTTGTCAGGCGGTTTTGGGTGGGGACCCGCAGATTGACATACTGCTGGTCCGCCGGCAGGTTGGCCACGTCAATACGGCGTAGCTCGTCCCGTAACCAGACGTAATACAGATGACAATCAACCGGCTCTGGATCCACTTTCAGATTGCATACGATAAGCAGAGTTGGCTCAACTAGCCTGTCGTAATACCGAATGGTCGAGGCCTTGAGGCGAATGGAAATGAACATGCCATCGGCCGAGATATCCGGCGAGCGCGTGCCCTTAAGCTGGACCCGGAAAATATCTGTCACTCTCTGGCCTGGCGTCGTTTGGACCTGGTAGTCCAAACCATAGTCGTCTGTTCCCTCTAGGCCATGAGCTCTCCAGTCACGCGGAGACCGCGCTCTGAAGCAACGATCTGCGTCGGCGTTGATGTCGTGCTGATCCCCTGTCTGGGGTAAGGGTCCTTCGACTGGCATAGTTCCTCCTTGATTCTCGCGTCAAGTTAGCGAGGGCCTTGCTCTTCATCAGAGCTTAGCTTTCCTCTGTCCTGCATTTAGTAAACATCCATACGAGATAACCTGATCCGTCTAGACGCCGCAACTACTTCGGTGGACTACGCCCGCTCAGGTAGACAACTCCAAACCTCTGCTTTTGGCCGAAAGCGACTGATTTTGAGAGGAAGTTCTGGGTCGACATTGGCCGGTCTGTAATGGGCAGGAGTTGACGCATTGCGGACGCTCATGACACTTGCAATGATGTCCGCTGCGCTCACGTGTTGACGACTAGTTAAGGCCCTCGGCGTCAAACCTGCTCAACAGTAAGGCAATAGGCACCTCCTAGCTGCGTCCAACTCCGCTCAACACAGTAGTTGTATCAGGTCCTACGGCTAACAAGAGCCTTACCTGATCGATCCGATTTAGAGGCAATACAGGCAAATGTCAGGTGGAATCAGTGCAATCCGCGGTTTCGACTATCAGGCCACGGTTATCTTGGATCTGCTGTTCGACCATTTCGATCATCATGGGCCGAATGCCTCTGTTCGCCCTGAGGGGGAGGACGATCTTGATCTGCGGTGGATCGACGCTGATGGTGATCATCGCCGCTTTGTGCAGGTCAAAAAGCCCATTGAAGATGCTCAGACCCGCCCTAATCCATCGCTCTGGGGGCTGATGGATATTGTGCACGGGCTTTTGCCGGACGCCGTAGCTCACCTCCGCGGCAATGAGTATGAACAGGTCTGGGTGCTTGGGGACGAAGTTACGACAGAAGTCCGAGAACTCGTTGGCGCCGGCCCGCGCGTGCTCATCGAAGCCCCCCAAGCGTGCTGGACCGCCATTCACTACCTTGCGCGCAAAGAGGCGCAAAGATCCTTTCCTGCCAAATCAGACATAGCCAAGGCCTCTGCAAAATGGAAGTCGTCAAAAACATTTCCAACTGACCCACTTGAGGCTCGGAGAGCTTTGATCGAAGCGGCAAGTACGTTTGGGCTGGGATATGGTTCTGACGGCGCTGGGTTTGCACAGTGTTATGTGCAAGAAGTAAAACAGCTGTATACGCTTTTACCGGGGATCCTCGACCGCATTTGCATCCAGGATGCAAATGGATCAGAGATCGAGGTGGCCGAGCGGGTTATACAGCGCTTGGAACAGCGCTATGGTCTGCAGCGGTCGATCATTGAACACGCTCTCTTTCGCAATCTGAGGGGCTTCATCAGCGACATTGCCAAGCAGCCAGCGCGGTCTTTCGATCACGAAGAGTTGGAGACGGAATTGCGTTGCGTTTGGCCGCAGATGGTCCCAGTAAAGGAGCCGCCGCCGCTTCAGGATGACCACGTAAGGCGGCCTGCACTGACCTCCGACCTCGCTAATCTATGGTATGGAGCAGCTATCGAGGTGGTTGGCATTTCCGGTTCTGGCAAAACCCGGTTGGCTGCCGAAGTCCTCGAACGATCACGATTGATCCATCCGGATCGGGTTGCCCTTTATGCAGAAGTGCGCACAGGCGTTAGCTTGCGCGACTGCCTAGTGGGTACCGCTTTCCACCTTAGACGATGGGGGGTATCGAAGCCCTTCGCTGTGGCGATCCAGCCCGATCAGGCCTACGAGAGTGTTCTTGTTGCACTGGCGAAGGCCTTCTCCGAGATGTCTACTGAGTGTCTGCTTTTACTGGACCTCGTCGAGGGTAGTGAGCCGCCAGGTTTTGCGCGGGATCTTGCCGCTTTTATCCGCGCCCAGCCGTCAAATATGCTGCGCCTTATTGTCTTTGGACAGGAGCGCGGACTTCGGGAGCTGGCCCCTTTGGAGCAGGTGCAGTTTGGCGTTCGCAACCTGGATACTCCTGGGCTGAGCTTTGAGGAGTTTGTCTCTCTTGTCGGACGACGACACGCTGAGCCGGATCGGACTCGGCTCTGGGGGCTTTACCAACAAGTAACCGCCGGCCGCGCAGCAGGTCTAAACGTCAGTCTGGCGCAAGCCTTCGCTCGAGCTCAAACAACAGATGAAATGGCTGTGATTGCAGCCCGTCCTGCTGAGGACCGACTAGCTTATGCAGAGCGAAGTCGCTTCAGCAGGTTGGCTGCCCGCGTACTCTCTGCCGCTGAGAGGCTTACGTGTTTCGCACTTCCGTTCCGACGGACTGATGCTGAAAGCGTCTTCCCTAACGAAAATGTCGGCCTAGCGATTCACGAGCTCTTAGACGTGGGACTGCTGCGTCGGCATGACAGTGAAACTTTCGAAATGCACGAAACAGTGCGTGCCGGGCTTGAGGAGATGATCGCCCCGCAGATTCGTCGGGACGCCCATGGTGCTTTGGCTACCTGGTATCGAGATCAGGGCCAGATAGGCGCTGTTATTCTCCACTTGGAGCGAGCCGGTCGAAACCAGGAGGCTCAGACCCAAGCGAGGGACGCTTTCCTGGCGGGAAAGAGTTGGGGGGCACTCTGGCCATATGTAGCTCGCCACCGACTCGTATCCGCAAAAGAGGTGCTCGTCGTCATCGCCGGTCCCGGGCGGGTTAAGGGTGATTACCTGCTGCCTGATATTGTCGAGGAGTTGGGAGATCCGCAGGTCACCGAAACGCTTATGGGCCTCGTTCGTGAACAGTCTGGACGTATGTTTGCGGATCCCCAATGGGCGCTGCCCATCTTTAGGGCGATCCTGGCGGAGATACCGTCGCGTCTGACCGATCTGATTGAGCTTCTGATCCAGGCTGCACCAGAAGCTGAGGCGTGCGCGGGTTCTTTGGCATGGCTCTCTATTGCGGCGCGCCGTCAGATGAACTTTATCGAACCCGCCACGTTTCCCACTCTTGATCGCCAACCTGAATCGGTCCAGAGAGCCTTGCTAGGGCTTCTGATGCAGGGTGGCCGTGCTGCAATGCAGCATGCTCTTAGTTACCTCATGACGCATCCAAAGGTGCTCGATTCAGGTCGTAGCAACGGTTGGCCTACGATTCGCCTAGAAATTCGCCATGCCGAGGATGTTGCTGACCTACTTTCGGCAATCCCAATGGCATCACCCTCCGGCATGATTCGTGCTCGTGGACCACTGTTTGGGCCTTTGGGCGGCTTAATCTGGTGTGCTCGTAAGGACTTGCGAGGTCCATGCATCGCTGTGCTGCAGGCTCAAGCGATGGACAGTGATGCGCTTGTTAACGCTATCAGGATCCTGCTCTACCTAGGTGAGCCGACGATATTGGATTTGTGCGCCCCTCTCCGTAACCAGGATGGAGATGTGGGTGCGCTAGCGAACCTCATTTCGGTGATGGCTCCGGCGCTCACCGACTGGCTGCCCTATGAGGCTAACGTGCTGGACCAGACAGCAGAGTTCTCGGTCCGGTTACAAGCACTGATCCACTTGGCTTGGTCTGGCCGTCAACTCGACGACTTGCTCAATCGCCTTCAAGCGAGTGACTCGTTAGGTTGGCCTCGTTGGTGCGGTGCCCTTGGGCTCATTACTAGTTTGACGCCGTTCGTTGCCGCGATCCCCTTGCTGGAAAATGCCTTGGCATCTAAGGATGATAAAGAGGCCGCTCAGATTCCTTTCATCATCGCTCGGCAAGGGCAAGTTCCTGGCGCTAATGTCACGGCTGTGCTTCTTCAAGCGCTGGGCCATCGCAGCCCTCAGGTTCGTCTTAGCGCTGCGCTTGGCCTTGCCCGTCGGCGTGATCGCTCTGCCTTGTCACGGCTGATCGAGTGCTATGGGCAGGAGTCGACTCCAGAACTTCAAGCCATCCTAGCGACCGCCGTTATTGCTTCGGGGGCCAGGTCAACAGCTGACCTAGCTGGTCATATGGGGGCTCCAGCGATAGATCTGTGGTGGTGCATCCTGGCGCACCGTACCCGAGACATGGGTGCAGCCCATCGGCTTGTTTCGATTGCAACTGATCCCCGCCAGTTATGGCAGGTTCGGAGGGCCGCGATCACCGCTGCGGGTAGATTGCCCTATGAGGCAGCACTTGTTCGTATCGAACCCACAGTCATGGCAGAGCAGTCGCCATTCACCCTAGATCATCATCGGAGTCTCCTGGCTCACCATGTAATGGCGCATATCGTTCCCCTGGCAGCATGGGATCTGGAGCGGTCCTATCAAGGTAATCGCGCTGGCTTCGTTAGTTGTTTTGCGTCTTACTTCGAAGAGAACTGGAGTGGGACTCTCGACTCGACTGGCTTGCCATCTGGGGAGGATGCTGCCGGTTGGCTATATGACATGCTTGTTTGCGAAGACGGGCAAGACTGCTCCTCAGTGGATCAGCTCCTCAATTCCCTACACGTCCCACTGCTGCAAGCGGCGGTGTTGCGCTCGCTTCGACTATGCGGGTGCCCAGAGCGGATCGACGTGCAACTGGGAGCAGCTAGTCATGTTTGGCTAGCTTTCCGAGCCCTGCTGGAGCGTTCTAAATTCGCAGAGCGTGGTCCAGTGCTGGGGCAAAGGCTGCAAGCTCTCGTAGCCGGAGCGGAATGGGCCGATGACAGAGTGGTTAAGGATCATCTTCATCAGCTTGGGACATCAGCGGAGACGAATGTAGGCGAGCGGGCTGCTGCAGTGCCTGCACTAGCGCCCAAAAAAGCAGGAGCCTCGCCACTGAGTTTCCAGGCAGTGGTTCGCCTTCTTTCTGGTAGCGCAGCTAGTGCTTTACCCGATGAGCCCATAGTTCTTGAGCCAATTACAGCCGAGGAGTGCGAAATCCTCATTAGTTTGGCTGACCCGACAAAAGATCTTGAACGGGGGGTGACAATCTTTACCCCTGTTGTCTCGTTCACCAAGGAGGGGCACCAGGTCGCTCAACGCCAAACTACTTCTCAGGGCGGGCCATCCTTGCCGGATCGTTTGCGTCCGGCCATCGTCGCTGCTAACTGTTCTGGCCTTCCAATCCCGTGGCACACGAAGCAGCTTGAGGGGCCTCTTGGCGAATCCTATGCGGCCAAATTTCTTGAGTGTTTGGCGGCCCAAGACGACGCTGCACGTTTCTATGCGGCACTGGCTGAGGCGGAGGAAGTGTTGATGCCAGTGCTTTGCCAAAAAGCCTATGGTCTATCGGCTCAACTCGTGATTGATGCCCGCCTAATTCCTGCTTTAGCTCGTTTTCTGCATACTGGAGGTGATGATTTCTTTGAAGGGCTGTGCATTCTTGCTAAGTGCATCGATGCTCCTGAAATTCAACCTATCTTGGAGGGATTGCTCCATCGTTGGGTTCAGCGATTTGACCTACAAGCTGGCCCCCCTAAAAACGACGAGGCTTTTCTCCTATGGCGTGGCTTTGCCCGGCTGAATGAGCACCCTCGTTTCGGTGCCATTTCTGACTGGCCCCAACAGTTGGAGACAGTCCTGAGAGCGCCAATGGCTTGGTATCACTCCCAGACGATCGTGCGTGTGCTGGAGCGGGATCCTGGGTCTTACTATCTGGTTGAAGCGCGCTTGTTTAAAGAGACTAATTGGGAGCACTACCGAGAAGACGAAATCGAGCGGCTCGACCGTGCGGCGGAAGCTCTATTTGGGCATATCCAAGATACATCGACTCTCTGAGTGACCAACGCAGTCGAGCGCACAATTGCAATGGCTCCTCTGGCCGAAAGCTTTGAATAGTCCCCCATTCCCTGGACGCTTTGAGCGTTCGCTCCTGGCTGATTCTGTTGAAAAAGTCAGTCTCTGAGAAAGTTGCTTTTCGGCAGCTCGAAAATCGCTCGATTTCGGCGTTGCTACGTAAAAAACAAGACAGCTCCGTCTTCTTAGCGAACCAGATTTCAACGCCGCTAACGCTCTTTGATGGGCAAAAAACGCGACGGGCCTTTTTCAACAGAATCGGCCGGAAACAGGCGCTGGTGAAGGGCTGTTTCCGGCCCTGGCTGTGTAAAAACGCAGGCTCCGTTTTGAAGTCTGCGTTGCTAATTAAAATCTGCAGTAGCTTGGTCAGTCAGCAGACCTGAAATTTGCGTAGGAACGCGATTTTTGTTCCGACTCAAACCATCAAGCCGGCTCGAAAACGTTTTTACACAGCCTCGGCCAAAAGCGGATGGTCACCTTGTTCGTGATCAGCATTCCGCATTCGTTCCGTCGGCGGCTTAGCAGTGGTCGCAGCGCATGCGGATATCGAGCTGCTCCAATCGATCAACAGTCGCCAGCAGGCCTGCTAAAAAGCGGAGATACAAGCTCCCATCCTTGTAGGGCTTTTGCACTCCCCATTGCGAACAGTTTTATTCGTTTAGCGCTGGACCAACTCATGACTCAGTACACTCAGGGTATTGCTCAGCCTGAGACACCGCCGTGAAAAAAATACTTTCGATTCAGGAAACGCTTGACCGTTGTGTGGCACAGGCCACCTCAAGGGAGCAACTGCTTCCAATGGCGCTAGCCAGGGCTGCAAAACGGCGGAACATCAGTCTTCCTGAGCATGACATTCAACGCTTAGCGGCTGCGCTCCTTAATGCAGAAGGAGAGGAAATCCAACTCGACGTAAACCCCCCATGCGCATTTGGAGACAACGAGAAGGAAGTCCAGACGACGGTACAGGGGCTCATTGATGAGCTAGGGGAATCAATAACTGATGTATTGGGCAATGTGGCTGAGGCGATTTCGCAGGCCGTCCCTAATGCACTTGCAAGCGTGGCTGAGTTTATCGGCGACCGTATCTCAGAACAGGCACTTGAGCACTCGCTACACCTAAGAAAAGCACATTCAGAGCGAGCTGAAACAGTTCAACGCATGTGGGGGAAAGCCATTGAGCAGTTGGATCTTCTGAGGCACATCGTGCTGGAGTGGAATCATGCTGCTGCTCTACATCGCAAGGGCGCATACGCCAAGCCAAATACTGCATTCGCGTTGAGCAAGCTTGTCGCGCGAGCATATGAGGTCGTCGGCGAGATTATTACGCTGGCACGATCTGGGTACGCTGACGGCGCATTGGCAAGGTGGCGTTCACTCCATGAAATCTGTGTCATCACAATGTTCTTGGCCATGCGATCCGACAGGTGTGCTCAGATGTATCTATCCCATCACTGGGTGGAAGAACTACGACTTCTTGACGTTGACAGGGCCAGCGGCACAGCTAGAGCAGTAAATGCTCATAGTGATCGATACATACATGACTTGCGCAAACAGAAGGACGCGCTGGTAGCCAAGTTCGGAACTGCCTTTGCTAAGGACTACGGGTGGGCATCGGTCGAGCTTGGCCGTGCCAAGATCACATTCCGGGATTTGGAGAGTAATGTTGGGCTGGAAACGTTGCGACGTGGATATCAACAGGCAAACAGTACAGTTCACGGCGGTGCCCTTGCTACCCTCACTCGGGTTAGCGTTGGGCCGGGCAGCGTTGATGGTGCCGTGATCCCTCCGGCCTATGGTTGTGAGGTGGCCGCAAACTACACCACTGCTTCCTTGTCCATGATGATTGCGGAGCTCTGTCTGGAAACAGAGAATGCTGACTTGCTCACCATGAACATGGTCATTAACAACTCTGCGTCTAAGATTCGAGAACTAATTAGGAAGGCTCAGAAAAAAGCCTCTGGAGACACCCCGCGAGCAAGGATACTAATGCTCAAGGCTGCGCAGCGCGAATCTCGAAGGAAATCACGTAGAGCTATCTGAAGTTAGCGATTTCCCGCGGAGTTACCGACCGTTAACCGGAAACGGTTGTACTGGCGAACCAGCACGACTTTTCCATGATTGTTCATGGCGTATTCTCCATCTGATCTCAGCGGGCCGCTGATAGCCTTTACACGCCACGTGCAAAGCGAGCAGAAGAGTGCCAGGCAGGAAGGAGAGCCCTTTGGTGGTAGCTGCAGGCAAGATGCTATCAGTGGATGCTCAACCTGGAAAGGCCGGCCTCAACTCCACATAGCTCCGCCAACTGAAGGAAACAGAGAACACATAGGCCTTATGCTGCAGTCGCCCTCCGAGGGAACATGGCTAGCTATGCCATCATCTTGTCAAAATGCGATTCGAAGTTGGTTTTGATGAACACATCCTTGAACCGGGCGACGAAGATCGCCGGATTAATCTCACCGAAATCCGTGAGATTAATCGCGTCGGCGTGCGATTCACGGTTGATATAGCGGTACAGCGCTCTGAACTCTGGGTTCTCCTCGCTAAGATCAGTCAAAGCCTTGCGCAGGCTGGAGGTCTGGTGCACGAAGCTAAAGTAGTACTCCAAGATATTGCGCATCATGTTTGGGATCACATTAGTGGACGTTCGTCCCTGCAGCGCGTCCTTTATGGTTTGCCAGAAGGCCTGGTAATCGTTCTGGATTTCCCGCTCTTCCATAGCCGCAACTAGGCTGTATTCGGACTTGGTGATCCGGAACATCGCTAGAGATTTCTCTCCGTCATCCTTCATGAGCTTGACCATCTCGTGGAAGAAGAACAGGTTGTGCGTCAGTATGATCACTTGCTTAAACCGGTCTGCCGGAGTGAGCACCTGGCGCCTGATCAGCGACGCAATGTCGTAGACATAGTTATGGGATAAGCTCGATATAGGGTCGTCGATGACGATGATGCGATCACGCTTCAGTTTTCCACCAGCAGTGTCCAGTTCGCCATTGCATACCTCCAGGAAGTAGAGAAACGAGATCAGCGTCTTCTCGCCTTCACTTAGCGTTCTGAACACTCCTTCGGTTTGGCCAGGGCGCTCGAGACGATATTGCGGCACAGGGCCTTGTTCTTTAATCAGCTCGAAACCTTTGAGACCCAGCAGCCGCAACCAGCCCTTGATATTCTCGATCGACTGGTCGATGTTCGTAATGGCAGCCCTGGATTGAGCAACAATGTCACGTTGTGCCTGAATGCGATCCCGCAGAGACTGAACCTCATCCTTGGCCGCCTGGCGTAGGCGACTCTGTTCCGTGTCGACCTTTTCAAACGTCACGAAAGCATCGTCACACGATGCTCTGTACCAGTCCCAGAAACGTCGTTTGATGTCCTCCTCATGCTGTCTCTTGTTTTTTATCCTGGCATTGATAACGTCGATTTTTACTTGTTCAGCCGCAATCTCACCGTTTAATTCGGTGACCAAGGCAGCAGTAGATTCAAGCGTAATCGCAAGGGACGGACTGGCGATTTTTGTGGCGAGGGATTGCAGGTTTTTCTGGAACACAGCGTGAAGTTTGGTGATCCGGAGTTTAATGCCTTGTAGCTGATATTCCGGTGCATCGCACCGTCGCAGGAATTGATCCACCGCGCCCCTATACTGGTTTTCGAGTTGCTGCAATACACCAAGACGTTGCTCATAGGTCTTATCGAAGACTTTGCGAATTTCTGGGTAGAAATTCTGCGGTAAGGGCTGCTGGCATAGTGGGCACTGATCTTTTGCCTCGACCTCATAGCGCAGCGCCTGCTTGACCCAGTCCGAATTTCCCAACTGCTGAATGAAAGCAGAGAGGTAGGAGTTACCTGATCCAGTGATGACCTCCTGCATGATCGGATTGGCTTCAAGCACATCCGCCTGGAAGGTGATTGGGGCGATAGCGGGCAGCTCCTTATCACTGGCCTCGTTAAGCTCTGCCGCTTCGCTGAGCAGCCCATGAGCGGTGTCAGCGGTTGGTACCAGTTGGATACGCCGGACAGCTTCAAGTAGACGCTCTTTGGTGTTGAGCGGCTTGACGCAGTAAGCCAAAGCGGTGTTATCGAAGTCACGTTTAGGCTTCCAAACGCTGTCCAGGAGAACTTCATAGGCTTGCTCCTGGGTCTTCTTGCAATTCATCCCCTTTTCCATCTCAGCATCATGGGCAATCGTCAGCTCGCCAATTACTGACTCAGCCGCTTTAAGGGCGGCCTCTGCCTCAATGTTGCCCTCATTGAGGGTGAAGACCCCTGGTTGGGATGCCGCTTCGTGGAAATTCTTCTCCATGAATGCATGGTTGTAGACCAATACCTCTCGGCCAGCCTTTGCTGGCTCCACGCTGCAAACGCTAAAGCACGCTTCAGCAGGGGACTGGAGGAAGTTTCCGATGGTGGTCTTGCCCGTCCCGTTCTGACCGTAAAACAAACTCACGCGTTTGAGCGGGGCAATAGACACTGCAGAATCGGGTGAGTAGCTGGAGACGTTGCGTAGAACAATTTTTTCGATCATGGGGCAGTCCTTGGCATGAGCAAATCCAACTCAAAGATAAGCGGAAGATGCTCGATTTCATAGTGCCATCACCCTACAGAACGGCCCTATTAGGCTTGTGCCACATAGCTACCATCGCGAATTTAAGATGGTGACTGGCGGCCCCGTCTTACGCAATATGGAATCGAAAGCCGGATCAAGCGCCTCCAATACATAGCCTCCCCCGTGTTGTGGCTGACGAAGAAAAGTAGAACCTAGATCGTGTGAAGTCCTAAAGTCATTGATTTGCCCGGACGCCCGCAGCCGCCATAGCTAATCACCGCTTAGCTAGTTGTTATCTCACGCCAAGGCCAGGTTCGTGTTGGGAGGATATAGCCATGACCGTCCACTTCTCCCTTGTTATTCTATTTGAAACCACGAGATCGGCTCTACGGGATTGAGGGCCTGGCTGTCTCAACGTTTCGGCAACACATACTGGCGGTTTATGCGAGTCGGTGCAGAGGCATGCGAATGAGAGGCGGCACCATGCGATTCGCTGGCGGTTTTGGCAAGCGGCGGCGCGGCGGTTTTGCCTGCGATTCGGTGTCGGTTAGTTATGCGACTTAGTGTCGGAGTCAATGCGAATACTCAGCTGTGGACGAGTACATAGCCAAATCACGCATCTCATGCCTATTGAAAGTCCCCGTCAATACTAATAAGGTGATTCTGCAACAACCAAAATCGGCATTAACATCAAGGAGAGATCTTATGGCGCTTAAACCAGGCCCAAAGCCAATTGCTAAATCAACCGGCGAAGTTGATAAACGTCGTCGTGACAATAAAGACACGCCGGGAAATAATCCCGACTTAAAACCTAGCAAGCCCTCAAAAAAATAGATTGTCGCTGGCAGAAGCTACTGTAATGGTAGCTTTTGCCATTAGATCTTGTAGGGGATGAATTCATAATCTGTAATTTCGTTTTATCTGACGACCATTACCCGTTCTATGAACGTTATAGCGACATATCGAATGCCTTCATTGCGGCATAGCCTGAGAGTTGAATTACCTTGTTTTTCTAGATGCCCTCCAGGCTTGCTGCGTACAGTTTTTCAACTCTTCCGGTGACCGATTGCCCCCATTTCGCAAAGAAACTGAGTGATCGCTTTTGGCCGGAAGCAGCAGTTCGCGTTAGGCAAATGTCGGTAAGACAAAGTCAGCCTAGTTCGGCTCTTTATTTCAACAAATATTAGCTGCTAGCCAATCTATCGGGTGCGTCCAGCCTGCGATAAAGCCGCCACGGGAAGATCGAATCGAATCATGACGTTATCGGACTGGCGCAAGGTATGACCTTCTTCATCTTTGACAACACGCACACCGCGACTCTCCAAATCGCCCACATTGGTCACAAAGCCCAAGCGTCGAGACTCTGAAGCGTGGAGCTCATAGGCAATTCCCCTATCGTCAACGCATGACATCCCCACAATATCGATGTAGCCGTAGCTCGCGTCATCTGAGAGCCCTTTTCCCTTACCCTGCAATCGACAGCCGTCGCCCCGGAAAATGGTGTCCATGGTAAATGGCTTGAAAGGGCTGACCAGCGTAAAAAGAAAATTGCTCTCGGTCAGGGGGCTCGCATCATCCAGCACACTGCGGTTCATTACCTTCGCTACGACATGTTCACTGCTAGGGTTTGTGTATTTGACTGCTTCTATCGAGGCCGACTCTATAATCGCCTCCATGCTAATGTGAGGCGAGCGTAAGGCACTCAAAACATCGTCAGGCGTAATGGAGTTCCAATCCAGTAGGCCGACGATTCCAGTAACAACGCCAAGCGCTGTAACACTACGAGCAGCCAGCTTTAGCGAACGGTGCTCCCCACAGAACAGCAACCAATTCCCCGTCCTCTTGCATCTACCTTCCTCGCGAGTTCTACCCAGGCACTGACGCATCTGCACTCCAACATCGGTGATAAATTTGGCTCAATCCTATCCCAGCCCTATTGGCGATCTTCATCCAAAAAGCACTGCTTCCAAAGCCTGTCTCCGTAACCGCCGCCAGATCAAAAAAACGCCCATTTTTGGCGTTGCTACGTAAACACCACTCAGCCTTCTGAGCGAGTCAGATTTTGATCTCGCCCACGCTCCTTAGTGGACCAATATCGCAGCGGGACTTTTCCAACAGAGTCGGCCAAAAACGGATAGCGTGGATCAGGTGCCCGGAATGGGATTCTATAATCGCTTTATAATTAACTATAAAGCTCATCCTAGAGCGGCTCCATTACCTTTTACGCAGAGCGTCAAGCGTCTTTCGGAGTATGAGCGGCTGATCTGAGCAGAGACTGCTTCTCCGGCTTGCGCCGATGTCTACGAATGCATGCTTCGGCATTGTTAGTGGCAGGAGATCAATCAGTCGCCTCGCTGCCAATCGCCTCAGCCATCCAAGATGGAAGCTGAGCTCGCACTGAATGCAGCATCTGCCATTCATTGTGCGGTAGCTGCCGATGCAATTTCGCTGTCGCCTCGCGCACATGCTCCTGACCTAGCCAAGCAAGTGCACGAATAGCATCGCCTGCCGCACTTGTGCCGAGCGCCATCAACCACCTCGGGGCGTGCTCAATTTGCACCTCTGCCTTGCCTAGTTGCAGCGTCCGGGACGAACCGCTGGTGAGAAACACCTCTCTGGTTGGCATCTGCAGGGTCAATCCCAGAGCATTGGCTGCATGTGCACCGTTGCGGGCGATTACTTCATGATGCTTTGAAGCTAGCGAGGCCACGACCTTATCTGTCGACGGGGCACGCTGCCCGAAGCGGCTCGCAATAGGAGCCACATAAATGCCTCGCGAGATGCGCATCAGTTGTCCGGCCCTGACTAGGCGCGAGAACGCTTGATCTACAGCTGCTCGACTAGAAAAATTGAGGAAATCTTTAGGAGCCAGCACGCCGCCTTCTGGGAGGAGCTTGCCGTGTTCAAGGATTGTCTCGGGGAGGGTCTTCATGGCCGAGGATGCCCGGTTTGATGCAGTCTCAGAAACTTATCTACCTTTCCGGATATGGAATCAAATACCTATCTGGCTTAATAGTGCCTGCACCGGCAAGCCGTGCTCGATAACGTGAGTCACTTGCAGTACTACCCTACGGTCCGACTCAGTAACGAGCAGATCGATCGGTCGCTCAGAGACCAAGGTCAGAACTGGTGAGGTCAGCCAGGGGAGCGCGCCATCGATGTCACCCTAATGGAGCTCCAAGAGGGCGTCCAGAGTTTCGACGAGACAGCAAATATAGGTTAACCAGCTGCAGTTGCCGGACGCGATTCAGATAGCCCTATTACACCTCAGTATCACACTGTATTTTTCATCATGGCTTGCGCGGCCAGCCGAGACCCTTCTAATAGTTTCAAGCATGTGCCACGGCTCCTCCCTAGCCATCATTTGAGCAAGTATAAGGAAGGCCTTCCCATGACGTCTGTTGCTAGATGAGACCTTAGCAAGCACTCCATGTACTTCTTCATATAAGTCTTCGGTAACGCCATCAAAATCAGAAACCAAACTGATTTCAATAAAAAAGTACATTACAAGTTCTCTTAAGGATCGAGACTCTCCGTATTCGCCATGCAGCTCATGAGCTTTAACTGCGATTAATAGAGCAGCAAGCTCATCCAAACCTCTCCGATCAATAGCGCGCAGAAATTTTGACCCTGACGAGAACCAATCACGACTTTTAGTGAAGCTCCTGAAATCTATAGCTCGAGTAACTTCATCATGTTTCAGTAGGATCTGGTGAAGCCCCGGCTCAAGCTTCTGAGCAAGTACTATAAGCTCGGCCTCTTCTGGGTCGCGGGTCGATAGTAAAGACCAAATCGGGTGGCTAACAATTCTCGCCATGCCCGGCAACAGCTTGTCTACCGCTTTTATAAGATTGTCATTTTTTATATTTTCTCCTCTTTTGTATCTGTAAAAGTCGGCACGAAACTTCGAGTAGACAGCTCCTCTTTCGGCGCCTGCCACCTCTACAAGGGCAGGGGTAATTTGCGAAACCTTATCCACCCCTAGCCTGCGTAGTAGCACATTTACAAAGTACTTGCTGCGAATCGCTATTACAGAGTCGGATAATGTGAAAAAACGTTCCATAGAACTTGCCTTGTGAAACAAGTTACACGAGCAGCATGTATCCACACTTGGCACTCGGAATGACCTTGATTCTTAAGCCAACAACAAGAGAATTTAGTCGCAGTTTTTCAACATTCTGAGATTCCCCAAAAAATACGACGAAATGCGGCCATTTCAGGTCCGGCATAGACTTGTCACGTTAATGACAAACGACCTAGGTAGGCCGCTATGGACGATGTCGAGAAGGCAATGCTGATTGAGGCTCTAGCCAGCAGTCTTGAGAGCGACTTACTAGGCCGCTTTGGACCAGTGATGACTGGGGATGAGCTATTGCGTGCACTGGGCTATCCGTCGCGCGAAGCGTTCCGGCAATCGTTAGTGCGCCACACCGTCGCGGTTCCCTTGTTTGACCTGGAATACCGGCGAGGGAAATTCGCCCTCGTGAAGGATGTTGCCCGTCACCTAGCCGAGCAGCGCTTCACTGCTAAGTTCGGCATTTCTCTCAATCGCGAACCAGGAGGTGATCCCAAATGACCTAGCGACACACGCGTGTAACCAACGCAGTGAGGCGCAGATAAGAAAAAGCCTCCGGGGGGCAATCCCAGAGGCCTTTTGTGGCAGTCGATGTGAAGACCCGACTCCCATCAGTCTTATCCCCGAAGCCCAACCTGTCAAGACGAAAGCCCATGCGCACGCGCGGGCTTCGGGGCCTCTCTGTATCCCTATTTCGATTGCGTCTAACGATGCCGGCTTTGCTCGTCCTTCGGATGACTGAAGCCGGCTCCAGGAGGGTACAGACATGCAAGCTCAAACCTATCGGAAGGTATTGCATCTCAACTGCTGCTCGACAATGAGCCTGCGGCAAATTGCCAAGCAGGTAGGCATCGCTATCAATACCGTCAGGAAGATTACGTCCGTAGCGCAGGCCAACCAGTGGGACTGGGAAGTCGTCCAGGACATGAATGATCGCGAGCTAAAAACTTGCTTTCACGCAGTTAGGCAGCAGGAAAATGGCAAGGTCATGCCTGATTGGGTGGCCATCCATAAGCTGATGCAGGCCAAGCATCAGACTCGGATCGAGCTCTGGGAGGAATACCGCGATCAGCTCAAATCCGCCGCCTACTCTTACTCCCAATTCAACCATTACTACCGCGAGTATCTGAGCAAAATCGACCTCACCATGCGGCAGGTCCACTTTGCTGGCGAATGTGTGTTTGTGGACTATGCCGGGCAGACTATTTCGTGGTTTGACGCGGAACAAGGTAAGCAGCGCGAAGCTCAGGTCTTCGTAGCTGTGTTCGGCTGCTCCAACTACACATTCTCTTATGCCAGTGCCAGTCAAAAACTTTGTGACTGGATCGACGCCCACAACCGGATGTTCCAGTTCTTCGGCGGCGTGCCCGAGACGGTCATCCCGGACAATCTCAAGTCCGCAGTGACCACGCCAGGCCATGATCCTGTCATCAACAAGACTTATCAGGAACAGTCCGAGCACTACGGTTTTGTGGTGGTGCCCGCCCGGGTTCGTAAGCCGCAGGACAAGGCCAAAGCGGAGCTCGGTGTAAAACTGGTCAGCCAGTGGATCACTGTACCGCTGCGCCGCCGGCAGTTCTTCAGCCTAGAGGAGATCAACGTTGCTTTGGCTGAGCTGCTGGAGAAAGTGAATCAGCGTTCTTTTAAGCGCCTGCCCGGCAATCGCCTAGAGCGTTTCCTTGAGTTGGACAAGCCCGCGTTGAAACCCTTGCCGCCGGAGCCTTATGAATACGGCGAATGGATGGCCGCTCAGAGGGTCGGGCCGGACTACCACATCTATGTGCAGAATCACGCTTACTCGGTGCCCTGGCGGCTGGTGGGCGAGCGGGTGGATATTCGTGTCAGCCCTTTGACCGTCGCCTTTTTCCACCTGAGCAAGCGGGTGGCCCTGCATCCTCGCGACGACTCGCCCGGCGGCACGACGACCAACCCGAATCACCGGCCCGAAGCCCACCAAGCCTATGCCTCTCGGACCGCGCACCACTATCTCGAATGGGCCTATGGTCTTGGTGCGGCTACTGCGGAGGTCGTGCAGGCGCAGTTTCACGGTAAGGCTGATTTCTCCATCTCCGGCAGCAAGGCCTGTCAGCAGTTGCAGCATCTGGCCAAGCACTACGGTAATGCCAGGGTCGAAGCGGCTTGCGCGAGGGCGTTGGCCATCCAATCGCCGACGATCAAGAGTCTGCGTTCTATCTTGCAGCATCGTCTTGATGAGTTGCACCGGCCCTTGCATCCCGTCGCCGCTCTGATTCCGCCCCACGCTAATGTGCGCGGCTCCGACTATTACACCGGGGAGAACCGCCATGAATGAGCAGCAGACTTTCGAGCAGCTGAAAGCGCTCAAGCTGCTCGGCATGGCGAACGCTATGGCGGCGCAGCTGGAAAGCCCCAACATTCAGAGCCTGCCCTTCAACGATCGCCTGGCCCTGCTGGTTGAGGCCGAATGCCATGAACGTGACAATCGCCGGCAACAACGTCTGATGACGCAGGCGAAGCTGAAGATACGCACTGCCTGCCTCGAAGACATCGACTTTAGGGCGCGCCGCGGTCTGGACAAGCCACAGCTGATGTCACTGGGGCAGTGCCAGTGGATCGGGCGCCACCAGCACCTGCTGATTACTGGTCCGACCGGCGTGGGCAAGACGTGGCTCGCCTGCGCTTTTGGCATGCATGCCATTCGCCGCGGACAGTCCGTTGCGTACCACCGCGTTAGCCGGTTGTTGGAGGAAACCGAAATTGCTCGGGCCGACGGTTCTCTGTCCGGCCTGCGCAGCAAGCTCGCGAAGTGCCACCTGCTGATCCTCGATGATTGGGGGATGTCACCGCTCACTGATATCGGTCGACAGGATCTCCTGGAGTTCGTCGATGACCGGACGGGGACCGGTGCCATCTTGATTGCCTCCCAGCTGCCGGTCGCTAAGTGGTACGAGTACATCAACGAGCCGACCCTGGCGGATGCCATCCTCGATCGCATTGTTCACCGCGCGCACAAGATCGAGATGCACGGCGACTCCATGCGCAAGAAGCGCGGCCTCAACGATGGGGAGGACTAGCCATGTACGATCCCCATCAGATCCAGCATCAGGATGTGATGATTCATCAGCCGATCGCCCGCTGCTCCTACAACGACGGTATGGCGGATAACCTGGTGGTCAATCAGGTGCTCGACTACTACTCGCAGACCTTGTGCAGCGACACGAAGGCCTTGGCCTATCTGCAGGGCCGAGGTATCTACCAACCTGATCTTCTGGCGCAGTTTCGGCTTGGCTTGGCAGATCGATCCCTAGGGCTGCAGCTACGCAAGCTGAGCTTTCTGGAGGAAGAGACGGTCAGAGGTGCGCTGATGCGCGTCGGTCTGCTGAGGGACTCTGGGCACGAGCTGTTTCGTGGTGCACTGGTGTTTCCGATGCTCAATCAGGACGGAAAGATCCTGGGGTGTTATGGGCGTCGGATCACGCCCAAGCTGACCGCGCACTCGGCTTATCACGTGCACTGGCATCTGGAGCACAGCGGTTTTTTCAACCAGAAGGCGTTGTTCGAATTTCCCGAGTTGATTCTCTGTAAAAGCCCGATCGAAGCACTGACTTGGTGGTGTCACGGATATACCAACGTGGCCGCCATCATGGGTTTTGCTGGCTTCGACGAAGAGCACCTGAGCATCCTGCAGAGCAGCCTGGTCAGGCTGATCTACATCGCCTTCGGCACTTCCCATCCCGAGCTGGATGAGGTGCATCGGATCGCCCATCTGCTTGCGGACAGTGGCATCGAAGTGCGCTTGGTTTTGTTCCCCCAGGGCTTGGATGGCAACCGCTTTGTCTCCACGGTTAGCGATCCTGATAAGGCTCTCTCGCGAGCCCTCAAAGACGCCTTGGCGTTACCGGAAAGCATGGGAGGTGATCATGGCTGCTGAAACTTATCCGACCAGCCTGTTAGCGTGCGTGCCCTTTTACATTGAGGATTGCCTAGCTCGCGGACAAAGTGATGCGACGGCCAACTCCAAGACAGCGATGCTGCAGATGTTCGTGCATTGGAGTGAGCAGCAAGGCATCAGCGAGGTGACGCAAGTCGACCTGGCTCTTCTGGAGAGTTACCGCAAATACTTGCACCGGTACCGCAAGCGTCTGGACAGTGCACCCTTGGAGCTCTCAACACAGCGCATGAGATTGATGGCCGTGACAGGCCTGCTCAAGCGTTTGCACTACTACGGCATTGTGCTTTCGGACGATTACTCCAAGTTTCCGCTGCCCAAGGTTCATCGCAAGATACCCAAGCAGATTCCTGATGAAGACGAGATAGACCCGATTCTGCACCAGACGCTCACGAAAGGTCGTATGGGATTGCGGGACCGCGCCATCCTGGAGGTTTACTACGCCACGGCGATACGCCGAGCCGAGCTGGCCGTGCTGGATATCCGGGACGTGGACTTCAAACACAAGCTGGTCACTGTACGCAAAGGGAAAGGTGGACAGGATCGACGGGTTCCAATTGCGCAGCGAGCACTCGACTGGGTTGAGAAGTATCTGAACGAGCTACGCGGCCGTTTGGCGACGATGGCCAGCGGCGAGGCTCTCTTCCTGGGCGAAACTGGCAAGCGCATCCAGAAGAGCAAGTTGACCGCGCTTGTGGGTGGCTATATCCGGCGCTCCGGGATCGGCAAGAGTGGCTCCTGCCACGCGCTCCGTCACGCGACGGCGACGCACATGCTGCGCCACGGTGCTGACATTCGTTATGTGCAGGAGATGCTGGGTCATCAGTGCATCGAGAGTACCCAGATCTACACGCATGTGACGGTCACGGATCTGCAGGGCGTGTACGGCAGGACGCACCCGGCAGCTCAGGAATCCGGCCGAAGAAAGACGCTTAGGCGAGCCCGTGTAACTCGAAAAATCGTCCCCCGAGGTGATTAACCAAGTTGCCAGATATAACCTAGCAGGTTAGTGCGACCCATATGGAGAAGCCGGAGAGGTCTATCTGAAACTCACGGTCATTGATGATGTGCTCATCGTGTCCTTCAAGGAGCTATGAACATGAAATGTCCATCTTGTGCAGCGGCGGAACTAGTGCACGACACCCGTGATATGCCATACACCTACAAGAACGAACCGACCACTATTCCGGCAGTAACCGGCGACTTCTGCCCGGCCTGCGGTGAAGTGGTTCTTGATGCAGGCGAGTCGGCCCGCGTCAGCACAGCGATGCTGGGATTTAACAAGCAGGTGAATGCTTCAGACGCTCGCCGTTGACCAGCGTGAAACGGCCGAGACTTTCGGCATTGGCGTCAACGCATTCTCGCGCTACGAGAGTGGTAAACCTTGAGTCAGTGCCGGCCGTTTGGCTCATTTCTTTGGCCGACTCTGTCATTCTCATGCCCGGGTATTAGCTATAAGTTTTTCCATGAAAGTAGTGTAAATTATAGTTTTATCATGATCCCTATAGGAAATTCTCTATGCGGCAACCCATTGAGCGAGCCGGGTACAGTTGGCTGATCAACGCCCTCGATCTTCACTGCGTGCCGCTTGATCATGAGTGTGTCATAGGCTCGCGTCCTGCGCTTTCTCAGCCCATCGGCGGCGCAAAAGTAGAGGTCTTCACCAAGGGATACGCCAGAGAAAATCGCCCCATCGACCAGATGCTGTTTGCGCTTTCGTACGAAGGGGTAAATCTGGGAGTCCTAGAGCGCGCATTCCAGATTCCCGCTGTCCGAGATGACCTGGTTGCTGCGATCGCTGAGAAGCCAGCCAGCGGCTATCTGCGCCGGCTCTGGTACATCTGCGAGAATATTGCTGGCCATCAGTTGCCTCTGCCCGACACAGCCCAGAACATTCCCTATGAGCACCTGCTCCCACCGGAGAAATATTTCACCGGCCCAGAGGAAATGTCGCGCAGGCATCGCGTTCGGATGAATCTCCTGGGGACGCCACAGCTGTCAGCTCTGATTACCCGCCAGGGCTGGACAGACGACAGTCTTTTGAATGCGCAAATAGTCGAGCGCATGCATGACCAGATGGTTGATTTCTCAGTCACCGAGATTGCTAGAGCGGCGCAGTACCTGCTGACGACCGAGACTCGCAGCTCATACGAAATCGAGCATGAGCGCCCAGCTCCTGATCGAATCTTGCGTTTTGTACGAGTGCTGGAGCAGGCGGGCCAACGCCCACTAGACGAAGAGTTTTTGTTCGAGATTCATCGGATAGCTCTCGGTACGGGGCGTCCCGATCCGTCCATTGGTGCATACAGGCACCTGCAGAACTGGCTCGGCCGCGGGGATCTCATTCACCTGATCCCGCCGACGCCGGAAACAGTGCCTGGGATGATGGAGGAGTGGTTCGTCATGCGTGAGCGCGTCATGCGCAGTGACGCCCCTGCGCTGGTGAAGCTAAACGCGATCGCGCACAGCTTCATCTACATCCATCCTTTCATGGACGGGAACGGCCGGTTGTCCCGCTTCATCATGCAGGACATCCTGGCCAATGAAGGCCTCAAGCTGCAGGGCATCATCATGCCTATCTCTGCCGGTCTTCTGGTCAATCTGGACAGTTATATCGGCACGCTCGACGCACTCTCACGGCGACTACTTAGCGCTACGCAGTACCACCGGAGGGACTTGTCCAGCGACCCTGAACTGGATGAGGCGCATGCCCATCTGTTCGCCCACCTGGACTTCACTGATCTGCAGGGCGAGGTCAATAAAAGCGCTGCACGAGTTCTGGATGGACTCATGCGTGATGAGGTTAACCATCTCGTCCGCCGCGATAGATTCAAAGAGCAAATGAATCGCGAACTGGATCTGTCGAACCGGGATCTTGAACTGCTTATTGCGGTGATTTACGAGAACAGCGGGCGTGTCTCCAAGCGTAAGCGGACGAGCTTGTTCCAGCACCTGACGGATGAAGATATTGCGCTAGCAGAGAACATCTACGCCGATCTGCATGCGCCGGAAGAACCGGAATCGGAGATGACGTTGGGTCGCCCGCAGTAGGCTTCTCTTGGGATTGAATGGCCGGTTGGTAGCCAAAGGGTCAAGGCGCAGATGCGGGCCAAGGTCGAGCATCCATTTCGGGTGATCAAGTGCCAGTTCGGTTATGTGAAGACGCGCTTTCGTGGCCTGGCCAAGAACACGGCGTAGTTGTTCACGCTGTTTGCGTTCTCGAACCTTCGGGTGGAACGCAGACATTTACAGACAAATGCAGGAAAGGTGCGCCTGTAATGCGGGGAATAGTTGCTGCGAGGTCCTCGCGGCAGTCAACCACACAGAAATAAGCGGGTGATCTGATTATCTTTGATCGATTCGCTGCTTTCAAAATCGGCGGGGCCTGAAATCAGCCAGAAATACTGACTACTTCAGACCATCCCTAACACTGCGTTTTAATTATTTAAATCTTGACAGCGATAAACTTAGTCTGGTTTTTGAACCAGTTAAAGTGCCTGTAAAGTAATGTATATCACAGGACAACACTCTTTAATTAACCTCGACCCACATGCTACTGCTTGCACCTCCTTTCCCATAATCCACAACCGTTATAAATATGGGTTTAGTAGTTTTTGTCTTGGCATTGATCTCAATTGAAAACTCGCCTTTATCAGCAAGTATTTTAGTTTCGAGCGCATTTTTATCGGTTGCATCCTGAGGTTTTGCAGACACTCCGATCACGCCACTAGTATTCTGTATGGGAAACTGAGTAACTGAGTTGGCATTCAACTTAGTAATCAAACTATCCCCTACCTTGACGATGCGCGGCGCAAGGCCTCCAGCAATCGGACACTCCTTGCTTGGGTTGTCCTTGAATGCTGTGGACAGTTGTTCAGACTGGGAAACCCAGTCCTCTAAGTCTGGGTAAAGTGACGTGGCACCGCCCAAGGCGGCTGCTACTTTGGGAACAACCGCTTTGGGTGCTGGGATGTTAGAGGTAATTACGCTAGAAATAAAAGCATACGATTGTTCCGGAGATGGTTGCTCAGCCGAAAGCATTACATTTATAGTGGCAGGCACATCTAGAACTCTACTCTTATACTCGTCCTCATACTTACGAACCATGATTAGCGCAGCATAATATCTATCCTTGTAGCTAAGCCAGTCAGTGTCATCTAGATAATTCTTGGCTAGATCCTCACCTCGACCAGAATCAAACCCACTATATAGCTTGTCAATACAGTTAAGTGCGCTAACGCCGCTTAAATATATCTGCTCTCTGCTCGGCTTATATAAAGCTCCATGGAGGCCATAGGTTACACCTGCTCCAGCGCCGAGCGCAGCAATTTGGTGGCCGCCACCACCGGTGACACCTTTATATCCACCGAAACCTAAAAGGCCGGCAAGAGCAACGGTAGCACTATTCGACACCTGGGATAGCTCAGATGCATAAGATTCAAATTTCTTTCTGTACTTTTGGGAAAGTAACTTAACTGGATGTTTAACTTCGATGGTATCTACTTCGATTTTTGTTGTAGGGATGTACGGGTCAAGTATGACGCACGATGAAGTAAGTGTGATCAAAGGGAGGCACAAGATGAGTTTAAAATCCATGAGTCCATTCCTGGCAAGTGTAGTGCAGAGAGAGCCTATTACTGCATTCAAGTAGCAATATTAGATCGCCATTACCAGTTGTCCAGAACGTGTTGAAATATATTTGCAGTAAGGGTATGGAGTCTGGATAAATTATATTTTCCCATTAAATCATATGGTTGCCTGATTTTTGGGCTGCTCATCTTGGGCGGCACCTTGCTCGGCGAGCTCGAAATAGGAGCTCAGAACATTCTGCTGGTTACGAGCCGATCGTTACTACTGGGGGCATGACCTGTTCCAGGGAAACGAGATGCTAGACAAAACACCATCGGGGATTTGTAGCGCTTTGCAATGCGGGTCTACAGTCAATAGAGATGGCGACTCAACCTGTACCGAATTTTCGTGCAGAACTTAAGAAAGCGTTTCCAAAAGTAGGTGAGTCAGCCGAGACAAGGCTAGAGCCGACAAGGACGCCAAATTTACTAGCTGTAAATTAGCATTCCGAGCCTGTTTTAAATGCCGAAACGGCAACGAAGGTACCTGCTCGTGACCCTGCCGTTGGACTTGAGTCCACGGGGTGGTAGTTTTAGGTTTGAAGTCTACTATGAATCCTGCGCCACCTGAGGTGACTCGCTCAGTGTGAAATTAGTGTTAACCAGAAGCGCTCATAATTCTGGAAAAGGTTTTTCGGATTGCTCTTCTTCGTATGCATGGAGAATACATTATGACTAAAAAATCGTACATATATGGCGGCGTTCTATTGCTCGCGTACTCTGGGGCCTTATGTGCAGAGGATGTTCCATTGATAGAAGCGCTACCAGAATCTTACATTTATATGTACACATCTAAGCAGAATGTTGATGACCTGACGGCGGCGCAGCGTCAATTGTATGATGAGCAACGCATGTGGGAGCCTGGAAGAAAACTCCGTGTATGTACTTTTGGCGGGAATAAAACGGTTGCTAGGTTAATTAGGGATGTCGCTGGCGAGTGGAGTAACTACTCAAGCGTCAAGCTAGATTTTGGGCCAGATTCAGGTGGCTATAATTGCCTTGACCATCAGAGAGGATATTATCAAATCCGAGTTGGTTTTGGTTCAAGTGGATATTGGTCTCTTATTGGAAGAGATAGCGAATCTATGATAGATCCGCTCTCTCCGTCAATGAACATAGCTAGATTCAACAGGATTTATTCAGAGGGCAAATTTTCGCCATCCGTGGTTACAGAGAAGGCTGATGCTTATCATAAAGCGGTGATCAGACATGAGTTTGGACACGCTTTAGGCTTATTGCATGAGCACCAGAATCCGAATACAAACTGCCAAGCAGAGATAAAGTGGAGCGGGCCTGGAAATGTATACGAATATTTTGCTAGGGCCCCGCATGAATGGGATCGCGATCAAGTAGATCGCAATTTAGGATTCATTGGGCAGGTAAATCCAAGTTATGTTGCTCGAAAGGGTGATTTCGATTCAATAATGATCTACAACCTTCCAAGTGAGATATACAATGATCGAAATAGTAGGTGCGCTAATATTGTTAACTATAACATTTCTGATCTAGATAAAAAAATTATCGCGCAAATATACCCGCCTGCTTCTTTCGTAAGTGCGTCCGTGGATGTACCTCTTTCGGGGGCTGCTATACGTCCGCTGCCTGCTATTGTGAGCGCATACAATAAGGATGGCTTGCTTCAGAGGGCTTTAGTGGATCTAGAGTCAAACGATAAATATACTCGCAGAGATGCCCGAGTCCGCCTGGCGGACATGATTAAAAGTGATTTACCTAAAGAAACGGTTTCGGATCTGATTAGGGATTTAGATGGCGGTTCATACCGCTATCAACTTGGTGTCTCAACTGCCCTTTCTCAATCTGAAGGTAAAGTAGAGCTAAACACGACTGACAAGAAGGTTCTCGAGGATTTAACCAGCACGATAGAAGATGGAACTCTTAAGAGTGTTATAAAAAATATCCACTAGAAGTGTGAGGTTCTTCGCTGTACCTTTTGTTATTTGGCGTATGGCCCAGAGAAAAGCTATACGTGTGCTTATGGCCAATTTCGATGTTAACCCGGCTCTGGGCGGGTATATTATGATGCTTGGAGGTGGTTCAGCGCTTCGAAGGGCCAAGGGTGATACTGTGAATTAGTTTACAACTACTTCCGCGATTACGACCCCGAGACGGGGCGCTACGTCGAAAGCGATCCGATTGGACTAAATGGTGGTCTTAATACCTTCGGATATGTTGATGCCAATCCAATAAAATATATGGACCGACACGGATTAGTAAAAGCCATATATTTTAATCCGACAGATGAGATTCCATATAACGGAGCTCAAGCAGATCCAGACGACCCCACAAAATGTGTCATTTATGGTCATGGAACTCCTGGTTCTGTTCAAGATGATAGAGGCTCATCAAGGGTATGGTTCGGAAACAACCCAGACGGACTAGCTAGTCTGAAAGAAGATCTCAAAAAGCATGGATGCACTGAGAATATGCCTGTAGTTTTCAAGTCGTGCTCAACAGGGCAAGGTGAAAACTCGATAGCAGAAAACTTTTCGCCGGTATGGGGCAATCAAACCAGTGCGCCAGATGCTCTAATTTGGTGGCGCTGGGACCAAAGCTTTTTCGGCAATAAAAAATATTCGCTTAATCCAACGCCATATGCTGCTGACAGTTCCGGTAAGCACCCGGATACCTCTAGGCCTGGAAGCTATCGTTACTTTGGAAGGGAATGATATTTATGCGTAAAATTTATCTAGTATTTGCACTGGCTTTATATGGCTGCACAGCCAATCAGGGCACAACAAGCAGGCCTGGATGCCCCGCAGAAGAGTTAGGGGCAAGTGCGGATTATATATACTCACTGCTCGCATGCGGTGATCAGAAAAAAGCACTAGTTATAACCAAAAATGGTGCGGATTCAGGTAGCTCTGAGATGTCGAACTTATACATCCAGATATTAGCCTCGAATAATGATTCCGCTGCAGGGCTTGTGTATGCTTTGAGATATGCAGAGGCTGGAGACTTTGAATCCGCTCAATGGGTTATGAGAATAGCCAGAAAGAATAACATTAGAATTCTAGATGAGGCGATAGCTCGCTGGTATATATCCTATATTTCGAGTGGGGATAATAGGCATGCATATTTGGCCATAACGGAACTTCTCCAGTACGCATTAGGTAGTCCAGTCCCCAAGACCTTGATCAAAGACCTCCATCTTACTGAAGATATAAGTTCAAGATTAAGCAGTGAGGAGATGGCTGCCGTAAAAAGCCAAATAGAAAAAATAGAAAAGTAACAATTATTAGCCCAAGAGCAGCAGCTGATAAGTGTCTTTTGGGATAACCAGATTGGGTGGGGGAAACCCTCAGCATTTCCGACCCAAGCGTCCTAAGCCCAGTTATGCACTGGGCTTTTTTTGAGCTGCTAGTTAGTCAATGCCTACTCTTCACAGCGTAAGAAAGCCACCCTGCTTGGTGTATCAATTTCTCCAGCAGGGTGTTCAGACTTTTTCGGTTCAAGGTGTCACGTTAGGCCAGCAGGGTGTTCACGTTGGGCCAGCGCCTACAGTTGGCGAGTAAAGTTCGAAACATTCAGTCTGGATGATGACCTCTACCGCGTGGTGCATGCCTACAAGGCAATGGTACTGGCGCAACTCTGGCAAACGTATCCAGACGGTACCGATTGGAATGCAGCCATTGAGAATGTGCCCCTCTTTCGTCGGAAGCTGGATGATGAAACAGAACTTAGGGAGCGGGTGAATCCCCCTGTTTTGCTCGATAGTCACCTTCAAAAAAGCCTCGAAGACGCGCCGCAGGCGATCTTTCATGTCGGATCAAATACAGTCAGAGCATGGCTTGAGCGCATCGGGCGGATGGAGGGCTTTCCGATTTCGCCTCGCACCCATCAGCCGCTGATTGTGACGCGGGGTCACCGGTTCAGGCACACCCTCGGCACGGACCTGTCCAATGCGGGGATGAGTGAGTGGGCGATGGCCCGCGCATTGATGCACAAGGGTACTCAGACAGTGCGAAAGTACCGACAGGTGTCGGCAGAGTTGCTGGCGTTGATCGACGCGAAGATGACCGACCATCTGGCCTTGGTTGTGAATGCGTTCACCGGGATCATCGTCACAGATCGCACCTCAGCGAAAAACGGGGAACTAGCGGATCGACTAATCGAGGATCTGGCGGTGTGTGGTGCCGATGCCGCCTGCCATCTCGATGCGCCGTTTACCTGTTACGCCTGCGGAAAGTTTCAGCCACTTCTGGACGCGGATCACAGTTCGGTCCTTGAGCGATTGGAACGTCGTCGGGAGCAAACAATTGCCACGGACAAAACCACCGGCGTGCTCTGGGATCGGGCCATTCTGGCCTGCCGCAAGGTGATTCTGGATTGTGAGGCCATGCGCCGATCATCGGGCTCTGGGAGGACAGAAGAGTGACCGAAGCGTTTGATTCTGAACCGTCTGAACCAACGAGCAACATTGTTGATTTTAAGCCCAGGAGCCAACTGGCTGCGGAGACTCAGCTCGCGGCGTTTATCGAATGGGCAAAACAGACCCTACCCAAAGGCATTCCCTATCGAGTGCACGCGAGTATTCGCTGGGAAGACGACAGTTGGCACTCGCATGGCGTCCAATCCTGTAGCTTCACGGCGCTCGGATCGACCAAAACCGCCCCAAAGGCGATGCAGGTACCCTTCACGGAGTTTGCCAAAGCAATGGTTGTGTACCGAAGGGTGTATTTGCAGAAAAAGGACATCCGTGATTGGCTGTCCACCCTGAAGGCGCTGGAAGCCGTCCTGTTCGAGTTGACCGGCACGCTGGATGTGACGCAGGTGTCCGCCGCTGTCTGTAATAAAGCGTGCGACCACCTGAACCGTCACAGCACAAAAGGCGATACCGCATACAGACACAGTAAGGCACTTGAGGCCATCATCACCCTGATGCGGGACAAAAAACTGCTTAAGTCGGATTTCCGATGGACTTCTCCGCTGAGGCTGAAGCCGACTGGCACGCTCAAGCAGCAAAGAGCCGATCGGAAACAGAAGCTGCCCAACCCTGAAGCAATAAAAGCCCTCGGGGAAGTGTTCAATAACGAATTGACCCGCCCCCTCGATATCGTTGTGACATCCGCCTGTGCGCTGTTGCTGAGTGCACCTAGTCGCGTGGGTGAATTGGCGGATGTCGAATTGGCTTGCCTAGTATTTAAAGAGGATACCCAAGGCAACCAGCGCATGTTCTTGCGCTGGTACGCGGAAAAGATAAACCAGGTAATGCTGAAGCCCGTCATTACGCCTGAGATGGAGCCGGTCGTCGAGCGGGCCATCACGTTACTGAAACCGATCACCGATGAGGCGCGGGCTTACGCCGCCTGGCTGGAGGATCATCCCGATGAGTTTCCGCCCCATGAAGGACTGCCATCCAAGGGGCCTGATGAACCGCTAACCTACGCAGAAGCCTGTGCCGCGCTGAAACTCAGCGTTGGTGACGGCCCGCGAAGGAGATTCAATCAAAAATTCCTGATATGCATGGAGAAGCAAATGGCGCTCAGCCCCGTCGCCCGAGCCCTATTGGCCGAGATCCGAGACGGGTGGGACTCCAGCGCGGGGAAGCGCATATATGTTAAGGGCAGGTTAGAGAGCTTTGAATTTGACGACCGGTGTGTGATCACGCTGCGCAAGCTCAATGTACTGTTGCGGGAGAAGTATCTTCCAAAGGATTTTCCATACACCACGCCGTATACGGAGGGCAAAGCTCGGGTGAAGTACCGTAATGCGTTGTTCACAGTGCGCACGGGAGCGCTGGCTGAAGACGCAGGTGGCATTACTGTGACACACGGGTTTGGCATTGAGATCGCGGCGAACCCTACCCGAATGGCTGCGCAATTAAGCGGTTTGACCGACCGGAAAAAGATAAACCTGTTCGAGCGCTATGGCTACTCCGGCGTCACGGTCAACACACATGCGTTTCGGCACGAATTGAACACGCAGATGCACCGGGCGGGCCTGTCGCAGCTCCTGATTGACGCCTTCTCCGGGCGCACGACGTTGGGGTCGGTCTACAACCATGAAACCGTCGAGGAACGCACCCAAAGGGTTGCGGATTACCACCCACAAACGAAGCACAGCACCGCTGCTCAGCGCCTGGAAAAGGTCAAAACCAATCAGCCGCTGAACCTGATTGAGGTGAGGGAACTGCGAGAGGGTGAGCAGGACCGCATTATCCATCTAACCCCTTACGGCGTTTGTGTGCACGACTTTGCTTCCGAGCCCTGCCCGAAAATGGGTGCCTGTTTGGACTGCGGGCGGCTCGGTTGCGTCAAAGGGGATGACGTAAAGCTGAGCAATCTTAAGGAAGAACGCGACGACCTTAAACGCCGCCTAGATAAAGCCATGGATGCCCAGTCTCGGGGTGTGTTCGGGGCATCGGAGTCGGCCAAAAAACTGGGTGAGAAGCTCTTTAAGTGCGAGGCGCTCATCCATACGCTGGAAAACCCCGAACTCGAAAACGGTGCCATCGTGTGGAACGCCGATAACGGTTGGACGCTGACCAAGAACGCCGCCGCAATGTCGGGGCTGATCGAAGTCAAATTCGTTGAAGATAACCAGGCGCAAGAGGCGTTGCCATCGTTGGATGACGTCTTGGCCTTGCTGGATGAGATCGAGGGTTAACGATGGGGCATTTAACGCCAAAGGATGAGAAACGCATCATTAAGCTAATTGAGGAATGGTCAGAGCCGAAGCTGACCTGGCCTTTGCTCGTTGAGGCCTGCAAAGAAAAACTGGGTATCAGTCGTGCTCGCCAGTCCCTGATGAATCTACCTGCCGTGGATTTAGCAATGAAGAATGCCAAGGCGGGATTGAAGGCTCAGAAGCTGAAGCCGGGCTGGATTAGCGATATTCAGGCAGCCAACGAGCGCATCGAGAAACTGACAGCGACCAATCAGAAGCTGTTAGCTGCTGTTCGAGATATGCATAGCCGGTTTTTGATCTGGCAAGCCAATGCGGATATGCACGGGCTAACGCAATCGATGTTGGAGCAGCCGGTTTCACAGCTTCAAAAGAAGACCTGATCCGGTGTTCAGAACACCTACACCAGGAAAAGATTCATGGCAGCTACGTCCTGAAATTCGAGCACTCGTACCATGCTCCGCGCTACGTTCTGGAAGGGGACGAGTTGATGATCCGTGGCGTCATGTCCCATAACCGATACCGATTGGAGACTGTTTAAACAGGCAGGCCATGCTCAATCGAGTGGATTACTTGGAACACGGCCCGGCAGCCGGCTCCGTGACGAGCTGATCTACCGGCCGTTCAGACGCGAGCATCATATTTGGCGAGGTCAGCCATCGAAGGGCCCCATCAAGATTGCCATCGTAGAGCTCTAAAAGCGCATCCAAAACCTCGACAAGGTGATAGAGGATCTCGCTTAAACATGGAGACATGACGGCTCGGCGAGGTGATGCTCCTACCCACTTTGCGCCTGAGAGCTGGCAGACCTAACTCATGTGCTAGATCTGCAGCCAGTTTTGTCGGGAGTCCATCCAGGGCGGCATTGTGCATCTGGTAATGCGTCGCTGGTAAACCCAACCGACGATGAAGCGCTCCGACTGGCATATCTCAGAGATCCCGCCTTATGTGTCAGATGAGCTCCGCCATCCAGGCCGGGAGTATGGGTTTAGCTGATTGCAGGGCCCGCCACTCACTCGCAGGCAGTAGCTTTTTCAATTTCACTGCGGCCCTTCGTGCGTGATTGGGCCCCAGCCAGGCCAGTGCTCTAACCGCCTGACCGGCATAGGAAGCCCCGAGAGCCATCTGCCACTTTGGCGCATGCTTGATCACTATTTCGGCCTTACCCAAACGCAAGATTCGTGACTGACCACTGGTGAGGAATATCTCCCGGACAGGCATCTGTCGCGTCAAGCCTAAGGCATTGGCTGACCGTGCACCGCTGGCGACGATTACCTCATGGGTTGTCACAGCCAAAGATCGGATCACCCTCTCCGTCGCAGGTGAACGCTTACCGAAGCGAGTGGCGACCGGCGCTACGTATAGACCTCGCGCCACACGTAGCAAGTGCTCATCCTTCGCTAGCCGAGAAAAAGCCTGATTCACTGCCCCGCGATTACCTAGATGAAGAAGGTGTCGAGCCGACAGCAGGCTCCCTTCAGGTAGGCACCGAATTCGCTTAAGTATTACCTCAGCGAGACTACTCATAACACGTGTGGTTAGGCGGCCGTGGAACGGTAGATTTGAGCGCGCCCTACATCAACCGAGCTGACGTAATCTCTATCCGAGTAGATAACCCCTGATGCGGTTTTGAGGTCATAGCCCAATACCTTTTCATCGGTATCGAAGATGCGAACCAGCTCGGCGAGCGGTTCCATCTGCCATGCGCCGGTTCCATTCAGGCGTGCGGGAGTGATGACTTGCACGTCCTCTACTTTGGCGTTGGCAGCGACACCTTCCAGCATTTTTTCTAGCTCTGCCTCGGATGCAACAAGGTACATCGTTCTCCAGTTCGCTCGACCCTTGCCTATGTTCAGGGTTACGCAAAACCAGGGGCTTTGTTGCTCTAGTTCAACAAAGCGCCACAGTTGGTGGGGCTCCTCAAATACGGGCGCGAGCGGGATTTCAGCATGCCGGTGGGTGGTGAACATCGATGGTTATCCACATTTAAGCTATATACAGCATAGCTCATTTGGCCCCGAAAAGGCTTCATCGTTCCTTTTGCGAGGCAGCAAAGTGGAACTGAATGAAGCGCTTGGGCTGGTGATTAAAGAGCTTCGGCAACATAGGGAATTGCCTCAGGAAGGACTGGGCCCCAGCCAGAGCTACATCAGTGCGATTGAGCGCGGCAAGTGGAAGCCTTCGCTGGAGAAGATCGAGCAAGTGGCTGCAATTCTTTCGGTTCATCCCGCCTCATTGCTCATCCTGGCCTATCTAAAACAGGCCCCGGCGGGAGAGGTGGATCAGATCCTCAGCAGTATCCAAGCTGAGGTCGCGGATCTACGGTCTACCTGAAGGCGGCTCGGCGTGGAGGCATCATCGCCTTCACAGTGGCGCTTTGATCGGTGCTATTCTTGGGCGCTGCCCAAGAGCTTCCTCTCCCGGGTATGTATACCGGTGATGAAACTTGGTTTGAGGCGGTCTCGTTGAGGTCGCCTTTGTCATTTCTGGGACGTCATTTCAGCGCGGAACAGACGGCCACTCTTCAAGTCGCTGCTGTGCTGTAAGCGCGCTGACGCGTAAATGAAGCCTCTGCTCCGCTGTCCGTAAACGATCTGATTCGCGCCTTTTGGCAAATTTCCTGTCCTCAAGACGGCCACGGATTGGGGAATTATCTGCAATTATCTCGACATAGATAATTGATCATTTTCTAGCCAGCTCTCTTATCCCCTGTGGTCGCGGCAGCATTTGCTGGTCGCTTGTAGCCCATATCCAGCTGCACTCCGGTCAGTATCCGTGGGCGTAGAGCACCGTGTATCTTCACTGCCTGCTCCGAGAATTCGTTGGCCTCTAGCCTCCCCTTGGAGACATTCGAACGCCCGCCTTGCTATGCGCAATGCTTACGATGATCTTCGCGTCACGATAGAGGTAGGTATCGAGGACACGATACTCAATGAAACCGTGGTGCGGTTCCGCGACGGCATTTCGGTCGGCCGGCTAGATGGTGTGATGATTGTGCAGGAGGCTGATTACCGCGAAGTGCAACGTTTACATGACAAGTGCTGCCTCAACGTGCGCGCGCACTCACATGCGGCCGGCCAGCAGCGCCCTGTAACGCAGCCAGCCGAATTCCGGCATCACCTTGCATCACGACCACTGTAGCGCAATACTGCGCGCATCGGAGTGACAGACCAGATGAGACCGAGCACTCCCCAGCGGCGAAAGCCGTAGTCGCGCAAGGCGGCTCGCAAGTGGTGTCTGGATCGCAATATTCAAAGAAGGTGCCTGTGGTGCCTTTTTTCGTATCTGACTACCGCCTGGTAGAAACCGGCTCCCCCGCATACACCTTCGAACACAGCAGATCAAATGAATAGCCCCTGCGTCTCTTGAGGCTTCCATGTCTAATTGTGAGTTCGCTTTTGGCCGGGAGTCGCCGGTCGCAACAGGCAGGTGTCGGCCACAAGCTGGACACTCAATGTGTCTACGAAACTCGTGGCGATTCAATTGGATGCAGCTCGTCGACTATCCTTGACCATGACCTGCACTCAAGCAAACTCCGTATATCAATACGGGGTTTGGCTATCCCTTCATGCCATCCGTCGTGACCACAGAAAGCTTGCTTGATGCGCGGCGCGTTAAGCGTGGGCAAGACGTCGCCACCCCTTCGCCGTCGACGCCAGCATCATCAAGGCCGATGCGATCGTGTGTAGAAAATGAATCCTCCTCGCTTGCAAACGTTTCACGTCCTCGGTGCGGGTCATGCACCCAACTAGCGCTAGTACTATGTAGGCAAAACATGAGTAACGAGGCCGCCAAGCTGATCCTGCTGCTTCACGCGCCCCGGCACTAAAAATCGCATGTTGCGTAGGAAGCCTGGTGCGATGTAGCATTTATTGGCGAATTTACAAGGAATGTAAGAATGATTAGCGGCAGCACAGTCGCGCAGGCTACCCCTCAGGACACCCAGGGGCACCTGGGCAAAGACAGCTTGAGTCAGTATGTAATTCGGCGCCTTCAAGACGGTATGCAAGGCGCAGCAGTAGCAAGAACGACCGGTGAGTGTCCCTGTCCGATAGTTGGCGAGCGCATTGAAGTAGCCCAAAGGGTTGCCGGCAAAGTCAGCGTGCACCTTCAAGTACTTTCTGGATCTGGTAGTAGCTCAATGGTGGCCATTGTCACGTTGATACCATTGCCACAAATTGCGGGTTCTAATTCTACCCCTTGCATTTTAGCACTCTCTCCTAAAGCAGGCCTTCATAAGAGGCTTGTATCTGCGCGTCCGTCATCATCCAGACGGTGCCAACTCCGTAAACATTCTATGACGTGCCCCCGCGGCGCGCGGCCTGCGGCATTCTGTCCAACGCAGTCATGCGCCTATCAAAACTACCCAACTCAATTAAATCAAGGGCGCAACCGGCGACCTGTAGCGCGGTCAGGGAATTTTTGGCCGAGTTGACAGGAGTATGCTCGCTTACTTTGGTGGCGACATTACAACTGCCGAGCCTATAAGGAAAAAGAAGTGCATTCACATCTATTAACAGGCGTGCTCTGCCTGCTTGGGTTTTCGATATTGTCAGCTGCGAGGGATATTGCTCTAGAGGGGCACTTTAAAGTCGATAATCCATATGACTATTTGTTTATAGTGTTCGGCTTGGCAGCTATATTCTATGCCGCTGTAAATTTTTTTAAGAGCACAAGTGGCGCACCCAGAAAGGCAGCGAAATATACAGAAAATATAATTTGGCTGAATCTGGTTACTGCAGGAAATTGGGTTGGACTATTCCTCGCGCTGAAATACTTAAGCCCGCCGTCTGTGGCAGCCTTGTATGCAGGAACAATACCTGCCGCCACACTAATTGTTAATCGGCTACTGCGATCAGAAAGCGCATTGACAAAGGCCGACTGGATTTCGACAATCTTATTACTAGCCTGCGCGACAGCATGGGCGTTTGTAAATATCAGTTCACTGCAAGGGAGTCAAGCAGCTACAGGTTTTGCTTATGTGGTGCTGTCTTCCTTCACAATTGCTGCTACAACTGTTTTTTCGAAACGGCTGGCCGACTCGCAGATACCAACAAGTAAAATCATGGCGCATCGGTTTTATATATTGGTTGGCATATCGTACTTCATGTCATCGCCGTCTGTAGAGCTGCTTGACGTGGCAGTGCGCAATTACCAATTGCTATTGATAGTTGCTGCTGCAGGAACCATTTTAAGTCTTTGGTTGCTACAGAAGGGAATTGAAAAATGCGAGCCCGTGCTGACCGAGGTCGTCATTGCCACATCTCCAGTTGTTAGTTTAGCGCTGTACACTCTATTTGTCGGCGGAGAAACAATCAAGATTGATACAATTGTTATGTCTGTCTCGGTTGTA
The DNA here is from genome assembly GCF_049653025.1 of Pseudomonas sp. Lineage (GTDB taxonomy): Bacteria > Pseudomonadota > Gammaproteobacteria > Pseudomonadales > Pseudomonadaceae > Aquipseudomonas. The sequence goes on along the minus strand of NZ_JBASFM010000013.1, from coordinate 9,815 downwards.
TCTATCGCGGTATTCCACACTCTCTTTCAGTATAAAAATGAATCGCACCGGGAAATTACACAATGAATTTAACAGATCAAAATAAGCAGGTCTCTTGGGCCATTGTTGATGGCTATTCGAGTGGCAAGCATTTCGCGAGACTTTTAAATGAGAAAGGGATAAGCGTTTATCATATTCAAAGTATGAGTGAGATACTGGAATATGACCTGAAAAGTTTTGATGCTAGTCAGTACAAAGCGAATTTTGCTTACAGTGGCGATTACGGCACATTATTAGAAGAAATTCGGTCGATTGAAAATCTGACTGTAATTCTTCCCGGCTGCGAGACCGGCGTTGCGCTTGCAGACTTGTTGTCAGAAGATCTTGGTACGCCAACTAACGGACGATTTAAAAGCGAATCGAGAAGAAATAAGTTCGATATGGCTGAGTCGCTTTCAATTGAGGGCGTAAGATCAGCCAAAACATTTAGAGTAGAAAGCGAAGTGGAGCTTGAAAGAGCCGCTGAGCAACTAGGTCTCCCTGCGGTCGTCAAACCATGTGCGAGTGCCGGTTCTGACGACGTATATATCTGCAAGACGAAGGATGAACTATTCAAGGCTTTCCAAAAGATACACCGCAAGACGAACACCCTTGGATTAGTTAATGATGCAGTACTTGTCCAGCAGTTGCTAATTGGTAAACAGTACATCGTAAATACGATTAGCTACGGAGGCCAGCATTTCATTGCCGAAATCTGGGAGGACAACAGAGAGGATGTAGGTACGGCATATATCTATAATTATGAGCGATTATTGCTGAGCCACGGACCGTTAGAGCAAGCGTTAGTTGACTATACAAAGTCAGTATTGGACGCACTGGCCGTTCGTAACGGCCCTTGCCATGTAGAGCTAATGGTCAATAATGGAGTTCCGACACTTATAGAAGTTGGCGCCAGGCCAGCCGGAGGTATTCAGCATCAAGTAATGTCTGAAGCCCAAGGGTACTCACATGTGAGCGCAACTATTGACTGCTACCTTGAGCATGGCCTAACGCAAGAATACCTCAATAAAAAAAGCGCTAAACATGTGCTTTCAGTCTCCTTGATTAGTCGACGCTCTGGTATTTTGAAGGGGTATAATAATTTAGATAAAGTCGAAGGGCTTTCATCATTTCAGTGCCTTGTGGGATTACCGAATATTGGATCGCAGGTGCAAATCACAAGAGATCTTGAAACTTCGCCAGGCATCTTGATGCTTTCACACGAGTCAGAGCAACAAGTTCTTGGCGATCTAGATACATTTAGGTCGCTTGAACTAAATGGAATGTTCGACCTGGGTGAATGATTCATACAGCATGAAGCGTAGTTGTGGCACATAGTGTGCCTTGCTTTTGTGGCTTTCCCGCTAAGCGGGGCCGGCCATTTATGCTGGATAGAAAGATTATAAAATAAACAAGGAGTTGTTGATGTCTAAGACCGTTGCCGATGTGATGAAGTTGGTTAAAGAAAACGAAGTCAAGTTCGTTGATTTTCGCTTCACCGATACTCGTGGCAAGGAACATCATGTAACAGTGCCCGTTTCTCACTTCGATGAAGATAAATTCGTCTCCGGCCACGCGTTCGACGGATCATCGATCGCCGGCTGGAAGGGTATTGAGGCGTCTGACATGCTGTTGATGCCGGATCCGAGCACGGCCAACATCGACCCATTCTTTAAGGATCGGACGCTAATCCTGAGCTGCGACGTCGTCGAACCAATAGACGGGCAGCCCTACGAGCGGGATCCGCGCTCGCTGGCCAAACGCGCCGAGGCCTACCTGAAGTCCTCGGGACTCGGCGATACCGCGTTCTTTGGCCCGGAACCCGAATTCTTTATCTTCGACAGCATCCGATGGGATGTAAGTATGAAGGGGGCGTTTTTTGAGATCGGTGCCGAGGACGCCGCCTGGAACACGGGCGAGGCCTATGAGCAAGGGAATAAGGGCTATCGTCCTACCGTTAAGGGGGGCTACTTTCCGGTCCCCCCGGTCGATGCTGGCCATGACATGCGTTCACAAATGTGCCTAGTCCTTGAGCAGCTGGGTATCCCGGTCGAAGTGCACCACCACGAAGTTGCCAGCTGCCAGATGGAGATCGGTACAAAGTTCTCGACGCTGGTTGAGCGTGCCGACTGGTGGCAACTGCAGAAGTACGTCATCCACAACGTCGCCTCGGCCTACGGCAAGACGGCCACTTTTATGCCGAAGCCCATCGTTGGCGACAACGGCTCGGGCATGCACGTGCACCAGTCGGTCTGGAAGGACGGCAAGAACTTATTCGCCGGCGAAGGCTATGCTGGCCTGTCGGAATTCGCGCTTTTTTACATCGGCGGCATAATCAAGCATGCGCGCGCGCTCAATGCGATCACGAACCCGACGACCAATAGCTATAAGCGACTAGTGCCGGGCTTTGAAGCGCCCGTCAAGCTGGCTTACAGCTCGCGCAATCGCTCGGCCTCAATCCGAATTCCTTACGTTGCAAGCCCAAAGGGCCGTCGCATCGAAGCGCGCTTCCCGGATCCAATGGCAAACCCGTACCTTGCTTTTTCCGCTTTGCTGATGGCTGGCCTCGACGGTGTTCAAAACAAGATCCATCCCGGCGAAGCCGCTACCAAGGATCTTTACCATCTGCCGCCGGAAGAAAACGCGAAGATCCCGACCGTTTGCCACAGCCTGGACCAAGCGCTGGAACATCTCGACAAGGATCGTTCCTTCCTGACCAAGGGGGGAGTGTTTACCGATGAATATATCGATGCCTATATCGAACTCAAGATGCAGGAAGTCACTCGTTTCCGCATGACTACACACCCTGTCGAGTTCGACATGTACTACTCGCTCTGACGCGAGCCTTAATCTTCGCTATTGCGACAGCTCTTGAATTTTCATGAGTTGATTTTTAATCATGTCAGTTCATTGCTCATGTTGTGGGCAATGAACAAACACGCTTCACGCCTTTACTCATAGCAGGATGCCATGACTATTTCGCAGATTCCCGGGTATTCGCCACACTTAAGAACTCAAGTTGATGCGTTTCTACTTGACGTAAAAGAAGAGTTGTGCGGAGTGCGCATCGATACGGAACAGTGGTCCGCGCCGATACAAGCGCTTGACGACCTGCTTCGAAGCGACCCAACTGTTCGTATGTATGCACTGGAAATGTTCCAACAAGTGCCCCGAGAGCACCGAGTAGTTTCCAGCATTACAGAGTTGCTACAAGCGCTTCAACTGATTTCTACCCGCGCTCCGGAGTACAACGCAGACCCCAAGCGTGCCAATTTTTTCCCTGTCTCGACCCTCTTCGTCTACATGATGATGACGCCCGCCGGCCAGGCCATTTTTCGGATTGATACTTTCAATAACTGTATCAAAACCATTCTCAAGAGCTGGTGCCTCTATCTCGATTCCCCGGAATCTAGGGCAGTGCTCCATACGAACGAAAATGGCTGGTTATGCCCCTCGTCCTATGCGCGTCACAACCTGGATGAGTATCTGATTACAGATCGATCGGCGCCGCACTGGGGCTTCGCCTCGTTCAACGCTTTTTTCCACCGTCAAATCAAGCCTGAGTGTCGGCCAATCGCCGAGCCGGAAAACGCCAAAGTCATCGTCTCGCCAAACGACGGGACGTTCTACAAGGTGGCTAGTGAGATCAAGAGCATCGATCAATTCTGGATCAAGAGCCAGCCCTACTCCCTCGTACACATGTTGGCGGGCGACCCCCTTTCGCAGCGGTTTCAAGGTGGCACGGTCTTCCAGAGCTTCTTGGATGGAAAGAACTATCACCGCTTCCACTGCCCCATCGCCGGGACCGTAAGAAAGGTCTCGACCATCGAAGGATTGATGTTCAGCAACGCCGAAGCTGTCGGCGAAGATTTGACCGCTGGCACTTACTCCCAGGCGTACATGTCTTGCGTCAACACCCGGAGTTTGGTGTTTGTCGAGAGCGACGACCCCGCACTCGGGATGGTTTGCATAGTGGCCGTCGGAATCTCGGAAGTGTCGTCGATTTCGATATCTGTTCAGGTTGGGTATAGGGTCGAGAAAGGCGATGAGCTTGGATACTTCAGCTATGGCGGAAGCAGCGTTTGTCTTATTTTCCAGCCCGGCGCTGTCCGAGATTTCACTATCGATATCAGCGATGTAGGCACAAAAGTAGGCACCCGCGGTGCGGTTCTGAAGGCTGGTCAAAGTATCGCTGTAAGTTATTAACGGATAACGATTGGGCTGCATGCAGCGCGCTGCCCACTTCCACAAGGGAATTGAAAATGCTTTTAGCGAACATGATTGACTGCTCAGCGGAGTTGAAGACGCGCCTTGCTGATTACGATACCGATTCACTCGGCAACCAATTGAGCCAACACGGGGTGGTACATCTGAGCGGGTTTCTGCCGAGGCTGCTCAAACAAGAGCTAACCGAAGAAGCGGACGAGCTACTGAGCTCGCACGGCAGACGCGTGGATGTCCGCATTCAGTCGACGGGCAATACCCCGAGGAAGTACGTTAGCGTGTCCCGAAACAATGTGTTTGAGCATGCGCCTTTAATCTCGCAGTTGTACTCCGACTCGGGGCTCATCCAGTTTTTGGCGAAACTGGCGAGAAGTGCCGTCATCACGTGCCCCTACGAACCCGAGCAAATCGTGGTTAACAAGATGAACGAGGACGGAGACACCCACGGCTGGCACTGGGATGATTACAGCTATTCTCTTGTATTGGTGCTCGAGGCACCCGAGCGGCAGAACGGTGCCCAGGTCGAATACGTGGATGGAACGTCCTGGGACAAGGCTTCCGCGCAGGTTCAGCACTATTTGGACACCAAGACGATTCAATCTCTCGAGCTCGCCTCCGGTTCTGCCTATGTGCTTTTAGGTAAACGAGTCATGCACCGAGTCTCCCCGTTAAAAGGCACAGACACCAGGAAGATAATCTGTTTTTCCTACGCGACAGAGGAAGAACGGTATACCGCTGTGGAGCACGGAAGCATGGAAGATATCTATGGCTAGGGCATGCAATGGCTGAACCTATTCCGACTTCATCTTATCTCTAAAAATTTGGCGGGACACAAGTATATGGGAAGAAGCTGCGGCTGATCGATACTTCCGAAGGCCGCTCCTTATCCTAGAATAATCGGTAAAAACAGCTCAGGCGCTGAACGTCGATTTTATCTTGCTCGATTATTCAAAGGGCCGCGCGTTATCGGACTGGTGGTTCCTCCGCGAATTTCGTCGGCGGGGGAGACTGCCATCTTGATAGTCGTCGGCAAGCTCGGCGAGTGCTGCATTGGGCGGTGCACAGGTACTGGCAGATGTCTTTTGCAAAACGCGGCCATGTTACCAAAGTGCAAGAGTTACTCCCGCTAACGTTTGATGAGGCGCTTACTAGTGCAGCAATAGAAACAGTACTTGGGGCCCCTTTGCAACGCTGTCGCCCCGAACTGGCTCTGGGCATTCTTATCTAACCTGATATTCGTCGCGCCAGCTTTCGGGTTTCGAGTTTTACGCAGGGCATTGTTAGTTATGGAAGTGTCTCAGGTCGGCTCTTTGACACGCGCGGAAACTTCCAGCTGCGCGTAAGCGCGCAATGAAAATTAATTTAAATATAGTTTAACAGGGAAGAATGAATTATGTGGAAGAAAAATATTCTTGAAACCATTGGAAACACGCCAATGGTTCAACTTAACCAGTTAGTTAGTCATCTCCCGGCGACAGTACTGGCAAAAATAGAAACATTTAATCCTGGTAATTCTATTAAAGATAGAATGGCTTTGAAAATGATTGAAAACGCAGAAAAAGATGGGCTGTTAAAACCAGGTGGAACTATTATTGAAGGAACTAGTGGGAACACCGGTATGGGATTAGCCATGGCAGCTATCATAAAGGGTTATAAGTGTATATTCACAACAACGGATAAGCAGTCGAAGGAAAAGGTAGATGTCCTTAGAGCTTTAGGAGCTGAAGTTATAGTTTGTCCTACAGACGTTGATCCAGAAGATCCTCGATCGTACTACTCTGTCTCATCCCGATTAGAAAACGAAACTCCTAATTCATGGAAGCCAAATCAATACGACAATCCAAGCAATCCCCAAGCGCACTATGAAACTACCGGTCCGGAAATATTTGAGCAAACCGGAGGTAAGATTACTCATTTAGTAGTTGGTGTTGGAACTGGAGGTGCTATTAGCGGGATTGGAAAATATTTAAAGAATAAAAATCCAAACATTAAAATCTGGGGTGTTGATACCTACGGGTCTGTTTTCAAGAAATATAAAGAGACGGGTCTTTTTGATAAAGACGAGATTTATCCATATGTGACCGAGGGCATAGGAGAAGATTTTTTACCTGCCAACGTCGATTTTACAATTATTGACCACTTTGAAAAAGTAACGGATAAAGATGCTGCTCTCATGACGCGTGAAATATCACGTAAAGAAGGGATATTTGTAGGTAACTCGTCAGGTGCAGTCATGGCAGGTTTAATGCAGATGTCAGATAGTCTTACTCAAAATGATTTGGTGGTGGCTATTTTTCATGATCATGGATCTCGATATCTAGGAAAAATGTTTAATGATGATTGGATGAGAATGAAGGGATATCTAAACGAGGAGGTTTAAATCCGTATATCCAAGCTTCGCGTGAAATTCCCCAACTTGACGTTAGCCTTGAACTACCGCGAGCGCAGCTGAACGAGGGCACGTCATTCAGCCGCGCCGCAGATATTCCTGTCACTTTCCACCCGTACTGCTCCCAAAGAGGCCGACTTGGACGAACCCTACTCTCTTCGAAACTCGGCCGCCGTGCCGGTTTTTTTGTTTTCGCCAAGCTGGTAGTGCCAGTGCTCTATCGAATAGTAGGTGTCCGTTTCTGGCCGTTCTGTATCTATGGCGACCGGCAGAAACCGACCGATTCTGTTGAAAAAGTCGGCCTTGGTTACCACGGCGGAAAAATTGGCGTCTGAGATTGAAATCTTAAAATACGGCAGAGGTTTGTGGGCTCAGATTTTACGTAGCGCCGCATAGAAAAGGCCTTTTCATCGGTCGCTATTGAGGTAATTCGGGCAAAGCGCCTTTTTCAACAGAATCGACCCAATGCGGACGCTGACCCGTATTTGGTTGAGGGGCGGGCTTTAGCCCGTCACAGCGAACGAAGTGAGCGATATGAACTATTTGTTAGGTACGGTGCGCCCAGACTACAACCGCTTCAGCGCTTTGATTGCAGTATCTTGTTGGGCCACAAGAGCCCTTGCACGACTGCCTGCACCGCGACGCCTGCACCTACAGCTGTGGCACAGGCAGTCCAGAACTCAACTCGCGGCCATAAAACGGCAAGCACGAGGAAAAAAGCGGTAAACGAGTAAAGGCCCTTCACCATGCCCCGATACATGTGCGCCACCTGGCGCGGCCCCAGAGTCCTGTGCGTGAAAACCGATAGAACAAGGCCAATGATCGGAAAAACGGCCAGCAACCCACTCCAGACTTCCCCCAGGGTTGCTGCTGCACCGGTAACAGCAAGTGTCAGGATGGCTCCGGTGAACATCCTATATGGGAGATCGGTAAGACTATTGTCCTCGGTTGAGGCAGACCCACTCGGAGGAAGGATATGCGGTGTGAGTGCAAGAGCGAGCCCTGCAATGACCAGTGCTAATTCTGGCTCAGCGGGCAATGCCGCAAGGCAGGTCGCTGTAACAAACCAAGCCCCGGTGGCGCAGGCAAGAGCGGCTGGCCACGGCCATTGAATGCTTACCCAGCAGTACGTCACTCCGAATACCAACAAACCTGCAATAGCAGAGATCGCCGCAGTAGCAGCGAGCGCGCCAAACAGGGTGCCGTTCTCAAGAGCGACGAATACAACAATCGGGCCAGCGACTATGGGGAATCCACTCAGCAGTCCTGCAAAGCCGGCGCCCCAGCGACGCCCAGCAAGAGTTACAGCAGCGATAAATAGTGGCACGACAGCTAATTTTAGAATTAGCACATAAATTCCTATACCTAATGATTAAGCTAAGGTGCGAGCTTTAGTCTGTCCCAGTGAGCGAGCCGAGCGGTCTGAACCAGTTGTTAGGCTTGCCTCAGGTCGCAAGCCATTACGGTCATACCGATTTCTTTTAAGTCGGTTTTGAAAGGTATTTCACCAACCTGTATAAAGCCGACGCGTGAATAAAATTTCTGAGCCTTAGTGTTTGTTTTTAGTACATCGAGCCAAATGGATGATTCGCCACGTAAAATTGCATTTTTAACGGTTGTTTTTAATAGTTCCGTGCCTGCGCCAACGCCAGAAAATGATTTGAGAAGATAAATTTTCTGTAGCTCTGCGCCCAATATGTTGGTGATAGGATTGGGCTGAGACCAGTTTGCCTTAGACAAACCAACAGGTAGGTCGCTAGAGTAGTAAGCAATAAGCCACTGATGCTTGTTCGGGTGACTAAGGATCATCTCTAAGGCTTCAACAGAAAAGTCTTGTGCCAAGAAATTTTTAAGGCCTTCAGGTGACCATAAGAAAGAAAAGTGATCAGCATAGGTCTCGCAACCAAGCTTTTGAATGGTCGCAAGGTCACTAAGGTTGGCTGGTCGTATGAAAATATCGGTTTTGGGCATATGCCTAACATTTGGTTGAGGGACGGGCCGTAGCTCGCCCCAGTGAGCGAAGCGAACGGTTTGAACCTGTTGTTAGCTTACGTGAACACGTCACTCATTTCGGCTTTTAGTAGTTCTTTGGCACCATTTTTAGTGAGTGCGCCATGTGCAGCAATAATAGCCTCGAAGTCGAGGGTTAGAAGAGCCTGGAAATCTTTTATTAGTGTTTCACCTTTTGGTGTTACGCGCTTCAACCAAGGCCTCCCAATGTTTAGGCCTGTTTTGAATCCTAGTAACTTAAAGGCAAACTTTGTAAACCACGTGAAATAACTCCAATCGGAATAATATTGAATGCTATCGGTGGTTATTAATAGCTTGTGCTCTTTAATGAGAAGCGCTGCCTCTGGAAAAATGGCAGATTCAAAAATGAAAAAATCGGAATTTTTGATAGGCCCAGTAGTGCTTGAATTAATAATTTTTGTTGGGCTTGGTGATTTGTATGTTTCCTGGCCTTGCTGAGCCCAGAACTCACATTTATATCTGTTTAGGTAGAATTCATCGTCAAGGCCGTGAAAGTCTCCCAGCCTGATTATTTTGCTCACCTTGCCAAGTAGATCTAAAGCTGCAAGGCCTTCCTCGTTCATGCGAACTGGATTAATTAATGTTAATTCTGGGCCGCCTTGTAGAATGAGCATGTTTCTGTTCATTCTCATTCCGGGGCCCATCTTAATGCTGCCATGCAGCAGAAATACGCCAGGGTACAAATTCTGTATTTGATCGTGTGGATATGCTGGCGGATACATTACTCTTCCTTAAGTAAGCTAACTATTAATTCGGCGACATTACTGTCGCAAAGCACACCTGAGCTGCCTGATAACATCCGTTGTCAGGCAGAAAACCCCGGATTTCAATAGAAGTATAAATGGCAAACGCGACTAAGCCAGGTGAAAAACGACATGAAAGGCAACACGCACCAAACCAGCCAACGTAACGTAATGGCTGGACGCCACTGATCGGCTTCAAGACTGCCTAGCAGACGTGTCGAAAAGTGTCGAAATCACAGCAAAGTGAATTGCCACTGGTCTTGTCGGCACTCGATGACCGCTATTGGCCGAGGCTGTGTAAAAACGTTTTAGAGCCGGTTTGATGGTCTGAGTCGGAACAGAAATCGCGTTCCTACGCAAATTTCAGGTCTGCAGATTGACCAAGCTGCTGCAGATTTCAAGTAGCCACG
>NZ_JBASFM010000012.1:0-22164 GCF_049653025.1 Pseudomonas sp. | reverse complement strand
CGCCGCCGATGCGCAGGTCGATGTCGTCGGTGGAACTGCGGGTCTTGGTGCTGTCCAGCTGGCCGGCGGTGAGGAGCAGGTTGTCGATCTCGGCGGAGGTGATCTGCGCGCCTTCGAAGGTTTGCGGCAGCAGGCGGCCGTCGTTGAAGGTGATCACCGGTAGCTTGGGTTGCAGAGTGCCAAGGCGCGCTTCGGTCTTGGAGACGCGCACCTTGCCGGTGACGCCGGCCTTGCCGTAGTTGTCGACGGCCGTGCCATCGTTGTCCAGCGGGAACAGGGCACCGGGGGTGCGGTCGATACCGGCCTTGCCAGCGCGGCCGCCTGCGTCGAGTTTCAGCCCGAGCAGGCCGATGGCGTCCACGCCGAAACCGACCGTGCCCTGGGTGTAACCGGAGATGAAGTTGAGCTGGAAGCCCTGACCCCATTCTTTGGCCTGGCCGTTGTAGGCGGCGTTGCCCAGCTGGTCCTGGCTCTCGCGGTTATCGGCGTTGAAGTAGAAATTGCGCAGGTTCAGGGTGGCCTTGCTGTCTTCGATAAAACCGGCGGCCGTGGCCTGGTTGGCGAGGGCGGCAAGGGTAACGGCCAGGGCCAGTGTGGACTTGTTCATGCTCGATGCTCCAAATGCAGGTCTGTGCGGAAGGTGTTTGGCACTGCAGAAGGGGCTCGAGCGGACGGTGTGCGTTGCACCTGTCTCAGCGAAATAGCAAGGAGCCCCTTTGATGTTTCATGGGCCCGATGCGGTGGTCCGCTGTCGGCTTGGGCGCACTGTAGGGATTATTTGTAATCCCTAAAAAGAATTTATTTTTACTTTCTAGTAACTAAAAAGAATAAGAGAGGCTGTCTCACGAAACCCATAAGCTAATTCCTAAAAATTATTGGCTTCGTCTTTTTTAGATCAACTAGCTTGTCTCTACCGGATCACCGGACTTCCAGTTCAACCCTGAAGTTTCCTCTGTTCCGGCCTGCATAACGGGCCTGCACGCCATTGTCGAGGCCCGCCATGTCGCAACGCATTGTATTCAACCGTCGGCTTCTACTGACGCAGAGCCTGGCCCGCAATCTGGCGGCCACTGCCGTGCCACGTCGCCGTCAAGGTGGCAACGCCCAGGTCGAACGTCAGCTGCTGCGTGACAACGGCTTGCTGAACCCGCTCGATTACAAGGTGCGTGATCTTGGCCACTGGCTACTCAACGGCAAGGCGCCACGCCCTCGCTGTATGGCTGATACGGCCAAGCATTGATGGCATGCGGTTGCATGCCCAGTTTTGGGGGTGAGCGTTCAGGCAGGGCGCTCACCCTTCTTTTATTAGGGGGTGGCGAGGGGCTGTTGACGCTTGAGCAGCCCAGCTAAACGCTCGCTACTGCATTGCAGCAAGGGTTGCAGGCGCAGCAGCTGTTCTGGCTCGGCTTCGCTCAGCAGTTGTTCGAGGGCGCTCTGGATTGCGTTCAGTGGCGTGGCGTTAGCGGCAAGGTTGAGGTGCTGGCTGAGAATTTCTGCGCCGCTGCTGACCAGCAAGGCGAAGTGGATGACGTTCTCCAGCTCGCGGGTGTTGCCGGGCCAGTTGTGCGATTCCAGGCGTTGCTGCGCGGCCTCGCTGATGATCGGCAACGGTAGGTTCAGGCGCTGGGCATAGATGCCGAGGAAATACTCAGCCAACGGCAGGATGTCGCCGATACGCTCACGCAAGGGCGGCAGAGTGAGGCGGCCATCGCTCAGGTAGCCGTACAGCCGTTCATTGAATTTGCCGGCGGTCACTGCCTGCGCCAGATCGATGCTGGTGGCTGCCAGCAGGCGCACATCGGCGGGGCTGGGGTGGCTGGCACCTACGCGCAGCGCTTCGCCGGTTTCCAGGGCGCTGAGCAACTCGCCTTGCAAGGGCAAGGGCAGGTCACCAATCTCATCTAGGTACAGGGTGCCGTGGTTGGCTGAGCCGAACCAGCCAGCCCGGCTGCTGGCCGAACTTTGATAAGCACCGGCGGCATAGCCGAACAGTTCCGCCTGAGCATGCTGGCTGCTCAGGCCGCTGCAGCTCAGTGCCACGAACAGACCGGGGCGCTCGCTGGCGCGGTGGATATGCCGGGCCAGCAGTTCCTTACCGGTACCGGTTTCGCCCTCTATCAGTAACGGTAAGGGTTGCGGCGCAAGGTGCTCGACCTGGTCGCGCAACTGCCGGGAGCGCGGGTCGATAAACACCAACGCCTTGGCGCGGATGCTCAGCGGATTTTTTAGGGCCTGCCATCCATGGCGGCCCCCCTGCGGGCCGTCGCTGCGCGACGTTAAGAATGATTCCCGATCATTTTTTTCTGCATCGGGGAAGGTCAGCAGCGGCTGACCCCTCAGGTTGTTCTTGCTCATAACAGATTCTCCAGCGCAGTTCGCCAAGCGGGCTGCGCAGGTTGGAGGGTGAAAGCAATGCCGCGCGCGGCGGATGCGCGGGTGCAAGCGGCGGTGGGGGCGTCAGGCGCTGCGGCGGGCGGATTGTTCGATACGGTTCTGCAGGCGATAGAGGTAGGCGAAGCCTTGCTCCCAGCGCTGGTGCCCAGACTTCACATTGATATGCCCGGCACCGCTGAGAATGGCCGCGTCGCTGCCCCAGTCGCGGGCCAGTTCGATGGCGCGTGCCGCGCTGGCGGCGGAGTCGTTATCCGAGCCAACCAGTTGGCTGGGGAAGGGCAATGGCTGCTGCGGGATCGGCGCGAAGTTCTGCAGGGCAGCGGGGCAGTTCGCCCGCTCGACATCGGCCGGGGCAACCAGCAGCGCGGCGCGTACACGGCGCAGCAGTTCGACCGGGGCCTGGGCCGCCCAATGCGCCACGGTGATGCAACCCAGGCTGTGGGCAATAAGAATGGTCGGGCGCGGATCGCCGGCGATGCTGCGCTGCAGTTCGGCCACCCAATCCTCGCGCTGCGGCGCTAGCCAGTCGGCCTGCTCGACCCGAGCGCTGTTCGGCAGGCTGTGCTGCCAATGGCTCTGCCAGTGATCATCGGCTGATCCTTGCCAGCCAGGCACTATCAGGTAGCGGATAGTTTGGTTGCGCATCGTGCGCCCTCCTGCAGATGTGAATGGCTGCAGTGTAGGTAGGGCTTTCTAATATCAAAAAGAATAAGAATTTATTTGCTTATGCCTTAAATCGCATTTTTCTACGCGAGAAGGCCATGATTTTTATATGCAATAAAGATATATAAATGTTCTTAAATAATATTTTTAAGAATATTAGCGACTCTCTACTATCCGCTCCACACCCACTGATTGCGGCCAATTCCGCCGTTTATGGGGCTATCTCAAGGAGCACTACCATGACCGCAAGCCTGCATAACCTTGAAGGCCAGGACGGTGCCAGCACCCTGCGCGAGATCCAGGCTGCGCTGAATGGCCTGAAATTCGGCTCGGTGGAAATCACCGTGCACAACGGCCAAGTTGTACAGATCGAACGCAAGGAAAAATTTCGCCCGCAGGCTCAGAGCAACAAGAGCAGCTAAAGCCACCCGTAAACAGATAGCCCACCCACAACAAAGCCCGACCGGACCACCGGAGGGCGTGCAATGAAAAGAGTCGAGCCCATGCGCACCGCGCCGCCTAACCACGGCAGGTTGCGAGAGCAGTCGACCCATTGAACGCCAATCCTGTATTTGTCCCAGTAGGAGCTGCACCATGTCCATTCGCCGTTTTGCCCTCGCTGCCCTTGCCAGCACATTGATTGCCGGCCCAGTAGCCGCCGCCGAAACCCTGCTCAACGTGTCCTACGACCCGACCCGTGAGCTGTACAGTGAATTCAACAGCGCGTTCAACAAGCACTGGCAAGCCCAGGGCAATGAAGCCATCACAATTCAGCAATCCCATGGTGGTTCGGGCAAACAGGCCCGTGCCGTGATCGACGGCCTGCGTGCCGACGTGGTGACCCTGGCCCTGGCCGGTGATATCGACGAGCTGAACAAGCTCGGCAAGCTGATCCCAGCCGATTGGCAGAGTCGCCTGCCGCAGTCCAGCACCCCGTACACCTCGACCATCGTGTTCCTGGTGCGCAAGGGCAACCCTGAAGGCATCAAGGATTGGGACGACCTGGTCAAGCCGGGCGTGGAAGTGATCACCCCGAACCCGAAAACCTCCGGCGGCGCACGTTGGAACTTCCTCGCGGCCTGGGCTTTCGCCAAGCAGAAATACGGCAGCGAAGCCAAGGCTCAGGAGTTTGTCGAGAAGCTCTACAAGAACGTCCCGGTACTGGACACCGGTGCACGTGGTTCGACCATCACCTTCGTCAACAACAACATCGGCGACGTGCTGCTGGCCTGGGAAAACGAAGCCTTCCTGGCATTGAAGGAAGAGGGCGGTAGCAACTTCGAAATCGTCGCGCCGTCGCTGTCGATCCTTGCCGAGCCGCCGGTGGCCGTCGTCGACAAGAACGTCGAGAAGAAGGGCACCCGTAAAGTGGCTGAGGCCTACCTCAACTACCTGTACAGCGATGAAGGCCAGCGCATTGCCGCGAAGAATTTCTACCGCCCACGCAACCAGGCTGTAGCTGCCGAGTTCGCCAAGCAGTTCCCCGACCTCAAGCTGGTGACCATCGACAAGGACTTCAACGGTTGGAAAACCGCGCAGCCGAAGTTTTTCAATGATGGCGGGGTTTTCGACCAGATCTATCAGGCGCAGTGAGCTCGAAGAGCGAACGTAGGATGGGTTGAAGCACGCAGTGCTGATACCCATCGCCGTGCAGCATGGGTATCGCTGCGCTCGACCCATCCTACGGACTCTCACCGCGTCATTACTTCATTGCATAACCAGCCAAGGACAGACAATGTCTCGTTGTACTTCCCCCGTCATACCCGGCTTCGGGCTGACGCTGGGCTACACCCTGGTGTATCTCAGTCTGTTGGTGCTGATTCCTCTGGGTGCCATGTTTGTCCACGCCGCTCAGCTCACCTGGAGTGAGTTCTGGGCCATCATTTCCGCGCCGCGGGTACTGGCTGCGCTCAAGCTGAGCTTTGCCACCGCCTTCGCCGCCGCGATCATCAACGGCATTATCGGCACATTGCTGGCCTGGGCCCTGGTGCGCTACACCTTCCCGGGACGCAAGGTCATCGAAGCGATGATCGACCTGCCATTCGCCCTGCCCACCGCCGTTGCCGGGATTGCCCTGACCGCCTTGTATGCCCCCAGCGGGCTGGTCGGCCAGTTCGCCACCGACCTGGGTTTCAAGATCGCCTACACACCTCTCGGTATCACCCTGGCGCTGACCTTCGTCACCTTGCCGTTCGTGGTGCGCACTATTCAGCCGGTGCTGGCTGATATCCCCCGCGAGGTCGAAGAAGCGGCCGCCTGCCTCGGTGCCAAACCACTGCAGGTGTTTCGTCATGTGCTGCTGCCAGCGTTGCTGCCAGCTTGGCTGACCGGCTTCTCGCTGGCCTTCGCGCGCGGCGTCGGTGAGTACGGTTCGGTGATTTTTATCGCCGGCAATATGCCGATGAAGACCGAGATCCTGCCGCTGCTGATCATGGTCAAGCTCGACCAGTACGACTACACCGGTGCCACCGCGATTGGCGTACTGATGCTGGTGGTGTCTTTCATTCTGCTGCTGCTGATCAATCTGCTGCAGCGGCAAATCCTGAGGAGGTCATCATGTCTTCTGTAACCCTGACCGCTTCAGCCGCTGTCAACGCCGCCCGGCGCGGTAACGTGCTGGGTCGCCGTCTGCTGATCGGCAGCGCCTGGCTGGTGTTTGTGCTGTTTCTCCTGCTGCCCTTGCTGGTGGTGCTGAGTGAGGCGCTGAAGCACGGCTTCGGCACCTTCTTTGGTGCGATCTTCGAGGCCGATGCGCTCTCCGCACTGAAACTCACGCTGCTCGCCGTGGGCATTTCCGTGCCGCTCAACCTGGTATTTGGCGTGGCGGCGGCCTGGTGCGTGAGCAAATACGAGTTCCGCGGCAAGAGCATTCTGGTCACCCTGATCGACCTGCCGTTCTCGGTTTCTCCGGTAATCGCCGGCCTGGTCTATGTGCTGCTGTTCGGCGCGCAGGGCTTCTTCGGCGAGTGGCTGCAGGACCGCGATATCCAGATCATCTTTGCCTTGCCGGGCATCGTGTTGGCCACGGTGTTTGTCACCGTGCCCTTTGTCGCCCGCGAACTGATCCCGCTGATGCAGGAGCAGGGCACTCAGGAAGAGGAGGCCGCGCGACTGCTCGGTGCCAATGGCTGGCAGATGTTCTGGCACGTGACCCTGCCGAACATCAAATGGGGCCTGATCTACGGCGTGGTGCTCTGTACTGCACGGGCCATGGGCGAGTTCGGCGCGGTGTCGGTGGTGTCCGGGCATATCCGTGGTTACACCAACACCCTGCCGCTGCACGTCGAGATTCTCTACAACGAGTACAACCACGTCGCCGCTTTCAGCGTCGCCAGTCTGCTGCTGTTACTGGCGCTGTTTATCCTGCTGCTCAAGCAGTGGAGCGAATCACGGATCAACCGCCTGAAAGCCAGTGCGGGCGAGGAATAAGTCATGAGTATCGAGATCAGCAGCGTCAGCAAGAACTTCAATGCGTTCAAGGCGCTGAACGACATCAACCTGAATATCCAGAGCGGTGAGCTGGTGGCCTTGCTCGGTCCGTCCGGCTGCGGCAAGACCACCTTGCTGCGCATCATCGCCGGTCTGGAAACCCCGGACAGCGGCAGCATCCAGTTCCATGGCGAAGACGTGTCACGCCATGATGTGCGCGACCGCAACGTCGGCTTCGTGTTTCAGCATTACGCGCTGTTTCGCCATATGACGGTGTTCGACAACGTCGCCTTCGGCCTGCGCATGAAGCCCAAGGGCGAGCGGCCGAACGAGAACGTGATCAAGAAGAAGGTGCATGACCTGCTCGATCTGGTACAGCTCGACTGGCTGGCGGATCGCTACCCGGAACAGCTTTCCGGCGGCCAGCGGCAACGCATCGCCCTGGCTCGCGCCCTGGCGGTGGAGCCGAAGGTGCTGCTGCTCGACGAACCCTTCGGTGCGCTGGATGCCAAGGTGCGTAAAGAACTGCGCCGCTGGCTGGCACGCCTGCATGAGGAGGTGCACCTGACCTCGGTATTCGTGACCCACGATCAGGAAGAGGCCATGGAAGTGGCGGATCGCATCGTGGTGATGAACAAGGGCGTGATCGAGCAGATCGGCTCGCCGGGCGAGGTGTACGAGCAGCCAGCCAGCGATTTCGTTTATCACTTCCTCGGCGATGCCAACCGCCTGTACGTCGGCAACGACACCCATGTGCTGTTCCGTCCGCACGAGATTCACCTCTCGCGCCAGGCCGAGGCAGGCCACCAGGCCGGCGAAGTACGCGATATCCGCCCGCTCGGCGCGATCACTCGGGTGACCCTCAAGGTCGCAGGCCAGGCAGAGCCGATCGAAGCCGAAGTGGCCAAGGATCACGCCAGCCTGGCCAATCTGGCGCGGGGCGCAACCCTGTACTTCAAACCCAAGGCCGGTCAGCCGCTAAGCCGGGTGTAGCCGCGCCTGCGGTTTGGCCTCTGGCAGTGTCAAGGGCGGGTGTGATGATTGCCAGAATGCGCTGTGTATTTGCATCATTAAGTGATATTTTTGATGCAAACAGACACTGGAGGCGATGATGAGCGCACTGATTCGACCGATTGCCGACGCCGATACGGTGTTGGCCAAGGCGCTGCTCAATACCCGCGAACAGCTGGGGCTGACCCAGCAGGAGTTGGCCGACATCATCGGCGTGCATCGCACGGCGATTTCGCGCTGGGCCGAGGGCGGTTTGCGGGTGCACAGCAAGACCGGTGAACTGGGCCTGCTGCTGATCCGCGTGTACCGTTCGCTGTTTGCCCTGTTCGGCGGCAATCTGCAGGATATGCAGCACTTTCTGCGCACCGAAAACCGTCACCTAGACGCCACGCCGCTGCCGCTGATGATGCAGGTGCAAGGGCTGGTGCGAGTGGTGGAGTATCTCGACGCGATTCGTGGCAAGGGTTAAGCCGCCAGTAGCAGCCAGCTTCATCTGCACAGTGCCCAACAATAAGAAAAGTTAAGGACAACGCCACCATGGATATCTGGCAACACTGCCAAGGCCCTGCGCAGATCAAGCCGTTGCGTGGGCGTCTGGTGCGTCTGGTGGAAAGCCAGGCCCAGGTCGCCACCTTGCAACTGGTCGACACCCTGGCCGAGCAGGCGCTGCTGGAGGAGCTGCTGGAAACCAGCAAGCCGCCCTTGCCGCACAACGCCGAACCGCTGCATTACCTGCTGAAAACCCCTTTTCGTTACCCGCCGCTGCGCTGGGGTTCACGCTTTGGCTCGGTGCATGAGCCAAGCCTGTTCTACGGTGCCCTGCGTATCGAGACCGCGATGGCCGAAGCCGCCTATTACCGCTTTCTGCTCTGGGACGGCATGGCCAGCCCGCCGCCCAGCGGGCGCATCCTTTCCGAGCACTGCACCTTCGAGGCGCGCTATCAGGTTGAGCGCGGCATCCAGTTGCAGCGCGCACCTTTCGCCAGCTTTCAAGCGCAGCTGTGCCATGCCAGTGCCTACCAGGACACCCAGGCGTTGGGCGTGGCCATGCGCGGAGCCGGGGTGGAGGCGTTCGAGTACCGTTCGGCACGCTGTCCGCTGGGCGGCAACAACGTCGCGTTGTTCGTACCCGAGGCCTTGGCGGAGAAGCGTCCGCGCAATCTGCTCAGTTGGTTATGCGAAACCACGGCCGAGTATGTGGCCTTCAAAAGCGCCCAGGTGCCGGATACGCCGAGGGTGTTTCGCGTGCAGGATTATCTGCTGGATGAGCGGCTGCCCCGGCCCGCCTAGGTCCGCCACAGCTGGCAGGTTTTTTGCCCTGAAAAAGGGCGTGGGCGAGGCTGGGCGCGAAGACTTGTGCACAATTGCGAGGCGCGCTGTCAAGCAAGATCCAGTGCTTGACGTAAACCCTTGATTCTTCGTATCGATTTTATAAGTCAATGAAAAATATGATTTTTTTACGTTGGTGAAAAAACCGCCAGTTTGAGCGCAAGCCCCACGCCACAGGCTGTCAGGACGCTTGCTCCCATGTTATCCACGAAGTTATCCACAGCTTCTGTGGATTAACCCGAGCGCTTGCTCTAGCTCGCGGCTTGGGGCTTTTTGCGGGGCTTTACCTCGGTGAAAAAAGGAGTAGAGTGCGCGCCTCCCCGGCCACCGCTGCTTCTTATGCCTCGCGCAATTGTTCGTATACCCGTAGAACATTCCACGTCTGTTACCGGCTTGCCGACGCGTGTCGCGCTCTGGCTGCTGGACAGTCCCCGTCTCGGCCACGCCGCCAGCGTCAAACGCTTTGCTGGTCGTTTGCTTAAGCAGCCTGCCTTGCAGGGTGTGGTGCAGGCGCAGAGTCGACTGGGACAAATGCTTTGCCGCGATTGTGGTAACCCACGTGATCGGCGCATGGGTTTTGAACTGCTTCGCCAGGCCGCACGTGCCGGCGATATGAATGCGCAGTTGGAGTTGGGCCAACTCTATAGCCAGCCGCGTACCTGCGAACCGCAGCAGGCCCGGCACTGGCTGGAACTGGCCGCGGGGCAGGGCTCGCTGGAAGCGCAGCAACTGCTTAAACAGCTCTGACGCAGCCTGGAGTACTGGTTATACTGCCAGTACTTTTCTGCGGAGCCGCTTATGCCCATCGATCTGTTCACCGCGTTGGCACCTGCGCTGCTCGGTTTCGCCGTCGCAGCACTTCCTCTTCTATATATGGCCTGGTCGCTGCAACGCCGCCTGGCTAGTCAGCAACTGGAATTCAGCCTGCTACAAGAGCGCCTGAATAACGCACAGCTGGCCCAGGCCGGCCTCGCAGCGCAGCTGGATGATTGCCGCGCAGAACTCGCCGACATCGGCGAGATCAAGGCCGATCAGCAGGCCGAGCTGGCTGCGCTGCGCCGCGAAACCGAGTTGTTGCAGCAGGAGCGGCAGATCGCTCGCGAAGCCGCCCAGGCCTGGGCCAGTCAACGTGAACAACAGGAAGGCGAGATCCGCCGCCTGGATGCTCAGCGTGCCGCCCTCAGCGCCGAACTCAAGGAACAACAGGACAGCCATCAGCAGCGCCTGAATGACCTGCAAGGCTCGCGCGATGAACTGCGCGCGCAGTTTGCCGAGCTGGCCGGCAAGATCTTCGATGAGCGCGAGCAGCGCTTCGCCGAGACCAGCCAGCAGCAGCTCGGCCAGCTACTGGATCCGCTCAAGGAGCGCATCCAGTCCTTCGAGAAGCGCGTCGAGGAAAGCTATCAGCAGGAGGCCCGCGAGCGCTTTTCCCTGGGCAAGGAACTGGAACGCTTGCAGCAACTCAATCAGCGCCTGGGTGATGAGGCGACCAACCTGACCCGCGCGCTCAAGGGCCAGAAAACCCAGGGCAACTGGGGTGAGCTGGTGCTGGAGCGGGTGCTGGAGCACGCCGGCCTGGAGAAGGGTCGTGAATACCAGACCCAGGTCAGCCTGAAGAGCGCCGACGGCGAGCGTTTCCAGCCGGATGTGCTGATCCAGCTGCCGGGCGACAAGCAGGTGGTGGTGGATGCCAAGGTCAGCCTCACCGCTTACCAGCAATTTATTGCCGCCGAGGACGAGGCGAGCCGCCAGCTGGCGCTGAAGCAGCATGTGCTGTCGCTGCGCAGCCATTTGAAAGGCTTGTCGCTGAAGGATTACCAGCGCCTGGAAGGCCTGCACAGCCTGGATTTTGTCCTGCTCTTCGTGCCGATCGAAGCGGCTTTCGCTGCGGCGCTGCAGGCCGATCCGGGTTTGTTTCAGGAGGCCTACGAGCAGCACATAGTTATCGTCAGCCCGACCACCTTGCTCGCCACCCTGCGGGTCATCGACAGCCTGTGGCGGCAGGAGCGGCAGAGCCAGAACGCCCGCGAGATCGCCGAGCGCGCCGGGGCGCTGTATGACAAGTTCGTCGCCTTTATCCAGGACCTGGATGAGGTCGGCGCGCGCTTGCAGCAGTTGGACAAGGCCTATGCCGGGGCGCGCAACAAGCTCTGCGACGGCCGCGGCAATATCATCAGTCGGGTGGAGAACCTCAAGCTGCTCGGTGCCCGCGCCAGCAAGAGCCTGCCCGCCGAGTTGCTCGAACGGGCGGCCGGGGTGGAGTTGCTGGACGAGCTATGACGGCTGCTTAGGCCGTCGCCGCTTTCTCCTGAGCGGCGCGCTGCGCCGCCGGCGAGTGGGCCAGGTAGTCCAGCGCCACGCGGATATCGCCTTCGGTGCGTGGGTGATAGCTGGGGTTGAAATAACGCAACACCGAACGGCCGATGCTGCCCATACGCGGCAACAGACCACGGTTGCCCAGGTGGTACCACAGGCGCAGAAAGCCCGGCCGGTAACGGGTGACTGGGTCCTGGCGCATCATGGTTTTCATCGCCGCGCTGAACAGGAAGATCAGCGCTGGTGTGGCAATCAGCATAAATACCCAGCGCATCAGCAGGTTGCCGCCGATATGTACGTGCAGGTCGTGGGCCACGCTGCGGTGCTCGACTTCCTCGGCACCGTGCCAGCGCAACAGGTCGAGCATCACCGGGTCGGCGTGATCGAGGCTGCGGGTGGTGATGATCCAGTCGCCCAGTACGCAGGTGAAATGCTCCACCGCCGCGATCAGACCGACCCGTTGGCGCAGCCACCAGGGTTGCAGCCAGCGGCTGATGGCGTTTTCGCCCAGCGGGTAGTCGCACAGCACCTTGTCGAACAACCAGTGGATGGGCTGGGTAAAGGGCGTGGGGTCGATGCCGTGACGCGCCAGGTAGGGCGTCAGCGCGCTGTCGTGGGCGCGGGCGTGTTGCGCCTCCTGCTTGACGAAGCCTTGCACGTCCTCGCGCAACTGCGGGTCGCTGACCAACGGCAGGGCCTTGTTGTAGACCCGGCAGAACCAGAACTCGCCGGCCGGCAGGATCAGGTGCAGGGTATTCATGATGTGCGAGGCTTCCGGCTCGTTCGGCACCCAGTGCAGCGGGGTGCCTTCAAAGTCGAAGCGTACTTTGCGTTGCTCCAGGCGATGCTGTGCGGTCATCTCGATTCTCCTTATCAACCAGCCAGGTTCAGGCGCGCCAACAACCTGGACAGCCAGGGGGCGAAGCGCCATTGGGCGATGCTCAGGTGCGCCTCGGCACCCACGGCGACTACGGCTTGGTTGCGTTGCACGCCGCGCACAAGCTTTTTCGCCACGGTTTCGGCGCTGAGGTTGCGCCGGCTGTACAGGCGCTGGGTCTTGGCCTGTTGCTTGGCCTCGGCTTCGGCGGTAAGGCCGTTAAAGCGTGTGGCCTGGATGATGGCGGTGTTGACCAGGCCCGGGCAGACGGCGGTGACACCGATGCCGTGGCTGGCCATTTCCGCGCGCAGGCATTCGCTGAGCATCAGCACCGCCGCCTTGCTGGTGGCATAGGCCGGGTAATTGCGCGACGGCACGAAGGCCGCCGCCGAGGCGGTGTTGACGATATGTCCGCGCTTGCCGGCCTTGATCATCTGCTGGGCAAACAGGCGGCTGCCGTCGATCACGCTCCACAGGTTGATGCGCAGCAGGCGTTCCCAGTCGGCGTTGGTGGTGTCGAGCATGCTGCCGGCCATGCCGATACCGGCGTTGTTGACCACTATGTCTGGGCTGCCGAATTCGCCCTCTACCCAGTCGGCAAAGGCGGCCATGGCGCTGCTGTCGCCGACATCCAGCTGATAGCTGAAGGCTTGGCTGCCCAGCGCCCGGGCCAGTTCGGCGCTGCGTTCGGCGGCGGCCAGGTTGATATCGGCGGCCAGCACCGTGGCCCCGCGTTCGGCGAACTCCAGCAGGGTGGCGCGACCAATGCCGGAGCCAGCACCGGTGACGATCACCAGCTTGCCGCTGTAGGCGCGGGCAGCGGCCTTGACCTGGGCCTGCTGCAGGGCACGGCTGGCCTCGGCACCCGCTAGGTGCTGAGTAAACTCGCGCAGCCAGATGGCCAGCTGCTGCGGCTCGGCCAGCAGTTGCCAATGCCCGGCATTGACTTCGCGCCGCCACAGCTTGGGGGCCCACAGTGCCAGTTGCTCGAACAGTTGCGGACGCACGAAGCGGTCGCGGGTTGGCACTATCAGTTGCACCGGCACTTGGGTGTGGCGCTGGCGTGGCTGGAACAGGCTGCGGATAAAGTTGGCTCGGTACAGCTTGACCCCGTGTACGCCATCGGCGCGCTGGCTGCTGCTGACGGGCACGTTGCGCAGCCCTTCGACCTTGCGCAGCAGCTGCGGCCAGGCGCGGTCCAGGCCCAGCCGCCAGGTCAGCTCGGGGAGCAGCGGGGTATGGAACAGGCCGATATACCAGGAGCTCAGCAGCTGCCCGGCGACCTGGCTCCAGGCGCGCGGGCTTTTCTGCTTGAGCTTGTCGCGCATCCAGTGGCCTACATGGTCCAGGCAGGGCCCGGAGATGCTGGTGTAGGACGCCAGCAGCGGCTGGATGCGCGGCTCGGTCACCGCTTCCCAGGCCTGGATCGAGCCCCAGTCATGGGCCACCAGGTGCACCGGCTGCTCGGGACTGACTGCCTTGATCACCGCCTCCAGGTCATTGGCGAGTTTTTCCAGGTGGTAATCCAGGCGCTTGCGCGGAATTTCCGAGGCACCGAAGCCGCGCACGTCATAGGCGATGATTTGAAACTCGCCGGCCAATTCACGCACCAGTGGCAGCCAGATTTCATGGTTGTCCGGGTAGCCGTGCACCAGCAGCAGGGTCGGCCCGCTGCTGGTACCCCAGCGATACACTGCCAGTTCCACGCCATCGCCCTGCACCCGCAGTTGTTGAGCGCTTGGGGTTGGTTCGGTCACGCGTGCTGGTGCGTTCATGCGGCCACCTGCTGCGCGTTGTGCATACGTTGCTGCCAGCGACGCACATGCGGCAGGTCGTCGTCGAGCCAGTAGGCGTCATCCTCGGTGACCACCAGCAGCTCCTCGAACTTGGCCCCCACGCCACGCCAGCCCAGGTGCGGCTCCACTGCCCAGAGACCCGGTGTGGGCGCATGGTCGGAGCGGCTGTTGCTCGACCACAGTGGCGACCAGCCTTCGCGGCGGCCGGTGAGCAGGGCATTGCGGGTCAGGGTGTAGATATTGCGCAGGCCGAAGCGGGCAATCGACAGGCTGCTGTTGCGCTCGCCGAGTTTCTCCACTCGGTGTGCCAGTACCTCGAAGGGATAGGCCTTGTGCCGCGGCAGGGTGCCCTGGACGGCGCACAGGCGATCCACCGCCTGGCTGACTTCGGCCAGCGGGCGGCGTTGTTTGACCTGCGCGACGATCAGCTCGCGGTGCGCCATCAGGTCATCGAGCAGGCGCTCGACCAGCAGGTTCTCGCCCAGTGCGCCGCTGTAGCCGATATCCGCGGTGTAGGCCCCCAGGGTCGGCGCGCAGTCGAGGATATAGGGCATGCCTTCTTCCAATACGGTCTTGCCCGGGTAGAACGCCAGGTTGAAGCCACCCAGGTGGCGCAGGCCGTCGAAGCCCTTGAACGCGGTGCGCGGGCCGAACCAGGCGAAAGGCTGATGAAACCAGTCCTGCACACCGTGATCCTGCAGCCAGGTTTTCATCAGCGCGGCAGTCTGCTTCTCGCTGATGCCAGGCTTGAGTTCGCCGGCAATGGTTTGTGCGCACTGGTAGGCCAGGCGCTGGATGCTGCGAAATTGTTCGAGGTCGTGCGCACTGAGTGAGGCGGGGCTGGCAGGCATCGAGGCTTCTCCAAGCTGTCACGGCTGACTGTTACATTGTTTGATGTCACGGTCATTGTTGTGTGCCCGGGCACGCCTGCATAGCCATCGCGGGCAGCAATCGACTGCGCTGTTACGCTGTTACCGTTGCCTGTCCAGGCCTTACATGACGTGGCTTACAGGCTGTTTCACAAGGATGCGGGGGCGCGGCGTATGGCCAAGTCCAGCCCTTGGTTGGGGCGTGGCGCGGGCGGTTGTTGTCGCTGTCAGCCCAGAGCTATGATCGCCGCCATGAATACAGCCTCTGCTTTTCTTCAGCGTTTACTCGGTGCCGCGGCCCCGGTGGTGAGTGCCGTGGCCACCGAATACCGGGTCGATGAACTGGCCCAGGCGGCGCAGACCACCGTGCGCAATGTGCGCGCCTATCAGGATCAAGGCCTGCTGCCGCCGCCCGAGCGGCGCGGGCGGTTGGGTATCTACAGTGGCGAGCACCTGGCGCGGTTGCAGCTGATCGGCCAGCTGCTGGAGCGTGGCTACAGCATCGCCAGCATCCGCGAGCTGTTCGAAGCCTGGGCACAGGGCCGCGATCTGGCCCATGTGCTGGGCCTGGAACAGGCCATCCAGGGGCCTGATCAGCCGGAGCAGGCGACGCGCCTGGAGTTCGTCGAATTGCAGGCGCTGTTTGGCGACAAACTCGATGATGAGGTGATCGAGCGCGCCCAGGCCCTGGGTTTGCTGGAGTTTGCTGGCGATCACCTGCGCGTACCCAGCCCCAAGCTGTTTGCCGCCGGTGTCGAGTTGTACCGCGCCGGGATTCCCCTGCCGGCGCTGCTGGACGAACTGGCGGCGATTCGCGGCCATGTGCGGCAGGTCTCGGCCGGCATCGTGCAGATGATCGCCAAGCAGCTGGTCAATCCATTGCTGCAACGCGAGCTACCGCATGCCGAGGATCTCGAGCGCCTCAGCGCCCAGCTGCTGCAGCTGCGCCCATTGGTTGAGCAGGTGGTGGTGGCCGAACTGGCCCGTGGCCTGCCGGAAGCGGCCAACCGTGAGCTGAGCGAGCGGGTACACAAGCTGCTGGAAGGCTTTCTGCACAGCGCCGATTCACCGCAGCAGTAATACCGTCGCGCCGGCCAGCAGGCCGGCCGCCATTACCGGCAGGGTCATCAGCGCCAGTTTGCGGCCGCCGATCAGGGCGAGCAGGAAGCCTTTGACCAGGCTGTTGCTCAACACCGCGAGGAAGATCCCCTGTACCGCGACCTGGGCATGCAATCCGCCCTGTGCACTGCGTGCCAGCGACAGGGTGATGGCGTCCACATCGGCCAATCCCGAGAGCAGCGCCACCAGGTAGACGCCGCCATCACCGAGCTTATGCTGCGCGCCTTCGACCAGCAGCAGAATCAGCGCCAACAACGCGGCAAAACGTAGCGCCGGGCCCAGCTCGAAGGGGTTTTTCAGCGGCGGTTCAGCCTGTTCGTCACTCTCTGTGCCCGCGCGGCGGAAGTACAGCAGTGCGCCGCCGGCATACAACAGGGTGGCGGTGCCTAGCGGCCATGCCAGCTGTGACAGCAGGCTGGGGTTGATCAGGCCGACCTCCAGCAGCACGCGCGGAAACATCAGCGCCGAGGTGGCGAGCAGGCCGCAGGCGAGGATTGCTTGCAGATTGCGCCCCTGAGCCAGGCGCGCCAGGGTCAGGGTCATGGCGGTGGAGGAGACCACGCCGCCGAGCAGCGCGGTGATCAACAGGCCGTGACGCATGCCCACCAGGCGAATCGCCACATAGGCAGCGAAGCCGATGCTGGCAATCAGCACCACCATCCACCAGATGGCATAGGGGTTGAGTGCCTGCCAGGGGCCATAGCCCTGATTGGGCAGTGCCGGCAGCAGCACCAGGGAAATAAACAGCAGCTTCAGTGCGCCGGACAACTCCGCCTCGCTGAGTTGTTGCAGGGCCGTGTGCAGGGATTGCTTGAGGCTCAGCAGCAGCGCCACCGCCACTGCGCCGGCGGCGGCCAGGCCGGCGTAACCGGCCATGGCCAGGCTGCCGAGGAGAAAGGTGATCAGCAGCGCCACTTCGCTGGTCAGGCCCATATCCCCCTGGCGTTGCAACTCGCCAAGGTAGGAGGCCGTCACCAGCAGGGCAAAGCCGCTGAAGATCACCGCCCAGGTCACTACGCCGAAGTGCTCGCCCAGCCGCATGGCAAAGGCCCCGAGCAGGCTGCTCAGGGCGAAGGTGCGAATCCCCGCGACCAGTTGCTTGTCCTCGGAATTGCGCCCTTGCCAGCCGCGTTCGACACCAATCAGCAGGCCGGCAGCCAGGGCGCTGGCGAAATTCAGCAGGGTGTCGAGGGCTTCCGGCATGGGTAGATCCTGGGGGCGAATGCGGGCAGTTTAGTCAGTGAGCATCCGACCGTATTGCGGCAAGTCATTCTGGCGCTGGATCAATGCGCAAGATTGTTCAAGACGACGCCGCCAGGATGCGCCAGGCTGTGCAGCAAAGGAGGGCGCATGAGCCGTTTACAGCAGTTTCTCTATGGGTGTCGCGACAGCATTCCGATGATCGTCGGGATTCTGCCGTTTGGTCTGATCTATGGCGCGTTGGCCAGCCTGGCCGGGCTTAGCCTGTGGCAGGCGCTGGGTATGTCGCTGCTGGTGTACGCCGGCTCGGCGCAATTTATTGCCATCAGCCTGCTGAGTCTGGGCAGTGGGGCGCTGGTGATTCTGCTCACCACTTTTGTCGTCAACCTGCGCCATGTGCTCTACAGCGCGGCGTTGCAGCCTTATGTCGGTACCCTGGGGCAGCGCTGGCGGGTGCCGCTGGCGTTCGGCCTGACTGATGAAACCTTCGCCGTGGTGCAGCGGCGCTATCTGGCGCGCGGCATGACCGAGCACGGCCAGTGGTACCACGCCGGGGTGGCGTTGGCGTTGTACCTGTCCTGGGTGTCGAGCTCGCTGGTGGGCGCGTTGTTTGGCCAGAGCGTGCCGAACCTGGCGGGCTGGGGGCTGGACTTCGCCATGCTGGCGACCTTTATCGGCATCGTGGTGCCGGCGCTGCGCAACCAGCCGCAGATTGCCGCCGCCCTGGTGGCGGGCGCGGTGGCGCTGCTGTGCCATGCCTGGCCGTACAAACTGGGGTTGATGGCGGCGGCGTTAAGCGGGATTGCCGTTGGTGTGCTGCTGGAGCGACGCATAACGCCGGTGACTATTGGGGAGGGCGCGTGATGGATATCTGGCTGCTGATTCTCGGCATGGCGCTGATCACCTTTGCGATTCGCTACAGCCTGTTTGCCTTTCCCGATCTGCGCTTCCCGCCACTGGTGCGTCAGGGCCTGCATTACGTGCCGACTGCGGTGCTGACGGCCATCGTGGTGCCTGGCATGTTGCTGCCTGATGGCCAGCACTGGGCCTTCAATCTGGGCAATGCCTATCTACTGGCAGGCCTGGCGACTATTGCCATCGCCGCGCTGACCCGGCATCTGCTGGCCACCATCGGTGGCGGCCTACTGGTGTTCTTTGTGCTGCGCGGGTTGTTGGGGCAGTTGCCGCTCTAAGAGGCCAGCTAGCCAGCGCGGGTTATTTGCCGCCTGCATTTGTAGAAAATGCAGCAAAAAGCCTGCTTGGCTGTGGCTTTGTCCGGGGCTCTTGCAGTCAAATGCTGAACGACCCGTTTGGCCCATACAGGTACATGGACGATGACCCAGCACTCCCAATTCGCGTTGCTTGGCAAGAAGCGCTTCCTGCCGTTTTTCCTGACCCAATTGCTGGGTGCCTTCAACGACAACATTTTCAAGCAGTCACTGATTCTCGCCATCCTGTTCAAGATCAGCTCCAGCGCTGACAAGGACCTGTTGGTTAATCTCTGCGCCTTGCTGTTTATCCTGCCGTTCTTCCTGTTCTCGGCCCTCGGTGGGCAGTTTGGCGAGAAGTTCGCCAAGGATTCGCTGATCCGCAAGATCAAGTTCGCCGAAATCATCATCATGCTCTTGGGGGCAGTTGGTGTGGTGCTGGGCAACCTGCCGCTGATGCTTGGGGTGCTGTTTGCCATGGGCACCCAGTCGGCGCTGTTTGGCCCGGTGAAGTATTCGATTTTGCCGCAGCACCTTGAGGAACAGGAGCTGGTGGGCGGCAACGCCCTGGTGGAGATGGGTACCTTCCTGGCCATTCTCGCGGGCACTATTGGTGCCGGGGTGATCATGGCCAGCAGTGCTTATGCGCATATCGTTGCGGTGGCTGTGGTGCTGGTGGCGATACTCGGCTACCTGGCCAGCCGCAGTATTCCTGCTGCCTCGGCGGCCATGCCGCAGCTCAAACTAGACTGGAACATCCTGCGCCAGTCCTGGGCGACCATGAAGCTTGGTCTGGGTCAGCGCCCGGCCGTGTCGCGCTCAATGGTCGGTAACTCCTGGTTCTGGTTTCTCGGCGCGGTGTACCTGACGCAGATACCGGCCTACGCCAAAGAGTGGCTATACGGCGATGAAAGCGTGGTCACCCTGATTCTCACGGTGTTCTCGGTCGGTATCGCACTGGGCTCGATGCTCTGCGAGCGCATGAGCGGGCACAAGGTGGAAATCGGTCTGGTGCCGTTCGGCTCGATCGGTCTGACCCTGTTCGGCATCCTGCTCTGGTGGTTTTCCGGTGGCTTCCCTGAGGGGGCAGAAGCGCATGATTGGCTGGCGGTGCTGAGCTTTGCCCAGGCCTGGTGGATTCTCGGCTCGATCCTCGGTATCGGCCTGTTCGGCGGCTTCTATATCGTGCCGTTGTATGCGCTGATCCAGTCGCGCACGGTGGAACATGAACGGGCGCGGGTGATCGCGGCCAACAACATCCTCAATGCGCTGTTTATGGTGATCTCGGCGATTGTCTCGATCCTGTTTCTCAGCATCGCAGAGCTGTCGATTCCGCAGCTGTTCCTGACCATTTCTCTGATGAACATCGCGGTCAACAGCTACATCTTCAAGATTGTCCCCGAATTCAGCATGCGCTTTATGATCTGGCTGCTCAGCCACTCGATGTATCGGGTTGAGCACAAGGGGCTGGAGGCGATTCCGGACGAGGGCGCGGCGGTGCTGGTGTGCAATCACGTGTCGTTTGTCGATGCCCTGCTGATCGGCGGCGCAGTGCGCCGGCCGGTGCGCTTTGTCATGTACTACAAGATCTACAACCTGCCGGTGCTCAACTTTATCTTCCGCACCGCTGGCACCGTGCCGATTGCCGGGCGCAGCGAAGACTTGCTGATCTACGATGCGGCGTTCAAGAAAATAGCCGAATACCTGCGCAACGGTGAGGTGGTGTGCATCTTCCCGGAGGGCAAACTGACCACCGATGGCGAGCTGAATGAGTTCAAGAATGGCGTCGAGCGAATCGTTGCGGAAAACCCGGTTCCGGTGATTCCCATGGCGCTGCAGGGGTTGTGGGGCAGCTTCTTCAGCCGTGCGCCGGACAAGGGCTTGTTCAAGCGGCTGTGGTCACGCATCACCCTGGTGGCGGGTGAGCCGGTAGCGGCCGAGGCGGTCAGGTGCGAGTTGCTGCAGGCTCAGGTGGTCGCATTACGTGGTGAGCAGCGTTAAACGTGCAGCATGAAAAAGCCCGCCTAATTGGCGGGCTTTTTTTGTGGCTGAAGCGGCTTAGTGGCTGAGTTTTAGCCCGATCAGGCCGCAGATAATCAGTGCCACGCTGGCCAGGCGGATCAGTGCCATGGATTCGCCAAACAATAGGATGCCGGCGATCACCGTACCGACTGCGCCGACCCCGGTCCAGATTGCATAGGCAGTGCCCAGAGGCAATTCCTTCATGGCCAGGCCGAGCAGGCCGAGGCTGACGATCATCGCCGCAACGGTCAGCAGGGTTGGCAGCGGGCGGGTGAAACCATCGGTGTATTTCAGGCCGATGGCCCAGCCGACTTCGAACAGGCCGGCGAAAAACAGAATTACCCAGGACATAAAAACCTCCATCAACAATACAGATGGGCCGTCCCGAAGTGGTCACTCATGGAGTGGTGAGGTCGTCCTCACGCTGTGCAGTATTTTGCACATCTGGCGCGTTGAGGCAAGCCGCAGAGGATCAGTGGTCTATTCCACTGCGGCTGTGTTGCCTGGCGGGGGTCAGATGCCCTGCGGAATCTCTTCGCCGCCCAAGGCTTCGAACAGCGCCGGGAGGAAGTCGACCAGGGTTAGCATCATCAGGGTGAAGCTGGCGTCCTGCTGGCCGAGGGCGTCATCGCCGCCGTCCTGTTCGGCTTGATCCTGCAACAGGTCTTCGAAGCGCAGACGCTTGACCACCAGTTTGTCGTCGAGCACGAAGGACAGCTTGTCCTGCCAGGCCAGGGACAGTTGCGTGACCTGCTTGCCGGAGGTCATGTGCAGCTGGATTTCATCGCCGGTCAGGTCCTGACGCTTGCAGCGCACCACGCCGCCATCTTCATGGGTGTCACGCAGTTCGCACTCATCCAGTACATGGAAGTCTGGCGCGGCCTGCTGCACCTTGACCCAGTCGGTGAGGGTGGCGCTTGGCGCGATCTTCACCGTCAGCGGGCGTACCGGCAGCGAGCCAATGGCTTCACGCAGGGTCGACAGCAGGTCTTCGGCACGCTTGGCGCTGGCCGAGTCGACCAGGATCAGACCCTGTTTCGGCGCGATGGCGGCGAAGGTGGCGGACTTGCGGATAAAGGCGCGCGGCAGGAAGGTCTGCACGATCTCGTCTTTGAGCTGATCGCGCTCTTTCTTGTAGACCTTGCGCATCTGTTCGGCTTCGATTTCGTCAACCTTGTCCTTCAGCGCATCGCGCACCACGCTGCCCGGCAGGATACGTTCTTCCTTGCGCGCAGCGATCAGCAGGAAATCACCGCTGACGTGCACCAGCGGCGCATCGCCACCTTTGCCGAAGGGCGCGATAAAGCCGTAGGTGCTGAGTTCCTGGCTGGTGCACGAGCGCGCCAGTTTGGCCGCCAATGCGGCTTCGAGAGCCTCGGCATCAAACGGAATGTTCTGGGTGAGGCGGTAAACCAGCAGGTTGCGAAACCACATAAGAGGGTGAATCTCCATTAACGGGCCTGCCGGCAGTGGCAAGCAGCATCATGTAAGCCGTCAGCGCCTGGTACCGGTGCGGTGGCCAGGGGGCAGCGGTCAGTCAGACCCGCTGCGCAGCTTTCAGGTTTCATACGAGGTGCGCATTATTCTCTGCCTGGCGGCTGAGGCCAACCCTGCGCTAAGCCTTTGGCGTACCGATAAAAAATATTTAAATCAGGACTTGCCAAGGTGCGAATCGCTGTCTAGAATGCGCCCCACTTCGAGAGTGAAGGGTGATTAGCTCAGCTGGGAGAGCATCTGCCTTACAAGCAGAGGGTCGGCGGTTCGATCCCGTCATCACCCACCAACTCGCTTTTTGAAGTTACGCGCAGCGGTAGTTCAGTCGGTTAGAATACCGGCCTGTCACGCCGGGGGTCGCGGGTTCGAGTCCCGTCCGCTGCGCCATTTTTCTCCTCGCTTCATCCCCTCTGTGACATCTCGCACCACTTCGCAAT